>CAVPPQ010000021.1:0-5786 GCA_963707395.1 uncultured Chloroflexia bacterium
GTACTCTTGAGGCCTGCGGCACCCGCGCCACCTGCCGCACCCGTCCACCTGCGGCACCCGCTCCGGATCGTCGAGGGGCCTACTCGCCCGCCGGCTTGAGGCCACATGTCGGCCCAGGGCCCGCTATCCGGGGATCAGGGGTCCGGCGCAGGACAGATGAGTCGGTGGTGCTCTTTGGCCGCCGTGGCCCACAGGACTGGCGACCGCCCAGCGCTGACCCCGTCCCTCGGCCCGCCCGGCCACGCCCGGTCACGCCCATCCACGCGTGGTACGTCCCCTTCATCCCATCGATGTCACGCGCACCGGGCCGTGCGGACGCGCGTGGGGTGTCCTGGAGGGTGCCCAAGGCCGCCAGCACGATCATCTGTCCTCAAGGTCCGTCGCGCATCCGGCACGATCAGGGCCGGTCAGGGACCTTGCAGACCGCCCTGCCGGCTGGTGCCTCGATCCACGACGGTGGCGGTCGCAGGCGTGCCGGCTGCGTTCCCGTGGCTGAACGGCGATCCGGGTCCGCCGACCGACAACGCCGATGCAGGTTCACGGACCAACGACGGCCGATGGCAGGTTCGGGCGGCGGCCTCTAGACTCGGCCGCGATGAGCCCTGCCCGCGGATCGGTCCGCCACACACGTCCCCCGCTCGTCGCCAGCCTGCTCGGTCTCTTGCTCGCGGGTGCCTCGTCCACGGTGGCTGCAGCGCAGGACCTTCCGCCCTGCGAGCCCGGAGCGCCTGCCTCGGAGTGCCAGCTGGCGACCTGGCCGGAGGAGGCCCAAGGCGATGCCCCAAGCCGCTTCGGGGACATCAGCGGGACCGTCTGGCTCGAGGATGCCGTCGCTGACGTGGCTCCCGGTGGGCTGGACATCCTGGCCATCGGTGTCGGGCGCGTCGAGGTGGCCGATGCGGCCGCCCTCCGCGACCTGCCGGATCTGCTCAAGCTGGGCAAGGCCAAGCAAGCTGTCCGGCCCGGCTCGAACGTCGTCGTGCGCATCGTGCTCGATCGCCCGCCCGATGCCATCACGGAGGGTCACGCCGGCATCCACGTGGCCACGGACCGGGACCGCTCGCGCAGCAACAACGCACCGGCCGGGGTGGGGGAGGGCGCGCAGCCCTTCGCCGGCAGCGAGGACGTCGCCAGCGTGACGTATGCCACGACCACGGGCACCACCACGCTCCTGGACAGCGACCTGGCCAGCGCCTGGTACGAGGACGACGATGCGTTCGCGGCGGCCTGGGCCACGCCGACCGTGCTCGATCTCCTCCTGCGACCGGATGCCCTCGGCGACGGCGTCTCCGCGGTGACGTTCACGAGCGGGACCGATGGCGGCTACGACAGCGTCTCGCTGGGGACCGGGCCCATCCCGATCGACGGGCGCGTCGGGCTGCGGCCGGTCTGCCTGGAGGCCTCGCTCTCTGGCGATCCCGTCCTCGTCTCCCGGCTGGTAGAGAACGGTCAGACCCTGCGCGACGTGGAGGCGCCCGGCTCCTGGCAGGGCGGCGCCACGTTCCTGCCGGACGCGCCGGCGCTGGACGCCCTGCGAGCCTGGATCGGTGTCGCCGATGATGATGGCGATGGGCAGGTGGTCCTCCCGGCCGAGGTGAACCTCTTCGAGGACGGTGTCGTCATCGGGCAGCGGCCGGACGTCCAGCTGGCGCTCGACGGCGACCGGGTCCAGATGGCCCTGCGGCTGGGCATCACGCGACGCGGCTACGAGGTGCTGCGCGCCGTCGAGCTGGAGGCCACCGGGGACGCTGCCGTGGACGCCTGGCTGGCACGGGCGAGCGACGCTTTCGTCGAGGCCATGCCGCCCTTCCGCTCCGCCCGGCAGGCCGGGCTGCTCGTGGGGGAGGGCATCGGCGCGTGTGTGCCGGCCCTCATCGCGGCCGCCGGAGCCAGACGCCTCGCCGGGACCGGGTGCTTCCCCCGGCGCTGCTGCCTCGCCAGAGCCGGAGGCGGTCTCCGGGATCGCACCATCCTTCTAGACTGTCGCGATGGCCGGCGGTTGGATCCACCTCATCACGGGCTGCATGTTCAGCGGCAAGACCGACGAGATGCTGCGCCTCATCCGGCGCGCGGAGATCGCCGGGAGGCGCGTGCTGTTGGTGCGCCCCGCTGTGGACAGCCGCACCGCGGACGGCTCGGTGGAATCGCGCTCGGGCGTGGCCTACAAGGCCCTGACCGTGCAGGACAGCAGCGAGATCCCGCCCATCGTGACCGGCCAACGTGCGTCGGTGGTGGCCATCGACGAGGCCCAGTTCTTCGACGACGGACTGCCGGAGATCGCGGAGCTGCTGGCCGCGGAGGGCCGCTCGGTCCTCATCTCCGGTCTCGACCAGGACTTCCTGGGCCGTCCCTTCAACGCCATGCCGACGCTCCTGGCCCTGGCCGACCAGGTCACCAAGCTCTCCGCCATCTGCACGGTCTGCGGTGCCGACGCCACGCGCACCCAGCGACTGGTGGGCGGCCGACCGGCCGCCGCGGATGACCCGCTCATCGTCGTGGGCGGCATGAACGACGACCGCTACGAGGCCCGCTGCCGGGCGCACCACGTCATCGGCAGCGCCCGCGGCGCGACCTCCGACCTGCTCTGGAACCAGCTGCCCACCGTCTACGAGTGAGGCCGACCCGGGCGCCGGCCATGGCGCCGGCCATCGCGCCGGTCATGGCGCCGGGCCCCTAGAATCAGGCCGTGCCCCCTGCCAGGAAGGGCGCGCCGGGGGTCCCGTCCCCGACGCCCCGCTCGAGCCCCGTGCCACCTGCTGGCTTCTGGCTGCCCGACGAGGAGGCGCGACTGGCGTCGGACGAGCCGCTGCCCACGCCCCTCGACGATGCGGCGCCGTTGCCGCCCGACGATGCGGCGCCGTTGCCGGACGAGCCGGCACCCGATGACCTGGCACCCGATGACCTGGCACCAGCGCCGGTCGACGGGCACCAGGCTGGCCCGCGCCGCCGCCGATCCAGCAGCCACGAGACTCCGCCGCCCGACGACGCGGAGTGGTTCTCCATGGTCGCCGCCACGGCAGGCGAATCGGCGCCCGCCCGCCCGCGACCGGACCCCGTCGCGAAGGCGCAGCGCTCGGCCGACGCCGCGGCGCTGGCCGCGGCCATCACCAGCCGCCTGAACCCCGAGCAGGCCCGCGCGGTCACCACGACCGGTGGCCCGCTCCTCATCCTCGCCGGTGCGGGCTCCGGCAAGACCCGGGTGCTGGCGCATCGCATCGCCTACCTGGTCGGCGTCGAGGGGGTGCCGCCCTGGCGGATCCTGGCCGTGACCTTCACGAACAAGGCGGCCGCGGAGATGCGCGAGCGGATCCTGGCCCTCGTCGGCGACGAGGGGCGGCAGGTGGCCATGGGGACGTTCCACAGCCTCTGTGCGCGCGTCCTGCGCCGCGACGGCGCGGCCATCGGCCTGGACCCGCGCTTCACCATCTACGACGCCGACGACCAGGCCGGCATCGTCAAGCAGGTCCTCCGCGACCAGGAGCTGCGTGGCGGGACCGAGCTGCGCCCAGCTGCTGTGCTCTCGGCCATCAGCCGCTGGAAGAACGAGCTCGTGAGTCCCCTGGAGGCCGACGAGGAGGCCCGCGGCTACCTGGAGGCGCACATGGCCCGCGCCTACACCGCCTATGCGAAGCGGCTCCGCGAGGCCTCCGCGCTCGACTTCGACGACCTGCTCATCGAGGCCGTGCGCCTCTTCGAGCAGGCCCCCGCGGTCCTCGCCCACTACCGTAGCCGGTGGCGCTACCTCCACGTGGACGAGTACCAGGACACCAACCGCGCCCAATACCTGTGGGTCAAGCTGCTGGCCGCCGAGCACCGCAACGTGGCCGTCGTGGGCGACGACGATCAGTCCATCTACAGCTGGCGTGGCGCGGACCTGCGCAACATCCTCGACTTCGAGCAGGACTACCCAGAGGCCACGGTCGTCAAGCTCGAGCAGAACTACCGCTCCACGCAGCTGATCCTCGACGCTGCCCACGCTGTCGTCGAGCGCAACGAGGGTCGCAAGGACAAGAGACTCTGGACGCAGAACCCACGCGGCGCGCTCATCGAGCGCTTCGAGGCGGACCGCGAGGACGAGGAGGCGGAGTGGGTGGCCCGCCAGGTCGAGGCGCTCGTGGCCGGCCGGGGGAGCGCCGGCTCCGTGCTCGCTCGCCGGGCGGATGAAGGCGACGACGATGTCTACCGACTCCAGGACGTGGCGGTCATGTATCGCACCAACGCCCAGAGCCGCGCCATCGAGGAGGCCTTCCTGCGCTACGGCCTGCGCTACCAGTTGGTTGGCGGCACGCGCTTCTACCAGCGCCGCGAGATCAAGGACGCCCTGGCCTACCTGCGTCTCTTGCGCAACGACCACGACGTGGCGGCCTTCGAGCGCGTCATCAACGTGCCGGCCCGCGGGCTCGGGCAGCGCTCGCTGGAGGTGCTCCGCGAGCTGGCGGCGCAGCGTGGTGGGGATGTCTGGGCGGCCCTCGCGGCTGCGACGGAGGGCGCTGGCGACCTGACCGCTCGGGCACGCCAGGCCTTCGGCGGCTTCCGCGCCCTCATCGAGCGCCTGCGGCGCCGCGTTGGCCTCGTGCCGCTGCCGGAGCTGCTCGACATCGTGCTCGAGGAGTCGGGCTACCGGGCCATGCTCATGGACGGCTCGCAGGACGGCGAGGACCGCTGGGCCAACCTGGCCGAGCTGCGCGAGGTCCTGGACCGCTACGGTGACCTCGAGCCGGAGGACGCCCTCGACCGGCTCCTCGAGGAGACGGCCCTCGTGGCCGACCAGGACGCCTACGCCGGCGATGCCGACAAGGTCACGCTCATCACGCTGCACGCGGCGAAGGGCCTGGAGTTCGAGGTCGTCTTCATCTGCGGCCTGGAGGAGGGCGTCTTCCCGCACGCCCGCTCGCTCGACGACCCACGGCAGATGGAAGAGGAGCGCCGCCTCGCGTACGTCGGCCTGACACGCGCCCGCAAGCGGCTCTACCTGACCCACGCTGCCCAACGCGCCACGTGGGGGCGCTCCAGCTTCTCCGTACCCAGCCGATTCCTGCTGGAGATCCCCGAAGGGCTCATGCACGGTCCGCGACTCGTCTCGCGCGACGATGACGACGACCAGCGTCCCATCGACGAGCGCCTCGGTGGCTACGACCTCTCGGCTGTCATCGGGCGGCGCGCCTCGGAGGCACGGCTCGTGGGGCGTCGGCCCATCGGCCCGAGCGGCGCCGGCCGACGACTGCCTCCCGGTGGCGGCTACAACCCCCCGCCGGGCGCTCACGGGCCGGTCGCGGCACGGGGCGCGCCGCAGCCCGGGGCTCCGCAGCCCGGGGCTCCGCAGCCCGGCGAGGTCTTCCGGCCCTCACGCGACCTGGCCGCTCGGCGGGAGGCCTACTACGGTCGTACCGCCGGGTCGACCCCTGCCTTCGCTCGCGGGGCCGGTAGAGCCGGTCGCGCCGCCGGCCGACGAGTGGAGCGTGCCGCCACCCTCGGCCGTCCCCGGTGAGCGCCGGTACCGCGACGGCCAGAAGGTGCGCCATCGCGTCTTCGGGGAGGGGCTGGTCGTCTCCTCCAAGCTCACCCGCAGTGACGAGGAGGTCACGGTCGCCTTTCCGGGCCAGGGCATCAAGAAGCTCATGGCCAGCCTGGCCGGGCTGGAGGTCTCGGGGTAGCGTCACCTGCTGGCCGGACCGCGCCAGCCGGGCCGTCCGCCTCTCGCCGTGCGGGTGTCATCGACTATCCTGCGCCCGACGTCACCGCACGGAGAGGCCCATGAGCGACGCGGAGTTGCTGCTCGACTGTCA
>CAVPPQ010000022.1:0-15927 GCA_963707395.1 uncultured Chloroflexia bacterium
TCCGCTCGCCTTCATCGGCCCGCGGCTGGAGGCGGCGGCGGCCCGGCAGGCGCCCGGGCTGGCGGGGGACGCCGTGCGCCTCGTTACCTGGGAGGAGACGGACGATCCGTTCGTGCTCGTGCCGACGCTCCTGGTCGACGGGCCCGGCCGCGCCGCCGGCACGGAGGGCCCCGTCCTGGTCTCCGACGGGCTGCGGGCGGCATTCCTGCTGGGCCTCCAGTCGGTCCTCGGTGACGCTGTCCGCTGGGGTCTGGCGTCCTCCCTGCTGGCATCGCTGCGTCGTTCCAAGGATGCCGAGGAGCTCGCCCTCATGCGCGAGGCGGCCGCGGCAGCCGACCGCGTCATCGAGGCCATCGCCGCCGGCCGGCTCGTGGGTCGCGCGGAAGCCGAGGTGGCCCGGGAGGTGCGCGACCGCCTCGTCGACGAGGGCCACGACACGGCCGAATTCGCCATCGTCGCCTCCGGGCCGCACAGCGCCTCGCCCCACCACGAGCCAGGTGGCCGGGTCATCCGCGGTGGCGAGCCCCTGCTGCTCGACATCGGCGGCCGCCGGGCCGGCTACTGCTCCGACACCACACGCACGTTCTGGGTGGCGGGCGACGGGGACGCGGCCCCGGACCCCGACTTCGTGGCCATCCACCAGCTCACCGAGGACGCGCAGGCGACGGCGCGGGCAGCGGTGCGCCCGGGCCTGTCCTACGCGGCCCTGGACGAGGTCGCGCGCGACCGCATCACCACCGGGGGCCACGGGGCTCACTTCTTCCATCGCCTCGGCCACGGCATCGGCCTGGAGGTGCACGAGGAGCCGTACGTCGTGAGCTCCAACCAGGACCAGCTGCGCGTCGGCGACACCTTCAGCATCGAGCCGGGCATCTACCTGGAAGGCCACTACGGGGTGCGCATCGAGGACGTCATGGTGGTCACGCCGGACGGTGGGCAGTCGCTCAACACCACGGACCGGCGCTTGCGCGTCATCGCCGGCACGTAGCGAGCGGCACGGACGCCAGGCCCGTCCAGAAGGGCCGCCGGGCCGACCGAGGAGTCGTCGCGCCGACCGGGTGTATCATCCGCCGACCGGTCGCCGCACCCTGTGCGGAGACCGCTCCAGGACGACCGACGGACGGCGCGCCGCGCCGATGAGATGCTGAGCATCCCCGACACCACGGGGTGACGAGATGGCCGATGACAACGGCAGCCGCGATGGGTGGCAGGCCCAGGGCTGCACACAGGCGCAGTTGCGCCGCTTCATCAAGTCGCGCCCGTACGTCCCCATGCACGAGTTGCGCCGCCGCTTCGACATCAACGGTGAAGCGGACGACGTCTACCCGGTGGATACGCGTGATGGACGCGTCTGGGTCGGCCTGCCCGCCCGAGAGTCGAGCTTCCTCGCGGACCTCGTGGACCGCGGAGAGGTCGGCCTGGAGCTCTGTCACGACCCGTGCGTGGGCATGGTCGTGGGCGTCTACGCCATGAAACCGGTCGGCCGCTGACGGGGTCGATCCGGCCATGACCGCTCCTGAACCCATCATCCTCTCGGTGGGGGTCGAGGGCATGACCTGCGCCTCATGCGTCAACCGCATCGAGCGCTTCCTGCGCCAGACCGACGGCGTGGCGGAGGCCAGCGTGAATCTCGCCACGGAGCGGGCTACGGTGCGGCTGGACCCCGCGCTGGCGGGTCGAGCGGAGGTGGAGGCGGCCATCGAGGCGGCCGGCTACGACGTTCGCGCGGAGCCCGCGGAGGCGCCCGATGCGCTGACGCTCGACGCGGCCGACCCGGATGCTGCCGCCCGGGCACGCGAGCAGCGCGCCCTCGGCATCAAGGCCGCCACCTCCATCGCCGTGGCCGCGGCCATCATGGCGCTCATGCTCTGGCCAGGCGGTCTGGGCATCGACATGCACGCGCTGAACTGGATCCTGCTCGTGCCGGCCACGTTCATCCAGGTGTGGGCCGGTGGCGTCTTCGTGCGCAACGCCTGGCGGCAGGCGCGCCACGGCACCGTGAGCATGGACACGCTGGTGGCCATCGGCACCCTGGCGGCCTGGGGCTACAGCGTCGTCGTGACGGTCGCGCCGGGGCTGGTCATGGAAGCCGGCATCGAGCCGGTCACCTACTTCGACTCGTCCGCCATGA
Organism: uncultured Chloroflexia bacterium; assembly: GCA_963707395.1. Classification (GTDB taxonomy): domain Bacteria; phylum Chloroflexota; class Limnocylindria; order Limnocylindrales; family CSP1-4; genus JAFMJV01. Next base: position 2,132 of record CAVPPQ010000022.1, read on the forward strand.
TCATCGGCCTCATCCTGGCGGGGCGCTGGCTGGAGGCCCGCGCGCGCTCGCAGGCCAGCGGGGCGGTGGCGGCCCTCGTCGGCTTGCAGGCTCGCACGGCGCGACTCGTGCGGGGTGATGCAGAGGCGGACGTGCCCGTCGAACGGGTCGTGGCCGGCGACCTGCTGCGCGTGCGGCCCGGCGAGAAGGTGCCCGTCGATGGGGTCATCACGAGCGGCACGTCCTCCGTGGACGAAGCGATGCTCACCGGGGAGCCCCTGCCGGTGACCCGGACGGTCGGCGACGTGGTCATCGGCGCCACCATCAACGGCAGCGGCACCTTCCTCATGCGTGCCACGCACGTCGGCCGAGACAGCGTCCTGGGCCAGATCGTGCGCATGGTGCGAGAGGCGCAAGGCTCCAAGGCCCCCATCCAGCGCATCGCGGACCGCGTCACGGAGTGGTTCGTGCCGCTCGTCCTGGCCCTCGCCGCGTTCACGTTCGTAGCCTGGCTGCTGTTGGGGCCGGAGCCTGCGCTGACCCTGGCGCTCGTCTCCGCCATCTCGGTGCTCATCATCGCCTGCCCGTGCGCCATGGGCCTGGCCACGCCGACGGCCGTCATGGTGGGCACCGGGCGGGCGGCGCAGGGCGGCGTGCTCATCCGCGGCGGCGCGGCCCTGGAGCTGGCCGGGCGCGTGGACACCGTCGTCTTCGACAAGACCGGCACCCTCACCGCGGGCCGGCCGACCCTCGTGGCCGTGCGCCCGGTCGGTGGGGCCGACGCGGACCTCGTGCTGCGCCTGGCGGCCGCCGTGGAGCGTGGCTCGGAGCATCCGCTGGCGGCTGCGGTGGTGGGCGAGGCCGTCCGCCGAGGTCTCCCGGCGGACGCGGCCGAGGGCTTCGAGGCCATCACCGGCCGAGGCGTCCGCGCCCGCGTCGAAGGGCGGCTCGTGCTCGTCGGCAGCGGCGACTACCTGGTCGAGGAGGGGGTGTCTCGTGCGGGTCTCCCGCCCTTGGCAGCGCCGGGCACCGCGGCCGCCCGCACGACCGTCCTCGTGGCGGTGGACGGCAGCGCCCTGGGCGCCATCGACATCGACGATCCGCTCAAGCCAGGGGCAGCGGAGGCGGTGCGCGCCCTGCGCGACGCCGGCCTGGCCGTTCACCTGCTGAGTGGGGACACGCCGGCTGCTGCCCAGGCTGTGGCTGCCGCGGTCGGCATCGAGTCGGTCACGGCCGGTGTGCGACCAGCGGAGAAGGTCGACCACGTCAAGGCACTGCAGGCGGCCGGGCACATCGTGGCCATGGTCGGGGACGGCATCAACGACGCGCCGGCCCTGGCGCAGGCGGATGTCGGCATCGCCATCGGCAGCGGCACGGACGTGGCCATCGAAGCGTCGGACATCACGCTCATCGGCGGGGATCCGCGTCTCGTCGGCTCGGCCATCGGCCTCTCCCGCCGCACGCTGCGCGTCATTCGCCAGAACCTCGCCTGGGCCTTCGGTTACAACGTGGTGCTCATCCCGGTGGCCATGGGTCTGCTCTACCCCGCCTTCGGACTCCGACTGGACCCCATGCTCGCGGCGGCGGCCATGGCCTTCAGCTCCGTGAGCGTCGTCCTCAACTCGCTGCGCCTGCGCGGTTCGACGTCCGCGGACGGGCGCCAACCTTGGTAGGGCGCCGAGGTCGTGGAAGGGTGTCACCCGTGCTGAGCCCCCGCCTCGACCGGGGTCGCTCGCCCTGGCCCGCGCGGCGGCGCTCGATGGCCGGCCCGCTGGCGATCCTCCTGGTGCCGCTCCTCGTCTCGGCCTGCATCACGGTGACCCAGGAGCCTGACCCGAACGCCCCGATCACGCCGTCGCCGGCGCCCAGCGTGGTGGCTCCGAGCGACAGCCCGAGCCCTTCGCCCGTGGTCCCGGTCACGCCCAGCCCGGAGCCCGAGCCCACGCGCCCGCCCCTGCCAGCCCCCAGCGAGGTGGTCGGGTTCCTGCCCTACTGGCTCCTTGAGGACGCGGCTGAGACGCTCGACCCGGACCTCCTCACGATGGTGGCCCTCCACGGGGTGGAAGCCTCCGCGGACGGGCGGCTGGTCAGTTCGAAGGCCGGCGGCGACGTCCCCGAGGGCTGGGCGGCGCTCGGGAGCGAGGAGTTCACGTCCCTGAAGGAGCGGCTCCAGGCAGCCGGCGTGCGCGTCGTGCTCGTCATCCAGCGCTTCGGCTGGTCGGACGACCTGGTGGCGCGCACGCGCACGCTGCTGACCGACAAGCCGGCGCGCCGCGAGCTGGCCACGCGCATCGCCAAGCTCGTGAAGGAGCGTGGCCTGGACGGCGTCAACCTGGACGTGGAGCCGGTGCCGGAAGACCTCGCCGACGTCTACGTGACCTTCGTGCGCGAGGTCCGCCGGGCCCTGGACGAGGTCGACCCTGCGCTCCACCTGAGCGTCGACGTGGTGTCCAGCCTGACCGGCTACGACCTGGCCGGGCTGACCGCGGACGGGGCCGCCGACCTGGCCATCCTCATGGGTTACAACTACCGCACCGATGCTGCCGCCGTGGCCGGATCGACGGCTCCACTGAACGACGAGACCACGGGGGACCTGGCCACCACGGTGGAGGCCGCCCTGGCGCAGGCGCCAGGAGAGTCCCTCGTGCTGGCCCTGCCGTGGTACGCCAAGGCCTGGTCCACGGAGTCGGACCAGGCGGCTGCCGCGACGATCGAGGGGCCAGACATCGAGGCTCCCGGCTCGCCCTCCTATGCCGAAGCCGTGGCGCAGGCCATGCTCACGGGCAGGGACTACGACCCGGACCAGGCCGCCGCCTGGACGGCCTTCTCGACCCGCAGCTGCGAGGGCTGCCCAGCCACGTGGCGGCAGATCTGGTACGACGACCCGGATGCCTTCGGCGCCAAGACGGACCTTGCGTTGGAGCAGGGCCTGGCCGGTATCGGCATCTGGGCTCTCGGCCAGGAGGCGGGTCGCGAGGAGCTCTGGTGGGCGTTGCGCGAGCGCGTGCAGCCTCGCGCCGACGCTGCTCCGCCGAACGGCTCAGCCTCGCTTGACCCGGACTCCATCCGCGGTGACCTGGAGGGGAGGGACCTGGTCGCTGGCTCTGCCTCGCTGCGCCTCTTCGCCTCGGATGACGAAGACGGCAGCGGCCTGTTCCTGGCGCGTGTCGGCCTCGACGATGCCCTGGACACGGACGGCCAGCTCGTCACGGGCCGCAGCTACCCGGCCACCGACCGCATCGAGTTCCCGCTCGCTGACGAGGAGACCGGCGGCTCGCCCGAATCCGGCCCGCGCTCCATCCACGTCCAGTGGCGCGACGTGGCCGGCAACTGGTCGGCGCCCATCGTCATCGAGGTCCATGTGCTCGACCCGGTGGCATCCACGACGCCAGAGGATCTGCCTGCCGGCTGAGGCGCCCGCTCAGCTGGACGGCTGCGGATCACCTACCTTGCGCACGACGATGAAGTGCGACAGGCCGAAGGCGTGCAGCGGGGTGTGTTCGGCGACGTAGAGGGCGCGGCGTAGCACCTTCCCCAGCCTGGCGTGGCGGGCGCTGATGTTGTCGAAGCCCGGGTAGATGACACGGTGGTGGACGAGACGCACCGGCTGACCCGCGAAGAGCCGTCGGATGCCACGCCCCGTGTACGCCCGCACGTGGGGGGCGAAGCGGTCGCGTAGCGGATCGGGCAGCCAGTTCACGAGCGGGATGTTGCCGAAGACATACCGTCCGCCGATGTAGGCACCGTGCGTCTCGAAGGGGTAGAGGCGGTTCGGCGCGAAGGCCACGATGAGGCCGCCCGGCCGAGTCACGCGCACCATCTCTGCCACCGTCCGCCGATCGTCATCGACGTGCTCGATGACCTCGTTGGAGAAGACCAGGTCGAAGTGGTCGTCCGGGTAGGGCAGCGCCTCGCCCACGGCCAGCACGATGTTGGGAAGCCCGCTCTCGGCTGCCTCGGCCACCCGCTCCGGCTCCACCTCGATGCCGTGGACGTCGTCCGAGTACTGGCGGAAGCGGCGCACGTAGGTGCCGATGCCGCAGCCCACGTCGAGGATGCGAGCATCCTCGAGGTCGATGAAGCGCCGCACCATCTCCAGTCGGCGGTCCTGGCCGTAGCGCCACGAGAAGCTGGGGCGCCCCCGCTCGATGGAGGTGCGCGAGGTCTGCTCGGGCTGGGTGCCTGGGGTCAAGGACATCCGGGCTACGGTACGGCACCCGGCGACCTCGTGCCGGGGCGACGCTTCAAGCCCGCGAGGCCCCGTGCCGGACGACGGACGGAGCGGTCCCCGCGGCACGGCGAGCCGCCACCGTGCAGCCAGCCAATGGGTAGCATGGCGACATGGCCCAGCCAGCAAGATCGCGACCCGTCGACGGCGACTTCCGCTACCGCCACGCCATCGAGATCCGCTTCGGCGACACGGATGCCTTGGGCCACGTCAACAACGCGGTCTATCTGGCCTACTTCGAGATGGCCCGCGGCGGGTACTACACGGCCGTCGTGGGCCACCCCTTCGGTCACGGACCGGAGGCCGACCGGCGCACCTACGTCATCGCCGAGGCACACGTCACCTATCGCACCCCGGCGCTCTACGGTGAGGCGCTCACCTGCGCCTGCCGCGTCGGTTGGCTGGGGCGCTCGTCCTTCAGCCTGGAGTATCGCCTCGAGGTGGGCGCGTCCGAGATCGGTCCGGCGCGCCTCATCGCCGATGGCTCCACGGTCCAGGTCTTCTTCGACTTCGTGGACGGCAAGGTCATGCGCATCCCGGAGGCGATGGTGCGCCGACTGGCCGACTTCGAGGGCCGCGTGCTGCCGTCACGCCCCGCCGGCGGCTGAGGCTGGGTCGCTACCTTCGGCGGAGGTGACCAGGAGCTCGTCGAGTCGGGCCTCCATGGCCGCGGCCTGCTGCGGCTCCGTCCGCACCAGGTTCTCCAGCTCCCAGGAATCCGCCACCAGGTCGTACAGCTCGCGCTTGCCGTCGTCCCAGCGGATGAAGCGTGCCACCGGTGTCCGCAGGGCGCTCCAACCCACGTAGTCGACGCCCCCGGAACCGGGCATGACCTCCAGCATCTCCTGCCGCCCGCCGAACGGCAAGCCACGCAGGATCGGCAGGAAGCTGGCGCCGTTGGCCCACGGGAGGTCCACGCCGGCGGCCTCCGCGAGCGTCGGCGCCACGTCGGTCTTGGAGAGCAGGACGTCACTGCTGCCGGCCGGCACCCCCGTCCCGGCCGCGTAGAAGGTCGACCGCGTGGCCGGCGGCGTGTGCTTCAGCGAGAAGCCCTTCTGGCCCCAGGACATGCCGTTGTCCGAGACGAAGATGAAGAGCGCCGGACGCCCACGCTCGGCCTGGGCTTCCACGAGCTGGCCCACCGCCCGATCGACCACGAGGAGCGACTCGCACACCTCTCGGAGCCGCCAGCCGCGGGGCCAGGGCGGCATGGCGCGCACCTCGCGCGGGTTCGTGCGGGTCGTATAGGAGGGCGGCTTGAAGGGTGCCAGGCTGGTGCAGGCCTCCGCGCCCTGGTCTTGGCGCATGACCTCCGGCGTGTAGCACTGCTCGCCGACGGCCTCACAGACGTGCGGCGCCCCGAACGAGACCCAGGAGAGGAGGGGCTGGTCGGTCGGCGCCTCGCGGACCTGGCGCACGGCCTCTTCCCGAATGGCATCGTCGCTGAAGCGGCCCCGCTCGCGCACCGGCTCCCCATCCCGCCAGAAGCTGCTGCGCTCCTCCGATCGGAGCATGAAGGTGCGGTCCCAGCCGGGCGGCACGACGGAGCCGTCGTAGCGGTTCAGGTACTTGCCAGCCTGCACCGTGTGGTAGCCAGCCTCGTCGAGGGCCACGACGACCGTCTCCGTGTCGTCGAGCGGGCGGGGATCATTGCGCAGCACGCCGTGGTCAAGGGTGTCCTTGCCGGTCAGGAGCGACGCGCGCGACGGTCCGCACAGAGGCGTCTGGTCGTGCATGCCCTCCAAGCGCAGGCCGCCGTCCAGCCACAGCTCGCGGATGCTGGGCAGGCGCTGCAGCACCCGGTCGTCGGATATGAAGCCCAGGTCGTCGACCATGACCATGACGATGTCCGGCGCCAGCCCGGTCGGTGACTCCGACGTGCCAGGCACGGCCGATGCGCCCGGCACGCCCGACGCGCCAGGCACGCCCGACGCGTCCGGCGAGGCCTCGTCGTCCACGCGGGCCGCCGGTGACGCCGATCCCGACTGCGCCGCCGCCGGGGTGGCCGCCAGGAGCGTGAGGCCCAGGGCGATGGTCAGGGCCAGCGCCCGCCGCATGACGACCGATCAGGCCTCGAAGCGGCGGAAGACCGCGACCGCGTTCTGGCCGCCGAAGCCGAAGCCGTTGATGATGGCCGTGTCCACGTTGGTGCGGCGCGCCACGTTGGGCACATAGTCGAGGTCGCAGTCGGGCAGGTCCGGGTTGTCGAGGTTGATGGTGGGTGGGATGACGCCCTCGCGGATGGCGCCGATGGCCACCAGCGCGGCCACCGCGCCGGCCGCTCCGAGCAGGTGGCCGACCATCGATTTGGGCGAGGAGATGGCCGTTCGGTAGGCGTGGTCGCCGAACGCGGCCTTGATGGCGCGGGTCTCCGTAGCGTCGTTGAGCGGCGTGGACGTGCCGTGCGCCACCACGTAGTCGACCTCGTCGGCCGCGATGCCCGCGTCAGCGACGGCCTTGCGCATGGCCATCGTGGCGCCCCGGCCGGTCGGCTCCGGGGCAGAGATGTGGAAGGCGTCCGCGGTCAGGGCGGCGCCGATGACCTCGGCCTGGATGCGGGCACCCCGACGCATGGCGTGCTCCGCCGACTCCAGGACGATGACGCCGGCGCCCTCGCCGAAGAGGAAGCCGTCGCGGTCGCGGTCGAAGGGCCGTGAGGCCTTTTCCGGCTCGTCGTTGCGCCTGGAGAGGGCGCCCATGTTGGAGAGGGCCGCGAAGCCCATCTTCAGCAGCGGGGCCTCTGCGCCGCCGGCGATGACGACGTCTGCCTCGCCGTGCTGGATCATGCGCAGCCCGTCCAGGAAGCAGATGACGCTTGAGGCGCAGGCGGCGACCTGTGTGATGACGGGACCGGTGAGACCGTACTCCATGGAAACCAGGCAGGCGGCCATGGAGCCCGACAGCGCCGGGATGGCGAAGGGGCTGACGAAGCGCGCTCCCCTCGTGTTGATGGTGTCCTGGCCCTCGATGACCTGCTCCATGCCGCCGCCGGAGGTGTTGATAGCCACGGCCGCGCGGTCGCGCTGCTCCGGCGTCCAGTCCGAGAAGTCCAGTCCCGCGTCCGCCACGGCCTCCTTGGCAGCAGCCATGCCGAAGTGGATGAAGCGGCTCATGCGGCGGGCCATCTTGGGGTTCATGGCCACCGACGGGTCGAAGCCCTTGACCTCGGCGGCGATGCGCACATCGAGGTCGGAGGCGTCGAAGTGCGTGATGGGGCCACCCCCACTCTTGCCGGCCACGGCGTTGGCCCAGAAGGTGGGGTGGTCGTTGCCGATGGGCGTGACGGCCCCGAGGCCGGTCACGACGGCGCGACGTGCGGGATCGTCTCGGTTCACGGGTCGAAGGGCTCCTGCGGCGAGGTTGCGAGGATCGTAGCCGAGGCTGGACTCGATCGCGGCCCGCCCCCGTCGGTCGGTCCCGGGGTCAGTCGCCCGCGTAGCGCTTGAAGATGATGGCCCCGTTGTGGCCACCCAGGCCGATGTTGTCGCTCATGGCGTAGCGGATGCGCATCGGGCGGGACTCGCCGTGGACCACGTCGAGGTCGATCTCGGGATCCGGCTCCAGGTAGTTGAGGGTCGCCGGGGCGATCTGGTGGTGGACTGAGAGGACCGTGAAGACGCCCTCCACCGCACCGGCCGCGCCCATGAGGTGCCCCGTCAGCGACTTGGTGGCGCTGATGGCGACGTCCTTGTAGCGGTTCGGGAAGACGGCCTTGATGGCCTCCGCCTCGCGCAGGTCACCAAGGGGGGTCGACGTGCCGTGTGGGTTGACGAGGTCGATCTCGTCGCGTGGGACGCCGTGCCTCTCGAGTGCCATCTCCATGGCACGGCGCACGCCGTCACCCTTGTCCACGGGCTGGATGAGGTCCCAGGCATCGGCGGCGTTGCCGTAGCCCACGACCTCCGCGTAGATCGTGGCCCCACGCGCCTTGGCGAACTCGAGGTCCTCGAGGATGAGGGCACCCGAGCCCTCGCCCAGCACGAAACCATCGCGGCTGCGGTCGAAGGGCCGCGAGATGTCCGTGAGGGGCCGTCCCTCACGCGGCGTGCCCATGCCGCGCATGTTGGAAAAGCCGATGTAGCCGACCTCGTAGAGCGGCGTCTCCGTGGCTCCGCAGATGGCCGCGATGTAGTCGCCCCGGCGGATGCCCTCCGCTGCCTCGCCGATGTTGTGCGTGCCCGTCGAGCAGGCCGTCACGATGCACATGTTGGAGCCCTTGGCGCCCGTCTCGATGGCGATCTGGCCGGAGGCAGTGTCAGGCAGCATGTTGGCGATGAAGAAGGGGCTCACCGACTTGGGGCCCTTCGTGGCGTAGGTCGCGATAGCGTCCTGCATGAGGGCTGGCCCGCCGACGCCGGAGCCGAAGATGACCCCGATGTCCTCCGCGTTGTCAGCGTCGATGACGAGCCCGGAGTCCGCCAGGGCCTGCTTCGCGGCGGCCACGCCGAAGACGACGTTCTTGTCCGTGCGCCTGACGGCCTTGAAGTCCATCCAGTCCTTGGGTTCGAAGTCGTTGACCTCTCCCGCGGCGTGGCAGGGGCTGACCTCGGGGTCCCAGCGCGTGATGCGCGCGAGGCCGCTGTTGCCGGCCACGAGGTTGTCCCAGGCGCCGGCGATGGTGGAGCCCACGGGGCTGATGATGCCGAGGCCGGTGACGGCCACGCGTCGGGTGAAGTCGGGTCGGCGCATGTGCTGGGTCTACTCCTGTGTGGTCGTCTCGACGGGCAGCACGAGGCCACCCTCGGTGGTGATGTCGTCGATGGAGATGATGGTGGCCTCGCTGTCGATGCGCTTGACGAGGCCGGACAGGACCTTGCCGGGCCCCACCTCGACGAAGGTACGCACACCGGCGCGGGTCATGGCCCCGATGGCTGCCACCCAGTCGACGCCTCGCGTGAGGTGGTCGATGAGCTCGGCACGGCAGGCCTCGCCCGTGGTGAGGAGCGTGGCGTCGGCGTTGGCCAGCAGCGGGGCGAGCGGATCCCAGAAGGTGATCGGCTCCAGGGCCCGCTGCATCCCGGCCGCGGCCTCCGCCATGAGCGGCGAGTGGGCCGCCACGCTCACGGGCAGCACCTTGGCCAGGCGGGCCCCGAGGCCCTTGGCCGCGCCAGCCGCGGCCTCTACGGCAGCGCGCTGGCCGCTGATGACGACCTGACCGGGCGAGTTGCGGTTGGCCACGGTGAGGATGCCGTGGGCGGAGCCGGCGGCTACGAGGTCGTCGAGGCGCTCGTCCGGCAGGCCGATGACGGCCGCCATGGCGCCGTCACCCGAGGAGGCCTGCATGAGACGGCCTCGCTCGCGCACGAGCCGCAACGCGTCGGCGAGGTCGAGGACCCCGGCCGCGACCATGGCGCTGTACTGGCCCATGGAGTGACCGGCGAAGAAGGACGGCGCCGCGAGTGGGGAGGAACCGCCCGCCGTGACCACGTCGAGCGCCCGGTGCGCCGCGATGGACGAAGCCAGCAGTGCCGGCTGCGCGTTGACCGTCTGGTCGAGGACCTCCGCGGGACCTTCCCATGCCAGCAGCGAGATGGGCTCGCCAAGGGCCTCGTCAGCCGTGTGCCAGACGGCGGCGGCCTCCGCCGACGCGTCGGCGAGGGCCTTGCCCATGCCGACCGACTGCGACCCCTGGCCCGGGTAGATGTAGGCAGGCACCGAGCTGGACTCCCTCCGACCTTCACTCAAGACCGCGTGTCGCGCGCACGGCGAGATGGACCCGGCGGCGCCACGCGCACCGTAACAGGCGCGCCCGTGGACGCGCGCGTTTCGTGTGCAATCATGCAGCCGATGGATGATGGACTGCTCTCCCCGGTCGTCCAGGCCGCCGGCGATGAGCTGCAGAACCCGCGGATGCTCTCGGACCGCATCGCCGTCGGTCGGGCCCTGTGGCGCGAGCTGGTCATCGGCTTCGCGCAGCAACTCGGTTCGCTCGACCTGGGCTTTACCCAGCTGGCTGCCCTGTATGCCGCAGCCGGGCCGGTCACGCTCACCGTGGCCGACCTCGCCGAGCAACTCGGGCGCTCGCCGTCGGCCACCAGCCGGGTCGTCAGCGGCCTTGTCGAGCGCGGCTACCTGGAGCGGAGCGAGGAGGTCGCCGACCGGCGCCAGCGGGTGCTCTCGCTGACCGCTGAGGGTTCTGCCCTGCTGGCCACCATCGATCGCGCCCGCGCCGACCAGTTCCTGGCCGTCGTGCGCCCCATGCCCATGGCCGAGCGAGCCCTGGTGGCGATGGGCGTGGCAGCCCTCGCCAGCCACGCCCTGACGCGCCGTGGCGGCCTGCGCCGCGGTGTCGAGGCGATCTGAGCCTCGCCGCTCGCGCCCGCCGTCGGTCAGCGATGGGCTCTCAACGGGGTCGGCGTCGGAGTTCGGCGACCGTCGCCTGCGTGCCGCACCCGCTTCGGGTAGGCTGGCGACGGAGGGTGGCCCATCGCGCATACGTGTCCGTGACTTGGAGAAACGCCATGGTCGTCAAGCCTCGATTCCTGCCTGCCGTCGCCGCGGCCCTGAGCCTGCTGCTGGTGGCGGCCGTCCCCGCGCTCGGCGCCTACACGGCTGCGCAACCCGATCCGCTCGTCAAGGACCAGCTCTTGCGCGTCCTGGATATCGCCACGGCGGGCAAGACGGCCAAGTACGGTCCCGTGGTGGCCGTCGGCTATCGCAAGGACACGCGGCCGGGTGAGCTCTATGTCGCCTATTCCACCGATGGCGGGTATTCCTATCTGAAGGGACCCGGCAGCCTCCGCCAGTTCCGCGTCGCTGGGGACGGCATGCGCGGCATGTCGCTGGACGTCTGCGGCGGACGCATCTGGGCGGCCACCGCGGCCACCTACCCGGGGATGTCGTCACTGACCGCGACGTGCTGCTGACGAGCCGCACCATCGGCGGCTCCGCGGCGCAGGCCTTCCTGACCAAGGCGGACGCCGATCGCACCGTGAGCGCGGTGGACGTCGGCTGCCTGGGCAAGAAGCTCCTGGCCGTGGCCTGGATCGAGCAGTCCTTCGGCCAGTCGCGCGCCAAGCTCATGCTCCGCAGCCTCGAGACCCTGGGTGAGACGCCCGCGTACCGCAAGGTCATCGGGCTCGGTGACGCCGACCGCAAGGGCGGCATCTCCGTGGACGCCGGCACGGACACCGTCCACGTGGCCTGGACGGCCGGCGCAGATCGCGACCTGCGCTCCCAGCGCTTCGTCATCACGGGCGATGCCCCTCCTGACATCATGCCCGGACCGGTCCAGACGATGGCCTCGAGTGACACCGCCCGACCGCAGGTGGCTGCTCGCGGTGTGAACACCGTCGTGGCCTACACGGACAACGGCAAGGCCAAGGTGCAGTCCTCGGTGGACGGCGGTGCCACGTTCGGCCCGGCAGTCGTGGTCGTGGGCACCGGCAGCGTCGCCAGCCCCTCGGAGGTCCACACCGCCGATGTGAGCGGTGCGCGGATCGTCATCGAGGCCACGGCCAGCAAGAACGGGGCGTTCACGCCGGTGCGCATCGAGTCGCTCGATGGCGGTGCGACCTGGACGACACGGGCCTTCGGCAACGTGGGCGCCCGCGTGGGCGGCCTGCGCAAGGACACGCAGACGAGCTCGATCCTGGTCGAGGCCTGGCAGAACAACTCCTCCGGACCGGACACCATCCGCGCCCAGGTCGAGCGGTAGGCCGGCCGGGACCCTCGCTGACCGACAAGCCGGGGGCGCGGGCAGCCTGGCCACCCGCGCGCGGGCAGCGTGGCACCCGCGCGGATCCGTGCTCGTGGTGCCGCGTCAGCGCTTGGGGTTGGTGACCGCCCCCAGGCTGGCCGAGCTCACGAGCGCGGCGTACTTGGCCATGACGCCACCGCGGTAGCGAGGTTCCGGAGCGCGCCAGCGCGCTCGCCGCTCCGCGAGGACGGACTCCGACACCTCCAGGTCGAGGGCGCGGCGGTCCACGTCGATGGTGATCGTGTCGCCCTCCTCGACGAGGGCGATCGTTCCGCCGAGTGCGGCTTCCGGCGCCACGTGCCCGATCATCAGGCCGCGCGTGCCGCCGCTGAAGCGGCCGTCGGTCAGGAGCGCCACGGACTCGCCGAGGCCCTCGCCCACGATGGCCCCCGTGACGCCCAGCATCTCCTGCATGCCCGGGCCGCCGACCGGCCCCTCGTAGCGCAGCACGACGACGTCGCCCGGCTTGATGCGCTGCTGCTTGACGGCCTCGAAACAGGCCGGCTCGGAGTCGAAGACGCGCGCCGGCCCGCTGAAGCTGCGCCGCTCGTGGCCCGCCAGCTTGATGACGCAGCCGTCCGGGGCGAGCGTGCCGCGCAGGATGGCCAGCCCGCCCGTGGTCTTGATGGGTCGCTCGATGGGCCGAAAGACCTGCTGCCCGGGTGTCTCGACCACGCTGGCACCGATGTCGGCCATCGTCTGGCCGGTCACGGTCGTGGGCGTCCCGTGCATGAGCCCGGCCTTGAGCAGCTCCCGCACCACGATGCCGACGCCGCCCGCGGCGTCGATGTCCGCGGCCGAGTACCGACCACCCGGCCGCAGGTCGCCGATGAGCGGCGTGCGCGCCGCCACCTCGTGGAACTCATCGATGTCGAGGGCGATGCCGAACTCCGAGGCGATGGCCAGCAAGTGCAGGACGGCATTGGTCGAGCCGCCCGTGGCGGCGACGCCGGCGATGGCGTTCTCCAGCGACTGGCGGCTCACGATGCGGCTCGGTCGTACGTCACGGCGCACGAGGTCCATGACCAGCTCGCCGCACTGGCGCGCCGCATCGTCCTTGCGCGGATCCTCCGCCGGGATGCCGTTGAGGCCAGCCGGTGAGAGGCCCAGGAACTCCAGACACATGCTCATCGTGTTGGCGGTGAACTGGCCGCCGCAGGCGCCCGCGCCCGGGCAGGCCACCGATTCGATCTCGTAGAGCTCCTCGAGGCTGATCCTGCCGGCGCGGTAGGCGCCGATGGCCTCGAAGACGCTGACGACGTCCTGCGCCTCACCCTTGTAGGTGCCCGGGTAGATCGTGCCGTTATAGAGGATGACCGTGGGGATGTCGAGGCGAGCCGCGGCCATGGCCGCCCCTGGATTGGTCTTGTCGCACCCGGACAGCATCACGAGCCCGTCGAAGAGGTGGCCCCGCGCGACGAGCTCGATCGAGTCGGCCACGATCTCGCGGCTGACGAGCGAGGCCTTCATGCCCTCGGTCCCCATGGCCACGCCGTCCGAGACGGCGATGGTATTGAACTCCATGGGGGTGCCACCGGCGGAGCGGATGCCCTCCTTCACGAACTCCGCCAGGCGGCGCTGGTTGAGGTTGCAGGGCATCGTCTCGATCCACGTCGTGGCCACGCCGATGATGGGCCGCGCGAGGTCATCGTCCGTGAAGCCCATGCCCTTGAGCATGGCCCGCGCGGCGGCCCGATCTGGGCCGTCGGTCAGGGCGGCGGAGTGGCGCTTGGCCGGGTCACTCGGGCGGTCGTAGGGCAGCTGGCTCATGTCGGATCTCCGGGCGTCTCAGGGGACGGATGTCGCGGTCGGGTGGCGTCTCGAGGCGGTCGGCCGATCATCCCTCAGGCCGGGCTGACCGGCCGCGTATCCACTCGCGCCGGGTGCGCT
>CAVPPQ010000023.1:0-163506 GCA_963707395.1 uncultured Chloroflexia bacterium
GGAAGCCCTCGATCGTGTAGTCCGCGAAGACGTCGCGCCGCCACGCCAGCAGGCGCCGCACCATGGCGTCCTCCTTGGGCACGAACTCCACGATGGCCTGCGGCGCCAGGCGGGCGAAGAGCGCGCTGATCATGGGCAGCGGCACATTGGCGCCGATGGCCAGGTGGTGGACGAGCGCCAGGGCGAGGACGACGTCCGCGTGCGCGCGGGCCAGGAGGGAAGCCCGCTCGGCGCTCCCCCACCCCTGCGCCGGGCTGGGGTTGGTGAGGTCGGCGAGCAGCGGCAGGATGTCCGGGCGACCCTCCTCGCGCAGGCGGCGGTAGTGTCGCTCCACGGCGCCGGGATCGACGTCGAGGGCCAGCACCCGGTAGCCGCGATCAGCGGCAAGCCGGCTGTACCGGCCCGTGTTGGCGCCCAGGTCCCAGGCCGTCGAGCCGCCCGCCAGCTCGAGGGCGGACGCCACGGCTGACTCCTTGGCTGCCGTGGCCGCGTCGTCATAGCTGGTGTTCTCGGCGTAGTCGGCCCAGACCGTCCCCACGGGGGCCCAGTCGAGCCCCTCGATCGTGGTGCGCAGCGACTCGACGAGCGTGGCCAGGCGTGATGAGGACATGCTGGCTGTGCGCGGTCCATCGACGATGTCGGCAGCGTCGCGGTTGTCGTCGGCGTGCTGACGCTGAGCGCGGGCGTGGAGGTGGATGTGCGGCCCGAGGCTCAGCGAGAAGCGCGTCCGGCTCGGGAGCAGGCGAGACGCAAGGTCGAGCGGCACACCCTCGAGGTGATCGCGCAGGAGGCCACCCAGTCGGATATCGACCCGTGCCATGAGGGCCAGCGGGGCCAGGAAGTGTTCGCAGAACTGGCGGTAGGCGACCCAGGGCCGACCCTCTTCTGCCCGCTCGAAGGAGAGCGAGTCGATGAGCACCGGACGCCCCCGCTGGAACTGCACGTTGTAGGCGGAGGCGTCGCGCAGCGTCATGCCCGCCTCCGCCGCCAGGGACTGCGCGTGGAGGGTCAGGAGGGCGGCGTCCTTGAGCTGGCTGAAGGACCACTCGTAGGGGTACGAGATGAAGTCCAGGCGCTCCGGCCGGATGACGCGGTAGGCAGGCGGTGCCGCGGCCAGCGCGAGATCGACCTCCTCGTGCCCCAGGATGAGCCCTTCCCCCCGCAGGCGCTCGTAGAGCCCCGAGCCGATGAAGCGCTCCCAGTCCGGCGCGAAGGAGGCCTGGACCTGGCGGTAGACCGTGCCAGACCGGCGGAAGACGAAGCCGGCCGGGTCACGGTAGGAGCCCGGATCACGCGCCAGGCCCGGATCCTCCCCCGCGGCTCGTGCGGACCCGGGTGCCGGGGCCGCGGCTGGGGCCTCCGGGTCAGGCGTCCCGACTGCCGTCATCCGTCGGCGTGAGCGAGGGCGCGCTCTTCTCGTCGCCGCCGCGGACGGCGCGCAGGAAGCGCGAGATCTGGTGCCGGAAGAAGATCGGGATGGCGACCAGGCCGGCGATGAGGGCCTGGATGATCAGGCTGCCTGAGCCTGGGTCGATGTAGGCGAAGAAGAGCTCCATGGTCGACTCCCTTGGACGTGCTGGTCCGCACGGCCACCCTAGTTCCCCGATGGCGCCGCGTCCCCCAGACGATAGCACCGCGCGCGCCTGCGGACCGGGAACCCCTCCGCCACCGCGCCGCGTCGGTCGCGATCCGTGCTCAGGTCTCCAGCAGACCACCGATGGCAGCTTCGTAGCCGGGGAAGTAGCGCTCGATGACGGGCAGGTCGAAGCTGCGCAGGATGGCCTCGCGCGGCTCGCGAGCGAGCAAGAAGGCGAAGGAGGCCGCCATCAGCCGCTCGGGGTCGTAGTGTCCGGGGGCCAGGCGTGCCAGGTCGGCGCGGCTCACGCTCACGCTGTGGCGCGTGGCGGCCGCGTCCCGTCCCACCACGACCTCGCACAGGAACCCGGTCGGCGTGGGTCGGCAGACGATGCTCAGCGGCTGGCTCATGCGTTCGGAGCCGGTCCGGCGACGGAAGCGGACCGGCGGGCGGCCGCGCGCAACTCACCGGCGAGCGAGGGGATGACACGCCCGACCACCCGCACGCCGGCGTCCTGGTAGGTGACCTCCACCGTGCCCCGTTCGCGCACGCGGGCCACGAGCTCACCTTCCGCGTACGGGAGCGTCACGTCCACGTCCTCCCAGAGGTCCGCCAGCACCGCCGAGATGCGAACGCGCAGCGTGTCCAGGCCGAAGCCGGTGAGCGCGGAGACCGGCACCGCCTCCCCGACCACCGGCGCGAGGGCGTCCCCCCGCTGAGCGACGGGATCGAACAGGTCAGCCTTGTTGAGCGCCACGATCCGGGGCTTCTCGCCCGCGCCGAGGTCGTCGAGGACCTCCTGCACGGTCTGGCGGTGGGCCCGGGCGTGGGCGTCCGAGCCGTCGACGACCTCGACCAGGACATCCGCGCGCGTGACCTCCTCCAGCGTGGCTCGAAAGGCGTCCACGAGCTGGTGCGGCAGCTTGTGGATGAAGCCCACCGTGTCGGTCAGGACGACGCTCTGGCCGTCACCCAGCTTCACCTGGCGGCTCGTGGGATCCAGTGTGGCGAAAAGACGGTCCTCGGCACGCGCCGCCTCCCGCCCCGCGAGGGCGTTGAGCAACGAGGACTTGCCGGCATTCGTGTAGCCCACGATGGCCAGGCTCGGCACGAGGCGGCGGTCGCGCGAGCGCCCTGCCGTCTCGCGCTGCTGACGGACCTGCTCGACGCGCTCCTTGAGCTTGCGGATGCGAACCCGGATGACCCGTCGGTCGGTCTCCAACTGTGTCTCGCCGGGGCCGCGCGTGCCGATGCCGCCACCGGTGCGCGAGAGGTGCGTCCACATGCGCGTCAGCCGGGGCAGCTGGTACTGGAGCTGGGCCAGCTCCACCTGGAGTCGGCCCTCGTGCGTCTGGGCGTGCTGGGCGAAGATGTCCAGGATGAGGCCGCTGCGGTCGAGGACCTTGACCGCGAGCAGCTCCTCCAGGGCGCGCTGCTGGTTCGGCGAGAGCTCGTCATCCGCGACCAGGAGGGTGAAGCCCGTCTCCTGCTTCGCGACCCGCAACTCCTCCGCCTTGCCTTTGCCCAGGTACCAGTTGGGATCGATGTGCCGGCGGTGCTGCCATTCGGCGCCCACCACCTCCGCGCCGGCCGTGTCGGCCAGGCTGGCCAGCTCGGCCAGCGACTCCTCCGCCGTCCATCCGTCGTCCGTGCCGGTCTCCACGGCGATCAGGAAGGCCCGTTCCTGCGGGGGCGCCAGGTCGATGAGGTCGCTGCGAGTCATGGATCGCCAGCATAGCCGCCGCGGCCGACGGCGCGAAGGAAGGGCGTCAACACGCTCCAGGCACGATCGGCGACCCCCTCCCCCGCCTCCAGCCAGTGCACCTCCGGCTCCGAGCGGAACCAGGTGCGCTGCCGACGTGCGTACGCCCAGGTCCGCTGTGCGTCGACGGCCCTCGCCGACGCCGCGTCACGGCGACCGGCGAGCACGTCGAAGGCCTCCCGGTAGCCCATGGCGCTGAAGGCCGGCAAGTCCTCCTGATACCGGGTGCGGAGCGCAGCAGCCTCCTCGAGCAGGCCTGCTGCGAACTGGGCGTCGACCCGGGCATCGATGGCCTGGCGGTGCTCGGCCGATCCCCGGGCCAGACCCAGCCACATGACGGGCGCGGGGTAGCCCCGCGGCTGGGGCGGCAGGCCCGACCCGGTCACGATGGCGCGCTCGAGGGCGCGCACCACCCGGCGCGGATTGTGCAGGTCCACCCGTGCTGCGGCGGCGCGATCACGCTTGGCCAGCTCGGCCGACAGCGCCGCGAGGCCCTCAGCGGACAGACGGCGCTCGAGCTCGCCCCGGATCGTGGCGTCAGTCGTGTCCGCGTCCAGCGGCAGGCCGCGCGCCACGGCCCGCAGGTAGAGGCCCGTGCCACCGACCAGGAAGGCCAGCCCGCCCCTGGCCGCGATGCCTTCGAGCGCGCCGAGCGCCGCGCGCCGGTAGTCGGCGGCCGTGAAGGGCTCGTCCGGCTCCACGAGATCCAGGCCGTGGTGGGGCACGGCGGCGCGTTCGGCTGGCGTCGCCTTGGCCGTGCCGATGTCCAGGCCGCGGTAGACCTGGCGCGAATCGGCGGACACGATCTCGACGCCGGACAGGCGACGCGCGAGCGCGATGGAGAGGGCTGTCTTGCCCGTCGCGGTGGCGCCACCGACCACGACCAGGGGCGGCAGCTCAGCCGTGACCACCCTCGCCCACCATGCGGCCTGCCAGCGCGTAGGGGCCGGCGCGCGTGACGTCCACATCGACGAGCTGATCGACGAGGCTGGCCGGGCCGTCGAAGTGGACGAGCTTGTGTTCGCGGTTGCGGCCCACGAGGCGCGGGCCACGCCCTGGGCTGTCGCGGCCAGCGTCAGCGTCAGCGTCCGCATCGTGCTCGTGGTGGTCGTGGCGGCGCGGCGGGCGCGCCTCCTCCACGAGCACCTCCGTCCGGCGGCCCAGCCACGCCTGGTTCGACTGCAGCCCGATGTCCTCCTGGACCGCCAGCAGGGCATTGAGCCGGCGGCGCTTCTCCACCGCCGGGACGTCGTCGGCGAGCCGCGCCGCCGGCGTGCCCGGACGAGGCGAGTAGGCGGCAGCGAAGACCTGCTCGAAGCGCACCCCCCGCAGCAGCTCGAGCGTGGCCTCGAACTGCTCCTCGGTCTCGCCGCAGAACCCGACGATGACGTCCGTCGTGAGACTGATGCCCGGCACCGCGGCCCGCAAGCGAGCCACGAGGTCGCCGTAGGCCGCGACGTCGTACTGGCGGCCCATGCGTTGCAGGACCGCATCCGAGCCCGACTGCACGGGCAGGTGCAGGTGCTCGCAGACCGAGGGACAGTCGGCCATGGCCGCGATGAGCCGCTCCGTGAGGTCCCAGGGATGAGAGGTCACGAAGCGAAGTCGGCCGACGACCGGCCGCCCCTGGCCGTCACGGATGCCATCGATGGCGCGCAGCAGGGCCGCGATGTCCGGGCACCCATCGCGAGCCTGGGCACGCCCCAGGCGCCGCTGACCGGACAGCTCCGCGAAGCGGGGGTCGGGTGGCAGGTCGTGGCCCCATGAGTTGACGTTCTGGCCGAGCAGGGTGATCTCGCGGCAGCCCGAGGC
This sequence comes from uncultured Chloroflexia bacterium, assembly GCA_963707395.1. Taxonomy (GTDB): domain Bacteria; phylum Chloroflexota; class Limnocylindria; order Limnocylindrales; family CSP1-4; genus JAFMJV01. The sequence continues at coordinate 5,151 of CAVPPQ010000023.1, forward strand.
GGCCAGGATGCGGGCCTCGGCCACGATGTCATCGAAGGGGCGGCTGCGCTCGGGCCCCCGCGAGAACGGCACGATGCAGTACGTGCAGGTCTTGTCGCAGCCGTACACGATGGGCAGCCACGCCCGCGCGCTCGTCGACCGCGCGATGCGCCCTGCCTCGACAGCCGCCGCCCGCGTGGCCGGCAGGCGATCGGCGACGGCTGCGATGGAGTCGCGCACGCGCTGGTACCCGGGGCGGGCCAGCGCGCCCGGGGTGGTCGGTCCCGCCAGGCCGAGGCGTTCGACCAGCTCGGGCTCCTCGTCGGGACGCAGGAAGAGGTCCACGGCCGGGTAGCGCCGCCGCAGGCTGGCCGCGTTGTCGGCGCGCACCGAGCAGCCCGTCAGGACCACGCGCAGCGTCGGGTCGGCGGCCTTGCGGCGCGCCAGCACGCCCATCCGGCCGATGACCTTCTGCTCCGCGGTCTCGCGGATGGAGCAGGTGTTGATGACGATGAGCCCCGCCTCCTCCAGGCCTCCGGCCTCCCGACAGCCCGCAGCCAGCAGGGCACCCGCCATCTCCTCGGAGTCCGAGGCGTTCATCTGGCAGCCCAGCGTCCACACGTGGAACGCGGGCAGGAGGCGACCCTCCGTGGCGTACTCCTCGAGCGCGTCGTGGGGCCGGGCGCCTGGGCGTGGGGCTGCGGGGGGCGACGGGGGCGAGTCGAGCACCGGCAGCGTCGCGCGCACGCTCACGGCAGGCCCAGCGCTGCGGTGATGCGCTCGCCGACGTGGCGCGGCACGTGGACCTCGGCCTGCGAGGCTGCATAGCCCCCCAGGTCGCCGTGGTAGTCGGAACCGCCGGTGGCCAGCAGGGCGCGCTCCTCGGCGAAGGCCGCCATCGCCTCCACGGTGGGCTCGTCCCAGCCGGGGTAGTAGACCTCGAGGGCGCACAGACCCCAGTCCCGCAGGCGGTCGATGACATCCGGCTCGGCGGGTGCCCATCGCGAATGCGCCAGCGAGGGCAGACCACCAGCCGCCGTGATGGCCTCGATGGCCGCCCGCGGGCCGATGCCGCTGCGACGTACGTAGGCGGCCTGCCCTGGCTCGAGGTAGCGGCGAAAGGCGTCGTCCACCGACTCGGCATGCCCTGCTGCGACGAGCGCGCGGGCCACATGGGGCCGCCCCAGGGCGTCGATGCCGCCGGGCACCCGGGGGAGCCGGTCACGCACGGGCAGGCCGAGCTCGTCGAGCCGAGCCAGCGTCTCCTCCAGGCGATCGCGGCGCCCGCCTCGCTGCCTGGCGAGGATGGCTTCGAAGGCGGCGTCGCCCGGGTCCACGCCCAGGCCCAGGATGTGGAGCTCGGCCGCCTCGTCCAGCGACCGGGCCACGTCCCGGACCGGCTCGTCCAGGCTGGTGTTGATCTCGACGCCCACGATGACCGTGGGGCCACCTCCGTCCCTTCTGCCAAGACCCGCCGCGAGCAGCTCGCGCGCGCCTGCCAGCGTGTCGTGATCCGTGATGGCCACCAACGTGGAGCCCCAGGCGCGCATCTGCTCCAGGAGCTGCGGAGGCGTGAGCACGCCATCCGAGCGCGCCGTGTGCGTGTGCAGGTCCACCTGGTTGCGGCGGGGCGTGGTCATGCCTCGATGATGCGGGCGATCCGTTCCACGCTGCGGGCACGCCCGCTGGCGGTCTCGATGTCGATCAGGACGGCATTCAGGACGACGGGGCCGCTGCCGACCTCGAACCGCGTGGGCAGGCCGTTGATGAAGCGCGGCAGGACCGTCTCCGGGTCGAAGCCGATGACGCTGTCCAAGGGGCCGGTCATGCCCAGGTCGGCGGTGAACGCGGTGCCACGCGGCAGGACGCGCTGGTCCGCGGTGGGGACGTGGGTGTGGGTGCCCACCACGGCGCTGACGCGACCGTCGAGGTACAGGCCGAAGGCTGTCTTCTCGCTCGTGAGCTCGCAGTGGAAGTCGACCAGGCGGACGGCCGGCAGCTCGTCTGCGGCCTCGTCGAGCAGGCGGTCCATCTCCGTGAAGGGGTTCTCGATGGGGATCATCGTGGAGCGGCCCTGGGTGTTGACGACGGCCACCTCCGTGCCCTCCGCCGCGTGGAAGACTCCCCAGCCACGGCCGGGTACCCCGTGGCTGCCGTAGTTGAGCGGTCGCAGGATGCGCTCATCCCGGTCGAGCTCGGGGATGATCTCGCGCTTGTCCCAGATGTGGTTGCCGCTGGTGATGACGTCCACACCACAGCCGAAGAGGCCCGCCGCCGTGGACGTGGTGAGGCCCATGCCGCCGGCCAGGTTCTCGCCGTTGGCGGTCACGAGGTCCACGCCGCGTTCCTCTCGCAGCGCGGGCAGGTGGCGCTCCAGTGCGACGCGCCCCGGACGGCCGATGACGTCGCCGATCATGAGCACCCGCAAGGTGCCTGCGCCGGGCGTCAGCGGCAGGGCGGGCAGCTGGTCGGCTGCCAGGGTCCGCGCCTTGTCGCGCCTTGTCATGTCCCGGCCGCCCGCGGCCGGTCGTGGCCGCCCCCTGGCGGCCGGGTCACTTGGCGTACTCCACCGAGCGCGTCTCGCGGATGACGGTGACCTTGATCTGGCCGGGGTAGGTCAGCGTCTCCTCGATCTGGCGGACGATGTCACGGGCCAGGCGACCGGATGCCAGGTCATCGATCTCTTCAGGCTTCACGAGGATGCGCACCTCGCGCCCGGCCTGCACGGCGAAGGACTTCTCCACCCCTGGGAAGGCATCCGCGATGGCCTGCAGGTCCGTGAGCCGCTTGAGGTAGGTGTCCATCGACTCGCCGCGAGCGCCCGGACGCGACGCGCTGATGGCATCGGCGATCTGCACGATGGGCGCCTCCGGGCAGGTGTACTCGACCTCCTGGTGATGCGCGGCGATGGCATTGATGGCCTTGGGCGAGAGCCCGTGGCGCCGAGCGATCTCCGCGCCGATGGCGGCGTGCGGGCCCTCTACCTCGTGGTCGATGGCCTTGCCCATGTCATGCAGCAGCCCGCCCAGCTTGGCCGCCTGGACGTCCGCACCAAGCTCCGCGGCGATGACGGCCGCCAGGTGCGACGTCTCCTTGACGTGGTTGAGGACGCTCTGGCCGAAGGAGGTGCGGTAGCGCAGTCGGCCGAGCAGGGTCAGGATCTCCACGGGCAGCCCGGGCACCCCGCAGTCGTAAGCGGCCGCCTCACCAGCTTCGCGGATGAGCACGTCTACCTCTGCACGAGACTTCTCGACGACGTCCTCGATGCGCCCCGGGTGGATGCGCCCGTCCGAGATGAGCTTGGTCAGCGACAGCCGTGCCACCTCGCGGCGAACCGGGTCGAAGCCGCTGAGCATGACCGCGTCCGGCGTGTCGTCGATGATGAGGTCGATGCCGGTGGCCTGCTCGAGGGCCCGGATGTTGCGGCCCTCGCGCCCGATGATGCGGCCCTTCATCTCGTCGGAAGGGATGGGCACGATGGAGACCGTGGCCTCTGCGGTGTGGTCGACCATGACACGCTGGATGGCCGTGATGACGACGTCGCGCGCCTTGTCCTCGGCGTTGTCGCGGGCAGAGCGCTCGATGGCACGCACCAGACGCACCGCGTCATGCTCGGCTTCCTCGCGGACCTGCTCCACGAGCACGGCTTTGGCCTCCTCTGCCGACAGGCCGCTGACCCGCTCGAGCGCCTGCACCTGCTCGCCGCGGGCGGTGGCGAGCTCCGCGCGCTGGGCCTCCAGCTCCTGCTCGCGGATCAGCAACTTGCGGTCGCGCTCCTCGAGCATGTCCGTGCGCTGATCGAGCTGCTCGTCGCGGGCCAGGAGGCGCCGCTCGAGACCGGCCAGGTCATTGCGCTTGGCGCGACCCTCGGCGTCGAGCTCGCGATGAAGACGGACCTGCTCCTCCTTGGCCTGGAGGATGAGCTCCTTCTGCTGGGCGCGCGCCTCGGCCACGATGCGCTCGGACTTGTCGCTGGCGGCCTTGATGGCCTGCGATGCGACGAATCCACGCGCCACGAAACCGACTGCGAGCCCGCCGACGGCCACCACGAGCAGGATGACCGCCATGACGACGGGTTCGTTCATCTGTCCCTCCCATCCAGCACCGACGGCTGGACGTGAATCACGTTCCTTAGAAGCCCCGCCAGGGGGTGGCCGAAGGTGACGCTCCCTCGTGCCACCTCCGACGGCCCGGCCCGCGACGCCGGCAGTCCCTGGTGGGCCGCCGAGCGGTGCGCTCACCGTCCGTGGGTCAGGTGAGCAAGCCTACCCGTCCTGCGAAGAGAGCGTCAAACGCCCTCGTCATCAGCCGCGATCGGCGCTTCGGCCAGCCCACTGGCAAGCTCCGCGCAGACGTCAGGGGCGAAGCCGTGGCGCGCCAGCAGGGCATAGGCCCTCTGGCGCCGACGGCGTGGATCGGTCTCCCGCTCGAGACGGGTGGCCTGGCGTTGGAGGAGCCGCCGACCGGCCTCGTGCTCCGCGGAGGAGCCCGCTGGGAGCGACCCCGCCGGGGCGACAGCGCCGGCCTCCGCACGGGCCGCGAGGATCTCCTCCACGACCGCCCGCTCGATGCCCTTCAGCTGCAACTCACGGCGAAGGGCCCCGCTGCCACGCGGGCGCGCGCGGTCGCGGCTCTCGACCCACGCCTGCGCGAAGGCGCGATCGTCCAGGTAGCCCACCGATCCGGAGCCGCTCGATGACGTCGTCGACGAGCGTCGGCGTGTATCCGAGCGCGTGCAGGCGCCGCCGCGTCTCCATGACCGACCGTGGCCGAACCGCGAGGAAGGCGGCCGCAGCCTCCATGACGACGTCGGCATCGGTGACCGTCGCGCGCCGCGCGCGGCGGTCCAGGGCAGCCTGGCGCCGCTCTGCCGGGCTACGGCCCGTGGGCGCCAACTGGCCTCGCATCCCTGTCCGGCCGCGCTGCCCGGCGACCCGTCCTGGCTACTCGGCCTCCTTGATGCCCTCCACCGGGACGTCGATGGTGGCCACCTTGCCGCGGATCTCACCCTCGAGCTGGGAGGCGATGTCCGGGTTGCCGCGCAGGAACTCCTTGGATTGCTCCCTGCCCTGCCCCAGGCGTGTCTCGCCGTAGGTGAACCAGGCGCCTGACTTGCGCACCACGTCAGAGGCCACGCCGACGTCCAGCAGGCCACCCTCGCGGGAGATGCCGCTGCCATACATGACGTCGAACTCCGCGACCCGGAAGGGCGCCGCGACCTTGTTCTTGACGACCTTCACTCGGCAGCGGATGCCGATCGCCTCCGAGCCGGTGGTGATGGTCTCGATGCGGCGGATGTCGAGGCGCACGCTGGAGTAGAACTTGAGGGCCCGCCCGCCCGGTGTCACCTCCGGGTTGCCGAACATGACCCCGATCTTCTCGCGCAGCTGGTTGGTGAAGACGAGCGCCGTGTTGGAGCGGCTGACGATGCCCGTGAGCTTGCGCAGGGCCTGGCTCATGAGCCGTGCCTGGATGCCCACGAAGGAGTCACCCATCTCGCCCTCGATCTCTGCGCGGGGCACGAGCGCTGCGACGGAGTCGACGACGACGCAGTCCACGCCACCGGAGCGGATGAGGGTCTCCGTGATCTCCAGGGCCTGCTCACCCGTATCCGGCTGGCTCACGAGCAGGTTGTTGACGTCCACACCGCAGGCGCGCGCGTACTGCGGGTCCAGGGCATGCTCGACGTCGATGAAGGCGACGACGCCACCCAGTCGCTGAGCCTCCGCCAGGACGTGCTGACAGACGGTCGTCTTGCCAGAGGACTCCGGGCCGAAGATCTCCGTGATGCGACCGCGCGGCACGCCGCCCACGCCGAGGGCCAGGTCCAGGGCGATGGAACCCGTGGGGATCGAGTCGATCTGCTGCCGCTCATCCGAGCCGAGACGCATGATCGAGCCCTGCCCGAACTGCTTCTCGATGGTCAGGATGGCGGCCTCCACCGCCTGCTGGCGGTCCTTCCGCTGGGCGTCACGCGCCCCGTTCGTGGAGCTCTTGTCTGTCCCGGTCGACCGACCGGCGCTGGTGACGGTCATGCCTGGTGTACCTCCGAGGCTGCCACCGTGCCGATCATGGCCAAGGCGCTACTCGGAAGAGTCTTCCTCCTGACGCGGCTTCCGCTTGGGCTTGATCTCCTCGACGGAGGGCAGCGGCGGCTCGGAGAACGGTTCGAGCGCGATCTTGGTCTTCTTCGACTTCGGGGGCTTTTTGGCTTCACGGCGAGAGGGGACTTTTCCGGCCATCGATCCTCACGCCTCCGACTGGTGCCGCCTAGTGTGGGCGGCGGGCCTTCATTCCGACTTCACCCTCCCTTCGTCCGCAGTCTCAGCGCCATTCGTGTCAGCTTGGCTGGCACGAAGCGACTGCTTCAGGTCAGGAAAGGTGCCGGCCCGGATGGCGGACCGGATGTTGGCCATGAAGTCTAGGGTGAAGGTCAGGTTGTGACAAGTCGCGAGCCGGTAGGCGAGCAGTTCATTGGCGCGGAACAGGTGGGCCAGGTAGGCACGCGAGAAGGTTCGACAGAGCCGGCACGGGCAGCCGTCCTGCACGGGACGCGCATCATCCAGGTAGCACGCGTTGCGCAGGTTGAGGCGACCTCCCGGCACCCACAGGGAGCCGTTTCGCGCCACCCTCGCCGGCAGCACGGAGTCGAACATGTCCACACCCGCGTCCACCGCGTCCAGGAGATCCATGGGCGATCCGAGGCCCATGAGATAGCGTGGCCGCGGGTCGTCAGCCAGCCGTGGCACGACGACATCCAGGACGGCACGACGCTGGGCTGGTGTCTCATCGCCAGCCAGGCCGCCGATGCAGATGCCGTCGAACGGCAGGCTCGAGATGGCCTGCGTCGAGGCGATGCGCAGGTCCTCGTGCAGGCCGCCCTGGATGATGCCAAAGAGCGCCTGGTCCTCGCGGCGGTGGGCCTCAAGGCAGCGTTCCGCCCAGCGATGCGTCCGCGCCGTGGCCTCCATCACCTCTGCCCGGGACGAGGCGTGGGGCGGCACGGGCTGGTCCAGGCAGACGGCGATGTCTGCGCCCAGGGCCTCCTGGACGGCGATGGCGAACTCCGGGCTGAAGTGAAGCAGCGCCCCGTCCAGGTGCGAGCGGAAGGTGACACCCTGCTCGTCGATGCGGCGCAGGTCACCCAGGCTCACGACCTGGAAGCCGCCGGAGTCGGTCAGGATAGGCCGATCCCAGGCCATGAAGCGATGCAGCCCGCCGAGCCGGGCGATGCGCTCGTGGCCAGGCCGCAGGGACAGGTGGTAGGTGTTGGCCAGGATGATGGTGGCGCCCACCTCGCGCAGGTCATCGGGATCCAGGGCCTTGACCGTGGCGTTGGTGCCGACGGGCATGAAGATGGGCGTCTCCACGACGCCGTGGGGCGTCTCCAGGCGCCCCACCCGCGCTCGGCTCCCTGCTCCTGCCGCTGGCCCCGCGGTCTCGAAACGGATCGGGGAAGGGTGCCGTGCCTGCTCGCTCACTGGCCCACCCGGGCCACCATCGCCGTCATTCGGGCGGGTCTTCCGCGCCGTTGCGACCCTCGGCCGTCACGCCGTCCCAGAGCCCAGGGTCATCCCGTTCGGCGCGCCGCGGCGGCGGCACCTCGTACCCCAGCGCGCGGAGGTGCTCACGCGCCAGCTCGGTGGCCACGCGGCCCTGCGGGGTGCGGTCCAGGAAGCCCAGCTGCAGCAGGTACGGCTCGTAGACGTCCTCCACGGTCTCCACCTCCTCACCGATGACAGCGGCGATGGCGGCCCCGCCGACGGGGCCCGAGCCGAACTTCTGCACGATGGCTGCCAGGAGCCGACGGTCCGTGGTGTCCAGGCCGACCGGGTCGATGTCCAGCGTCCCCATGGCCGCCGAAGCCTGATCCTCCGTGATGCGGCCGTCCCCCCGGACCTGGGCATGATCGCGGGTGCGGCGCAGCAGGCGATTGACGATGCGCGGCGTCCCACGCCCGCGGGCCGCCAGGATGGCCACCGCAGCCTCGTCGATCTCCACGCCCAGGATGCCGGCCGAGCGGCGCACGATCTCCGCCAGCTCCTCCTCCGCGTAGTAGTCGAGCCGGTAGATGGCACCGAAGCGGTCGCGCAGGGGCGAGCTGATGCGTCCGGCCCGGGTCGTGGCGCCGACCACCGTGAAGGGCTTGAGCGAGAGGCGCAGGCTGCGCGCGCTGGGGCCGCGGCCGATCATGACGTCGATGGCGAAGTCCTCCATGGCCGGATAGAGGATCTCCTCCACGGAGTGGTTGAGGCGGTGCACCTCGTCGATGAAGAGGACATCCCGCTCGTCGATGTTGGTGAGGATGGCTGCCAGGTCGCCGGGGCGCTCGATCGCCGGACCGCTCGTGGTGTGGATGGCGACCCCCAGCTCACGCGCGACGATGTTGGCCAGCGTCGTCTTGCCGAGGCCGGGCGGGCCGTAGAGCAGGACGTGGTCCGCGGCCTCCCGGCGCCCGTTGGCCGCCGCCAGCAGCACGGAGAGGTTCTCCTTGACCTGGCGCTGGCCGATGTACTCGTCCAGCTGGCGCGGTCGCAGCGACGTCTCGATGATGTTCTCGTCCGGTCGCGCCAGCTCCGGGGCGACGGAGCGTTCCTCGTCATCCATGAGCTGCGAGTCTACCAGACGCCGGCATGGAATGGAACAGGCGTTCGACTCACCGGGAGTCGGCCGTCAGTCGCGTCGCAGCGATCGCAGCGCTTCCTTGACACGCTCCTCGAGGCTGGCCGTGGCCGGCAGACCGGCCACGGCCGCCCGCGCCGCCTCCCGTCCCTCGCGCGACGTGTAGCCCAGCGCCTCCAGGGCGGCGACGACCTCCGACTCGCCGCTGCCGTCGCTGGTGGCGCCCGCCCCGGCGGTGGCCACCTTCTCGCGCAGTTCCAGGACGATGCGGGCAGCCAGGCGCTTGCCCACCCCCGGGACCCCGGTCAGGATGGCCTCGTCGCCCTGCAGGATGGCCAGCTCCAGGTCCGCCACCGGCCGCGACGAGACGATGGCCAGACCGACCTTGGGCCCCACGCCGCTGACGGTGGTGATGAGCTCGAAGAAGCCCAGCTCCTCCGCGCTCCGGAATCCGTACAGGGCCTGCTGGTCCTCGCGCACGAGATGATGGGTGTGCAGCTTGACGCGACCGCCCATCGTGAGCCCGGCCAGGGTGCCCGGTCCGGCGTACACGCGGTAGCCGACACCGCCCACGTCCAACACCAAGGATGTCGCGGACACGGCGGCGACGACCCCATCCAGCGAGGCGATCACCGGCCGGCCGCCGTCGCCGCTGGCGCCGCGTGGGCCGTGCAGACCGCCACGGCCAGGGCATCGGCCGCGTCGTCCGGCCGTGGCAGCTCAGCCATCGAGAGCACCAGTTGGACCATGCGCTGCACCTGGTCCTTCGTGGCGCGCCCGTAGCCGGTCACCGCCATCTTCACCTCGTGCGGGCCATACTCGAAGACGGGCAGCCCGTGCTGCGCCGCCACCAGCAGGGCCACGCCCCGCGCCTGGCCCACGGCGAAGGCGGTCTGCACGTTCTTGTTGAAGAAGAGCCGCTCGACCCCCATCGCCTCAGGGTGGTGCGTCTCCACGAGGTCGGTCAGGGCCTCGTGGATGAGCAGCAGTCGGGCCCCGGCCGAACGGTCGGGGATGGTCTCGAAGCAGCCGTAGTCGACCATGCGCAGGGCGCTCCCCTCGCGGGCCACCAGGCCGTATCCGGTGCGGGCGGTGCCGGGGTCGATCCCCAGCACGATCACGACGCGGCAGCCTCGGCCAGGATCTCGTCAGGCAGCTCGAAGTTGGCCGTGACGCGCTGCACGTCGTCGTTGTCCTCGAGCGCCTCGATGAGGCGGAGGTTCTGGCGCGCCCGGTCGACGTCCACCGCGACCGGCGACTTGGCCTGCATCGTCATCTCTGCCGATTCGACCTTCAGGCCGGCCCCCTCCAGGGCCACGCGCACCGCTTCCAGCTCGCCGGGCTCCGTGGTGACCTCCAGGGGGTCGGCCGTGGTATCCACGTCCGTGGCCCCCGCGTCGATGGCCAGCAGGGCGATGTCATCCGCGTCGCTGCCGCCCAGGCCGACGCTGACGACCCCGCGCGGCTCGAACTGCCAGGCGACCGAGCCGCTGCCGGCCAGCTGGCCGCCCGACTTGGCGAAGAGGGAGCGCACGTCAGCGGCGGTGCGGTTCTTGTTGTCCGTGGCCGTCTCCACCAGGATGGCCACGCCGCCGGGGCCGTAGCCCTCGTAGACGATCTCCTCGTAGACGGCCGCCTTGTCTCCGCCCGCGGCGCGCTCGATGGCACGCTTGATGTTCTCCGCGGGCATGTTGACGGAGCGTGCCTTGTCGATGGCGAGGCGCAGGCGGTAGTTGCCTTCAGGGTCCGGACCGCCGACGCGGGCGGCCACGCTGATCTCCTTGCCCATCTTGGTGAAGACGGCGCCACGCTTGGCGTCGTTGACGCCTTTCTGGCGCTTGATGCTGGACCATTTGGAGTGACCGGACATGGCTCCGGATTCTATATGATTGCGGCCACGAAACCGACTCGGTCGGCCTGAGGGATGAGGCCCGCCCAGATGCCTCCGCCGACCCCTAGCCCGTTCTGGAGGTCCGCGCGTGCCCCACGTCGATATCTCGCGACTTCGCAACGTTGTCATGGCCGGGCACACCGGCTCCGGAAAGACGACCATCGCGGAGCATCTCCTCCACAAGGCCGGCGTCATCAGCCGCATGGGTCGCGTGGATGACGGAACCGCCAGCCTCGACTTCGAGCCGGAGGAGCAGAAGCGGAAGCTGACGCTGTCGCTGGCTGCCAACACCTTCGACCGTGACGGCAGCCACGTCACCCTCATCGACACCCCCGGCTACGCCGACTTCGTGGGTGAGGTCATCTCCGGCTTCGCCGCCGCGGACGGCGCGCTCATCACCATGGATGCCTCCGGCGGCGTGGAGGCCGGCACCGAGACGGCCATCCGCCTCAGCCGCCAGACACACACGCCAGCCATCTTCGTCATCACCCGCTGCGAGCGGGAGAACGCGGATCCCATGGCGGCCGTGGACGCGCTGCGGTCAGCCTTCGGCGCCAAGATCGCGCCGCTCCAGGTGGCCATCGGCAAGGCCGACAGCTTCCGCGGCTACGTCGATCTCGTGCACCGCACGGCCTGGGTCTACCAGGACGGCAAGCGGCAGGAGACGGCCATCCCCGACGAGCTTGTCGAGGAGGTGGCGCTGCGCCGCGAGCAGCTGCTGGAGGCGGCCGCCGACGCGGATGACGAGGTGCTCATGAAGTTCCTCGACGGCGAGGACGTGACCGACGAGGAGCTCGAGCTGTGCCTGCACAAGGGCGTCCGGGACTCCGTCCTGGCGCCCGTGATGATGACCTCGGCCAACCGTGACATCGGCGTCAGCGCCATGCTCGACGCCATCATCCGTTACCTGCCGGCTCCCACGGAGGAGCCCCCCATCGAGGTCACGGACAACCGCGGCGAGACCGTCGAGCTGCCCCCCGACGTCTCTGGACCGCTCGTGGCGCAGGTCTTCAAGACCACCGCCGACCCCTTCGTCGGACGTCTCACCTACTTCCGCGTCTGGTCGGGCAGCATCAAGGCCCACGACCAGGTCTGGAACGCCAGCCGCGGTGAGGAGGAGCGCATCGCCCAGGTCTTCTACATCAAGGGCAAGGAGCAGGAGCCGGTGGACGAGATCCGCGCCGGTGAGATCGGGGCGGTGGCCAAGCTCGTCCACACCGTCACGGGCGACACGCTCAGCAGCAAGGAGCGGCCACTGACCATGGCCGCCATCGAGTTCCCGGAGCCGACGCTGCCGGTGGCCGTCGAGCCCGCCTCCAAGGCGGACCTCGACAAGCTCAGCGGAGCCCTGACACGCCTCCAGGAGGAGGACCGCACCCTGCGCGTGGAGCGCAACGTGGAGACGGGCGAGCAGATCATGTGGGGCCAGGGCGAGAACCAGATCCAGGTGGCTGGCGAGCGCCTGGCGCGCAAGTTCGGGACGTCCATCGTGACGCACCCGCCGCGCATCCCCTACCGCGAGACCATCCGCGGCTCGGCCAGGGTCGAGGGTCGCCACAAGAAGCAGACCGGCGGTCGCGGGCAGTTCGGTCACGTCTGGCTGGAGATCTCGCCCAACCCCGGCGGCGGCGTCGAGTTCGAGACGAAGGTCGTGGGCGGCGTGGTGCCCAGGCAGTTCTTCCCCGGCGTGGAGAAGGGCGTGCGGGCCGTGGCCGACAAGGGCCCCACGGCGGGGTATCCGGTCGTGGACTTCAAGGCCGTCCTCTACGACGGCTCCTTCCACACCGTCGACTCGGACGAGCTCTCCTTCCGGCTGGCCGGCTCGATGGCCACCCGCAAAGGCATCGCCGAGTGCAACCCGGTCCTCCTGGAGCCCATCATGGAGGTGGAGGTGCGCGTGCCGGAGGTCTACATGGGTGAGGTCAACCGCGACCTCAACACCCGCCGCGGGCGCCTGCTGGGCATGGACGCCGACGGCGGCCAGCAGATCCTGCGGGCCCTCGTGCCACAGGCGGAGCTCTTCACCTACGCCACCGAGCTGCGCTCCATCACGGGTGGACGGGGCACCTTCAGCGCCAGGCTCTCCACCTACGAGGAGGTCCCGGCACACGTCGCCCAGAAGGTCATCGAGGCCCACAAGGCCGAGGCCGTCGAGGACGACTGACCCTTCCTGCCCCACCCGGCGGACCCGGGACCGAGAGACCCCGGCGCAGCTCGCGCCGGGGTCTCTCCTACCCGCCCCTGTCTGGCTTCCCTGCTGCGTCAGCTGCCATCGGCGCGAGGCGCGCCATCGCCCGGGGCCGTCCCTGCCGCGGCCGCGGCCAGCGCCTCGGGCAGGCTGAAGGCCCCCTCGTAGAGTGCGCGGCCGGTGATGGCCGCCTCGAAACCGCGGCTCGCCAGCATCCTGATGTCGCCCAGGCTGCCCACGCCTCCGGAGGCGATGACGCCGGCTCCGGGGATGGCGGCACGGACGGCCTCGAGCAGTTCCAGGTCGGGCCCGCCCAGTCCGCCATCGCGGGCGATGGCCGTGACCGCGAACCAGCGCACGCCGGCCTCCGCGAGCGCCTCCGCGAGCGCCAGGGCGTCCACACCGCGGGCATCGGCCACCCAGCCGTCACCCACGGCGCGGCCCCCGCGGACATCCAGGGCGGCCACGATGCGATCGGGCCCGTGGCGCTCCACGAGCACGCGGCCCAGCGTCGGCCAGCTGATGAGGGCGCTGCCCAGGACGACGCGGTCGGCCCCGGCCGCGAGCGCCTCCGCCGCCTGGTCCACGTCACGAATGCCGCCGGCGACCTGGCAGCGCACGCCGGACGAGGCCACGATGGCCGTCACGACGGCCGCCTGCAACGGCTTGCCCTCGCGAGCCGCGTCAAGATCCACGACGTGGATGCGCGTGGCCCCCTCGTCCGCCCACCGGCGGGCGACGGCCACCGGATCGTCGCCGTAGGCGGTGACGGCGTCGAAATCGCCGCGCGAGAGGCGCACGACCCGCCCGCCCAGCAGGTCGATAGCCGGGATCACTTCCATATCAATATGCTACCATGCTACCCTACTGAGACGAACCCCCGGGAGAACCCAGCAGGGAGAACATGAGCCTCGAACCGGCCGAGTGGCGCTCCGACGCCACCAGCGACCTCCTCGACACCATCCTGGCGCTGCCCGATCGCGGGGCCGCCGAGCGCTTCTTCCGTGACCTGTGCACGCTCCGCGAGCTGCACGACCTGGCCCAGCGCTGGCACGTCGTGCGGCTGCTGGACGCCGGCCAGCCCTACACGGAGATCTCGCGGACCACGGGCGCCAGCACCGCCACCGTGACCCGCATCGCCGGCTGGCTGCACCACGGCACGGGCGGCTACCGGGAGGCGCTCGCTCGCCAGGCCGAAGCGGGCGAACCCCGGTGAGCCTCGACATCGACACGCGGGCCACCTACACGACGCTGCGGGACCCCGAGCGCCTGCGCCTGGCCATCCCCAACAAGGGCCGGCTCCAGCCGCCGACGCTGCAGCTCCTGCACGATGCCGGGCTGCGTTTCGAGGACGGCACGCGGGCCCTCACCAGCCGCGTCGACGGCTACCCGCTCGACATCCTCTTCGTGCGCACGGACGACATCGTGGAGTTCGTGGCCGATGGCGTGGCCGACCTGGGCATCACGGGCACCAACCTGCTCGTCGAGAGCGGCGTGGAGCTGGAGGTGCTGGCCGAGCTGGGATACGGCCACTGCCGCCTGGAGGCGGCCGTGCCGCACGCCTCGCCCGTGCAGGCCCTCAGCGACCTTGCGGGACGGCGACTGGCCACCAGCCATCCGCGATCCGCGGCCACGTCGTTCGCGAAGCTCGGCGTGGAGGTGGACATCGTGACCATCAGCGGCGCCGTGGAGGTGGCGCCCGGCATGGGTCTCGCGGACGGCATCGTGGACCTCGTCTCGAGCGGCTCCACGCTCATCATGAACGGTCTCCGCTCCCTTGGTCCGCTCTTCGCCAGCCAGGCCATCCTCGTCGGGCGGCGCGACCCGGCGCCTGCCACCGCCTCCCAGGCAGCCGAGCTGCGCACCATGATCGAGGCCGTCATCGCCGGCCGGGGCGTCAAGTACCTCATGATGAACGCACCCCGCACGGCGCTGCCGGCCATCGAAGCCATCCTGCCGGGCCTCGAGTCGCCCAGCGTCCTGCCACTCGCCCACGAGGGCATGGTGGCGGTGCATGCCGTCGTCTCAGCTGGCGACGTGCACCGCATCCTGGTGCCCCTCCGCGCGGCCGGCGCGACCGGCATCCTCGTCATCCCCGTGGAGAAGCTGCTGCCATGACCGACACCCCTCGCGTGACCCTGCGCCGGGTGCGCCTGGCCGACCTCTCCACGGCCGAGCGCCGCGCGCTCACCGACCGTGCCTCGACGGCGACGCCGGACATCCGGGCCCGGGCACGGGCCATCGTGGAGTCCGTGCGAGATGGTGGCGACGCCGCCCTGCGCGCTGCCAACGCCCGGTTCGGCGGTGGGCTCCAGGAGCCGCCCAGCGCCCCCGCCCTGCGCGTGCCTGTCGCCGAGCTGCGGGCTGCCCGCGACCGGCTGCCGGGCCCCTTGCGCGATGGTCTTGAGGTCATGGCCGCCAACATCGAGCGCTTCCACGCCGTGGAGGTGCCGCCGGCCGAGCAGTGGGTGAACGTGGCACCGGGCATCGAGGTGGGTCGTGTGTGGCGCGGGCTGGATCGCGTGGCCGCCTACGTGCCCGGCGGCACGGCCGCCTATCCCTCATCGCTGCTCATGAGTGCCATCCCGGCCCGCCTGGCCGGGGTGGGCCGCTACGTGGTCGCCAGCCCTGCCTCTCCGGACGGACAGCTGTCGCCCGCGCTGCTGGGCGCCGCGGGGCTCATGGAGGTGGACGAGTTCTGGGTCATGGGCGGCGCCCAGGCCGTGGGTGCCCTCGCCTACGGCACCGAGTCGATCGAGCGCGTGGACAAGATCGTGGGTCCCGGCAACGCCTGGGTCACAGCGGCCAAGCTGGAGATCCTGGACCGCTGCGCCATCGACATGCCGGCCGGCCCGACCGAGGTCATGGTCGTGGCCGACGACAGCGCGGACCCGGTGCACGTGGCCGCCGACCTGCTCAGCCAGGCCGAGCACGGGGCCGACTCCCCTGCCCTGCTGGTGACTCCCTCGGAGGCCCTGGCCGATGCCGTGGAGGCTGCGCTGGCCCGGCAGCTGCCAACGCTGCTGCGCCGCGAGACGCTGGCCGGGGCCCTGGCCGCGGCTGGCACCGTGGTGCTCACGACGGACGTGTCGGAAGCCCTCGCCTTCGCCGACGAGTACGCGCCCGAACACCTCTCCTGCGTGGTAGCCGACCTCGACGCGGCCCTCGCCAGCCTGCGGCACGCCGGCTCCCTGTTCCTGGGGCCCTACGCGCCCGAATCGGCGGGCGATTACGCGGCCGGCTCCAACCACGTCCTGCCCACGGCCGGCGCGGGACGAGCCTACAGCCCACTGGGTGTCGAGTCCTTCGGGCGCTGGATGCAGGTCAACCGCATCACCCGCGCCGGGCTGGCGTCCATCACCCCGGCCGTGGCGGCCGTGGCCGAGGCGGAGGGCCTCACCGCACACCGGCGCGCGGTCGAGATCCGTTTCGAGGACGGACGCTGATGTCCCTGCCCGTGGCGGAGGCCATCGCCGCGACCTCGAACGTCTACACCTGGGAGCCGCCCAACCGCGTCATCGCGGCACGCCATGGCCTGGCCCCCGCGGACATCCTGCGCTTCGACACCAACACGTCGCCCGCAGCGCCGGGCTTCGTGGCCGAGGCCCTCGCGGGCCCGTGGGACCCGGGCCTCAACGAGTACCCCGACTCGACCTACGCGGACCTCGCGGAGGCTGCCGCTGCCTATGTCGGCGCCGACCCGTCCGAGATCCTCGTGGGCTGCGGCGCCGACGAGGTCCTGGACATCATCGCCAAGACGTTCCTGGGCCCGGGCACCGGCTCGCTCGTTCCCACGCCCACCTACGGCATGTACGCCGTGCTCGCGTCGCAGCGCGACGCGCGGCCACTGCCGGTGCCGCGCCTGGGCCCGGCTGAGGGGTTCGCACTGGACCTGCCCGCGGTCCTCGAGCGCCTGCCCGAGGCCGGCGTGGCCTGGCTCTGCGCGCCGAACAACCCCACCGGGGCGCCGGAGTCGGCGGAGGCCATCGAGGCCGTCCTGCAAGCCGGGGCGCGGCTGCCGGACGGCGGGCCGGCCATCGTGGTCGACGAGGCCTACATCGAGTTCCATCCGGGCTCGGTCGTCGCCTGGCGGGAGCGCTACCCGGCGCTCATCGTCGTGCGCACACTCTCCAAGGCCTTCGCCTTGCCCGGCCTGCGGGTCGGCTACGCGGTGGCCGCCCGGCCCACCATCGCCCGCCTGGAGCGCGTGCGGCCGCCGGGCAGCCTTTCGACCGTCTCAGCCACGGTCGGCGCCAAAGCCCTGCGCCAGCCACAGCTGGCGGCCGCCAACGCCGCCGCGCTGGGCACGGAGCGCGATCGCCTGGCGGTGCGACTGGCGGACATCGGCCTGCCCGCCTACCCGAGCGTCACGAACTTCCTGCTCGTGTCCTTCGGGGAGCCCGAGGTCGCAGGGGCCGCGGAGGAGCACCTGCTGCGGCGGGGGATCGTGCCGCGCACCTTCGGGGCGGGACACCCACTGCGCGGTCACCTGCGCTTCACGGTGCGGGACCGGGCCCAGGACGAGCGATTGGTGGCGGCCCTGGCCGCCTGGATGGACGGGAGGACGGCATGACGGAGACGCGGCGCGCCGAGCGGGTGCGCGAGACGCGCGAGACGAGGATCGCGGCGTCGGTGGACCTGGACGGCAGCGGCGCCGCCAGCATCGCCACCGGGGTGGGCTTCTACGATCACCTGCTCACGTCGCTGGCCCACCACTCGCTCATCGACATCGAGATCACCGCCGCCGGGGACCTCGAGGTGGACGAGCACCACACCGTGGAAGACGTGGCCCTCACGCTGGGCGGCGCCATCGCCGACGCGCTCGGGGATCGGGCCGGCATCACGCGCTTCGGGGCTGCCCGGGTCCCCATGGACGAGTCGGTCGCCCAGTGCGCCCTCGACCTCTCCGGGCGGCCCTACGCCGTGATCGACCTGCCCTTCCGGGGTGAGCGCATCGGCGCCCTCTCGACCCAGCTCGTGGAGCACGCCCTGTCCTCCTTCGCCCAGGCGGCCGGAGCGACGCTGCACCTCGATGCCGTCGGCCGCAACGACCACCATCTCGCGGAGGCCGCCTTCAAGGCCCTCGCCCGGGCACTGCGCATGGCGGTCTCGCCCGACCCACGGCGGGCCGGCGTGGCCTCCACGAAGGGCAGCCTGCCTCCCTCCTCAGGAGCGCTGTGACAGACCCCGTCCGCGTCGCCGTGGTGGACTACGGCGCCGGCAACCTGGTCAGCATCCGCAATGCGCTCCAGCTCCTGGGAGCCCGCGTGGTCATCGCCACGGCGGCGTCGGACCTGGAGGACTCGGATGCCATCCTCGTCCCCGGCGTGGGCGCGAGCCGGCCGGCCATGGACCGCCTGCACCGCCAGGGGCTCGTGGAGCCCATCCTCGAGCGCGTCCGGGGTGGCACCTGGTACCTCGGCATCTGCCTCGGCCTGCAGCTGGTCTTCGAGACTTCCCACGAGGACGGAGCCGCCATGCTGGGCCTGCTGGCGGGTGACGTCGAACGCCTCGCGAACGCGCCCAGCCTGCCGCACATCGGCTGGAACCGACTTGAGGTCCGCCGCCCGCACGCGGTCCTTGACGGCCTCGCGGACGGCACGCCGGCCTACTTCGTGCACAGCTATGCGCCCGCACCGGCCGATCCGGCCGTGGTGGTGGCCGAGACCGAGCACGGCAGCCGCTTCGCCAGCCTCGTGGCCCACGAGCGGATCCTGGGCTTCCAGTTCCACCCCGAACGTTCGGGTGATGACGGGCTGCGCATGCTGGCCAACAGCCTGGCCCTCATCCGCGGGGCATCGCCCGGCGCCGCGGGATCGCCTGGCGCCGATGAACCGTCTGGCGTCGCGGGATCGCCCGGCGCGTCCCTGACCGGACGGGCGAGCGGGGCGGCCTGATGCTGCTGCGCCGCGTCATCCCGTGCCTGGACGTCAGGGACGGCCGGGTCGTGAAGGGCGTCCGCTTCGTCGACCTCAGCGACGAGGGCGATCCCCCGGAGCTGGCGGCCCGCTACGCGGCCGCCGGCGCCGATGAGATCTGCTTCCTGGACATCACCGCCGCCCCGGAGGGCCGCGGCACGCTCCTGGATGTCGTGGAGCGGACGGCCAGCCAGGTGTTCGTGCCGCTCACGGTGGGCGGGGGCGTGCGCACCGCCGACGAGATGCGTGACGTGCTGCGTGCCGGGGCGGACAAGGTGGCCGTGAACACGGCCGCCGTACGTGACCCGTCACTCATCGCCACCTGCGCGCGGCGCTTCGGCAGCCAGTGTGTCGTCGTCAGCGTGGACGTGCGCGCCCGCCCGGGGGCACCCGGCAGCTGGGAGGTCGTGGTGCAGGGCGGCCGGGCGCCCACCGGCCTGGACGGGCTGGCCTGGATCGATCAGGCCGTGGAGCTGGGCGCCGGTGAGGTGCTGCTCACCTCCATCGACCGTGATGGCACACGGCAAGGTTTCGACCTGGAGCTGCTGCGTGCCGTCTCCTCGCGCGTGCACGTGCCGCTCATCGCCTCTGGCGGCGCCGGCTCGCCGGCCGACATGACGGCCGCGGTGGTGGAAGGACACGCCGATGCCGTCCTGGCCGCGTCGATCTTCCACCGCGACATCCACTCCATCGCCGCCGTCAAGGCGGACATGGCCGCGGCCGGCGTGCCGGTCCGCATCACGGAGGTGAGCGCCTGATGCCTCTTCCCAGCACGCGTCCACTGGATTCCTCGGCCGTCCGGTACGGGCCGGACGGCCTGGTGGCAGCGGTCGTCCAGGATGCCGATGACGGGCGCGTGCTGATGGTCGCGTGGCAGGATGCCGAGGCCGTCGCCGCCACGCTGCGAACGGGTGAGGCGCATTTCCACTCGCGATCGCGCGGGACGCTGTGGCGAAAGGGAGAGACGAGCGGCCACACCCTGGCCGTGATCTCCATGGCGCTCGACTGCGACGCGGACGCCATCCTGATCCGGGCTCGCCCGGCGGGCCCGACCTGCCACACCCAGGCACGCTCCTGCTTCGACGTGGCGCCCGACGCAAGGGTGGGCGGCGTCGACGTGAGCGACGACACCACGGGGGCGCCGCAGGGCCTCGACTGGCTCGAGGTCCTCTGGGCCACCATCGCCGAGCGCGCCCGCACACGCCCGGAGGGCTCCTATACCAGCCGTCTGCTTGACGGCGGCGTGGACGCGGTGGCCCGCAAGGTGGCAGAGGAGGCCACCGAGGTGGTCATGGCCGCCAAGGACGACGCCGTGGCGCAAGATTCAGGCGCCCCCCGCCCCCGGGCCGAGTTGGCGGGCGAGCTGGCAGACCTCTTCTACCACGCCCTGGTGCTCTGCGCGGAACGCGGCCTGGAGCCTCGTGAGGTGATGGATACGCTTCGCCGGCGCCACGCCAGCTAGGCTGAGTCGGCGAGGAATCCCGGGCTCAGCCGGAGCGACGGCCCACGACGCGTCGCTTCTTTCCGAGCGACACCCACCAGTAGCGGTCGCCGATGCGGGCAGGCGGGGCCGCGGATGGGTCGCCCAGGCGCTCACCGTTGATGGAGAGACCGCCCTGCGTGATGAGCCGTCGGGCCTCCCCCTTCGACCCGCCACCGGCGGCGACCGCCACGTCGAGCACCGTCCAGGCGTCCGCCTCGGGACCGAACTCGAAGCCGCCGAGCGCTTCGTAGAGCGAGGCCAGCACTCCTGGGTCGTCAACGCGGCTGGCGAAGGCGGCTTCCGTGAGCGTCACCTGCCGCTGCGCCTCGTCGGCACCGTGGATGCGGGTGCTGAGATCGAAGGCCAGGGCCCTCTGGGCCTGACGCGCCTCCGGGCGCGCCAGGTGCTCCGCCGCGATGGCCGCGATGGACGCCTGGTCGAGCGTCGTGAGCCAGCGCAGGTGGTCGATGACGAGAGTGTCGTCATCGTTGATCCAGTACTGATAGAAGTCGAAGGGGCTGGTCAGGGAGGCGTCGAGGAAGACGGCCCCCTTCTCCGACTTGCCCATCTTCTGCCCGGAGCGCGTCAGCAGGAGCGGGCTGCACAGCCCGAAGGCGGTGGGCTCGACGGCGTCCCCATCACTGCTCTCGGCGGCGGTCTCCGCGCGACCCTCGACACGCCGGATGAGCTCCAGGCCGGCCGTGATGTTGCCCCACTGGTCGGCACCCCCCATCTGCAGGTCCACGCCTTCGTGGCGGTGGAGGTGCAGGAAGTCGGTGGCCTGCAGGGTCTGGTAGCTGAACTCGGTGAAGCTCATGCCGGCCGCCAGGCGCGCCTGCACGGAGTCCTTGGCCAGCATGTAGGGCACCGTGAAGTGCTTGCCGATGTCACGCAGGAAGTCGATGACGGACATGCGCGCCAGCCAGTCGCGGTTGTCCACCAGGCGTGGCTGCGCGGGCCCCGGCGAGAAGTCCAGGAAGCGCTCGAGTTGCCGGCGCAGGGCCGCGGAGTTGGCCTCGATGGCCGCCTCGTCGAGCAGCTTGCGCTCGCTGGACTTGCCCGAAGGGTCGCCGATCATGCCCGTGCCACCGCCGATGACGATGACCGGTCGGCCGCCGGCGCGCTGCAGGTGCGTGAGCAGGAAGACCTGCAGCAGGTGGCCCACGTGCAGGGAAGTGGCCGAGGCGTCGAAGCCGATGTAGGCGCTGATGGGCCCGCGCGCGAGCCGCTCCGGGAGGCCCTCCGAGGCGAGGTGGACGAGGCCACGCCAGCGAAGCTCATCGAGGAGCGCCGAGCCGTTCATGCGGCCGACCGCAGGCAGGGATAAGAGTTCGTGTGCATGCCTTCATGCTAGCCATCGCCAAGCGTGGCTGCCACCGCAGCCCGGAGCGCGGCCGTACCGCTCTGCGGCGGTGCGATGCTAGAGTCGCTGGCGCATGCCATCGACGCCTCCCGGCGGGTCCCGGCCGCCGTATCCCCCGGCCCGCCAACCAGGACCACCACCTCTGCCGCCACCGCACGTGAGCCGGGTCGTGCCGCCCGTCGCGGCATCCGCGGGCAACCACCGGCGACCCCCGCACCGACCCCCCAGCCGGCGCCGCTCCACTGCCCTGCGGACCCTCGTGCTGCTGGCCTTCGGAGGGCTCGCGCTGCTCGGCGTGCTGGGCTTCGTGACGGTCGTCGGCGGGGCCGTCGTCTACAGCCGGGGGCTCCCGGACCCGACCGCCCTGGAGGAGATCGTCTTCCCGGAGGACTCGGTCATCTACGCGCGGGACGGGAGGACCGTGCTGGCGCGTCTCTCCTCTGGCGGCGAGCGGCGGCGCGTCATCGCCTGGCAGGACGTGCCACCGGTCGTGGCCGACACGGTCACGGCCGTGGAGGACAAGACCTTCTGGGCCAATACCGGCATCGATCCCCTGGGCATCGCCTCCGCCGCCCTGGACACGCTCACGGGCGACGCCCGCGGTGGCTCGACGATCACCCAGCAGCTGGTCCGCCAGAAGCTCCTGCCGGAGGACGTCATGCAGGCCTCGACGCGCCTTGGCGAGCGCAAGATCAAGGAGCTCATCCAGTCGGTCAGGGTGACGGACGCGTACCGCGGCCGCGAGGGCAAGGAGGCCATCCTGACCGCCTACCTCAACCAGAACTTCTACGGCAACAATAGCTACGGCGTGCAGGCAGCCGCGAAGTCCTACTTCGGCATCGCGGACCTGGACGACCTCTCCATCGCCCAGGCTGCCACCCTGGCCGCCATCCCGCAGGCTCCCTCGACCTACGACCTCGTGCGCAACGCCGTCGAGACGGAGGACGGCCGCCTCGTCGTGCCGGCTGACTCGGCCATCGTGGCGCGTCGCGACATGATCCTGGACCTGCTGGCCAACGATCCGACGCGCCGCGAGCTCACCGGCTCGACCTTCAGCCGCGAGGATTTCCTGGCCGCCAAGCAGGAGGAGCTGGAGATCGTGCCGCAGGGCCAAGCCGCCTGGAAGGCACCGCACTTCGTGTGGTACGTACGCGAGGAGCTGCGCGAGCGCCTCTGCGGTGAGGCGGAGACCTGTGACACCCTCGAGCAGGGTGGGCTGCGCGTGGTCACCACGCTGGACTACGACGTCCAGGAGTCGGCCGAGAAGTGGGTCCAGGCGGCCACCTTGGTGCCGCACCGCGCGGACCCTGCCGCGGCCGCTCGTGAGCTGGGCGTGCCCTATGAGCCCTGGCTGCAGCGGCTGCGCTTCCAGAACGTCTGGAACGGCGCCCTCTCGGCACTCGACTACGAGCGGGGCGAGATCATCGCCTACGTCGGCTCCGCCAACTACGACGAGCGCCGCAAGGTCAGTCGGAGGATGCAGCCGCAGTTCGACGTCCTGTCGTCCGGCTGGCGCCAGCCCGGCTCGGCCTTCAAGCCCTTCACCTACGCCACGGGCATCGACGAGCGCTCCCTGACCGCCTCGACGATGCTGATGGACGTCACCACCGACTTCGGCGGCTACGTGCCCACCGACTTCAACGGCCAGGAGCGTGGCCCACTGCGCGTTCGCGACGCCCTGCAGTTCTCGCTCAACATCCCGGCCGTCAAGGCCCTCGCCATGGTGGGTGAGACGGACGTCTTCGAGCGGTCGCAGGCCTTCGGCATGGAGTTCCAGCGCGATCGGCCGACGGCCGGCCTGGCCATGGCCCTGGGCACGCTGGAGGTCCACCCCCTCGATCTCAACCATTCCTACGCGACGTTGGCCAACGGCGGCCGGGATCCGGGCGTCACCTCCATCCTGCAGGTCACCGACACGACCGGCAGCGAGGTGCTGCCGCCCCATGAGCCGCCCAGGGGCGATCGCGTCATCTCCGAGCCGGCATCGTTCGTGATGACCGACATCCTGGCCGGGAACACGGACCCCTCGGTCAATCCCATCTGGGCCGCCAACCGCATCACCACACCGTCCGGGCAGCGCCGTCCGGCCGCGCTCAAGACGGGCACCACGAACGACGCCAAGGACCTCAACGCCTACGGCTACCTGGCGCCGCCCTCCTCCCGCGGTCGGCAGCGCGGCGAGTATGCCCTGAGCGTGGGCGTCTGGGCCGGCAACAGCGACTCCAGTCCCGTGACGACCGTTGCGAACCCGGTCTTCTCGCTGGACGTGGCGGCGCCCATCTGGGACGCCTTCCTGACAGAGGTGACGCGCGACTGGGAGGTCCGCGACTTCGCTCGGCCGGACGGTCTGACCACTGCGGCCGTGGACGTCTTCACCGGCCACCAGCCGTCCCAGTGGTCCCGCGAGCAGACCACCGAGTACTTCCTGCGCGGCACGAGCCCCGGAGAGGACCCCTACCTGCGCGGCGTCGAGGTCGTGCGCGGGGCGGATGGCGGCACCTATCTCTGGGAGCAGGGATGCGAGGGGCAGCCACGCACGCGCGGCTACCTCGTCCTCGATGACGCCGAGTCGTCCTTCCCGAGCTGGAACGCGGCGGTGCAGGGCTGGGTCAAGCGGGCGCGCAAGGGTCCCGGGGTCGGGGCCAACGTCTCCAGCACCAAGCGCACCTACACGGCCTACTTCTTCGAGCCCTACTTCCAGCCCTACGGCCAGTCCTGGGGAGGGCCATTCCCGCCACTGCGGTCCTGTGGCCTGGCGCCCTCGGCCAGCCCCAGCGTCTCGCCGTCGCCCTCCGTGCTGCCCTCGCTGCCCCCCCAGGCCTCGACGGCCCCCACGCCGCCGCCGAGCGTGGCCCCGCCGCCCACCCCGGAGCCCACCCAGCAGCCGGAGCCCACCAAGCCACCGAAGCCGACGCCGGAGCCAAAGCCGACGCCGGAGCCGACCCCGGAGCCGACGGCGCCACCCCAACCGACACCGGAGCCGACGGTGCCACCCACGCCCAGTCCGGCCCCCAGCGTCGCGCCGCTGGCGCAGGCGACCGTCGCTCCGGCCGGCCAGCCAAGCCTGGCCCCCGCGGCCGACAGCCAGGTGGTCGCCACGGGCACCGACGCGCCCCTCAACCCCTGACCGGCGAGGCCTGCTGAGCGTCCCTTCGGGCCGCCCTACAAGGAGACGATGGTGGCGCCGTCGCCCCCCTCACCGCGCTCGCCGGGACGCCACTCCCGCACCAGGGGATGCTCGCCCAGGGCGCTCCTGACAGCGTCCCGCATGGCCCCCGATCCGTGTCCGTGGATGATCGTGACGCGGCCGGCGTCGGCACGCGCGGCGTCGTCGAGGTACTGCTCGAGCAGCGCCAGTGCCTCCTCCACCCGGGCGCCGCGCAGATCAAGGCTCGCCGCGACGGCACGGGGACGCGCGCGGCCGACCCCCCCGCCGGCCAGGGCCGGGGCCGGGGCCGGGGCTGGGGCGCGTGCCGGCTCCCCGAACTCCCCCCGCCTCCCGGTGCGAGGCGAGCCTCCTGGCCCGCCGGAGCGCACCAGGGCTGGCCCGCTCGCGGAGGCCGCCTGGAGCTCGTCGAGGGCCACCTCGAGGCGCATGCCGCTGACGTCCAGCGTGGCCCGTCGGCGGGCCTGGTCCAGCCCCACCAACGTGCCCAGCCAGCCGCTCGAGGTTGCGGCACGCTGACCCACCTGCCAGCTGCCACGGCCCAGGTGTACCGGGTCGACCTCAGACTCCACGGTTGGCATGACGGCCAGTCGCGCGTCGATGCGCGACATGGCCTGGTCCAGGCGCGCCTCGGTGAGGGTCTCGCGTGCCAGCGCGCCGCGCATCTCGGCGATCTCGGCCTCGATCGCCGCCAGGGCGATCTCCGCCTGCCGGCGCGCATCGGCCGCGGCCACACGTCGCTCGGCGCGGGCCCGCCGCCGTTCCTCCTCAGCCTCGGCCAGGGCCGCCCGCGCTCGTTGCTCGGCGTCGGCCGTGCGCGCCTCCGCTGCGGTGATGTCCAGCTGCGTTCGGCGGATGGAGGCCAGCGTCGTCTCGAACTCCTGCTGGGCCACGGAGAGGCGGGCGCGGGCATCCTCCACGAGGTTCGCCGGCAGCCCCAGCCGCTCGGCGATGGCGAAAGCCTGGCTCGTGCCCGGCAGACCGATGGAGAGATGAAAGGTCGGTGCCAGGGTGCCCAGGTCGAAGTCGACGGAAGCGTTGCGGGCGCGCGGCTCGTTGTGCGCGTACGTCTTGAGCTCCGCATAGTGCGTGGTCGCGACCACCAGGGCACCGACGCGGATGAAGTGGTCGAGCAGCGACTGGGCCAGCGCCGAGCCCTCGGTCGGATCCGTGCCGGCGCCCAGTTCGTCGAGCAGCACGAGCGTGCCTTCTCCGGCGGCATCGACGATGCGCGTGATGGTGCGCAGGTGTCCGCTGAACGTGGAGAGCGACTGCGCCACGGAC
This sequence comes from uncultured Chloroflexia bacterium, assembly GCA_963707395.1. GTDB lineage: Bacteria > Chloroflexota > Limnocylindria > Limnocylindrales > CSP1-4 > JAFMJV01. The sequence goes on from CAVPPQ010000023.1 coordinate 31,045, forward strand.
TGCTCGTCTCCGATGTCTGCCAGGACGTCGCGGAAGACCGGCAGCACGCTGCCATCGGCCACCGGCACGTGCAGCCCGGATTGGTTCATGAGCACCAGCAGGCCGACGGTGCGCAACGCCACCGTCTTGCCCCCGGTGTTCGGGCCCGTGATGACGAGGGCCGTGTATTCCCCGCCAAGGCGGACGTCGATGGGCACGACTCGCCCGCGGAGACCGGGATGTCGCGCGGACAGCAGGGTGACCACGGGCCGCGAGGCGAGCGTCGGGCGCACGGCATCCATCTCGTCGGCCAATCGGGCCCGGCAGAGCCAGAGGTCGAAGCGGGCCAGCGTCTCCAGGTCGGCCGACAGGGCTGCGGCGTTCGCCGCGACGTGAGCCGAGAGCTCGTCGAGGACCCGCTCCTCCTCGGCCTGTGCCGCCAGCTGGGCCTCTCGCCAGGCGTTGGAGAGCTCGACCACGACGAGCGGCTCCACGAAGAGCGTCTGCCCGCTGCCCGATTGGTCGTGGACGATGCCGCGCACTCGGCCCTTGGCGTCGGCCCGCACCGGCACCACGTAGCGGCCGCCGCGCATGGTCACGAGGGGCTCCTGCAGGGCGCCGGAGATCTCGGAGTGGACGAGGGCATCCAGTCGGCTGCGCAGGCGCTCGTGGGCGAGCCGCACCGCGCGGCGAAGGCCCCCCAGGGCGGGCGAGGCGGTGTCCAGGATCTCTCCTGTGGGCTCGACGCTGGCCTCCAGGCGGGCTCGCAGGGATGGCACCGGGTCCAGGCTGCGGTACAGCGAGTGGAGCAGAGGGCGCTCCACCTCTCGCAGGGTGTCCGCCAGCCGTCCGGTCGCCATGAGCGTCTCGACGATGGCCCACAGCTCCGCGGGGTCGAGGCGACCTCCGCGCTCGGCACGCGACACGATGGCACCGATGTCGCGTGCGCCGCCGATGCCGACGTCCGGCCGGACCGAGAGTAGCCAGCGGGCCTCGTCGGTCTCGTCGAGACGGCGCACGACGACGACCGGGTCCGCCGACGGCTCCACGGCCAGCGCCAGCCGCCGTGACGGATCGAAGGCTGCGTAGGCAGCCAGGCGCGCCCGGATCTGCGGGAACTCGAGCAGCTCCGCGGAGCGGGCGTCCATGGCCTCAGCCCCCCCGGAATGGGCGGCTCAGGGAACCGTGATCGGCGATGCCGAAGCGCCACGGACGCGTGGCCCACTCCGGTCCGGCGTAGGCCACGCCCACCCTGGGTCCGGCGACCACTCGCTCCCCGGTCCCCAGGCGGACCTCGCCCCCGGGCGGATCCACCAGCCGTAGCCGGTCGTCGGACAGCAGGTCGAGGCCATCCAGCGAACGGTCGATCCCAAGGGCCTGACAGAGTCGTGCCGGTCCCGCCGCCAGGCGCGCGTCGCCTCCCGGGGCCGACCGCCCCGAGGCGCCGTCCACCACCAGCCCACGGGCGTGACGCATGAGATCGAGACCGTCGAGCGGCTGCAGGGCGCGGACGAGCACAGCCGCCGCCTCACCCTCCGGCCCACAGACCACGTTCAGGCAGTGGTGCCTGCCGTACACGAGGTAGACGTACGCGCGACCGGGTGGACCGAACATGACGCCGGTGCGCGCGGTCCGACCGGCGCGCGCGTGACTGGCGCGGTCCTCCGAGCCACCGTACGCCTCCGTCTCCACGATGCGCCCGGCGCGACGCCCGGCGCCGTCGTCGCGCACCACGATCGTGCCCAGCAGGCGTCGAGCCACCTCGAACGGCGCGCCTGCCAGCATCGCGCGATCGAGCGGCTGGGACGAGATCGCGGTCGGGTCTGGCGTCCGGGAGGGAGGATCACCCGTGGGCCGAGCGGCCAGGGTCAAGCCATCGCCTCGCGGACCTCAGGCGGAAGGATGGGGCCCAGGATCGCTCCCAGCACCGGGATGAGGTGCTCGTCGATGGCGCCCCCGATCGTGGAGTCGAGCAGCGACTGATAGAGCTGCGCCGTCCAGGCAGGACCACCAGCCGGATCGACGAAGGGCTCACCGCTGCCGTAGTAGGTGGCCAGCACGATCATCAGACCTGCGATGCCGAGGATGGCGACCGACATGGCCACCAGCGCACCTGCCACGTCGTCCAGGGCCTGGCTGGCGAAGAAGCGCTGTGAGCCGCGCGTGGAGGCCACGATGACGATGGGTGCCGCCAGCAGCATCCCCATGTAGATGAGACCGAACGCCGCCATCTCGCTGAAGCCGGCCGGGTAGCCGGTCCATTGGGAGGCCAGGTAGGAGCCCAATTGCAGCTGCAGGTACGCGCCCGCCACGAAGGCCAGCAGCCAGGCCGCCAGGAACATGAGGCTTCGTACGGCGCCCCAGAAGAAGCCCACCACCAGCGCGGCCACGATGATGGCCAGCAGGTAGATGTCCATCGTCGCCATGGTCATGGGCGCCACCTCACGCCACTACGCTATCAGGCCCGGAGGCGGGCGCCAAGTCGCTCGCTCAGCACCCCAACCACCCGCTCCACCGCGCCATCGATGTCGGCCTCGCTGAGGACTCCGTTCAGTGCCTCGAAGCGCAACCGGTAGGCGAGGCTGCGCTCCCCGTCGCCGAGGGGTGCACCGCGGTAGTCGTCGAAGAGCCGGACGGCCCGCAGGTGCGCGCCTCCCGACTCACGGATGAGGTCCTCCACCGTGCCGGCGCTGCGATCCAGCGGCAGCACGACCGCGATGTCCCGGTCCACGCCGGGCAGCGCATCCGGCCGACCGACTCGGACGCGCTCCGGCCGCAGGCGCGCCAGCAGCTCAACGTCCACCTCGGCGAAGACGACGTGCTCGGCACGCACGCCAAAGGCGGCCGGCAAGCTCGGGTGGAGCTCCCCCACCCGCCCGATCGCGACCCGGTCGCCGTCGGGGGTGACGGCCACGACGACCGCCGTGCGACCAGGGTGCTCGACCCCGGCGCGGGTCGGCGTGGCCTCGTAGGCCAGGCGCGCCCCGGCGAGCCGCGCCACGAGCAGCTCCAGCGTGCCCTTTGCGGACGCCACATCCACGGGCGTCGGCGCCCGGTCGGGGGACAGCGGGTGCTCGCGCCCCACGAGGATGATGCCCAGGACCTGGCGCTCGGTCGGCCGTCCCTCCTGCCAGGCGTGCAGGGTGCCGACCTCGAAGGCGTGGATGTCGGGATTGCGCTGCCGCTCGTTGTCCACGACGACGCGCAGGTGGCCCGGCAGCAGCGATCGGCGCAGCTCCGAGTGGTCGATCGTGACCGGGTTCGCCGCGCGGATGGTGGCCGGGTCGGACGGCGCCCAGCCCAGGCGGGCGTGGTCCTCAGGACCGACGAGACCGTGCGTCACGATCTCGACGAGTCCGGCGCCCGCGAGGGCGTCGCGGAGGGCGTCGACCGTGCGTCGTCCCTCCGGCCGATAGCCCGGCATGGCGGTATCAGGCAGGCGGCCGCCGACGGTCTCGTAGCCGCGCACACGGGCGACCTCCTCGGCGATGTCGGCCTCGATGGCCAGGTCCCGCCGATGCGGTGGCACGACGGCGACCAGGGCCTCAGCGGCCTGCGCAGCATCCAGGGCCACGGGCGCCTCGCCCACGATGACGGGCACGGCCGCTCCCGCGCTGGCCGGCTCCGTACGGATCTCCACGCGCTCCAGGAGGGCGCGCTGCTCCGCGACCGGGATGTCCTCGCCCAGGAGGCGGCTGACGCGGGAGGGTCGGAACGTGATGCGTGCCGGCGGGGCCGCCTGCGGCTGGCTGTCCACGACGCCCACGGCCGCGCGGCCGCCGGCCCAGCGCACCATGAGGGCGGCTGTCCGGTCGGCACCCACGAGCGCCATGCGGTGCTCCTGGCCCTTCTCGAAGCGCAGGCTCGCCTCGCTGCGAAGCGCCGTGCGGAAGGCCGTCCGGCGGATGCTGACCGGGTCGAAGATGGCCGACTCGATGATGACGTTGCGCGTCCGTTCGCTGACCTCGCTGGCGGCACCGCCCATGACGCCGGCGATGGCCAGCGGGCCACGTGGATCGCTGATGAGCAGGGTCTCCGGGGTCAGCTCGCGGTCGACGTGGTCGAGCGTCTCCAGCCGCTCACCGGGATGGGCGCGCCGCACGATGATGCGGCCCTCGCTCACGGCGTCCGCGTCGAAGGTGTGGATGGGCTTGCCCAGCTCCAGGAGCACGTAGTTGGAGGTGTCCACGACGTTGGAGATGGGGCGCATGCCGGCGGCGATGAGACGACGCTGCACGTGCCAGGGTGAGGGGCCGACCTGCACCCCCTCCACGTAGCGACCCACGAAGCGCGTGCAGAGGTCCGGGTCCTGCACCTCGACGGTCAGGTGGTCTGCGGTGCGGTCGCCCGATCCCTCCACCGCGACATCCGGCCAGCGCAGCGGGGACCCGGTCGCGGCCGCGACCTCGCGAGCCAGGCCCAGGATGGAAAGGGCGTCGCCGCGGTTGGGCTTGACATCCACGTCCAGGACGACGTCGCCGGCCAGCTCGGCCATGCCGAGACCCACGGCCGTGTCGTCGGGCAGGATGAGGATGCCATCGGCGTCGCTGCTCAGGCCCAGCTCCTCACCGCTGCAGAGCATGCCCTGGCTGGGCACTCCGGCGATGCTCGTGGCCTCGATGCGGCGATCGCCCGGCAGGACCGATCCGGGCAGTGCCACCGGCACGCGCTGGCCGGCCGCGATGTTGGTGGCGCCGCAGACGATGGAGAGCTCCGGCTCGCCCGCGCCGACCCGTACGCGCGCCAGGGAGAGGCGGCCAGAGTTGGGATGCGGCGCCACCTCCAGCAGCTCGCCGACCACGACGCGCTGCCACTCCGAGCCGATGTGCTCGATGGCGCTGACCTCCATGCCCAGCAGCGTGAGGCGCTCGGCGAGCTGGTCGGCAGACAGCTCGACATCGACGAACTCGCGCAGCCAGGAGAGCGGCACGCGCATCTAGAGTCGCTCCAGGAAGCGCAGGTCGTTGGCCAGGAAGGCACGGATGTCCGTGATGGCGTAACGCAGCATGGCGATGCGGTCGATGCCCATGCCGAAGGCGAAGCCCTGGTAACGCTCCGGGTCGATGCCGCCGTTGCGCAGCACGACCGGGTGCACCATGCCCGCACCCAGGATGGTCATCCAGCCGCTCCGCTTGCAGGCCGGGCAGCCCTCCCCTTCGCAGACCACGCAGCCGATGTCGAAGGCCACCGAGGGCTCCGTGAAGGGGTAGTAGCCAGGCCGGAAGCGCGTCGCTCGCTGGGCCCCGAACAGGGCGTGCGCGAAGGCGTCCAGGAGCCCGCGCAGGTGGGCCATGCTGGTGCCCTCGTCGACCATGAGGCCCTCCACCTGGAAGAACTCGAAGCCGTGGCTGGCGTCCACGGCCTCATAGCGGTAGCAGCGGCCGGGGGTCAGGATGCGGATCGGCGGGCTGGCCTGGCGCATGGCGCGGATCTGGCCCGGTGAGGTGTGCGTGCGCAGCAGCAGGTGCTCGGCATCCAGGCCGCCGCCGGCAGTGGGCGGCTGCACATAGATGGTGTCCCAGAGATCGCGCGCGGGGTGGTCGGCCGGGATGTTGAGGGCCTGGAAGTTGAGCGCGTCGCTCTCCACCTCCGGGCTCTCCACGACGACGAACCCGAACTGCCCGAAGATGCGCGCGATCTCACGCTCGGTCTCCGGCAGGGGGTGAAGCGATCCGCGCCACCGTGAGCGCCCGGGCAGCGTGACGTCGTCGCCCTCGGCGCGCAGACGCTCCTCCATGGCTGCCGCCTCGAGACCGGTGCGACGCTCTGCCAGGGCAGCCTCGACGGCCTCACGGACCGGGTTGGCGAGGGCGCCGACGCGCGGTCGATCGTCCGCGGGCAGGGCTCCGATGCCAGCCAGCAGCGCCCGCAGCTCCCCCTTGCGGCCCAGGATGGCAGACGCGACCGCGTCCAGCCCCTCCGGCGAGGAAGCCGCCGCGATGGCGGCCATGGCCCGGATCTGGAGCGCGTCGAGCTCGGCTTGGAACGAGGCGACGTCCACGACGGGCGGGAGGCTCGTCGCTACTGGGACTTGGCGACCTCGGCGATGCGCGCGAAGGTGGCGGCATCGCGGACGCAGATGTCTGCCAGGACCTTGCGGTCCAGTGCCACGCCGGCCGCCTTCAGGCCGCTGACGAGCGTGCCGTAGGTGAGGCCGTTCAGGCGCGCCGCCGCGTTGAGGCGGACGATCCAGAGCGCACGCATCTGGCGCTTGCGCTCCTTGCGACCGCGGAACGCGTAGGCCATCGCGTGCAGCTGCGCCTCACGCGCCGACTTGATGAGCGTGGAGTGCGTGCCGCGCTTGCCCTCCGCGGCCTTCAGGAGGCGCTTGTGGCGCTTGTGGGAGGTGACGCCGCGCTTGACTCGTGCCATGGGACGTTGGGGCTCCTAGAGGTAGGGCAGCATGCGCTTGACGGCGTTCGCGCTGGAGGCGTCAAGCATGGTCTTGCCAGCATACCGGCGCGTGCGCCGCGACGGCTTGATCTCGAGATGGTGACCGCGCCAGGACTTGACTCGGTAGACCTTGCCACTGCCCGTCGCGCCGAAGCGCTTCTGGGCACCCTTGTGGCTCTTCATCTTGGGCACTGGCGTCAGCCTCCTGTGCTGGCCGCGGCCGGAGCATCCGACCCGGCCACGACGACCGGCGGCACCACCGCTGCGGGTGCCGCATCTGGTTTCCTGGGTGTCTTCGATTCGGGGTCCTGCGACCCGTCTTCCGCCTTGGTCTCGCCGTCCGACTTGCGCACCTGCGCCCCGGGCTTGAGGCTGGCGGTCAGGACCATGGTCATGGAGCGGCCTTCCAGGATCGGCGGCCGGTCGACGTTGCCGTAATCAGCCACCGAAGCCGCGAACCGGTCGAGCAGGTCACGCCCGATGTAGGCGTGGCTGACCTCGCGGCCACGGAACTGGACCGTCACCTTGACGCGATCGCCCGCCTCCAGGAAGGAGATGGCGCGGCGCACCTTGGTGTCGAAGTCTCCCTTGCCGATCTTGACCCTGAGACGGACCTCCTTGAACTCCACCGAGCGCTGGTGGCGCCTGGCTTCCTTCTCCTTGCGGGCCTGCTCGTACTTGAACTGGCCGTAGTCGAGCAGTCGGGTGACGGGCGGACTGGACATGGGGGCGACCTCGACGAGGTCGTATCCACGCTCCTGCGCCAGTTGCAGGGCCCGAGACGTGGGCATCACGCCCAGCTGGTTCCCCTCTTCGTCGATGACCCGCACCTGCGGGATCCGGATCATCTCGTTGACACGCAGGTCCTTGCTCAGGCTAGTCCCTCACCATTGCAGCATCAGATCGTTCGCCCCGCGCAGACGCGGCGCAACGCCACGACCAGCGCGTGTCGCCGGCGGAATATAGCACACCGGCCCGCTGGGTCGACGGCGCCTCATTCGCTCGTCTGGTCGGCGGCGCGATCCACCGGCGCCCGCGCATACTCGGTGCCCACGGACACGGCCATGTCGTCGAACCGCGCGCTGCCGGTGCCTGAATCGGTGGCCACGTAGAGGCCGGCCCGGCCGTAGGGGCCCACCGGGATGTCGAGTCGGCCCAGCCCCATCGCCACGCTGACCGGGCGGCCATCCACGCTGATGGCCACGTGATCGCCGCCTTCGTCCGGCGCCACGGCGCACTCGATGGCGACCCGCACGGCCGTCGTCGATGGCGAGATGGGGAGCATCAGCAGGCCGCGGTCGATGAGCTGGAAGCGGCCCTCGATCTGCCGCCCGAAGTACCACTCGTCGGCGTTGTTCACCCCGGCGATGAACCAGCGAGGCACGCCCAGTGCGGAGCCGCAGGCCACGCCACCCCCGGAGGTGGCACGCTCGTCGATGTCCACGAGCGCCTCCACCCGGAGGACCGGGGCTGGCTCGGCCAACTCGTACCAGTCGCGATAGTTGACGTCCTCACCCCGGACGGACATGGAGAGCCAGCCCTCCTCGAGCGCGGTGCGACCGTTCTCGTCCTTCCCCAGGTCGATCCAATCGGCGGCGCTGTCGAAGGCGTCTCCGTAGACCAGGACATCGGCCCCGAGGACCCCGGGCCCGGCCGACACGCCAGGACTCGGCGAGGCGGAGCCTGCGCTGCTCGCGGCTGGCGCCGCTGACGCGTCTGCTGACGGCTCCGCTGCCTGGGCCCCCACGGACAGGACCGCCCCGACCGCCAGGGAAACGGCCACGGCGAGCGGCAAGCGGCGCCGCGGGTGGGATGGCTCCAGGAGCCCCGGTCCGCGCCCTGGCCGACCAGCCTTCGGGTGGTTCATGGCGAAGCCTCCGTCCGGCGCGGCCTGGGCGGTCGGGAAGAGGCAGCCCTTGGCGCGCCCTCTCAGGATAGCCGTCGACTCTCAGCCTCCCCAGAGAGCCGCTCCGCGAGCGCCTCCCAGGCCGCGGGCTCCTGCTGCTCCCCGGCCCGGGTGCGGGGTGAGGCGGTGCGGGCCTCGGCCTCGCGATCGCCCAGCACGAGCATGTAGGGCACCTTCTGCTCCTGGGCCAGGCGGATCTTGTTCTGCATGCGGTTGGAGCTGTCATCCACCTCGACGCGGATGTCCCGGGCGCGCAGGAGCGCGGCCAGCTCGCCGGCTGCCTCGACGTGGCGGTCGGCGATGGGGATGACGACCGCCTGGACGGGCGCGCACCAGAACGGGAAGGCGCCCGCGAAGTGCTCGACGAGGATGCCGATGAAGCGCTCGAAGGAGCCGTAGATGGCGCGGTGGATGGCGATGGGCCGCTGCGCCTGGCCGTGCTCGTCGATGTAGCTGAGGTCGAAGCGCTCGGGCAGCATCATCATGTCCGCCTGGATGGTGGCCATCTGCCACTCGCGGCCCAGGGCGTCCTCGATGTAGATGTCGATCTTGGGCGCGTAGAAGGTGCCATCACCGGGCTTCACCACGTACTCCACGCCGCTGGCCTCCAGGGCCGAGCGGATGAGGCCCTCTGCGCGCTCCCACGCCGCGGGGTCGCCGAGCGCCTTGTCCGGGCGCGTGGCGAAGGCGAAGCGCGGCACGAGGCCGAACCAGCCGTAGCATTCGCGCACCTCGCCCAGGAGCGCTTCGATCTCCTCGGCCAGCTGGTCCGGCCGGACGTAGACGTGGGCATCGTCCTGGATGAACTGGCGCACGCGGGTCAGCCCGGACAGCGTGCCGGAGCGCTCGTTGCGGTGCAGGCGGCCATATTCCGAGAGTCGCAGCGGCAGCTCACGGTAGGAACGCACCCGGCTGCGGTAGATGAACGTCGACTCCGGGCAGTTCATGGGCTTGAGCGAGAAGACCTGCCCCTCCGACTCCATGCGGAACATGTTGTCGGCGTAGTGGTCCCAATGGCCCGACTGCTCCCAGAGGCGCTTGCTGACCAGGATGGGGGTGCTCACCTCCTGGTAGCCGCGACGTTCCTGGAGCTCGCGCATGGCCGTCTCAAGGGTGCGCCAGAGGCGCTGGCCCTTGGGATGCCAGAAGGCTGACCCGGGACTGACGTCATGGAAGCTGAAGAGATCGAGGGCCACGCCGAGACGGCGGTGGTCACGCTTGCGGGCTTCGTCGCGGCGCCACAGGTAGAGGTCCAGCTCTTCCTGGCTCGACCAGACCGTGCCGTAGATGCGCTGCAGCATGGGACGGTCCTCGCGACCGCGCCAGTAGGCGCCGGCCACGGAGAGCAGCTTGAAGGGGCCGAGGCGGCCGGTCGATTCGACATGGGGCCCGCGGCAGAGATCGATGAACGGCCCGTGGGCATAGGTCGAGACCGGCGGCGGTGGCTCGCCGCGCTGTGCGGCGGCGGTCCGCAGGTCGTCGAGGATCTCGACCTTGTACGGCTGACCGGCCGCCTCCAGGAAGGCTCGTCCCTCGTCGGGATCCCACTCGCGCCGCACGAAGGCATGGTCCGCCGCGACCGAGGCGGCCATGCGCGCTTCGATGGCGCCCAGGTCCTCAGGGGTCAGTGGTCGGGCCAGCTCGAAGTCGTAGTAGAAGCCGCCGTCGATGGCCGGCCCGATGCCGAGGCGCGTGCCCGGGAACAGGTCCATGACGGCCTCGGCCATGACGTGGGCGGCCGAATGACGCATGGCGTCCAGCGGGTCATGGGCATCGGCGTCGAGGAGCTCCTCCGCCGACCCCTTCCGGGCGGCCTGGAACTCGATATCGTCATCGACGTCGGCGGCGACCGAGGGGCTGTCGCCGCGCTCTGCTGCGCTCATGGTTGCTCCGATCGAAGTGAGCGCCCCTCGCACCGCAGGGCGGTCGAGAGGCGCCTGGCGCTGTCGGTGGGGTGGGCCGGTGTCGCCCGATCGTACATCAGGGCGCTGGACGGTCGCAGGTCCCTGCGTCGAGGTCGAGCGCCTACGAACCGCCGTGGGTCCCCGCGCTGCCTGGTCCGCCGGGCGTCCCGGGCGGGTCCGCCATCGCGTCCGTCGATGGCGGCTCGATCAGCGCCTGGGACAGCATCGTCAGGACAGCTCGCATCTCGGCCGGCGTCTTGACCCCGAACCGCGCCCGCGTCGGCGGCGCTCCGACGTGGATGCTCCACGCCTCTGGCGGGAGTCGCTCGAAGAGGTCCTCGTCGGTGCGGTCATCGCCGGCGGCCAGGATCGAGCGCGGGATCGGGTGTCGAGGCCGAGACCAGGGCGAAGATCTCGCCCTTCGTCGCCCAGGCGAAGCGGACCTCGATGACCTTCCGGCCGCGGAGGACCGCGAGATCGGTGCCCGCCGTGATCCCATCGAGGGTCGCCGCCACGTCGTTGGCGAGCCACTCGCCGAACTCGGTGTCCACGAGCCGGTAGTGCCATGCGATCGAGTACTCCTTCTCCTCGACGAGGGAGCCTGGAGCCAACGCCGTGTAGTGGTCGAGAACGGACCGGACCCGCTCCTTCCAACCGGTCTCTGCACCCGGGTGCAGCGGTGACCACTGGTCCGCGCCTGCGGCCTTCACGAGCGCCCCGTGCTCCGCCGCGATCCAGAGGCCCGCGACGTGGCCGAACCAGCGGTCGAGGTCCCGGTGACCACGCCCGGACACGATGACCACCGACGTCCCCGGCTGTGCGCACAATCGGGCGAGGTCCTGGAGCAGTGCCGCATCCGGCCGTGCATCCTGCGGTCGAGGGGCGATCGGGACGAGCGTCCCGTCGTAGTCGAGGTAGATGAGGCGCGATGGCGAAGCCGTCCACGCGGCGAGCAACGGGGAGACGCGCAGGGGCTCGACCCGGGGGCGCCGGTCGCGAGCGTCGGGGGACACGGCGTCGCGGAGCGTCCCGAGGAATCGACCGCTCCAGGCGACGGCGTCGTCGCGGCGGACGCGCGCAGAGAGCCCCGACATCCGGTCGCGCTGCTCTTCGGCGGGCATGTCGAGCGCACGCTCGAGCGTCTCGACCATGCTGTCCTCGTCGTAGGGGTTGACCCGCAGCGCCTCGGCCATGCCTGCGGCAGCGCCGGCGAACTCACTCAGGACGAGGACCCCTGCGCCGTCGCGATGACAGGCCACATACTCCTTCGCCACGAGGTTCATGCCGTCGCGCAATGGCGTGACCCACGCGACATCCGCTGCGGCGTACAGGGCTGCGAGCTCGGGGCGAGGCACCGACCGTCGCAGGTACACGACCGGCGTCCAGTCCGGCGTACCGAATTCCCCGTTGATCTCGCCCACGAGCTCGCTGACCTCACGGCGAAGCTCCTGGTAGAGGGGCACGCGTTCACGTGTCGGGACCGCCACCTGGACGAGCGTGACCGCGCCACGCCGGGCTGGGCTGCCGCGAAGGAGGAGTCGCAGCGCGCGCAGCCGCTCTGGGATCCCCTTGGTGTAGTCGAGGCGATCGATCGCCACGATGAGGTGTCGCCCGCGGTGCCGCGATCGCAGTTGAGCGACGCGACGAAGGACGCGTTCGTTGGCCAGGAGCTCATCCCACTCGCCAGGCACGATGCCGATGGGCAGGGCCTGCATGTGCACGTCGCGGCCATCGACCTCGACGCGGTCCATCTGGCTCTCCAGCCCGAGGACGTACAGGAGCGAGCGGCGGAAGTTGTGGAGGTGCTCGTGTGTCTGGAAGCCGATGACGTCCGCGCCCAGCAGCCCGCGAAGCAGCATCTCCCGCTGCGGCAGGATGCGGAACACCTCCGACGAGGGGAACGGGATGTGCAGGAAGTAGCCGCTGCGGACCTCCGCGTCGGCCTGGCGGAGCAGCGCGGGCACGAGCATGAGCTGGTAGTCGTGCACCCAGACCAGGTCGCCCGGATGGAGGCGCCTGACCGCGGTGTCGGCGAAGCGCTGATTGGCATCTCGATAGGCGATCCACGAAGCCGGGTCGAACGTGACGCGAGTCGGGAAGGAGTGCAGGAGCGGCCAGAGCGTGTCGTTCGCGAAGCCGTCGTAGAACCCGCTCGAGATGGCGGGCGGCAGATGGACCGCGATGAACCGGTGCCGTCGCTCCCACGTCGCGACCAGCCGTCGCTGTGAATCCGGGGCCTCATCGCCCGCCTCGCCCGGCCAGCCGATCCACTCACCCTGCGACTGGCGCATCAATGGCCCGAGCGCCGCCACGAGCCCGCCGCTGCTCGGTTCGCTGCGCCAGCGGTCACCCACCCGCTTCGCCGTGAGCGGCAGGCGGTTCGAAACGACCAGCAGTCGGGCTTGCTCCGGCGGCGGTGTGGCGGGCTGATCTGGCATCGCTGGTCCTGACGCCGCGGCGTTCGTCATCCTCCGGTCCGGGCTGGCGTCCCATGGGTCCGACGCGGCGTCACGGCCCGAGGCAGGGCGCGCATGGGGCATATGGTACGCGTGCAGCGGGGGTGCCGGGCGGCTCCAGACAGGCGACGCGGCCGGAAACCCTGGCCCTGGTGTCCGGCTCCTCTCAGCAGGAAGGTCGCCGCCTCACGCTGAACCACGGTCTCGGGGACCGCCCTGCGCATCTCCCATCGGGCCGACCCCGAGCAGCTCGTCGAGTCCGGCCAGGGGCAACCCCAGCCAGTCGGCCCGCGGACCCAGCCGCGACCCGAGCGCATCACAGGCACGGGCCACCAGCAGGCTCTCGAAGAGGATCGACCAGGCCTCGTCATCGGCCGGCAGGAAGGCGGCACCCTCCGTCGCCGTGCGATAGCCACGGACGCAGGCGGCCGACATCCACTGGAACCAGAAGGTCGACCACGCCGCCCGGGGCGAGGGTCGGTCCGACCCGGCGCCCAGCAGCTCGCGCGAGACGGCCGGCCAGTGAGCCGCGAAGTGGATCGAGCGCACAAGGCTGGCCAGGTCGACCAGCGCCGGCCGCTTCAGCCGTCGCTCGCTGAGGGGTCGCCCGGTGTCGCCCTCGAAGTCGAGGAAGACGACGTCGCTCCCGGTATCCAGCACGTGTCCGAGGTGCAGATCACCGTGGACGCGGATGCGCTGGGCATCCAACCGCAGGTCACGCAGGCTGGCCAGCAACGCCTCGGCACCGGGCAGCGCCGCCAGGGTGGCGTCAGCCGCCCGTCCCTCGCGGAGCCCCAGGCTCGGCCGCCGAGCCTCGAGGGCCGCGCGGGCCGCGCCGAGGCGACCCCGGAGCGACTGGTACATGGAGCGCACGTGGAAGGGTGTCATGGCCTCCGGCGCGAGGCCCGCCTCGGCCGGGTCGGCGGAGGCCAGGACGCGATGCAGCTCGCCGAGGCGCGCACCCAGGGTCTCGGCGATGGCCAGCGATGCGCCGGCCAGGCGGACCGCACTCGCGGGCGCCTCGCGACGAGACAGGCCCAGCAGGGAGCCGTGCCCGCTCGCGTCGAGCTCCGGTGCTGCGGTCTCGGCCTCGATGTCGTGGAGGAACGACTCGACCGCATCGCGCGTGGCCGACCAGAGGTCGCCCTCGTGAGGTGCGTAGGCCTGGACCATGGCCAGGGTCGCCGAGCGCGCGCCGCGGGTCAGATCCAGCGAGCCGAGCACGGCGGGCACGGTCTGGACGCCGTGCCGACCCAGGTAACGCCCCAGTTCCAGGTCGGGGTTGGGCTCGTCCTCCAGGACCCGGTAGACCTTCATGACCAGGCGGTCGCCGAACACCGCGAGACTGTTGGAGGCGAAGGACGGATCCCCCAGCGGCCTGGCGTGGAGCGACTTCAGGCCGGGCCCACCCTGGGCCATCAAGCCGAGCTCGCGACGGCCGCTGAGGGCTCCCTGGGCAGTCCTCACCTGCCGACGTCCGACGACCAGCTCCAGGAGGGTCTCGAGGACATCGGGGACCTGGCTGCCATCGAGCAGCAGGGCGGACTCGCCCGCGCCCGTCAGGCGCGCCACCACGGCCTGCCTGGCATCCTCCGTGCCCTGACCCATCTCCGCTTCCGGGCGCGTGGCGAGCGGCAACAGGTAGGTCTCCGATTCGGCGTGCCGGTAGCGCACCTCCACGGCGGCCAGGGCCGCTCGTTCGCCCGGCAGGACGATGACCTCCACGACGCGGGCCGCCTGTGCGGCCTGGCCGCTGCCGCGATACCAGCTCCGGGTGCGCATCCAGCGCAGCAGGACACCGGCCACCTGGTCGCCGGGCCGGCGGAGCAGCTGTTCCAGGTCGCCCCGCCAGCGCAGTTCTGGCAGACCGTCCTCGTGCCAGGCTGGCCCTTCGCTGGACACGGGCTCACGGGAGAGGCTGAACCAGAGGAAGGAATGTGGGCCCAGGTTCACCAGGTAGGGTTCGCTGCCGACCCGCGGGAACTCCACCGCACCGAAGAGTTCGACCGGCACCTGACCGGCGTAGGCGGCCAGGTCCAGCTCCGTCCACTGGGCATAGCGCGAGAGGTTGGCCACCACGAGCAGTGTCTCGTCGCCGTCCTCGCGGAGATAGGCCAGGATGCGGCGATTGCCCGGGTGCAGGAAGCGCAGCGAGCCTCGGCCGAAGGCGGGATGGCGCTTGCGCAGGGCGATGATGCGCTTCGTCCACCACAGCAGGGATTGCGGGTTGGCCTGCTGGGCGACCACGTTGACGGCCTCGTAGTGGTACTCGGCGTCGGTCACCACGGGCAGGTAGAGCCGCTGCCGGTCGGCCAGCGAGAAGCCGGCGTTTCGATCCGAGGACCACTGCATCGGCGTGCGCACACCGTTGCGGTCACCCAGGTACACGTTGTCGCCCATGCCGATCTCGTCGCCGTAGTAGATGACGGGGGTGCCCGGCAGCGAGAAGAGCAGCCCATACATCAGCTCCAGGCGCCGGCGGTCGTTGCCCAGCAGGGGCGCCAGGCGGCGGCGGATGCCCAGGTTGATGCGCGCCTGCGGGTCAGCCGCATAGACGCGGTACATGTAGTCGCGCTCCTCGTCGGTGACCATCTCGAGTGTGAGCTCGTCGTGGTTGCGCAGGAAGAGGGCCCACTGGGCAGTCTCGGGCAGGTCTGGCGTCTGCGCCAGGATGTCGACGATGGGGTGCCGGTCCTCCATGCGCAGGGCCATGAACATGCGCGGCATGAGCGGGAAGTGGAAGGCCATGTGGCACTCGTCACCGTCGCCGAAGTAGGCCGCCGACAGCTCGGGCCATTGGTTGGCCTCCGCCAACAGCATGCGGTCGGAGAAGCGGTCGTCAACGTGGCGCCGCAGGCGCTTGAGGAAGGCATGCGTTTCGGGCAGGTTCTCGCTGCTGGTGCCTTCCCGCTCGTACAGGTACGGGATGGCATCCAGTCGCAACCCGTCGACGCCGGCCTCCAGCCAGAAGTCCACGATCTCGAGCAGCGCCTTGCCGACACGAGGCTCGTCGAAGTTGAGGTCCGGCTGGTGGCCGTAGAAGCGGTGCCAGTAGTAGGCCCCGGCCAGCGGGTCCCATGACCAGTTGGAGGTCTCGAAGTCGCGGAAGATGATGCGCGCGTCGCGGTAGCGCTCGGGCGTGTCGCTCCAGACATACCAGTCGCGGTGCGCCGAACCGGGCGCCGCGCGGCGGGCGCGCTGGAACCAGGGGTGCTGGTCGGAGGTGTGGTTGAAGACCAGCTCCGTGATGACCCGCAGCTCCCGACGGTGGGCCTCGCGGATGAACGTCCGGGCATCCCTCAGGCTGCCGTAGTCGGGATGGACGGCCGTGTAGTCGGCGATGTCGTAGCCGTCGTCCCGGAGCGGTGAGGGATAGAAGGGCAGCAGCCAGATGGCCGTGACGCCGAGGTCGGCGAGGTAGTCGAGGCGGGTCGTGAGGCCCTCGAAGTCACCGATGCCGTCCGCGTTCCCATCCATGAAGGCCCGGACATGGACCTCGTAGATGATGGCGTCGCGGTACCACTGCGGGTCCGGCGCGAAGCCGATGCCCTGCGGCGGTGCAGACGGTCGTGGCCGCCTGCCGGAGGTGCTCGGCCGCGGAGCGGACGGTCGCGGCCGCCGGCCCGCGCGGGGCGCTCGTCCAGCGTCGTCAGTCATGAGGCCCTGTCCGTGCCCACATTCGGTCTCGACCTCCATCCTGCGGAGCCAGCAGCACCGATGATGCCACCTTGGGGCACGCCCCTCGGCAAGCCAGTCGCCGCCTCTCGCCGATCATGCCAGTGACCGCAGCAGCACCAGCGAGTGCGCCGTGACGGCGACGGCCGCCTGCGGTCCGAGCGGGCTGCCCGGCCCGGGCTGGAAGGGCTCCCCAGCCGCTGTGTCGAAGACGACCTCCCAGCTCGGGGAGAGCTCCGGACCGGGCAGACGGAAAGCGAGGTCCGCCGCGCCGGCGTTGAGGCAGAGATAGAAGGAGTCGTCCGTCGCGGGGCGTCCATCGTCGTCCACGAGATGCCGCCCGGATAGGAACACGGCGATGGCAGTCGCGCCGTCGGCGTGCCAGTCCGCGTCGCGCATGCGGGCGCCCCCCGGCTGGCGCCAGTCGATCTCGGGGATGGACCGCACGCCATCCTGACCGGGCACCCCGTCCTGGAACCAACGGCGCCGGCGAAAGACCGGGTGTCCCCGACGCAGCGCGATGAGGCGACGCGTGAAGTCAAGGAGCGCCACGTCCGGCGTGCCCCAGTCATACCACGAGAGCTCCGAGTCGTGACAGTAGGCGTTGTTGTTGCCCACCTGTGTACGACCCAGCTCGTCACCGCCGAGGAGCATGGGCACGCCCTGGGAGAGGAAGAGCGTGGCCAGCAGATTGCGCTGCTGGCGGGCACGCAGGGCGAGGATGGACGCGTCGTCGGTCGGCCCTTCGGCGCCGCAGTTCCAGGAGCGGTTGTGCGACTCGCCGTCCCGGTTGTCGTCCCCGTTGGCGCCGTTGTGTTTGTGCTCGTAGGCGACCAGGTCAGCGAGCGTGAAACCATCATGGGCTGTCACCAGGTTGACGCTCGCCGAGGGTCGCCGGCCGCCGTCCTGGTAGAGGTCAGCGCTGCCCGTGAAGCGGCGGCCGAAGTCGTGGAGCACCCCCGGCTGGCCGCGCCAGAGGTCCCGCACGGTGTCCCGATAGCGGCCGTTCCACTCTGCCCAGTGGGCCGGGAACTCGCCCACCTGGTAGCCCCCCTCCCCCACGTCCCAGGGCTCCGCGATGAGCTTGACCGTTCGGATGATGGGGTCCTGCTGGATGATGTCGAAGAAGGCGGAGAGGCGGTCCACGGCGTGCAGCTCGCGCGCCAGCGCGGAGGCCAGGTCGAAGCGGAAGCCGTCCACGTGCATCTCGAGGATCCAGTAGCGCAGGCTGTCCATGATGAGCTGCAGGACGTGGGGCTCGAGCATGTTCAGCGAGTTGCCGCAACCGGTGTAGTCCTTGTAGCGGCTGCGATCGTGCGCGAGCAGCCGATAGTAGGCCTCGTTGTCGAGGCCGCGCAGCGACAGCGTGGGGCCGTCGTGCGCGCCTTCGCCGGTGTGGTTGTAGACGACGTCCAGGATGACCTCCAACCCGGCCGCGTGGAGCGCCTTCACCATGCCCTTGAACTCACCGACCTGGCCGCCACCGGAGCCGGCAGCCGCGTACTCCGCGTGCGGCGCGAAGTACCCGATGGAGTTGTAGCCCCAGTAGTTGCGCAGGCCGCGTTGCCGCAGGAAGCCGTCGTGCAGGAAGTGGTGAACGGGCAGCAGCTCCACGGATGTCACGCCCAGCGAGCGGAGGTGCTGGACGGCGGCCGGGTGCGCCAGTCCGGCGTAGGTCCCGCGGATGTCCGGCGGAACGTCCGGGTGGCGCATCGTGAAGCCCTTGACGTGGACCTCGTAGAGGATGGTATCGCGGTCCCGGACGTGGGGTCGCACGTCGCCGGTCCAGTCGAAGCTGCTGTGGAGGATGACCGAACGCGGCACGAACGGAGCGCTGTCGATCTCGCTGGGCCGCGAGGGCAGGGCGGGATCATGGCCGAAGATGGCCGGCCCCCAGTCGAGGGCGCCGTCGATGGCACGGGCATAGGGGTCGATGAGCAGCTTCCGGGGATTGCAGCGCCGTCCGGTGGCCGGGTCCCAGGGGCCGTGGACGCGGAAGCCGTACCGCTGCCCCGGTCCCACGCCGGGCAGGTAGCCGTGCCAGCTGTGGCCGGTCATCTCGGGCAGGCCCAGGCGCGTCTCCCGCCCGTGGTCATCGAAGAGACACAGCTCGACGCGCTCGGCGACTCGCGAGAAGACGCTGAAGTTGGTGCCGTGGCCGTCGAAGGTGGCACCCAGCGGGTAGGGCTCACCGGCCCGCACCGATACCTCGAGGTCACGACTGCCCGAGATGCCCAAGTCCCTCGTCACAGCCGCAGCCGGACGACAGCCTGTGCCGTCGCGCCGCGGATGGGGTGGTGGGCGACACTGGACTCGAACCAGTGACCTCTTGCATGTCAAGCAAGTGCTCTAACCAGCTGAGCTAGCCGCCCCGGTCGCCGTGCACGATAGCAGAGCCTCCGCTCGGGCGTCACCGCTCGACCCTGCGGGCCGAATCAGGTCCCTTCGGCCCTGTCGCAGCGGCGCACCGCAGGCGCAGCCTCGCCACACGGCGCCGCGGTGAGCGCCGTCAGCAGGAAGGCTTGCACGGTCCCGCGAAGCGGGGCCTGTCGATGGGGGTTCACGATGTCGTCACTGCCACATGCCGGTCACGAACACCACGAGCGCATCCGCGAGCATGTCGACCGGCTGCCTGAGCTCGTCGACATGCTCGAGCAGCGACCCGTGCCCCCGGAGTTCGCCGCGCGCTTCGCCAAGGAGTACGACTTCATCACGGGCACCCTCTGGCCACATGTCGAGGCGGTCGAGGGCCATCTCTACCCGGAGCTCGAGCGACTCATGCAGAACCGCCACTCCATGGCGCCCATGCGGCGCGAGCACGCGGAGCTCGGCAGGCTCATCGAGTCCATGGGCGGCTACCTCGACCGTGTCGCGGCCGGACACCTCAACCCCACCGACGCCCTCGCCCTGCGCCGGCTCATCATCCAGTTCTACGCCCTCGTCAAGACGCACGTCGCCGAGGAGGCCGAGTACCTGCGCGTCCTGCAGGGCAACCTGTCCGACGAGGAACAGGAGGCCATCGTCGGGGGCCTCGCGCACGCCGCAGCCGCGGAGTAGCCATGACGCCGCCGGTGGGCGGCGCGCGCGGCGGGCGGTGGGCGGGCAGCCCGGATACCATCAGAAGGCCGGGATCGCGCGTGGCCTGACCGTGGGGCCCGCAGCCGGCTGCCGGGAGGCGAGGTGGAAGACGTCGAGACCGGGAGCGTGCCGTATGGCGCCATCAACCCGCGCGACTATCGCTTCGTCATGTCGCTGGCGCGTCGCTACAACGCCATCGTCTTCTGGCACCGGGACCGTAACGGCATCGACTGGCAGCCCGTGCTGATGCCGCTCGCGCCGCGCCCGGAGGCACGTCCCGCCGCCCGCTAGCCTCCGTCGGCCGGCGGCAGGTTGCGCCGCACCAGGTCGCGCATGGCCGGCGCCAGGCGCTCCGCGAAGGTCGCCGTGATGTGGTCGGCGTTCCGCCACAGCAGGACGTCGCCGACGACGACCGGGCACGGGTCGTAGGGGCAGACGAGGTCGCTCAGGGATTCGAAGGTGCCCCCCGCAGCCTCCGCGGTCGATCGCTCGACGGCATCGAGCCTGCCGCCGAGCGCGGCCGCACGGGGCGTCTGGCAGGCGGACATGTCGGCCGGGCTGCCCTCCAGGCAGGAGACGGGGTTGCGGCGCATGAACGGCGTGTCCGCCAGGACCACGGCCTTCGTCGTCCCGGGCACGTCGGCGAGCGTGGCCGCCAGGCCGGCTCGCCACGCCTCGAGAGCCTCGTCCTCCGCCAGGGGTTGGCCGTTCGCCCCAAGCACGTGGTAGACCCGGCCAGCCCCCGTCATCAGCAGCAGGTCCGGTGGCTGTGCCGCGAGCCAGGCGAGCGCATCGGCCCGCCAGGTGTCACAGGAGCTGGCTGCCCCGACCTCCTTGCGCCCGAAGGTCACCTGGGCCGGTGGGCAGGCCGCCTTGGTGAGCGTGGTCACCCGCCAGCCCTCCTGCCCGGCCGCGATGACGAGCGCCGGAAGCCACTGCAGGGCGTGCGAATCGCCGAAGAGGACGACCTCGCGCGTGCCGTCCGGATCGCCGAAGGAGCAGGTGCGCAGCTCCTCGTCCACAGCATCGTTGTGACAGCGGTCGTCGTAGCTGCTGGAGCGGTCCCACCAGGCCGCTTCGAGTGACGGCTGCAGGCCGTCCGGGAGGCGGCGCCGATCCTGTTGGGCGGCATTCGGAACGCCGTCGCCGTCTGCATCCTCGTCCCCGTCGGAAACCCCGTCCGCGTCGCTGTCCGGCCGTCCCGCATCCGTCCTGAAGCGCTGCTCACCCAGGGCCCCAAGGCCGTCTCCATCGGCATCCTCGGCGGCATCGATCAGGCCGTCGCCATCACTGTCCTCGAGCGTCGGGTCGGTGAGGCCCCAGGCCGACTCGACGGCGTCCCGCAGCCCGTCGCCGTCGCTGTCAGCATCGCTGTCGCTGTCGACTTCGGTCGCGGCCAGCGCGGGGGTCTCGGGCAGGGGGGCCGGACTGGCGGCTGCGGCCAGGCCGACCGGGGCAGGCACGCTGACCGTCGCGAGGCAGAGAGCCGCCGCCAGCAGCCGCGCCCGGATGTCCACGACCACGCGGACGTTCACCCGTGCCCCATGCGCCGCGTGCCGGAGGTCCCGATGGTCTGCGCCAGCATCTCCCGAACGGACGGCGTGAGTTGCTCGACGATCGTCCGCGTCAGGTGGCTGCTGTCGCGCCACATGAGGATCTCGCCCTGCACCAGCGGACAAGGGTCGTAGGAGCAGATGCGGTCGTAGATGGTGCCGAAGCGCGCTCCCCTATCCCGCGCCACCGCGCGGATCGCGGCTTCCACGAGGCGGCGCTTTGGCGGCTGGCGCGGCGTCTGGCAGGCCGCCAGGTTGCCGAGGTGGCGGCGCAGGCAGATGACGGGGTTCTCCGCGTTGTCCGGGACGTCGCCCACGACCAGTGCCCGCGCGCTGTCCGGCAGCGCGGCCAGGGTCCGGCGCATCCCGTCCGCCCAGACCTGCGGCCGCCGGCGGGCCGCGATGGGCTCGCCGCCCGCGTCGACGAGGTCGTAGTCATCCGAGTAGGCGAGGATGACGACGTCCGGCGGGTTGGCGGCCAGCCAGGCGAAGGCGTTGCGCCGCCAGCTGCGACAGGTGCTGCCACCGTCGATCGCACCCTGGGTGGAGTTGTGCACCCCCAGGACCGGCATGCAGGCACTCTTGACCAGGGTCACCAGTCGCCACCCCTGTTCGGCCGCGATCGGTCGCAGCGCCGGCATGTACATCATGGCGTGCGAGTCCCCCATGAGGACCACGAACCGCCGGGGCTGCTCCGGCGCGTACTCGCAGACCTGGAGGTCCCCCGCCCCGATCGATGCCTGGCAGCCCTCGCGCTCCGGGGGCACGTCAAGGTCCGCGTCGGCCAGGGTGGGCCGGAGTCGTGTGGGCACGGCCCGGTGGTCCTGCTCGGCGCCGTTGGTGCGTCCGTCCCCGTCGGCATCCTCGCGGGCGTCCGTGCGGCCGTCGCCGTCACTGTCGCGTCGGTGCGGCAGGGTCCCGGATCGCTGCTCGCCGTGGTTGGCCAAACCGTCGCGGTCAGGATCCTCCGCGGGGTCGGCCACGCCGTCGCCATCGGTGTCTCCCCTGGCCGGGTCAAGCACGCCCCCACTGCGGACCTCGAAGGCGTCGGCCAGGCCGTCAGCGTCCGTGTCCGGCCCGGCCGCGGATGCCGCCGCCGCCGTGAGGACGCCGATGGCGAGCCACAGTGCGACCGACATGGCGGCCACAGCCGGCCAGGCAGGGATCGACCCTGCCCACAGCCACCGTGGGGCGTTCATCGGGCTGCCTCCGGGTCCGCACCTCCCACCGCGCGTCGGGACGCGGTCAGGGCCGTGTCGAGGAGCGCCCCCAGGGTCGGGGCAAGCAGGCGACTGAACGTCACCGTGACGTGTGCGTCGTCGCGCCACACCAGGACGTCTCCCTGGACGACGGGACAGGGATCGTAGGTGCAGGCCTGGTCGTGCAGCGGGGCGAAACGTGCACCCGCTCCCGTCACCCCTCGACGCAAGGCGGCCTCCGCCTCCCGCGCGGCGGGCCGGTCCCGGCGCGTCACGCAGGCGGACATGTCGTTGGGGTGGGCCGCGAGGCAGCGCACCGGGTTGTCGTCGTTGTGGGGCACGTCGCCCAGCCAGAGGATCGATGAGGCCTCCGGCAGGCGAGCGACCGTGGCGGCTGCCCCCTGCTGCCACAGCTCGTCCCGACTGGCTCGTGTGCGAGGGGCCCCACCAGCGCCGACCAGGGCGTAGTCATCGGAGTGGGCATAGACGATGATGGCCGGGCGGGCCGTCCCGAGCCAGGCGATGACGCGGCGGCGCCACCGGTCGCAGGAACGTCCGCCGTCGAAGCGTTGCTGTTGCAGGTTGGTGGTCCCGAGCACGGGGGAGCAGGCGCCCTTCAGCAGGCTCACCACCCGCCAGCCCCGCTGGCGCGCGGCATCGATGATCGGCGGCATGAGCATGGTCGCCTTCGAATCTCCGACGACGGCCACCGTCACGGGCGCGCCTGGTTCGCCGAACCAGCAGCGCCGCGGCGTGGAGTCGGCCCAGCGGGGACCCCCGCAATCGTCCTGCCGCGACCAGAGGTCCCGCGCTGCGCGTTCCAGCGACGGTCGCAGCCCGGGTGGCACGGGGCGCTGGTCCTGCTCGAGCGCGTCACTGCGACCATCGCGGTCGCTGTCCTCGCTGCCATCGGGGCGACCGTCGGCGTCGCTGTCAGGAGTGCCCGGGGCCGTCCCGAAGCGCTGCTCCCCCAGGTCGCCCAGCCGGTCTCCATCACCGTCCTCCGCTGGGTCGACGATGCCATCGCCGTCCGTGTCCCGGTCAGCAGGGCTGGACACGCCCCAGCGCACCTCGAAGGCGTCGCGCAGGCCGTCGCCATCGCTGTCGAGGGCGGCCGTCGCCGCGCCCGGCGCGAGAACCAGGAGTGCGGTCGCCACCGTCAGCAGGGAGCCAACGGCTCGCCGCCGGCGGCTCGCACGATGCACCCAGGGCGCCTCAGTCACGTCCAACCTCATCCCCTGTCACCGCATCGATCGCTTCGCCCAGCCGCGCCCCGAGCCGCGCGGCGAAGGTAGCCGTCACGTGGTGAGCGTCACGATACACGAGCGTCGATCCCCGGACGATCGGGCAGGCAGTCTCATCGCAGATCCAGTCCGTGGCGGACACGAGGGCCGCCCCCGTCGAC
Organism: uncultured Chloroflexia bacterium; assembly: GCA_963707395.1. Lineage (GTDB taxonomy): Bacteria > Chloroflexota > Limnocylindria > Limnocylindrales > CSP1-4 > JAFMJV01. Next base: position 54,593 of record CAVPPQ010000023.1, read on the forward strand.
GCCGCGGCGGCCGCCTCCCGGGCGCTGTAGACCTCGTTCACCATGCGCTCGCGGCTCGCGTCGCAGTCCTCCAGGGCGGCGTGGGTGGCCAGACACTCCGCGGGGTCGTAGCCGAGCCGTGGTGTATCCGCCAGGACGACGACCGGAGCGCGCTCGGTGGCTCGCGCCAGGAAGCTCGCCAGTCCGGCATCCCAGGCGGCCACGGCCGCCTCCTCGCCGCCCGCTCCGTCCTTGAGCGGCCGCCCCTGCTCGTCGAGGATGTCGTACATATCGGCAGAGGAGACCAGCACGAGCGCCGGCTGCTCCTCGTCGATGAGCCCCAGGGCCCGCTCGCGCCAGGCGTCACACTCCCGGTAGGCCCGCTTCAGCGACCCGTTCCAGACCGTGGCATCGACCAGCGGGCAGGCGGACTTGGTGATGGCTCGGAGGCGCCAGCCGCGCTCGTCAGCCAGGTGTTGCAGGGCGGGCAGCCACTGCTGGGCATGCGAATCGCCCAGCAGCAGGACGGTGGTGGCGGCCCCCGGCGGCCCGTAGACGCACTCGGGCGGCTCCACGGTCGCGTAGGCGAGGTGGCAGCCATCCCGGTAGCCGGCGGGCAGGTCGTCGTAGGCCTGCTCGAGCGTGGGCACCAGCACCTCCGGGATCGCGCCCGACACGCGGGCCGGCTGCAGGTCCCCGTCCACGCCAGGGACGGCATCGGCGGCCGCGGGCGCGGTGACCGGCCCGAGCACGATGGCACCCGCCGCGAGGGCACCGGCCGCGACCAGGATGGAGGCCGCACCGGCCACCGCCAGGCTGGCACGCGGCGGAAGCGGCAGGGCTCGGCCGGACCGGATGGGCACCTCGATGAGCTCCGTGCTGGCCGCCGCCACGGCGACCGCAAGGCCCACCAGGGCGAGATCCAGGGCCAGGCTCTCCACCCCCAGGGCCAGGGGTACGAGCACGAGGATGGGCCAGTGCCACAGGTACAGGCTGTACGAGATGCGCCCGATCCAGCGTGGCGTGCGCATCGCCAACAGGCGGCTGGGCAGCGTGAGCGCAGTGGCGCCGACCACGCGCTCGGCGCCGCCGCCCACGATGACGAAGGCCGTGCCGAGCACCGGGATGAGCGCCGCCGTGCCCGGATAGGGCGTGCTCGAGTCGATGACGACCACGCCCGCGGCGATGAGCCCAAGGCCGGCCCAGACCAGGCCCGACGCCACGACCGCTGGCGTCGCGGTCGGCAGGCGCACGAGGCCGACGGCGATGAGTGCGCCGACCCCCAGCTCCCAGGCGCGCGTTGGCAGGGAGAAGAATGCCCACGGCGCGGCGAGGTCGGTCCACACGACCGACAGCCCGAAGGAGAGCACGACCATCCCGCCGATGAGCAGACCGAGCCGCCGAAGGGCCGCCAGGCGCAGCGCGATGACGATGAGGAGCGGCCAGAAGAGGTAGTACTGCTCTTCCACGCTGAGCGACCAGAAGTGCAGCACCGGCGACGGCGCGACCTCGGCGCCCAGGTAGTCGATGGCGTTGGACGCGAAGCGGAGGTTGGAGACGTACAGGGCTGCGGAAGCGGCGTCGCCTGCCACGCCCGGGAAGCGCAGGCTGGAGAGGATGAGGTACGAGGCGACGGTCGTGACCGCCAGCGTCAGCAGGGCCGCCGGCAGAAGGCGCCGGAAGCGCCGGGCGTAGAAGACCAGCAGATCGACGCGGCCGCGCGACGACCATTCACGGACCAGGAGCCCGGTGATGAGGAATCCCGAGATGACGAAGAAGACGTCGACCCCGATGAAGCCCCCGCCCGCGCCGGGCACGCCGGCGTGATAGAGCAGCACGATGCCGATGGCGACGGCTCGCAGGCCCTCGATATCGGGGCGGAAGTAGGCCTTGTCGTCATGCCCCGTCACGGGCCCTGTGCACTCCTCGTGACCGGCCGCCGGGGCGCGCCGGAACGGCAGGCCCGATAGGCGTTGGCCGTGGGCGGCTGGCGCCGCCGGTCAGGCCGCGCCTTGTCGATCAGCGACCTGCTGCGCGTCGCTCCTCTTCGAGCTGGCGCTGCACTTCGCTCTCGATCTGGTTCTCACGGCGCTCCTTGGCACGGCGGCCCAGCCAGAAGGCGATGACGACCGGCCAGAAGAACGCCGCCACACCACCGATGACGAGCGGCGTGAGGTAGTCCTGCCACGGGTTTCCGCCTGCCATGATGACCAGGAGGATGAGGGTCACAAGGGCGCCGACGGCGATGCCGATAGCACGCTGGATCATGGTGGTCCCTTTCTGTGGTGCCCGGTCCGGCGCGGCTGCCCATCAGCCACGTAGCGCGGCCACGTGCATCGTAGCGCCCATGGTCCGCGCGATGTGATGATCGCCGACAGGCGGGCCGGGGCCCCGAGCGCTAGTCCGGGCGGCCCGTGGCGCGCCACACCCGCTCGTCGCGCACGAGGAGCTTCGCCTGCCGGGCGAACCAGTCGTCCCCGGTCATGCGGGCCAGGCTGCGCAGCTGGCTGATGTGCGTGTGGTGGTAATGCAGGTTGCCGGTCTTGCTGCTCAGGCTGTAGCGCGACAGGTGGCCCTTGCGGCGGAACCGATCCAGCTGGTCGCGGACGGTCTTGGCGCCGCCGAGGAAGTGGCGCTGCGCCTTGGGCGAGCCGGTCTGGCTCCAGTAGTCGTACAGGCCGAAGAGGGCGTTGATGTGCGCGTTGAGCGTGTGCACCGAGCGACCATGTGGCCAGTGCTCGAACCAGAGGTAGTCGTTCCGGCTCACCAGCGCGAACCAGCGCGGGTCTCCAGGCCGCTGGTCGTAGGCGGCCATCATGCGACGAGCATCCCTGATCCGGCCCGCGGACCCCGTGAGCGCCGAGAAGCGAGAGAAGAACGACTGGACGAGACCATGTGAGTTGGCGTTGACCCAGCCCGATTCCTGCTCGATGAGGTCGTACGCGTGCGGCTGCCAGCGCCGCTGGCGGACCTCCAGGGCGATCTCGTCCAGCTTCACGGCGATCTTGCGAGCCATGCGCAGGTGGGCCGTGTCGCCGGTCTGCCGCCAGGCATCCAGGCGCTTCATGCCCTGCTGAGCGAGCACGGTCGGGTTGTAGACGAGCTCCTTCTTGGGACCGAACCGACGCATGGGGATCCCCTCGCGATCCTGCGGTCCGATCGTCTCGATGGGCATCGGTGGTCCACCGTTGAGGGGAAGGCGCTGCCAGGGGACCTGCTGGATCTGCCAGTCGCCCATCCGGAAGGGGATCGCGGCCGGCCTGACGCGCGCCTCCCCTGCTCCGATGTCCGCCCCGCCCCCAGCAGCCGCCGGGGGTGCGAGGGTCAGGGCGACCAGCAGGCACGCCATGGTCGTGGCGCCGCTGAGGGCACGGACGATGCGCGGACGCTTCACGAGTTCGGAAGGTACCACGGACCGCCAGCACGTGGCCTCAACGGGCCCTACCATCGGCACCGTGACGACTCTGATGGGCGCCTCACGTGCCCTCCTCACCCAACATCTGGACGCCACCTACCCACCCGCGAGCGGTCCACGGTCCGATGTCCTCGTGGCGCGCGCACCCGGCCGAGTCAACCTCATCGGCGAGCACACCGACTACAACGGCGGCTTCGTGCTGCCGGTCGCCATCGACATGGACGTCCGCATCGCGCTGCGGCCCGTCGACCAGCCGCGGATGCGCCTGACTCGGATGGACACCGGGGCCGGCGTAGAGATCGACCTGCGCGCCATCCCGCCCGCGTCCGGGCAGTGGCATGACTACGTGGCCGGCACCGCCTGGGCCATGCAGCAGGCAGGCCAGCCGGTCGGCGGCTTTGACGGCATCATCGTCACGACGCTGCCCATCGGCTCGGGTCTCTCTTCCTCGGCAGCCCTGGAGGTCGTCTCGGCCTGGGCACTCTCCGGCCCGTCTGGGCCGGCCCTGACGCCGCTGGAGCTGGCCCGCGTCGCACAGCGGGCGGAGAACGACCACGTGGGCGTGAAGTGCGGCCTCATGGACCAGTTCGCCTCCGCCTGCGGGGTGGCCGGCCACGCCCTGCTCTTCGACTGCCGCTCGCTGGACTGGCGGGCGGTGCCGTTGCCCGACGATCTTGCGCTCGTCGTCATCCACAGCGGCGTCTCGCACGCCCACGGCGATAACGAGTACAACGCCCGACGCGCCGCCTGTGAGCGGGTCGTAGCAGCCATCGCCCGCGACGACCCGGCCGTCACGCTCCTGCGCGATGTGGACATGGCCAGGCTGGACGCCTATCGAGGGCAGCTCGACCCGGTCGACTACGACCGCGCCCACCACGTCATCACCGAGAACGACCGCGTCCTGGACGCGGTCACGGCGCTGGAGGCCGACGATCACGCCGCCCTCGGCGAGCTCATGGCTGGCAGCCAGGCGTCGATGCGCGACCACTACGACATCACCTGCCCGGAGATCGACGAGCTCGTCGCCATCAGCGTCGGCGTGCCCGGGGTCATCGGGTCGCGCATGACCGGCGGCGGCTTCGGCGGCTGCACGGTGTCGCTCGTCCGACCGGATGCCGTGGAGGCCCTCCGCCAGTGCGTCGAGCGCGACTACCCGGCGCGCACCGGCAGGACGCCGCGCCTCTGGACGCTGCAGGCCATGGGCGGCGCCGGCTTCGTCGAGGGCTGACCCGACCAGGGGACGGGCCCCTCGGCCGCGGCGCCACGGGCGCGGTGTCCCCCACCGTGGCGCGACCGACCGGCGTTCAGCCCTTGGTGGAACCCAGCGTCAGGCCACTGATGAACTGCTTCTGCAGGGCGAAGAAGACGATGAGGGTCGGGATGGCCACCAGCACAGCCCCAGCGGCCAGCAGGTTGTAGTCGGTGAAGAACTGGCCCTTGAGATTGTTGAGCGCGGACGTGATGGGCATCTTGGCGCCCTTGCCGGACATGAGCACCAGCGCCCAGAAGAAGTCGTTGTAGACCCACGTCACCTGCAGGGTGGCCAGCGCGGCCAGGGCCGGGCGCGTCAGCGGCATGATGACCGACCGATAGCTCTTCCAAATGGAAGCACCATCCACCACGGCGGCCTCGTTCAGCTCGCGCGGGATGGTCTTCATGTAGTTCGACAGGACGAACGTGCAGAAGCCCAGCTGGAAGGCCACGTGGACGGCGATGATGCCGATGTACTGCTGGTAGAAGAGCCCGTTGTCCGATGGGAAGCCCGCCACACCCACATCAGTGGGCAGCCACAGGCGCAGGAAGATCCGGTAGAGCGGCGTGATGATGACCTGCGGTGGCAGCAGATTGGCGGCCGTGAAGAGGAGCAGGAAGATGAGGTTGAAGCGCCAGCTGTAGCGGGAGACGGCGAAGGCCATCATGGAGGCCAGGAAGAGCACCAGCAGCACGGCCGGCACGACGATGATCAGCGAATTCAGGAAGTAGCGCACCAGCTCGGCCTGGTTCCAGGCGTCGACGTAATTGTCCAGGTTGATCGTCGTCGGCAGGGACAGGTAGCCCGCAGCATCGGTCTCTTCGCGGGGACGCAGGCTGGTGTAGACCGCAAAGGCCAGCGGCAGGAGCCACAGGATGGCCATGGCGATGAGGAAGGCGTGCAAGGCCGCCCGCCTGAGGTCGCGACCCGTGTTGCGGCCCGCCGTGGGCGGCCCGACGGTTGCGGCGGTCATGCGTTGTCCTCCCGGAGGGCTCGGCTCAGGTAGGCGATGATGGGCACCACCGCGAGCAGGAGCAGCACGACGGCGATGGCCGAGCCGAAGCCGATGCGGCTCGTCTCGCCGATGATGTTGTTGGTCACCATCGTCGAGAGCAGCTCGAGGCCGTTGAGTCCCTTGTTGACGACGAAGGCCAGGTCGAAGGCCCGCAGGGACTCGATGACCGTGATGACGATGACCACGATGTTGATGGGCTTGAGCACCGGGAAGACGACCCTGAAGAACGTCTGTCGCTCGTTGGCGCCATCGATGGCCGCGGCCTCCCTGAGCGTGGGGTCGACCGCTTTCAACCCGGCCAGGTAGAGCACCATCACGTAGCCGATGTGCCGCCAGCTGGCGGCCACCAGGACAGCCCACAGGTTGATGCTCGGGTCGCCCAGCCAGCTGATGAGGTTGCCCTGCTTGTTGGTGCCCAGGATGTTGTTGAGCAGGCCCTGCTCAGGAGCGTAGATGAGCATCCAGATGAAGCCCACGATGGCCAGCGAGAGGACGACGGGCATGTACAGGGCGCTCTGGTAGAAGCGCGTGCCGCGGATGTTCTTGTCCAGCAGGACGGCGAAGAACATGCCCAGCGGCGTGGCGATGAAGAGGAAGAAGAGGAGCCAGATGAGGTTGTGCGAGAGGGCCGGGTAGAACGGTTTGTAGACCTGGTGGAGGTCGATGTAGTTCTGCAGCCCGATGAACTGGATCTTCTCCAGGCCACCGATGCCATTCCAGCTGGTCAGCGAGAGCGTCAGGGACGCAACGGTGGGGACGAGGATGAAGATGGTGAGCACGGCCGTGGGGATACCGACCATGAGCCCCAGCGTCAGCTTGTCACGCCGTGAGAGGGCCGCGGTCCGGTTGGAGCGCACGACGACGGCAGCCACGCCGCCCACGATCAACACGGTCACCAGGAGGGTGGCGACCGTGACCACCTCGACCGGAGGCACGATCAGGAAGACCAGCAGCAGCCAACCCAGCACGAGCAGGGCGGCCACGCCGGCGGCCAGCACGGCCAGGGCAAGCACGATGCGGACGAGCGGATGTCGACGGACGGCTGCGGTGGTCATCGGCCTTCCTCGCGATGGTGCGTGGCCCCCGTCCGGGCCGAAGCGGGGACGGGGGCCACGGATGCGATCCGTTCGGTCAGTGACCGCCCGGACCTCGACTCATCAGGCCTCTGGCGGCAGCGAGTCGTAGTAAGCCTGGATGTCACCCAGGAAGGCGTCCAGGTCGATGGTCGGGTCGCTCAGGAAGCTGAGCAGGAAGCCCTGCATGCCCGAGGGGCCGGCGAAGTCGGCCCGCGCGTCGCGATCCAGGAACTGGGCGATGCTGCCCGCGCTCTTGAGGACCTCGGCGGAGGCTGCCTGGAGGGCGTTGTAGCCACTGGGGTCGGCCTGCGGCGAGACAGCCACGCTGCCGATGCCCGGCGTGAGCACGTAGGCGAGCTGCGCCTCAGGCGTTGCCACGCACTTGAGGAAGGCCTTGGCCGCGTCGATGTTCTTGGGGTTGGCGCTGAGCATGAAGCCGTCGATGGGTGCATCGATCGCGTTCTCGGCGTCGAATTCGCTGCCCACGGCCGGCCAGGGGAAGAAGCCGATGTCAGGGATGTCCTCGACGGCGGCCTGCTCGGCGGCGAAGGTGCCCAGGAAGTACATGCCCGCCGTCTTGTCGACGAGGGCGGCCTTGGCGGCATCCTGCCAGGTGCGGCCGGCTGCGCCTTCCTGCGTGTAGGGCAGGACGTCGTCGCGCCACATCTCGAAGACTGCCTTGACGCGCGGGTCGGACCACTTCTCACGGCCTTCCATGAGGCCGATGTGGAAGTCATAGCCGTTCATGCGCATGTTCAGGATGTCGAACGTGCCCATGGCCGGCCAGCCGTCCGAGTCACCGAGGGCGAGCGGGGCCAGCCCATCGGCGATCATCTGGTCACCCAGCGCCTTGAACTCATCCATGGTCGTGGGGACGGTGTAGCCCTTCTCATCCCAGAGGGACTTGCGGTACATGACCACCCACGGGTAGTTGTAGACCGGCACGAAGTACTGGTTGCCGTCAGCGCCCGTGGAGGCTGCCTTGAGGCCCTCGGTCTGGTACTGGACGGATCTCCTCCCAGACGTCGTTGATGGGTGTCAGCAGGCCCTGCGCGGCGAAGAACCGCACGCGGTTGCCGGCGAACCACTTGACGATATCGTCCGGCGTGCCCTGCAGATAGGCGCTGATGGAGTTCTGGAAGGTGTTGTGGTCGTTGACGTTGACGGTGACGGCGATGCCCGCCTGCTCCTGGCAGAAGTCCACGATGTTCTGGACGGCGAGCTTGGGGACCTCGTCGCTCTCGTTGGAGCCGAGCGTCGTCTCGTGACCGTCCGCAGCGACACCGATGCTGGAGAAGATCAACGCTGCGCTGGCCAGCGCGGTCGCCAGGACCGCGGTGCGCCGGCGGGCGCGGGATTCAGGGAACGCCATGGGTTCCTCCTCCTGTGCTGTGGACCTGGGTGGCCCAACAGAAACCGACACGGTTCGCCGCGATTGTGCGCGGTTCGCCATCTCGATGTCAACTTGAAGTGGATGTCTTGCGGCGCTATGCTGTGCGACCTCGTTGACTTCTGTGGGTATCTCCCACAGAATCACTCGACAGAGCCTGGACGATGACAGGGGGACGCGACAAGACCGTGCTGGCACCACAGCGACACGCCTATATCCTGGAGCGGCTGCGTTCCGACGGAGCCGTGCGCGTGGCCGAGCTCATGCGCGCTCTGGACGTGTCGGACATGACGGTGCGCCGCGATCTGGTGTCCCTCGAGTCACAAGGGCTGTTGCTCAAGGTGCACGGCGGCGCCACGCTGCTGCACGATTCGGCCGTCCACGAGCCGGGCTTCGACACCAAGCGAGCCTTGGAGCACGAGGCCAAGGTGGCCATCGCCCGCATCGCTGCGACACTCGTGGAGCCCGGCATGGCCGTGGCCATCTCGGCCGGCAGCACCACGTATGAAGTGGCCCGGCGTCTGACCGGGGTGCCGCGCCTGACCATCATCACCAACTCCGTGCCCGCAGCCGAGGTCCTCTATCACGGAGGCCGCGCCGACCAGACCGTCATCCTCACGGGCGGCGTGCGCACACCGTCCGATGCGCTGGTGGGTCCCTTCGCCGTCAATGCGCTGCGCGACGTCAACGTGGACGTCGTCTTCCTGGGGGTCCACGGCATGACCGAGCGAGCTGGCTTCACCACGCCCAACCTGCTCGAGTCGGAGACCCACCAGGCCCTCATCGAGGCCGGTGGCCGCCTCGTCATCACCGCCGACCACACCAAGTGGGGCATCTCCGGCATGAGCACCATGGCCCGCCTCTCTCGCGCGGACGTGGTCATCTCGGACCGGCGGCTTGACCTCACGGCGCAGACGGTCCTGCGAGCCGAGGCCGGCGAGCTCATCCTGGCCGGCACGGACGACAACGCGGGCCCGCCGCGTTCGCATCCGGGTTCGCTCGTCACGGCGGACGCCTGACACGATGGCGCTGCCGCATGGTCCACACCGTCGCTACGACCCGCTGAGCGACCAATGGGTGCTCGTCTCCGCCGGCCGCACCAAGCGACCCTGGCTGGGTCACAAGGAGCGGCGCGCCGTGACGGAGGGCCGGCCACCCTTCGACCCCGATTGCTACCTCTGCCCCGGCAACACGCGTGCCAGCGGCGCCCGCAACCCCGAGTACAGCTCGACGTTCGTCTTCACCAACGACTTCGCGGCCCTGCGCCCCGACGCCGGCGACGAGCACCTCCACGACGGCCTCCTGGTGGCCGAGGCGGAGACCGGCGACTGCCGCGTGCTGTGCTTCTCGCCTCGCCACGACCTGACCCTCACGGACATGCCTGCGGAGGGGGTGCGTGAGGTCGTGGACCTCTGGGCCGCGCAGTCTACGGAGCTGGGCGCGCAGAACCGCTGGGTGCAGATCTTCGAGAACCGGGGCGAGGCCATGGGCGCCTCCAACCCACATCCACACGGCCAGATCTGGGCCGGCTCGGCCCTGCCCGATCGTGCCGCGCGCGAGGATGCCACCCAGCACCGCCACCGCGAGCAGACCGGCCGGCGCCTCCTGCTGGACGTGGCGACCCAGGAGAGCGGCGGGGTGCGAGTCGTGGAGGAGGACCGTGACTGGCTGGCCGTCGTGCCCTTCTGGGCGGTGTGGCCCTTCGAGACGATGCTCGTGGCCCGCCGGCCGGCGGCTCGACTGGCAGACCTGGACGACGAGCAGCGGGATCGCCTGGCCCGGATCCTGCAGCGGCTGATGCGCCGCTACGACGGACTCTTCGGGCAGCCCATGCCCTTCTCGATGGGCTGGCACCAGGCGCCCTACCAGCCCGGATCCGTCGACCACTGGCAGGTGCACGCGCACTTCATGCCGCCGCTCCTGGAAGCCACCAAGCGCAAGTTCATGGTCGGCTACGAGCTGCTCTCCGAGCCGCAGCGGGACATCACGCCGGAGGAGGCCGCTGAACGCCTGCGGTCCGTGACACTCTGAGGCCGTGCCCTGCCGGACGATGGGGAGCGATGGTGCCGACCGGACCTACCTGGCGCGCGCAGCCGCCCTACCATCGATCCCATGCCTGACGCGCTGACGCTGACGCCCGCTCCCCTTGAGGCCAGGGCCGCGGCCCTGGCCCGCCTCGCCGACGAGCACTGGGACGTCGTCGTCATCGGCGGCGGCATCGTCGGTTCGGGCGTCCTCCTCGATGCCGTCTCACGCGGCCTGCGGGCCGCCCTGGTGGAGCAGGACGACCTGGCCGTGGGCACCTCGTCACGCTCCTCGCGACTCATCCACGGCGGCGTCCGCTACCTGGAGGACATGCGCCTGCACCTGGTGCGCGAGGCCCTCTCCGAGCGGTCACGGCTCATGACGCTGGCACCGCACCTGGTGCGGTTGGAGCGCTTCCTCTTCCCCGTGTACGGCTGGCCGGTCGTCCATCGCGCCATGTTCAGCGCTGGCCTCACGCTCTACGACGTGCTGGGTGCGGCGCGCGACGGCGGCCGCGCACGTCACCTGGGCGCCGGCGCCGTGGCGGAGCTCATCCCGCCCATCGTGCGGCGCGGCCTGCGCGGCGGCGTCACCTACAGCGACGGCGTCGAGGACGACGCGCGCTACAGCATCGCCGTGGCCCGCACGGCCGTGGCACATGGCGGCACCGTCGTGACGAGGACCCGCGCCACCGGCCTGCTCAGCGGCCAGGACGGGCGCGTCTCGGGCCTGACGGTCCGGGACCTGCCGGGCGATGCAGAGCTGACCGTGCAGGCCGATCGGGTCATCGACGCCACCGGCGTCTGGCTCGGCCACCCGGAGGCCCGCCTCGGCGGCTCGACGATGAAGCTCGTGCCCAGCCGCGGCACACACCTGGTCTTCGACCGGGAGCGCATCCCCATCCGGACAGGCATGACTCTCAAGATCCCCGGCCGCGTGCTCTTCCTCATCCCCTCCCCCGGGGCCTGGATCGTGGGTACCACCGATGAGCCGGACAGCGGGCCGCCCGACCGACCGGCGCCCACGGGCCACGAGGTGGACCGCATCCTCGAGACGGTCAACGGTGTCCTGGCGGTGGACCTGCGCCGCGAGGACGCCCTGGGTGCCTACACCGGCCTGCGCCCGCTGGTCGGCGTGCCGGGCGGTGACACGGCGCGCATCAGCCGCGAGCACACCATCCACCGCGAGTCGTCCGGCCTGGTGCGCGTCTCCGGCGGCAAGTACACCACCTACCGACTCATGGCCCGCGACGCCGTGAACGTCGCCCTGGACGGTCGCGATCCCGTGCCGCCGTCAACGACGGCCACGCTGACGCTGCTGGGCGCGGCACCGCGCGACGAACTGGGCCGACTGGCCGCCGAGCTGGCCGCATCCGATGGCCTCGACGCTCCCCGGGCCACAGCCCTCGTCGAGCGCCACGGCACGCAGGCCCGCGACGTCGTGGCGCTGGGTCGCGATCTCGACCTGTTGCGTCCGCTGGCCGACGACATCTCGCAGCTCGAGGCCGAGGTGGCCTGGGCGGTGCGCCACGAGCTGGCCCTGGGGCTGGACGACGTGCTCTCGCGACGCATGCGCCTCTCGATGGCCCGCCGTGACCGCTGTGCCGGCATCGCGCCCCGCGTGGCCGCCATCATGGCTGCGGAGCTCGGTTGGGACGGGGCGCGCCAGGCGGCCGAGGTGAACGCCTACCTGGCCACGGCGCGGCGCGAGTACGATGTGCCGCCGGCAGAGCCCGTGGCCGCGGGTGCCGACGGAACAGCCGCCCCGGGCAAGCCGGCGTGAGCGGGCCGTTCGTCCTGGCCCTCGACCAGGGCACGACCTCCTCCCGGGCGATCGTCTTCGACCGGGACGGCCGTCCGGTGGCGGTCGCACAGCAGGAGTACCCGCAGGGCTATCCGTTCCCCGGCCACGTGACCCACGACCCCGAGGACATCTGGCAGAGCCAGCTGGCCGTGGCCCGCCAGGCCATCGACCAGGTGCCCGGGGGGGTCGCCAGCATCGCCGCGCTGGGCGTCACCAACCAGCGCGAGACGACCATCGTCTGGGAGCGCGCCACCGGCCGCCCCGTGGCGCCGGCCATCGTCTGGCAGAGCCGCATCACCGCCGAGCGCTGTGCCGCCCTGCGCGAGGCCGGGCACGAGCCACGCGTCCGGGCGCTCACGGGGCTTCCCCTGGACGCCTACTTCAGCGGCCCCAAGATCGCCCACATCCTTGATGGCGAGCCGGGCCTGCGGGCGCGCGCCGAGGCCGGCGAGCTCTGCTTCGGCACCGTGGACAGCTTCCTCGTCTGGCGCCTCACGGGCGGTCGGTCGCACCTCACGGACGTCTCCAACGCCAGCCGCACGCTGCTCTTCGACATCTCCGAGGGACGCTGGGACCCCTGGCTCTGCGAGATCGTCGGCGTGCCCATGGCCATGCTGCCGGAGGTGCGACCGTCCTCCGCCCTGCTGGCGGAGACGGACCCCGGCATCCTCGGGGCCAGCCTGCCCATCGGCGGGATCGCCGGCGACCAGATGGCGGCCACGTTCGGACAGGCCTGCCTGGCGCCTGGCAGCGCCAAGAACACCTATGGCACGGGCGCCTTCGCCCTTCTCAACACGGGCAGTCGGCCGGTCGCCTCGGAGCACGGCCTGCTCTCGACGGTCCTCTGGCAGCTGGGCGACGGCGCGGCCCTGACGTACGCCCTGGAAGGCGCGGTCTTCGTGGCCGGTGCCGCCGTGCGCTGGTTGCGCGACGGCCTGCGGGCCATCGAGCACTCCTCCGACGTGGAGACCCTGGCCGCCCGCGGCGATCGCGAGTCCGGCGTCGTCGTGGTGCCCGCCTTCGCGGGCCTGGGAGCGCCGCACTGGGATCCCGACGCCCGCGGCACCATCGCCGGGCTGACGCTGGGCTCGCGCCTGGAGGACATCGTGCTGGCCACGGTCGACGCCATGGCCTACCAGGTCGCGGACGTCCTGGGGGCGATGGCGCTGGATGCGGGGGGCCCGCTGGCGGTGCTGCGCGTCGACGGAGGCGCCGCGGTCAATGACGCCCTCCTGCAGTTCCAGGCGGACATCCTGGATGTCCCGGTGGAGCGACCGCAGGTGACCGAGACGACCGCGCTGGGGGCCGCCTTCCTGGCCGGTCTGGCCACGGGCGTGTGGTCATCGACCGACGAGCTGGCGGCCACCTGGCGGCTGGAACGACGCTTCGAGCCGGCCATGAGCGCCGACGAGCGGGCGCGACTGCTGGCGCGCTGGCGCCGCGCCGTCGAGCGTGCCCGGGGCTGGGCCGGACCCGCCGACTGAGGACCCCGGCGGCTCTCAGGGCACCCACGGCCGGCGGCCAGAGATCTTCAGGACAGATGCCCGCCCTGGAACCATCAGGCGGCTTCGGTGGCGCCCACGCAGGACAGATGTCCGCCGTCGACACCCTCGGTCGTCGGATCCGCTCGGTGCCGCTCCCCCGATCGTTCGCCTTCAGCCGGCCGCACCACGGCCCACGCTCGCCGTCGCGGTCGGCCCGCCGACGCGAGGCAGCGGCCGGCACCCTGGCTGTCCCGGAGCGCGCCGAAGGATTCCTGGGGCGGCATCTGTCCCCAAAGCCAGGCAACATGGCCGGCCGCGTCGATGGTCCCGCATCGGGCGCGTCCACCGTGACCGGCTCCAGCGGCCCAGGCCAGCGGTCGTCGGATGATCAGGGGCGCGGACCGGGCTCCGGGTCGAAGTCGGGTGCGCGCCAGACCACCTCGCCATCGAGGACGGTCAGGAGCGGCCGCAGGGTCGCCAGCCGCGCTGCGAGACCCTCGACGTCGGCGCTGGGTGACCGGCCGGCCTCGGCCGCCTCGAAGTCGGCACCGGGCAGCACCAGGAAGTCGGCCCGGGCGCCCACGCCGAGGTGGCCCTGGTCCGCCAGGTGAGCCGAGCGCGGACCATCCAGGCAGGCCGCGCGCAGCGCTCGCGCCAGATCGATGGCCTGCTCGGGATGGAAGGCACTCGCTGCGATCCAGCCGGCGCCGCGTCGCGTGACCGCGGCGGCGATGCCGGGCCATGGGTCGGCCGGCTCCACGGGCGCGTCCGTGCCGAAGGGCAGCAGCGTGCCGGCACGATCGAGGTCGGCCAGCGGGAAGGCGTGGCTGGACCGGGCCCCCCAGGCCTGCCGGACGGCCGGTGCGTCACTGAGCAGGTGGCAGGGCTGCACGGAGGCAGCCACACCCAGGGCCGCGAACCGGGCGATGTCAGCGGGGTCGACGAGCTGGGCGTGCTCCACGCGATGCCTGGCGCCCGGCACGGCAGGCACCGTGGCCAGGACGTCCAGCACGGTTCGCACGGCCCCGTCGCCGATGGCGTGGATCTGGCTGGCGATGCCGGCCGCAGCGGCGCGACCGGACAGCTCTGCCAGCTGTGGTCCGTCGCGGAGCGGCATCCCGGTCGGGCCGCCCGGCGGTGGACCGGCCGGGTCGTCAGCCTCGTAGGGCGCCAGCAGGGCGGCCGTCCGGCTGCCCAGCGCACCATCGGAGAAGAGCTTCAGCCAGCCGTCGCGATAACGTCCCGAGCCCGGGTCGCCTTCCCTGAGGCCGGTCCGGAAGCCCATCTCGATGGCCCGCTCCAGCTGCTCCTCGCGAACGCTGGCCATGACCCGCAGCGGCAGGCGCCCGGCCGCGGCGAGCGCGCGGTAGAAGGTCGGTCCCGCGCGCAGCTCGGGGTCCGGGGCGACACCGCCCGGATCGTGCACCGAGGTCACGCCCAGACCTGCCAGGTCGCGCGCATAGGCGGCGACGGCCGCTTCCACGACTGCCTCCCCGGGCGCCGGGATGACCGCGTCCACGAGGCCGGCGGCGTGCTCGTACAGGACACCGCTGGGCCGACCCTGGGCGTTCCGCTCGATCCGGCCCGCGGGCGGATCCGCGCGATCGGCCAAGCCAGCCCGTGCGATGGCAGCGCTGCTCAGCCAGCGGGAGTGGTGGTCATGGGCCCAGAGCGCCACGGCTCGGCCCGGGGCCGCCGCATCCAGCAGCGCGGCCGTGGGTCGGCCGCCGAGCGACTCGAACGACCAGCCGTGGCCGAGGAGCCAACCGCTGTCGTCACCCTGCTCCCGCAGCCGGCGATCAGCTGCGGAGATGACCTCCGAGACGGTCGCCAGATCCAGGCCCGTGAGGTCCGGCTGGCCGGCTGCCAGGGCCGCCAGGACCAGGTGCAGGTGGCTGTCGGTCAACGACGGCGCCACGACCAGGCCGGGCGGCAGTCGCCAGTGGACCGTGCCCGGGCCCGCCAGCCCCTCCACCATGGTCGCGCTGCCGGCGGCCACGACGCGCCCGGCCGACACCGCCAGCGCTTCCACCCAGCCGAAGCCGGCCGGGCCGGCCAGGGTGGCGATGCGCCCGCTGACGACGAGGTCCACCGGTGGTCGCGACTCAGGCATGGGCGCCAGCCAGCAACCTGGCCAGGGCCACGTCATCCAGGCCCGCACCGAGGCCCAGGGCCAGCGCCACGCGTGCCTTGGGGCCGCTGAGCGTGCCGGTCAGCATCGCGCCCGCGGCTTGCCATGAGAGACCGCCGCCGGGGAAGCCGTAGACGGGCGCCACGCCACCAGCCACACAGCGGCTCGCCAGCGCCACCGGGACGCCGGTGGCCATGGCTTCGCCCGCTGCGGCCAGCAGGTCGGGATCCGTGTTGCCGGAGCCGGTCGCCTCCACGACCACGCCCACCGCTCCGCCCCGCACGGCCGCCCGCAGCAGGTCGCCGTCCGTGGACACCACGGCCGTCAGGAGGACGATGGGCTCGGCCGCTCGCCGCGGCCGAGTCGCGATCCGTCGTCGCCTGCCGCGCATCCGCTCCAGCGCCAGTCGGCCGCCCTCGATCCGCCCCAGCGGCCCGTCGTTGGGGGCCTGGAACGCGTCGAGCGCGCGGCTGTGCACCTTCGTCGCATCGTCGGCCGGCAGAACGAGCCCGTCCATGACGACCAGCACGCCCTGTCCGCGCAAGCGCGGGTCGGCCGCCGTCCGCACCGCGTCGGCCAGGTTTCGCGCACCGTCGAAGCCAGCTTCCCCCGCGTTGCGCATGGCGCCCACGACCACCACGGCTGCCTCAGCGTCGTGGAGGAGGTCCCAGGCGAAGGCCGTCTCCTCCAGGACATCGGTGCCCTGCACGACCACGATTCCCGCGACCTCTGGCCGGGCGGCCGCTTCGCGGATGCGCTCAGCGATGTCCAGCAGCTGGGCGAAGCGCAGGTGTGAGGCTGGCACGAGGCCCCAGTCCACGACCTCCAGGTCGGCGGCGGCTCCGACCTCCGGCAGACGAGCCAGGAGCTCCGCGCCCCGCAACACGGGAACGGCGGCACCGGTCGTGGGATCGGGCAGCATGGCGATGGTGCCGCCCGTGAAGAGGACCACGACCAGGGGCCGGGGCGGCTGTTCCGCGCTCAGCGGCAGCGACTCGTCAGGCATGGCGGCGCGTGGGCTGGCCGTCGTCGCCGGCCTCAGGCCGGGGGTCGCGGCGGCGGCTCCGGCGCCGGACCGGCCCGGCCAGGGACCACGGGGCTGGCGATCATGTGGATGGGCGCCTCATGGGCGGCCTCGTCAGCGATGTAGCGCAGCCGGATGGGCCGGTTGAGGGTCGATGAGGCCGTGGTGATGGTCATCGGGTCGACCGGTTCGATGTTGGTCGGCTGCGCGGAGCCCGTCATGCGCGGATGCGCGAAGACGATGGACATGACACCGGCGACGCCCACGATCGTGGCTGAGATGACGATGACGGCGGCGGGGCTCACCACGTCCGCCAGGGGTCCGACGATGATGATGGGCACGAAGGAGGCGAGGCTGACGAGCATGTTGAGGACGCCGAAGACGCGGCCGCGCACCTCCGGCTCGATCTCCTCCTGCAGGGACGTCTGGGCCGGGACGGCCACGAAGGCATAGCAGACGCCGGCCACGAAAGCGACCACGACGACCACGGCCAGCAGGGCCGTGGTGTCATCCCCGTCCTGCAGGCCCGGCAGGTCCTGGGCCAGGCCCAGGATGACCAGCGAGGCCGCGAGCACGAGCATGCCGCCCTCGATGAGCTTGCGCCGCGGCAGGAAGCGGCCCACGAGGTTGAGGATGACGATGCCCCCCAGGAGGCCCGCGCCGAGCGGCAGCAGGACGACCGCGAGTCCGCCCCCCTCCAGCCCCAGGGTGGTCTTGGCGAAGTCCGGGCCGAGCACGCCAAGGACGCCGATGAGCGAGGCCACCAGGGTCAGGTAGATGAGCGACCAGAGGACGTTGTGGTGGCCGCGGATGTAGCCCAGTCCCTCGCGCAGCTGGTCCATCGTGGCAGCCACGGCACTGCGCGCCGAGGCCAGCGAGGCCTGCCCGGCGCTGCTCGGCGGGACCGACGGCAGGATCCAGCAGAAGGCACCCGCGACGCCATAGGCGACGGCCACGGTCAGCATCAGGAGCTGCTCGCCGAGGAACGTGTAGGCCAGCGGACCGAGGACGGCGAAGCCCACCACGAAGGCGGCCTGCAGGGCCAGGATGAAGAGGCTGTTGGCGGTCATGAGCTGGCTGCGCTTGACGACCACGGGGATCATGGCCGCCTCCGCGGGCGCGAAGAAGGTGGTCAGGGTGGCCACGATGGCGATGACCACGTAGATGAGCGCCAGCTGGTCGGCGAAGAAGACCAGCAGCAGGAAGAGCCCGGCGCGGGCCACGTTCGTGGAGATGAGGATCCAGCGCCGGTCGAACATGTCCACGAAGACGCCGGCGATGGCCCCGAAGACGACGGCCGGGACCAGGAAGGTGAGCAGCAGGACGCTCACCGCGGTGCTCGAGTTGGTGAGGTCGTTGACGGTCACGGTCAGGCCGAAGAGGGCCATGTTGCCGCCGACCTGGCTCAGGATCTGGGAGCCGAAGAGGGCCAGGAACTTGGGATTGCCGAGCACCCGCCGGGCCTGGCCGAGGTCGGCCCCGCCCTCCACGGTGATGGCGTCGTCGACCTGCTCGATGATCGTGCTCATCGTCCGTCGCCCACCTAGTGCTCCGTGGTGCCGGTGAAGCCGAAGGACCCCAGGCGCAGGGCGGGCACGAGCGCGGTGCCCAGGAAGCCCTCCAGGGCGCGGCGCTCGACGCTCACGGCCTCGACGCCGGCCAGCGCCGCCAGATAGTCCTGCGTGAAGCGCAGGTTGCGGACGGGCGCGCTCACGCGGCCGCCCTCCACGAGGAAGAGGCCATCGCGGGTCATGCCCGTGATGACGACCTGCTTGGGATGCACCACGTTCGTGTAGTGGAAGCGCGTCACGAGCAACCCGCGCTCCAGGCCGCCGATGAGCTCGTCGCGCGGGGTGCTGCCGGCGGCCATGCTCATGTGCAGGGGGAAGGGTCCCCACGGATTCGGCGCCGGGAGCCCATGACCGGTGGACTCGCAGCCGGCCCGTGCGGCGGTGCGGGAGTCATGCACGACGTCGCGACAGACGCCGGCCTCCAGCAGGGCCACGCGCTGGGTCGGCACGCCCTCGAAATCGAAGGACGCCGGGGTGCCGGATGGGTCGGCAGCGTCGTCGCTGAGGTCGACCAGCGCTGAGGCCACCTGCCTGCCCGGCTCGTAGAAGGAACGCTCCTCCTGGACGGCCAGGGCAGAGAAGCCCAGGTAGCCCAGCCAGTCGGTGAAGTCCATGACGGCATACGACTCCAGCACGACCGGGTACTCCCCGGCCGGCAGCGCGATGGGGTCGCGCATGGCCGCCGTGCGCCCGGCCGCCTCGTGGCCGATGGCCGACGCGTCGATGGTGCCAAGGTCCACGGCCACCTGTTCAGCGTAGCCGCTGCCGCCGCCGGGTCCCATCATCACGGTCAGCACCTGGGCCCGTGAGCGCGGCTCGCTGACGCGGACACCCAACGAGTTGGCGACGCTGACCTCCTCGCTGCCGGTCTGGACGTAGCCGAAGGCCTGCGCCCCGACCGCCGCTGCGGCGGCGATGACAGCCCCCGCCGCCTCCGCCCGCACCTCCGGGTCGGCGTCCGCGGTGGCACTCGCGAACGCCCCCGCCACCAACGGCGTCGGCCGCGGGGCCGGCAGGGAGCGGAAGTCGCTTTGCTCGGGCTGGAGCTGGGCCGTGGCCGCGGCGGACGCCACCAGCCGCGCCAGAGCCGCCCCGTCGTGGCGGTTGAGCGAGGCCACGCCGACGCGCTGACCGTCCACGAAGCGCAGGTTGACGAGCGTGTCCTCCTCAGCCACGTTCTGGTGCAGCTCGTTGTTGGCGAAGCGGGTCAGGGCGCTGCGCGTGCGCATGACGACGGCCTCCGCCTGGGACGCGCCGGCGTCAAGCGCCATGGTCACGGCGCGTTCGGCGATCTCGAGTCCGGATGGCTCGTGGCTCATGCGTTCCCGACTCCCACCTCGACGTCCCGGAAGCGGGCGCCGCTGCAGCCATGGCCCACGTGCATGGCCTGGCCGGGCTGACCCTTGCCGCAGTTGGTGACCCCCACGAGCTGCCAGGAGCGCTCGTCGGCGACGGCGTCGCAGGAGCCCCAGAAGCGCGGCGTGCTGCCCGTGTAGGTGGCGTTGCGGTACAGCCGGCCGAGGCGGCCGCCCCTGATGTCGCGAGCCATCTCGACGCCGAACTGGAAGTTCAGGCGCCGGTCGTCGATGGACCAGGAACGGTTGGACTCCAGGTAGAGGCCGTCCTCGGTGTCCGCGATGATGTCCTCCAGGCTCATGCCCGGCCGAGGCTCCAGGTTGATGTTGGTCATGCGGATGAGGGGCAGGCGGTTCCAGCCGTCGGCCCGCACCGCCCCGCCACTGGCACGCCCGATCCGGGGAGCCGTCTCCCGGCTGCTGAGGTAGCCGCTGAAGATGCCCTCCTGCACGAGCGGGACACGCTGGGCCGCGACGCCCTCGTCGTCCCAGCCGAAGGTGCCCAGGCCACCCGGCGTCGTGGCGTCGGCCACGATGGTCACCAGGTCCGACCCATAGCGGAAGCCCGATGCCAGCTTGTCGGTGGTCAGGAAGCTGGTCCCGGCATAGGCCGCCTCCGTGCCGAAGACGCGGTCGAGCTCGGTAGGGTGCCCGCAGGATTCGTGGATCTGCAGGTACAGCTGCGACGGGTGCAGCACGATGGTGCGGCGTCCCGGTGGCAGCACGGGTGCCGCAAGCAGGGCCACGGCCTCCTCGGCCAGCGTCGGGGCCCGCTCCACGAGACCGAGCGAGCGGATGTGCTCGTAGCCGGCCGCCCGGTAGCCGCCCGACTCGGGGTAGGTGCGTCGCTGCAGGTCGTCCGCACTGGCCGCCTGCACCTCCAGCCCGGCACCCACGTGGGTGATGACCTGCTCGTCGGACGAGCCATCCGTGGCCGCGAACGCCTTCCATTCGCGGAAGGCGTGGTAGTCGGCCTTGGTCGTGGCGACTCCCCGGACGGCGGCCATGGCGCGCTCGGCCGCCAGCAGCAGGTCGATGGTGCGGTCGATGGGCACCCCGAAGGAATCCTCGACCACGGGCGTCTCGTAGTGGCCGGCCGCGGGTGGCCGATCGGCCAGGCGGACGGGCACGTGAGCGTGACGGGCGGAGGCCCGGGCGATGCGCACGGCCAGCGCGGTCACCTCGTCCGCGGCGTGGCCGTCCATGCGACCCGAGCTGGCGAAGCCCCACGCGCCGTCCACCAGGACGCGGACGCCGAAGCCCTCTGTCTCGCCAAGGCTGAGGGCATCCACGAGGCCCGCCTTGACGCCGGCGTGCTGCTCGCGCCGCCTGACGACGCGAACGTCGGCGTAGCTGGCTCCGAGACGGGCGGCCGAGTCGAGCGCGCGACGCGCCAGATCATGCATGGGCCACCTCAGGGTAGCAAAGCGGCGGCCGGCGAGGCCCACGCCGCCGGCAGCGGCCCGGGTTCCGCCGGCAGCGGCCCGTACGGCTCCGGGCGGTCCGCACCCAGGGACGCCAGCCAGCCTTCCTCGAAGGCCCCGAAGCCCTCCCCCGTGGCGGCCACGAAGGCCTCGTCGAGGGTGAGACCGTCCGCGAACGAGGTGATGAGCGCCACGAGCGTGTCCTGGCCGAATCGCTCGACGAGGTGATCGACGGCGGAGACGCTCTCCGCGTACGCCAGGCTGAAGCGGCCGGCGCGTGTCGGGAACTGCCAGGCCAGGCCTTCCAGGGGGATCAGCGTGCCGGCCCTGGCCGCTGCGGCGACCTGGGCTCGATCGCCGTCGTCGTATCCCTTGGCCAGGTACACGGCGAGGCCCTCGTTGAGCCAGCGAGGCGGATAGCCATACGGGTTGTCGACCGCCTCGTCGAAGACGATGTGGGCCAGCTCGTGCACCACCAGCTCCGCCACCCAGTCGGACGTCACCTGTTGCGGCTCGATGAGCCCGAAGAGCGTGTGGATGTCCGGGTGGGCCTCGCCGCCCACGTTCTCACGCGTGCCCGGCCCCAGCGCCTGGCGGAACTCACGATCGTCCGAGTAGATGAGGAAGTCCACCGGCGCCAGCTCCCGGATCCCGAGCAGCTCCGTGGCCGACCGGATGGCGTCCTCGGCGATGCCCAGGGCTCGCTCCGCGAACGAACGATCACCCCGGTCCCACCAGACCGTGACGCCCTCCCCCTGGAGCTGCTGCCACTCCAGGCGCGTGTCCACGACCCGGTGGCTGGCCAGTGGGCCCAGGCTCTCGCCCTCCGCGGTCACGACGCGGAAACGGTAGTCGTAGGTGGTGTTGGGCACGACATGCCCGGCCTGGTGGACGACCGCGCGCCACGTGCCGGGTGCGGCCTGCTCGACCGATGCCTGACTCACCGTGCGACTCTCGTCCCCGGGCAGGGAGGTGAGCAGCTCCACGCGAAGCGGCGCCTCGTCCGACCGGAAGGTGGTCTCGAAGCTGATGGTCTGGCCGAAGGCGCCGCTGGCGACCGGCGCATCGAAGCGCACGTCGGCGGCCCCCGACACGGGAAGGGGCACCCACAGGCCAGCCAACCCCAGTGCGAGGGCGAGCGTCGCAGCCTGCCGGCGTCCACATCGAGGTCTCACTGGTCGCCTCACCCTCGCCAGGCCAGGTCGGCATATCGGAGCAAGCCCACCCCGGAGACCTCTGCCCCGAGCAGGCCCTCGCGGCTGAGGACCCAGGACCCGCTGTAGGCGAGGGGGATGAGCGGCGCTTCCTCACGAACGATGGCCTGCGCCTGCGCGTACAGCGCCGCCTGCGCATCGGGGTCGGCCGTGGAGGCGGCGTCATCGATGAGTGCGTCGTAGGCGTCGTTCGCCCAGCCTCCCACGTTGGCGGAGCTGTCACCCCGCAGCAGGAGCCCCAGGAAGTCGTGAGCGTGGGGGTAGTCGGCACTCCAGGCCAGCGTCCACATGGCGGGCGTCTCGCCGTCGAGGAGCGTCGAGTGGTCGTCGAAAGCCCGCGTCTCCACCGTCACCTCGATGCCCAGCTCGCGCTCGAGCTCGTGCGAGATGGCGGACGTCGCGCCGACGCCATAGGTGGCCAGCGAGACCTCGGGGAACCCGTCACCACCGGGGTAGCCCGCCGCGGCCAGCTCGGCGCGGGCCGCCTCCGGGTCGTGCGGCAGCCGCCCGTCCAGGTCACCACGAGCCTCCACGCCGGGCGGCACGATCGAGGTGGCTGCCGAGCCCGCCGGGTCGTGCGCGGCCAAGCGCCGCCAGTCCACGGCCATGGCCACCGCACGCCGGACACGGGCGTCGTCGAAGGGTGGCTGCGTCGTGTCGAAGCCGAGCATCTCGATGACCATCTCGTCGGACTGGCGCAGCTGCGGTCCGAGGGTCGGGTCGTAGCGGATCCAGGAGGCATCGAGCGGCGAGATCCGCGTCCAGTCCACGGTCCCGTCCTCGAAGACGTCCACTTCGCTGCGGCCGCCCAGATCGGTCAGCACGCTGACACGCTCCAGCGGCGGCGGGCCTGCCCAGTAGGCGGGGTTGGCGCGCAGCCAGAGCTCCCCCGGCTCGCCCCCCGCGGGCACGTAGGCGCCCGACGCCGCGAAGGGCACGTCGCCCCGCGGACCGCGGGCCAGGTCGTCCATCGACTCGGGTACCACCGCGAGGGAGGGCACGGCGGCCACGGCCGGGAAGTAGGAAGCCGGCCGCGCCAGATGGACGCTGAGCGTGCGGCCGTCGGCCTGGATGCCCACGGCCTCCGCCGGTCCCTCCCCGCGGGCATAGGCGGCGGCACCCTCGACGTCATCGAGCAGGCTCGCCAGGGGGTTCGCGCGTGCCGGGTCCAGCACGCGCAGCCAGGACCGGCGCACGTCGGCAGCGTCGAGCGGCGAGCCATCGCTGAACGTCAGGCCCTCCCTGAGCGTGAAGACGACCCGCCGACCCTCCTCCGAGACCGCCCAGGACTCGGCCAGGGCAGGGCGCAGGGTGGCGCCCCCATCCAGCACGGTGAGCCCTTCGAAGACCTGCGAGAGCAGCTGCGCCGATTCGGAGTCGGAGATGGCCGCGGGATCCCACGAGAGTGGCGCGGCTGCGGCGATGACGACGTCGGCGTTCGACGGACGCGGCAGCGCCTCCTCATCAGGTCCGGGCGTGACCATGACAGCGGCGAAGATGCCGGCGCCCACCATGATGGCCAGCAGGAGCAGCGTGCCCAGGGAGGCCGGGTTCAGCCAGCGGCGCCAGCCGCGTCGGGGCTCCGGGCCGCCCGGTGTCCCATCGTCGAGCGACAGGTCGATCGGTCCCGGGGCGTCGGAGCCCGGCCCGTTCATACGCTGCAGCCCCGCGGCCTGATCAGCGCCGGGCCAGGTGACCGAAGCGCGGCCAGAGGGTCAGGTCGAGGTCCGGCACCAACTCTGCCAGCAGCGCCACCTCCGGCTCGTACTCCGCCACCAGCGCAGCCTCATCCTTGGCGGAGAGGGCCCCCTTGTCGCCGAGCGTCTGGTTGTAGCGCATCGTCAGCATGCGCTGATCGGGGGCCCAGTCGGCGACGCCCAGGTAGCGCAGGGTCCGGGCCAGCTCCTCGGCCGGCGCGCGCACGCACTGCTCGTACTGCAGCACCAGCAGTCGCTCTCGTGGCACGACCTCCAGGAGACGCTGCACCTGGCGGCCATAGAAGCCACGCATGAGCGCCTCGCGCTTGCCGACCCGGTCGTTGCGCCGGAGCGACCGCCGCCGTGCCTGCTCCTGCCACTGCTTGAGCCCCGAGCGGTAGCGCTCGACGGGCTCACGCACGATGGTCAGCAGCTTCGCCTGGGGCGCGACCTCCGCGATGATGCCGGCGATGGGCGGCATGGCCATGTAACGCGGCGTCCATTCGCCGGCGATGTGACCGGGCAGGCGCGGGAACTGCCGGTAGTACCACTCCTTCTGTTCCGCGGTGATGGGCCCCTCGCGCATGCGGTCGAGCAGGTGCAGCTCCTTGCGGCGGGCCACCGCGTCGATGTCCGGATGCCCTGCCAGCAGGGCCCACCACCACGTCGTGCCGGCCTTGTGGACGCCCACGCCGATGAAGTCGGGCGGCCCCACGGAGGCACCCTCCGGGATGGCCGGCGCCTGGCGGCCGCGGCGCTCCGACTCGCGGCCCGGCTCGCGGCCCGGCTCGCGAGCATCGGCGTTCATGGGCGACAGGCCGGCCCTCGGCCCGGCGCGCGGTGGTGTGGCATGGGCGCCGATTCTAGCGAGGGTGGCCTCCGACCGGGTCCGCCCGTGCGCTACGCTCGGATGCGCCAAGAACCGGTCCCCGGACCGCGTTCGAACCACCGCCTCTTGGGGGTCACGATGTCCGATCAGGCCGTTCACGACAAGCCGGTCGTCCTGCTGCGCCCGGCGCCGCAGATCATCGAGCGCATCTTCAGCGCGGACGCACTGCGCCGCCTCAACGAGCGCTACACCGTCATCGACGGCCAGGCCGACCCGTCAGAGGAGGCCATCGATGCCTGCCTGCCGGAGGTCATGGCCGTCATCGGCCAGCCCGACCTGCCCGCCGAGCGCCTCCTGCGGGCGCCGAAGCTGCGCGGCATCCTCAACGTCGAGGGCAATTTCTTCCAGAACGTCGACTACGAGGTGGCCTTCTCTCGGGGTGTCAACGTGGTGGCCTGCATGCCCGTCTATGCGCAGGCCGTGGCCGAGCACGCCCTCGGTCTCGCCATCGACCTGGCGCGCGGCATCAGCCGCGAGGATCGCGCCTTCCGCGAGGGTCGCGAGACGTACGTGTCCGCCAGCAACCAGGACGCCATCCTGCTGCGCGGATCGGAGATGGGCATCCTGGGCTACGGCAACATCGGACGCAGGCTCCTGCCACTGTTGGAGCCGTTCCGACCGGCCACCATCCGCTGCTACGACCCGTGGCTGCCGGACGCGGTCATCCGTGATGCGGGCATGGTCCCGGCGTCTCTCGAAGAGGTCCTCGCCAGCAGCACCTTCCTCTTCATCCTCGCCACCGTGACCGCCGAATCGACGCACCTGCTGAACGCCGAGAACATGACGCTCATCCCGGCCGGCGCCCGAGTGGTGCTCTCCAGCCGCGCCGCCGTCGTGGACTTCGACGCCCTCGTCCGCTACGTGGCGGAGGGTCGCTTCCTGTGCGCCACCGACGTCTGGCCGGAGGAGCCCGCACCCGCCGACCACCCTGCCCGCCGACTGGAGGGCATGGTCCTCTCCGCCCATCGCGCCGGAGGCATCCCGTCGGCCTTCCACGAGATCGGCGAGATGGTCCTCGACGACCTTGACCTCATGGCCCGTGGCTTGCCGCCCGTGCGCAACCAGGTCGCCGCCCGCGAGCTCGTGACGCGCTACCAGTCCAAGCCCGTGGAGTAGTCACCGGACATGGCGACGGGGGCCGGCGACGACGTCGGCCCCCGTTCCGTTCTTGTGGCTGAGCCTGCTGGCGCGGGCTCCGCGCCAGCCGCCGCTGGCTACCCCTGCAGGCGCAGTTCCGCGCGCAGCGTCTCTCCGCCGACCTCCTGACCGATGCTGAAGCCCAGCTCAGTGACGATGCGGATCATGCCCCCGTTGGTCGTCAGTGTCTCGGCCACGAGCCGCTCGACGCCCTCTTCGCGACCGACCTCGACGAGGCGACGAACGAGCTCCGCACCAAGGCCCTGGCCCTGGCATTCATCGCAGACGACCAGCGAGATCTCAGCGTCCCCCGAGTTGTAGATGCGCACCATGCGAGCCACCCCCGCGATGCGCACCTTCCCGCTCGATGGCTCGACTTGCTCAGCGACGAGCGCGATCTCACGGTCGTAGTCGGTGAAGCAGACGCGCACCATGCGCTCGTGGGCGACGCGCTGCTCGTAGCCGAGCTTCGCGAAGTACCGTTGGTAGACGGTCTCGTCGGAGAGGCGGCTGTGGAAGTCGACGACGAGCGTCTCGTCCTCCGGCCGGATGGGACGGATGACGAAGTCCGCACCACCCGGCGCCTGCCACGGCTTGGCGTACTTGCGCGGGTAGGGCCGGATGGCCGGCCGCGGCAGGTCCGCATCCGGGACCGTGCCCGGGTGCAGGATGACCCGCGCATCCAGGGCCAGGAGGCGGTCCGGAGAGGCCAGCAGCGGGTTGATGTCCAGCTCGGCGATGGCCGGCTGCTCGACGACCAGCTCGCTGAAGCGGACCATGAGCTGCTCAAGGGCAGCCATGTCGATGCTGCGACGGCCGCGCACGCCCTTGAGGGCCGTGTAGACCTTCGTGCGCTCCATCATGCGGCGCGCCAGGGTCGCCGTCAGCGGCGGCAGGCCCAGGGAGCGATCCTTGAAGACCTCCACCAGCTCGCCGCCCAGGCCGAAGAGCAGGACGGGGCCCATCTGGCTGTCCACGCTGCTGCCGATGATGAGCTCGTAGCCGTCCCGGTCGATCATGGGCTGCACGGAGACGCCCTCGAAGTGGCCCGGCCCGTGCTTGGCGGCGACGGCCTGCTCGATACCCGCGTAGGCCTCGCGAACGGCATCCGCATCCGGCAGGTTCAAGCGCACGCCACCGACGTCCGACTTGTGGGTGATGGTGTGCGAGACGAGCTTGACCACCACCGGGTAGCCGATCGCATCAGCCGCTGCGACGGCCTCCCCCACGTTGGCCGCGGTGCGCGTCTCCGCCACCGGGATGCCGTAGGCGTCGAGAAGCTCCTTGGACTCCGGCTCGGAAAGCGTGGTGCGACCCTGTGCGCGCGCCTGATCGATGAGCTGGCGGGCTCGGTCGCGCTGAGGGCGGCGCACCCAGTCGGGCGTCAGGCCGGGCGTCTCGTACAGCGACTTGAGGTTCTCGCTGTAGTGCACCAGCTCCGTGAACATGTGAGCCGCGCTGTCCGGGTATGGGAAGGTGGCCACCCCGGCCTCGCTCAGGATGCGCTCGCCGGTGGCCACGTCGTTGCCGCCCATCCAGCTGGCCAGGATGGGCTTGTCCGTGCCCGAGAGGTACGGGATGAGCTGCTGGGCCGTCTTGGTGGGGTCGGTCATGGCCTGCGGCGTGAGGATGACCAGCAGCCCGTCGCTGTCCGGATCCTTGGCCATGATGTTCAGAGCCGCCGCGTAGCGGTCCGGCGGGGCGTCGCCGATGATGTCGATGGGGTTGGCGTGGCTCCAGCTGGCCGGCAGGACCGGGTTCAGCGCCTCGATCGTGGCGTCCGAGATGGGCGCCAGCTGACCGCCGCCGCGGATAAGGGCGTCCGTGGCCAGCACGCCGGGGCCGCCGGCATTGGTCAGCACGGTCAGCCGCGGACCCTTGGGCAGCGGCTGCTTGCCGAGTACCTCGGCGAAGTAGAAGAGGTCGGAGATGCGGTCGGCACGAAGCACGCCGGTACGCCGGAAGGCCGCGTCCAGCACCTCGTCAGAACCGGTCATGGAACCCGTGTGTGAGGCGGCCGCTCGCGAAGCCTCCTCCGAGCGGCCAGGCTTCATGACGATGATGGGCTTGGCCAGGGCCACCTCGCGGACGGCTGACAGGAAGGCCCGGGCGTCGCCCACGGTCTCCATGTAGATGACGATGGCATCGGTGTCCGGGTCGTCACCCAGGTAGTCGATGAGGTCGCCCCAGCCCACGTCCGCCATCGACCCCAGGGAGACGATGGAGCTGAAGCCGACCTGCTCGCGCAGGCTCCAGTCGAGGATGGCCGTGATGAGCGCCCCGCTCTGGCCGATGAAGGAGACGCGACCCTTCCTGGCCATGCCCGCCGCGAAGGTCGCGTTGAGGCCGGAGATCGGGCTCATGACGCCCAGGCAGTTGGGCCCGATGACGCGCATGCCGGTGCGGCGTGCCTGCTCCACGACCGCCAGCTCGTAGGCGAGGCCCTCCGGGCCGACCTCCTTGAAGCCGGCCGAGATGACGACGGCCGTGGGAACGCCGGCGTCACCGCACTCGCCGATGATGGCCGGGATGGAGGGTGCCGGCGTCACGATGACGGCGAGGTCCACGGGCTCCGGGATGGAGGCGATGCTGGGGTGGCACTGGATGCCCAGGATGCTGGGGCGGTTGGGGTTGACTGGGTAGACGGTGCCCCCGAATGGGCTCGCGATCAGGTTGGTGAGGATGGTGCGGCCGACGCTGCCGGCCTTCTCGGTCGCGCCGATGAGGGCGACCGAGCGGGGCTTGAAGAACGTCTTCAGCGAGCCACGCGCGGGACGCGGCGCCTGGGCGGACGGGGACTGGGCAGGTGTCTGGGTGGCTGTGGGTTCGCTCATCGTGCCAGCGATGGTATCGGCCGGGGCCAGACGCCCGGATGGGCCGGTGGACCCCCTCGCGCGGTCCGGGGGTCACGCCCGTCCCCTGCTGGTGGCTCCGTCGAGCCAGTCACACTCGCCCGCCCGGCCGGTCACACACACCCGCCCGGCCGGTCACACACGCCCGCCCGGCCGGTCCGACCCTGCTCGCCCGGCCGGTCCGACTCTGCCCGACGGCGACCACCGGGCGGCAGAGCGGCTACGATGGATACCTAGGAGGTACCAGCCACATGAAAGAGGGCGTCGTCGCCCGCAAGTTCCTGCGCGCCTTCGCGGAATGGGACCTGGACACGTACGAGTCGCTGCTCGCACCGGGCGCCGTGGAGGGCCGCCCGCAGATGGGCGAGCGCTTCAACGGGCGCGCCCGGATCATGGGCATGTATCGCAGCCGCAAGGGTGAGCCGCCGCGCATCGAGTGGCGTCGCGTGCAGGGCGAGGGCCAGACCTGGATCGGCCAGGGCGTCATCGAGGATGCCGCCGGCGATCACGGTCCGGATCACATCGTGGCCCTCATCAAGCTCGACGCCGGCAGCGTCATGGCGGTCGATTACTACTTTGCCAGCGCGCTGGAGCCACCGGAATATCACCAGCGCTTCGCGGAGATCGTGGGTCACTGAGCCGCCCGGGGCACAAGAGGTGGGATCGCGGTCACACCACGGACGGCCTTTGGTCGTGGTGTCCGATCCATCGATCATCTCGGCCCACGAGCCACGCGCAGGCGACCGGTCGGGCGCTTCCGGGGCCTGGGTGTCCGATCCATCGATCATCTCGGGGCCGTTGGGCCCTCGGTGGCGCAGTGACCGAGGCTCCTTGAGGGCCATCGTCCGGAAATGGTCGATGCATCGTTCATCACCGGCCCGTGCGGTCAGGGCGGGTGGGGCACCAGGCGGTGACGGCGGTCAGCCCGCGTAGACGACCCCCACGACGACGATGCCCGCCAGGCTCACCAGCGTGGCCAGCGACAGGGTGTTGACCGTGTAGACGTGCTCCGGGTCGTGCTCCGGGTCGCCCTTCATGGCGCGCGCCATGTAGAGCGGCACCACGAATGGCGGGGGCAGGATGGCCATCGTCATGACGGCCGCCTGGAAGAGGCGGTCCAGGCCCAGCAGCCCATCGATGACGACGACGTTGAAGACCAGGGCGAGTCCGATCCAGATGGGCAATCGCACGGCCAGCGTGCGGGCCGGGTCGCGCAGGGCGTCCAACCGCAACGACGTGGAGTAGCCCAGCACGATGGCGATGAGCGGTGTCGTCAGGGCCGCCAGCAGGCTCACGGTCGTCAGCAGCGCCTCGCCCAGGGGGTGCGCGTCGAGCGTGTCACCGAGTCCGATGAGGCTGCCGCCGAAGCCGGCCAGGATGGCGAGGATGACCGGGTGGCGCAGGAACGTGCCGAGCGTCTCACGCAGCGGCGGTCGGCGGCCGCTGGCCCGCATGACCACGACCGTCACGAGGACGAAGAAGACGAAGAGCTCCTGGCCCAGCTCCACGATGACGAAGCGGTAGAGCTCGCTCGAGCCGAAGACCCCGGCGAAGAGCGGGATGCCCAGCATGCCCGCCTCGAAGCCGGCCATCAGGTTGGGCATCGAAGTGGCGCGGACGCCGGCCGCGCGGCGCAGCAGGGGCGCCGCCAGGAGCACGCCGACGCAGGCCACGAAGACGCTGACCACGATGACCGCGTACTGCGGCTCCGGCTCGAGGCGCAGGAAGGCCCCGAAGAGGGTCGCCGGCAGGGTGATGGTGACGATGAGGCGCCGCAGCTCGCCGATGGTGCCCGCGGAGAGGAAGGCCCGGTGACGGATGAGGGCACCCAGCCCCACCAGCAGCAGGATGGGCAGGACGCGCGCGAAGGCCTCCAGCATGTCGTCCCCCCTCCCCCGTCAGCGCGGTGGTCCAGCCCGCACGATGGCTTCCAGTTCTTCGATGGATCCACGCATCGGCGAGAGCGACTCCAGCCACCACGTGGCCCCTGCCTCCCCGAAGGCGCGGCTGGGCGGCTCATGCCCCACCTCCGAGATGCCGAGGATGGCGACGTCGAAGGGCTCCTCGGCCGTTCCCAGCGCCGCCCGCTCCGCCGTGGCCACCTGCACCTGGTCTGCGAACGCCTCTGGCGAGAGGCTCATGCCGCTGCCCTCCACGCTCATGGCCACCGCGATCCAGCCGTCCAGGCGGGCCGCCCGGCGGATGCCCCCGGGCTTGAAGGCACCGAGCCACAGCGGCGGGCGCGGGGACTGCACCGGCCGCGGGCCGAGGACCACGCCACTTGCCTTGAGAAGCGGGCCTGCGTGCTCGAGCCGCTGGCCTCGCAGGCCGACGTCCAGGATCTCGACGGCCTCGTCCATGCGCGCGATCCGCGTCGCCTGGTCGGACGGGTCACCGAAGGGCTCGAAGTCGGGCGGATCGATGCCGGCGCCGACACCCAGGATGAGGCGCCCGTCGCTGAGCTGATCCAGCGAGCCGGCGGCCTGCACCACGAGGTGCGCGCGACGACGGGCGAGCGCCACGATCGAGGTGATGAGCGCGAGACGCTGGGTGCGCGCCGCGACGGCTGCGAGCGCCACGAAGGGGTCGACGGCCACCGTGCCCATCGAGAGTCCCAGGCTGTCCCAGATGGAAAGGCCGTCCCACCCGGACGACTCCGCGGTCAGCGCGAGGCGCAGGATGGCGCGTGGGTCGGAGAGGTCGCCCAGCGGGGCGATGTCGATGGCGTACTTCAGGTCGGGCATGGCGGCAGCGTACCCGAGCCGGGCGTCCTCGTGAGGCTCGGCTCAGCTGGTTCGACAGCGGCGAGCAGTGTGTTCGCTGCCCGAGCGGGTGGGCGGCCTGGAACCTGGAAGAACAACGTTGGCGCCTGGCGGTTCGGGTACCCTGCGGCCCGATAGACTGCCGGCGTGATCGGTCCGCTGCCCTGCCCTGCGCGCATCGTCGGTAGCGCGCTGCTGCCTGGCGGGCGTGTGGGGCGCGTCGTCGTGCACGTGCGGGAGGGTCGCATCTCCGAGGTGGAGGTCGACCCGCCCGCGGCCACGGAGCGGAGCCTGCGTCGAGACAGGGCCGGAGCGCTGGTCCTGTCGCGCGATGAGGTCCTGGCACCTGCCTTCATCGACGTCCATTGCCACGGGGCCGGTGGCGGTGACGCGCTCGGCGGACCGGCGGCCCTTGAGCGCATGGCGGCCACGCTGCTGCGACACGGCGTCGGTGCGGTGGTGGCCACGCTGTCGACCGCACCCATCGCGCAGCTCATGTCTGCG
Organism: uncultured Chloroflexia bacterium; assembly: GCA_963707395.1. GTDB lineage: Bacteria > Chloroflexota > Limnocylindria > Limnocylindrales > CSP1-4 > JAFMJV01. The sequence goes on from CAVPPQ010000023.1 coordinate 86,592, forward strand.
GCCCGAACGCTCGATGGGGTCCGTCGCAACGCTGGCGACGACGTCGAGCGACCTCCAGGCGCCAAGCTGCTGGGTCTCCATCTCGAAGGTCCCGTGCTCTCCCCGGTGCGCTCGGGCGGCCATGATCCGACGGCGTTCGCCCAGCCGGCCGACCTGGCCCGCTCGTTGGCCGATGACCCGGCAGCGTGGCGCATGGTCCGCGTCGTGACGCTGGCGCCGGAGCTGGAGGGCGCCCTGGACCTCGTGCGCCAGCTCTCGGCGGCCGGGATCGTGGTGTCCGTGGGCCACACGGACGCCAGCATGGAGACCGCCGCGGCCGCCTACGCGAACGGAGCCCGCTCCACGACCCACCTCTTCAACGGCATGCCGCCGCTGCGCGCCCGCGATCCGGGGCCCGTCGGTGCGGCGCTGGCCGTGGCGCCCTTCGTGGAGCTCATCACGGACGGCATCCACGTACACCCTGGGCTCTTGTCACCGCTGGCACGCGCCATCGGCGAGGAGCGGCTCGTGCTCGTCTCGGATGCCCTGCCCCTGGCAGGGAGTCGTCTGCGGCGCATCCCCACGCCCGGTTCCTGGGCCACGATCGTCGAGGGACGAGCGGTCCATCCCGACGGCACGTTGGCGGGCAGCCGGCTCCTGCTGGACGGCATGGTGACGGGCGCGGTGCGCCACGGCATCCCACTCGCCGTCGCCCTGCGCGCCGTCACGGAGAACCCCGCGCGGCTACTCGGCCTGGCGGATCGCGGCCGCCTGGAGCCGGGGTACCGGGCCGACCTCGTCGTCGTCTCCGGGGCCGGACGGCTCCGGCGTGTGCTCGTGCCGGGCGCGTCCAGCCCGATGGGTTTCACGCCCTTGCCGTCACGCCCTCGCCGTCCCGCGGCCGGGCCGGGTAGACCGCCCCAACGCACCCTGAGAGGCTACTTGCCGGAGCCGCTCACGAGACCGCGCACCAGGTGGCGGTGCGCCAGGATCCCGAAGGCCAGAACGGGCACCAGGACGATGGTCCCCGCCGCCGCCATGCGTCCCCAGTAGATCTCCTTGTTGGTCATGAAGCCGACGATGGCCACCGGTGCCGTCTTGGCGTCACGGCCCGTGAGGATGAGCGCGTAGAGGAACTCGTTCCACGTGTAGAGGAGGCACAGGACGGCGGCCGCGGCCAGGCCGGGGCGCACCAGCGGCAGCACCACCAGGCGCAGGATCTGCCAGCGGCTGGCGCCGTCCACGACGGCCGCCTCGTCGAGCTCCACGGGCAGGTCCTCGATGAAGCGCGAGAGGATCCAGACCGAGATCGGCACCGTGAGGGCCAGGTAGGTGAAGGCCAGCGAGAAGACGTTGTCGAGCAGGCCGGTGCTTCGGAAGATCATGTAGATGGGGATGACCACGACGATGACCGGCAGCATCTGCGGCAGCAGAGCCGCCGCTCGCAAGGCCCCCCGGCCGCGCGTCCGCATGCGCGCCAGCGCATAGCCGGCCGGCAGGGCCAGGGCCAGGGCCACGCCGGTGGCCAGCGTGCCCACGATGATGCTATTGAGGAGGTAGCGCGGGAAGTCGGACTGGCCCAGGACCTCCTGGTAGGACTCCAGGGTGGGCTGGAAGGTGAGGACCGGTGGGTAGGCGAAGGTCAGCTCGCTGGGCTTGATGCTCGTGAGCAGCAGCCAGACGACGGGGAACATGAAGACCACGACCGCCAGGATGGCCAGCAGGTAGACGGCCGCGGTCGCCCACGCCGAGCGCTTCACGGGGCCCGCCTCACGTGCGGCTCCGGCCCAGGAGCCGGTACTCGATGGCCAGCACGATGGCCAGGCTCAGGATGATGAGGTAGGAGATGGCCGAGGCGAAGCCCAGGTTGAACGAGGCGAAGCCCTGGTTGTAGGCGTACAGACTGATCGTCTCGGTGGCGTTGTAGGGTCCGCCCCCGGTCAGGCTGTAGACGACATCGAAGATGCGGAAGAGGTCGATGGTGCGCCACACCACGGCCACGAAGATGACCGGCCGCAGCAGCGGCAGCGTGATGAGCCGGAAGGTCTGCCACGAGGAGGCGCCGTCCACGCGCGCGGCCTGCCGTGGCTCGTCGGGCACGGCGGCCAGGCCGGCCAGCACCAGGAGGGCCACGAAGGCCGTCGTGTTCCAGACGTCCACGATGACCAGCGACCAGAGCGCCAGGCCCGGGTCGCCCAACCAGGCCACCTTGGGCAGGCCCAGGAGCGAGAGCAGCCAGTTGACGACCCCGAAGTCGTAGCTCAGCAGGATGCGCCAGATGAGGCCGATGACGACGTTGGTCACGAACATCGGCAGCAGCAGGAGGATGAGGATCGTGCGACGCCCCTTGAACGCCTGGTCCAGCAGGACCGCCAGCGCGATGCCGAGCACGATCTCGACGCTGAGTGCCACGACCATGAAGCCCAGGGTCAGCTGCAGCGAGTGCCAGAAACCGTCGTCGCCGATGGCCTTCAGGTAGTTGTCCAGCCCCACGAAGGGCACGCCCTGCTTGAAGGTGGCCAGCTTCCACTGGTGGAAGCTCAGGTACAGGCTGTAGACGACGGGGATGCCGACGACCGCCAGGATGGCGCCGTAGGCGGGCACCAGGAACGCCCACGTCCGGTCACGGGGGCCGCGGACGCGGGTGCGCGAAGGCGCGGGGCCAGCCGGCTCGCCGGCAGCCGGGGTGCTCGTCATGGTGCGCGAGGCCGCCGCTGCCGCAGGGCAGCGGCGGCCCTCACGCGACGCTACTTGTAGCCACCCTCCACGAGGGCGCTCTCGATGGCCGCGGCCGCGTCGTCCATGGCCTGCTGGGGCGTCTTGGCCCCGGCCACCGCGGCGGCCGCAGCTTCCTGCATGGCCAGCACGATCTGGTCCGACGTTGTCAGCAGCGGCGTGATGTGGCGGTAGGGCATGGCCTCCGCGAGCAGCTCGAACTGCGGCACCTGGGCGACGACCTCTGGGTCGGCCAGGGCAGCCGTGTTGGAGGGGATGCCGCCGTTCAGCGCCCAGAGCTTGGCGCCCGGTCCGCCGACCAGCCACTCGATGAACTTGTAGCCGGCCTCCTTCTGGCCTGCCGTGGCCGGGATGACCCAGCCCCACGAGCTGCCGCCAAAGCCGTACTCACCGGCCACGGCCGGCGGGATGAGCTGGTAGGCGAGCTTGTCGCAGACGAGCGGTGACTGCTCGCAATCGGTCAACGCCTGCGTGGCGGCCATCCACTCGACACCCATGGCGGCCTTGTCCTGGGCGAGCGCGGTGAGGATCTCGTTGAAGCCGTAGGTGGTCACGTCCGGCGAGACGACGGCGTGCTTCTGCAGCAGGTCGGAGTAGAAGGTCAGTGCGGCCACGCCGGCCTCATCGTTGACGGTGACATCCATGGACTCGGGGTCGAAGAGCTGACCTCCGAAGGCCCAGAAGTAGTGCATGAAGTCCCACCAGGCCTCGTCCGTGCGCGAGCCGATGACCAGGCCGTAGCGCTCCGGGGTGGTCAGTGCCTGCGCCGCCGCCAGCATCTCATCCATGGTCTGCGGCGGCTCGATGCCGGCTGCCTCCAGGAGATCCGTGCGGTAGAACAGCCAGGCCGTGTCACCCTCCGAGGGGAAGCCGTAGACCTGGCCGTCGAAGGTCAGGTTGGAGATGCCGGGCTCCAGGTCGGCCACGTTGAGGAAGTCGGCCGGCATGCTGGCGATGTACTCGTCGATGGGCGCCAGGCCACCGGCGGCGATGAAGGCGGGCAGCCAGTCGGCCGACGAGTAGACGACGTCCCAGTCGGAGCCTCCACCGACGATCGAGGTGCGCAGGGCTGCGTCGTAGCCGTCGCGGGCGATCTCATCGATCTCGACCGGGTTGCCCGTCTCCGCCGTGTAGGCCTCGACGACCTTGCGCAGGTTGTCAGCCTCTGGCCCGCTCCAGACGGCCACGCGGATCTGCGGCAGCGGCTCTGACTGGGCCACCGTGACGGCCGCCGAGCCCGCCAGCAGACTCGCCGAGACCGCGAATGTGACAAGGGTGCGAGAACGCATGGGTCCCTCCTCGTGACGGCCGAGCTCCGCTCCCGGTAGAGGCCGTCAGACGGCCCGGCCGCATCCAGGCCCTACGGTGCGGCGCGAACTCCGGGGTTGTCAAGGCCGGGCAGCCCATCTCGACGGGACGTCGGACCGTCCGGCGAGACGCCCCACGGTCCGGGGCCGTGCCGTGATCAGCCGAGCGTGTCCGCGATTCGGGCCGCCAGGTCCGGAGCGACCTCCTTGAACGCGAGCGGCGCGGAGAGCCACGCCAGCTGCCCCGGATCGGCGGCGAAGTGACGGTACAGCGGCGCCCGCGCGGCCCCGGACCAGTCGGCGGCCGCGACCTCCTCGATGTGCGGGGGTCGCTCGTAGCGCGGGTTTGGCCGCAGGGCCCCGTCCTCGGCCACGTACCAGCCGAATCCCCGGGCCGCGGCCACGCCCGCGTAGATGCCGCGCGCACGCCGGTCGATGACGTCGCTGAAGACCAGTGGCCCGGCCCCGAGGTCGATGGTCACGTGCGCCAGGTCGGGCGGCAGGACGACCCAGTCGCCGGGCTGGGCGCGGACGAGCCACGCCTGCCGGGCCCTGGGGCCCTCCGGGCCTTCGGCGAGGTCCTGGATGAGGAACCCGGCCTCCCCGTGCACGACCTCCACCACCTCCGGGTAGCCCATCGAGCCACCCGGCGGGCAGACGTGGACGTGACCGAGGGTCTTGGCGGCCTCCCATCCCAAGGCTCGGCCGGCGAGCGCCGTCAGCTCGTAGCGGAGTGGCAGTTCTGCCAGGTGCGCATCCTCGCGGTGGCGCACGCCGTTGAGCATGTGGTACTCGACCCGACGGCCACCCCGGCCGACGCCGTCGGCCAGCACGTCCCGCATGTCCGCCCGGCGGCGCACGAGGTCTTCCTCGGCCAGCACGTCAGGCCCGTGCTGGATCCGGCCGGCACGCAGCGTGAGGGGCAGCCCCGCGCGCGCCGACAGGTCGGCGGCTGGAGCGATGCCGGCAGCGATCGCCACGCGCGGGTCAGTCATACCCTCAGCATAGCCCGGCTACTGGGTCCCCTCGCGAGCGCGGACGCCGATCACGGCCGCGCCAGCCAGCACGCTCCGCCCGCCCAGCCGGGGGCGTCGCAGCCGCACCCGGCGGCTCGTGGCCCAGTGGACCAGCTGGCCCGCCTCGCGGAACGCATCGCGGACGAAGGCCGGCTCGGCCAGGCCGACCGAGCCACCGACCGAGACCGCGGCCGGATCCAGGCTGGCGAGGAGCGCCGCGATCCCGATGGCGAAGGCGTGCTGGGCGCGCGCCACGAGCGCGAGCGCCTGGGCATCGCCCGTGCGGGCCAGGGCGAAGACCCCCGCGGCATCGCGCGGGGCCGCTGAGCCATCCGCCAGGCGCGCCGACGGCCAGGTCTCGCGCGCCCGTCGCGCCAGGCCGATGCCGGAGCACCAGGCCTCCACGCAGTTGTACCGCCCGCAGTTGCAGTGGGGCCCCAGGCGGTCGTGGACGGCCATGTGGCCCACCTCCCCAGCCGCCCCGTGCGCCCCGCTGACGACCTCTCCGGCGACCACGATCCCGGAACCCAGGCCCGTTCCCAGTGCCAGGTAGGCGAAGGGGTCCGATCCCCGACCCGCACCGGCGATGGCCTCGCCCAGTGCGCCGCTATTGGCGTCATCCTCGATGACCGTGGGAACGCCACCGAAGCGATCGGAGACGAGCGCCGCCAGGGGCAGGTGCCGCCACCCGAGGTTCGTGGAGAACTCCACGGTGCCGGCCGTGGCGTCCAGCGGGCCGGGGACGCCGATGCCGACCGCTGCCGGCCGGACCCCCGCCGGCAGCGCCCGCTCCGCCGCCTCGGTGAGCGCGGCCAGGAAGGTCTCCGGATCGCGGGGCGTGGCGAAGGTGACGGGGCGTCGCAGCGGCCGCAGGCCGTCGGTCGGCAGGCCATCGGTGGCGGCCACGATGGTCTTGGTGCCGCCCACGTCGAGGGCCAGGACGGCCTCCCCCCGGCCACGGAGGATGGAGATCCCGGGTCCTGCGGCGGAGCGGCGCGCGGATGCCACGCGGAGACCTCAGGCCGGCGAGCTGGCGAGGATGTGGTCCACGAGTCGGGCCGCCAGGGCTTCCGTGGGGACCATCGGATTGGCGGCCAGCGCCTCCACGAGGGCCTCCCTGCGGATCGCGAGGTTCTGGCGCGAGCGACAGCCAGCCAGGCGCGTGCGCGGTCGCCACCTCGAACGTGGCGTGCTGCTTCAGCAGGTCCGCGATCGGCTCCGGCAGCTCGACGGCCGGCCGGCGCGTGAGCCCGCCGCCGGCAGCGATGTCAGTGGGGAGCTCCACGATGGCGTCATCCGGCGCCCAGGGCACGGCACCGTCATTGGGCAGTCCCAGGATGACCGTGTCGCGACCGCCGTGGACGATGGCATCGATGAGCGGCACGATGGAGACGCGGTACCAGAGGGCGCCACGTCTCGTCTGCTCTCCAGCTGCCACGCCGCCGGCGTACTGGTCGAGCATCTGGGCCTCCATCCGCTTGAGGGCCTGGGCACGGCTCTCGACGGAAGCCAGCTGCGATTCGAGCTGCCGGTCCGGGTGCAGGTAGAAGCGCACGTAGGGAGTGGGCAGGGCGCCCAGCGCCACGACGTCCGCCTCGTCCGCGCCGTTGGTGGCAGGCAGTGCCGCGACGAGCGTCGCAGCATCGGCATCCACCCAGAAGCCACAGTGGTTCAGGCCCGCGTACGCGAGACGGACGGCGTCAGCGTCGCGGCCGATGGCGCGGGCGATGCCCTCAACGAAGGTCACGGGGCCGTCGCACACGGACACGAAGCGCTGGCCCGCGTGGGCCGTGGCGGCCTGGGTGACGATGCCCGACGGGTTGGTGAGATTGATGACGAAGGCGTCCGCGGCACGCTCGGCGAGCCGGTCCCACGTCTCTGCCATGACCGGCACCGTGCGCAGGGCATCAGCGAAGCCGCCCGGGCCCATCGTCTCCTCGCCGGGGAGGCCAAAGGCGCGCGGGAACGTCTCGTCGAAGATGCGGGCGTCCAGGCCGCCGACGCGGACCTGGATGAGGACGATGTCCGCCCCCTCGAGCGCGCGGTCGAGCGAGGTCTCCGTGCGTACGGTCACGTCATCGGCCGAGGCTGGCAGGCGGCTCCGACAGGCGTCCGCCACGAGGTCCAGCTTGCCGGCGGAGCGACCCTGCAGCACGACGTCCAGGGCCGGGCGGCGCTCAGGCCCGGACGGCCAGTCGGCGATGGCATCCATGAGCTCCGGCGTGGAGGCGCCGCTGCCGCCCAGCACCGCCAGGCGCACGCTGCTGCTCATGCGGCACCGTAGAAGTCACGGATGGCATCGGCGACGCGCACGATCTCGTCGTCGCGCAGCTCGGCGAACATGGGCAGGCAGAGCAGGCGCGGCACGAAGGAGCGGGCCACGGCCATGTCGTCCGAGGCGCGCCACGGGTGGTCGCGATAGGCGCCCTGGTCGGGCACGAGCTTGGGGTAGACGACCTGCGTGGCGATGCCCCGGCCATCGAGGTGCGCGCGCAGCTCCTCACGGCGCGGCGCCATGACCGTGTACATGTAGTAGACGTGGCGGCCGGTGACGTCGTGGGCGGGCAGCTCCAGCGGGGTATCGGCGAGCAGCTCCGCGTAGCGTGCCGCGACCCGGCGACGCCCGGCCACCTGCTCCTCGAGGTGGCGCAGCTTCACGCGCAGGAAGGCGGCCTGCAGCTCGTCGAGGCGCTCCTGGTAGCCGAGGATGAGGTGCTCGTGCTTGACCTTCGTCTGGCCCATGTAGCGCAGCTGGCGCAGACGAGCCTCCAGATCGGGGTCGGACGTGGTGATGATGCCGCCGTCACCCAGGGCGCCCATGACCTTGGACGGATAGAAGCTGAAGGCCGCGATCTCGCCCAGGCTGCCCGCGCGGCGCTCGCCGTAGGTGGCGCCGTGGGCGTGCGCGGCGTCCTCCAGGATGGGGATGCCCGGCGCCGCCGCACGCAGGGCATCCATGTCCACGCACAGACCGTAGAGGTGCACGGGCAGGATGGCCTTCGTGGCCGGCGTCAGCGCCGCAGCCACGCGGGCCGGGTCGATGTTGGCCGTCACCGGGTCGACGTCCACGAAGACCGGCAGGGCGCCGACGTAGGTGATGGCGAAGACCGTGGCCACGTAGGTGTTGGGGACCGTGATGACCTCATCGCCGGGACCGATGCCGAGCGCCCGCAGGGCGAGGGCCAGGGCTGCCGTGCCGGAGCTGATGCCGATGCCGGCGGTGGCTCCGCAGTAGGCCGCGAACTCGGCCTCGAACTCGCGCAGGTTGGGACCCAGGGTGAAGCGGTGGGCAGGCAGGCAGGCCTCGAAGGCCTCGCGCAACTCGTCCGCGATCTCGGCGTGCCAACGGGTCACGTCCTCGACCGGGACGGGCGCCCGCTCGAGGGCGGCGCTGGTGTCAGTGGCGCTGGTCATCGTGACTCTCCCTGTGTTCAGCAACGGGTCAGTGGTGGTCGGTCGGGGTCAAGGCCATGAGCGGTTCGAGCGCGCCAGATGCGGTGGCTCCGTCCAGCTCGATCTCGTCGAGGATAGAGTGCGGCAGGCCCGCCTCGCGCACGAAACGGGGCAGGTCCGTGAGCACCGCCTCCAGCGTGGCGTGGTCGAGGCCGATCTGCTCCGGGTGCCACTGCACCCGGCAGCGGTCGAGGAAGGTGATGGCCCTCCCCTGCTCGTTGCCCTGCAGGCCGGACATGATGACGACGCCGAGTCCGATGAGCTCGCCGTGGACGAACGAGCGGCCCGTGCGGGCCTCCACGGCGTAGCCGAAGTAGTGTTCCGAGCCTTCCTCCGGCCCGCTGTGCCCCACGGCCAGCAGCAGCCTGTTGACCTCCGCGTAGGCACGGATGATCTCCTCGAGGGCCCGGTCGGTGACCTCCGCGACCTCGTCCGCCAGCCCATAGAGGCGCTCGAGGACGGCGGAAGCGGCGGCGTCCACCGCCGCGTCGAAGGCGATGCGGCCGGCCCGCGCGCCCAGCGCCCAGTCGAAGCGGCCGGTATGGATGGAGAGCAGGTCGCCCACGCCGGCACGGTTGAGCCGCGCCGGCGCGCTCGCGACGAGCTCCAGGTCCACGACGATGGGGTCGGCGACGACGAAACCCTCGTACTCCACGCGACCGCGGCGCCGCACGGCCACGGTGTTGGTCACCGAGGCGTCCACGCTGATGATGCTGGGTGCCAGCAGCAGCGGCAGCCCACGCCGCCAAGCCAGGAACTTGGCCATGTCCATGGCCATCCCGCCACCGATACCGACGATGCGCTCGACCCGCGGCAGGCCGGCGGCAGCGGCCTCCAGGGCGGACTCGTCGAGCGACTCTGCCAGCAGGGTGACCGCCGCCCGCGCCCGGATCGACGGCTCGAGCAGCTCCAGTGGCTCCGCCTGGCTGACCAGCGCCCAGCGGCCCGTCAGCCGCTCGAGTTCCGGGCCCAGGAGGCCGCGTCCCACGCGCAGGTCGGGATGGCTGGCGCGCGCCATGAGTGCCGTGTCCATGTCTCCTGAGGATAGCAGTCCGACCACCACGATGACCACATCGCGCATGATTTCGCGCGTGGATGCGCGAAACGCACGCCTTGGTTTGACAGTCCCGCCAGCCAACCGCGACAATCGGGCACGTGATGCCGCACGCACGCGACGAGCTCGTCATGGATGTGCTGCGCTCATCCGGCCGCACGTCGGTCGCCGAGCTGGCAGAGCTGCTCGACGTCGGTGAGGCCACCGTGCGCCGCACGCTGCAGCGCCTGGCCCGCGATGGACGCCTTGTGCGCACCTATGGCGGCGCCGCCATGGCCCAGCCGATGGGGGGCGTGGCCGGCGGACGTGATGACCCGCTGCTCACCCGCAAGCGAGCCATCGGCCTGGCCGCGGCAGACCTGGTCGAGGACGGCTCCACCATCGCGCTCTCCAGCGGATCCACGGTCCTGGAGCTGGCGCGGCGGTTGCGCGACCGCACCCTGACCGTGATCACCAACGCGCTGGACGTCGCCAACGCGCTGCTCGATGCTCCGGGCATCGAGCTCGTCGTCCTGGGCGGGGTCGTCCTGCCCGGCATGCACAGCCTGCGCGGCCATCTCACCGAGGAGGCGATGCGCGAACTGCGCGCCGACACCGCCTTCATGGGCACGTCCGCGATCGATCTCGAACGCGGCTTCCTGACCGAGCATGTCCGCGAGATCGCCGTGGACCGCGCCCTGCGAGCCATGGCTCGAGATGCGGTCATCCTGGCCGATGCCAGCAAGTTCGATCGGGTGGCGCCGGGCTTCATGTTCGGCTTCGAGCAGGTCGGCACGCTGGTCACGGACGGGCCGGTCCGACCCGAACACGTCGAGGCCCTGGAGGCCCGGGGCACCCATGTCGTGGTAGCGAAGGAGGGAGTGCAGGGTCAGTCCCGGTGATGCGGTCGGCGCCCCGCCGCAGCGCCCATGGACGAAGATGACGACGACCCTGGTGGCGCACAGTCGAGGAGAGTGTTCGATGACAGGACGCATGGGGAGAACGTCGGTCGTGCTCGGGGCAGCGCTGGCGCTGGTCGCCAGCCTCTCGGCCGTGGGCGCCACGCTGGCCCAGGATGGACCCGAGCCACTGACCATCCGCTTTGGCCAGCTGCCCTACCTGGACTACGCGCCGTGGGCCATCGCGGAGCAGCAGGGCTACCTCGAGGAAGAGGGCATCACCTTCGACAAGACGACCTTCGAGGTCGAGCAGCCCATGTACGAGGCCATGCTGGGCGGCTCGATCGACGTCGGCGACTCCGGCGACACGCCGTTCATCCTGGCCGCCGCACAGGCGCCGGAACTGCGCATGCTCTCGCTGACGAACATCTTCGCCGGCTACTCGATCATGGCGCGGCCGGATGACGGCTTCAGGACCTATGACGAGTTCGTTGCCGACGGGGCGACCCACGAGGAGGCCCTCGCCCAGGCGGCCGCGCAGCTGGAGGGCAAGACCATCATCCTGCCCGGCGGCGCCTCGTTCACGCCGGTCCTGGATACGGCGCTCGGCTACGCGGGTCTCACCCGTGATGACATGGAGATCCTGGACCTCGACCCGGTCGAGGGCGCCGCGGCCTTCATCCGCGGTGAGGCGGACTTCTACAGCGACGGCCTGCCCCAGCGCTTCCGCCTGGAGCAGGAGGGCATGGTCAACGTCCTGACTGGCCCGCAGCTCGCTGGCGGGGCCATGGACCTCGCCGGGCTGGGCACGACGCAGGCCTTCCTGGAGGCCCATCCCGACGTGCCGCTGCGACTGCTGAATGCCTGGTACAAGGCCATGGACTTCCTCAAGTCCAACGAGGATGAGGCGCTCCAGATCATGGCCGACTGGATCAACGAGCAGTCCGGTGCCGGCTTCACGCCGGAGGATGCCAAGCGCTTCATCACCGACCTCGTGATCATGCCCACCGCGGAGGAAGCCGCGGCCATGTTCTGGGATGACCCGGAAAGCCCGTTCTACTACAAGGACCGCCTCCAGTTCGTGGTCGACTTCTTCTCGGCCACGGAGGGGCTGGACGCCTCAGCCATCGACCTGGAGACGCTCGTGCCGGCACCCGGCTTCTTCGCCGACTTCATGGCCAGCCGGTGACCTCTTCCAGCCAGCTGGGCGGTGACCCCACGCGGGTCATCGTCCAGCTCCTGGAAGGCGGAGCGGCGTCCGGCGCGGTGAGCCCGGACGTCGCCGTCACTCGCCTGCGCGAGGCCGGCGAGCAGCTGCCCATCAGCGACGTGTGCCTGGGCTGGGGCCTGCCCATGGCCCTCATGGAGGCGGTCGCGGGGGAGGCTGAGCGGCAGCGTGCGCACCTCTGGCTGTGGCACCCCTTCCTCAGCGGTGACGGCCACTATCGGCCCGGCCCACACCGGGCCCTCGGTCGTGACGGGACGCCGGTGGATGCCCCTGGCGGCCTCGGCGAGTTCACCTTCGACTGCCCGCTGCGCCTCGGCTCGCTCGAGTCGGCCCTGGCGCGGCTCGACGCGGCTGTGGCACGCCACCCCTGGCACGGCATCTTCCTGGACAAGATCCGCTGGCCCAGTCCCAGCCGCGACCCCTCGGCGGACCTGGCCTGCTTCTGTGATGCCTGCCACGACGCGGCTGCCCGTGAGGGGCTCGACCTGGCGGCCATCTCGAGCTGGCTCGCGCGTGCCGCTGAGAGCGCCGAGGGGCGTATCCGCCTGGTGACGGCATTGCTGCAGGGTGGCGAAGACGAGCGGCTGGACCACTTCCTGGCCTGGCGAGGACAACGCATCACCGCCGCTGTCGAGGCGGCCGCGGACCACATCGCCGCCCACCGTGGACCTGGCGGACGAGCCATGGTCGTGGCCATGGATGTCTTCGCGCCGGCACTCGCTCGCACCGTCGGACAGGACATCGGTGCGCTCGCCCGACGTGCCGACTTCGTCAAGGGCATGCTCTACCTGGGAACGCACGGCCCGGCCGGCCTGCCCTACGAGCTGTGCCGGCTGGCACGCTGGCTCGAGGCCGGCGGTGTGGCCGATCCTGCGGCAGCATTGTCGGCGCTGCTCGGCGCACCTCTGCCGTCGTTGCCAGAGCTGTGCCAGGGAAGCCTCGAGACGGCCGTCCTCGAGGCCCAGCTCGATGACCTGCGGCGACTGGCCGGATCAGGCGCGGCTGCCGGCATCGACGCGGTGGTCATCGACGGCCTGGCCGTGCTCCCCGACGACAGGCTCGCCGACGCGGTCGGGGTGGTGCGAAGGTCGGGCATCCCCGTCGTGCTCTCCTGGGACCTCATGGCCATCCCGGACGACCGGCTGAGCGTCGTGGCCGAACGCCTGGCGGGAGCGGCGTGAACGGCTCCACACCCCACGGCGCTTCCACGGGCGCGCCGAAGATCGCCTGCCGCGGGCTCCGCAAGATCTACCCGCGCGCGGAACGCGAGGACCTCGTGGCCCTCGAGCGCACCGACCTCGAGGTCGCGGACGAGGAGCTTCTCTGTCTCGTTGGCCCCTCCGGTTGCGGCAAGTCCACGTTGCTCTTCATCATCGCCGGGCTCATCGCTCCCACGGAGGGCAGCGTGACCGTCGACGGTCAGGTCGTCCGCGGGCCGCACAAGAGCCGCGGCGTCGTCTTCCAGCCCGATGCCACGTTCCCCTGGCTCGACGTGCGGCGCAACGTGGAGTTCGGACCTTCCATGGCCGGCCTGGGCGCCGCCGACGTGCGCCGCATCGGCCAGCGGTACATCGACCTCGTGGGTCTCACCGACTACGCCTCCCTGCTGCCGCGCGAGCTCTCGGGCGGCATGAAGAAGCGTGTGGACATCGCACGCGCCATCGCCACCGAGCCGGACGTGCTGCTCATGGACGAACCCTTCGGGGCGCTCGATGCCATGACCAAGCAGCACCTCCAGGACGAGCTGTTGCAGCTCTGGGAGCGTGACCGGCGCACCATCCTGTTCGTCACCCACGACCTCGAGGAGGCCGTCTACCTGGGCACGCGCGTCGCGGTCATGGGCCGCGACCCCAACGTCATCCGCTCCATCATGGGCGTCGACCTGCCCCACCCGCGCACCCCGGAGATGCGCACCTCGGCCGAGTTCCAGGCGGTGCGCCGCGACCTCTGGTCACGTTTCGAGGCGGACCTGGGACATGTGAAGACCGTGGCATGAGCGAGATGACGCAGGCCGACCTGCCCGGCCCGACACCAGATGCGGTGCCGGGGTCGTCGCCCGTCGTCGGACGGCGCATCGTGACACGCCAGCGGCTCATCGGCCTGACGGTCATCACCATCCTGCTTGCCATCTGGCTCACCGCCACGGTGGGCGGCTTCGTGCGGCCCCTCTTCGTGCCGGGCCCGGCGGACCTGGCGCGCGGCTTCGAGCAATGGGGCCCTTCCATGCCGGACGACATCTGGCAGACGGTCGGCCTGCGCATCGTCCCAGGCTTCATCCTGGGCGGAGTGGTGGGTCTCGTGGTGGGCATCCTGATGGCCATCTCGCAGACCTTCCGCGCCGTCGCCGACCCCATCGTGGAGGTCGTTCGGCCGCTCCCTCCCCTGGCCCTCATCCCGCTGCTCATCCTGTGGTTCGGCATCGGCATCGGGACGCACGTGGTGATGATCGCCTTCGGCACCTTCATCGTCATGGTCGTGACGGCCTACGAGGCCGTGCGCAACGTACCGCCCATCTACCTCCAGGCCGCCGCCACGCTGGGCGCCGGTCGCCTGCAGACGTTCCGGCGGGTCATCGTGCCCGCCATCGTGCCGGACATCTTCGGCGGCGTCCGCGTGGCCGTGGCGGCATCGTTCGGCTACGCCGTGGCCGCGGAGCTCATGGGTGCGCAGGGCGGCGTGGGCTGGTTCATGGTGACGTCACGGCGCTACCTGCTCACGGAGAACATCGTGGCCGCCCTCATCGTCATCGTGGTCATGGCCTTCCTGGCCGACCAGCTCGTGCGCTGGGTCAATCGGCGTCTGACCAGCTGGAAGCCACGCGCCTGATGGACACCCGGCAGGCTCGCGCACTTCATCATGTCGGGACGGCGCCAGCCGTGTCGCGACCGGTTGGAGCACGCCACCTGGATGGGGCGACGATCGCCATCGAGAGACCGGAAGGAGGTGCGGCGACCCAGAGCTGAGCGGGAGGCTCACTGCCGGCGGACCCGCCGAGTCGTCCGAGTCCTCGCGCCGTCGACACCCCGTCGATCCACCGCATCCCGGCCGGATCCACCCCGTGACCCTGCCGGCATCACCAGGAGGAGGCCACCGAACCCATGTCAGAGCGACGCATCTACACGCCGCAGGGCTTCTCGCGGCGATCGTTCCTGCAGCGCACGGGTGCCGCTGCCGCCGGCATCGCCGCGGCCGGCATGCTGCCCGCCTGGGCCAGGGCACTGGGCCAGGACGAGACCGTGTTGCGAGCACTCGTGCCGGCGGCACCGGATCCCACGCCGCCCGGCGTCCCCAACGCCGCCTACTCGCAGGCCACCAACGACGCCTTCGCGGCCTGGCAGGCGGCCAACAAGGTCAAGGTCGGCTACGAGGACGTGCCCTGGCCGCAGCTGCACGACAAGATGGCCGCCAACTTCGCCTCCGGCGTCCACACCCACGACGTCGTCTACATGTCCGGCTGGGTGCCCGAGTTCGCCGACTTCCTGGTGCCCTTCGTGGACCAGCTGCCGGCGGGCCTGGTGGCGGACCTCCCGCCCTCGAGCTTCTCGACGGTCACCTGGGACGGCCAGAAGCTGGGCGTCGTCTTCACGCTCTCGCTGCTCACGACCTTCTACAACAAGGCCATGTTCGAGGCGGAGGGCATCACCGCGCCACCCGCGACCTGGGACGAGCTGCTGGGCATCGCCGAGCAGCTCACCAAGGATGGCAAGTACGGCTGGGTCCTCAACTATGGTGAGCCGGCCGGCATCGGCGGCGTGGCCACCTACTGGTTCACCTTCCTGCAGCAGGCCGGCGGCCACCTCTGGGATGCCAGCGGCCAGCCCGACTTCGACACGCCTGAGGGCGTCGACTCGCTGCAGTTCATGATCGACCTCATGAAGTACACGGACCCGGCGGCCATCACCTACGTCGGCATCAACGACGCCACCAATGTCTTCACCAACGGCAGCGCCGCGATGATGCTGAACTGGCCCTTCATGTGGGTCCCGGCCAACGGGCCCGATTCCCCGATCGCCGGGCAGGTCGGCGCCGCGCTCAACCCAGCCGGGCCGGCCGGCACCGCGTCGATCGATGGCACGGATGCCTACACCATCACCAAGACCAGCGCCGACCCGGAGCTGGCTCGCAAGCTCATCGAGTTCTACCTGGACCCGGCGGTGCAGAAGAGCCAGTCCATCGACACCGGCTGGCTGCCCATCCGCCTCTCGGTCCTCAACGACCCGGAGGTCCAGGAGAAGTCGGCCAACGCCAAGGTCGTGCTCGAGCAGGCGCAGCACCCCTATGACAGCTTCGTCACCCCGGACTACAACGAGGTGACCATCGCCATCAGCACGGAGATCCAGAAGGCCCTCCAGGGCCAGCAGGATGCGCCGACCGCTATCAAGAACGCCTCCGAGGCGGTCAAGGCCATCGTCGCGCGGCGTGGCTGACCGAACACGTTCAGGCTGGAGGCCCGGCCCTTGGGCCTGACCTCCAGCAGCTTCGAGGGGCGCCGACGCCGCACCGGCCTGTGGCTGGTGGCGCCGGCGCTCCTGGTGCTGCTCGGCGTCCTGGCCTACCCCATCGCGGCCTCGCTGCTGCTGGGCTTCCAGGACGCCACCATCGCTGGCGGTGGCGTGACCAGCGACTGGATCGGCCTGGCCAACTACCAGCGCATGCTGTCGGACCCGACATTCGGCATCGCCCTGCGCAACTCGCTCTACTTCACCTTCGTCGAGGTCTTCGCCGTCATCGGCCTGAGCCTCGTCCTGGCCCTGCTGCTCAACCATCCCTCGGGCCGCCACGGCATCTTCGTCGTGATCCTGCTCATCCCCTGGGCCCTGGCGCCGGTCGCCAACGCGGTGCTCTGGAAGTGGATCTACAACGCCAACTACGGCGTCCTCAATGCCATCCTGCTGCAGCTGGGCGTCATCGACCAGAAGGTCGTCTGGCTGGGCGACCCCTTCCGGGCCCTCAACATGATGCTCATCGCGGATGCCTGGAAGGCCATCCCCTTCATCACGCTGCTGCTCCTGGCAGGCCTCCAGAACGTGCCCAACCACCTCTATCGCGCGGCCCGCGTGGACGGTGCCGGGACCTGGGCGCGCTTCCGCCACGTGACCCTGCCGGGCCTGCGGGTGCCGCTCCTGGTCGCCATCGTGCTGCAGTCCATCTGGGCGCTCAAGGTCTTCGACCTCGTCTTCGTCCTGACCAAGGGCGGACCCGCGGACGGCACGGTCGTGCTCAACTTCCTGGCCTGGCGCGTGACCTTCAACTTCCTGGACCTGGGCTACGGCGCAGCCATCGCCAACGTCCTCTTCGTGCTCATGTTCGTGCTGGCGCTCGTCTACGTGCGCACCCTGGACCCCGAGCGCAGCCGGCGCAAGGAGACGGCCAGGTGAGGCGGGCATGGGCATGCCCATCGAGGGTCGCCGCGTGAGCGCTCGGCTGCGCCGTCGAGTCTCGACCTGGGGTGTGCGCTTCGGGCTGCTCGTCTTCCTGGTGCTGGCCCTGGGACCCATCGCCTGGGGCATCGTCACGAGCCTGCTGCCGACCAGCGCCCTGACGCAGAGCCCGCCTGACCTGTCCCTTTCCAACTTCACGCTGGACAACTACGCCGACGTGCTCGTGACGAGGGGCAACCTGCCCGATGCGCTCATCGACTCTGCCATCGTGGCCACCCTCACGGCGGCCCTCTCGCTGGTGCTGGGCTCCACGGCCGCCTACGCGCTGGCCCGCCTGCGCGTTCCCGGCGCCAACAAGATCCTGCTGGCCGTGCTGGCCACCCAGATGTTCCCCGGCATCGTCATCGCCATCCCCCTCTTCATCGTCTTCTCGCAGCTGCGTCTCGTGGACACCTACATCGCGCTCTCGATGACGTACCTCTCCTTCACCCTCGTGGTCGTCATCTGGATCCTGAAGGGCTTCTTCGAGTCGATCCCGCCGCAGCTGGAGCGCGCCGCCGCCGTGGACGGCGCCAGCACCTTCCAGACCTTCCGCCTCGTGGTGCTGCCCATCTCCCTGCCGGCCCTCTTCGCGGCCGGGGTCTTCGCCTTCATCGAGGCCTGGAACGAGTTCTTCTTCGCCATCATCCTGACGCGCGTGGACATCAAGACCGCGCCCATCGCCATCGCCGAGTTCTCCGGCCAGTACCAGACGCTCTACGGTGAGATGCTGGCCGCGGCCGTGCTGGCCAGCATCCCCGTGGTGCTGCTGGCCATCATCTTCCGTCGGTTCATCGTCAAGGGGTTCGTTGAGGGAGCGGTCAAGGGCTGATGGCTGACGTCGAGCTGGTCAAGGTCTGCAAGTCCTTCGGCGCCGTGGAGGCCTGCAAGGACGTGGACCTGCGCATCGAGGATGGCGAGTTCGTGACGCTGCTGGGGCCGTCCGGCTGCGGCAAGACGACGACCCTCAATATCCTGGCCGGGCTGGAGGCGGCGACCTCAGGCGAGGTGCGCATCGGCGGGCGGGTCGTCAACGACCTGGGGCCCTTCGAGCGTGACGTGGCCATGGTCTTCCAGAACTACGCGCTCTACCCGCACATGACCGTGGGCGAGAACATCAGCTTCACCCTGCGGCTTCGCAAGCGCCCCAAGGCGGAGATCGCGGAGCGCGTGCGAGCCGTCGCCGAGACGCTCGAGCTGTCACAGCTGCTCGACCGGCTGCCCCGCGAGCTTTCCGGCGGTCAGCAGCAGCGCGTGGCGCTGGGACGCGCGCTCATCCGCGAGCCGGCGGTCTTCCTCTTCGACGAACCCTTCAGCAACCTGGATGCCGCGCTCCGCGTGCGCATGCGCGGCGAGATCAAGGAGCTCCACCAGCGCCTGGGCGTGACCTCTGTCTTCGTGACGCACGACCAGGAGGAGGCCATGTCCATCTCCGACCGAGTGGCCATCATGCGCCTCGGCCGGGTGGAGCAGGTGGGTTCCCCCGAGGACGTCTACGCGCGGCCCGCCTCGACCTATGTGGCGCGCTTCGTGGGTAGCCCGCAGATGGACATCCTGCAGGGAACCCTGGAGACCTCGGACGGCGAGACGCGCTACCGTGTGGGCGAAGCCGCCTTCTCCGTGCCCGGCGTGGTGGCGGCCCTGGCTGCGGGCCGGGCTGTGGACCTGGGCATCCGGCCCGAGCACATCCAGGTCGGCGAGCGGGGTACACCGGCGACCGTGCGCGTCGTCCAGCCCCTGGGCCCCATGACCTACGTGACGGTGAGCTGGGAGGGGGGCAGCCTGACCGCCCGCCTGCCGGGCATGACCGGTCACGAGGCCGGGCAGCCGGCACGGGTGAGCCTGGCGCCGGAGCATCTCATGCTGTTCGACCGGGAGTCTGGCCGACGGATCGAAGGGAGTGGAGATCATGGGTGAACTGTTCCCGGTGTCGTACGGACGAGGAGTGGCGCGCGGCTTGGGTCGCGACCTGGCGGCCCGCCACGGCCCTCCCCTGGTCGTCACGCAGCCCGAGCCGTGGGCCAGCCTGGAGGCCGACCTGGGCGTCGAGCCGGCCGCCGTGGTCATGGTCGAGGGCCTCGAGCGTGCCTACCTCGAGGAGCTCGTGGCCACCCTGCCGGCCGGGCCCGTCCTGGGCATCGGCGGCGGCTCGGCCATGGATGCCGCCAAGTGGCTGCACTGGCGGCGCGGCGTGCCGCTCTGGCAGGTCCCCAGCCTGCCTTCGGTGAACGCCTGCTTCACGCACATGGTGGCCGTCCGCGACGAGACCGGCGTGCACTACTCCGCCGACGCCATCCCGGAGATGGTCTTCGTGGACTTCGACCTGATGCGCGAGGCACCGCCGCACCTCCTGCGCGGCGGCATCGGCGACGTCTTCACCTGCCACACGGCACGCTGGGACTGGGAGTACGCCGTGGCCCGGGGCCACGAGCCGGCCTGGGACGACTTCGCTGCCTCCGAGTCGCTGCGCATCGTGGCGCAGCTGCATGAGCTGGCGCCGGAGATCCGCGAGCGCAGCGATGACGGCATCGAGGGCCTCATGGAGCTCCACCGCCTCATCGGCAAGATGTGCGACGACTACGGCCACGCGCGCTTCGAGGAGGGCTCCGAGCACTTCTTCGCCTACGCCTTCGAGTTCGTCAACGGCCACACCATCATGCACGGCGAGCTGGGCAGCCTGGGCGTCCTCATCATGTCGGCCCTGCAGGGCAACCGGCCCGAGTACGCCCGCGAGGTCGTGGCACGGGCCGGGGTGCGCCACCGGCCCGAGGACCTGGGCATCACCTGGCCGGAGATCGATGCGGCCTTGAAGGCCCTGTCAGGGTTCGTGGCCCGCGAGGGACTCTGGTACTCGGTCGCCAACGACCTCGTGTACGGTGAGCGCGAGGCTGCGACCGTGCGCGAAGCGCTCGACTTCTAGCCGAAGGCCAGCGGCGCGGAGCCTGCGCCGTCTGGTGCCCGCAGGCATGTCGCCTGCAGCGTCCGGAGCTCTGTGGGAGCATCAGCTCCCCAGAGCCATCTCGCGAGGTGCCCCCGTGACGGTTCCGAGCCACGACCATCGAGACCCGCACGTCGAGGGTGAACGCGTGGCCGTGCTGCTCTGCGGCTACGGGGAGGTCGAGGACAACGACGACCTGGTCGAGTACAACCGCAAGTCGATCGACCTCCTGGTGAGCAAGTCGATCCGGTTCCCCAGCCGCATCGTGCCCTTCCTCTCGCGCCGCCTGGCAAAACGCGCGCGCCGGGAGTACGAGCGGGCCAACGACTTCATCTCGCCGCACAACGCCATCTTCGAGCGGCAGCGGGCCGGCATCGCGGAGGCGCTCCACGAGCGTTACGGCGAGCGGGTGGAGACCTACACGGCCTTCAACTTCTGCGAAGGGTACCTGCCGGAGGAGGTCCTGCCCACGATCCGCGAGGCGGGCTTCGAGCGGCTCGTCATCTACCCCTTCCTGGTGGTCGACTCCGTGTACACGGGCGGTCTTTCGCTGGAGCAGGTCAACAAGGCCCTGGGCGACGACGGCTCCTGGCTGCGGGAGGTGCGCTACCTGCCCAGCTTCTACGAGCGTCCTGGATACCACGAGCGCCTGGCGGAGCATCTCCGCGAGGGCGTCCGTCCCATGCGCGGTCGCTGGGCCACCTCACAGATCGGCGTCGTGCTGCTCAACCACGGCTGTCCCTACAAGGCCAAGGGCTTCGAGACCGGCATCAAGGAGAGTCGCAAGCTCTATGACCATGTGCGGGAGCAGCTGGTCCACGAGTACCCCAACATCTCGGTGGGCTGGATGAACCACCCCACCCCCGGTCGCTGGACGCAGCCGGACATGCTGCAGGCCGCCCGGAACCTCATCACCACGGGGGCGCGCGCCATCGTCTTCATGCCCATCGGCTTCGTCACCGACAACCACGAGACGATCCTCGACGTCGGCTACACGACCGAGGAGCTGAGCAAGAGCCATCCCGAGGTCGAGGTCCTCCGGCTTCCCAGCCTCAATGACGATCCCGAGCTGCTGCGTATGGCCGCCCGCTGGATCGAGCCGCTCATCGACTCGGCGTCCGCCGCCTGAGCATGGACGCAGGCAGCGTCGGGCGTCGGGCACGCCCAGGACTGCCCGGCCTGCTGGCGCCCCGGCGACTGGCCCACGCACACGAGAGCGACGCCAAGCCGGGCGCCCGCGTCACCAACGCCGCTCGCCCCGTTCGCCGCCTGACGCCCCACCACCAGGTGCGGCGGCCGCTCGTGGCGCTGGGCGCCGATGCGCCGTCCCCGGATGCCCTGAGCGTGGGCCGCAAGGCCCTCTCGCTGTGGTGGCTCAGCCGTCAGGGCGTGCCCGTCCCGCCCGCCGTGGCCATCCCCGCAGACATCGCGGCACGGCTCTTGCACGGCGACAGTGCCCTCCGCGAGATGCTCCGCGCAGCCCTGGAGCGCTGGGTTGACCCGGATGCCTCGTATGCGGTCCGCTCATCCGCGGACGTCGAGGACGGCGAGGAGCATTCCTTCGCGGGCCAGTTCACGACATTGCTGGACGTGCCGCCGGACGACCTGCTGACGGCCATCACGGACGTGGCCGATCCGCGCTCCGAGCGGCTGTCCGCCTACCTCAAGCACACCGGTGCGACCGATGTGCCGCACATCGGCGTCATCGTCCAGCGCATGGTGCCGGCCCGGGCAGCCGGCGTGGCCTTCAGCCGCAACCCGCTCACGGGCCTCGGGGAGACGGTCATCGAGGCCGTGCCGGGTCCCGGACACGTCCTGGTCGACGAGGGCGTCACACCGGACCGCTGGGTGCGTCGCTGGGGCGACTTCACGACGGCGCCGCGATCACCCGCGCGTCGGGGAGCACGTCATCCGGCAGGTGGCCGACGCGGTCGCGCGTCTGGCGGAGGCCATGGGCCGGCCCCTGGATCTCGAGTGGGCGTCCGATGGCGAGCGACTCTGGTGGCTCCAGGCCCGCCCCATGACCGGCCTGGAGGACCTGCGCCTCTACTCCAACCGCATCGCCCGCGAGGTCCTGCCCGGCATCATCAAGCCGCTCGTCTGGTCGGTGAACGTGCCCATCGTCAACGCCGCCTGGATCGACCTGCTGGAGGAGATGGTCGGGCCCCTGGAGATCGCACCCGAGGACCTGGCGCGCTCCTTCGGCGGACGTGCCTATTTCGACATGACCACGCTCGGCGACATCTTCGAGGCCCTGGGCATGCCGCGCGACTCCCTGGAGCTGCTGCTGGGGCTGCCCAAGGGGCCGGAGGCGCCGAGCTTCAAGCCAGGCCCCGGGTTCGCGCGACACCTGCAGCGGATGCCGGGCGTCGTTCGCGACGGAATGCAGCGTGGCCGCTGGGCCCGCCAGGAGGTCCACGCGCTGCGGGTGGCGTACGAGGCAGGTGGCCGCCCGGCCGCTGGATGGCCTCACCGACGCCGCGCTCCTCGGGCGCGTCGAGACACTGGCAGCCATCACTCGCCGCGCCGCCTACGCCAACATCGTCGTGCCCCTGCAGATGCTCCTCTACAGCAAGGCTCTTGAGGCCTGCGTCCGGCAGGCCGGCCTCGACCCCGCCGCGGTCGACCCTGCCCAGCAGCGCGCCGATCGGGTCGCCTGGGACCCTGCGCCGGCACTCGACCAGCTGGCCGAGCAGGCGGCGGCGCTGCCCGCGGATGCTCGAGCATCGCTGGCGAGCGATCCCATGACAGTCCTGCGGGACGACCCGCGGCTGACGGCCTGGGCTGCCGCCCTGGACGGCTTCCTGCGGCGCTTCGGGCATCTCTCCGACAGCGGTAACGACTTCTCGGTGCCGCCCTGGCGCGAGGATCCGGCGCGCGTGGTGGGCATGGCGCTCGCGCGCCAGGAGGCCACCGGATCCGGAGGGGCCCGCGCGGCCATCGCGATGGCGGAGGTGGAGGCTCGCACGCCGGTCCCCGGGCGGCCCATCCTGCGCCTGCTCTGGCGTCGCGCCGGTGCCTTCCGCGTCTACCGCGAGGCGGTGAGCTCCACCTATACGCGCGGCTACGGCCTGTTCCGGGGGACGTTCCTGGCCATCGGTGCCCGGCTCGTGGCACGCCATGTCCTGCTCACGCCCGAGGACGTCTTCTACCTCGAGCTGGCGGAGGTGCGGGCCTGGCTCATGGGCGCAGCGCCAGATCCCGATGTCGCTCGCGCCCTGGTCGAGGAGCGACGGGCGGCCAACGAGGCGGCCGCGGACCTCATCGTTCCCGAGCTGGTCTACGGCGACGCCTTCGTGCCCCGCCACCGAGACGAAGTCGTGCGCTCGACGCTCTCCGGTCACCCCACGTCGCGAGGCAGCGCCCGCGGTCCGGCGCGGATCGTGAAGGGCAGTGCCGACTTCGGCCGTGTGCAGCAGGGCGACATCCTCGTCATCCCGTTCTCGGACGTGGGCTGGACGCCGCTCTTCACGCGCGCAGCCGGCATCGTCGCGGAGGCCGGCGGGATGCTCTCGCATTCGTCCATCGTGGCCCGCGAGTACGGCATCCCCTGCGTCGTGTCCGTGACGGACGCAACGGTCGCCATCCCCGATGGCGCCACGCTCATCGTCGACGGCGTGAGCGGCCTGGTCCTGGTGGAGGATGCGCCGGCTGCGGAAGCGACCACCGCTGCGGCCGCGGCCGGGCCAGTGACTGCAGCGACACCGGGGCCTGAGGCCGTTCCGGGGCCTGAAGCCGTTCCGGGGCCGGCTGCCGCCTGAGCCCCATGGCTTCCTTCCTCATCGCGGCCCTGCTCGGCTACCTGGTCGGCTCCATCTCCTTCGCCCGCCTCGTCGGCCGGCGCGTGGCACCCGGCGAGGACCTGCAGACAGCCCGGCTCGAGTTCCACGAGGGTGGCCAGGCTGTCGAGGTCAGCGGCGTCTCGGCCACCAGCGTGTCCATCCGGGCGGGCCGCCGCTGGGGCTTCCTGGTCTCGCTGCTCGACATCGGCAAGGCGGCCGCGGTCACAGCCCTCTGTCGTTGGCTCTTCCCCGACGACCAGGCCTACCTGGCTGCTGCCACCTTCGCGGTCGTCGGTCACATCTGGCCCGTCTGGCACGGCTTCAAGGGCGGCTTCGGCGTGTCTCCGATGCTCGGCGGTCTGCTCGTCGTCGACCCAGTGGCCCTGCTCGTGGTCATCCCGCTGGGGATCCTCATCGGCCTGGTGCTGGCTGACCGGCTCATCGCCTTCGACGGCTGGACCCTGCTGCTGGCGCCCTGGTTCCTCGTCGTCCGTGACGATCCTGCCGCGGCGCTCTACGGGTCGGCCATCACCGTGCTCTACTGGTGGGCGATGCGCGCGGAGGTCATCGGGCACATCGATCGCCTGCGGCGAGGGCCGCGCGATTGGCACGCTCGCTTCGCCGACATCCGCAAGGGCTACACGGGCGACCCGACCGTGGGATGACGCGCGTCTCGGCGACCAGGACGCCAGTGGCCCGCGCGGCGTGTGTGCCCACCTGGAGGCACAGCTAGACTGCCGCAAGCATGACCTGGGCCCGGGCCGACACCTCCGCCATCCCCAACTTCCGCGATGTCGGCGGCCATCCGACGCTGGACGGCCACAGCGTCCGGACCGGGCTGCTGTACCGCTCGGTGGATCTGTTCGGGCTGAACGAAGCAGCCACCGAATGGCTGACTGGCTTGGGCGTGCGCACCGTCATCGACCTGCGCACGGCCCCCGAGCGCGAGCGGCGGCCGAGCCATCCGCCACCGGGCGCCCGAACCGTGACCCTGGATGTCCTGGCGGACTCCGGGCAGGCGGACCCGGCCGCGTTCTACGAGCTGATGCGCGACCCGCCGCGCGCCAGCCGAGAGCTGGCCGGTGGCGCCTCCGATCGGTTCTTCGTGTTGACGTACCTGGACTTCGTGCGCCTGCCGAGCGCGCGGTCCGCCTTCGGCGAGCTGTATCGCCGCCTGGCCGTGGAGGAGACGCACCCCGCGCTGGTGCACTGCACGACGGGCAAGGACCGCACCGGCTGGGCGGTGGCTGTCCTGCTCCTCTGGCTCGGCGTGGACGACGAGACGGTCATGGCCGACTACCTTCGCAGCGACACCGAGATCCGCGAGGCCTTCGGGTCCATCGTGGACGACTTCGTGGCCCGCGGTGGCGACCGTGACGTCATCGAACCCATGGTGAGCGCCCGGGCGGCGTACCTCCAGGCCGCCCTCGACGAGGTCGGCCACGCCTACGGATCGGTGGCAGCCTACCTGGCCGACGGCCTGGGGTTGACGGACGGCGACCTGGAGCGGCTGCGCGCGGTCTTCCTGGAGCCCGCCTGAGTGGACGACACGGCCCTGACCGAGCGTCCGCCGGCGTGGTTCATCCCGGGCGCCGCCTCGCCCGAGCAGGCCGAGCAGTACCGCGAGGCCATCGTGCGCTTCGCCCGGGACAACGGCTTCCCGGCCACGCCACGGCGCATCTTCCGCCTCCGGCACCAGGCCGACGACACCGTGCGACAGGACGAGGTCGGCCAGATCGAGAGCCAGGACCAGCGCGAGGTCGTGGTGGCCATCCTCGAGGCCGGCAAGCTGTTCCTCGTGGTGACTTCCTCGCGCGGCTTCATGCGCGGCACGCCCATCCCGTACCACGTGGACGAGGTCCTGGAGGTCGTCGACTTCGCCGGCTGAGCGCGGGCGTTCCGGGCGTACCCCGCCCGACGACCACTCCATGGGCGGCACCGGGGTGCCCTCACCATCTCCGCGCCCGAGCCCTGATCAGGCCCCGCGCCGCTCAGCCCTCGCGGTCTCGCTCGGGTCGCGCCCGGTCCCAGAGCCCCAGGAACGCCCTCGAGGCGGCCTCGATGAAGACGTCGTCGTTGATGTTGGCCGCGACCTCGCGGCACGGGATATCCGGCCGCAAGCCGGCGCGGATGGCGCCGAAGAGCGCCGCGTCCGCCTCCGGATCGACGAACGGCCCGCCCGGCAGCTCGTACTTCGAACAGCCGCCGAGTGGCAGGAGGACGACCGTGGGACCCGTGGCCACGTTGACGCGCTCGGCGAAACGGGCGCCGATCTCGGCCGCCTCCGCCGCCGTGGTGCGCACCGAGGTGACGGACGCGCTGTGGTCGACGATGCGCCGTTCCGGGCCGCTGAAGCCCTTCGGAAGGGTCTCCCGCGGGCCGAAGTTGACGACTTCGAGAGCGCCCGGCACGACGACCTGCGGGATACCGCGGCGCCCGGCCGCGGTGAGCCGGCCCGGTCCGGCGGACAGGATGCCCCCGTACAGCTCCGAGGTGAGCTCGCTGGTGGTGAGGTCCACCACGCCGTCCACGGACCCCGACTCGATGAGCTCCTCCATGGCCATGCCGCCCGCCCCGTTGGCGTGGAAGACGATGGCCTCAAGGCCCGCTGCCTCAAGCCGAGCCTGGATACCCTGGACGGCCGGGGTCGTGACGCCCATCATCGAGATGGCCACGAGCGGGCGGTCGTCGGGCGGCGTGGTGGCCAGCCCCAGGACCATGCCGGCCATGGCGTGGGCGGCGTTGGCGAGGACCTGTCGCGAGACGCGGTTGAGGCCCTGGATGTCCGTGACGGCGTGCATCAGCGTCAGGTCGCGCGTGCCCACGTAGGGGCGCACGTCGCCCGACGTCATCGTCGAGACCAGCAGCTTGGGGACGCCCACCGGGAGCGAGCGCAGCACCGCTGAGACGATGGCCGAGCCGCCACTGCCGCCGAGGCCCATGACGCCGTCGCAGCGCCCCGCGACACGCCAGTCAGCCACCAACGCCGCGGCGCCGCGTGCCATCGCCTCAAGCGCCAGGGCCCGGTGCCCGGATGTCTTGCCGGCAGCGCGAAGCTGCTCGAGACTCGTGCCAGCCGCGCGTGCGACCGCCTCAGCCCCGACGTCCGGCTGGACGGTGGGCGCGGCCAGGATGCCGACATCGACGAGCGTCACGTCCACGCCGGCGTCGCGGAGGCGATCACGCACGTAGGCGTGCTCGGGACCCTTGGTGTCAAGCGTCCCCAGGAGGACCACGGTCGGCCGCGCACTCATGCCTTCATCATGGACCGTGCGTCCCGACAGCGGCGCGCGCCTGTGGAGCGCCCGGCCAGTCGCCTCCGGTCAGTGACAGTTCCCTCCTCCCGCGTCTCGCGTCCTGCCCGCGACATCGATGAACCGGAGCGACCAGGACCCAGTGTCGAGCGTCAGCTCCAGCACCCCATTGGCATCGTTGATGGCGACCAGGGAGTTCGGCCGTGACCCCTTGAACGCCTCCAGGTCGGCACCCCCCGTGCCGACCACGACCTGCACGACGCCACGCGCCTCGTCCAGCCTGCCGTCCGACGCCTGGGGAGCGAAGCGCTCGTAATCGTGATCGTGACCAGCGAGGACCAGCTCGGCATCGGCCGCGTACAGGGCATCCCACAAGGCGCCCATCGCCCGGTCGTCACCGTGCTCACCGCTGCTGAAGCGCGGCTGGTGCATCAGCGCGAGCGTGCAGCGAGCGCCGCTCGCCGCCAGGTCCTCCTGCAGCCAGCGCACCTGCTCGGAGTCACTCGCGCAACTGTCACCGAAGAAGCCGCAGTTGCCGTCGAGGACGACGACGTGCCATGCCCCGAGGTCGTCCGAGAACCAGGTGCGCCCGTCACGAGCCGCGGCGCTGCCCAGGTACGCCTGGAGGGGCTCGCCGTCGTCGGTATGGACGTCGTGATTGCCGGTCACGGCGAACCTGATCCGGTCCTTGACCACACCCCACGATCCGCCGAAGCACTCCTCGAGCTGCTGCGTGGTGCCGTCCGGATAGGCCGTGTCACCGAGCGTGGCCACGACACCCGGGAGGCTGGCTGCCAAGGCACCGGTGGCATCGTCCAGCGTGGAGTCGCAGCGGCCGATGTCGCCGGCCGCGATCAGGGTGACGGCGGCGGCATCAGTCTCGCTCGGGGCGGATGGCTCAGCCGGTTCCGATGGCACCTCAGGGACCGCCGGCGTGTTCGAGGACGCCGGACCCGGGCTGGTGGGCACGGGCGCTGCCTCCGTCGTCCCCGGCGAAGTCGCAGGATCCGCGCCATCTCCGCAACCGCCGACGACCGCCAGCAGGAGGCCCGCCGCCATCATCAGGCCAGCCTGTCGCGCGAACCCGTGACCGACCGCGACGTCACCACCCGGTGCCGTCATGGCGCCGCCGGCCGGACACGGTCCGCCGCCGCGCTGGGTGTCGCTGCGCGGCGCTTCCCGATCCACGACTCGAGCACCTCGCGATGGCGGTCCTGCAGTTTGACCAGCGGTCGCTTCGTGGTCAGGAGATCGTCCACCTCGTCGAACGTCATGCCCTCCTCGTCCATGAGGTAGGCAGCCAGGACGGTCGCAGAGCGACCCCGGCCCTTGGCGCAGTGGATGAGCACGACGCGACCCTCGTGGATGCGTGCCGTCATCCAGTCCACCGCGTCGCTGAGGACCTCCTCGTCGGGGACCGTCACATCCGGGACGTGATACTGCCGGTGGGCGATGCCGTGCTGCTCGAAGAACGCCGGGTCCGCCACACGCTCGGCGCGCACGTCCACGATGGCCGTGATGCCCAGCCGCAGCAGCTCCCGGTAGTCGCGTCCATAGGTCGGCGCACCTCCCAGCCACAGTCTGGGTGTGATCGGTGAGAACCAGACATTTCCCAGGAGGCGTTCGTAGGTGAACCGGATGGCCGGATAGAGTCGGTCGAAGCCCCGGTGGAAGAGGCCAAGCTTCGGAGGACCCTCAGGGAACGACAACCGTGAGGGCCCCCTGGAGCACGTCGACCGAGATCGGCGTGCGACCGATGTACTCGCCGTCGGCCCAGATGGGCTGGTCGGGTTCCACCGTGAGGCTGACGGAGCGGGCCTGTCGGAAGTAGCGCCGTGCCTCAGCCGTATGCAGGTTCAGGAACCGCGAGGCAGCCGACACCAACGTGCCGATGGTGGCCTTGTCCAGCACGAAGCAATCCAGCAGTCCGTCGTCGATGGCGTAGTCGTGGGAGATCTTGAGGCCCGCGCCCGTCATCCCGGAGTTCACCAGGTAGACCGTCGTCGCCTCGAATTCGAGGGCCTCAGCGTCGATGTCCACCTGGTAGCGGAACTCGCGCTGGCCGGACACCCGCCCGGCGGCCGAGACCGCGTAGGCGAAGACGCCGTACTTGTTCTTGAGCTCGCGGCTCGTCTGCTCCTCCGGCTCGGTGCCGATGTAGAGGCGCTGGATGAAGTATCGATCGGCGACCTTCGCCTGGCCCACGGCCGTCAGCCGACCCACGTCGATGCTGCGCGTCCGGGTGCTGGTGCAGAGCAGGACGGTCGCCTCCCGCAGCTTTCGTGGGGTACCCACCTCCCGGGCGAAGCCGTTGCCCGTGCCGCCCGGCAGGATCCCCATCGGTACGCGTCGGCCCGTCGCTACGGCGGCCGAAACGAGCGCGTTGGCGACCTCGTGCTGCGTACCGTCGCCGCCGTATGCGGCCACGAGGTCGACCCCGTCAGCGATCGCGGCTCGGGCCTGGTCGGCAGCATCGCCATAGCGGTGCGTGATGCTGACGTCCCACGCGACGCCATGCCCCTCGAACACGTCGTTGAGGGTGTTGAGGATGGGCTCGTCCTTGCCGGACGCGGGGTTCACGATCACGTGCACGCGCGCGTATGCGGCATCCGCCATGAGGGCCTCCCAGGTCATCACTCGAACCTCGCCGGTGACGAACGTCTCCGACGAGGGACACGATAGCGGCCTCTATCCGCCAGTACCACCTCGGCTCGGCACGACACCTGCCAGGGCACGCGAGAGCGGCAGTCCCGACGCGCGGCGGGTCGTCGTGGTTTGACGCTCGTTCCGAGCGTGTGCCATATTCCGGTTCCATCGGACGGCCGTGCCCAGGGGCGCGGCCTGGCGTCGACGTCGAACCGCCCACCCCGGAGGATCCATCGTTGCTGAGCTTGCCCGCCGCACCGGCCACGCAGGCAACGCCCATCCTCTCGGTCAGCGGCCTGTCCAAGCGCTTCGGAGGCCTGGTCGCGCTCGCTGACTACGACCTGCGCCTGGCGGCCGGAACCATCCACGGGGTCATCGGGCCCAACGGCGCGGGCAAGACCACGCTCTTCAACCTGCTCTCGCGGATGGTCGCGCCGACGACCGGCACCATCGAGTTCGACGGGCAGGACATCACCCATCAGCCCTCGGATGTCGTGGCACGGCTCGGCATCACGCGGACGTTCCAGAACATCCGCCTCTTCGACGACCTCACGGTGCTCGATAACGTGAAAGTGGGGGTCCAGGCACACCACCCGGAGCACTTCTGGGCGACGGTCCTCAGCCGGCGCTCGTTCCGCGATCGAGAAGCGGAGATCGAGGCGCGAGCGCGGGAGTTCCTGGCCTTGGTGGGCCTGGCGTCGAGCGCCTCGCGCACAGCGAGCAGCCTGCCCTACGGCGATCAGCGACGGCTCGAGATCGCGCGTGCCCTGGCCGTCGAGCCTCGCATCCTCCTCCTCGACGAGCCGAACGCGGGGATGAACCAGGCCGAGACGGATGCGCTGCTGGATCTCATCCGCCGCATCCGCGACGAGCTGCGGGTGACCATCATCCTCATCGCCCACGACATCCCGCTGGTCATGAACCTGTGCGACCGCATCCAGGTCCTCAACTTCGGCCAGCTCATCGCCGAGGGCGACCCGCAGCAGGTCCGCGCCGATCCCGAGGTGGTCGCCGCCTACATCGGTCAGTCCAAGGATGCTTGAGCTCACCGACGTCCACGCTGCCTACGGCAACATCCGGGCCTTGCACGGCATCTCCCTGACGGTCCGGACCGGCGAGGCCGTGGCCGTCATCGGCTCCAATGGCGCCGGCAAGACCACGATGCTGCGCACCGTCTCCGGGCTCATGCGGGCCCGCTCCGGCTCCATCACCTACGACGGCATCGACATCACCCACGCCCCCACGGATCGGATCGTCTCACTGGGCATCTCCCACTGCCCGGAAGGTCGGCGCATCTTTGGCCGCCTCAGCGTGCGTGAGAACCTCATCCTGGGGGGCGTCCGCCGCCCCGCTGGGGACGTCCTGGTGGACATCCGTCGCATCGGGGAGCTCTTCCCGAGGCTCGCGGAGCGGCTCGACCAGCCCGGCGGGACGCTGTCAGGAGGCGAGCAGCAGATGCTGGCCGTGGCCCGGGCGCTCATGGCCAAGCCGCGCCTCCTCATCCTCGACGAGCCGTCGCTCGGCCTCGCGCCCATGCTGGTCGAGCACATCTTCGAGGTCATCGAACAGCTCAAGTCGGAAGGCCTGACCATCCTGCTCGTCGAGCAGAACGTCCATCATGCCCTGGACCTCGCCGACCGCGCCTACATCATGGAGAGCGGACGCATCCGGCTGGAGGGTGCCTCCGCGGAGCTGCGCCACGACCCGCGGGTCGAGAGCGCCTACCTGGGCTTCCGCGCATGAGCGGCCGCGCATGAGCGAGTACCTCCTGCAGCAGGTCGTCAACGCGCTCAGCGCGGGCAGCCTCTACGCGCTCATGGCCGTTGGCCTGGCGCTCATCTTCGGGATCCTGCGCCTCATCAACTTCGCGCACGGCGACGTGATGATGGTGGCCGCCTACATCGGCGTCTTCAGCCTGGCTTCCGGCATGCCGCTGCCGGTCGCCATCGTCACCATGATCCTGGGGACGATCGTCGTGGGCCTGCTCATCGAGCGAATCGCCTACCGGCCGCTGCGCGGCGCGCCTGAGGTGGCGCTCCTGCTGACATCCTTCGCCGTGGGGCAGATCCTGCAGAACAGCGTGCTCCTCCTGACGCGGCTCTCAGGCCGGCCCATCCAGATCGCCTTCCCCGCCCCGGATGTCCTGAGCGGCGTCGTGAACGTCGGCTCGCTGACCATCTCCAAGGTCAACCTGGGCAGCTTCCTGGTGGGCGTCGTGGTCCTCGTGGTGCTGACCGCCTTCGTCAACAAGACGCGGCTCGGGCTGTCCATGCACGCCGCCTCAGAGGACCTCGACGCGGCACGGCTGATGGGCATCCGCGTGAACTTCGTGGTGGCTGCGGCCTTCGCCATCGCTGCCGCCCTGGCGGCCATCGCGGGCCTCTTCTACGCGGCTCAGACGGGCCAGATCAACCCCTACATGGGCTTCACGCCGGTCCTCAAGGCCTTCATCGCGGCCGTCATCGGCGGCTTCGGGAGCCTTGCTGGGGCCGTCCTGGGCGCCTACGTGCTGGCCTTCCTGGAGGTCCTGCCGACGGCCCTCTTCGGCATCGCGGACATCATCCCGGCCGGCTCCATCCCGCCGGAACTGCACGACCTCATCGCGGCGGCCTTCCCGGCCCACCTGTCGGGCTACCGCGATGCCTTCGTCTTCGTGGTCCTCATCATCCTGCTGCTCTTCCGGCCAAACGGCCTGCTGGGCGGTCGCGTTCGCGAGGAGACACCGTGAGCGGCTCGCCGCGCGTCCGTGACGGCGCCATCCTGCTCGTGGGGCTGCTGGTGGCCATGACGGCATTGCAGCTCTCCGGGCTGGCCTTCTGGCAGGGCCTGGCCATCACGCTGGCCATCTTCATCATCCTCACGGTCAGCCTGAACCTGGCCAACGGATTCACGGGCGTCTTCACCCTGGGCCAGATCGGCTTCATGGCCCTGGGCGCCTACATCTCGGCCATCCTGACCCTTCCCCAGCAGGCCAAGGCCGCCTACCTGCCGGACCTGCCCGGCTGGCTGGCCGGCATCTCGCTGGACCAGACCATCGGCTGGCTGCCGGTGGGCTGGCTGGTGGCCACGCTCATCGCCGCCGTGCTCGTGAGCGGCATCGCGGCGCTCGTGGGCGCGGTGCTGATGCGCCTCTCCGGGCCGTTCGTGTCCGTCGCCACGCTGGGCTTCCTGGTCATCGTGCGGGTGGTGCTCCTGAACGCGGATACGCTCACCCGTGGCTCACGGGCCTTCTCCAACGTGACCCGCTACACGGACCTCTGGCTGGCCTTCGGGGCGGCCGTGGTGACCGTCTACGTGGTCTGGCGGATCAAGCGCTCCAGCTACGGGCGGGCCATGTTCGCGCAGCGCGGCGACCGCTGGGCCGCCAACTCCGTCGGTGTCTCCGTGCTGCGTCCCCGGCTGCAGGCCTTCGTCGTCAGCGCCTTCTTCACGGCCGTGGCCGGATCCCTGTACGCCCACTTCCTGGGCTCGTTCTCGCCCAACGCCTTCTACTTCGACATGACCTTCGAGGTCGTGACCATGCTCGTCGTCGGCGGCATGGGCTCGGTCAGCGGGTCGGTCATCGGCGCCACGGTGATGCTGGGCCTCGGCGAGGCCCTCCGCCGCATCGAAGACCCCACGCAGCTGTACGGCATCGCCGGTATCGTCATCGCCGCGACCCTCATCCTCGTCCTGGTATTCCGGCCGGACGGCATCATGGGCCAGCGCGAGATCTCCTTCGACCGGCTCTTCGCGCTCAGGCGCCGGGACCAGGACCTCGAGGGGCGCGACAGCGGCTGACGCTGAAGCGGCTCGCTGACTGACGGGCTCCGTGGCACACCACACGGGCTCCGTGGCACACCCTGGAGCCGGCCCCAGCCTGTCGTGAACGAAGGTCGACCCGCGCCCGGAGGTCCGGAGCGCGGGTCGAGTCCGCTGCGGAAGGTGGGCTCCTGACGAGCCCGGATCGCTACGGGGCCGGGACCGACGTGGGCACCACCTCGGCTGCCAGGGTGAAGACCTGGTCCACGACCTCGATGACCGTCACGCCCTTCTGGGGAACGTGCGAGTCAGGCGAGAAGGTGATCGACCCGGTGATGCCCGGGAAGTCCGCTGTCGTCTCGATGGCGCTCTTGAGGGCCTGGGGGTCCATCGACCCGGCGCGCTCGATGGCGTCCTTGAGCAGGTAGACGGTGTCATAGCCGAGCGCCGCGAAGGCGTTCTCGACCGGGTGGCCGAACTTGGCCTCGTAGGCCGCCATGAAGGCCTTGATGGGCTCCGTGCCGCCGTTGGCGTCCATGAGCGCGTGGGTGGTGAAGTAGACGTCGTTGGAAGCCGGGCCGGCGATGGCCGGCAGGTCCGGCGTGTCATAGCCGTCGCCACCGATGATGGGGCCGGTCAGGCCGGCATCGCGCATCTGCTTGACGACGATGCCGATGTTGCCCGGCATGGCCGCCACGTAGTAGAAAGCGGGCTGCTCAGGGAGCGCCTTGATCTTGGCGATCTGGGCCGCGAAGTCGGTGGCGTCGCTCTCGTAGGTGTCCTCGGCCACGATCGTGCCGCCGGCCTCCGTGAAGCGCGCCTTGAAGTACTCGGCCAGGAGCGTGGTGTAGGTCTGGCCCTTGTCCCACAGCAGGTAGGCGGAGTCGCCGAAGGCATCCAGCGCGTACTCCGCGCCGGCCGCCGCCTGGACGTTGTCGCCGAACGCGGCCAGGAACATCATGTCGCCGACCTGGTCGGGGATGAGCGGAGACGTGCCGCCCACGGTGATGAAGGGGATGCCGGCCTCCTGGAAGATGGGACCAGACGCCAGCACGGAGTCCGTGTCGGTGTAGCCGATCATGGCCTGCACCTTGTCCTCTTCGACGTACTGCCGCGCCGTCTGGGCCGTGACCGCCATGTCGTACTGGCTGTCGTGGGTGACCATCTCCAACTGCTGGCCGTTGACACCACCGGCGGCGTTGATCTCCTCCACGGCGAGCGTGGCGCCGTTGTAGGCAGGCACGTCGAGCGCCGACTCCGCACCAGTCAGCGCGAAGCCACCGCCGAACTTGATGGTCTCCGACTGGGCGCTCGCGACGGAGCCGAGCGACGTGGCAGCGATGGCCGCCAGGAATGCGGCCGAGAGCAGTGCCCCGGGGGCCTTCTTCATCCTGGATCCTCCTTCAGACGGTCGAGCCATGTGAAGTCGTCGCCCGACCAGAGCGACACGATAGCGCACCCGAACCGGAGGGAACACGGATCGGTGCGTGCGGCCCGGCAGATCGTGACCTGAGACCCTCGAATTCCGACCCCGACCGTGGGTCGATCAGCGGCCGTAGGCCAGGCGAGCGTTCTGCGACCCGATGAGCTCCACGACCATCCGGGCGTCCGCGAGTGACCAGTCGCCCGCGACCACCCAGCGGCCGAGCACGCGGCTCAGGGCCCGGCGGAACAGCCAGCTGCCGAGCAGGTGCAGTTCCGGCAGGCCCCAGGCGTCCGAGGAGAAGAGGATCTTGCGGAACGGCGCGACCTCCAGCATCTCGGCCACGAGCTGCTCGCTCTGGATGCCCGTGTGGTTGACGCCCAGGCCGATGTCCGTGTAGACGTGCGGGAACATCTGGGTCAGGTAGCCGGCCTGGCGGTGGAACGGATAGGTGTGCAGGAGCAGGATCCGCGTGCGCCCGAGCGTGGCCCGGATGAAGCCCGTCAGCAGGAGCGGGTCGCAGCGCCGCAGGTCCAGGTCGGAATCCCCGTAGCCGGTGTGGAGCTGGAGGGGCAGCGCGGTCTCCACCCCGCACCAGAGCACGAACCGCAGGATCACCGGGTCCGTGAGGCGGAGGGGCCCACCGCTGGAGATGTCGGCTAGCCAGAGACCAGCGTGCTCGACGACGTCGGACGCCGATGGCGGGGACGGGTCGAAATCCAGCCCGTGGCGGTAGGCCACGATCGACTTCACGCCGATGGCCTGCCTGGTGGCGGCTGGCCAGCGCCTCTCGATAGGCGGCCGCGAACCCGGCGGCCGAGACGCCTGAGGCGGCGACCTCCTCTGCGAGGACCTCCAGCCGCACGACGGGTTCCGCGCGGGCCCCGGCCAGGCGAGCCAGCTCATCGACCGGCAGCAGCTCCGCAGTGCGGAACCCGGTGTCCACGTAGAGCGCCTCGAACCCGGCGGGTGGCAGCAGGCTGGCAGCAGCCACGGCGTTGTCCATCGTGGCGCGGTCTCGCAGCCAGGTGTCCGCCTCCACGTGCCGATGCGATCCCAGCAGCGGGGCGCACCACCGCCGCACCGCCACGCCCAGCTGGTGATCCATGCCCGCTGCGGCGGCAGCCTCCGGCAGGCCCGACTCGCTGAGGCCGGCCACCAGGTCCTCCCGGCTCGGTGTCCCCGCCAGGATGCTGTGCACGTGGTGGTCGACGAAGCGAGCCTCTCGCAGGCAGGCGTTGACACCGTCGTGCGGCCCATCGAGCAGGCCGGCCTGCTCGATGGCCTCGGCCGCGCCGGTCATGACGTCCCGAACCTCACCGTCAGGGCACCAGGGCAAGGACGCGGGCCGGGCCGCCCGAGCCACCGGCCAGGGGCAGCACGCCGACCACGACCCAGGCGCCCAGCGGCGGCAGCGCGGCGAGGTTCATGAGGCCCTCCAGGTGCCAGACGCCCCGCGGGTGGCTGATCTGGCGATGGACGACGAAGTCCAGGTCGATGCCCGGGTCGATGCCCAGGGTGTCGATGCCGAGGCCCACCGCGCCGCGTTCCTCCACCAGGAATCGGGCGGCGTCCGGCCCGAAGCCGGGGAAGCGCAGCGGCCCAGGCGCATTGGCGTAGCGCCCGGCGTCCGTGTTGAGGTCCTCCCAGCCGGTCCGCAGGAACACCGCCGCGCCGTCCGGGATGCGGCCGTGCTGCTCCTCGAAGCGCTGCACCTGTGCCAGCGTCAGGACGCTGTCCGGGTCGCCGGCCATGTCCTCACTGACGTCGATGACGGCCATCGGCCGAACGAGCCGCGAGGGCTCCACCTGGTCGACGCTCTGGGCACCTGCGACCATGTGGCACGGCGCGTCGAAGTGCGTGCCGGTGTGCTCGGTGAGCGTGATCAGGCGGTTGTAGAAGCCGTCGTGGCTGATGGTCAGGATGGTCTCCGCCTTTGGGCTGGGAGCCCCCGGCCACATGACCGTGTGCTCGTCGATGCGCTGGGTCAGGTCCACGACCCGCAGGTTCCCGATCATCGCTCCTGCCTCCCTGTGTTGGGCGTCCCTAGAAGACGCGCAGGTGTGCCAGCCGGGCCTGCTCCGGGGTCATCTGCTCAAGGGCCTCGACCTCCGCGGTGCGCACCCCGATGATGCACCGACCGAGCAGGTCGCCGAGGGCCGGGAAGAGCACCTCATCGGCCTGCAGCGTCAGGAGCGCCTCGCGGAGCGAGCCCGGCAGGGGCCGGATGCCGGACCTCCGGCTCTCCTCCTCGGACAGGCGAGCCGGGTTGCGGCGCGCCGGCTCCGGTGGCTGCAGGCCACGCCGGACGCCGTCCAGGCCCGCCAGGATGAGGCCGCCCAGGGCCAGGTAGGGGTTGCAGCTCGGGTCGCAGGCCTTGAGCTCCACGTTCGTGGACTCCATCTCCCGACCTCGGAAGGACGAGGCCACGCGCACGGTGCACTCGCGGTTGTCCATGCCCCAGGAGACCGTCGAGCCAGCCCAGGCATCCGGCCGCAACCGCTCGTACGAGTTGAAGCTGGGACAGGTCAGGGCCACCAGGGCCGGCAGGTGCTCCAACACGCCAGCCACGAACTGGCGCCCCAGCTCCGAGAGGAGCCGGTCGCCGGCTGCCGCGTCATACATGAGGTTCTGCTGCCGATCGAGGGACCAGAGGCTGAAGTGGACGTGCGCGCCGGAGCCGACGCCCTGCGCGAAGGGCTTGGCGGCAAAGGAGCAGATGAGGCCGTGCCGAACCTCGGCCACGCCGCGGATGGTGTCACGCAGGCGCATCTGGTCGTCGGCAGCCTTGAGGGCCGCGCCGTAGCGCACGGCGATCTCCTGCTGCCCGGGACCGTATTCGTTGATGGCCTGCTCGATCTCGATTCCCTGGGCCTCCAGCGCCGAGAGGATGTCGTCCATGACGTGGGCCACGCGGTCCATGCCCGCAGATGAGTAGCAGGGCCCGTCCTGCCATGGCTCGACCCGGCCGTCCACCATGTGCGCCAGGTAGAACTCGTTCTCGAAGGCCGCCATGACCTCGATGCCCATGGCCTGGGCGGAGGCGATGGCGCGCTTCAGGAAGCTGCGCGTGCAGGAGCCCCAGTCCTGGAAGTCGTGGCCCAGCTGATCGCTCAGCAGGCTGGCGGTCCGCGGCAGCCAGGGCAGCACCGCGTAGGTGTCCGGGTCCGGCACGATGCGGATCTCGCCCACCGGCTCCATGCCCTCGATGGGCACGAACGCGTCCAGCATGTTGACCGCGTTCTGTCCGCGCGTCACGCCGATGCCGCTGTACATCCGGCTGGCCAGACGGTCGATGTGCACCGCCTTGCCGCGGATGACGCCCGAGGGATCGCAGTACAGGAAGCGCACGAGCCGGACCTCGTCCTCGACGGCGCGCGCGACGACCTCTTCGATGGTGGCTGACATGGACTCCTCTCCGACCCGTGTTCGTTTCTGGCGTCGTCTCGGCCGGGACCTGCTGCGCCGACCTCGTGACGGTCGCTAGTATGGCCGAGGCCCGACGGCCGCATGATGGTCGACTCGACCTTGGAAGGGACATTTCAGCCGATGGGACAGCACTGATGCCACGGGCCGGACTGCAGGATCTCCGCTTCGCTGTCGAAGCCGCCCTGCCCGACTATCTGGACGACTTGCAGCGGCTCGTGGACGTCGACTGCGGCACGTACACCAAGGCCGGCGTGGACGAGGTCGCCACCTGGGTGGCGACACGGCTGGCGGAGCTGGGGGCGTCGGTCGTCCGGCACGCCA
This sequence comes from uncultured Chloroflexia bacterium, assembly GCA_963707395.1. Lineage (GTDB taxonomy): Bacteria > Chloroflexota > Limnocylindria > Limnocylindrales > CSP1-4 > JAFMJV01. The sequence continues at coordinate 125,197 of CAVPPQ010000023.1, forward strand.
ACCTCGACTTCGGCGACACCATCGTGGGCACGTTCGAGGGGTCCCCGGGCGGGCCGACCGTCTTGCTCATCGGCCACACGGACACGGTCTTCGAGCCCGGCACGGTCGCGGACCGACCGTTCGCCATCCGTGACGGTCGCGCGTACGGTCCTGGCGTGAGCGACATGAAGGCTGGCCTCTTGACTGGTCTCTACGCCGTGGCCGCCCTCCGGTCCCTGGGCACGGCGGGGTCGCCTTCAGGCCCCCCGAGCAGCGGGGGAAGCTGGCTGCCCGTGGGCCGCCTCATCTACATCGTCAACCCGGACGAGGAGATCGGCTCGCCGGTCAGCACGCCACTGATCGAGGAGCACGCGGCGTCCGCGGACATCGCCCTCGTGCTCGAGGCAGCTCGCGAGAACGGTGACATCGTGTCTGCCCGCAAGGGCAACATGCACGTCCGCATCGACATCCAGGGGCGCGCCGCCCACGCCGGCGTGGAGCCCGAGAAAGGGCGCAGCGCCGTGCTCGAGGCGGCCCACAAGGTCGTGGCCCTGCACGAGCTCGACGGGCGCGTGCCGGGCGCGACGGTCAACGTGGGTGCCATCAACGGCGGGACACGTCCGAACATCGTCCCGGACCGCACCACCCTGGATATCGACGTGCGGGCCGTCCACCGAGCGGACCTCGAGGCTCTCGAAGCAGCCATCACCGCCATCGCCGAACGCTCCACCATTCCTGACGTCAGCGGCCGTGTGGAGCTGCTGTCGCGGCACTGGCCCATGGAGCGGACCGATGCTTCCGGGCGGCTCGTCGAGCACGCTGCCCGGCTGGCCGCGGAGCTGGGGTTCAGCCTTCGCGAGGCCGCCACTGGCGGCGCTTCGGATGGCAACACGACGGCTGGCGCCGGGGTGCCGACGATCGACGGCCTGGGGCCCATCGGCGGCCTGGATCACGCCCCGGGCGAGTACATCGCCGTGGAGTCCATCGTTCCCCGCACCACCCTGCTGGCGGGTCTCCTGGCGGCCATCGGCGAGGATCTCGGCATCGGAAGGACGACGCGACATGCCTGACGACACGCCCCCCCAGGGCCCGCAGCACGACCTCTCGCCCGCCACGCTGGCCGTGTGGGCCGGTGAGGGCGAGGAGACCGTCGGCGGCGCCACGCAGGTGCCCGTCGTCTACAGCGCGGCCTACGGCTACCCCGACGTGGACGAGTGGCTGGCGGTGGCGCTCGGTCGCACGCCCGGACACATCTACAGCCGCAATACGAACCCCACGGTGCACGCCTTCGAGGAGAAGGTGCGCATCCTGGAGGGCGGCGTCGCGGCGACCAGCTTCTCGACCGGCATGGCGGCCATCAGCAACACGCTCTTCGCACTGCTTCGCTCCGGCGAGCGCGTCGTTTCCGTGCGCGACACCTACGGCGGCACGAACCGCATCTTCCTGGAGTTCCTGCCCCGCATCGGGATCGTCGTGGATCTCCAGGACACCGGCGACCACGAGGCCATCGAGGCCGCCATCGCTGGTGGCACCCGTTTGCTCTACCTGGAGACGCCCACCAACCCCACCCTCAAGGTGCTGGACATCGCTCGGCTGGCGGCAGCTGGCCACGCCGCGGGGGCCATCGTCGTCGTCGACAACACCTTTGCCACACCCATCAACCAGAGCCCACTGGCCCTCGGTGCGGACCTCGTCGTGCACAGTGCCACGAAGTTCCTGGGTGGCCATGCGGACGCCCTCGGCGGGGTCATCGTGGGCGACGCGGCACTCGTGGCAGAGGTCTTCCACTTCCGCGAGATCACCGGCGCAACGCTCGACCCGATGGCCGCCTACCTGCTCATCCGCGGCCTGAAGACGCTCTCGCTGCGCATCCGCCAGCAGAACGAGTCCGCGCTCCGCATCGCTCGCTGGCTGGAGGGCCAGCCGGGCGTCGCGGTGGTCAACTATCCCGGCCTCGAGAGCCATCCGCACCACGACGTGGCAGCCCGCCAGATGCGCGGCTTCGGCGGCGTGCTGAGCTTCGGCCTGGACGGCGGGTTCGACGCCGTCAAGCGGGTGCTGCCCCGCCTGCGCCTGGCCCACCGCGCCGCCAACCTCGGTGCGGTGGAGACCATCGCCGGCCCGCCGGCCACCACGAGCCACGTCGAGTGCACGGCCGAGGAGCGCGCGGCCATGGGCATCCCCGAGGGTCTCATCCGCTACTCGGTCGGCATCGAAGACCCGGACGACCTCATCGCGGACCTTGCGCAGGCGTTGGCGACCCTCTAGGACCAGCCCGCGGCGCGTCCGTCTGAGACGCCTCACCCCGGCCGGTGCGTCTCAGACGTGCGGTGCGACGCCCTCCGCGAGCTGCTCCATGAGGCCCAGCTGGGCGTCGTACTCGAGGAGCGGGAAGTGGCTCCGTGCCACGAACTCGACGGGCACCCCGACCTGGCGCCGGATGTCGAGCAGGGCCTCCACGAGCTGATCGGGGGTCCCCGCGTAGGTGGCCCGGCCCCTGAGCAGTGCATCGTCCGGGCGATCGAACGGCGGCGGCGACGGCGGCGGGAGCGGCCGGCTCGCCGAAGCCTCCATGTCGGAGTACTTCCACTGCATCGCCCACAGCGCCTCGCGGTAGCGGGCGAGCGCCTCTTCACGCGACGCGCCGGGCAGCAGCACCGAGTAGTGGATGAAGCGGAAGCTGGCCGGGTCGCGGCCGATGTGCTCGCACTCGTCGAGGACCCAGCGCACCTGCTCCACGAGCTTCTCGACCGGCACGTTGGCGAAGATGCCGTCGGCGAGGCGCGCGGCGCGCCGGATGGCAGGCTCCGCGCCTCCCCCGATGAGCACCGGGATCCGCTTCGATGGCCGGGGACGGACGGCGAGCGTCGGGATGTCGTAGATGGCACCCTGATGCCTGAACGGCTCGCCCGTCCACGCCTGCGGCAGGATGCGCAGGATCTCGTCCATGGCCGCCCCGCGACGACGGGCATCGGCGCCGAGCCCTGCGAACTCGACCTCCGACCACCCCAGTCCGAGGCCCAGGATCAGCCGGCCGTGGCTCAGCAGCTGGACCGTCGCCGCATCCTCCGCCAGGCGCAGCGGCTGGTGCATGGGGGCGAGGATGACGCCCGTGCCGATCTCGATCCGGGACGTCGCCTGCGCGAGCGCCGCGCTGACGACGAGGAGCGAGGGCATGTAGCCGTCGTCGACGAAGTGGTGCTCGGTCGTCCACACCGACGTGAAGCCGAGCCGCTCTGCCTCGACCGCGAGTCGGACCGTCTCGTCATAGGTACGCGCCCAGTCGGTCTCGCCCGGCCGAAGCTGCGCGCTGAGGAGTCCGAAGCCGAGTCCCATGACCGCCGACGATAGCAGCCGTGGACACGTCACGGCAGCCGCGGGCTACGGTTCGTGCGGGACGACCTCAGGCAGACCGCACCTTAGCGGACCGTGACGTCGAGATCGAACGTCCAGGCGTCCTGAGCACCGCCCTCCCACGGTTGGCCGTAGCTCATGTGGATGCGGACGGTTCCGGTGGCCACCGCTTCGAAGAGCCACGACTGACTGCCAGGCGCTCCCGGCAGCGGTGAGGCGGGGGCATCGCCATTCACCCCGGTGAGAGTCACGACGGTGGGATCGGAGATCTGCGGATCGCCCCAGACGTAGCCGGTCGAGGCGTTGGAGCAGAGGGTCACGAGCAGGTCCTCACCGACCGCCAGGATCGTGCCGGCCCCCTGGAACGGGGTCGCCTCGAACGAATCGCAACTGACGCTCACGGTGACGGGTGCGGACGTGGCCGGTACCACGGCCACGTCGAGGTCGACGGTCCAGACACCCTCCTCGCCGCCCTCCCAGGCGCGGCTGTAGGCGAGCTGCACCGACGCACTGCCGGCCTGCTCGGCGTGGAAGCCGAAGGCTTGCGTGCCGGCGGCCCCGGGCCGAGGAGATCCGGACGGCTCGGCGGTCGACCCTGTGGTGGAGAGGATGCTGGGGTCGCTGATCACCGGGTCGGACCACGCGAATCCCGTGGACGGGTTGGAGCAGAGCATCACGAGGAGATCACTTCCAACAGCCAAGCGGATGCCCTGCACTTGTGCGGGGAGCGCCTCGAAGGCGGAGCAGTCGAGAGCCAGGGTGACCGCTGGGGTTGTCGTGCCGGCTGACTGACCTGCTGCTGGCGATCCCGCCGCCGCTGCCCCTCCCAGCACCAGTGACACCACGATGGCCGCCGACACGGCCCACATCTTGCGCATCAAGTTCCCCCCTCTTCTAAGTGGGCCGAGTCCGCCCATGGCCGAGGCGCGGTCGAGGGCAACCAGGGCGCAGCGCGCGACTGATCCGGCACCCACTCATCCCGCATCACGCCACTGCTTACCACCGGCTGCAAGGGTCGAATGTCACGAACGCGAGAAGGCCAGCCGTGCGACGTCGCGGAGCACGTCGACCAGCAGGGCCTCGACCTCGTCGTCGGGGCGGTCGTCAAGACCCGTACCAAGGCGGATGTACTCGCCGAGTAGCGCATAGCCCACGGTGGCAGCGGACAGGCAGGTCACCACGACGCGCGGGTCGTGTTGACCGCGACTGTCGCGGCCGGCCGTCTCGCGCAGGAAGCGCTCCACCAGGGCGGCCATGGCGGGGTCGCCTTCGGGGACGTCCGCTAGCACGCCGTCCAGCGCGGCCCTGGTCAGGGTCGCGATGAGTTCGCGCTCCTGGAGCGTGGCATGGACGATGGCTGCCGCCCCCTCCACGATATCCGGGACCTCCTCGATCCGCGAGGCCAGGCGTTCCTGAGCGTGTCGCATCGCCGCCCGCATCAGGTTCCGCTTCGAGCCGAAGTACCGGTGCACGAAGGTCGCGTTCACGTCGGCGCGCATCGCGATGTCCCGGACGGTGACGTGGCCCGATCCACGTTCGCTGGCGAGCGCCGCCGCCGCTTCGATCAAGGCCTCGCTGACGACCTCCCGAGTGCGTCTGCCCCGTCTTCCCGGCTCCGTCGCCGAGTCCCGTTCCTGTTCCTGGTCCATGCACACTCCAAAGACATCTCTGTTGCGGGAACGCGCAGCAGGAGTATTGTAGGCACGCGTGTACATTCGCAGGATGCGGATGGAGGCTCTCCCAGCTTGGGCCCCAGGAGGGCGGTGGCCAATGAGGGATCCCGCAGCGCTGCCGAGTTGGAAGGACGGGCCCGCGAAGGCGGCGATCATCGAATTCGTGCGCTCGGTGACCGCGCCGGGCAAGGGGTTCGTCCCTCCGGCGGACCGCATCGTCACCTTCGACAATGACGGCACGCTCTGGTGCGAGAAGCCACTCTACGTCCAGGCCGACTTCGTCTTCCGGCGCTTCGTCGAGATGGTGCGGGAGGACCCGCGGCGCGCCGACGAGCAGCCCTACAAGGCGGTGGTCGAGGGTGACCGCGAGTGGCTGACAGACGTCTACGGCCACGCCCCGGAGCTGATCAAGGGCGTCACGGAGGCGTTCGGGGGCATCACCACCGAGGCATTCGATGCGGCCGCGCGCAGGTTCTTCGCCACCGCCGTGCACCCCACGCTCGATCGGCCCTACACCGAGGTCGTCTATCGGCCGATGCGCGAGCTGATCGACTTCCTCGGGGCCCACGACTTCCGGGTGTACATCTGCTCGGGCGGCGGCCGCGACTTCGTGCGTGCCATCTGCGAAGAGGTGTACGGGCTCCCGCGAGACCGCGTGATCGGGTCGGCCACCACGCTCGAGTACCGCGACGGCGACCTGTACCGAACGGCCGGCGTGGAACAGCCCATCGATGACGGACCAGGGAAGCCCGTGCACATCTGGGCCAGGACCGGACGGAAGCCACTGCTGGCGGGCGGCAATGCCGATGGGGACGTCCCGATGCTCGAGAGCGCCCGCTTCGCGCTCCTGCTCCATCACGACGACGCCGAGCGGGAGTTCGCCTACGACGAGGGAGCCGAGCGGGCGCTCGCCGCGGCCCGGGTCAGCCGCTGGACGGTCGTGAGTATCAAGGAGGACTTCGCGATGGTGTTCTGAGCCGGCGAGCCGCCGACGAGTGGCCCGGGACCACGGGCGAGGCCCATGGCAGGCACCGCTCGGGAGGTGTGGGTTCAGCGACTCGAAACGGCTGGGCACCGCCGGGTCGGCCGCCGACGAGGCGTTCGGCGCCCGACATGAGCGCAGGAGAGGGACAGACGCACGCAACGCGCGTTGATGGCAAACCGGCCCGTCTGGCCGACAAGCCCGAGGACTACGCGCGACGAGGAGGGGGGATGAACATGCCGGGACGCGACGATCTCCCGCGAGAGATCCTTCCCATCCCCGACAGGCCTCATGTCGGGCTCACCACCTACGACGCGAAGGACCCAGATACCAGGTATCCGCCGATCGAGCCCTTGCGCCCACCGACAGGTGCGCCGAACGTGCTCATCGTGCTCATCGACGACACGGGCTTCGGGGCGTCGTCAGCCTTCGGTGGTCCATGCCACACGCCCACCGCGGAGCGGCTGGCGGCCAACGGCCTCAGGTACGACCGCTTCCATACCACGGCCCTGTGCTCGCCGACGCGTCAGGCCCTGCTGACCGGGCGCAACCACCACACGGTCGGCATGGGCGGTGTCACCGAGATGGCTACCTCGGCGCCCGGCAATTGCTCCATCCGCCCCAAGACCTGCGCTCCCCTGGCCGAGACCCTCAAGCTGAACGGATACGCCACCGCCCAGTTCGGCAAATGCCACGAGGTGCCCTGCTGGGAGACCAGCCCAGCAGGACCGTACGATGCCTGGCCGACCGGCAGCGGCTTCGAGTACTTCTACGGGTTCATCTGCGCCGAGACGAACCAGTACTACCCCTCGCTCTACGAGGGCACGACGCCGGTCGAGCTGAGCAGGACCCCGGAGGAGGGCTATCACCTCACCGAGGACCTAGCCGATCACGCCATCCGATGGGTCCGTCGGCAGAAGGCGCTGATGCCGGACAAGCCCGTCTTCATGTACTTCGCGCCAGGGGCGACCCACGCTCCACACCACGTCCCACCGGAGTGGTCAGCGAAGTACAGGGGCAAGTTCGACCAGGGCTGGGACCGGCTGCGCGAGGAGACCTTTGCCCGCCAGAAGGAGCTGGGCGTGCTCCCGCCCGAGGCGGAGCTCACCAAGCGCCACCCCGAGATCCCCGCCTGGGACACGATGCCCGACGACCTCAAGCCCGTCCTGGCGCGCCAGATGGAGGTCTATGCGGGCTTCCTCGAGCACACTGACCACCACGTTGGGCGGCTCATCGACGCCCTCGAAGACCTGGGGATCCTCGAGGACACGCTCGTCTACTACATCATCGGTGACAACGGCGCTTCGGCGGAAGGCACCCTCCAGGGCACCTTGAACGAGTACATCCCGATCAACGGCTTCCTGGATCTCGAGACGCCGGAGTTCCTGAGGGCCAACATCGACAAGTTCGGCGGCCCCGAGGCGTACAACCACTACGCGGTGGGCTGGGCGCACGCCATGGACACGCCCTACCAGTGGACCAAGCAGGTCGCCTCGCACTGGGGTGGCACGCGCAACGGAACGATCGTCCACTGGCCCGCCGGCATCACGGCGAGCGGCGAGATCCGCAGCCAGTTCTGCCACGTCATCGACGTGGCCTCGACCGTCCTGGAGGCGGCGGGCCTGCCCGAACCGGCCATCGTCAACGGCATCGGGCAGAAGCCGTACGAGGGCGTGAGCATGCGCTACTCCTTCGATGACGGAGCCGCCGCCGAACGGCACGAGACGCAGTACTTCGAGATCGTCGGCAACCGCGGCATCTACCACAAGGGCTGGACCGCCGTCACCAAGCACCGCATACCCTGGATGGTCGGCGCCATCAAGACCGTCGCCTTCGACGACGACATCTGGGAGCTGTACGCGCCGGACGACTGGACGCAGGCCCACGACCGTTCGAAGGAGATGCCGGAGAAGCTGCGTGAGCTCCAGCGCCTGTGGCTCATCGAGGCCGTGAAGTACAACGTCGTGCCGCTTGACGACCGGCTCGCCGAACGCTTCGAGCCGAACATCGCCGGGCGTCCGCAGCTCATCCGTGGCAACCGCCAGCTGCTTTACGGCGGCATGAAGGGCCTGTCGCCCCACTCGGTCCTGGCCACGACCAACAAGTCGTTCTCCATCACGGCGGCGATCGTCGTGCCGGAGGGAGGCGCGGAAGGGGTCATCCTGGCGAACGGCGGCATCGTCGGCGGATTCAGCCTCTACGCGAAGGAGGGCAGGTTCAAGTACTGCTACAACTTCCTGGGGCTGACGCACCACTTCGTGGAGGGCAACGAGGCCATCCCCGCCGGCGCGCACCAGGTGCGCATGGAATTCGCCTACGACGGTGGCGGACTGGGAAAGGGCGGCACCGTCTCGCTGTACACGGACGGGCGGAAGGTCGGAGAGGGACGGGTGGAGAGGACGCAGCCCTTCGCCTACTCCGCGGACGAGACGGTCGATGTCGGCGTGGAGGCCGGCTCGCCGGTCTCGCCCGACTACGGCCCCACCGGCAACGCCTTCAACGGCGAGATCGACTGGGTCGAGATCGACGTCGACAAGGCCGCCCTGGACGATGACCACCTCCTGGCCCCGGAGGAGCGGTTCCACGTGGCCATGGCTCTGCAGTAGCAGTGACCGGGTGTCTGCCAGGGAGACGCCGCGCCGTGGGGGACACCGCTCGCCAATCTCGGCAGGGATCACGAAAGCGAGGGATCCGATGACCAGCCACAGTGAGCCGGCCCGCCTGGCCGACAAGCCCGAGGACTACGCACGTCTCAAGCTCGAGAAGGGCCACATCCAGCAGTGGGAGGACGGCATCCGCGTCGACACCGCTGCACCCAACCTGGAATGGTGGTACCTGGACGCGGACCTGGAGGATGGCACCGGGCTGGCCGTCCTGTTCTGCACGAAGGACGGCACCCGCCCGCACCAGCCGCTCCAGCCGCAGATCGAGATCGACCTGACCCTCCCCGATGGCACGAGGACGGTGAAGACCTGGTACCCGAAGCCCGAGGAGTTCAGCGCGTCCAAGGACGGCTGCGACGTGCGGATGGGACCGTGCCGCTTCACCGGCGATCTGCACGAGTACCACATCACGGCCGCGGCCGAGGACATCTCGGTCGACATCACGCTCGAAGGGACCACGGCGTCGTGGCGCCCGGAGACCGGCTACCTGCTCTTCGGTCCCAGGGACGAGCACCTCTTCGCCTGGACGCCATTCGTGCCGTTCGGCAAGGTGACGGGCACCTACAAGATCGGCGATGAGGTCCACGAGGCCACGGGCAGGGGCTATCACGACCACAACTGGACGAACAGCGAGATCGGCCACGTCATCGACCACTGGTGGTGGGCGAGAGGGGAAGTCGGTCCATACACCTTCATCGCGGCCCACATCGTGGCCACGGAGAAGTACGGCTACACGCCGTTCCACTGGTACATGCTGGCCCGTGACGGCAAGCCCATCGCAGACGATGGCTCCAAGATGACCTTCACGACCCACGGAGCCCAGACCGACGAGCACACCGGCAAGCCGATGCCGGACGCCGTCTCCTTCGACTACGAGGATGGCGACACGCGCTACGAGCTGACCCTCACCCGCCAGAGGACGCTCGTGGACTACACCTGGATCGACTTCGCCAAGGGATGGCAGAAGACGCTGCTCAAGCTCATCCGCTACCCCGGCGACTACATGCGCTTCGCGTCCACCACGGAGCTGAAGTGCTACCGAGCGGGCGAGCTCGTGGAGCGCTACGAGGCCACCGGCGCATTCGAGCAGATCTCGTATGCGCACCAGATCCACGAAGCATCGCTGGAGCACGACATGGCCGGTGCGGCCGGCTAGCAGCGCGGCCAGGGACTCGCACGAAGAAAGCTTGAAGGAGCGGACCGGCATGGGCAAACCGTTCAAGGGGGTCATCAACGTCGACGTCCGGGATTCGGTTCCGGACTGGGCGCCGTTCGAGCCGCCGAAGGCGCCGGAGGGTGCCCCCAATGTGCTCTACATCGTGCTTGACGACGTCGGCTTCTCGGCGATGTCCTGCTATGGCGGGCCGATCGACACGCCCAATCTGGACAAGATCGCTGCCGACGGCGTTCGGTATACGCAGTGGCACACCACAGCGCTCTGCTCGCCGACGCGGTCCTGCCTGCTGACCGGGCGCAATCACACCCGAAACAGCATGGCCTGCATCACCGAGGGCGCCACCGGGTTCCCGAATGCGAGCGGGACCATCCCACCCGAGAACGGCATGCTCTCCGAGATCCTCGGCGACCTCGGCTGGAACACGTACATGGTGGGCAAGTGGCACCTCTGCCCGATGGACGAGACGAACCTGGCGGCTCCGAGACGCAACTGGCCGAGTGGCCGCGGGTTCGAGCGCTCGTACTGCTTCCTGGGTGCGGAGACCAACCAGTGGTATCCGGAGTTGATCTACGACAATCACCCCGTTGAACAACCGAAGTTGCCGGAGGAGGGCTACCACTTCACCGACGACATCACCGACAAGGCGCTGGAGTTCATCAAGGACGCACACGCGATCGCGCCGGACAAGCCGTTCTTCCTCTACTACGCTCCGGGCGCCTGTCACGCGCCGCATCACGCGCCAAAGGAGTGGATCGAGAAGTACAGGGGGCGCTTCGACGCGGGCTACGAGCAGATCCGTGTGGAGACGCTGGCCCGGCAGAAGGAGATGGGCCTGGTCCCGCCAGACACGGAACTGCCGCCGGTCAATCCGGTAGGCACGCCGGCGACGTTGAGAGGCCCAAAGGGTCAGCCCTTCCCGGAGGTCGATCTCACCAAGCCGTGGGAGACACTCTCAGACGGCGAGAAGCGTCTCTTCTCGCGGATGGCTGAGGTCTACGCTGGCTTCCTCTCACACACCGACTACCACATCGGGAGACTGCTGGACTTCCTGGAGAAGACCGGGATGCGGGAGAACACCATCGTCGTCGTGGTCTCGGACAATGGGGCCAGCGGCGAAGGCGGTCCCGTCGGGTCGGTGAACGAGAACCTGTTCCTCAACGGAGTACCCGACAGTCTTGAGACCAACCTCGCGATGCTCGAGGAACTCGGAGGCCCCAAGACCTACAACCACTACGCGAACGGCTGGGCGATGGCTTTCAACACGCCGTTCAAGATGTGGAAGCGCTACAACTTCAACGGGGGCACGGCTGACCCGTGCATCATCTCGTGGCCGGCGGGCGCGAAGGCGCGAGGTGAGATCAGGGAGCAGTACCACCACGCCATCGACATCGTGCCGACGATCCTCGACTGCCTCGGCGTCGAGGCTCCCGAGACGCTCAAAGGGCACGTGCAGAGCGACTTCGACGGGATCAGCATGAGGTACAGCTTCGACGATGCCGCCGCCGAAGGCACACGGAAGACACAGTTCTACTCGATGCTCGGTCAGCGGAGCATCTGGCACGATGGGTGGAAGGCGGTCACACATCATCCACCGCTCTCCGGCTGGGGCGATTTCAACGCCGATGAGTGGGAGCTTTACCACGTCGACGTCGACCGATCCGAACTGCACGATCTTGCCGCCGAGATGCCCGAGAAGGTGCGCGAACTCGTGAACCTCTGGTTTGCCGAAGCCGGCAGGAACGGCGGCTTCCCGCTCGACGATCGCCTCCTCCTCGAGATCGCGCTCACCGAGCGGCCGCAGCTATCCGGGCCTCGCAACGGATATGTGTACTACCCCGACTGCGCCGATGTTCCCGAAGAGCAGGCCGTAAACATCCGCAATCGCTCCTACTCGCTCGGCGCGCTCGTCGACATCCCGGCTCCGGGTGCGGAGGGCGTCCTCTTCGCGCACGGAGCACGCTTCGGGGGGCACGCCCTCTACGTCAAGGACGACCGGCTCCACTACGTCTACAGCTTCGTCGGAGTGATGGAGCAGAGGATCGACGCAACCGAAGACATCCCCACAGGCGAGAACCTGATCCTGTCTGCCTCGTTCGAGAAGGACGGCGAGAACCCGCCGGGGATCGCCACCGGCATCCTGTCGCTGTACCACGGCGACACGAAGGTGGGCGAGGGCAGGATCAAGACCCAGCCCGGGAGGTTCTCGCTTGCCGGCGAAGGGCTCTGTGTCGGGCGGGACAGCAGCGCCCCCGTCACCGATGACTACCCCGGCAAGTCGCCGTACCGCTTCACCGGAGGCGTCATCAAGCAGGTCCGCGTCAACGTAAGCGGCGAGCCCTACCTGAACCTGGAGCGCGAGGCGCAGGCGATGCTCATGCGGGAGTGATCGACCTGGTCTGCGCAGCCGCGTCTACGCGTCCGGAGCCAGGACGGCGTCGAGCCCGAAGAAGGCGCAGAGCTCCTCGACGTCGTATGTCTGGTTGCCGCGCCAGGGGCGAAGGTCACGCGTGGTGATGATCTCGTTGTCCGGGCCCTGGTCCACCACGGTCCATTCGTAGCGGTAGTTGCCAGCCTCCTGGAACACCGTGCCGGCTCCCGGGAGCTCGATGCCCCATGTCTTGCCCGTCATCGTCTCCTTGCACGTTTCGAGGTCCGAGGTGCTACCCAACGTCCCGAGGTGGTGGTCGAAGAGGTGGGAAGTCCATGAGAACTTGCCGATGGCCACCTGACCCTTCATGCCCGGCTCGGAACTGAAGTAGTCGATGCCATCGAGCCTGTACTGGCCCCGGATGAACGGCCACGCGCCGTAGGCCGGCGTCATGTCGGCTTCGGCCACGCCGTCCGGGTACCACATCGTCAGGTTCTCGGTGTAGTGGCCGCCGTAGTAGATCGGCTCGCTGCATTCGAAGGGCATCCACCACCCGTCGTCCTCGCCGTAGGTGGAGAGGTCGACCTCGACCTCGAAATCGATCGGGTTGTCCTCCACGATCTGGACCCGCTGGTTCGCCGCTGCGGGTGCGGCCAGCATCAGGGTCAGAAGCATCGCCCCCATCAGGGCAAGCATCCTCTTCATCGTCTATCCCCCACTGCTTGCGCAGGTCGGGTTCGCCAGTGGCTCAGCGCGGTCCCGGCGGCCAGGGTATGGACCGAACCTCATCGCCTCCCGCTCACTACCGATGACGGCGAGACCCGGCCTCGGGGTTCAAGAATCGACGTTCACGATCGTCTGCCAGTGGCGATACAGGACAGCCAGGTCCGTCGAGCCGGCCACGGCGTTCATGACCCCGTAGGTGTCGCCCCGCTCGTCGGTCCAGCGCAGAGCGGCATAGCCATCATCGTTGACATCGCAGACGACCTCGCCGTGCAGCCAGGTGTCCCAGCCGGGGCGACCATCGGCACACGACCCCGCGCGCAGGGGCACGGCCATGCTGTCCGCACGCCAGGTCCAGAAGCCGTCGAGCCGATCGGCGTCGCGGAAGCGGAACAGCGCGACGTAGTCGACCGAGCGATGCAGCTCGCGCTCCAGGTCGTCGAAGATGACCGCGGCCACGGCACCCGACTCGAACGGGTCGAAGGCCGCTCCCGCCGGGCTCGCACGATAGGGCTCCCAGGTGGCCCCCTCGATGGCTGACCCGAGCTCCCGTTCCATCTCCGGCCGCGGCGGCCGTGGTGTGGGCTCGGCCTCCTCAGGCGGGGCGGCCCCGGCGGCGGGGAACAACGTGTCCTGCCAGGCCGGTCGGGCGGGGGCGTCGCCAGAACGCAGCATCTCGCGCCACCGCTCGTCGGTCAGTCGGTCCGTGGTCGGCCAGGGGAACTCGTAGTAGGAGTAGACGCCCCCGCTGGCGACATGGAAGCCGCCCATGGTCGTCCGGGACGATGACGTAGATGCGGTCGACGAAGCCGGTGCCGACCTCCACGACCTGGTCCAGGCCAGCCTGCGGGTCGATGCCACGCATGATGTCGGCGATGACCGCCGCGTCCTCATCCAGCGACCTGGACCCGTAGCGGCCCGCACGGTCCCCCGACTCCGACCAGATCGATTCCAGCACGGAGCCGATGTAGCGCAGCCAGTCGTTGTCCTTCTCGGAGATCGGCGCGCCGGCCAACTCGTCAGCGGCGATGGCCGCCAGTCGCTCAGCCATCCGGACGTATGAATCGATGAGCTGGCGCAGCGGCGCCGAGAGGAGTCCGCGGCTGTCGAGGCCGTCGCGCGTGAGCCTCGCCACCGCCGCGAGCCGCTGCAGCGGGACGGGGTCCGGCTCCACCCAGTTGCGCACCGGGCGCGCCGGCGGACCACCGCCCGTGTCGCCGAAGGCCTGCTTGGTGTAGAGGATGGTGTCGTGCTTAAGCTCCGCGTAGGAGCCGAAGCCCGTCTGCTGGTCCTTCGTGCGCCAGGCGTCGGAGCGCATGAAGTCGGGGAAGCCCGCGCCGTGCGGCAGCCACATGGGCTCGACGGCGGCCAGCCACGCGTCGTAGACGGTCTGGCCCCAGGCCTCCTCCGGGCGCGTCGCGATGGCCGTCCGCATGGCCTCCATCTGCTCGGGGTAGTTGACATGGGCGGTCTCGCCCGCCGCGTCCTGGATGGCCAGTGCGAAGTCGGAGCCGAAGGCCGCGGCCAGGTCGAGCGGCGAGCCGAGCACCCGGGGATCGGCCCGCGATCCCACGTTGGGGCTGATCATCTGGTCGAGGATCCAGGAATCGATGACGAAGCGGGTGCCCATGAGACGGACCGAGGGTCGCTCCGGGTCGATGCGCACCGGGCGGACCTGAACGAGCGTCTCGGCGATGGTGGCGAGTGTCTCGTCGTTCGTGGCGGTCAGCGGTGCGTCCATGCCACCGGGGACCGTGGCCTCCACCGCGGTGGCCAGCTCGAAGGGCGTGTAGTCGTCGGATGTGCCGACCAGGAAGGCGGTGGGCTCGAAGATCTGGCGCCACAGTGTTTCCGGCTCCGGATGGCCGACCAGCAGGCGGGAGGCGAGCAGCGCCATGCGCAGGCCGGCCCCGCCCTCGACGACAGTCCCGTCGCCCATGCGGCTGTCCGGCAGTATGAAGGCGTGCTGGCCGAGCACCGACATGGCCACGAAGTAGCGCGTCAGGTCCTCGTTGCGCGTGTAGTGCCCGCGCGGCGTGAACAGCGAGTAGTCCACCTCCGTGCCCAGGATGGGCGACGTCGCGGACGTGGCATGCGCATCGATCAGAGCCTTCTCGGCCCTGGCCCGCGGGCTCAGCTTGGCCGACTCGAGGCTCAGCTCCGCCGCGACGACTGACATGAGGTCCGCGATGCGGTCAGCATCCTCTGCCAGTGGTGTGCCGGCCAGCTCGGCCTGCTGTTTGGCGGCATCGTTGCCCAGGCCGATGACGAGCTCCTCCAGCGCCGGCAGGAGCTGCTGCTGTTCGACATCGCGCAGGATCTTGTCGAAGACCAAGTGCCAGGCGTGATACGCGGCGTCAGTGGTGACGAAGACCGGCGTTCCGCTGCCGAACTGGTCGTCATAGGCCTCGTGGAAGAGCCGCAGGTCAGACGGGACGATGACGAAGCCCTGCTCTGCCAGCCGTTCCCTGGCGGCCGGCGTGAGCTGGTCGTCGACGAGCGGACTGACGCGGACCTCTTCGAGGGAGGTGGGGGTCTCCGGCCCCGCGTAGGGCACGGCATCACCGAGCAACGGCACCAGCTCGTAGTCGCCGAAGCCAGGGCCGGTCGGGGGCAGGTCATCCGCAGCCAGGCTGACGCCCGACACGAGCAGCGCTCCGGCGAGCGCGAGGGCGATCGCACGGGATCGTGATCCAGCCATGGCCACTCCCCTCCCCGATGACCGACCGGGCCGGGGGCCGGCTCCGCATCCGGTCGTCCGGTCACAGGCCCTGGGCCGACCGTCGATACGGGCCGGCCTACGAATCGTAGTGGCTCCGACAACGCAGAGCCAGGGCCACCACGGGATTCGTCCCGAGGCGGAGGGATCTGGTCAGGCCTGCCCCTCGCGGGACGGGCCCAAGGGGTCGGCCTCTTGTCCGTCGTGGGCGGGTTCCTGCTCCCAAGGTCGGAGATCGCGCCGGTCGCCATGTCATAGCCTGGCGCGATCGAGGCGCCGAGCATGATCACGAGCATGAAACCGCGATGACGCGAGGTCGAGACTCGTGAGATAGTTGCGCAGGCAAACATCATCCCACGTACGAAGAGGCTGAATGGACCGCGCCATCCACACCGCACTCGATCGCAGTGGCATCGTCGACATCACGACGACCGGTCGCCGATCTGGCGATCCACGCCGCATCGAGATCTTCCTCCACAACATCGACGGACGCCTCGTGATCTCGGGCATGCCGATGCGCGACCGCACCCGCGCCTGGATCCGAAATCTCGAGGCCGACGCGCGGCTCACCTTGCACCTCAAGCAGGGCATCACTGCCGACCTGCCAGCCACGGCTCGCATCGTCAGCGACGAAGCCGAGCGGCGGGAGCTCCTCGTCCATGTCGCTCACAACTGGAACCGCAGCGATGTCGACGCGATGGTCGCCTGGAGCCCGCTCATCGAGCTGACGGTCGCGGGCTACACGCAGAACACCTGACCCTCAGACAGGCCCTGCGACCCGCCAGCCTGCCATCCTCCGACCCGGGCAGAGTCCCGCCCTCACGGGAGGGCTCGCCGAAGGCGAGCCGCGGGTGTGCCTCCGCGAGCTGGGCACCTTCGCGCTCGGCGCGGAGCCGAAGCGAACGGCTGGCTCCTCGCAGCGACCAGGGTCAGGGCGTTCCTAGCCGACGGGGATGACGCAGCCGGGCGGTTTGCTCGTGAAGCCAGGCTGGCAGGTCGGCGCCGGCGCTGGCCCATCCCCGCTGCCGCCACGTCCGCGTGGGCTCCCGGGGGTTCCCTCGTCGTCAGAGCTGGACGGGCCATCCGGGTCCGGCGTGGTCGTGATCGGCGGCGGGGCCGTGTCCACCTGCCGTGGGCCGCCAGGCTGCGTCCCCTGGAGGTAGAGCTCTCCGTCAGGGCCGACGACGACGCCCTTGGGCTGCCGGAAGGCCGGGGCAGGCTTGTTGAACATGTAGTCACGTACGAACGCAGCCCAGGTCCTGCCGGCGTTGTCCAGCGAGTAGCGCAGGAGGCCGAGGTTGGGGCTGGAGCTGTCGCTGTTGCCGTACCACACGCCGACCGCGAGCGCGGGCTGCTTCTTGCCTGCGGGCATCGGCAGGACGCCGTAGGTCGAGTAGTCCTTCAGTTCGTTAGTCGTGCCCGTCTTGACTGCTGCCTCTCGGCGCGAGCCATCCCGGGTGTTGCGCATCTCGAAGACCTCACCCCACGCCGGGTTCACGGCCCGGTTGGTGTTGCCATCGAGGATGTCCGCCATGATGTAGGCCGTGCCTGGCTTCCACACTTGCTCAGTGACGGGCTTGCCGGCCTCGTAGATGACTCCACCGTCTGGCCCCAGCACCTTCAGGATGTGCCGAGGCTTGGTGACCTTGCCCCCATTGCCGAAGGCGCCGAACGTTGCCGTCATGTCGAGCGGCCGCACCTCGACGGTCCCGAGTGCTCCTGCCAGGCCGGCAAGGTCGAGGGCCTTGTTCCCGTAGTCATCAAGGAACGAGAAGCCAGCCTTCACCGCGTACTTCCGGACGGTGGTGATGCCGACCTCCTGGAGCGCCCGGATGGCCGGGATGTTGAGCGACTGCTGGATGGCGTCCCGGACCTGGATGTAGCCCCGGTACACCCCATCAGCGTTCTGTGGCGTCCAGCCTGGGCCGAACATCTCCTGCTTGTCGAGGAGATACGAGGCCGCGGTCAAGCGCTCCGTGTCGATCCCGGTGGCGTACAGGATGGGCTTCCAGGCCGAGCCGGGCTGTCGATGGGACGCGCCGACGTGGTCCACCTTGGGCGCGAACTTCGGGGTCGCCTTGCGGTAGTAGCCGGCCGAGCCGACATAGGCCAGGATGTCACCGGTTCGGTAGTCCATGGCGACCATGGCTCCGTTCCGGAGGCTGCTGCCGCGCAGTCGACTGATCCAACTGGCGTCTCGGCGCAGCTTGAGCCTTTCGAGCTGCTGGTAATAGAGCGGCAAGGGAAGATTGGGCAGTATCGCGCCTGCCTGGATGACCCGCTCGCCGATGCCCTGTGCCCGCATGTCCAGGGTGGTGAGGACGGTGTATCCGCCGCTCTGGATGGGGTCGCGGTCAGCCAGGATCTTGTTCAGCTCCGGCAGGAGGGCGTTCACGAAGTGGGGTGCCTTCCAGGTGCTCGCCTTCGGCTTCTTGATGATGATCTTCTCGTTCAGGGCTTGCTGGTACTGCTCGTCCGAGAGCGTCGTCCAGCGGCCCTTGCCGTCGCGCAGGCGGCCCAGGATGTAGTCACGACGCTCCACGAGATCGGTGTCCACGCACTGCGTGTCACTGTCCGGGCAGGCCTTGAGGACGAAGCGCACGTGGCGCTTGCCGCTCTGCGTGCGCTTCTTGCCGGCTTCCTTGACGACGTTCGTATAGCGGCCCTTGGAGTCCTTGGCCCAGGGGTACAGGACCGATGGCGACTGGGGGATGGCGGCCAGCAGGGCCGCCTCGCTCACGGACAGCTCGTCAAGCTTCTTGCCCAGGTACAGCTCTGCCGCGGCCGCGATGCCGGAGGCTGCGCCGTATGAGATCTCGTTGAGGTAGGCGGTGATGATGTCCTTCTTGCCCTCCTCGCCGGGGAAGGCCTGCGTGAGCTTGAAGGACTGCAGGAGCTCCTTGGCCTTGCGCAGGTAGAGGCCCTGCTGCGTGTTGTCCGCGCTGACGACCTCCTCCGGCAGCAGTCGCGCGCGGACCAGCTGCTGGGTGATCGTGGAGCCACCACCGCGGTCGCCGCCGCCGGCGGCCTCCGTGAGGAAGGCGTTGACCGTCGCTTCCAGGTCGAAGCCGGGGTTGTCCCAGAAGGTGTCATCCTCCGTGGCCGTCGTGACGTCCAGGACCAGCGGCGGGATGTCCTCGAAATCGATGACCTCGCGGCGCTCGTCCCAGAAGCGGGCCAACTCCACCTTGCCGGTGCGGTCCAGGATGCGGGTCGCCTCCGAGAAGTCGAGGTCCTGGAACTCCCGGACGTCCGGCAGATCCTGGTCGAGCGTGGCGATGGTGACCGCGGCCGCGCCCCCGCCGGCGATGGCGCCCACGGAGATGACACCCAGGACGCTGACGACGAGGACCAGGGCCACGGCGACGATGGCCCCGGCACCATTCTCAGCGGGTTTGCGGGTCCTGGGGCGAGACATGGCCAGACGAGCAGCGTAGGACGGGCGATGCTGCTTCCCGTTGCCGTTGCGGCTGCTGGTGGGGGGGGTCGTGCGCTTGCGTGGGCGGTAGGGCATTGAACACCGATTGTGCAGGACGATCGAGCAGATACGGCGAGGGCGAGATGAAGGTTCCGACACCTTCGACCGCCTGTATGGGCTGTTCTACACCGATTGGACGCCGCTGGGCACGAGTCTTCCTGGATCGTTGGCCCGCACCGGAGCAAGGAACTCAAGGCAAGTCAACACCCAGGGTGCCTGCGGTGGGACTTGCTCCAAGGCGGAAAATGTCAGCGTACGCGGGAGGCTCTGACGCACGGCCCGCACCCTGGCCGCCGGGGTCGTGTCTGAGCCACTGGCGAAACCGACCCGCGTCGGAGCGAAGGGGACACCGACATGGCGCACCTGCGGATGACGGCCCACTACGACGCACCCGTCGAGCGGGTCTTCGAGCTGGCTATCGACTACGCGCGCTATCCCGACTGGAGCGTGCTCTACGAGGAGATCTCTGACATCAGCGGTCCGCCGGACGAGGTCGGGACGAAGTTCAACGGGGTCGTCAAGCTCTTGGGCCGCAAGATGGAGGGTTGGGGAGAGGTCACGGGGGTCGATCGACCACGCTACCTCGAGATCGCCGGCAAGGGGTCGGGCGGGACCACGAAGACGGTCTACCGCTTCACCGAGGTCGAGGCAGGGACGGATGCCACGCTCGAGCTCGACTACGAGCTGCCGGCAGGGCTCTTCGGCAAAGTCGCCGACAAGCTCTTCGTCGAGCGCTCCATCGAACGCGGACTGCGGCACTCGCTCGAGAACTTCAAGGCCTTCGTGGAGGAGAAGGTGCCGCTGCCCGCGTAACTACTCCCGGCAGCCACTTGCGACCGGCAGGCGCCCAGCCACGACGCTGAGCGACCCCTCGGCGATAGTCATCGCACCCGAGGACCAGCGCATGGGCACGCGACCTGGAGCCCATGCGCTGACCTTCTCCATGGGCTGGGACCGCCAGGACCGCTGGCTGCGCTTCGCCGACCCTGCCCTCGAGTACGCCTACCGGGTGGCGATGACCGTCCCGACCCGTCGGAGGTTTCGGACAGCGGGGGCCTTCGGCATCGTGGCCTACTTCAGCGTAGCCGCCTTGCTGCCAGCCCTGGGGCTGGGCTCACCGGGACCCCCGGTCGTGGTGGCCACCATCATGTTGGCCACCTTCGTCACCGTCATCGTCGGGACGGGCCGTGTCGATCTGCGTGGGCTGTGGGGCCTCACGTGCGCGGTGGTGATCTTCGCCGCCCTGCCGACCATGGCTGTCAGTGTGGCAGCGCGAGTAGTGCCCGATCGTCAGGATCGAGCCGGGCCAACGCGCGGCGGAGATCAAGGGTGCCGACATCGGCGCTTGGATCCCGTCCGCCCGGCTCCATCGAACCTCCGGCCGGTCCCTCGATCTCGGCTCCTGCGGCGCTTACGGAGGAGCTGCTTCGCCTCGTTGACCGCGACCGCCATGAGCCAGGGTCGCAGCCTCGCGGGTTCGCGGACGCTGCCCAGCTTCTTCCACGCGATGACCCACGCGGCCTGCGCGGCCGTCTGCGATGGCGCGATCGCCGGCCACGTGCGAGCAGACGCGGCGCATGTCGTCGTGGTGCGCGGCGATGATGCGGCGGAAGGCGTACTCGTCGCCGGCAGCCGCCGACGCGATCAGGTCGCCGGCGTCGTGCTGAGCCGACCTCGAGCCGCCGTGCCCCGCCATCTCGGCCTCCCGGGCGCATCACTGGGCGTGTCGCGGACGGCCGGGCTTGACGGCCCTCGTAACCTTGATGCCAACGGTCGCATCCACCGACGGAGTGGGGGGAGGAGGTACCTCCCGTGGCCAAGTCACGGCACGCTGCCATCGTCCTCATCACCGTGGGCCTTCTGGCTGGATCCGGGGTGGGAGCCAGCGCCCAGGAAGATGAAGCCTCGGCTCTCGCGGTGTCCAGCACGCCCGGACCGACCGACCCTGCCGGTACGTCGATGCCTTCCGCACCGGCCTCGCCGGAACCCAGCGCCCTCCCCCGGATCGTCCTGCCGGTGAAACCGGGCAGCACCGTCGAGGGGCTCGTGGAGGTGGACGGCCATGACATCTACGCGCGTTGCAGCGGAGATGGCTCGCCGACCATCGTCTACTTCACCGGCTGGGTGGCGGACCCGGGCAAACTCGGTGTCGCCATCGCGCCCGGCATCGAAGCGGCGCTCGGTCCTGGCTTCCGGGTCTGCTCCTATGAGCGCCGCAACACGGGTCGCAGCGAGAGCGTCGAGGGCACGCAGAGCCCGGAGGATGTGATCGCGGACGTGAATGGCGTTCTGGCCGCGCTCGACGAGGATGGCCCATTCTTGCTCCTCGGAGCGTCGTTCGGCGGTCTGGTCGCTTCGGCGTACGCCGTCGCACACCCCGAGCAGGTCGCCGGTGTCGTCCTCCTCGACGCATCGACAGGCGTGGATCACGACATCGATGAGATGCATGGCTTCCCAGGCGCCTGCCTGGAGGCCAACCGCCAAGCCGATGCCTGGGAGTCGCTGGAGAAGCTGGACAACTGCAGCCTTGCGAAGTGGATCCGGGATCGCCGCGACCAGGAGCCGGACGTGCCGCTCCTCTACCTGGCGGCCCAGGATCCTTCGGGTCGCGGCTCCGAGGCGGACGACGTCGTCCGCAAGGCGTGGGTCGAGAGCTGGTCCCCCGGCATCTGGCGGGTCGTGGCCGCGCCACACTGGATGGACGAGGCTGACACGCACCTCGTCGCCGACGCCGTCCGCGAGGTTCTGGACCTGGCCCAGTGACGTTCTTGCCTCGGGGTCCGGTCTCCGAGGCTCGCGGACGCGGGCATGCGGGTCATGACTCTCTCGCCGCGGCGCAGCTCACCAGGGGCCCGATGCGCACAGGCGCATCTATCCGAGGCACGACCCGTAGATGCCGCCCGAACGGCGCCACCGTACCCTCGAGAGTGCATCGGCTGACGCCCCCCCTACTGCGTCCGTCTCTACCTGGGCCAATGGGTGCCGAAGGCGGACCTGCGCCAGTTCGCCTCACGCTTCACGACATCGTTCGGCTCGCCGTACTGCAGGGTCGTCGAGCGAGGGGCCACCCCAAACAGCCGGCTGCAGCAGTGAGCGCCCATCCCTGCCCGGGCTGGAGAGGCCACTCGCGCCCTCGCTCCCCGCGGATCAGCGATTATCGCCAGCATCGTCCTGAACGACCGCTTGCGGCGACCGGAGGTCGTCAAGGGCCGAACGGACTGTAATGTATTGCCACTTGACATGTACGTTCCGCTGGCGCACTTTGCATCCGTGTACGTGGCCGGCTCTGCCTTGAGGCCCGTTACCGGACGGACCGCGGAGTCGGCTCGCATCGAGGAGGCCCTCCAGTGCCCGCATCCCCAGGTCCCTCCAGGGGTCGACGATCACGAATACCGCCGAACAGCGGACGACAGGCGGTTCCAGCGCCGCGAATGGCACGACGTATCCGCGTGCTGCTCTTGGCCGCCACGATGTCGCTGTCCGTTCTGCCATCCCCGTTCCTGACGGCTGGCGTCAGCGCTGCTCACGTCCGGGGTCACGCAGCGCCCGCCGCCGTCTGGGACAGCCGGATGGCCAGCAGCGTGAGGGGGCCCGCCTACGCCTGGAATGGCCGACTGGCCGGCGACTCGACGCCTGTCTTCGTCTGGAATGGCCGGCTCGCCGGCGACTCGACGCCTGTCTTCGTCTGGAGCGGCCGGCTCGCCGGGTAGACGCACGTCACGGCAGACACACCCTCCACGCATCTCCCGGTCGGAGATCGCACTCTCCCGGAGGGCCACGATAGGGCGCAGCCTGTCGATGACCCTCCTCGACTGGCACGAAGATGGTCGCTCATGGGCAAGTTGAGGGACTCCAGGCCAAAGACAGCACCGTGGACCCGGCCTGAACCGCACCGGGTTTGGTGGAGGCGCGGACGATAGGTTCAGGCGGCTGGCACCACCTGCTGGTCGGTCCAGTGTGCCGCCTCGTACTCGGCCGGTGGCACGTCGCCGCAGGCGCTGAGGAGGCGCTCGGTGTTTCGCCTGTGGACCCAGCGCGAGGTCGCGATTCCACGTCCTCGACGGTCCGCCAAGGCCCCCCGGCGAGCGATGAGCTCAACCTTGTGGAGCCCGTTGACCGTCTCGGCGAGGGCTTTGAGGCTTCTGTGGACTGTCCGCGGAGGACTCGGCGTACACTCCCGATAGACGCCGCGACGGCGTCGCCATCCAGAGCGTGCGAGGGACCTGGCCCGACGACCACGCAGCAACCGACCGGACCCTCATCCGGCACGGTGCTCCCGCCAGGTGCGATGGTCGAAGGAGGCCACCTCGTGGGCATCAGGCTCAGCATCAAGATCACCAGTCCCCTGGGTCCAGACGACAAGGACCTCCTGACGGGGGTTCAGCTTCATGGCCCTCGCCATCGCCAACCACGGGCTGCCGAAGGACACCCCCCTGGCGTGTTCCCCGGCGAGGATGCACCGTCTGACGCTGCTCCCGAGCCGACCGAGGACGCCCCGAGCCGCTCCCGTGCGGCGCCACCAACGAGCGTGACGAGTCCTGCATCAGCGACGTCCGCCACCGGGGCCGCCATCGCTTCCGCCAGGAGGGACGTTGTGATGACGAAGCAGGACGAGCCAGCACGACGACAAGCTCCCACGACCCTTCCGTCCTCACCGCCACCGGCGAACGACGCGGAGGACCGGGACGAGGAGATCGCAGCGCCTGCTGGAGGAAGCGAAGCGCCGGGGCCGGGAAGAGCCGGGGTCCATCACGATCCTCGTGCCCTCGAAGCGGATCGGCGCGGGGTACCATCGACCCTGACGCCGCGATAGGCGTCAACCATCCAGAGCGTGCGAGGGACTTGGCCCGACGACCACGCAGCGACCGACCGGACCCTCAGCCGGCACGGTGCTCCCGCCAAGGACGATGGTCGAAGGAGGACCAGCCATGGGTGTCGAACTCGACGTGCGTATCCGCACGCCCCTCAGCGACGAGGACAACGAGCTGCTCAGCGGCATCGCCATGATGACGATGTCGGTCGCCGACCAGCAGGCCGCGAGGTTCATCATCGAGAACCTCCAGGAGCAGGCCGACGAGCAGGAGCCGGTCGTCAGGCAGAAGGTCGAGGAGGAGGCCCTCTGCTTCGCCAGGGGCGAGGCAAGGACGGTCTGCGTCAGCCGGGTCGGCCACGGCGGACGGCACCGCTTCCGCCCCTTCGCGGAGGCCGTCGGGCAGGTGAACTGAGGTGGGCGACCACGAGCCGGACGGGCGTGCGCGGCTGACCGACACGCAGGCACCGGGCTGGCGACACCCCAGGGAGCATCTCGCCCGCCGGGTCGAGGTCCGCACCCCGGCGGAGATGATGAACCTCCTGGCGCTCGACGCGCTCATCGCCACCTACGGCATGGACGCCGACGAGCTGCGTGAGCTGATGCTCCAGGTGCGCTCGCTCTACCGGGGCGGCGGGAGCGACCCCACGACAGGCCCGCTTCCTCCATGACCTGAGTCGTTCGCTCGACGACCTCGCCATCGACGCCCGACCCTAGGCCTCATCGGCCACCCCGATCCAGAGCGCCCGAGAGTCCCGGCTCGACGACGGCGCGGCGACCGACCGGCGTCCCTCACGTCGGCATGGTGCCCCTGCCGGGTCCGATAGGAGAACACCATGTGCGCCATGATCGTCAGCATGGGCGGCGATGCCGTCGTCCTGACCGACGCCCGCGAGCATCCCGAGCCACCACCGGTCCCGGGCGCGGTCGCGCCGTCGTGGGGTGCCTGCACCATCCCCGGCTGCCGGCACGACCCCTGTCCCGCGAAGCTCCGCGCCTGGGGCGCCTACGGGCAGCGGTACGTCTGCCAGGAGCCGGGCTGCCCGCACCGCGACTGCCCGCCGAAGCTGCGAGCGGAAGACGACCGCCAGCCCTTCGGCGTGCCCTACCGTGGCCCTGCCCTGCCCCAGCACGTCGTGGACATGGACGGCAGGCCGCTCGGTCCGCCGATGGTCGCGGTGCAGGACGGAGACGGGCAGTGGCGCCTGTGGCCCGTCGGCGAGCCCGATGCCTGACACGCGGCCCGGAAGCCGGCGACACCCGGAGCGGCACCTCGCCGCTCGACCGGGAGGGCCGCCATGACGCGGCGCGAGGCGGCCACCCGACGACCCGGGCTTCGACCCCGTGTTCGGCGAGTCCGCGCACTTGTTCACGCCGGAGGAACGGCGTTCGATGGAGCTCTACCTGGTCAACCTCAGGCGCGGCTTCCAGGCCTGCCCCGGGTGCGGTGAGCGGAAGCGGGCCTGGTCGAACCGCCTGTGCCTGTCGTGCGGGGGTCCCGGCGGCTACTCGGAGGAGGCGCTGGCGGCGCTGGGGAACCGCACGCCGGCACATGCCGCGGACGAGCCGAAGCCGGTCCTAGTCGCTCGTCTTGAGTGGCGCCGGTCGGACGGGTCCGGGGCCTCAGTTGCGACGCGACCCTGACCTGCTCGCGTGGTATGCGGAGACGGGATGAGCGTGACCGGGTCCGTGGTCCGCAATCGAGGGAAACGGCCAGGCGGTCTCTCCGGTGGGGTTCCACCGCGTCGTGCTCACGGTGGAGGCCACATGAAGGCCGCCTCCCCTCCCCGCCAGCGCCCGACGCGGCATCGGCTGGAGGTCCTGCGGGCGTACGTCCGCGCCGGGTCCGTGGCGTCCGCGGCCCACGAGCTGGGCATCAGCGAGACGACGGCACGGCAGCATCTCTCAGGGCTGTACCGGAGGACCGGCTGCTTGAACGCGGCGCAGGCTGCGTACTTGCTCGGGTCCGGTCGGCTGGCGACATGACCGCCGCCGCCCGGCGGGACGGACCGGCAGCGCGCGACGTCAGCGGAGCGGGCGATACCCAAGACGCGCCAGCTCGTCGGCTAGCGAGTTGACCAGGTTGCATGGCGTTGATCGCGCGGATGTACGCCGCAGGTCACTCGCCGCATCGAACACCCGTGGCGTGCCAGACGACCACGTCGCCATGCCGCACCTGAGAGCCTCCGATGAGCATGTCGCCGTTCTCGTTCCATGCCATCGTCCCGTGGTAAACGCCCCCGATTGGGGTCGACACCGCGCACCACGTGCCATCCGCCTGGAGGAACCGCACGTGCCTGGTCGGAGCTGCGCTGCCGTCGTCGTACACCACGGCAGCGGCTCGATGGAAGCCCAGCTGCCGTACGTCCGTGAACTCGCGCGCGGCCTCCCCGCGTCGCCACTCGCGCCCATCCGGCGAGAGCCACGTGCTCATGCCCATTCCCTCGTCCCGCCTTTCCACGGGCCCCAGCACGAGCGCGAAGCCGTCCGCCACGCGGGTCAACGCGCTCATGTACCTGCCCTCGTCCCCGGCCTCGAGTCCCTCGGGCAGGTCCACCGGCGTGAACCGGATCCCGTCGTCGGAGCGATAGATGAGGCCGGTGTCCCGATCGCGAACCAGGTAGACGCCGTCCGCGGAGACGGCGAGCTGGGCGGGCAAGAAGCCGCGGCTCCCCTCAGCGATAGGGACCTGCTCCCAAGGGCCACCCGATCTCGACGTCCAGACCGTCAGGACGTTCCGCGACGTCCCCAGGATTGCCACCCTGTCGTCGACGCTGTCGACGTCCGCGAACTCGGCATGTTCGAAGGTGACGCCGGACCAGTCGATTCCGTCGCTCGACGTCCAGACCGACGCCGTGGGAACGGACCCGTCATCGACGGCGTGCCAGCGCTGCCCGATCGCCACGAAGCCATCCTTCGTGGCGACCACGCGACGTGGCCGAGCGCCGAGGGCGTCGGGCAGCGAGCTCTTCCGCCAGTCATCGCCGGATGCACTCCACCACATGAGACCGTCGCGGAGGTCGCCCACAGCGCGTGCTCCGTCGAAGCCCACGATGACCGCCTCGCCGCTGGGCGCGAGCGCGACATCGAGCAGCACGTCCCCGCCCATGTGCCCTCCGTCGCCCTCGAAGATCGAGTCGTCCGTGGTGGCGATCCAGTCGACCGGCAGCACGGGGAGCGTTGGCGACGACCCGACGGTTTCGATCGGGACGGGTCGCATTTCGGGGTGTGTCCCGAAGACAGGCTCAGCGGTCGCGTATCGCATGCCTTCCCCATCCGGGCTGATCCAAGCCAGACGGCGGGCGTTCTTGTTGGGGAAACCATCGGGGATCGTGGCTGGGTCCTCCTGCAACGTGAACACGACCCCCGTGCCGTCGGGCGTCCAGCGTGGTTGCGTGGCCCGCTGCACGCCTTCCTCGAGCATCGTGAGTCGTCGGAGCTCGGAGCCGTCGGGCGCGATGGTGTAGAGGTCGCTCGGGACGTCCATCCCCCCGGATGAAGACAGGTCGTAGGTCGTGAACAGGATCGTGCCGTCGGGTCCCCAGTCGGGGTGGGACGCATGGATCTCCCAGTCGGTGAGCTGGCGCTCGTCGCCCCCGGCGACATCGGCGACGAAGATCGCCGAGGAGCCCGGCGTGCCCGAGGCGGTGCCGAGATCGTCGAACCGCGTGTACACCACGCGCCTGCCATCGGGTGAGACCCGAGCCTGCTCGCCGGTCGGCTCGCGCTCGCGGCTGAGGATCTCGCTGGTGGTACCGCTCGCGAGGTCGTGGCGCATGAGACGGAACGTTCCCGATGGCCCTTCGTTCGTCGAGAAGTAGATGGAGCCGCCGTCCGGCGACCAGTCGGGCGCGATGGCGTTGACACAGGGGAACTTGCACTCGTAGAGCAACTCCGGTTCGGTCCCGTCGGCGTTCACGATCCAGATCGCATCACCCGGGTCCCGGCTCGTGAAGGCGATCCGTTGCCCGTCGGGTGCCCAAGTGGGGTGGATGTGCTCCCCCGGCAGGTCCGGAGCCAGCCTGTGAAGGCCCGACCCGTCCGGCATGATCAGATAGAGCCCCTTCTCGGGATAGTCCCACTGGAAGACGATCCAGTCTTCGCCGTCACCGACGGTGATATCGGACGGATCGGGCGACTGGGCCACCGCGCTGGCGGTGGCACCAGCGAGGGCACCGACGAGACAGGCCACGAGGGCCGTGGACAGGAGCTGGCGCATGGGGGACCTCTCTCCCCCCATGGGACGGTCAGTCCACCGGCGGCCGTCACACCGTCAGGTGCGACCGTACTGGCGCAGGATGATGCGGCCTCGGACAGGCGCTGGCTAGAGGGAATTGGGTGGTGCGTGCTGGCGGCGCTCTCGGCGGGCGGGCGGCCAGAGCATGGACCGGCATGCCATCGCCTCCTGCGAGGTCGCCGGTCACCGCACCGTGCCCGGTCCTCGGGACCAGGCACCGGCGCCAGGGGGCGATGGCCTGGTGGGATACCGCGCTCATCGGTGCCTGGTGTCAGCTGTGATCGGATGCCGGTGACATCACCCGGGAGCGGCCCTGTCTCGGAGGAGGCGCCCTCCATGCGACCATCCGCCCGATACCCACCCTGGTCCTGGGCACCGCGATCGTGCTCTCGTTCGCCGGTCTGTAACGGCGCAGGATGCCTCGGCTCGCCCGGTGCCCTCGCCCATCGCCATGTCGCCCACAGCGCCGGTTGAGTGGTGCCGGGGGAGTGCTCCTGGCGTAACTCATGGAGTGGGGGCCAGGGGCTCGCCCGATCCTCGAGCCATCTGCGCTGCTGTGGCGCCCCGGGACGGGTCAGGGGCGTCTACTGCCAATCTGGACGAGAGGCTGGCTGCCTACACCTGAAGGTGGACTCGCCTCCAACCCTCTTGGGGCACCGACATTGGCTAGTCCGGGCGTCTCTCCCGCCAGAGCGGGACGGGCCGATGATGCGACGTACTGAGGATGCGGTCTAACGTGCCTCCACCCTGATCCCGGCCTTCTTACCGGCGACCGTGATCTTGATCTTCTTGAGGGCCTTCTTCAGGGACGCCGGAGTGATGCCGTCCCCGAAGATGACCACGCGGACTTTGGACGAACATGTGACGGCCGAGGTGTTCCTGAAGGCCCATCGTTGGTAGACATTGGAGCCGGAGCGGCCGACGCCGGTCTGTGCGAAGTCCCACGTGCAGTCCGCAACCGGGATGAGCGAGACCAAGACTGCGACGCTGGCTGGGTACTGGACGTCCACGTGGCTCCCGCCTCCAGCGATGGCGCTTATGTTCGACTTGATCTCGCTGGTGTAGCTCGGTCCGATGTCGTCCACGCCATCGTTGAAGCCGGCGGGCTTGTTGGGGATGGCGTTCCAGTCGGCGGGGCCTGCCGTCCCTGGTCTCCCTTGGGCCCCGGGTCTCCCTTGGGCCCGGGTCCCCTGGGTCTCCCTTGGGTCCTTGCGCGCCCTGGGCGCCCGCCGGTCCCGCCGGCCCCTGCTGGCTCCACTTGATGAACCGCTCACTCGTCGCGCACTTGACCTTGGGGTAGTTGATGAGCCGCACCACGCCGCTCGACTTGGTGAGGCAGGCGTAGTACGTGCCGCTCCCGTTGGGGATGGCGGCGTACACGGTGCCGACCCCCAGGGCGAGGATGATGAGGAGCGCCACGAGGAGCGACCCGAGGCCGAAGCCGGGGCGGGGACTGGACATGGGGGAGATTCCCTCTCTCCCCCCGTGGCGTCGTCACCGGGCGGCCATCGACACCCCTCGGTGCGACCGTGCTGGCGGCATGATGAGGCTCACGCTGACCGGCGTCCAGACGGGACTTGGCCTGCCGATGACAGCAGTGGTCCGCCCCAGAGCGGGGCGGGCCACTCGTGTGTGTGACGTGTCGGCTCTGGTCAGGCCACCGTTACACCCCGACAGGGGTGGCGGGACACGCGGACCCCGCTGGCGCAGGACCGCTACTCCACGGCTGCCTCCGGGAACGGGACCGGCTCGCCCATCGGCTCGACGGCGATGCGCTGGCCGGTCACGGTACCCGGACCGACCTGCTGGCCGAGGGGGAGACCCATGGCCTCGGCCATGGCGGCCGGGAACTCGATGGTATAGGTCCCCGTGAAGCTCTGACCGTCCTCGGCCACCTCGATGCTGGCGCGGATCGTGGCGTACCCGACGAGACCGGCCTCCGGGTCATTCTGCGAGGCCAGGAACGTCGCATCCACACTCCGCTCCCCGGTCGCGGCCCACGGGCCGTACGCGGTCCCATCCGGGAGGACGATGGTGACGATGCCGCCGGGAGCGACGGTCATCAGGTCCAGGGGGTCCGTGGTGTCATCCGGGGATCCATCCGTGAGCCAGACCCCGACGGCCGGGTGGTCGTCCGTGGCCTGGGCCGAGACGCCCGGGGCGGCGGCCACCGTGCCGAGCAGCAGGGCCGTCAGGACGATCGTGGTGGTGATCAGGCGCCGCATGGGGCTGGACTCCTCTCCTGTCCCCCCATGGGCACCATCCCGAGGCGCCCTCGTTCGGAGGGAGTGCCTCTCCGGACAGCGGTCGCGATGATCGCGAGAGGGACAGGGTACGCCCAGGGTCATCGTTTCCCTGGGAGGGCCGGCAACTCCGCATCTGCCATGACGACCCGCACCTCGGACGATGATGTCCATGCTGCATACGCCTCTAGGGAGCTACTGGGTCGCAGCGACCATCGTGGGCTGGTCGTGACCCCACACGCTCAGGCTCTGGTCGGGTCGTGGCTGGGTGGTGGTCTGGTCCCCGACACCCTCCACCGCGTGAGAGTTGACACGCCTCGAGCGGGCTGGAGCGGAGGGCGGAGACGGCGGATCTGGTGCGCCGCTCAGCGCGTCAGCCTCGACCCCCTCTATCAGGAAGCAGAGGCCCGCCCATCCGGGGATGGGCACTCGTGGTCGAGGTAGGCAGCCGGGGCTGCGGGATGTGGCTACTGCTCCGGGTGCATCCTGTCCACGAGGAACCGTTCGACGGTGGGCAGGAACTCGGGGTGGGAGGGTACTTCCATGTGTCCGCCCGGAAGCTCCAGGTACTCTACGTCCCGGCCCGCCTCGCGCATGGCAGCCACGAAGTTGCGGGACATCTCGACCGGCGTGTACTCGTCTTCGCTGCCGTGGATGACGAGGAAGGGTGGGGTGTCCGCATCGATGTTGTGGGCCGGCGAGGCCGCCTCCCAGGCTTCGGGCATCTCCTCGATGGTACCCCCGAGCCAGCCGGCCATGAGATCGCCGACCAGGACACCGTCCAGGTACTGCTCGGGATACGGGACGGTGAGGTCCCCGTCGCCGGCCCCCATGAAGACACAGTCGGGACGGCTGGAGAAGCCCGCCAGATCGCGGTCGGAGTCGTCGCGGGTATCGAGCGTACCCAGCAAGCCGACGAGGTAGCCACCGGCGGAGTAGCCCGTGGCGCAGACGCGCTCCGGATCCACGTTGAACTCGTCCGCGTGTGCCCTGACCCAGCGGATGGCTCGCTGGGCGTCGTCCAGCTGTGTCGGCCACGCGTTGGCGCCGCTGGACGGGACGTAGAGCCGATAGCCAGCCATGAACGTCACGAAGCCCAGTTCGGCGACCCACTTCGCGGCGGCGGTGTCATCCATCGGCTGGCCCATGATCAGGCCACCGCCGTGGAAGAACACGACGGCGGGCCGTGGTTCGGCCCGAGGTTCCAGCTCGTAAGCTTGGATGATCTGCTTGGCGTCGTCGCCGTACTCGTGGAGCATCGTGAGCCTCGGCCACGTGGTGCCCTGGTCAGGCTCCTCGGACTGTGCCGCCCCGGCGGCGCCCGCCTCTCCCGCTTGGAACTGGTCCACGTTGTCCCGCGTCACGAGCATCGTCTCGATGGGAACGAACGGCTCGACCGGCTGACCCGAGGCAGCGGCGACGGCGGTCTCCACCGCCACTTGGCCCATCAGTAGCGGCTGCTGGGCGATGGTGCCCGCCATCGTGCCGGCCTCGATGGCCGCGAGGCCGCCGGGCGAGGCATCGAAGCCCACGACCATGACCTGGCCCGCCATGCCCGCGTCAGCGACGGCCTGGATGGCACCCAGCGCCATGTCGTCGTTGTGGGCGAACAGCCCCGTGATGTCCGCATCGGTCTCGAGGAAGGCCCCCGTGACAGCAGCAGCCATGGCGGGGTCACCGTAGGCTGGTCCTTGGCCCACGAGCGTGATGCCCGGCGCAGCGTCGAGTGCTTGCCCGAAGCCCTCGGCTCGGCCCGTGGAAGCGGAGGCGAAGTCGCCCTGCACCTCGATGACCTTGCCGCTGCCGCTGATCGCCTCGAACAGGAACTCGCCGGCCATCCGGCCGCCGGCCGCGTTGTCCGATGCGATGAGCGAGGTGACCATCCCGCCGTTGGCGGTGCGGTCCACGGCCAGGACCGGGATGCCGGCGGCGTTGGCCGCCTCGACGGCCGCCCCGATGGCGTCGGGGTCGGCGGGGACGATGATGATGGCGCCCACGCCATCAGCGATGAAGCCTTCCACCTGTCGGGCCTGCGTGGTCGGGTTGCCGCCAGCGTCCTCGACCAGGAGTGTCACACCGGCTGCGTCGGCGGCCTCCTGCGCACCCTGGGCGATCTTGTCGAAGAAGTCGTTGCCGGTGAAGTAGTTCGTGAACCCGACGGTCAGGGTCGCCGCCGAGGCCCCAGGTGCGGCGGGTGTCTCTGTGGACTCCGCCTGTGCCGCGACCGGCATCCCGCTGATCGCCAGGCACACCACGATGGCCGCTCCTGCGGCCCACAGCCTGCGCATGGTCATTCCCTCCTACTCCTGTATCGCCGCTGATGGCGTCGGTCGCACCAGCTGTGCTACGGCGTCGGGGGGTCACCGGGGAAGACGATCCCGACGACGCTGATCTCGTCGCCCATGTCCTGGTGCCAGTAGTAGGTCAGGCCCTCGTAGCCTTCTTCGCCCACAAGAAAGCCGGACGACACGGCACTCGGACCATCCGCGCTGGTGAAGGTCCCCGACCAAGCACCGCCCGCGTTCTCGAGACGGTAGGTACCCCACGAGATCCCGATGTCGCCGGGATACCAGTCCTGGTTCCAGGTGCCCGTGCCCGTCCCGCTGACACGCGGATCGCTCATCGCCATCTCGTCGGTGAAGACCAGACCCCTTGTCTGGAGGACATCCCCGGCCTGTGTCTCGGTGCCTGCCTCGACCTCGACAGGGATGCTGCCCGTGCCGGTCACCCAGACCGCGCCCGCTGTCTCCGCCTGCGCCAGTACCGTGCCAGCCAGCTCGCTGAGCGCCAGGCACACCAACATGGCCGCTCCAGCGGCCCACATCTTGCGCATGATCGTCCCCTCCTCGCGCGGGTCGGTCTCGCCAGTGGCTCGGCGCGGTCCCGGCGACCAGGGTGTGGGCCGCGCCTCAACGCCTCCCGCTTCACCCCGTATGACGGGGCTCCAAGCGGAAGGGTTCAAGGATCGGGGCGCGAAGGTGCACGACGCCCCGACTCCAGGTGCTGGCCACCGAACGTTCGGCTGCTTGTCGCCGAGATCATCCTCCGACATGAGGAGAGGCCCGCCCCAGAGCGGGACGGTCCGCTTCGCTCCCTTCGGCCAGGAGGCGCGCTTCAGGGCACCACCTCGACGGGGTTGGAGGGGTCGCTCGTCCACTCACCCATGGACCCGTCGTAGAGGGCCACGTCCTCGAAGCCCATGAGGTGCAGCACGAAGGCGTCGTGCGCCCCCGCGTAGCCACCCCCGCAGTAGGTGATGACCCGCTGCGCAGGGTCAAGGCCGGCGCGCATGAGCATGCGCGAGAGCGCCCCGGCGTCGCGGATGGTGAGCATGACCGCGTCGAGCGTGTCGGTGGCCGGGAGGCTGACCGCGCTCGGGATGTGGCCCGCGCCGAAGTCGGGCGCGTCGCCGGTGTAGTTCGGCCACGGCAGCGCGTCCACGAGACTGACGGCGGGATCGTCGATGGCCGCCTGCACCTCATCGGTCGTGGCCCGCCAGGATGGCTGGACCTCCGGCGTGAAGATGGCCGCCTCGACCTCGGGTGCCACCGTGTCGAGCGGCTTGCCCGCCATGACCCAGGAGCGCAGGCCGCCGTCGAGCATGGCCGCCTGGTCATGCCCGTAGTAGCGCAGCGCCCACCACAGTCGGGCGGCCCAGGGGCCACCCTCCGTGTCGTAGATGACGACGGTCGTGTCGTCCCCGATGCCGAGCTTGCCCATCAGCGACGCGAAACGGTCGGCGTCCATGATGTTGGATGGACAGCACAGCTCGTTGAGCATGTCCACGAAGCCGGCACCGGGGATGTGCCCGCTCTCGTAGAGCGAATCCTCGAGGGGCATGCGGGCATCCACGATCCGCACCGTCGGGTCGTCCATGTGGGTGGCCACCCAGTTCGCGTCCACGAGGACCTCGGGGTGCGCGTAGACGGCGGGGATGTCGACGCTCGCCCCTGCTGACTGGTCTTGTGCCAGCGCCGGCATCCCGCCGAGCGCCAGGCACACCACGATGGCCGCACTCGCGGCCAACAACTTGCGCATGATCGTCCCCTCCTATTCGCTCGCCGCAACGGCGGTCGCCAACTTCTGGACCTGGGCAGCCGAGTACTCGCTCACGTAGACGTTGCCTTCAGCGTCCACGTCGATGCCGATCAGGTTGGACATCGACCAGGTCGGGGACTCGTCGGTCGGGTCGGGCCAGGTCGCGAGGTGCTGTCCATCGCTGTCGAACACCTTCACCTTGCCGTTGCGGAAGTCCGCGAGGTAGACGAGGCCATCGGGACCCACGGCGATGCCCTGGGGGTTCTTGAAGCCATACGGGCCGTCGCCGGCGCTGCCCCACTCGGTCAGGAACTCGCCATCGGCGGCGTACCTGATGACGCGGTGGGCGTTGAAGTCGGCGGCGTAGACCGTGCCGTCAGCCGCGATGTCGAGGAAGCCCGCATCCCCGATCCGTCCGGGACCCGAGCCTTCGCCGCCGAAGGCGAAGAGGAAGGCACCATCCGGGTCGAAGACCTGGATGTCATCGCGCTGGTCGTCGGCGACGTAGACGTTGCCGTCGGGTGCCACGGCCGCGCCGATGGGGTCGAGGAACTGCCCATCGGCCTCGCCCTTGCTGCCCCACATCGTCACGAAGTCGCGCTGCGGGTCGAACCGCTGGACGCGCTGGTTGCCGCTCTCCACCACATAGAAGCTGCCGTCGGGCGCGAAGGCCACGTCCCCGTACGACAAGCCGTCGGGTCGCACGAAGCCGAACTTCCCCTCTCCGGTGCCTGGTGACCCCCATGCCTCGATGACCTCACCGTCGGGGCCGAGGATCTGGAACTGCCCCCTGGGACCGTCGAGGACCCAGAGGTTGCCATCCGGGGCCAGGTTCACGGAGTTGACGCGAGTCAGCGGCTCGTCCTCCGCGCCCTTCGAGGTCCACACCGAGGTGGCCGCGATGGCGTTGGCCGGCTCGGCCTGTTGGTCTGCCTCCTGCGCTGCGACGACGGTCGCCAGACCGCCGAGCAGCATCAGGATGACCGTCCCGGCCAGGGACAGCCGCAACGTGCGCATGAGGTTCCCCTCTCTCAAGCGGGTCGGTCTCGCCAGTGGCTCGGCGCGGTCCCGGCGACCAGGGTGTGGGCGGGGCAGCTGAGGCGCGGGCCACACCCTGGTCGCCGGGACCGCGCCGAGCCACTCGCGGAGCCGAGCCCGCTTGAGAGAGGGGGAGCCTCATGCGCACGTTGCGGCTGTCCCTGGCCGGACGGTCATCCTGATGCTGCTCGGCGGTCTGGCGACCGTCGTCGCAGCGCAGGAGGCAGACCGACAGGCCGAGCCGGCCAACTCGGCCACCTCGGTGTGGACCTGGAAGCGAGCCGCTGACTCGCGCGTCAACTCCGTGAACCTGGCCCCAGATAAGCAGACTCTCTGGGTCCTCGACGGTCCCAGGGGGCGGTTCCGGTAGCCGCCCCCGACGGTGAGGTCATCGAGGCATGGGGGTCACCGAAGGGGAGTTTTGCGTTTCGTGCGACCCGACGGCTTGTCGTACGGGGACGTGGCCGCACCCCGACGGCAGCTTCTATGTGGTGGAGAGCGGCAAGCGCGCGTCCAGCGGTTCGACCCGCAGCGCGAGCTTTCGTGACGATGTGGGCGGCGAGGGCGAGGCCGATGGGCAGTTATTCCGAGCCCATCGGCGCGGGCCCGTGACCCCGACGGCAGCGTCTACGTCGCCGACGACCAGCGCGATGACATCCAGGTCTTCGACCCGGATGGTGCCTTCCTCTTCGCCTTCGGCGGCGAAGGCTCGGTCTGGCGGACATCAAGGGGATGCGGGCTTCCTCGACATCGCGGTTGACGGCACGGTCTACGCCACGACTTCGACGCCCACCGCGTCCATGGGTACGCCGCCGATGGCGAGTTCCTGACCGAGTGGGGCAGCGCCGGCGACGGCCCGCTATGGCTTCAACAACCCCCAGGGCATCGCCGTGGGTCCCGATGGCCTCGTCTACCTCGCGGACTTCCGCAACGGCAAGGTGAAGGTGTTCGACAGCGATGGACAGCACCTCGCGACCCGACCGACGAGTCCCGACTGGTCGATGTCCAACCTGATCGGCATCGACGTGGACGCTGAAGGCAACGTCTACGTGAGCGAGTACTCGGCTGCCCAGGTCCAAAAGTTGGCGACCGCCGTTGCGGCGAGCGAATAGGAGGGGACGAAGTCATCCGCAAGTTGTTGGCCGCGAGTGCGGCCATCGTGGTGTGCCTGGCGCTCGGCGGGATGCCGGCGCTGGCACAAGACCAGTCAGCAGGGGCGAGCGTCGACATCCGCCGTCTACGCGCACCCCGAGGTCCTCGTGGACGCGAACTGGGTGGCCACCCACATGGACGACCCGACGGTGCGGATCGTGGATGCCCGCATGCCCGTCGAGGATGCTTTCTCAGAGCGGGCACATCCCCGGTGCCGCTTTGTGGACATGCTCAACGAGCTGTCCATCCAACATCATGGACGCCGACCGTTTCGCGTCGCTGATGGGCAAGCTCAGCATGGGGACGACACGACCGTCGTCATCAACACGAAGTGTGCTGCTCCGACTGTGGTGGGCGCTGCGCTACTACGGGCATGACCAGGCGGCCATGCTCGACGGCGGCCTGCGCTCCTGGGTCATGGCGGGCAAGCGCTCGACACGGTGGGCGCCCGAGGTCGAGGCGGCCATCTTCACGCCGGAGGTCGGCCGTCCTGGCGGGCCACGACCGATGAGGTGCAGGCGGCCATGGACAACATCCCGCCGTCAGTCTCGTGGACGCGCTGCCGTGGCCGAATTACACCGGCGACGCGCCCGACTTCGGCGCGGTCAGCCTCGGCCACCGACACGCTCGACACGGTCATGCTCACCATCCGCGACGCGGGCACTCTCGCGCACATATTGCGCGCCGGCCTTGACCCTGCGCAGCGGGTCATCACCTACTGCGGGGGTGGCTACGCGGGGGCGCACGACGCCTTCGTGCTGCACCTCATGGGCTTCGAGGACGTGGCACGACGGTTGCCATGGGTGAGTGGACGAGCGACCCCTCAGACCCCGTCGAGGTGGTGCCCTGAAGCGCGCCTCCTGGCCGAAGGGAGCGAAGCGGACCGTCCCGCTCTGGGGCGGGCCTCTCCTCATGTCGGAGGATCGTCTGGCGACAAGCAGCCGGCGGCCAGCACCTGGAGTCGGGGGCGTCGTGCACCTTCGCGCCCCGATCCTTGACTCCGCTTGGAGGCCCGTCATACGGGGTGAAGCGGGAGGCGTTGAGGGCGCGGCCCACACCATGCTCCGGGACCGCGCCGGGGCCCCTGGCAGGACCGACCCGCACGAGGGGGGACGATCATGCGCAAGATGTGGGCCACTGGAGCGGCCATGTTGGTCCTATTAGCACTCAGCGAGCTGGCTGGCACGGTACTGCCGGCGCAGGCGGAGACAGCGGGCGCGGTCTGGGTGACCGGCACGGGCAGCATCCCCGTCGAGGTCGAGGCGGGCGCGACACAGGCCGGGGATGTCCTCGGACGAGGGTGCTGGTCTTCACCGACGAGATGGCGATGAGCAAGATCCGCGTGTCAGCGGGACGGGCACGGGCACCTGGAACCGGGACTGGTATCCCGGCGACGATCGGGACCTCGTCGTGTCTGCCGGACCTGGAGAACGCGGGCGGTGCTTGGTCGGGGACCTTCACCAGCGCGGATGGTCCGAGTGCCGTGTCGTCCGGCTTTCTTGTGGGCGAAGAAGGCTACGAGGGCCTGACCTACTACTGGCACCAGGACATGGGCGACGAGATTGAGCGTCGTCGGGATCGTCTTCCCGGTGACCCCCCGACGCCGTAGCACAGCTGGTTGCGACCGACGCCATCAGCGGCGATACAGGAGTAGGAGGGAATGACCATGCGCAGGC
>CAVPPQ010000024.1:0-388539 GCA_963707395.1 uncultured Chloroflexia bacterium
TGCGGGAGGGGGACGGGACGATGCCCCGGGCACGAGTGACACCCCGGGCACGAAGGACGCCCCGGGCACGAAGGACGCCGCGGGCACCCGCGAGGCCCCGGACACCGGCGATCCCCCGGGCGCGGGCGCCGCCGAACCCCCGGGCGCGGTCGCGGATGCCACGGTCGTGCCGGCAGCCTCGGGCGGGTCGACGGTCGCTGTCGAGCTGTCTGCGCTCGTGGTGGGGGAGTGGCAGCCAGCGGCGACGTTCGCCATGCCCGGTTCGGGGACGTACCTGGGACTCGTGGCGCTCGAGAAGCGGCCACGTACGATCGAGGCGGTGCGCCTCTCGCTCACCGGCGCGCGTGAGGTGGCGGTCTACGACCTGGCGCTGCTGACCTTCGGCTGAGCGCGGCCGCGGCCCGTGGCGCCTGCCGACGCCCCGCCCGCGGTGGATGGTGCGCCCGAGGCGCCGGCCGCGCCCCGGATGCGCCCCAGGGAGACCCACGCCTCCGGATCGTCGGCGAGGTCGCGGACACGCTGGGGCAGCTGCCCATCACGCAGGTTGGCCAGCGAGGTCGTTTCGAGGATCTCGCGGAGGGCGGCCCGGACGGCGATCCAGACATCGGTGAGCGGCTCCGCCGCCCCGCGGTACTCCATGTTCTCCGGGCGGTCGCCGCGCACATTGGCCAGCGGGCCGTCAACGGCCCGGATGACGTCGGCGACACTGATGTCCTCTGCCGGCCGGGCCAGGGTGTAGCCGCCATCCGGGCCGCGCTGGCTGCGCACGATGCCAGCGTGCTTGAGCTCCAGCAGGATCGTCTCCAGGAATTTCGACGGGATGCCCTGGGCCTCCGCGATGCGATCCGCCGTGACCGGCGCATCCACCGCCGTGGCCAGCTCAGCGGCAGCGCGGGCGGCGTAGTCAGCCTTGGCGGAGACTTTCACGCCACCATTGTCCCCTATCTCGATAGGGAAAGTCTCGGGCTCGGGCGCCGGCCGCCTTGCGCCTGCGTCTGGAAGCCTCCAGGCCCGGAGTTCTGCTAGCCTTTCGGAAACCGACTGGTGCGTCGGAAGTCGGATGAGGTGTCCGTGACGTGAAGCAGGAGCGGAGTACGCGCCGGAGGGAGCGCATCCTCGACGCCGCCTTCGCGGTCTTCAGCCAGCGTGGCTATCGCGAGGCCGGCGTGGATGAGGTCGGCCGCCAGGCGGAGACGAGCAAGGGCGGGGTCTACTTCCACTTCCCGACCAAGGAGTCCCTCTTCCTGGAGCTCCTGCGGACGACGGCCGATCGTCTCGTCGGCAAGGTGGAGCGCTCGATGACGGGCATCCCCGATCCGATCGACCGTGCTGACGCGGCGCTTCGGACGGTCCTCTCCGTGTTCGCCGGGCACCGCACCATGGCCCGGCTCTTCCTGATCGACGCCGTCGGGGCCGGCGGGGCGTTCCAGGCAGAGCTCGCACGGATGCACGAGCGCTTCAGCGGCCTCATCGCGACGCAGCTCGAGACCGCCGTGGCCGAGGGCCTCATACCGCCCATCGACACCGCCGTGGCCGGCATGGCCTGGTTCGGTGCGCTCAACGAGGTCGTCATGCGCTGGCTCATGGCCGAGCCGCATGACCGCCTGGAGGACGCCTACCCCACGCTGCGCGCCATCCTGCTGCGCAGCGTGGGCATCTCGGAGGCGCGCATCGCCGCGCTGGAGGCGATGACGTGAGTGCCGTGTCGGCGGTACCGACCGCGGCTCGCCAGCCCCGTGATCCACGCGGCGATGCGCTGCGTGAGGCTCTTCGGGCAGCCTTGTCCGAAGCCGCTCTCGAGGCCCACCCCGTGCTCGTTTCGGTGGTGCTGCCCACCGCGGTCGTGGACCCGCTCGCGCTCTTTGCCGCGGCGGAGGAGGCAGGGCTCGCGCGGGCACTGTGGTCGCAGCCGGCCGAAGGGGTCTCGCTGCTCGGGGTCGGCGCGGCCTGGACGGCGCGAGCGAGCGGGCCGGGCCGCTTCGCGCAGGTGGCCGAGGCGTGGTCCGACCTGACGGACGGGGCGGTCGCGACCGGTGATGCGTCCGGGCGTGGACGCGGACCCCTGCTGCTGGGCGGCTTCGGGTTCTCCGACGAGGCGGCGAGGACCGCCGCGTGGCGCGGCTTCGAGATGGCCGAGCTGGTCCTGCCGGCCTTGCTGCTCACGCTGACGCCGGACGGCGCCTGGCTGACCGCGAGCCACGTGCGCGCACCGGGTGACGCGCCCGATCAGGTCGCCGATGCGCTGGCCTCGACCTGGGGGCGCCTGGTCGACCCTGCCGTGTCGTGGAAGCCGTCCCCGCTCCGGCCGGCCCTCCGCCTCGTGGCCAGCCAGCCCGGGGCGGCCGACTGGCGCGCCTCCGTGTCGCGCCTGGCGGGCGCCGTCGGTCGCGGCCGCCTGGACAAGGTGGTCCTCGCTCGCCAGGTCGAAGTCGTCGCGGAGTCGGCCATCGACGTGCCCGCGGTGCTCGAGCGGCTGCGCACCTCCGCCCCGGAGTCGACGACGTTCGCGGTCGGGCACGGTGCCCGGACGTTCCTGGGAGCGACGCCCGAGCGGCTGGTGCGACTCGACGGTCGCCGCCTGCGCAGCGTGGCCATGGCCGGCTCCACGCGACGCGGCGGCAACCCCGCCTCCGATGAGCGGCTGGCCGCGGAGCTGCTGGCGTCGGAGAAGGAGCGCGAGGAGCACGCCGTCGTCGTTGACATGCTGCGCGAGACGCTGGCCCCGCTGACCGATGCGCTGGACATCCCGAGCCACCCCCACGTCGAGCAGCTGCGCCACCTGCAACACCTCGTGACGCCTGTCGAGGGTCACCTGCGCGCGCCGTCCAGCGTGCTGCGCCTCGCCGAACGGCTGCACCCGACCCCCGCCGTGGGCGGGACGCCGCGCGACCTGGCCCTCGAGCTCATCGGCGAGGAGGAGTCGCACGAGCGCGGCTGGTACGCGGGCCCGCTGGGCTGGGTGGACCGGGCCGGCGATGGAGAGTTCGTGGTGGCGTTGCGGTCGGGGATCGTCGAGGACCGCTCGGCCACGCTGCTCGCCGGGTGCGGCATCGTGGCCGATTCCGACCCGGAACGCGAGTGGCAGGAGTCGACCACGAAGCTGCTGGCGCTGGGCTCGGCGCTCGGGAGGGTGGAGGCGTGAGCAGGGCAGGGACGCCGGCTGGCCCGTTGCGGGCCATCGCCGATGAGCTGGTGCGCACCGGTGTCAGGGACATCGTCATCTGCCCGGGCTCCCGGTCGACGCCGATGGCGCTGGCGCTCCGCGCCGACACCCGCTTGCGCTGCTGGGTCCACCTCGATGAGCGCGCGGGCGCCTTCTTCGCGCTCGGCGCTGCCAAGGCGTCGCGCCGGCCGACGGCCATCCTGGTGACCTCCGGCACGGCCGCCGCGGAGCTGATGCCGGCCCTGGTGGAGGCCCACGAGGGACGGGTGCCGCTGCTGGCCCTCACGGCCGACCGGCCGGCGGAGCTGCGCGACCGCGGCGCGCCCCAGGCCATCGACCAGGACCACCTGTATGGGCGGTTCACGAAGTGGTACGCGGAGCTGCCAGTCCCGGAGGAGGGCGCGGCGGCCGAGACCCACGTGCGCGGCGTCGTCCGCCGGGCGGTGGCGCTGGCGGCGCTGGCACCGGCGGGGCCCGTCCAGGTGAACCTTCCGTATCGGGAGCCGTTGGTGCCGTCCGGCGACCTCGCTGGACCGTCCGAGGTGGCCGAGGGGGTCGCGGTCGCCACCGTCGGCGTCGCTCCGGCCGCGGTCCTGGGAGGCCGACGCGTCCTCGAAGACGTCGCGCTGGCGGACCTCGGTCGGCGGGTCGGCGATGCCCGCCGTGGCGTCATCGTCTGCGGGCCGCTGGACGTGGCGGGCTTCGGGGCGGCGGTCGCCGGGCTCGCGGACGCCACGGGCTTCCCCATCGTCGCGGACGCTCTCGCCGGCGTCCGCTTCGGGAGGCACGACCGCTCCCACGTCGTCTCTCGCGCCGACGCCCTGCTGCGGGTGCCCGCCTTCACTGAGGCCCACGAGCCCGACCTGATCCTGCGCTTCGGCACCACGCCGACGTCCAAGGCGCTCCTCGGCTGGCTCGCGGCGATGGCGGCGCCCCAGGTCGTGGTCGACGATGGCGGCTGGAACGAGCCGACGCTGCGGCCGGTCACGATGGTGCAGGCCGAGCCGGTGCGACTCGCCCATGACCTGGCCGGGTACCTGCGCGGGCACGGGTCCGGAGCGCGAGGGCGCACCGCTGAGGGCTGGCTGGCTTCGTGGCGTGCGGCCGAGGTGGCCGCTGCAGACGCCACGGTGGCGTGGCTGGCTGCGCTCGACGAGCCCTTCGAGGGCCAGATCTTCCACGCCCTGGAGGCGGCGCTCCCTGAGGACGGCATCCTCTTCGCCGGCAACAGCATGCCGGTCCGGGACATGGAGGCCTTCCTGGGCTCGGGGACGGCGGACCTTCGCTGCCTCGCCAACCGTGGGGCCAACGGCATCGACGGCCTTCTGTCCACGGCGCTCGGGATGGCCGCAGCCGGCAGCGGGCCGGTCGTCGCGGTCGTGGGTGACGTCTCCTTCCTCCACGACCTCAATGCGCTGGTCGCAGCCGCCCGACTCGGCCTGAGCGCCACCATCGTCCTCGTGAACAACGACGGCGGCGGCATCTTCTCGTTCCTGCCCCAGGCACAGGCGGACGCGCCCGGCGTGGGCCTGCCCGACCACTTCGAGGAGCTCTTCGGGACGCCCCACGGGACCGACTTCCGGTCGCTGGTCCGGGCGCTGGGCGCCAGCCACGAGACCGTGGCGTCCCGGGATGTGGCCGCGGCCGTGGCGGCCTCGGTCTCGCGACCGGGCGTGACCGTCCTGGAAGTCGGCAGCCAGCGTCGGCGAAACGCCGCGTTGCACCGCGCGCTGCAGACCGCCGTGGACCGTGCGGTGACCCGGACCGTCGATGTCGTTCTGCCCAGGTCGGGCCCTGACGGTGGCGAGCGGTGAGCGTCCACGCGATCCAC
Organism: uncultured Chloroflexia bacterium; assembly: GCA_963707395.1. Lineage (GTDB taxonomy): Bacteria > Chloroflexota > Limnocylindria > Limnocylindrales > CSP1-4 > JAFMJV01. The sequence goes on from CAVPPQ010000024.1 coordinate 4,995, forward strand.
GGTGTCGAGCTCGAGGTCAGGATCGCGGGCCGCGGACCAGCGGTCCTGGCGCTCCACGGCTTCACGGGCACGGCGCGCACGTGGGCACGACTGGTGGACGGCCTCGCTGACGAGCGGCGCGTCATCGTGCCCGACCTGCTGGGCCACGGGCGCTCCTCGGCACCGAGCGATCCCGCTCGCTACGCGCTCGAGCGCCAGGCGGACGACCTGGCGGCGCTGTTGGCTGCCCTTGACGCCCTCCCGGCCGACGTGGTCGGCTACTCGATGGGCGCACGGCTGGCGCTCGTCCTCGCGTTGCGCCACCCCGACGCCATCCGCGGGCTCCTGCTCGAGAGCCCCTCGCCGGGGATCGCCGACGACCGTGAGCGTGCGCAGCGTCGCGCCGCCGACGAGGCCCTGGCGACCCTGATCGAGCACGACGGTCTGCTCGCCTTCGTGGAGGCCTGGGAGGCGCAGCCGCTCCTGGCCAGCCAGGCGGTCCTGCCCGAGGAGGCGAGGGCCGCACTGCGCGCCGAGCGCCTGGCGCACGATCCGCACGGCTTGGCGGCCTCGCTGCGGGGCGCCGGCCAGGGCGTCATGGCCCCGCTCGGCGACCGGCTTCCGGCCATCGCCTGCCCGGCACTCGTGATCGCCGGTGCGCTGGATCTGGCAGGGCTGGCCCGCGCCCGATCCGTGGCCGCGAGCCTGCCGGACGCGCACCTCGAGATCGTCGGCGGTGCTGGTCACGCCCCGCACCTCGAACGGCCCGACGCCTTCCTCGCCCTGGCCAGGGCCTCCCTGGCCGCGACCACCAGACAGACGCACTGAGGGACCGACCCATGGCCATCGAATGGACCTCCGTCCGAGACTACGAGGACATCCGCTACGAGCACTCCGGCACGGGCATCGCCAGGATCACCATCGACCGGCAGCACGTCCGCAACGCCTTCCGGCCAGAGACCGTGAGCGAGCTCATCGACGCCTTCCGCCACGTCCGCGACGACGCCTCGATCGGTGTCGCGCTCCTCACCGGGGCCGGTGAGGTGGCCTTCTGCTCCGGTGGCGACATGACCGTCAAGGGCGAGGGCGGCTACATCGCGACCGACGGCACGGCCCGGCTCAACGTCCTGGAGCTGCAGCGACTCATCCGCTCGCTGCCGATCGTCGTCATCGCTCTCGTCAACGGCTACGCCATCGGCGGCGGGCACGTCCTGCACGTGGTCTGCGACCTGACCATCGCCTCGCAGAATGCGGTCTTCGGCCAGACGGGCCCCAAGGTGGGCAGCTTCGACGGCGGGTACGGGGCCACGCTCCTGGCGCGGATCATCGGTCACAAGCGCGCCCGCGAGTTCTGGTACCTCTGCCGCCAGTATTCGGCGCAGCAGGCCCTCGAGATGGGCCTCGTCAACGCCGTCGTGCCGCTGGCGCGGCTGGAGACGGAGGGGGTGGCCTGGGCCGACGAGATCCTGGCCAAGAGCCCTACCGCCATCCGCATGCTGAAGCGCTCCTTCAATGCCGACACGGACGGGCTGGCCGGCCTGCAGGAGCTGGCCGGCGACGCCACCATGCTCTTCTACCTGACCGAGGAGGCGCACGAGGGCAGTCGGGCCTTCCTGGAGAAGCGTCAGCCCGACTTCTCGAAGTACCCCCGGCGCCCCTGAGCCTCCGCCGACCGCCTGCCGTGGCCGATCCGATGGACCCCGCGACCACCTCCTCGCCGCCGTCTCGGGCGCCGCTGAGCCGCCGCCGGGCATGGTGGCTGGCCATCCGGCCGCGCACGCTGCCGGCTGCGGTGGGGCCGGTGCTGGTGGGCCTCGGCGTGGCCATCGGCGAGGGCATCTTCGTGGCGGGGCCGGCGATCGCGGCGCTGCTTGTCTCGCTGCTGCTGCAGATCCTCTCCAATCTCGCCAACGACCTCTTCGACTTCCGCTCCGGGGCGGACACCGCGGACCGTATCGGGCCACCCCGAGCCGCGGCCCTGGGGCTGCTCAGCCAGCGGGAGCTGGCGACGGGCATCGCCGTGGTCGTGGGCCTGGCTGGCCTCGTCGGGCTGTACCTCGTGAGCGTCGGCGGCTGGCCCATCCTCGTGCTCGGCGGGCTGGCCATCGTGTGCGCGGTGGCCTACACGGGCGGGCCCTGGCCCTACGGCTACCGGGGACTGGGCGAGGTCTTCGTCTTCGTCTTCTTCGGGCCGGTGGCGGTGGCCGGCACGACGTACCTTCAGGCGCTCGCACTGGAGCCCCTGGCGCTGGCGGCCTCTGTTCCGGTCGGCGCGCTCATCACCGCCATCCTCGTCGTCAACAACCTGCGCGACATCGTGCCGGACCGGCAGGCCGGCAAGCGGACGCTCGCGGTCCGGCTGGGGGAGGGTGGTGCCGTGGCGGAATACGGGCTGCTCCTGGTCGTCGCCTACCTGGCGCCGGTCGTACTCCTGCTCGCCGGATCTCCGCTCGCGGTGCTGCTGCCGGTGGTCTCGGCCGTTCTGGCGCTGCCCCTCTGGCGCGTCGTGCGGGCCGGCGGTGATCCGCGGCGGTTGAATGCGGTGCTGGCTGGTACGGCGCGGCTGGCCCTCGTCTTCTCGGCGCTGTTGGCAGCCGGGGTGGCGCTGCCGGGGCTGACCTGATGCGGATCTCCGACGTGTCGATCGACCTGCTCGAGGTCCCGCTGCGGTCGACCCTGACCAGCGCCTCGGCGGCTTGGTCAGTCGTCCGGATGGGGCTCCTGTCTTTGCGCACAGACACCGGCCTGACGGGCCTGGCTGAGGTCGCGGCCGACGGCATCGGCGAGGCAGCCGCGACCCTCACCTCGGAGACGGCCTCGGCCCTCGTGGAGACACTCCGGGGACTCGACATCGAGGATATCGGGGAGGTCGACGCGCGACTCGCGGCCATCGACGCGTGGCCGGGGGTCGGGCGGGCCCTTCGATCGGCCGCTGCCAGCGCCCGGGTGGACGCGCTGGCGAGGGCCACCGGCCGCACGGTGGCGGCCTGGCTGGTCGAGGTCGGCACCCTGGGCTCGCCGCATCGCGGCCTGGAGTCGCCGCCTGCGTCGAGCGTGGCCGCGAATGCCCTCGTGGGCATCGTCGACCCGGAGGAGGCCGCGGCTGAGGGGCGGCGTCTCGTGGAGGCCGGCTACACGTGCCTGAAGCTGAAGGGCGGAGCGGAGGCCGCGGCTACCCTCGTCCGCCGCGTGGCCGCGGTCCGCGAGTCTGTCGGGCCGCTGACGTCGCTGCGCCTCGATCTCAACGGCGCCTGTGCCGAGCAAGAAGCGAGCGACCTCCTCGTGGCACTGGAGCCCTACCGTCTCGAGTACGTGGAGCAGCCCCTGCCGCCCTCGGCCGGCGGGGAGGCGCTGGCGCGACTCCGCCACCGCGTCGCCACGCCGCTCGCTGCGGACGAGGCGGTCACCGACCTCGCGGCGGCCCGAGCCCTGATCCGGACCGCGGCCGTGGATGTCCTCGTCGTGAAGCCGGCCCGGGTCGGCGGTGTGCTCGAGGCGGCTCGCATCGTGGAGCTGGCGCTGGCCTCGAGCACGGGCGTCACGGTCGCGACGCTCATGGAGAGCGATGTCGGGGTCGCGGCGGCGCTGCACCTGGCGGCGACGGTGCCCGGGGACCGCGCCCACGGGCTCTCGACGGCGGGGCTGCTGGTGTCGGACCTGCTGGCTGACGGGCCCACCGTTCAGCACGGCCGCATGCCCGTGCCGCTCGGACCCGGCTTCGGCGTCACCATCGATCCGCTGGCGGTCGAGCGCTACCGCGTCGCCCGCGGGGACCGCCGTGCCTGACCGCGTGGCCGACTGGCTGGTTGCCTGGGCCCTGGATGACCCGCACGTGCCGGCGCTCCGCACCCCGGGGGTCAGCTGGACCACCGCGGCACTGGAGCTGGCAGTGGAGCGGCTGGCCGGGCGCCTCGCGAACCTGGGCCTCCGACGCGGAGCCGCCATCGCGGCGCTCGTGGACGACGACGGGCCGGCTGTCCTCGTGATCCACGCGGCGCGTCGCCTGGGAGCCGTCCTCGTCCCGCTCAACCGCCGTGCGGCCATCCCCGAGATGATCACCCAGGTGCAGGCGGCGGCGCCCGCCATGCTCGTCCACGACGGGGTCAACGAGGCCCGCGCCTCCCAGGTCGCCGCCGGATCCAGCGTCGCCGCTGTCGCGCTTGCGTCTCTGCTGGGCGGCCCTGGGGAGGCTGGCACCGAGCCTGAGGGCCGATCCAGCGACCGCGGGGTCGCCGTGGACCCGATCGGGCGGCCGCCCAGCCTGGACCTGCGTTCGACGGCCACGATCGTCTTCACCTCCGGCACCACCGGCCGCCCACGTGGCGTGCGGCTCTCGCACGCCAACCACGCCGCCAGCGCCGACGGCTGGGCGGCGGTCCTGGAACCGCGCCAGACCGATCGGTGGCTGCTCTGCCTGCCGCTCTTCCACGTGGCCGGGCTGGCCATCGTCGTGCGCGCCAGTCGCTGGCGCGTGCCGCTCGAGGTCCTGCCGCGCTTCCAGGCAGACGAGGTCGCGGCCCGCATCGCGGCCGGCACCAGTCACCTCTCGCTGGTGCCCACGCAGCTGGAGGAGGTGCTGGGGGCCTGGGGCACAAGGCCCGTGCCGGGGACCCTGCGGGCCATCCTGCTGGGCGGTGCGCCGATCCCCGGTCCCACGCTGGCCGGGGCGCGCCGTGCTGGCCTGCCGGTGCTCACGACCTATGGCATGACCGAGACCGCGTCAGGCATCGCGGTCGGCGGCGCAGAGGCCGCCACCCTGGCCGACCCGACCGCCCTGCGGCCGTTGCCCGGCGTGCGCCTGCGCATCCTCGAGCCGGACCCCGCGGACGGTGTCGGGCAGATCCTGGTGCAGGGGCCGATGGTCTTCGACGGCTACCTGGACGACCCGGCGGCCACCGCCGCGCAGCGGTCCGACGGCTGGCTGCAGACCGGCGACCTGGGCAGCCTGGATGCCGACGGGCTGCTTCGCATCGCCGACCGGCGCGAGGACCTCATCGTCTCCGGCGGTGAGAACGTCTACCCTGCGGAGGTGGAGGCGGTCCTGCGCGAGCACTCCGCGGTCGTCGAGGCGGCCGTGGTCGGCGCACCGCACGCGACCTGGGGGAGCGTGCCGGTGGCGGCCGTGGTCCTGGCGCCCGGGGTCACCGTGAGCGACGCCGAGCTCGATCGCCACTGCCGGGGCCGGCTGGCCGGCTACAAGGTGCCCGCTCGCATCCACCGGCTCCCACGGCTGCCGCGCAACGAGGCCGGCAAGGTCCTGCGGCGCGAGCTGCGTGAGATGCTCGCGGAGCGGCCGGCATGACCAACGCGAGGACCGCCCGGCTGTCACGGCCGGCAGCCAGCATCGCCTACCGCGACCTCGGCGTGGGTCCGCCCCTGCTGCTCCTCCACGCCACGCTCTCGTCGTCCCGCCAGCTGCAGGCCCTCGCTTCGCGCCTCGCCGAGCGCCATCGCGTGGTGGCTGTCGACCGCCGCGGCAGCGGCGACAGCGTCCCGGCGGCAGGCACGCCGACAGCCGGCATGCCGACAGCCGGAATGCCTGCTGCACCCATCGACGTCGCCGTGCACGTCGCGGACCTGGCCGCGCTCATCGGCGCGGAGGCGCTGCACGCCTGCATCGTGGTCGGCCACAGCTACGGGGGCTGCCTGGCGCTCGAGCTGGCCGCGCGGCGGCCGGACCTCGTGGCCGCCGCCTGGGTCTACGAGCCGCCCTACGGCCCCCTGGCACCGCCGGCGGTCGCGGCGCACCTGGCCGAGGTCGCGCGCCGTACCCAGGAGGCCGAGGTGCGGCGGGGACCGGCGGCCGCCGCCGAGACCTTCATGGCCGGCGTCTCCGGGCAGGCGGCTGTGGATGCCCTGTCGGCGGCTGCACGTGAGCGCATCGGTCACGCCGGTGCCGGTGCCGTGGCGGACGCCCCGCTGCTGGGCCTCGACGTGGACGGCCTCGGTCGCATCGCCTGTCCGGTCGCCATCGCCACCGGCGGTGCCAGCCAGCCCTTCTACGTCGAGATCGCCGCGGCCCTGGCGGCGCGCATCCCGGGCGCGACCGTCTCGACCATCCCGGGCGTCGATCACATGGCACCGGTCACGCGCCCGGATATCATCGCCGCCGCAGTGGAGACCTTCCTCGACCGATGAACGAGAGCGACCGCACCCCGCGCACCGGCAACAGCGCGCCACCCGCACGCGTGGCGGAGATGTTCGACCGCATCTCCGGGGTCTACGACGGCATGAACCTGGCCATCTCCGGCTTCCAGGAGCCGCGCTGGCGCCGTCGCGCCGTGCGCGAGACGCGGCTCGGACCGGGCGGCCGGGCGCTCGACGTGGCCTGCGGCACGGGCAAGGTCACGCGCGAGCTGTGGCGTGTCGTGCAGCCGGGTGGCAGCGCCCTGGGCATCGACTTCTCAGCCGGCATGATCGGGTTGGCCAGCGATCGCAGCGTGGGCGACGAGGGCGTGCGCTTCATCCTCGGTGATGCACTGGCCCTGCCCGTCGAGGACGGCGCCTTCGACGCCGCCACCATCGCCTTCGGCATGCGCAACCTGGCCGACTACCGACTGGGCTTTGCCGAGATGGCCCGCGCCGTGCGACCGGGCGGCCGCGTCGTCTGCCTCGAGATCGCCCGCCCCACGAGCCGGCTCGGGAGGCTCGTCGGCCGCTGGTTCGACTCCATCGTGCCCCTCATCGGGCGAGGGGTGGGCCAGGGGAGCGCCTACGCCTACCTGGTGCAGTCCACGAAGGGTTACCCGGCGCCCGAGGAGGTCGCGCGCATCATGCGAGACGCAGGCCTCCGTGACGTGGACTGGTACGGCCTTTCCTTCGGCATCGTGACCATCCACACCGGGACCGTGGCGGATCCGGTCGGCTGAGGGCCAGAGGCGTCGGTGCCGTGCCCGGCCCCACGTGCCTCGGGGCGCTGGCCGCGGCTCAGGGACGGACGAAGACGAGGTCGCCGGGCACGTACGAGCGGAGCGGCATGAGTCCCGGCCGTGCCTCCCGGAAGCCGAGGCGTCGCAACAACCGGGCGGAGGCGGCATTGTCCGGGTCGACGGTCGCCCAGGTCTCCGCCACTTCGCGCCTCGACAGCTCTCCGAGGAGCCAGGCCACGGCTTCCGTGCCGTAGCCGCGGCCCCACCAGCGCGGACCGAAGACGTAGCCGACTTCGGCGATGCCGTCGTGGACGGTCGCCTCCAGGCGCCCGATGATGACGGCGTCGAGCACCACCACCCAGTTGGTCCAGGTCTCGCCGGAACCCGCCTCCGGGCCGGCCAGCAGGTGCCCGATGCGCTCGCGGAGCTCAGCCAGCGTGGTGACGTCCGGGCCGCCGATGTAGCGGCCCACGAGTGGATCGTCGAGAGCCGCGAAGAGCTCATCGGCGTGGTGCGCTGCCAGAGGCTCGATGGTCAGCCGCGCGGTGCCAGCGGGCGCGTCCACCGAGGCGTCGGTGGGGCGTGCTTCCTCAGCCCCCGGCGGCATCGGTCCTGGGCACTGGCTCGGGAGCGACCTCCGTCTTGAGGGCCGCCAGCTCGCGGCTGAGTTCGTCGGCCAGGGCCACGGTGTCCGCATCCGGCTGGCCGGCCAGCTGGTTCTGGAGCAGGCAGGGGTCGCCCGCGTCTCCGGGCTGCCACTCGACACACGGTTCGCCGGAGACGTCGTAGAGCTCGCGGAAGCCGTCCAGGTTCTCCACGTAGAGCCATCGGCCGGCAGGGTGGTCGGCCGTCGTGCGCAACGACCAGTAGACGGGGCGGTCGCCGCCGGTGGCCATGGCGTGCAGGATCGACTGACGGAGCCAGGGGAACGGCTCGTCGGCCAGGACCGCCGCGAAGCTCAGGCCGTCCGGGCCGGCCTGGCCGTTCGGGTACGGCCCCATCTGGCAGCCGGCCAGCTCGCAGAGGGTGGGAGCCCAGTCGATCATGCTCAGGGTCGTGCCGTCCTCACGTGGCTCCGTGCCGCGTCCCGCGGGCCAGGCGGCATAGGCCGGCACGGCCGAGCTGTAGGGCGAGACCTTGCCCACGCGACGGTGCTCGCCCCAGGTCATGCCGTTGTCCGCGCTGAAGACGAAGAGCGTGTCCTCCAGGCGACCCTGCCGCGCCAGCTCGTCCCCGACCTGCCCGATGAGGTCGTCCACCGCCAGCAGCGACTCGCAGTGGGCGGTCAGGTCGAAGCCGCCGTCACCCAGGAGGGGCGCCTCCGCGATGTAGGGCGGCTTGTCCGAGACGTCGGCCTCGTCATAGGCGGGCGGTGCCCAGGGGGCCAGGTCCGCGCAGCGCGGATCGCCGGCGTGGCGGGGGGCCGGCAGGTTCGGTTCGTGCGGCGTGAAGGGCGAGATGAGTGCGAAGAGCGGCTCGTCCGCGGGCGTCTCGGCGATGCGCTGCACGGCCAGGTCGGCGATGACGTCCGTGGAGTAGTCCGCCTCGTCCGTGCGGTGCTGCGTGACCGCGCCCTGGCGGTCGCGCATCTCGTACCAGAAGTACTTGCCCTGGTTGGAATCGATGACGTCGAAGGTGTCCCAGCCGGGCGGTTCGCGCCGCTCCGGAGGGAAGGCTCGATAGCCGTTGAGGTACTTGCCCACGTACGACGTGTGGTACCCAGCCGCGTCAAGCTCCGTGGCGATGGTGGTGGCCGGGTCCAGGCGCGCGCCGTCGTTGGACTCGACCCCGCTGTCGTGTCCATGCAGACCGGTCAGCAGGTTGGCGCGCGAGGGCCCGCAGAGGGGCACCTCGGCGTGGAAGTCAGTGAAGCGGATGCCCTGCGAGGTGACCAGGCTGTGCAGGTTCGGCATGATGTCGGGAGCGAAGAGGCGGCCGTCGTGGGGCTGCAGGTCGTCCAGCAGCACCATGACGACGTTGGGTCGGGGTGCCTCCGAGGCCGCCTGCGCCTGCGCTTGCAGCGGGAGCCCCAGGAGGGCGGCCGCGCCGCTGCCGAGCACGGCCGCGGCAGCCAGGGAGGGCAGCAGCGTGCCAGCGCGGGGTGCGTGGAGGGAGCGGCGCCCGCCGGCCCGCCCGTCTCGGCGATCACCAGCCGCGCGCATGCTCACCGGCCAAGGGTAGCGCAGGCTCCGAGGATGGGGCTTCCTCGCCCGGGCGGGCATCTGGTCAGCAGCGGCATCCGGGGTACCATCGCCAGCGTGTCCACCGACCCTGTGACCACGCTGATCCATGCCCGCGGGCTGACCAAGCGCTTCGGCGACTTCACGGCCGTGGACGCCATCGACTTCGACGTCGAGCCTGGCGAGGCCTTCGGCTTCCTGGGTCCCAACGGGGCCGGCAAGACGAGCACGATGCGCATGATCGGCTGCATCTCGCCGGTCACGGCGGGCACCCTGCGCGTCCTGGGCATGGACCCCGCCACACAGGGATCGACGATCCGGGGTCGCCTCGGCGTGGTGCCCCAACAGGACACGCTGGACATGGAGCTCACGGTCCTGGAGAACCTCCTCATCTACGGCCGCTACTTCGACCTTTCGTACCAGGAGGCCCGCCGCCGGGCCACGGAGCTCCTGGGATTCGTGCAGCTCACCGACCGCGCCGATGACGAGGTCGAGCCGCTCTCCGGGGGCATGAAGCGGCGCCTCACCATCGCCCGGGGACTGATGAACGAGCCGGACATGATGCTCCTCGACGAGCCCACCACGGGACTCGACCCGCAGGCTCGCCACCTCGTCTGGGAGCGGCTCTACCGGCTCAAGAAGCAGGGCGTCACGCTCATCCTCACGACGCACTACATGGACGAGGCCGAGCAGCTCTGCGACCGGCTGGTGGTCATGGACAAGGCCCGCATCGTGGCGCAGGGCTCGCCGCGGGAGCTCGTCGCGCAGCACAGCAGCCGGGAGGTGCTGGAGCTGCGCTTCGACGACGGCGTGACGCTGGACCTCGACGGCCGCCTGGATGGCCTCGTGGAGCGGGCCGAGCACCTGCCCGACCGCTGGCTCCTCTACGGCGATGACGGCGACGCCACCGCGGAGGCCGTTCACGCGCTGGGCTACCGACCCGTCAGCCAGCTGGTGCGGCGCTCCTCGCTCGAGGACGTCTTCCTGCGCCTCACGGGCCGGACGCTCGTCGAGTGAATGACGCCGCGGGCCACCCCCGACGGGCCCGCCGATGAGCGTCGTGGCCTCGGCGCGCCCCGTGCTGCGCGTGGTCGAGCATCACGTGCTCGTCTACCGCCGCACCTGGCGGGGCACGCTCTTCTCCACCTTCTTCAGCCCCATCCTCTTCCTGGCTGCCATCGGCATCGGCCTGGGGACCTTCATCGACGACGCCAACCCGGCCGGGATCGAGGGCGTCGGCTACCTGGCCTTCCTGGCGCCCGGACTGCTCGTCGCGCAGGCCATGCAGACGGCAGCCTTCGAATCGACCTACCCGGTCATGGCTGGCATCCGCTGGCTCAAGACCTACGTGGCCATGATCCTCTCGCCGCTGGACAGCCGACACGTGGCCACCGGGCAGCTCGTCTGGACCGGCCTGCGGGTGACCTTCGGAGCTGCTGTCTTTGCGCTCGTCATGGCCATCTTCGGGGCCATCGAACCTGGTCGCGCGGTCCTCCTGCTGCCGGTCGCCGCCCTGACCGGCCTGGCGTTCGCGGCGCCCATCCAGGCCTTCGCGGCCGCCCAGAAGAACGACAGCGCCTTCGCCTCGCTCTTCCGCTTCGTCATCACGCCCATGTTCATCTTCAGCGGCACCTTCTTCCCGGTCACGCAGCTGCCGGAGCTGCTCCAGGTGGTGGCCTACCTGACGCCGCTCTGGCACGCCGTGGCCCTGGCGCGGGCCATCGCTCTCGACATCGTCGACCCGCTGCTGGCGGTCATCAACGTGGCCTACCTCTCGGCCTTCGTGGTCGTCGGCCTCGCATGGTCCTACCGCACCTTCGGCCGGAAGCTGGCCGAATGACCCGCCTGGGCGTATCGACGTGCTGATCACCACGCGACTCTTCCCGACGCGCCCGCTGGGCCGCTGGCGCGCCCACAAGGTGCTCGAGCGCGACGTCCTCGTCTACCGGCGCAACTGGTCGATCATCGTCTCGGGCTTCTTCGAGCCCGTCTTCTACCTGCTGGGCATCGGCTTCGGACTGGGCACGCTCGTGGGCGACGTGGGCGACATCCCCTACGCGGCCTTCGTGGCACCCGGCCTCATGGCCACCACGGCCATGAACGGCGCGCTCATGGAGTCGACCTTCAACCTCTTCTTCAAGCTCAAGTACGCCAAGACCTTCGACGCCATCCTGGCCACGCCGCTGGGCCCCGCGGACGTGGCCGTGGGCGAGGTGAGCTGGTCGTTGACGCGCGGCCTCCTCTACGCCATCGGCTTCCTGCTCGTCATGTTCGCGCTCGGCCTCGTCCTGGCGCCGACGGGGATCCTGGCCATCCCGGGGGCGCTCCTGGTGGGTCTCGCCGCGGCCTCGGTGGGCATGGCGGCCACGACGTACATGCGCAAGTGGCAGGACTTCGACATGGTGGCCGTGGTGACCACGCCGATGTTCCTCTTCAGCGGCACCTTCTTCCCCATCAGCGTCTACCCCGACTGGCTGCAGCTCATCGTGGAATGCACGCCGCTGTACCGGGGCGTGCATCTCTTGCGCAGCTTCACGACCGGCGACATCGGGCCGATGGTGCTCGTAGACATCGCCTACCTCTCGGTCATGAGCCTGATCGGCGTGGCCGTGACCTCGAAGCGCTTGCGGATCCTGCTGCTCAAGTAGACGGCCGCGGGGCGGCGCACGGCCAGGCCGCCCTCAGGCCTCCCGCGGGCGGATGCCGATGAGGCGGCGCTCCGGGCCCAGGTCGGCGGCCCACTCGAGACGGCTGGCGCCAGCAAAGCGCAGGTAGGCGGCCAGCGCACCACGCAGGGCCGGCACGAAGCCATCTTCGTGGCCCGGGCGGAAGCCCGCCTCCCACCAGGCGCCCAGGATGCGCACGGTGCCCCCCGCGCGGTCGATGCGCGGCTCGATGCGCCCGACGAGCCGCTCGCCGAAGAGGATGGGCAGCACGTAGTAACCCCAGCGGCGCTTGGCCTGGGGGGTGTAGACCTCCCAGACGTAGTCGAAGCCGAAGAGGCTGCGCAGCAGGTCGCGATCCCAGGCGAAGGAGTCCAGCGGCGCGAGGAAGACGACGCCTGGCTCCGCGAGCGGCGTGCCGGTCCTGATCTCGGACTCGGCTGCCTGCAGCTGGCCGACCTCCTCGCCGAGGACGAAGCGGGTGCCTCGGACACCTTCCACGGCCACGGGCACCAGGTCGCCGGAGGCCACGAGCGCCTCGCGCAACGCCTGGCGCGTCACCGTCCCGGGCGGATCGTCGGGCGCCGGCCGGGCCTTCGCGATGCCGTACCAGAGCTCGGCCTGGCCACCCTCGCCGAGCAGGCCGTGGGCGCGATAGCGCGAGAGGAGCTTGTGGCGCTGCTGCTCGCGCTCGTCGGGCCGCTGTGCCAGGAGATCCGCGGGGAAGAGGCGTTCCACGAGGTCGAAGTAGCGGCGGTTGCCCTCGCGCCGGGCGAGGCCGATGACGCCAGCCTCGAAGAGGGCCTCCAGGATGGCGCGCACTTCGCCGGTCGGGCCCCAGTACCACTCGATCGTGGTCCGCTTCTCGAAGTCGAGGCTGCTCAGCGGTCCGTCCGTGCGCAGGCGCTCAAGGACGTGCTCGACGGTCTCGGGGTGCCGGGCGAAGGCGCCGTTGCGGTGCTCGGACAGGAAGCGATCCCAGGCGAGGCGGAACCAGGGCAGCTCGTGGGTGGGCAGCAGGCTGAGCATCTTGTTGTAGGTTTCGAACAGCTCACGCCGCTCGTAGAGGAGCTCGTTCGTCCAGCCCGGGTCGTAGTCGCGCACCCGGGCGTGCAGGACGAGGTCGTGGTTGCGACCGGCCACGGCCAGCGGGTCGAACTGGACCGAGCCGAGGTGCTCGAAGACCGCGCCCACGCCTTCGGGGCCCGCTGGCAGGGAGCGCGGCGGCGCCAGGAGGTGGCGGCGCACGAGGAAGCGTCGGGCCGCTGCGCTGCTGACGGTCAGGGCATCCATCGCCGCCGAGCATACGTGGGGCACGACCCGGGTGCTCCCGAGGGATCCGATCAGCCGAGGTTCAGCGCGATCACGGCCACGAGCAGGGCCGTCGCTGGCCCGGTGACCAGGGCGATGAGCAGCACAGCCGTCCACCAGTATCGACCGAGCAGGTGCCAGCGCAGGTCGAGGGTGCTGGCTGCGCTCCACGCGCCGAGCGTCGCGAGGCAGCCCAGGACCAGTCCGGCGAGGGCGACGACCGGGAAGAGCCAGAGATCGTCGGCCAGCCCCGCCGCGATGGCACCCGCGACCATCGCGCCCAGCAGGCTGGGGACCCAGCCGACCGCGACGAGGAACCGGGCCTGGTACGCGTCCCCGGAGTGGTAGGCCAGCTCGTAGTCATCGGTGGGCATGACCCGGGCGTACTCGGCGAGCCCCTGGACGAGGAGCTCGTGCTGGTCCGAGGCCGGCCATGACCTCCAGGACGCCAGCGACTGCTCCGGCGACCCGGCCGTGACCCACTCAGCCAGCCCGTCCGAGAGCCGGCTCTCGGGGAACTCCGGCCCGCCGATGGCGCACAGGCCACCAAGCGCAAGGCGGTCGGTCACTTCGTCCGGCAGGTCGTCGCCAGCCCAGGCCAGGACGTCTGCGGCCGTCTGCCACTCCGGCCGTGCCGGATCGTGAAGAAAGCGGAAGCGCCGGACGAGGTCCGCCACGGTGTCCATGAAGGCCATCGCGCCACCCTCGCCCGGCAGGCGCGGCCGCACGGGCGGCACGGCGCCGTCAGGGTTGGTTCGTTCGATCGTGTGACGAGCCTGGCGTGCCATCCCGCCGACCTCCGGCTGCGTGTCGATGGCACCACCATGTGGCTAAGGCGACGGTGGGTCATCGGGTCATGCCTTAGGAGCGCACCTCATGCATGCGGGTCGCGGGGGCTGACTGGAGGTCCTGCGGCGCGCCTTGCCTATACTCCGGCAGGCATGGTGACGACCCGCGACTACTACGAGATCCTTGGCCTGGAGCGCAACGCCAGCGACGAGGAGATCAAGCGCTCATTCCGAAAGCTGGCCCAGCAGTGGCACCCTGACGTCAGCACCGACGCTGACGCTGACGCCCGCTTCAAGGAGATCAACGAGGCCTACCAGGTCCTCTCCGACCCACAGCGCCGGCAGTCGTATGACATGTTCGGGCGAGCCGGCGTGGGCGGCACCGGGGCGGAGGGCTACGGGCCCTTCGGCGGCTTCCAGGGCTTCGGCGACATCTTCGACGCCTTCTTCGGCGGCCAGGCCGCCGGTGGCGCCGCCCGCAGGGCCCGCCGGCCCGCCGGCGCCGACCTGCGTTACGACCTGACGCTCTCCTTCGACGAGGCCATCCACGGCGCCGAGAAGGACCTCAGCTTCACGGCCCTCGACCGCTGTGCGACGTGCGATGGCAGCGGCGCGGAGGCGGGCAGTGCCCCGACCGCGTGCCCGCAGTGTGGTGGCAGCGGCGAGGTGCGCGAGGTGCGCTCTACGCTCCTGGGCCAGATGGTCAACGTCAGCGCCTGCGGTCGCTGCCGGGGCAGCGGCCAGGTCGTGGAGAAGCCCTGCCCCACCTGCCGGGGCGACGGGCGCACGGAGCGCAAGCGCACACTACGGGTGTCGGTGCCGGCCGGCATCGATGACGGCCACCAGATCCGCCTCACCGGGGAAGGGGAGGCAGCACCCCGGGGCGGAACGCCCGGCAATCTCTACGTGGTGACGCACGTGGAAGAGCACCCCCTGCTGAAGCGCGATGGCACCGAGCTGTACCTGGAGCTGCGCCTCTCGATGACCCAGGCGGCGCTCGGTGCCGAGGTGCCCATCGTCACGCCGGACGGACAGGAGCTGCTGGACATCAAGCCCGGCACCCAGCCGGGCTCGGAGATCCGCCGCCGCGGCAAGGGCGTGCCGCACCTGCGACGCCCCGGTGCGCGCGGCGATCTCCACGTCCTCATCGACGTCGACGTGCCCACGCGTCTCACCGACCGACAGCGCGAGCTCCTCGAGCAGCTCGCCGTCGAGAGCGGCGAGATCAGCCCGGGCGGTGACGGAGCGCCGGCCGGGGTGCCGCGCACCCGCAAGGGCAAGCGCAGCCTCGGCGAGCGCATCAAGGACGCCATCAACTGAGCGGCGAGCAGGGACCCGCGCGCCTCGATCCGCCCGATGCCGATGAGGGCACGTCCGCGGCGGGTACCTGGCTGGAGCTTGCCATCGACGCCGACGCAGAGGCCGTGGAGGCCGTCAGCGAGATCCTGTCACGCGTGGCCGGGGGCGGCGTCTCCGTGGAGCAGCCCTTCACGACCGAGCAGGAGGGCCTGGCTGCGGTCCCCATCGAAGGAGCTCCGGCCACCATCCGCGCCTACCTGCCGGCGCTCGACCACGCGGCGGCCGAGTCGGCCATCGCCGAGACCCGCGCGCGCCTCGGCCACCTGACCGCCTTCGGCCTGCGGCCCATCGGCGAGCTGCGTGTCCGCGCCGTCCATGAGGAGGACTGGGCTGAGGCCTGGAAGGAGCACTTCCCCGTCATGCGTCTCGGCCGGCGCATCGTCATCAAGCCCACCTGGCGCGACTACGATCCGGCCCCGGGGGACGTCGTCGTGGCGCTGGACCCGGGTATGGCCTTCGGCACCGGCCTCCACCCCACGACGCGGCTCTGCCTGGTGGGCCTGGAGCGCTGGTCCGACGCTGGTCTGGTGACAGGCGCCAGCGTCATCGACGTTGGCTGTGGATCGGGCATCCTGGCCGTGGCGGCCGGCCTGCTGGGCGCCCGCGAGCTGCGCGGCGTGGACACGGACCCCATCGCCGTCGAGGCCACGCGGGAGAACGCCGCCCGCAACGGCGTGGCGGTATCCGCCTCGGCCGGCTCGCTGCCCGTCGATGGCGGACCCTTCGACCTCGTCCTCGCCAACCTCGTGGCCAGCCTCCTCGTGGCGCTCGCGCCCGAGCTGGCGGCGGCCATGCGCCCGGGCGACGGCACACCCGGCAGCGCCGGGCGCCTGCTGGCGTCCGGCATCTTCGTCGACCGCGAGCCAGAGGTCGTGGTGGCCCTCGAGTCGGCTGGACTACGCATCGTGGGGCGGGACCAGGAGACCGACTGGGTGGCTCTCGACGTCGAGCGGCCGTGACCGTCCCGCCGTCGCTCTTCCCGCTGCTGCTGACGACTCACGTCGTGCTGGCCGTGGCGCTCTTCCTGCCGGCGTTCCTGTTGCCCTTCACGATGCGCACCCGCGGCACCGATGGCGAGCCGGTCGTGCCCGCCCACCCAGGCCCGATCACGCGCACGCTCATCTGGCTCGAGGCCCACGGCACGATCATCATCGGCATCGGCGTGGCCGCCACGGGGATCGCCATGCTCGCGGTCCTTGGCGGCGCCTTCCTGGACCAGCCCTGGCTGCTCGTCGCGCTGGCCATCTACGCCACGGTGCTGCTCGTGGCCTTCTTCATCCAGCGTCCCGGGGTGCGGCGCCTGCTCGGCCTGCGCCCGGCGGCCAGCGAGGCGGAGAAGGAGCGCTGGCGGGTCCGGGCTCGACGGCAGCGATACGTCAGTTACCTCATGGCCGGCGCGATCGGCACGATCGGCTGGCTCATGATGAGCAAGCCGGCCTTCTGAGGCCGTCGTGCCCGATGCCTCACGTGTTCGATGACCGACCACCCCGCGCCGAGGAGGACGACATGACCGAACCCGACTGCCTGTTCTGCCGCATCATCGCCGGCCAGGTCCCAGCCCGGAGGGTGCACGAGGACGACCTCGTGGTCGCCATCGAGGACATCAACCCGGTCGCGCCGGTGCACACGCTCCTCATGCCGCGCCGGCACGTCACCTCCGCGGCCGACCTCGGCGAGGACGACGGTCCGATGCTCGGCCGGCTCTTCGCGGTCGCTGCCCACGCTGGCGGCCGATGCCGGCCTCCCCGGGCACGGCTATCGTCTCGTCTCCAACGTGGGGGCCGACGGTGGTCAGTCCGTGCCCCACCTCCACGTCCACCTCATCGGCGGACGGCGCTTCGACTGGCCACCCGGTTGAGCCGCTGCCTCCTGGCACCTGGGACGGGCCGCCGGCGAGCCGTGGGCGCGGCCACCTTGCTCGCGTTCGTGGCGGCGCTCAACGCCTGTGCGTCCGCTGAGCGGCCCTCCGTCCAGGCCGACGTCGTGCCGCTGCCGACGCCGCTGCAATCCTGGGCACCTTCGACCGCGTCCGTCATCGCCGAGCTCGGGGCCTCCGTGTCCGGCGTCGGACACCGGCTGGATGCTCCGATGGCCGCCTACCGGCCGTCGGAGCCGGCTTCCCTGCTCCAGGCCCCGCGCGTGGTGCTGCGTGCCGACCTGGCCGATCCCGGGGACGGGTTCGTGGTCGTGTACGACGCCCCGGATGGCGAGCAGGCCAGCAGCTGGGGGCGAGAGCTGGCCGCCTACCTGGGCTCCGGCTTCGGCCAGGCCAACTTCACGCCGGACACGCAGTTCTCGGTGGCTGTTCGGGACGACGCCGTCATCTTCACGAGCTGGTCGCCGGGTCGCTCGTCGGACGCAGCCTCGGCCGAGTCGGTCTTCGACGCCGTCGCTGCCGTGGGCAGCCCGATCGAGGTCGTCAAGTAGGGCTCACGCGGTCGGGCACCGCGGGTCGCCTGGACGGCCCTGCAACGCGGCGCCCCCGCTACGCGGCGCCCCCGGCACTGTGCTGGATCGATCCATCGATCATGCGGCGGCCGCTGGAGCGCCGGGCGCGTCTCCGTCGCCGCCTGCGACGGGTGGATGGTCGATCCATCGATCATGCGCGGCCGCTGGCACCCCGGGCGCGCCTCTGCCGTGGCCTCCGACGGGCAGATGGTCGATCCATCGATCATGCGGCGGCCGCTGGAGCGCCGTGAGCGTCTCCGCCGCCGCCTCCGACGGGCAGATGGTCGATCCATCGATCATGCGCGGCCGCTGGCACCCCGGGCGAGTCCTCGCCGCCGGGTAGCCGCGCGTCGTGACGTCAGGCGGCGTCCTCCTCGCGGACCTTGAGGGCGACGTCGTCGCCGGCCCAGGCGCGCACCTCGTTGCGACGGATCTTGAGGGTGTGCGTGCGCGGAAAGTCGGGCTCCGGCCAGAGACGCCAGCCCGCGATGCGCTGGTGCATGGACAGGTCGGCGTTGGCGGCCTTGACGATGCGCTCGATCTCGGACGCCACGGCCGTCTCCTCGTCTGCCGAGCGGGCGGGTGGAGCCGGCTGGCCGGCGCGGATGACCGGCTGGCTGCCGGGCGGCAGAACGACGGCCTCGATCCGCCCCGGCGCCGTCTCCACGACCACCGTCTGCGTCAGCCCGTGGTCTGCGAGGGCGGCCTCGACATCCTCCGGGTAGACGTTCAGGCCGTTGGGCAGGACGATGATGTTGCGCAGGCGACCGGAGAGCACGAGGCTCCCCTCGTCGTCGAACTGTCCCACGTCCCCCGTCAGGAACCAGCCCTCCGCGTCGCGCGAAGCGGCCGTGGCCTCCTCGTTGCGCCAGTAGCCGGACGAGACGTTGGGTCCTTTGACCAGGATCTCCGAGGTCTCTGGGTGCAGCTTCACGATCGAGGGCTCCCGGACGCGGCCCACGACGCCTGCCGGATGGTGCCACTGGTCGTTGGCCGTGACGATGCCGCACTCGGTCGACCCGTACCCCTGGATGACGATGATGCCGAGGTCCTCCCAGGCCTGCTGCAGCTCTGGGGGCAGGTACGCCCCGGCCGAGATGAAGAGGTGCAGCTCGCCACCGAACTGGGCGTGGACGCTGCGGCGGAAGAGCAGCCGGCGCAGGCGAAAGGGCAGTCGCCGGGCGATGCGGCGAGCACGCTCGAAGCGCGCGGTCTGGCCGCGTCGCTCGACCTCGCGGGTGAGGAAGGTCCAGAAGAGCTCCAGCACCTGGGGTGTCGTGACCAGGACCGTGGCCCTCAGGTCGCGCATGGCCTCCACGACGACGCGCGGGTTCCTGGAGCGGATGTAGCGCACCTCCGCGCCGATGGCGGTGGCGTAGAAGAGCACGGGGGCCTGCTCGAAGAGGTGCGAGAGCGGCAGGATGCCCACGGCTCGGTGGTGCCGCAGCTCGATGAGCCGCTCGAAGGCGCCGGCGGTCTCGAGGATATTGCCGTGCGTGAGCATGACGCCCTTCGGGTCGGCCGTGGTGCCGGACGTGAAGACGATCTCGAAGAGCGTGTCGCGTTCCGGCTGCGGCCAGGCCTCCACCTGCCCCTGCCAGTCGGCAGGAAAGGAGTCGTCCGGGTCCGCCACCAGGTCCTCGAGCTTCCAGACCGTGAAGTCGATGAGACCCACCTCAGCCGGATCAGGGGCATCCAGACCGGCGTCGACGGCCAGCCACCTCGTCTCCGCGCGGTGGGAGATGCGGTCGATGACACCGGGGGTCATGCGCAGGTCCAGTGGCACGATGACGACACCGGCCCGCATGGCGCCCCAGTAGAGGGCTGGCAGGCGGGGGGTCGAAGGGGACCAGGTCAAGAGCCGATCACCGGGCTGCAGGCCGCGATCTCGCAAGCGCCAGGCCGCCACGAGGGACCGCTGCCGCATCTCCGCCGCGCTCCACGGGAGCTCCAGGCCGTTGTCGGTGCGCAGGCCCCACATGGGTGGCTCGGCTGGCCAGCGCGTGGCCGCGTCATCGAGGATGGCCAGAAGGGACGGGTACCGTGAGACGTCCGGGAAGTCGCTCATCGCGCGAAGTGTAGGGGTGGGGTCTGCTGGCCGTGAACTGACGAACGGCCCCTGACTTGCGTCGCCGCTGCGCGCGTCTGCGGGAGTCGACCCAGCGAAGAGCCTGCGAACCGCTGGAGCGTCGTGGAACGCCGAACGTCAGTCCGGGACGCGAAGGCGCAGGCCCTTGATGCCCGAGAAGTCGCGCGCGTTCCGCGTCACCAGGGTCAGCCGGTGCTCGAGCGCGGTCGCTGCGATGAGCGCGTCGGGCAGGCGGATGGCATGCAGGCGGCGAAGCCGGCCCGCACGCTCGGCGACCTGGTCATCGACCGGCAGGCTCGTCATGGCCTGCAGCAGCGTGCGCACGCGGGCCTCCTCGCTGCCCCGTCCAGCGAAGAGCTCCGCGCGGGTGACCGTGGAGACATGGAGGTCATCCGAACCTGCCGTGAGGCGACGATGGCCCCGCAGGTGGTCGACCAGGACGTCGCTATCGAGCAGGATCCGCGCCACGCTGGTCCCACTCGTCGCGGCTGGGCAGTTCGAGCCCGGGCATGGTCCCGAACGACTCCGCCAGCGCTGCTTCTGCGTCCGTCCGGTCGCCGGCCAGGTAGGTGTCCACGGCTTCGCGGATCATGTGGGCAAGCGATGCGCCGGACCGTCGTCCGCGGGCGTCCAGCTGCCGACGCTGGTCGGCCGTTAGGTAGATCTGCGTGCGCGTGCTTGGCATATACAGTACATGATACAGCATCGTGCGAATGCCACGAGCGAAGGCTATCAGCCAGGTCGCAATACTCGAACGGCGAGTGTCGTCCGCGTGACCCTACGGGCTCGGAGTCGGGGTCGGCAGGCTGGGGCCTGACCAGAGGACCGTCCCGCTTGGATCCATGAGTTCGATGCCTTGGCACCGACCAGCGCAGTGGACCTGCCCATCGGTGTCGCGGTAGACGACCGCGCGTACGCCGTCCGGACCTCCACTTCCTGCGACGATCTCGACACCCTCGGGTACACCCAGGGCACGCAGCTGCGCCTCGAAGGTCGGTCGTGACTGGGTCGGCAGGCTCACGGCGAGTGATGTCAGGAGCAGCAGTCCGAGCCCGAAGGCGAGGACGAGGCGCCTGCTGACCATCCGCCGTCCTGCCCTTGGCGGGCGGCTCGGCTGAGGAACCGGCCCCACGGGCACAGCCACCAGTAGTCGCGTGATGCGCTCACGCAGGAGCGAGTCGAACGGGTCCATCATCGTTCCTCTCCGAGTCGCTGGCGGAGCTGCGCCTTCGTGCGCGAGAGCCAGCTGGCCACCGTCCCTGGTGGGACATGGAGTAGGTCCCCGATCTCCGCCTGGGTGTAACCGTCCATGACGCTCAGGAGCAGGGCCGCGCGCCGCGGTGCGTCGAGCTCGCCGATGGCCTGCCACAGGTCGGGGTCGATGCGCAGCGCCCAGGTCGGTTCTGCCACCGGCGTGCGTCGCCGCCAGAGCCGGCGCCGACGCAAGTGGCTGATGGCGAGGTTGATGCCGATGGTGTAGAGCCAGCCTCGGGGGTCGGAGCCATTGAACCGCGGCCACGCCTCGAGTGCCTTGAGGTAGGCCGACTGGGCCAAGTCCTTCGCCTCCTCGGCATCCCCCACGATGAAGGTCAGTCGACGCACGAGCCCGTCGTAGTGCGGCGCGACGACCGCCTCGAACGGAGCTGCGACCGGACTCACCGCGACCTGGGTCTCCATCGGCACCTCCTGCTATCCATAGAACGCGGGGAGCACCGTGATTCTTGCAGTCTGTTCTCGGCGAACGTATGTCCCTTGCCTCGCGGAAGCATCCGAGTCCCTGTGCTGGGTCTCGGGCTGCGTCCTCGGACCGCCGGCGTTCCCGCTGGGGGAACGGATGGGCCGCGGACGCGCCCACGGAGTGGCCAGCTCGCCCCTTCGGACCGCCGGCGTTCCCGCTGGGGGAACGGATGGGCCGCGGACGCGCCCACGGAGTGGCCAGCTCGCCCCTTCGGACCGCCGGCGTTCCCGCTGGGGGAACGGATGGGCGCCGTCAGGGGTCCCAAGGAGGTGCGAGCATCTGACCTGCGGCATCCGCCCCTCCACGAGGAACGGGGATGGGCGACGGTGACATCGGTGTCGGGATGGGCATGGCTGCCCCATCTGCGATGGCGGGCCGGCACGCGGGTGGCCCCTCCCGAAGGCACGAGCCACGCACAGGGCAGCTGGATCCGGATGCCCGGGCGGCGGAGGAGGAGCCGCGGGTGAATCGGCCGGCTCCCCCACCCAACACAACACGACCGACCAGCACGGACGCTGGGATGCACACGTGCCTGATGAGCCGTTTGACCGCCCCGGTGGCCGGGCACTACACTCGCCACCGGCCTCGCAGGCAGGTCCGGCCCACGGCCGGCCCGGTGAGCCTCCCCGCTCGCACCGTTGCGCGACCCCCTCGTCGGTCCCGGTTCCCGACGTCGTGGGCTGGCCCATCACGACCCGGCGGGAGGTGATCTCTCAGATTGGCTGAAGTCAGAGTCGGCGAGAACGAGTCGTTCGAGGCTGCCCTGCGTCGCTTCAACAAGAAGATCCAGCAGAGCGGCATCCTCGCCGAAGCGCGGCGACGCGAGCACTACGAGAAGCCCAGCGTCAAGCGCAAGCGCAAGGAAGCGAAGCGCAAGAAGGTCGCCCGCGGCGAGTAACCCGGCGATCCGACCCCCAGGGGGCGTGGCGAGCAGCCCCGCCCCCTTCATCATCTCCCTGGCAGGAGCGTGCCCCCGGCCTGCCCACCAGGAGGTCTCCCGTGAGCCTGACGGAGCGACTCCAGGCAGACATGAAGACTGCCATGCGCGACGGTGACGCCCTGCGGCGCGACACGCTGCGCATGGTCATCGCGGCCGCCCAGAACGCGGCCAAGGACAAGCGCGCGCCGCTCACCGACGAGGAGGCCCTCGAGGTCATCGGCCGCGAGGTCAAGAAGCGACGCGAATCGGTGGCCGCCTACCAGGGCGCCGGGCGCGAGGATCTGGCCGCCAAGGAGCTGGCCGAGATCGAGATCCTGGTGCCGTACCTGCCCGAACAGCTCGGTGAGGACGAGGTCCGCGCCCTAGCCCGCGAGGCCGTGGCCGCCAGCGGCGCCACCTCGCCCAAGGACATGGGCCGCGTCATGTCCGGAGCTCATGCCGCAGGGTCAAGGGCCGCGCCGACGGCAAGCTCGTGAGCCGCATCGTCAACGAGGAGCTGGCGCGGGCAGCCGGCGGGTGAGCTGTCGCCAGGCGACGCCGCTCCCGATCGGGTCGTGCGGCATCGGGTCGTGCGGCATCGAGTCGTACAGCATCGGGCCGAGCGGTGTCGGGCCGAGCGGTGTCGATCCATGGCGTCGGGTCGTGCGGGCCTTTCACCCGCGATCCGGCTATCAGGCCTACCTGTGAGGTCAGTATCGACCGGCGAGCCTATGTCCCGAGGGCCGTGGGGCCGTTTCCTCGGTCATCTGCTGCACGACAGGTTGGGAACGACTGCGGAGCCCTGCCCGGAGGACCTCGACGATCGGCCCGACGGTCGATACCAACCTCTGGCGTCAGAAGCACGACGCACTGGGGCGACGCCACTCCCGCGCACGAGGCTTCCCCTGCGCACGAGGCCACTCCTCGGCGCGTCGGGACGCCAGGGCGCGACGCGACCCCTGCGCATGAGGCCACCCCTCGGCGCAGCGCGACGCCAGGGCGCGACGAGAGCCGAGCCACCGGGGCCGACGCCTCGCGCGTCCAGCATCACGAAGTCCAGGCCGCCCAGGATGACCCCTGAGGCGCCAGGGTCGATCCCCCCGGTGCGAGGGGCCGAACCTGTGGACCCGTCGAAGATCGCAGGCCGAGCGTGACCGCCGCACGCGCCATCGAGATCACGCGCCGGCCTGGGGTCCCCGACCTGCTCCCTGATGCCGACCTGCGCACCGCGCTGGACGCCGCGCTCAGGGCTGCCGGCGCCCCACCTGATGCCACCCTGTCCCTGGCCCTCACAGACGACGCCGAGCTGGCCGAGCTGAACGCTGCGCACATGGGGAAGGACGGCCCGACCGACGTGCTCTCCTTCCCACTCCTGCCTCCGTCCGCCTTCCCGGCGCATCCCGGCCAGGACCCGGTTTTTCGCGAGCCCGCTTCCGCGGGACCTGCCTTCACCTTGCCGCCCGGCGAGGCCGTTCACCTGGGCGACATCGTGGTGTCCGTGGAGCGGGCCATCGCGCAGGCATCGGAGGGCCGGGGGGGCCAGACCGGCGATGTGGCCTGGCACCCCGCGGACGAGCTGCGCCTGCTCGTCACGCACGGCGCCCTGCACCTCTGTGGCTGGGACCATGCCGAGCCCGAAGAGGAAGCCGCCATGCGAAGCCTGGAGCGGCGGCTGCTCGGCCTGGAGGCCTGAAGGCTCACGTCGCCTTCGGGCGGCGCCGGGCGCCGATCGCTCTGCCGCCCCGGGGATTGCGGCCTCTCGGGCACGACGACCCGTCACGCCTCCAGGAGCGAACCCGTGGCCATGAGCAGGGTCGCCAGGAGCGCGAGCGCCAGCATCGGCCGGCTGCCCCACCTGCCCAGGCTCCAGTCTGGCTCCCGGACCGGCCCGTCCCGCCGCGCGTTGACGTACATGGGGATGGTCACGAGCGCGATGACGATGGCCGTCAGACCCGCCGCCAGGCGCACCCACTCGAGGAAGCCCATGGCCCCCGCGTACAGCAGCAGCAGCGAGGGCAGCGTGGCCACGAGCCAGGCGACCCGGAAGCCCACCGCGACCCGCTCGGCGATGACGTCGGCCAGCGCCAGGGACACGGCCCAGTAGGTCGTCAGCAGCGCGGCCACCAGGAAGACCGACCCGATCCCGCCAGCCCACGGCCCCAGCGCGTCGGCGATGCCTACGATGGCGACCTCCGTGACGTCCGTCGGGACGCCCAGGGCGACGACCGCTACGACCGCGATGAGCACGCCGTTGATGCCGAGCCCGGCCATGACCGCCCGCGCCGCCGCCCGGCCATCGGGCGCGAGCCCCTTGACGACCTGGGGCACGGAGAAGAAGGCGTAGTAGCCGTACATGACCATGCCGAAGAGCGCCAGCGCGTCGAGTGGCGCGCCGCGCACGCCGACGGGCAGCTCGAGGCCGACACCGAGGGCGCCGAGCGCCAGTGCGACCACGCAGCCGATGAGCGCGACCGAGCCCAGCGTCTCGAAGATGCCCACGGCTCGGAGCCCGAAGAACACCACGCCAGCCGAGACGGCGTAGACGAGCGGGTGGCAGAGCGGCTCGGGCAGCCCGGTCGACTCGCTGAGGATCGTGGACATGGCCGCCACGTAGGCGGCCAGGGCGGCCGCGAAGGCCACCACCAGGAGGCTGAAGATGAACCACAGCAGCCAGCGCCGCCGGCCGCTCGGCAGGACCCAGAGGCGCACCAGCTCGATGAGCTGGAGCGGCTGCCCGGTGCGCAACAGGACCTCCACGAGCATGAGGTGGATGAGCCCGGCGCCGCCGTAGGCGAGGAGCAGGATGACGAGGAGGCCGGCCAGCCCGACCCGCTCGGCAAGGAGGGGCACGGCCATGATGCCGGCCCCCACACCGGCCCCGACCATGAGGAAGGTGGCGCGGATCGGCGTCAGGGCTCCGATCGACGGGCCACGCGGGTCGGCCATCAGAGTGTCGCCACCTCGACGTGCAGCGGCCGGCCGTCGAGCCGCGCCGTGGGGTCGTCCGTGCCGAACCAGCCGACGAAGGCGTCACTGCGGTAGGTGGCGTGGAGCCAGTGCGGCAGCAGCCGCAGCTGCGGGTCACGCTCGTCGAAGCCGAGCATGAGGAAGTCCTGCCCCTGGGCCCGTGCCCGCTGCAGGCTTGCCGCCAGGAGCGCCGACAGCACGTCCGGGTCGTCGTCGGCCACGCAGCGCAGGCAGCCGAAGGCCGTGCGGATGGGCTGGCCGGGCCGGGGCAGTGGTCGGCCCCCCAGCAGTCGGGCCAGGACGTCGTACGCGGGTAGCAGCCGGCGGAGGCGCGGAGCGTAGCCGTCCACGATGTCCTGCTTGTAGGCCGACTGGTCCCAGGCACCGAGGACGCCGGCGATCTCGCCATCGCGCCGCACCACGGCGAGGTCATCGAGGCGCAGGTCACGGTACGTCCGCCCGTCGAGCAGGTCGTGGGCCTCGACGACCGGGAACAGCTGGCGGGCAGGCCCGACCCGCTGCAGGAAGGCCACGACTTCTGCCAGCGAGCTCTCGGTCAGGCGCTCGACGGGCAGGC
This sequence comes from uncultured Chloroflexia bacterium, assembly GCA_963707395.1. GTDB lineage: Bacteria > Chloroflexota > Limnocylindria > Limnocylindrales > CSP1-4 > JAFMJV01. Next base: position 30,882 of record CAVPPQ010000024.1, read on the forward strand.
GCGGCCGCCCAGCGAAGCGCTGGTGCACGATGAAGGCCAGCGAGACGAGGCGTGCCAGGCGCCGGACCTGTGGGCTCCCGGGGCGACGCGGGCCCACCAGCGTCCCCAGCGCGACGGGGTTGTCAGCGGCGATGACGCCCAGGTAGGGGAGGCTTGGATCGTGCAGGCCGCTGACCTCGCGCGCGGCGCGCTGGGTCAGCCAGCGGCCCTGGAAGCGGGGTGCGACGCGGATCTGACCGACATAGGCGACGCGTTCCGGCCGACCGGCGACCCAGACGCGCCGTTCGGCCCGCACAGCCACGGCGGCCAGGGCGTCATCGGGCAGGTGGCGGGCGATGAGGACATGGCAAGGGTCGCCCTGGATGGTCGTGCCCAGGAAGTAGTCCGGCTCCCGCTCGAAGCGCACGGCGACGGCGCCCGGCATGGCCACCGAAGCGACGAGTGCGCGGATGGCCGGCTCATCGTCCGGGGTGGCCAGCGCGAAGCGGAACTCGTCGCTGCTCACCGCAGGCCAAGCAGGAGCCCTTGGCGCTTCAGCGACTCGCGCCGGAAGAGCGGGTTGTAGAGCAGGTAGAGGACGAAGCGTGTCGGCGAGCTCATGTTGGTGGCTGGGTCGATGGCGCGGCGGACGATGGAGCCGAGGCTGTTCCAGCGGCGTCGGCAGCGCCAGGCGGCCTCGGTCAGCGCATCGGCGGACATGCCCACCGGCCGGAAGGCGGCGCTGTTGAAGCGGTACTCCGGGTGGAGCCACCAGCGTCCGTCGTAGAGAAGGCGTCCCTCCTCGGCCAGGCGTTCGTAGAGCGGCGTGCCGGGGTAGGGCATGAGGACGTTCCAGGCCGCGAAGGTGAAGTGCTGTCGGATGGCCCAGTCGCACTGCGCCTCGATGGACGCCGGGGTGTCGTGGTCATAGCCGAGCAGGAAGGCGGCCCACGTCTGGAGGTGATGATGGCGCAGGCTCTGCACGGCGCTGGCGTAGCGGTCGAAGCCGGCCACGTTGGACTGCTTGTGCATCTGCGCCAGGTTGCCCGGCTCGAGCGACTCGAAGCCGATGACGTTGCCGAGGCAGCCGCTCTCGACCATGAGCGCCATGAGCTCGGGGTCGCGCACCTGGTCCACGCTGGCCTGCGACACCCAGCGCACGCGCAGCGGCACCAGGGCTCGGAAGAGCGCCTTGGCCGCCTCGTGATCGGCGATGAGGTTGTCGTCCACGAAGAAGAGGTCGCGGCGCTCCTGCGACTGGATCTCGGCCACGACCTCGTCGACGCGCCGGACGTGGTGGCGGTGGTCGAAGTAGGCGCCCACCGCGCAGTACTCGCAGCGGAACGGGCAGCCCCGCCCGAACTGCAGCAGCGAGACCGGCAGGTAGCCCTTGCCCGCGTAGAGGTCCCGGCGGGGCCGGCTGCCCGGCTGCGCGGTCCCGATGGGCGCGTCGTAGCGCGGCTTCAGCCGGCCCGCGTGGGCATCGGCCACGACCTCTGTCCAACGCGTCTCGGCATCGCCCGTGTAGACGGCGTCGGCATGCGCGGCGACCTCGTCGGGCAGCGCCGTGGCGTGGATGCCGCCCATGACCACGGGCACGCGGCGGGCGCGGAACTCGTCGGCGATCTCGTAGGCGCGGCGGGCGGTGAAGGCTTCGACCGTGATGCCCACGAGGTCCGTGGGCTCGTCGTAGTCGATGACGTCCACGCGGTCGTCCCAGAGGCGCACGTCGACGCCGGGCGGCGTCAGGCCGGCGATGACGCCCAGGTTGAGGGGCTCCATGCGCCCTTCGTCCACGAAGGGCCCATCAGGCCGCCGACCCAGCGTGGGCTTGACCAGGGAGACCTGCACCGCCACCTCCCGAGGTCACGGTGGCACTGCGCATCGCTGGTCGCAAGGGCCGAAGGGACCAAGCGGTCGTGAGCGTGGCCGGATCGACCCGCGAGTCAGGCCTCCAGGCGCAGGCCCAGGCTGAAGGCGGCGCCAGCGCCGGGACGACTCTGGACGGAGAGCTGGGCGCCGTGTCGCAGGGCCAGCTGCCTGGCGATGGCCAGGCCGAGGCCGGACCCACCCTCCGTTCGTCGGGTCCCTCGCCCCCGGGCGAAGGGCTCGAAGATCCGCTCCTGCTCTTCGAGCGGGATGCCGGGACCGTCGTCGGTCACCCGGATGACCACGCGCCGGGAGGGTCGCTCGTCCAGCAAGTCGAGACGGACCAGGCCGCCGGGCGGCGTATGGGCGACGGCATTGTCCACGAGGATGAGGACGAGCTGGTCGAGGCGGTCCGGGTCGGCGGTCACGACGAGGCCGGGCGCGACGGCCTCCGGCGACACGGTCAGGCGGACGCCCGCGCTGACGGCGATGGCCCCGGCGCGACGCCCCAGGTCGACGAACCAGGCGCCGATGTCGACGGGCACGGGGGCCAGAGGCAGCGCCCCGGCCTCAGCGGACGCCAGGGCCAGCAGGTCGCCCACGAGACGGCCCAGGCGGTCGGTCTCGCCGATGATGTCCTCCAGGAGGTTGGCGCCTTCGCCCCCGACGAGCCGTTCCCGTTCGAGGATCTCGGCCGAGGCCCGGATGATGGCGACCGGCGTGCGCAGCTCGTGCGAAGCCGAGGCCACGAAGCGTCGCTCGGTGGCGAACGCCTCGCGGATGGGCACCAGGGCGCGACCGGTGAGGAAGACCGTCACGACCATGGCGCCCACGACCCCCAGTGCCCCGATGACGAAGATGGCCAGCAGGAGCTGCCCCTCGAGGCGGTGCTGCAGCGACAGGTTCATGCCCGCCTGCAGGTAGCGGGTCGGCGTGGCCGCGGCATCCTCCTCGCCCTCGTCGTCGCTCTCACGTTCATCCTCGCCGGCCTCACCGGCCACGCGGATCGTCAGGAGCCGCACGTCGGTGTCCCCGTAGCGCGCGTCGCGCAGGTCACGGCCGTCCTTCGCTGCTTCGATGGCTGACTGGTCAGGCAGGCCCTCGGGTCGGGCCCTGGAGGCACCCAGCAACCGGCCGTCCGCGGAAGCCAGGACGAGGAAGGTGTCGGCGTCGCCCAGGACGCCCCGGGTGGCCGCGGACTCGCTCTCGCCCTCGATGATCTGGTTCAGGGCCACCGGATCGCTGGCGGCGAGGAGCAGCGTCCGGTCCACGGACTGCCGCATGAGCGTGATGGCCGTGAACGCCGTGGTGAGGCCGATGACGATGACCAGGGCGGTGACCGTCAGCAGCGTCAGGACCGCGAGGCGCAGGCGGGTCCGCCTGAGGAGCGATTCGGCCGAGTCGACGGGACCGCCCTGGCCCTTCACGGCCGTGCGTCGACGCGCAGCGAGTAGCCCACCCCCCGCACGGTCCGCAGGACGTCGCGACGGCCCAGCGCGTCCAGCTTGCGGCGCAGGTAGTGGACGTAGAGGTCGACCACGTTCGAGTAGACGTCCGGGTCGGCGCCCCACACGGCATCGAGGACCTGCTGGCGCGTCACGACCTCGCCGCTGTGGCGCACCAGGTAGGCCAGCAGGGCGAACTCGCGGGCGGTCAGGTCCTGGCTCTCCTCGCCGACGGAGACCTGGATGCGCAGCGGGTCGAGCACGATGTCGCCGGCCGCGATGCGCTCCTCCGGGCGTTCGGGGGATCGACGCGCCAGGGCCCGGATGCGTGCCAGCAGCTCGCTGAAGGCGAACGGCTTGGCGAGGTAGTCGTCGGCACCGGCATCCAGGCCCGCCACGCGGTGGTCCAGCGTGCCCAGGGCCGTGAGCATCAGGATCGGGGAGCGCACGCCGCGGGAGCGCAGCAGCCGCAGGACCTCCATGCCGTCGAGGTCCGGCAGCATGCGGTCCAGCAGGATGACGTCGTAGTCGCGCTCGCCGGCCAGCGCGAGAGCGGCCACGCCGTCTTCGGCGACGTCCGCGGCGTAGCGCTCCGCGAGCAGGACGCGCTCGATGGCGCGGGCGATCTTGGTCTCGTCCTCGACGATCAGCACTCTCACGCGACACATGGTGGCCCGCCGTTGAGCTGGCCGCAACGGTCTCGGGCCGTTCCTTTGAGAACGCTCATGCGCGCCACATGGCAGGACAAGGTGCCGTCAGCAGACTTGGGGCCCTGACACCCGCTCTGGAGGCGCTCTCGTGATCAAGTCACTCGCCATCACCGTCGCCGGCGTGGCCGCCGCCACAGCCCTCGCGTTCGGCCTCGTGGCTGCCGGGTTCGGCCCACGGCCCGCTGCCGTGGGAGCGGCCGGGGGCGCGCCGTTCGTGGAGGCCCTGGCGGTCGCTCCGGCGACGGTCGATCCTTCCCTGGCCCCCGAGATCGTCTACGTCAAGCCTGCGCCCCCGCCGCGCACGGTGGTCGTAGAGCGCCAGACGGCGACCGGCTCCAGCGCGACGGGCCGAGACAGTACCCAGGTTCGAGCGGTGCGAGCCGTCCGCGACGAGGATCGCTCGGAGCGCGAGGATCGGGACGACCACGAAGAGCGCGAATGGGGCGACGACTGATGCGCGTGCCAGTCGCCGGCACCGGAACGCCCGCCCGGCCCGAGGCCCGCGCACCCAGGAAGCACGCCAAGCCCGACTCCCTGCCGTCCCGCATCGGGGTCGCTGTCGGGGCCGTCGCGGCGCTCTCGGTCATCGCTGCCGGCATCGGACGGCTGCCCGGGGCCGGGACCGATGGCTCGACCGCGACCGCCACCAACCTGCTGCCGATCAGCAGCCCGACGACCGCCGTGTCGGTCCGGGCGACGCGCGTGGAGCGCCCGGTCCGCTACGTGCACCTCAGGCCAGGCCAGAAGGCGCCACCCGGCGCCAGGGTCATCCACTCGGCCGCACCGGCGCCGCGCGTCGTCGTGCGCTGGGTCACGCCCAGTGCGTCCAGCCCCGTGTCCCGGGCGCCGGTCTCGCGCGCACCGGTGGCCAGGACGCGGCAGTCCGGCGCATGACGACCTCGGCCGCGGCCGCCACCGACGAGCGAAGCCTGGAGTTCGCGGCCATGGGCGGCACCGTGCGCCTGCACGTTCGCTGTGATGCGGACCAGGCCGATCGGGTCGACCGCGACCTGCGCCTGGCGGCCGCCCGCATCGGGGCCTGGGCGCGGCGCCTGACCCGCTTCGACGCGGGCTCTGACCTCTCCGCGCTCAACCGCCGTCCTGCCGCACCAGTGACCGCAGTGCGGCCGATCCTGGGCACGGTGCTGCGCCGCTCGTGCTCGATCGCCGAGCGCACCGAGGGCATCGTGGACGTCGGCATGCTTGGGGCGCGCCTGGCCGCGGAGGACGGTGACGAACCGCCGCCCGGGCCCGCCGGCTGGGCACTCTGCGACCAGGGTCGTGGCGCCCTCGTCAGGCGCGAGGGACCCGTCCGCTTCGACCTGGACGGCGTGGGCAAGGGCTGGATCGCCGACCGTGCGCTGGGGCTCCTGTCGGGCTACCCAGCGGCCCTCGTGGACGCTGACGGCGACATCGCCGTGCGGCCCGGTCATGGGCAGGCGTGGCAGCTGGCGGTCGCCGACCCTCGCCACGGGGACGGGCTGCTGGCCACCCTGGCGCTCGCTGCGGGAGTGGGGCTGGGCCGCCTCGGCGTCGCCACCTCGGGCACCTCTATCCACCGCTGGCAGCACGCCGGGGTCGATCGCCACCACCTCATCGACCCGCGCACGGGCCGACCGGCCCGCACGGACGTCGTGCAGGCCACGGTCGTGGCCGAGTCCGCGCTGGCTGCCGAATCGATCGCCAAGGCCATCGTCATCAGCGGCTCGCAGGATGGCCTGGACCTCGCCGACCGGGCGGGCTCGCTGGCCGAGGTCCTGCTGCTGGACGACGGCGACGTCATCGCCTCACCTCGCAGCATGGAGTGGCTCGCCTGATGTCCCAGGGACTGCACCCCCAGACACGACTGCTGCGCTGGACCCTCTTCGCGGTGACCGCGGTCATCGTCCTGGCTGCCACGAGCGGGGCGGCCCTCGACGCCGTCATCGGCTGGCTCACGCACGAGCACGATCGCCTGCCCTGGTACGTGACGCGCATCACCGCGCTGCTGGCCTACCTGGCCCTCACCGCGTCGGTCGTCTACGGCCTCCTGCTATCGACGAAGATCCTCGACCGCATCGCCCATCGCGCCGTGTCGTTCACGCTGCACCAGGACCTGTCCTTGGTCGGCCTGGCGCTCGCCCTCGTCCACGGCGCCGTGCTCATGATCGACCGCAGCGTGCCGTACACGCCGCTGCAGGTGGTCGTGCCCTTCCTGGGCCCCTACCGGCCGCTCTGGGTGGGCATCGGGCAGATGGCCATGGCGCTCACCATCGTCGTCCTCGTCAGCTTCTATCTGCGCCGGCGCATCGGCCAGAAGGCCTGGCGCCAGGTCCACTACCTCTCGTTCCTGGCCTTCCTGGGCGCCACGGTGCACGGCATCATGGCGGGCACGGACAGCGGCACGAGCTGGGCCTCAGCCGGCTACATCGTGGCCACGACCATCGTGGTGTTCCTGGTGACCTACCGGATCGTCATGGCCGTGGCCGACCGGCAGCGCCGCGATGGCGCGGCGGCGACCGGCGCGTTGCCATCCGAGCGTGGCGTCCTGGGCGCCGGGCAGGGGGCCACTGGTCCATCGGCGTAAGGCAGGGCCCACTGGTCCATCGGCGTCGGCAGGGGCCCAAGGCGATCCGAGCAAGGGTGGGCAGGCAGCCTACCCGCCCGACCCGCCCCAGCGCTGGTAGCGACCGAGCAGCTGCGCTTGATCCAGGACGTGGCCCTTCAGGGCGTCCTCGACGCGCGCCTTCTGCGCCTCCGCCGGGAGTCCCAGCCGCGTGTCCAGGGCGTACACGGTGAACACGTATCGATGGCTCCCGCGGGGCGGGCAGGGGCCTCCGTAGCCGGTGCGCCCCCAGGAGTTTCGCCCGGCCGTGCCCAGCTGACCGACCGCTTCCTCGATGACCCCGACGACCGGGATGTCGTAGGCGACCCAGTGGTCCCAGGTGCCGCCGGGCGCATCCGGGTCGTCCACGACGAGGACCAGGGAGACGGCAGTCGGCGGGATGTCCTCGATGGCGAGGGGTGGCGAGACGTCCTGCCCGTCGCAGGTGAAGCGCCGCGGGATGGTCGACCCCGGCTCGAAGGCGCTGGACGTGATGCGCATGGGTGATCCTCGTTCCATGGTCCGGCCTTGCCGGATCATCATCGCGCCACGGCGCGCGCGCCGCTCGCCCCGGCTACCATCGGGCTCAGCCGCACTCGCTCCCCGCGCTGCCGGGTCGTCGGATGGCGGCGCGTCCGCGTGTCCGGGAGGGATCCATGAAGAAGATCGCCGTCGGTCTCGGCAACCCGGGCTCGCGCTACGAGAAGACCCGTCACAACATCGGCTGGCTGGTGCTCGACCGCCTCGCCGACCGCATCGGAGCGGGCGGCCGGGCGAGATCGAAGGATGCCGCCGCCAGCGTGCGGGGACGCCTCGGCGACGACGAGCTCCTGCTCGTGAAGCCGATGACCTACATGAACCTCTCCGGCGTGGCCGTCCGCAAGGTGCTGGCACGCGAACGCGTGGCGATGGCAGACCTGCTCGTCATCGTGGACGACATGGCGCTGCCCTTCGGCAGGCTCCGCCTCCGGGAGCGCGGCAGCGCGGGTGGCCACAATGGCCTGCGCTCGATCATCGGCGAGATGGGCACGGAGGACTTCGCCCGGCTGCGGGTCGGCATCGGCAAGCCGCCCGTCGGTGCCATCGAGCACGTCCTGGGCGACTTCGCGCACGCCGAGCAGCGACACCTGGACGCCATCCTCGACGCCGCCGCCGATGCCGTGGAGCTCTGGGCTCGCGAGGGTGCCCACCGGGCGGCCAACCGCTGGAACGCCTGGCAGCTGGAGGTGCCGGACAGCGCCGGGGCCGCTCGGGTGCCGTCCACGGCCGGTGAGCCGCCCGTCAACGACCCGACCGTGACGCCGGAGCCGGCATCGCGGGTGACCCCACGTGCGGACCCGGATGGCGTCGTCCGGACCGTGACCGGCTGGCGCAAGCTGCTGCCGCGTGGCGGCCGGGACCGGGGCGCGTGACGGACGGACAGCCGGCCTCCCGGTCGCGACGGCGCAGCGGGGAGGACCGCCCTGCTGGGGACCGACCCGCGGCGTCGGGACGGCACCGCATCCCCGACCTCTCCGCGCTGACGGCGGCGCTCGGGCGGAGCGGCCAGCTGGAGGCCCTCGCGGAGCGCTTCGCGACGGCCGCGTCCGGGCGACGGGCAGGGAGTGCACGACTTGGGACCGACCTGCGCCACGTGACCTACGGGGCCATGCCGCACGGCGCCAAGTCCCATCTGGCGGCAGCCCTGGCGCTGGCCTCCGGAGAGCGGCTCGTGTGGATCGCTCGCGACGCCGAGATCGCCGACCGCGTGGCCGAGGAGCTGGTGGCCTGGCTGGGCGACGCCGAGCAGGTCGTGACCCTGGAGCCGCGCACGGCGCTGGCCTACGAGCGCTCCGAGCTCGTGCGTGACGAGTCGGCCGCGCGCGTGGCCGCCCTCGCCGCGTGGCACCGCGCCGAGCGACCGGCGCGCATCCTGGTGGCCAGCCTGCAGGCCCTCTTCCAGCACACCATCGCCCCCGACCAGATCCCGGCCCAGCCGCTCAGCCTCCGCCGCGGCGCCCGCCTGGCCATGGATCACGTGGCCCGGGCGCTCGTCGCGCTCGGCTACGAGCACGTGCCGGAGGTCGGCGGTCGCGGCGAGTTCGCCCGTCGCGGCGGCATCCTGGACGTCTTCCCCGCCGGCCAGCCCTGGCCCGTGCGCGCCGAATGGTTTGGCGACGAGGTCGACTCCCTGCGCGCCTTCGACCCGGCCGACCAGCGCGGCAGCGGCCCCGTCGATGCCGCGGCGCTCCTGCCGGCCAGCGAGTTCCTCCTGGGACCGGGCACGCGGGAGGGGCTCGAGACGCGCCTCGGCCGCCAGGCGAAGCGGCTCTCGGAGACGCTGGCCGCCGATCTGGCCCGCTTCGACGACGGCTCCCTGGGGGACGCCGCCGAGCTCTGGGGCGGCTACCTCGCGCCGGCCACCGCGCTCGACCACCTCGGTGATGCCATCTGGATCGTCGACGAGCCGGTCGAGGTGGCGGAGGCGGCCGCCTTCCTGGTCGAGCAGGCCGAGCAGCGCCGCCTCGAGCTGGAGCAGACCGGCGAGCTGCCGACCGGATGGGCGGCCGCGTACCCCGAGCCGCGTGCCTGGAAGCAGGCGCTCGTGGCGGCCCGCACGCTGGAGCTGACCTGGGAGCCGGACGCGGAGGGCGCGCCCCCCGGTGGCAACCCCTTCGGCTGGCATGAGCCCGCGCTGCCCCCCGCACCCCTCGGGTCGCTGGCGGGGACCGTGCGCCGCTGGCGCGATCAGGGTGCCCGGGTCGTGCTGGCCTCCGATCAGTCGGCCCGCCTGGCGGAGATCCTGGCCGATGACGACATCCTGGCCGCGCCGGTCAGCGTCGTGCGGGAGCCGCTCGCAGCGGGCGGGCTGGCGCTCGTCGACCGCAGCCTGAACGGCGGCTTCGGCGGCGGGCCGGACGGCCTCCTCTTCGTCACCGACCGCGAGCTCTTCGGCTCGGTCCGGGTGCGTCGGCCCCGGGCCATGCGGCGCGTCGTGCCTCGCGACCTTCTGGAGCGCCTCGAGCCGGGCGATGTGGTCGTACACGTGGACCACGGCGTCGCGCGCTACGAGGGGCTCGTGCGCCGCCCGGCCGGCGGACGCGGCAGCGAGGAGCGCGATTTCCTGGAGCTGCACTTCGCGGAGGCCGGGAGGATCTGGGTGCCCGTCGAACAGATCGAGCGCGTCTCGCGCTATGCCGGCGGCGAGCATCCCCAGCTCAGCCGCCTGGGAGGAGGGGAGTGGCAGCGTGCCCGGACGCGCGTCCGCAAGGCCGTCGGGGACCTGGCCCGTGACCTGCTGGCGCTCTACGCCGAGCGCGCCCGCGCGCCGGGCCGCACCTTCGGCGAGGACACCCCCTGGCAGGCGGAGATGGAGGCGGCCTTCCCCTACGAGGAGACGCCCGACCAGCTGCGCGCCGCCTACGAGGTCAAAGAGGACCTCGAGCGCGACACGCCCATGGACCGCCTCGTGGTGGGCGACGTCGGCTACGGCAAGACCGAGGTCGCGCTGCGCGCCGCCTTCAAGGCGATCCAGGCTGGCACGCAGGTGGCGGTGCTGGTGCCCACGACCGTGCTGGCCTCGCAGCACCTGGTCACCTTCAGCCAGCGCTTCGCGGCCTATCCCATCACGGTCCGTTCGCTCTCGCGCTTCGTGCCTCGGGCCGAGCAGCAGGAGACGCTGGCCGGGCTGGCGGCCGGCAGCGTGGACATCGTCATCGGCACCCACCGCCTGCTCAGCAAGGACATCCGCTTCCGCGACCTGGGGCTCGTCGTCGTGGACGAGGAGCAGCGCTTCGGGGTGACGCACAAGGAACGCCTCAAGCAGCTCAAGACCGAGGTGCACGTCCTGACGCTCTCGGCCACGCCCATCCCGCGCACGCTCAACCTGGCGCTCGTGGGCGTGCGCGACATGAGCGTCATCGAGACGCCGCCGGAGGACCGTCTGCCCATCCAGACCCGGGTCGCGGAGGCGTCCGCCGGCCTCGTGCGGGACGCCATCCTGCGCGAGCTGGACCGCGGCGGGCAGGTCTTCTTCGTGCACAACCGTGTCGAGACCATCGAGGCCCAGGCCGAGCAGCTGCGCCGGCTGCTGCCCAGCGCCCGCATCGCCGTCGCCCACGGCCAGATGGCCGAGGGCGCCCTGGAGCGCGTCATGGTGGCCTTCGCATCGGGCGAGCAGGACGTCCTCGTCTGCACCACGATCATCGAGTCGGGCCTGGACATCCCCAACGCCAACACCATCGTCATCGACCGCGCCGACACCCTCGGCCTGGCCCAGCTCTACCAGCTGCGGGGTCGCGTGGGTCGTTCCGCGCGACGCGCCTACGCCTACCTGCTCTACCGCCGCCGCGCCCAGCTGAGCGATATCGCGCGCAAGCGCCTGGCCGCCATCTTCAACGCCTCGGAGCTGGGGGCGGGCTTCCAGATCGCCCTCTCCGACCTGGAGATCCGCGGCGCCGGCAACATCCTGGGCGCCGAGCAGCACGGGCACATGGCAGCCGTCGGCTTCGACCTCTACACGCGCATGCTGGCTGAGGCCGTGGAGGTCGAGAAGGCGGTCCTGGAGGGTCGTGCGGCCCGCACCGCCCGCACGCAGTCCAAGATCGACCTGCCCGTGGACGCCTACCTGCCCGACGACTACGTGCCCGAAGAGCCCCAGAAGCTGGAGCTCTACCGACGCCTCGGACGGGTGGCGACCGACGCCGGGCTGGAAGAGATGCGCCGCGAGCTCCTCGACCGCTATGGCCCGATGCCGGCACCGGTGGAGCGGCTCCTGGAGGTCTCGCAGCTGCGCTACCGCGCCGAGGAGGCCGGCCTGGTCTCGGTCGGCAACGAGGACGGGCAGCTGGTGCTGCGCTTCGGGTCGGAATGGTCGCGAGCGGACACCATGCGAGCCCTGGCGCCGCGCGCCGCCGATGACCCGCTGCGTGCGCTGGCCGGGCGCCTCCACTACGCCTCCAATCACCTGCGCGTGCGGCCGCCCACCGACGGTGCCGCGGCTTGGCAGCTGACTCGCCAGCTCGTGGCGCGGCTGGCAGCGGCGGCCGCGCCAGGGGCAGCGGCGCGGGCAGCCTCAGGCGTCGGCGGCTGAGAAGCGTGCTTCGCATCGTAATGTGGCGGGGGCGCTAGATTCGGGTCATGGACCGACCGCCCGACTCCATCGATGCCCTGCAGGACGCGTTTCGGGAGCGCGACTACGTGGCCGACCGCTCGCTCGTGACGGCCGTCTTCCTGGCCCTGCGCCTCGGGCGGCCGCTGCTGCTGGAGGGCGAGGCCGGCGTGGGCAAGACGGAGCTGGCCAAGGTCCTGGCCGCGACGCTGGGGACCCGGCTCATCCGCCTCCAGTGCTACGAGGGCCTGGACGTCAACACGGCGGTCTACGAGTGGAACTACCCGCGCCAGATGCTGGAGATCCGCCTGCTGGAGGCGCAGGGCAAGCTCGCCGACGCGGACGCCCACGACATCTTCGATGCGCGCTTTCTCCTCAAGCGGCCCTTGCTGCAGGCACTGGAGGCTCACGAAGGCGGCCCACCGGTCCTGCTCATCGACGAGATCGACCGCGCTGATGAGGAGTTCGAGGCCTTCCTCCTGGAGATCCTCTCCGACTTCGCGGTGACCGTCCCGGAGATCGGCACCATCCGGGCCGAGCATCCGCCGCGCGTGGTCCTCACCTCCAACCGCACGCGTGAGGTCCACGACGCCCTCAAGCGCCGCTGCCTGTACCACTGGATCGACTACCCGGACGCCGCCCGGGAGTATCAGATCGTGCTCGCCCGCGTGCCGGACACGCCGCAGCGACTGGCGGCCGCCATCGTGGCCTTCGTGCAGCGCCTCCGCAGCGGGCAGCTGACCAAGGTTCCGGGCGTGGCCGAGACCATCGACTGGGCGGCCGCGCTCCTGGCCCTGGGTGCCGGGCGTCTCACGGCGGAGCTCGTCGATGAGACCCTCGGGGTCGTGCTCAAGTACGAGGAGGACGTGCGGGCGATCCGCGGTTCGACCGCGCGGCTCTACCTCGAGGAGACGGCGGCCGCGGTCGCCTGAGTCTGCGGCGCAGCATGCAGCAGCCGGTGCCGGGCGTCTCTGGGGGTGCCTTCTTCTGGAACGCCATGCTCTTCACGCGTGCGCTGCGGGCGTCCGGCCTGCGCACGGACCTGGGCGCCGCCATCGACTACTCGCGCGCCCTGACGCTCATCGACATCGGCGAACGCGAGCAGGTCCACGCCGCGGGGCTCGCGCTCTTCGTGCGGCGCCGCGACGAGCTGCCCGTCTACGACGAGGTCTTCAGCCGCTTCTGGAGGCGCTACGAGCTGGCCATCGAGCCGCCGGACCTGGACCTCGAGCTGCCCTGGGACGAGCGGAGCGGCGATGGCCAGCGCTCGGCGGCCCTGCGGCAGGGCGAGGCGGCCGAGCAGGAGGCGTCTGCCGCGGCCGTCATCGGCGACCAGGCGGCAGATCCGGCCGGCTCATCCGACCTGCGCGACGAGACGTCGTCCGCGGCCTCCTGGAGCGAGCTCGAGCGGCTCTTCCACAAGCCCTTCGAGCGCATGAGCCCCGTCGAACTGCGTGACGCGGAGCGGCTCGTGGACGAGCTGCGTCCGCGACTCGAGATGCGCCGCTCGCGTCGACATGGGCTCCACCCACACGGGCGGCGCCTGGCGGCACGCCAGATGTTCCGGCGCAACCTGCAGAGCGGGGGCGACCTCGCGGAGTGGCTCTGGCGCCGGCCACGCATGCGCCCCCGCTCCATGACCGTCATCTGCGACGTGAGCGGCTCCATGGAGCGACACGCGCGGCTGCTCATCCGCTTCGCCATCGCGCTGCGCCGGCTGACGGGCGTGCGCACGGAGGCCTTCGTCTTCGGCACTCACCTCACGCGTGTCACCCGCGAGCTGGCGGGCCGCGACCCGGACGCTGGCCTGGCGCGCGTCTCGGCTTCCGTCTCCGACTGGTCGGGCGGGACCCGCATCGGTGAATCGCTGCGCACGTTCAACGCGGTCTGGGCGCGCCGGGTGCTGCGTTCCAGCGGTGTGGTCCTCATCGTCTCGGACGGCTGGGATCGGGGTGACCCGGCCCTCGTGCGTCGCGAGATGGCGCGGCTGCAGCGCAGCTGCCATCGGCTCATCTGGCTCGATCCGCTCTTCGGCCCGGACGTCTACCAGCCCCTGGCCGGCGGCATGAAGGCCGCCTACCCCTTCATCGACGACCTGGTGGCCGTCAACGACCTGGCCAGCCTCCGCCAGCTGGGCGACCTGCTGTCCGACATGGCTGACCATCGCAGCCGCCGTCCCGACCGCTCCGGGCGACCGCGCGTCCATCAGAAGCGCCCAGCGCCCGCGATCCCGCTGCGCAGCTGGGCGCCGGCATGAACGGGAGGGCGGCATGAGCTGGCCAGCGGGATGAAGGACCTGTTGGGCACCATCGACGCCTGGCAGAGGGACGGCGTGGGGATGGCACGGGCCGTGGTGGTGCGGACCTTCGGCTCGTCGCCCCTGCGCGAGGGTGCCACCATGCTCCTCGCCTCTGACGGCCGCATCGCCGGATCCGTCAGCGGCGGCTGCGTGGAAGGGGCCGCCGCCGAGCACATGGCGGAGGCCCGTGCCTCCGGCCTGGAGCGGGTCGTGCGCTTCGGCATCAGCGACGCGCAGGCCTGGGAGGTGGGCCTGGCCTGCGGCGGCGTCATCGACATCCTCGTGCAGCCCTGGATCCCGGAGGCCGTGCTCGCGGCAGCCCGCGCCGCGCAGGCAGCCAGCGCCGCCGATCGAGGCGCGGGTCGGGCCATCATCACGACGCTGGCCGCGGGATCGCCCGGCGCGGATCCAGGAGCCTCGCAGGCGGGCCCGGCGACTCCGCCCGCGGTGCCCCTCGTGGTCTCAGGTGACGGGCGCCTGGAGGGCTCGCTGGGCTCCCCGGAGGCGGACGCGAGCCTCGTGGCCGAGGCGCGAGCGGCCCTGGAACGGGGCGTCTCTGCGACCCTCGAGCTGGCCGGCGCCTCGCACTTCATCGAGGTCTTCGCGGTGCGCCCTCGGCTGGTCATCGTCGGCGGCGTGCCGGTCGCCATGGTCCTGGCCCGTCTCGCACGCGAGCTGGGCTACGAGACGGTCATCATCGACGGCCGCGCCGCCTTCGCCACGCGGGAGCGCTTCCCGGACGTCGATCGACTCGTGCTGGCCTGGCCTGACGAGGCCGCCGACGAGATCGGCCTCGGGCCCGCGGATGCGGTCGCCGTCCTCTCCCACGACCCCAAGTTCGACGAGCCGGCCATCGCCGATGCGCTCCGACGTGGCTGCCGCTACGTGGGCGCCATCGGCAGCCGCCGCACGCAGCAGGTCCGGCGCCAACACCTCCGCGAACAGGGCCTGGCCGAGGACCAGGTGGCGCGCCTGCGTGGACCCATCGGCCTGGACCTCGGCGGTCGCGAGCCGGGCGAGGTGGCCTTGGCCATCATGGCCGAGGTGGTGGCCTCCCGCCACGGGGCCTCGGGGCGGCCCCTGCGCGATGCGAAGGAGCAGGCCGACCCGACCCGTCCAGTCGAGCACGCTGGCCCCGGTCCGACGCCGGCGGTGCGCTAGACTCGGGACCGACCCAGAACCGCCCTTGATGACAGGAGCCTCCTGCCGTGTCCGCCGAGTCGCTCCGGGCCAGGATCCGTGAAGTCCCCGACTTCCCCAAGCCCGGCATCCTCTTCTACGACATCACCACCCTGCTGAGCGACGCGGCCTCCTTCCGGGAGGCCATCGAGCTCATGACGGCGCCCTTCAAGGATGAGCGCGTCGACGTCGTCGTGGGCATGGAATCGCGGGGCTTCATCTTCAGCGCCCCGATGGCCCTGCACCTGGAGGCCGGCTTCGTGCCCGTGCGCAAGCTGGGCAAGCTGCCTTCCGAGACGATCAGCGTCGAGTATGAGCTGGAGTACGGAACGAACACGCTGGAGGTCCATCGCGACTCCATCCGGCCCCGGCAGCGCGTCCTCATCGTTGACGACCTGCTGGCCACGGGTGGCACGGTGCTGGGCACGATCGAGCTCGTGAAGCAGCTCAAGGGAGAGATCGTGGGCCTCTCCTTCCTCGTCGAGCTCGGCTCCCTGAAGGGTCGCCAGCGCCTCGGCGACCATGCCATCCACAGCGTCATCGAGTACTGAGGGAGTCGGTCCCCCTGGCTGCCGATCCGGCCCAGCAGCGACCGCCGGTGACCGCCGGCACGGAGCGCGGTGCGGACGATGGTCCAGCTCCGACGGGAGACGCCGCGGCCCCCGCAGCGCGGGCCGACCACGACCAGGAGCGGCGCGCCTTCTTCCGCCAGTTCGGGCGGCAGGCACTCGTCACGGTGGGCCAGGTGGCCGGTGTGGCGGACATGGTCAGGAGCATCCCCAGCTCTACTGCGGCCAACCTGCTTGGGCTCGGTGACCCTGCCAGCGCACGGACGACCGGTCCTGCTGGCAGCACCGTCCCGCGTGGCGCAGCCCTGGTGACGTCACCGTCATCCGCGCCGGGCACGGACGACGTCTTCCGCAGCCCCTATCGCGTCTCCGGCGACGAGCTTGTGCTCCTCGACCAGCGCGCCGTCCCCGAGCGAGTCGCCACCCTGGTGGCCAGGCGCGGCAGCGACGTGGCCTACTACCTGCGTCTTGGCGCCTGCCGCGGGGGTGCGGTCATGGCCCAGGTGGCTGCCTACGGGCTGGCCTTGACTGCCGCGGAGCGCGCCACGCAGCCTGTGGCGGCCCTTGACGCGGAGCTGCGGCGGACCGCACAGGCCCTCGCCTCGGCGCGCCCATCGTCGCGCCTGCCTGCCTGGGCGATGGCCCGCATGGAGACCGCCCGGTCGAAGCTCGATGCCGCCGCCGAGGGGGCCGACGTGGCAGCCGCGCTGCGCGCGGAGGCCGACGCCATCGCCGCCGACATCCAGGCGGCCCAGGCGGCCATCGTGGCCGCGCTCCACGGGATGCTCGCGGGCCTGGCCACTGACCCGTCCGACCGCCCGCTGGGCGTGCTCGTGCACGGCGACCCCGGTGCGCTCTCCGGGGGCCTCCTGGGCACCGGCATCACCGCCCTGCGCGCCGTGCGTGACCAAGGTCGGGACCTGCGGGTGTTCGTGAGCGAGACGCGTCCCTTCATGGACGGGGTCCGCCTCGCCAGCTGGGAGCTGCGCCAGGCGGACATCGACCACAAGGTCATCCCGGACTCCGCGGTCGCCTGGCTGTTCGATCGGGAGCGTATCGACACCGTGCTCGTGGATGCCGACTGGATCGCCGCCAACGGCGACACGGGGGCCGTGATCGGCAGCCGTGCCGTCGCCCTGCAGGCCGCGGCGACGGCGGACAGCCCCGGCCGCCCCCGGCCCAAGGTCGTCGTCGCAGGCCTCAGCCACGCCATCGACCCGACCACGCCTGACGGTCACGCCATCCCCGTGGAGATGCGACCGGCGCGCGACCAGGCCGCCTACCTGACGGGCCTGTCGATCCGGGTGGCGGATGCCCTCGTGCCAGCCAGCGACGTCATGCCGGCGGAGACCATCGCGGCCCTCGTCACGGAGCGTGGGGTGCTGGCGCCGCCCTCGGCGGCGGGCATCGCCTCCCTCGTCGACCCCGCGATCCTCGGATGACCAGCGTCACCAGTCCTGGGCTCACGACGACCCGCCGCCTGGAGGTGCGCGCCACGCGTGACCGTGAGTCGCTGCTCGCCTTCATGGAGGGTGACCGGCTCTTCGCGGCGTATGCCATCGCGGACATGGACGATGCCGAGTTCCCGCGGACGCGCTGGGGCGTGGCGCTCGAGTCGGGACGGCCCGTGGCCGTGGTCATGGAGTATCGCGGCATCTCACCACAGCACCTCTTCGTCATGGGCGACCCGGAGGGCATCGGCGGCATCCTGCGCGACGTCATCCGCACCCGCTTGGCCTACCTGGCGACCCAGCGGGACAGCGTCTCGGCGCTGACCGAGCGCTACCGCGTGGACCCGCCCACGGACATGGTGCGCATGGTCGTCGACCGGGCCTCCTTCCGGCCCGTGGTCGGTGACGCCGTGCGCCTGGACGTCGGAGACACGCAGCACCTCAACCGCCTCTACGAGCTGGGGCTGACCTCGTGGCTGCCGCCGGAGGCGGTCGCGGCCGGCATCTACTTCGGCGTGCGTCGCGGCACCCGGCTCATCGCTGCTGCCGGGACCCACGTCATCAGCCCCACCTACGGCCTGGCGGCCGTGGGCAACGTCTTCACGCACCGCGACTATCGAGGCCAGGGCCTCGCCAAGGTCGTCACCAGCGCCGTGACCACCGAGCTGCTGGGCATGCTGCCGGAGGTCGTCCTCAACGTCCGCGCCGACAACCCGCCGGCGCTTGCCGCCTACCGCGCCCTCGGCTATCGCGAGCACACCCACTTCGAGGAGCGCCTCGTGGCCCGTCGCAGCTCGCTCTGGGATAGCATCGTGGGGCCGATCCGGCAGTACCTTACCCGTCCCAGGAGCGATGCATGACCGATACGCCCGCGCCGATCCATCCGATGCCGACCACCTCCGGTGACGCCATGACTGGCCAGACCGCTGCACTCCCGCCTCACGACGTCCTCGACATGGGCCTCGCGAGCGAAGGTGTCCGCCGCATCGAATGGGCCGAGCGCGAGATGCCGGTCCTGCGCCTCATCCGCGAGCGCTTCACGGTGGAACAGCCGCTGGCGGGGCTGCGCATCAGCGCCTGCCTGCACGTCACGACCGAGACGGCCAACCTCATGCGCACCCTCAAGGCGGGCGGCGCGGACGTCACGCTGACGGCCTCCAACCCGCTCTCCACCAAGGACGACGTGGCGGCCGCCCTGGTGGCCCGCTACGGCATCAGCACCTACGCCATCCGCGGCGAGGACAACGACACCTACTACCGCCACCTGAACCTGGCCGCGGACACGCACCCGCACATCACCATGGACGATGGCTGCGACCTCGTCGCCCTCCTGCACAAGGAGCGGCCCGGGCAGCTGTCGGAGGTGATGGCCGGCACGGAGGAGACGACCACCGGCGTCATCCGCCTCAAGGCCATGGCCGCCGACGGCGCGCTGGCCTTCCCGGTCGTGGCCGTCAACGAGGCCCAGACCAAGCACCTCTTCGACAACCGCTATGGGACCGGGCAGTCCACCGTGGACGGCATCCTGCGCGCCACCAACATCCTGCTCGCGGGGCGTCGCTGCGTGGTGGCCGGCTATGGCTGGGTGGGCCGGGGCATCGCCAGCCGGCTCTCCGGCATGGGTGCCCAGGTCACGGTCGTGGAGGTGGATCCCGTGCGTGCCATCGAGGCGCTCATGGACGGCCACCAGGTCATGACCGCGGGCGACGCCGCCCGCTGGGGTGAGGTCTTCGTGACCGCCACCGGCAACATCAACGTCTTCCGCGAGGAGCACTTCCGCGTCATGGCGGACGGAGCGCTGCTGGCCAACAGCGGGCATTTCGATGCCGAGCTGGACCTCAAGGCCCTCACCCGCCTGGCCGAGGGCCACGTCCGCGAGGTCCGCAATGACGTGCGCGAGTACGACCTCGGCGCCAAGAAGCTGTACCTGCTGGCTGAGGGTCGCCTCGTCAACCTCGGCGCGGCCGAGGGACACCCGGCGGCCGTCATGGACATGAGCTTCGCCGGCCAGGCCCTCTCCGTGGAGTTCGTGGCCAAGCACCACGACTCGCTGGAGAAGGCCGTGCACGTCGTGCCGGCCGAGATCGATGCCCAGATCGCCCGTCTCAAGCTCGAGGCGCGCGGCATCTTCATCGAGGGCATGACCGAGGAGCAGATCCGCTACACGAACTCCTGGGACCAGGGCACGTAACCGGGCAGCAGCCCGCTGGCCGGTCTGGCTGGGCGATCAGCCTGCCGGCCGGGGATCACCTGGTCAGAACGAGCGCAGCAGGGCGGACAGGTCGGCGCCCGAGGTGACCTCGCGGGTCGCCTCCAGGAGCTTGGCACCCTCCGTCCACGCCCGGGCATGGTCCTTCTTGAGTCGGTGCTCCTCGGCCAGCATGAGCGTCCACAGCTTGGGGTAGTGGTCGCGCAGGTATTCGCTGGCCCGGTAGCGCGTCACGAACTCGTTGACGAAGGCGGCATAGCGGGTGACGGGGTCGGTGTGCGCCGCGCGTCGCTCGAACTCGTGCTGATAGCCTGCCGCGGCTCGGAAGCGCCCGAAGAAGCCGCCCACGCTGTGGGCGCCGGTGTCCCAGCCCTGCGAGTGGCCACCGCGGCGTAGGAGCGGAGCAGGCGATTCGAAGACGCAGATGACCTCGCCGCCGATGCGCTCGGCGCGCAGCGTGCCGCCGAACGTCAGGTAGCGGTTGGCGACGCCCTTGCGGTCGATGACGGAGATGCGGCCCCAGGAGAACTCGCCCTGGCGCGGCAGACGGCTGGCGAAGGTGATGGTCTCGTTGACGCCATGGTCCTTCTCATCCGTGACCCAATACTCCACGAGCTCGGGGTCGTAGTGGCGGAGCGTGGGCTTGGCGCGGATGGCCACCAGCAGGTAGGCCGGACCGGGCCGGTCGGGCAGGTCCGGGTCGGCCAGGAAGCCCCAGTCCGCAAGCAGCTCGGCAGCCAGCGACGGATCGATCGATTCGGGCAGGTTGGCCATCTCTGGCCGAGCATGGGCCCGGACGGACGGTGGGGCGATGGCCATCGGTCCCGAAGTGGCCTGCCGCCGGCCCCCTGTGCACGGTCCCCATGGCCCGCGCGACCGATCGGCGGCGACCCCCGCAGTCCGTCGGCGGTGGCACGCGCGACCGATGGGCGGCGACCCCCGCAGTCCGTCGACGGTGACCCGCGTGCTACCCTTCGGCCGACCCGCCGGCAGGCTTCCCCGAGCCCCGCTCAGCTCCGACCATGACGAGGGACCCCATGACCGACCGACCCAGCGCCGACACGCACCTCTTCACCTCGGAGTCGGTCACCGAGGGCCACCCCGACAAGATGTGCGACCAGATCTCGGACGCCATCCTGGATGCCATCCTGGACGAGGATCCGCACGCACGGGTGGCCTGCGAGACGGCCACCACGACCGGCCTGGTGATGGTCCTCGGCGAGATCACCACGTCGACCTATGTGGATTTCCAGGACGTCGTGCGCAGCACGGTCAAGGACATCGGCTACATCCACTCGGAGTACGGCTTCGACTACGAGACCTGCGGGACGATGGTGGCCATCAAGGCACAGTCGCTGGACATCGCCCGGGGTGTGGACCATGCCCAGGAGGCGAGGTCAGGCGGCTCGTCCTACGACGAGACCGGCGCCGGCGACCAGGGCATGATGTTCGGCTACGCCTGCCGCGAGACGCCGGAGCTCATGCCCCTGCCCATCTCGCTGGCCCATCGCATGGCCCGCCGGCTGGCAGAGGTGCGCAAGAGCGGCCAGCTGCACTACCTGCGCCCGGACGGCAAGACCCAGGTGACCGTGGAGTACGAGGGCGACCGCCCGGTGCGCGTGCACACGGTCGTGGTCTCCTCGCAGCACGACCCGGACGTGGAGCCGGAGCGCATCCACGACGACATCGTCGAGGCGGTCATCCTGCCCAGCATCGACCGCGAGCTGCGCCTGGTCGACCCGGTCATGCACGTCAACCCCACGGGCCGTTTCGTGACCGGGGGGCCCAAGGGTGACGCCGGCCTCACGGGCCGCAAGATCATCGTCGACACCTATGGCGGCTACGCCCGGCACGGCGGCGGCGCCTTCTCCGGCAAGGACGCCACCAAGGTGGACCGTTCGGCGGCCTACGCGGCGCGCTGGGTGGCCAAGAACGTCGTCGCGGCCGGCCTGGCCGAGCGCTTCGAGCTCCAGGTCGCCTACGGCATCGGCATCGCCCGCCCCGTCTCCATCGGAGTGGACGCCTTCGGCACGGAGACCGTCCCGGAGGCCGAGATCCTGGAGCGCATCAAGCAGGTCTTCGACCTGCGCCCAGCGGCCATCATCGATGCCCTCGGCCTGCGCGCGCCGATCTTCCGCCAGACGGCCGCCTACGGGCACTTCGGCCGGCCCGACCTCGACCTGCCCTGGGAGCGCACGGACAAGGCCGACCTGCTCCGCGGCTGACGGTTCCAGGGGGCAGCTCGCATCGCGAGCGATGGCCAGCGCTGACCGCGGCACCCGACCGAGCCGTCAGGACCGACGCGCGGCCAACGCCTCCCTGGCCACGGCCAGGTAGCGCTCCACCGTCCGCTCCAGGCTGAGCTCCGCGGCCAGCCGCTGCACGGCCGGGTCGGGGTCCGGGAGCGGCCCCGCCAGCAGGTCGCGGATGGCCTTGGCCAGCGGCCGCGGCTCCGGCGGGCTGAAGAGGTGCAGGGCGCCCGGCGCGCGCAGCTCGTACTCGCGGACGCTGGGCAGGTCGCTCACCAGCATCGGTTTGCCGGCCGCGATCCACGATGACATCGACCCCGACGCCGAGAGGTCGGTGAAGGGAAGGATGGCCAGGTGCGTGGCCGCGATCCAGGTCTCCAGGTCCTCTTCGGAGAGGTAGCCCGTGATGCGGAAGCGGTCGCCCAGGCCCAGCTCCTCCGCCTTGGCCAGGGCCAGGTCGTGCACGAAGCTGCGGCCGGCCACCGGGCCGCCGGCGTAGACCATGACGACGTCCTCGGGCAGGTGCGGCACGGCCTCCACGGCGTAGCGGTGGCCCTTGCGCCCGTAGACGAAGCCGAGCAGCGTGACGACGCGACGGTCGGCCAAGCCCAGCTTGGCGCGGGCCTCTTCCGGGCCCAGCGCCAGCTCGCGGTGCTCCACGAAGTGGGGGATGACCCTCACGCGATCGGCAGGGATGATGCCGCGGAGACGCTCGACTTCGACCTGCGAGTGGACCACGATCCGGTCGGCCGAGCGGGCCAGCCAGCGCAGGCTCCAGGCGTCGGAGGCCAGGTACCGCTCGCGCACGCCGTGGCGGTCGAAGATGTCGTGGAGGGTGACGACGAGCGCCCCGCGGTAGGCGCGTCGGAAGCGCATCAGCCGCAGCAGCGAGCCTCCGTGCTTGCCCCAGCCGCGTCGGTTCCACTGCATGAGCAGGACCTGCGAGGAGGCAAGCGCTGCGGCCACGTGGGCCAACCGGCCGGTGCCCTCGTCCACGCGGCCCGCCTCCGCCTCGTGGACGACCAGTCCGCCGCTGGAGCGCGCGGTGTCGGCGAGGAGCTGGCCATAGCGGCGCACGCCGCTCTCCGGCCGGCCCAGGTGCAGGAATCCGAGGTCGCGCAGCTCGGCGGGCATCGTCAGGCTCGCTCGGGCATGGTCAGGCGTGCCTGGCCCCCCTCAGTCGACGTAGCCGAGACGGCGCAGGAGGTCGCCCGCCTCGGTCTCGATCTCGGCCAGCTCCGAGGGGTAGAAGGTCGATCGCCACGTGCCCACCGACGAATCGTCGGCGCGCTGCACGGCCGTCAGGAAACGGTCGCGCGAGGCCTGCGCGCTGATGCCCAGGAAGTCGAGGATGCGTTCGCCCTCGTCGAGGGGCTCGCGCACGAGCGACTCGTAGCGCAACTCGTGGTAGCGCTCCGCGCCCAGGCGGGGACCCTCGGCCAGGCCGGTCTCCGTGTAGCGCCGCCACGCCCAGGCCATGCGGCGGGCGTCACTGGTGCGCGGGAACTCTTCGCGGCGCTCGGGCTCGACCCAGAACTTGGGCCACGGCCCGTGGAGGTAGCCGCCCGGCTCGCGCTCGCCCGACCAGGCGTCTTCGGCGCGAAGCCAGGGCTTGTGCATGTGCGAGGAGGCCGCGTCGCGGCCGTCGCGGATGATGTGGATGAACTGCGAATCGGGAAAGGCACGCGCCAGGAAGGGGATGAGGAAGATGTTGGTGGGCGTCTTCTCGCTGAAGCGCAGGTCGCCGTCGCGCTCCACCCGCACCAGCCAGCCGTAGACGAGGCGAAAGAACCAGCGCGAGCGCCGGTAGCCCCAGAGCCGCTCGTAGACGTAGCGCCCGGCGGCCTTGGTGGCCGGCGGCTCGTGATGGTAGGTGATCTCCGGGATGCGGCCGATGCAGTCGCCCAGGAAGGTCGTCCCCGAGCGGGCGGCGCCGATGATGAACACGGGCCGCTCCAGGCGGGGCAGGATCGACGCCGCCAGGCGCCGCGCGGTCATGGGCCGGTGCCGCTCGAGCTTGAGGTAGTAGCGACGCTCGGCGCGGTAGGTCTTCTGGGCCAGGCGCCACATGTCCGCCACGCCGATGGGCAGGGGCTCCGGATTGACGTCCGGCGGCAGGCTGGGCTCCACCCCGCGCGGCGGAAGGGATCCGGTGCCCGCCACGGGCGACTCGCTGCCCGCGGCGGCGCTCGCCTTCGCCACGGCGCTCGCCTGCGCTGCGGCGTCGATCGTGGGTTCCTCGGTCACGCTCGTGGTCATCAGCCTCCTGTCCCGTAGGGTCGGGCGGATGATAGCCGCCCGCGGGTACCATCGTCTCCATGTACGCCGTCGTCATGGCCGGGGGAGGGGGCACCCGTCTCTGGCCGCTCAGCCGCGACCGCAAGCCCAAGCCGTTCCTGCCGCTGCTGGAGGACGGCGGCTGCCTGCTGGCCGCGACCATCGACCGCCTGGCCCCACTCATCGGGCCTGCTGACGTCTTCGTCGTCACGGACATGCGCCACGCAGCCCTCGTGCACGAGGCCGTGCCTGCCCTGCCGCTCGCCAACATCATCGGTGAGCCCATCGGGCGCAATACCGCGGCCGCCGTTGCCCTGGCCGCGGAGGCCATCGACCGACCCGACGACGAGGTCATGGTCGTCCTTCCGGCCGACCAGGCCGTTCGCGACGATGACGCCTACCTCGCGGCCCTGCGATCGGCCGCCGAACGGGCGGTCGATGGGGACATGGTGACGCTCGGCATCGAGCCCACGGAGCCCTCCACGGGCTACGGCTACGTCGTCGCGGATGGCCCGCCGCGCACATACGCAGGACGGGCCACCTTCCGCGTGGGCCGCTTCGAAGAGAAGCCCACCCCGCAGCGTGCCGGAGAGCTCATCGCGGGCGGGCACGCCTACTGGAATGCCGGCATCTTCGTGTGGCGTCGGGGCACCCTGCGCTCCGGCCTGGAGCGGCACGCGCCGGAGATCCTGGAGCCGATCCGGGAGCGTCTGGCCGCCGGCCGCGGTGGCATCGCCGTCAGCGGCGCGCCTGGCTGGCCTGGCGAGGACTTGGCGGAGGCGTACGCCACACTGCGGGCGACCTCGATCGACTACGCCTTGCTGGAACCGGCGTCCCGGGATGGCCACGTCGCGGTGGTGCCGGCGTCGATCGGCTGGAGCGACCTGGGCTCCTGGTCAGCGCTGCGCGACTACCGCGGAAGCCAGGCTGACGCGGTCGTGAGCGTCGAGGGGCCCGCCCGAGTCATCGACATCGACGGCCGCGACGTGCTCGTGCACGCCGCAGGTGGTCGGCTGGTGGCCCTCGTGGGACTGCACGGGGTCATCGTCGTCGATACCCCGGATGCCCTGCTGGTGGCGTCAGCCGACGCGGCCCAGGACGTCAAGAAGATCGTGGACCGCCTTCGCGCGGAGGGGCGCACGGACCTGTTGTAGGCGATGCGCGTGCACCCATTGCCCTCGGTGGGGAGCCTCCGTCCGGGCGGCCGGTGCTTCTGGCGGGGAGCGAGTCTCAGTGGCCGGCCTGCGCCGTGGCTGCCGCGGTCCGGTACAGCTCCACGTAGCGGTCCACGGAGCGTGGCGTGGAGAGCTGCGCAGCCAGCGCCTGCACTCGCGGATCGGGGGCACCTGTGGCTTCGCCGAGCACCTCGCGGATGGCAGCCGCCAGGGGCTCCGGCTCATACGGCGTGAAGCGGCGCAGGGCACCGGGCGACAGCGCGTCCAGCTCGCGGACGGGAGCCAGGTCGGAGGCCACGATGGGCCGCGCGGCAGAGATCCAGGTGGCGAGCGCCCCGGACGCCGACATGAAGCGGAACGGGCAGAGCCCGACGTCGGTCGCCACCAGCACCTGCTCCAGTTCGTCTTCTGGCAGGTAGCCCAGGAAGCGCACGCGCTCGCCGACGCCCAGGGCGGTCGCGTGCTCCCGGAGTTCCTGGGCCACGTGGTCTCGACCCTCGATGACGGAACCCACGAAGAGCGCCGTGACGTCCGCGGGCAGGTACGGCAGGGCCTCGATGACCAGCCCATGGCCACGCCGCTTCGTGAGGTACCCGAGCAACGTGACGACTCGCCGGTCGGTGACGCCCAGGGCTCGTCGAGCAGCCTCGCGGTCGGGCAGGTGCTCGCGGACCTCGACGAAGTGCGGGACGACGGCCAGGCGGGAGGCTGGCACGTAGCCGGTCAGCCGCGCCCGCTCGTCCTCGCTGTGGACGACGAGCTGCGCCGCCATCGCGCCGAGGCGCCGCAGGCCGAGAGCGGCCGGGGAGAGCCGGCCCGCCAGCCGCCCCGTGGGCGGGAAGACGTCGTGCATCGTGACGACGAGGGGCACCCGCAACGTGCGCCGCAGCACCGCGAGACGGGGCAGGCCCCCAGTGCGCGGTCCCCAATCGGCGAGCTTCCACTGGAGGTGCACGACGTCGGCATCGCGCAGCCGGTGAGCCGCCGTTCGCAGGTCGGTCCAGGTGGCGTCCCGATCGCCGCCCTCAGCCTCGATGATGTCGAGGTCGGGACGTCGTGCGGCCTCTGTGGCCAGGATGGCTCCGTAGCGTCGCAGGCCGCTGCGCTCGCGGCCAAGGTGCAGGAACCCCACCCTCAGTGGCCGGTCACGGTTCACGTCCCGTCCGACCCGCCGAGGTAGCCGAGCTCGCGCAGCAGGTCGCCGTGCTGTCGGCGCAACACGGTGCGCAGGACGGGGTCCAGGGAGCGGCCGCCGGCACCGACTCGCGAGCGGTAGATGGTGGCGGTCTCACCCGCGGCCTCTCGGCGCTGCGCCGTGAACCAGCGGTAGCGATCGGTGGCGGCGTGGTCGGCCGGGTCGAATTCGAGCACCTCCGGGTGCCAGGTCTCGCCGAGGAAGACGAACAGGCGCCGCGCCTCCGCTTCCGGGTCGGCCACCAGCCGCTCGTAGCGCAGCTCGAGGAAGCGCCGCCCGTCCAGTCTCTGCCCCAGCTCCCTGGCGGCGCCCACATAGCGAGCCCACTCCGTCCGTGCGGCGCGCGCCGCTGAGCGATAGCCCCAGCGGTCGCGGAAGCTGGCCACCACGTCGTGGCCATCACGCAGGAGGTGGACGAAGAGAGCGTTGGGGAAGAGCTCGTCGATGAAGGACAGGTGCAGCGTGTAGGTGGGGTCCTTCTCAGCCCAGCGGGCCTTGCCCGAGCGCGCCAGGACCTCCGCCTGGAATCCGCCATAGAGGTCGCGGATGCGGCCCAGCCACCAGTCGCGCGGCAGTCCGTAGCTGGCCACGAGCGGCCAGTCGCGGCCGACGATCGATTCCAGGGCGCGCAGGAAGTGGGTCTCCTCGCCGCACGAGATGCGCGGATGGGCATCCAGGAGCAGCCGCAGCAGCGTCGTCCCCGAGCGCGGCGAGCCGATGACGAAGATGGGAGGCGCCGTCGCCCCTTGACCGTCGCTGTCGTCTGACGCCCCGGGCACCTGCTCCCCTTCGTGTCTGTGGCTGCCGCCATGAGTCTAGTGTCCCGATGCGTGAGCGGCGGGCGGCTGTGTCGCGGGCGGCTGTGTCGCGGGCGGCTGGCTCCGCCGTGCTTGACCGCTCCGTCACCGCGACTTCGAGCTCGCTCGCCAGCCGACCTCGGCCGCGGTTCGAAGACGGGGTTCCCGCCAGGCGGGACAAGTCGACCAGTGCGGCACAGGGGGCACCTCATCCAACGCCGGATTCGTCCGATCTGTCGCGCGCAGCGGGCAGTGGTGACGATCATTCCCGTCAGGCAGGAAGGACCGGCAGATGCGCCTGCGTCTCGGTCGAGATGGCGCGCCAGACGGGAATCAGCAGGGCGCCGGGCGGGCACCGGGCGGGGATCGGCGGCCGCGCGGGGATCTGCGGGTCGCCCGGCGGGGATTGGCGGGGCACCGGGCGGGGATCGGCGGCCGCGCGGGGATCTGCGGGTCGCCCGGCGGGGATTGGCGGGGCACCGGGCGGGGATCGGCGGGGCGCCCGGCGGGGATCGACGGGGATCGACGGCCCCCGGGCGGGGTCGACGGTGCGTCGAGTCCGGCAACAGGGTCGGGTGGCCTGTACCGTCGCCGTGTGTCGGGTGGGGCAGGCGGCGGATCCTGGCGGGGCACTCGCGATGGGCGCGGTACCATCGTCTTCGTGCGGCCCTGCCCTCGTGGGGTCGTGGAGCGAGGAGGCCGTGCACCCGTGACCGCATCAGCGCCGGCAGGCTCAGCCATCGTCTTCGGGACCGACGGCTGGCGCGCCAGGATCGGCGAGGAGTACACCTTCGAGAACGTGCGCCGCTGCGCGCAGGGCGTGGCCGAATGGGTGGTGGCCCAGGGCAGCGCGGCGAAGGGCGTCGTCGTCGGCTACGACCGACGCTTCGCCAGCGAGCACTTCGCCACCGCGGCCGCGGAGGTGCTGCTCGCACACGACATCCCGGTGCTCTTCGCGGCCGGAGCCATCCCCACCCAGATGACCTCGTACGAGGTCGTCGAGCGGGGTGCCGCCTGCGCGGTGATGATCACCGCCTCCCACAACCCCTGGACGGACAACGGCTTCAAGATCAAGTCGCCGACGGGAGCTGCTGCCGACCCGCCCATCCTGGCTGCCGTCGAGCACGTCATCACAGCCCGAGCTGCAGAGACACCGCCGCGCCGCCCGTTCGATGACGCGGAGGCGTCCGGTGCCGTCGAACGCTTCGACCCCTACACGGGCTACGAGGCCTACGTACGCCGAACGCTGGACCTCGACCGGCTGCGTTCGCAGGACCTGCGTGTGCTGGTCGACCCACTCTACGGGTCCGGTGCCGGCTGGATCGGGCGCCTGCTGGCCGGCGGGCGCATCGTCGTCGACGAGATCCACAGCGAGCGCAACCCCTGGTTCGGGGGCGTCAACCCGGAGCCCATCCGACCGCATGTGGACGAGGCTCTCGCCCGCGTCCGCGAAGGTGGCTACGACCTGGGACTGCTGCTCGACGGCGACGCTGACCGCGCCGGTGCCGCGGATGAGCGCGGGGAGTTCATCCACCAGCTGCAGTGCATGGGGCTGCTCATGTACTACATGCTCGAGCACCGTGGTGGGCGGGCGCCGGTCGTCTCCACGGTCAACGAGACGTCGATGGCCTTCCGGCTCGGCGAGCGGTACGGCGTGGCGGTCCACGAGACCCCGGTCGGCTTCAAGTTCGTGGGCCCACGCATGATCGAGACCGGGGCCATGATGGGCGGCGAGGAGTCGGGCGGCTACGGCTTCGGCATGCACCTCCCGGAGCGCGACGGCATCTACGCCGATCTGCTCCTGCTGGACCTCTTCGTGCGTGAGCGCGAAGCCGGCCGTGCGACCGTCTCCGCCGCCGTGGCGCACCTGCACGAGATCGCTGGTCCGTCCTTCTACCTGCGGGAGGATGTGCACACCGACCGCGCCTCGTACCCGGCGCTCAAGGCACGCCTGCTCGTGGAGCTCGGGGAGCATTCGCCGGCCAGTCTCGGCGGGCGGCCAGTGGCACGCACGGCGCCTCTGGACACCGGAGACGGCTTCAAGTTCTGGGTCGACGACGGCTCCTGGCTGCTGGTCCGCTTCAGCGGCACGGAGCCCCTGGTCCGCGTCTACACGGAGGCCAGCAGTGCGCTCCTCCGTGATGCCCTCCTGGCCGAGGGTGGCCGCATGGTCCAGGGCTAGACGGCCACGCCGACGATGGATCTCGCACCGGGCAACAGCGGCGGCATCCTCGATGACCTCCAAGCCATGCGCCGGGCCGACCCGGGCGGGATGCTCGGCCTCGTCGCCGAGCTCCCGGACCAGGTCGAGGAGGGCTGGCGCCTCTCGCGGGCCCTGAACCTGCCCTGGGCCTCGCCTCGGGCGGTGGCCGTCCTGGGGATGGGCGGCTCGGCCATCGGTGGTGACCTCGTACGCGGCATCTGGTCCGACCGCCTGACGGTGCCCCTGGAGGTCGTGCGCAGCGAGGAGTTGCCAGCCTGGGTGGGTCCGGACACCCTCGTCGTCGCCAGCTCCAAGAGCGGCGCCACAGAGGAGACCATCAGCGCGCTTTCCGTCGCCCTCGAGCGTCGCTGCCCGGTCGTGGTGCTGACCTCCGGCGGGCCGCTCAGGGCCGTCGCGGCGCGGGCCGGCCTGCCCCTCGGGACGTTCCCCGCCGATGGGACCCCGCGCTCGTCGCTGGGATACTCGGTGGGCCTGCTGGCCGGCCTCCTGGAACGAGCCGGCGTCCTCGCGCTCGATGAGGCCGAGGTGCGGGCCGGCGCGGCCGCGGCTCGCGAGATGGCGGCCCGCTGCGCGCCGCAGGCGCCGACCGCGGACAACCCCGCCAAGCAGCTCGCCTGGGCGCTCGTGGACCGCTACCCGGTCATCATCGCCGCTGGCTTCCTGGCGCCGGTGGCCCGCCGCTGGAAGACCCAGCTCAACGAGAACGGCAAGTCCAGCGCCGCCTTCGACGAGTTGCCGGAAGCGACGCACAACACGGTCGTGGGCTTGGAGCAGCCCGAATCGCTGCGTGACCACCTCTTCGTCGTGTTCCTGGGGGGCGAGCTCGACCACCCCCGCAGCGTGATCAAGGCGCAGCTCATGGGCGACATCCTCCGGGCCGCCAAGATCTCCTGGCAGGCAGTGCCGACGACTGGCGAGGGCCGGCTCGCCCAGGCCCTCTCGGCCATCACGCTGGGTGACCACCTGAGCGTCTACGTGGCTTTCACCTATGCCATGGACCCCAGCCCGGTCGCCGTCATCGACCACATCAAGCAGCAGCTCGCCCAGGTGGATCAGGACGTCGCTTCGTAACCCTTCCGGCCCTGTCGCTTCTTGGCGGACTCGCTAGTCTAGGAGGCCAGGGATCGGTGACCGGTCGCGGCGGCTGCCCTGGCCCCGCCCGGCGCCATGCAGAGGCCACCGCGCGGACGACGGCGGGCCGGAGGTGTGGATCGATGCATTCCAGCGTCATCGGCAAGATCGAGAAGGCGCATCGCTACGCGCGTGAGCGCGATCGCATCACCGTCGAGCGCCTGGCGGTCACGTTCGCTGGCGACAACGATGCCCACCATGTCGTCCTCGAGGCCGATGCCTGGCAGTGCAACTGCCACTACTTCGAGAGCTGGAAGACGTGTGCTCACATCCTGGCCCTGCAGGAGATCCTCGGCGTGATGCTGCCGGAGAAGGCACAGACATCGCTCTTCCCGACCACCGCCACGGCCGGGGAGGCCAGCGGCGAGTAGCCGCTGGCCTCCGATCACGCGGGCCCGGGTCGGACCCGCCGCTACCTGACGTCCAGGAGGTAGAGGGTTCGCATCCAGCCGCGTTCGCGGTCGAACTCCACCTCCAGGTCCAGCAGCCAGCGGCCGGCTGACGGCGGTTCCAGGCCCGGCAGGTTGACCACGTTCTGCAACGGCTCTTCGAGGGCTGCACCGCCATGGACGGTGCCCCGCGAGGGGTCGTCGAGGGACGACAGCCGCCCCTTCCAGGAGACGAGGGCTGACCCGTCGTCCGGGTGCACCGTGAGGGGCTCACCTGGACGGGCCGCGAGCACCGGCAGGTCCTCCACCGGGGGAGGGTTGCCGACGTCCACGCAGAGGTAGGCGTAGCAGCCGCTGCCCGAGCGGCCGGACGAGGATCCGCCCTGGGCGGTCACCACGATCTCCGGCGCCGGGATGTCGTAGAGGCCATCCTCCGGCGGTGGTTGGTCGGGCACATCCACGAGCCAGGCCAGCTGGCTGGAGATCCCGGACGCGGTGGTCAGGTCGGCCACGACGAGGTGCCTCCCGACCGCATCCGGGCCCTCGAAGGCCGGGTCGCCCTCCGAGAGTGGCTCCGGCGCCCGAGGCATGCCGATCGGCTGTGCCGTCACGACGAGGGTGCTGATGTCCTCGCCGCTCGCCGTCTCCAGCGCCAGCGGCGCGCGCCGCACGACCATCCCGAGCGGCTGACCACCCGGGGGAGCCGTCGCGGGTCGCTCCAGTGTGCCTCCGGCGACGCGCCCGAAGGGACCGCGCAGCCAGGCGACGGGTGGGGTGACCGCCATCGGCGACGAGGCCGCGATGGACGCCTCCGCCATGGGGGAGGCCAGGGCCTCCGGGCCGCCGGCCCGGGCGGCGGGGACGAGGGCCTGGACGAGGAGCAACGACACCAATGCACGTGTGAGGATCTGCTGCGCGGTCAACGCCCGACCCTCACCTTCACCGTGACCGACGTGCTGGCCCGCAGGCCTTCACCGGCCGGGGCCGGGAAGACGGCCTGGTACTCCCAGGTGGCCTGGGGCGCGATGATCAGGCTGTAGCCACCGTTCACCAGCGGCTCCATCCAGAGCGTGGTCCAGGCGTCGCTGGTGCCCGCCCGGCGATAGCGCAGCTTCACCGATCGGCCGTTGAGGGCGTTTCCTGCCAGTCGACCCACGGACGAGACCGGTGCGACCCGAAGGTCCGCCCGGAGCCGGACGGTGCTGCCCGGCAGGATCGAGCTGCTTGATGCGCCGAGGGTCAGCTCCGTGGCCACGTCGTTGCACGTCGAGACCTGCGTCGTGCTGCTCGGCAGGTCGTAGAGCTCCTGGAGCGTCGCCACGTCACAGCGGCCGAAGGCGTGGCGAGTGCTGCCGGCGCTGGGCTTGGCCGGGGTGATGGCATGCATGACCGTCTCGTTGGCCTCCAGGTTGAAGCCATCACGAGAAGGGTGGTCGAGCCCATCGATGTGGCCGAGCTCATGGATCAGGACGCGGCGGATGTCGAAGCAGCCCGAAGCGTCCTCCTTCTGACACCAGCGCAATGTCCCCCAGCTGAAATCCGTGCCGTGCGGACGCAGCCAGACCAGCCACGAAACGGGCATGTTGCGGGAGGCACAGGCGATCCCGTAGCGGCAGAAGTCCGGGAACGAGGGGGTGTAGCGCACCGTGTCCGCGAGTCCGCTCCGCAGCACGAAGCGCGGGCTGCGCGAAAGGCTCGTGTCCGAGGCGTCAGCCGCCCCGCTCGTGATGGGCGTGCGTGCCCACTCCGGCGGAACGGCCCCATCCAGCCACGAGAAGGGCAGGACCGAGTCCTTCGGCCAGGCTCCTGCGGGGAAGGCCGGCACGGGACGTGGCGCACCGGCGGGCACGAAGTCGGCTGGCGTCAACCCGCCGTCGTTGGGCTGGCAGGACGTGTTGCACTGCCCTTCGAACATGGCCACCGTGGCACCGCTGTCCGCCTCCAGGAGGAGGTCGCCCACGTACGCGCGGTTCCCGGGTTCGTGGATGGCCAGGCGCAGCCCACCGGGATCGGTGGCCGCATCGGCTTCGAA
This sequence comes from uncultured Chloroflexia bacterium, assembly GCA_963707395.1. Taxonomy (GTDB): domain Bacteria; phylum Chloroflexota; class Limnocylindria; order Limnocylindrales; family CSP1-4; genus JAFMJV01. The sequence continues at coordinate 63,734 of CAVPPQ010000024.1, forward strand.
CGCCAGCCCTTCCAGGGAGCGGTCCCAGAGGCGGCAGGCGCGGTCGGTGTCCACCATGGTCACGGAGGTGGTGTCCGAGAAGCGTTCACCGATGAGCAGTCGCGAGCCAGAGACCGGCAGAGAGAAGCCGTGGCGACCAGAGCGCAGCGTGATCTCCACGTCATGGTGGCGCAGGACCAGGCGGTGCCCGGTGACGACACCGTCGCCGTCAAGCACGGCCTGCCAGGGTGTCACCACCCCGGCGTCCACGGCGCGGGCCTCGTCTCCAGGCCCGCACGTGGGCAGGTCCGCCACTCCGCCGGGAGCCCCGAGGGTGGCTCCTGGCAGCAACGCCAGCAGCACAGTGGTCGACAACACGGCCGCGGCCGCGTGGCGATCTCGAGCATGGGTGCGTCCTTCCATCTGGACCTTCCTCCGGCGGGCTGAGCCGGCGGTGGAGGCGGTAGGGCGCAGTCTCGCGAGGGCGGCTTACGTGCGACTTAGCGAGCCGGTCGATGCCGAATGGCGGCCCTGCGCGGCAGTGCACCGCGGCATCGCACGGCACGTTAGACTCGAGGCCACAACATCACACAGCAAGAGCCTGCGGCACGCGAAGCCGGTGCGACTCCGGCACAGTCCCGCTACGGTGAACAGCGCCTTGCGCTGCAAGTCCGGTCGCCGTGTCCAGGTTCGTGCACCAGCCCTTCGTGAGAAAGGGGACGGCACATGGACGTTCGCATCATCGATGGAGCCCTCGGCGCACGCACCGGCCGAGGGCTTTCCCGTGTCCTCAGCCTCGGCCTGGCCATCAGCCTCGGCCTGGCCGCGCTGCCGGGGGTGGCCGTCGCCGCGGACGCGGCATTCCCCGTGACCGTCGTCGACGACGAGGGCACGCCGGTCACCCTGGAGGCGCCACCGCAGCGCATCATCAGCCTCTCCCCGGCCAACACGGAGATCGTCTTCGCGCTCGGCGCGGGCGACCGTCTCGTTGGCGGGACATCCTTCGACGACTACCCCGCGCGAAGCCGTCGACCTGCCTGACGTGGCCACCTATCAGGGTGTCGTCACGGAACAGCTCGTGGATCTGGAGCCGGACCTGGTGCTGGCGGCGGGCAACTTCTTCACGCCGCCGGATGACGTGGCCCGCCTGCGCGAGCTGGGCTACCCGGTCATCGTCGTGTATGCCCCGGACGTGCCCGCCGTGCTGGCCGACATCGAGCTCCTCGGGAAGGCCATCGGCGCGACCGAAGCGGCCACGGCCATGACGACGCAGATGTCCCATCAGCTCGATGCGGTCGCGGCTGCGGCCGCAGCGACGGGCAGCACGCCGCGCACGTTCTACCAGATCGGCTCGGAGCCGGAGATCTACGCTCCCGCGCCTGAGTCCTTCGTGGCCGACATGGTGGCCCTGGCAGGCGGCGAGCCCATCACCACCAGCGACCCGGCCGTCTTCTCCATCCCGCTCGAGGAGCTCGTGGTGGCCGACCCGGAGGTCATCGTCGTGGGCGACGCCAACTACGGCGTCTGTCCGGCCGATGTGGCCGCCCGTCCCGGTTGGGGCGACATGACGGCCGTCGTCAACGGCGACATCCGGCCCGTCGACGACGTGCCCGTGACCCGGCCCGGGCCCCGGCTGGCCCAAGGTCTGGCGTCGCTGGCGCGCGCCATCCATCCCGAGCTCGAGCTGCCGGACGTCCCGCCCGACCCGGCGCTCTGCGTGGCCGGCTGACCCATGACCGCCCCGGACCTGGCCCGCGGCCAGGTCAGCGTCCGCCCCCGCCGCCTGGCCGAGCTGCGCCGCCGGCCGGTGGTGCTGGGTGTGGCCGGCCTGGTCGTGCTGGCCTTCGCGGTCGTGGCGGGCATCGCCCTGGGCACCGTCTCGGTCTCGCCGGCTGACACCGTGGCCATCCTGGCCCGCCACCTGCTGGGCTGGCCCGTCTCCGAGACGTGGTCGACGTCGACCGAGACGATCGTCATGGAGCTGCGCCTGCCGCGCGTCCTGACGGCCCTCGTCGTGGGCCTTGGCCTGGCCGTGGCCGGGGTCACCTTCCAGGGCCTCCTGCGCAACCCGCTGGCTGATCCGTACGTGCTGGGCACGGCCAGCGGTGCCGCACTCGGTGCGGCCATCGGTGTGCTCATCCCCGTGCAAGTGGCCGTGCTGGGCCTCGGCCTCGTCAACATCCTGGCCTTCGTGGGTGCCCTGGCAGCCGTGCTCATCGTCCACCAGGTGGCCGGCGGCGGCGGACGCGCCACGCTCACGACGCTGCTGCTGACGGGCTACGCGGTGGGGTCCATGCTGGCCGCCGGCCTGGCCATGTCCATGTACCTCGCCGGCTCACAGCTGCGCCAGATCTTCTTCTACCTGCTCGGCAGCCTCAGCGGCGCCGACTGGCAGAGCCTCTTCGTGGGTCTGCCGGTCATCCTGGTCGGGACCGTGCTCATCATGGCCCGGGCACGCTCCCTCAACGGGCTGCTTCTCGGTGACGACACAGCCCAGCACCTGGGCGTGGACGTTCGTCGTGAGCGGGCCATCCTGCTGGGCCTGGCCTCGCTGGTCACGGCCGCCGCGGTCGCCCTGGCGGGGCTCATCGGCTTCGTCGGCCTCGTCGTGCCCCACGTCGTGCGCCTGCTCGTGGGTCCCAATGCGCGACTGGTGCTGCCGCTCTCGGCCATCTTCGGCGGGGCCTTCCTGATCCTTGCGGACCTCGGCGCACGCATCCCTGGCGAGCTGCCGGTGGGCATCGTGACGGCCGTCATCGGTGCGCCCATCTTCGTCATCCTGCTGCGTCGCTACCGGGCCGGGTACCAGCTGTGAGCCTGCCCGGCGTCAGCATCGACATCCGCGACGTCGACCTGCGCTACGGCTCGCGGGCCGTGCTCACCGGCGTCAGCCTGCACCTCGATCCCGGTGAGGCCGTCTGCCTCGTGGGACCCAACGGCGCTGGCAAGTCCAGCCTGCTGCGCTGCCTGACGGGCATCGTGACGCCGACCGCCGGCAGCGTGGCGATCGACGGCATGCCTCTGCGCGAGATCGGCCGGGCCGCGCTGGCACGCACCATCTCCGTCGTCCCGAGCGGGGTGGAGCTGCCCTTCGCCATGCGCGTCGAGGAGGTCGTTCGCCTTGGCCGCATCCCGCACGAGAACCCCTTCGCGGGCGCCAGCTCGTTCGACCACGTGGCGGCTGACGCCGCCATGACGCGGGTGGGCATCGAACACCTGCGAGGACGCGATGTGCGAGAGCTCTCCATGGGCGAGCGGCAGCTGGTGCTGGTGGCCATGGCAGTGGCGCAGGGCGGCCGGCTCATCGTCCTGGACGAGCCCACCGTCCACCTGGACCTGCGGCACCAGGTGGAGGTGCTGTCACTGATGTCCCGCCTTTCCGAGGATGGCCTGACGGTGCTGGCGGTCCTGCACGACCTGAGCCTGGCCACGCAGTTCTTCCCCCGCCTGGCGCTGCTGGACGGCGGTCGGCTGGTGGCCGACGGAACGCCACGGGCGGTCCTCACGCCGGAGCGCATCCGGGAGGTCTACGCGGTCGACCCGCGCTACGTGCCAGCCCTTGCCTGAGGCGGAGCGCCACTCCGCTGGAGCGGCCCGCCGAAGTGCTCGGTGTCGACGGCGTCGCCGGTCACCACGACGGCTTCAGCCCCGTTCGCCGTCCGCATCACCCACCATCTGCCAGTCCCAGGCCCCGATGCGCTCCAGCAGGCGACGGGCAGTGAGGTCCAGGTGGATGGGCGTGATGGCCACCTTGCCGGCGAAGACAGCGTGGAAGTCGGTGCCCGGCTCGGCCACGCCGCTGGGAGGCGGACCGCCGAACCAGTAGTAGGGCACCCCGCGCGGGTCGAGACGTTCCAGGAGCTGGTCCTGGTAGACGCGCTTGCCCATCCTCGTGAGCTCGATGCCGGCGAAGGCCTCCACGCTGACGGCCGGCACGTTGACGTTGAGCAGCTCGCCCGCACCAAGTCCATGTTCGAGGATGTTGCGAGCCACCAGCGCCGCGACCTGGCTGGCCAGCGTGAAGTCGGGCTCGCCGTCCAGCACCTGGCTCATGGCGAAGGCCGGGCAGCCGGAGAGGACCGCCTCCATGGCCGCGCCCACCGTGCCCGAGTAGGTCACGTCGTCGCCCAGGTTGGCGCCGTAGTTGATGCCCGAGGCGACCAGGTCGAAGCCGACGCCGAAGTAGCCCAGGAAGGCGAGCCCGACCGCGTCGGTCGGCGAGCCATCCACGGACCAGCCGGCCGAGCCATCGTCGAGCACCCGCTCGCGTACGCGCAGGGGGCGCATGAAGGTCATCGAGTGGCCCACGGCCGACTGGTTCGTCTCCGGCGCCAGGACGTGGACGTCGCCGATGGGCTCGAGGGCCTGCTTGAGCACGAGCAGCCCGCGCGACTCGATGCCGTCGTCGTTGGTGACCAGGATGCGAGGTCGCGTCGGCCATTCGTGCAGCGGCCGGGCGGTGCGCGGTGTGGCGCGGGCGGACGAGCGACCGGAGGCCAGGTAGCGTTCACCGGACGCGAGTCGCATGGGTTCGGCCAGGCTGCCGGTCCGGGCATCGACGGCGGCCCCGCCCGCGGGCCGTGCGGCGGCCCCGCGCACGGGCCGTGCCGCGGCCGGCTGTGGCCGGTGGTCGGCCGGGTGCCCCTCGTCGCTGCTCACGGCGTCTCAGCGTCCGGCAGCCCGGGATCGGGAGCCCCGCCCGGGACGCCGTGGTCAATTTGGTGATCGGACCCGCTGGCGACACCGGCGCCGCTCGCGACCGCGGCGGCGGGCGCCGTCGCCAGCGAGACACCGCCCGGCGCGGTCACCGGTGGTGGGGCGGGCACGCGCACGGGCCGGCCCTGGCGGGCCTCCAGGCGCCTTGCGGCGCGACTGGTGACGTCCCGCGGCCCGCCTTTCGACCGGTTCAGGTAGTGGAAGAAGAAGGCCGAGATGACGGCGGCCACGGGGATGGCGAAGATGGCGCCCACGACGCCCTGGAGGCGCAGGCCGATGAGCACGGAGACCAGCACCACGATGGGGTGGATGCCGACGCTGCTGGCCATGACCCGCGGCTGCACGATGTTCATGGTCACGAACCAGCCCACGGCCATGACGGCGATGATGGGGATGATGGCATCGGGCTGCGTGAGGACGGCGGCCACCACGGGCGGTGCCCACGACACGAAGGGGCCGAAGAAGGGGATCATCTGGAAGATGGCCACGAGGGCCGTCGTGAGGGGCACGAAGTCGATGCCCAGGGCGATGCTGCCGGCGGCGGCCACGGCACCGTAGACCAGGCCCTGGATGCCCTGGCCCCGGATGAAGCCGCCGAATGAGGAGGCCACGCTCGTCTGGAAGAGGCGCATCTCCTCGGCGAAGCGAGGCGGCGTGACCTGGTTGACGAAGCCCAGCAGGCGATCCTTGTCGATGACGATGAAGAGCGACAGGAAGATCATGAACATGAGGTTGCCCAGCGTGTTCAAGCTGGCCAGCGCGATCTCCTGCAGGGGCCCCAGGAACTGCCCGGACGACTCGGCCACCCCGTCGAGGGCGTCATTGGCCACGAGCACCAGGTTGACCTGCAGGCCCAGGGCATCGACCCGCTCCTGCCACTCGCCGAGGATCTCCGGCATCCGCTCGCGCAGGGTGGGCAGTTCCTCGGTGAAGCTGACGATGGAGTCGGCCAGCTGGCTGGCGATGATCAGGACGATGGCGCTCAGGGCCACGAAGAGCAGGGCGTAGATGGTGACCACGACCAGCGAGCGCGGCGCCGCCGGCAGAAAGCGCTTGATGGCCGTCACGACCGGGGAGAGCACGAAGGCGAACACCCAGGCCATCACGAGGATGAGGATGATGTCGCTGAAGTAGAGGACGATGTTGGCCGCCTGGCCGATGAAGACGAGGGCCACCGTGAGCGTGGCGAGCACGAGCAGGGCGCGGATCCAGCGTCCCTCGGACTCGATGAACCTGGCCATCATGGCCGCAGTCTACCCCGCCCTCTGTGGCGCGCCAGGCCCCCCGCCCGCCACGCAGCGCTCATGACCGCGGCGCCAGCCCCATCCGCTCGTGACACTCGGCCAGGGTCGCGGCGGCCAGGGGGGCGAGCCGCTCCGCACCCGCGCGCAGGACATCCTCCACGAGGCCGGGCCGGGCGCTGAATCCCTGGTAGCGCTCGCGGGCTTCGGCGAAGGTGGCCAGGATGCGCTCGGCGAGCAACTTCTTGGTGTCCACGCAACCGGTGGTGGCGCTGCGCTCGCCTTCCCAGATGGCCTCGTAGTCGGCGGGGCTGAAGATGCGATGCAGCTGGCAGACGTTGCAGACCTCCGGGCGGCCCGGGTCGCTGCGCCGCTGCCGTTGCGTGTCCGTGACCATGCTCATGACCTGCCGCCGGATGGTGTCCTCGTCGGCGAAGATCTCGATGACGTTGCCGAGCGACTTGGACATCTTGTTGGCCCCGTCGGTGCCCTTGACGATGGGCGCCTCGGAGAAGACCGCGGCCGGCTCCGGGAAGGTCTGCCCGTAGCGGGCGTTGAAGGCGCGCACGATCTCCCGTGCCAGCTCCAGGTGTGCGGCCTGGTCCTTGCCCACGGGCACGTAGCTGGCCTTGTAGATGGCGATGTCCGCGGCCTGCAGCACCGGGTAGTTGAGCAGCGCCAGGTTGACGTCGTCGGGCTGGTTGCGCTTCTTCTCCTTGAAGGATGGCGTGCGCTCCACCCAGCCCGTCGGCGTCACCGAGGCCAGCAGCCACATGAGCTCTACGTGCTCCGGCCGGTCCGATTGGCGGAAGAGCACGGCCCGCTCGGGGTCCAGGCCCAGGGCCAGCAGGCCCAGCGCCATCTCCCGCGTGTTGCGCCGGATGAGCTCGGCATCGTGCGTGCTCGTCAGGGCGTGGTAGTCCACGATGCAGTAGATGGCCTCGTAGCCGTCCTGCATGGCGATGTAGTTGCTGAAGGCGCCGAGGTGGTTGCCGACGTGGGGCAGGCCGGAGGGCTGCACGCCGGAGAAGACACGCGCGCGGGCAGCGGGCTCGGCGAGGGGGCTGGAAGGTGGGGTCTCTGTCATCGTCCTGAAGCCTAGCAGGCGGCGTCGGCCGATCGGAGCCGCGGGCCTGCGCTACGATCGGCAGATGGATCTGCAACACCCCGGGGTGGATCCCTCGGATCGACCCCTACGCCAGGCTCGGCGTGTCGGTCTGCTGGGCCTTGGCACGGTCGGTTCGGCCGTGGCCGCTCGGCTGCTCGACGCGGACTGGCGGTCCAATGCCGTGGCCCGCGGTCACGTCCCTCCCACGCTCGTGGCCGTGGCCGCGCGCGACGCTGCCGGCGAGCGCAAGCTGGAGCTCCCGCCGGACGTGCGCCTGACCGATGACGCGATGTCCGTGGCGACCGCCCCGGACGTCGACGTCGTCGTGGAGCTCATGGGCGGCACGGAGGCGGCAGGGGATGCCATCCGGGCGGCCCTGGCGGCCGGCAAGTCCGTGGTCACGGCCAACAAGGAGCTGCTGGCCAAGCACGGCAGCGCCCTTGAGGCGGCGGCCCGGGAGGCGGGCGTGGGCCTCCGCTTCGAAGCCGCGGTGGCCGGCGGCGTGCCGCTGCTGGGTCCGCTCGTCTGGGACCTGGGCGCCAACCGCGTCACGGCCGTGCGCGGCATCGTCAACGGCACGACCAACCACATCCTCTCCACCATGGCCTCCGATGGCCGCGAGTACGACGACGTGCTGCGCGAGGCGCAGGCGCGTGGCTTCGCGGAAGCGGACCCGAGCAGCGACGTGGAGGGCCTGGACGCGGCCTACAAGCTGGCCCTCCTGGCGCGCCTGGCCTTCGACGGCTGGCTGGACGTCAAGACCCTCAGGCGCAGCATCCCGGTCCTTGGCACGACGGCGACACCGGGCATCACCGGTGTCACGCGCGGGCACCTCGGGGTGGCCGCCCGCCTGGGGCTGGCCATCAAGCTCGTCGCTCGCGCGGAGCGCAGCCCGGCCGGCCTGGTCCGTGCCGCGGTGACGCCGATGGCCGTGTCCGTCACCTCACCCCTGGGTGCCACGCGCGGGGTCACCAACCTCATCGAGATCGACGCCGACCCGGTGGGTCGCGTGACGATGTCCGGCCCCGGCGCGGGTGGCCCGCCCACCGCCAGCTCCGTGCTCGCAGACCTGCTCGTCTTCGCCAAGTCGACGGCATCGATGTGGGAGCAGCTGCCGCCCGCGTCGGACATCGCCATCGAGGACGACCTGGCCGCCGAGCGGGGCTGGCTGGTCGTGGCCGAGGGTCTCGGTGTGTCGGGCTTCCCGGAGGCCATCCGGCAGCTCTCGCTGGCGACGACGGACGAGGGCTTCGTGACCCAGCCGCTCTCGCTGGCCGCCCTGGAAGGGCGCCTGTCGCTCCTGGACCAGCCCCTGCACGCCTATCCCGTCCGCACCGACGCCTGACCCCGTGCGCATGAGCCAGGTGCTCCAGCAGCTGCAGCGGGAGCAGACCGTCAAGCGCCGTCGACCGCGACTCATGGAGCGCTTCGCGGAGTTCCTGCCCATCAGCGCCGCCACGCCGCCGCTCGGCCTGGGCGAGGGTTTCACCCCGCTCGTGCACGCCCGAAGCCTGGGGCGCGCCATCGGCATGCCGCTGCTGTACCTCAAGGTGGAGGGCCAGCAGCCCACCGGGTCCTTCAAGGACCGTGGCATGGTGGTGGCCGTGGCCAAGGCCCTCGAGGAGGGCGCACAGGCCATCATCTGCGCCTCGACCGGCAACACCTCCGCGTCCGCGGCGGCCTACGGCGCGGCGGCCGCCATGGAGGTCGTGGTCATCCTGCCCCGCGGCAAGATCGCGGCCGGCAAGCTCCTCCAGGCGCAGGCCGCCGGGGCCAGGGTCGTGGCCGTGGACGGCAACTTCGACGACGCCCTGCGCGTCGTGCGCGACCTGACCGAGAGGCCTGATCCGGCGCACCGGGTGACGCTCGTGAACTCCGTCAATCCCTATCGCATCGAGGGTCAGAAGACGGCCGCCTTCGAGGTCTGCGAGGACCTCGGGGGGGCACCCGACTACCTCGCCATCCCCGTCGGCAACGCCGGCAACATCACCGCCTACTGGCGTGGCTTCACGGAGTACCAGGGGGCCGGCCTGGTCGAGACGACGCCGCGCATGCTGGGCTTCCAGGCGGCGGGGGCAGCGCCGCTCGTGCTCGGTCACGACGTGGACGATCCGCAGACCGTCGCCACCGCCATCCGCATCGGGCGGCCGGCCAGTGGCACGCTGGCCCTGCAGGCACGCGACGAATCGGGCGGCCTCATCGACAGCGTCAGCGACGAGGAGATCCTGGCCGCCTACCGGGACCTCGCGCGCCTGGAGGGCATCTTCTGCGAGCCCGCCAGCGCGGCATCGGTGGCCGGTGTGCGCAAGGCTGCCGCAGATGGGCGGATCGACCCGGGAGCCACCATCGTGGCCGTGCTCACGGGGCTGGGGCTCAAGGACCCCGACACGGGGGCCTCGCTGGCGACGCCGCCGCTCGACGCCACGCCAACGGTGGAGTCCGTGCGCTCCGTGCTGGGCTGGTGAGCCGGCCGTCCACGGCCGCCGGCCTCGTCGGGCGCCGGGTGCGCATCGACGTGCCCGCCACCTCGGCCAACCTGGGCGCCGGCTTCGACAGCCTGGCGCTGGCCCTGGACCTCGCCAACACCATCGACGTCGAGGTCCTGCCGCCGGACAGCCGACCGGACGTGCGGGTGGAGGTGGTCGGCGAGGGGGCCGGCCAGTTGCCCACGGGGCCGCGCAACCACTTCGTGGTCTCGCTGCTGGCGGGCCTCGCGGATGCCGGGCTGGATGCCAGCACGTTGGGCTGGCACATCCGCATGGACAACCGCATCCCGGTCTCGCGCGGGCTGGGTTCCTCCGCCGCGGCGACGGTGGCGGCCCTCGTGGCTGCCGACGCCCTCCTTGACGGAGCCCTGGGACGCTCGCGCATCCTGGAGCTGGCGACCCTTGACGAGGGCCACGCCGACAATGCCGCCGCGGCGCTCCACGGAGGCTTCTGTGTCGCCACCGTCGCGGGCGGACGACCGCTGGCCGTCCGGATCGACCCGCCGGCCGGCCTGCTGGCGGCCCTCTACGTGCCCGACCGCCACCTGTCCACCTCGGCCATGCGCGCCGCGCTGCCGACCGAGGTGCCCTTCGCGGATGCCGTCCACAACGTCGGCGCAGCCGCGCTGGCCGTGGCCGCCCTGGGTCAGGGCCGCGTGGACCTGCTGTCCGCGGCCACCGTGGACCGCCTGCACGAGCCCTACCGGACCGCGGTCTACCCGGAGCTGCCGGAGTTGGTGGCGGCCGCCCGCGCCGCAGGCGCCATGGGTGCCTGCCTCTCTGGCGCCGGCTCAACGGTCATCGCCTTCAGCACCGACCCGGCGGCGGCGGCGACCATCGCGGCGGCCATGGAGCGCCGCGCCCTGTCGCTCGGCCTGACCGGCCGGCCGCTCGTCCAGTCGGCGCGTGCTGAGGGCGCCCGCGTCCTGGCCGTGCCGGCCGACGCGCGTGCTCGCCCGGACGCATCGCTCGCGTAGAATCGCGGCCATGTCCCGACTCATCGTCCAGAAGTACGGCGGATCCTCGCTGGCTGACGCCGAGCGCATCCGCCACGTGGCCGGCCGGATCGCGCGCGACCGTCGCGCGGGCGTCGACCTCGTCGTGGTCGTCAGCGCCATGGGTGACACGACCGACCATCTCCTCGACCTGGCGGCCGGCATCACCGATGACCCGGACCCGCGCGAGATGGACCTCCTGCTCTCCACTGGCGAGCACATCAGCGGCACGCTGGTGGCCATGGCCCTGCACGCGCAGGGCGTGGAGGCCATCTCGCTGACCGGGCCACAGGCCGGCATCCGCACGGACACCAGCCATGGCCGGGCCCGCATCGCCACCATCGAACCGGCCCGTCTGCGCTCGGAGCTGGAGCGGGGGCGCGTCGTCATCGTGGCCGGCTTCCAGGGCTCCACGGACAGCACCTTCGCCACGGGAGAGGTGACGACCCTGGGGCGTGGCGGCTCGGACACCACGGCCGTGGCCCTCGCGGCGCGCCTCAGGGCGGATGCCTGCGAGATCTACACCGACGTTGAGGGCATCTTCACGGCCGACCCACGCGTCGTGCCTGACGCACAGCTCATCCCTGTCATCGGCTACGAGGAGATGCTCGAGCTGGCCCACCAGGGCGCCCAGGTCATGCAGACGCGCGCCGTCGAGCTGGGCTGGGTCAACGACGTCGTCATCCGGGTGCGCTCCACGTTCAGCGATCACCCCGGCACCAGCATCCAGGAGGTATCGGCAGTGGAGCTGCGCGACAAGGTCCGCGCCCTGGCGCTCGACCGCAAGGTGGCCAAGGTCACCATCATGGGCGTGCCCGACCGCCCCGGCCTGGCGCGGGCCATCTTCGGCCCCATGGCGGACCAGGGCCTGAACGTGGACATGATCGTCCAGAACGTCGGCCACGACGGCAGCACGGACCTCTCGTTCACCGTCGACCGTACCCAGCTGGCCCGTGCCGAGCGCCTCCTGCAGCTGCTCGCCAAGGACCTCGGGTTCGTCGGCATCGCCACGGACGCCGCCGTGGCCAAGGTCTCCATCGTGGGCGAGGGCATCCACAACTCACCCGGCTACGCGGCCCAGATGTTCGGGGCCCTCGCGGACGAGGGCATCAACATCACGATGATCTCGACCTCGGAGATCCGCATCACCTGCATCATCGCCGAGGACCAGCTCGACGCGGCCGCCCGCGCCATCCACCGCACCTTCCGGCTGCAGGAGCCCGAGATCCCGGACGCCTGAGCCGGCGGGCATGGCCCCGTCGCCGCCCGTGCCGGAGCCACCCACCCGGGAGCCGTCCGGCACGGTGCCGGCCGACCTCGAGCGCCCGTCGCCATCGTCCGCCTGGAGCGCTTCGCCCAGGTCGAGTCGACCCAGGACGTCGTGCGCGGCTGGCTGGCCGAGGGGCAGGCGCAGATCTGCCTGGCCGTGGCCGACGAGCAGACGGGCGGCCGGGGACGCTTCCGGCGGCCCTGGCAGGCGCCACCCGGGCGCGCGCTCCTGGTCTCGGCGGGGCTGCGTCCCGTGGACCTGCCGCTGGCGCAAGCCTGGCGCCTGCCGGCCGTGGCCGCCATGGCGCTGCTCGACGCGGCCGCCGACGTGGTGGGGTCGGGGGCGCAAGGGCTGGCTCTCAAGTGGCCCAATGACATCGTGGCCGTCAGCGAGGGTCGCCTGCGCAAGGTGGCCGGCGTGCTCGCCGAGGCGGACCTGGGCGGCGGGCACCTGCGCAGCGTGGTCGTGGGCCTGGGCGTCAACGTCGACTGGCCGGCCTCCGAGTTCCCGCCGGGGCTTGCGGACGGCATGGGCAGCCTGAGAGAGACCGCAGGCCGGCCCGTGGACCGCGAGGCCCTGCTGGATGCCTGGCGTGTCCGCCTCGTGGAGCGCTACGCGGCCCTCCTGGACGGCCGGTTCGACGGACGGCGCTGGGCCGAGGCGCAGGCGACCACCGGGGCGGACGTCACCGTGGAGACCGTCGGCGGCCGCCGCCTGGAGGGTCGAGCCACGGGCGTGGACCACGAAAGCGGCGCGCTGCTGGTGCGGGAACCGGACGACGGGACGCTGCACCGCATCAGCGTCGGCGACGTGGTGGCCTGTCGGGTCGGCGGATCTGCCCGGCCCCTGTAACGGCTAGACTGCCCCGGTGTTCTGGAAGGGGAGTGGAGGTGCCGAGGCTGCCAGCGTCGTCGTGCCGTTCGACGTGGATCGGACGGCGGTCGAGGCGGCCCGTCACGACCCTCATGCCTTCGAGCCGCTCTACCGGAGATACGTGGCCCACATCTACTCACTGGCGTTCTACGAGACCCGCGACCCGCACGTCGCTGAAGACATCACCGAGCTGGTGTTCCTGAGGGCGCTGGATGCGCTGCCCCGTTTCCGCGAGCAGGGCGAGGGCGCCGGGTCCACCTTCAAGGTGTGGCTCTACGCCATCGCCCGCCACGTCATCGCCAACGAGCGGCGCGCGCGCCGCCGCCGCCCGACCGAGGTCATCGATGCTGCCCTGGACCTGCCGGCGGCGGACGATCCGGCGGCCACCGTCGTGGCGCGCCTGGAGGCAGAGCGCGCCATGCAGGCCGTCATGGCGCTGCCCGATGAGCGCCGCCAGGTGCTCCTGCTGCGCCTCGTCCATGAGTTGAGCGCCCGTGAGATCGGGCAGCTCATGGGCAAGTCGGAGGGTGCCGTTCGCGTGCTCATCCACCGCGCCCTCGACTCGGTGCGTCGCCAGCTCGCCTCGTGAGCAGCCGGGGCGGAATGGCCGCCGGCCTGGATCTGGCCATCGACGACCTGCTCGCAGACCGCGCGAGGCCCGCGGACACGGGGACGGCGGACCTGCTGGCGACCGCCCGTCTCCTGCGTGACGGTCTGCCTCGCTACCACCCCCGCTTCGGCTTCGAAGAGCACCTCGCGCGTCGGCTGGCTGCTGCTCGTCCGGAGGCGGCGACAGGGCTCGATGGGCCGATCGCCACGGGCGCTCAGCCCGCCCCGATCATCGCGATGCCCGGAGCGCTCTCGGGTGAGCCGCCGCTGCCGCAACGCCGCCGCCTGGGGCTGCTCGCGAGCGGAGCCATCGCCTCCGGTGTCTCGCTGGCCATCCCGATCGCCGGTGCTGCCCTGGTGGTATGGCGGCGCGGTCGCACGGCCGGGGGGAGCCTGTAGTGCCCATCCGGCTGCCCTTTCGCCCACGCCCCGAATCGTCACGTGCCGAGCTCTGGACCAGCTGCCCGGGCTGCGCGGAGATGATCTACAACAAGCAGCTCGAGAAGAACCTGCGCGTCTGTCCCCGCTGCAACCACCACTTCCGGCTGCGCGTGGACGCCCGCCTGCGCACGCTGCTCGACCCGGACTCCTTCGACGAGCGTGACGCAGGACTCGAATCGCTCGATCCGCTCGGTTTCGTCGACCTCAAGGCCTACCCGGACCGGATCCGCGAGCAGAAGAGCAAGACCGGCATCCGCGACGCGGCCGCGTGGGGCTTCGGGAGGATCCGCGGCCAGCGGATCGCCATCTGCGTCATGGACTTCGCCTTCATGGGCGGCTCGATGGGCTCGGTCGTCGGCGAGAAGGTGACCCGCGCCGCGGAGGCGGCCCTGGAACAGCGTGTGCCCCTGGTGGCCGTGAGCGCCTCCGGTGGCGCCCGCATGCAGGAGGGCACGCTGGCTCTCATGCAGCTGGTCAAGACCTGTGCCGCCGTGGAGCGCCTGGCCCTGGCTGGCGTGCCCTACATCAGCGTTCTCACCGACCCCACCACGGGCGGCGTCTTCGCCTCGTTCGCGGCTCTCGGTGATGTCAACCTGGCTGAACCGGATGCGCTCATCGGCTTCGCTGGCGCGCGCGTGGCGGCAGGCACCACCGGGGACGAGCTGCCGGAGGGCTTCCAGAGGGCCGAGTTCCTGTACCGCCACGGCTTCGTCGACCAGGTCGTGCCGCGTTCGGAGCTGCGCGAGCGCCTGTCGCTCCTGCTGCGGTACCTGCAGGCCCGCCCCGAGCGCCTCCCGGCGGCCGGCGACGATGAGCTTCCCGGCGATCGCGCGGTCGTCTCGCGCGCCTCTGGCAACGGCAGCTCCGACGCGGAATCCGTCCGTGGCTGAGCGCGGCGTGCGACGTGCCGGCGGTGCGGCGGCGGCCGCAGCCGCCTCCGACACGGCGCCTGACGTCGAGGCGCGCGACGAGGCCCTGCGCGAGGCGGTCTGGTCACGCGTGCAGCTGGCCCGCAACGTGCGGCGCCCGCACACCCTGGAGCTGTTGGCCCTGCTGGCCGAGGACGTCGTGGAGCTGCACGGCGACCGCGGTCACGGCGATGACCCTGCGCTGGTCGGCGGCTTCGCCCGCATCGGCGAGCATCGCGTCGTCTTCATGGGGCACCAGAAGGGCTCGGACGTCGAGGAGAACGTCAAGCGCAACTTCGGGATGCCGCACCCGGAGGGCTACCGCAAGGCCGCCCGGCTCATGAAGCTGGCGGAACGCCTCGGCTTGCCCGTCCTGACCTTCGTCGACACTCCGGGAGCGGCGCCTGACGCGGCCTCGGAAGAGCGGGGCCAGGCGGAGGCCATCGCGCGCAACATCGCCCTCATGTCCAGCCTGCGGACGCCCATCGTCACCGTCATCACCGGCGAGGGCGGATCGGGCGGCGCCCTGGCCATCGCGGTCGGCGACGTCGTCATGGCCCTGGAGAACGCCATCTACTCGGTCATCTCGCCGGAGGGTTGCGCCACCATCCTGTGGCGGACGTCGGAGGCCGCGCAGGAGGCGGCGGTCGCCATGCGCCTCACGGCGCGCGAGCAACAGGCGCTGGGCGTCATCGACCTGGTCATCCCCGAGCCCGACGGGGGTGCTCACATGGACGCGCGCGAGACGGCCAGCCGCCTGCGCGAGGCCATCGAGGCCCAGCTGGAGGCACTCGCCCACCAGGATCCGGAATCCCTCGTGCGAGGGCGCTATGCGCGCTATCGTGACTTCGGCGCGTTCACCACGGCCGACCTGCCGGTCCGCGAACGCCGTGAGCGGCAGAACATCGTGGAGCGCCTGCGTGCGCTCCTCGATTCGGGTCGCCCGGTCGTGAGCGTCGTGGAGGGCGAGAGGATCGATCCCGGCGTGGCCGATGGGGGGGATGGCGGCCCGGGCAGCGAGGTCGAGGGAGAGGCGCGCGTGGCCGCCGAGGAGCGTGATCGGTGACGGACGAGACGACCGGGCGCAAGTCCGGCAGGACGATCGCGGACGAGCCGCTCGACTTCGACGTCCTGACCGACGAGGTCTTGCCCGCCCTCATCGCGCGCCTGCGAGCCAGCCGGCTGGCCGAGTTGGAGGTCCGCGAGGATGGCTGGCGCGTCCGACTGCGGCGCGACCTGCGGGCAGTGCGCCGATCGTCACGGGGGCACGCTGGCGACGCCCACAGGGCGGATGATGAGGAGGCGTCAGGTGAGGCCCGCTCGCCCGCGGTGGGCTACTTCAGTCCGGCGCGCGGGCTCGTGGTCGGGCGGAGCGTGATGCCCGGGGACACCATCGGCAGCGTCGACGTGCTGGGCATCGCCCAGGACGTCACGGCCCCCGTGGGTGGCATCGTCAGCGCCGTGCTGGCAGAGGCTGGCCAGGCCGTGGAGTATGGGCAGGTGCTCGTGGAGATCGATCCGCTGGCTGACGATCCCGGCAGTCCGCAGGGTGAGGTGGCGGGCGGTCCGGCGACCCCGTCCGGGGCGGCAGCGCCATGATCGGCCGCGTCCTCATCGCCAACCGCGGCGAGATCGCCGTGCGCGTCCTGCGCGCCTGCCGCAGCATGGGCATCGAGGCCGTCGTTGCGCACAGCGAGGCGGACCGCGATTCGCGAGCCGTGCTCATGGCCGACGAGGCCATCTGCATCGGGCCGCCGGAGTCGTCCCGCTCATACCTCTCCGCGGCCGCCATCATCTCGGCTGCTCTGGTGACCGGCTGCGATGCCATCCACCCTGGCTATGGGTTCCTCTCGGAGGACGACGCCTTCGCCGAGATGACGCGGGCACACGATCTGGTCTTCATCGGACCTGCCGCGGAGGTGCTGGAGCGCTTCGCCTCCAAGGCCGGCACGCGTCAGCTGCTGGCGCAGCACGGCCTGCCGGTGGTGCCCGGGTCGCTGGGCATGCTGCGCGATGACGACCACGCCCTCGCCGAGGCGGAGCGCATCGGCTATCCGCTGCTCATCAAGCCCTCGGCCGGCGGCGGAGGCAAGGGCATGCGCCTGGCCCGCACCGCCCGCGAGCTGCAGCAGGCGCTGACGGTGTGCCGCTCGGAGGCGCGGGCCGCCTTCGGCGACGACTCGCTGTACCTGGAGAAGTGGCTGGAGCGCACGCGGCACGTCGAGGTGCAGGTCATCATCGACAATCACGGCCGTGGTGTGCACGTGGGCGAGCGCGACTGTTCGGTGCAGCGTCGCCACCAGAAGATCGTCGAGGAGGCCCCCAGCCCGGCCATCGACGACGCCACCCGGACGGAGCTCGCGGAAGCGGCCATCCGGGCGGCCCTGGCGGCTGGCTACCGCAACGTGGGCACGCTCGAGTTCCTTGTCGACGGCGAGGGCCGCTACTTCTTCATCGAGATCAACGCCCGCATCCAGGTCGAGCACCCGGTCACGGAGATGCTGTCCGGCATCGATATCGTGGCCGAGCAGATCCGCCTCGCGGCCGGCGAGCCCCTCGGCTACGGGCAGGAGGCCGTGCGCCTGCGCGGGCACGCCATCGAGTTCCGCATCAACGCCGAGGACGTGCGCGCCGACTTCCGCCCCCAGGTGGGCACCGTGGAGCACTACGTGCCGCCCGGCGGCGCCGGCGTACGCATGGAGACGCACCTCTACAGCGGCTACGAGGTGCCGCCCTACTACGACTCCCTGCTCGGCAAGCTCATCGTCTGGGGGCCTGACCGCGAGGGCGCCATCGCGCGCTCACGAGTGGCGCTCAAGGAGCTGCTGGTCGAGGGCCTGGAGACGAACATCCCCTTCCACCGGGCCATCCTGGAGGATCCCACGTTCCTCTCCGGTGGCTTCGACACGAACCTGCTCGACCGCAAGGGCGCAGCGGCCTTCCTGGACGCCGTGTCCGGCGCCGCGGAGACCTGACCCGCACCAGACATGAGAGGAAGATCATGACCGACACGCGGCCCGCCACCGAACCGACGACCGTGCTGCTCAGCACCGCCGAGCTGCAGCGGCTCATCCCGCACCGCTGGCCCTTCCTGCTCGTGGATCGCGTCCTGGAAGAGGACCGCGAGCGCGGCTACATCCGGGCGGAGAAGGCCGTGACGGCCACCGAGTGGTTCTTCGGCGGGCATTTCCCGGGCCTGCCGGTCATGCCCGGGGTGCTGCAAGTGGAGGCGCTGGCCCAGACGATGGCCATCTACGTGGCCCGCAGCGAGGGCTTCGGCGATCGCATCGGCCTCTTCGCGGGCATCGACGAGTGCCGCTTCAAGCGCGTCGTGCAGCCCGGTGACCGCATGACCCTCGAGGTCACCATGGAAAAGCTGGGCCGTCGCTTTGGCAAGGGCCACGCCGTGGCCTCCGTGGACGGCGAGACCTGCTGCGAGGCCCGCATCTCCTTCGTCATCCCGCCGGCCGAGGCGCTCCGGTGAGTGGCCTGCGCATCGCTCTGCTGGGTGACATCCACGGGAACGTGCTGGCCCTGCAGGCCGCCCTGGCGGACATCGAGGCAAGCCAGCCGGACCGCCTGGCCATCCTGGGCGATCTCGTCATGAACGGCCCGCGCCCGGCGGAGGTCATGGCGACCCTCATGGGGCTGGATGCCGCCGGTGCGCTGGTCATCTCCGGGAACACGGACATCGCCGTGGCGGACGGTGACTTCGCGGCTGCCTTCCCCTGGTTGGACGAGGTTCCGGCCAGCCACCGGGCGGCCGCCGAGTGGGCCCGCGAACAGCTCAGCCCAGCCCAGCTCGAGTACCTCCGGCGCTTGCCGGCCGAGCGCCGCGTCGGCGTCGGGGACGAGCTCGTGCTGGCCTGCCACGCGTCACCGGGCAGCCAGACGGCGGGCATGCCAGCCGACCTCGACGCGGCCGTGACGATGCAGTACGCCATGCGCACGGACGCTCGCGTCATCTGCTGCGGCCACACCCACGTGGCCGACGTCCGGGAGCTCGGCCGCAGACTGCTCGTGAACCCGGGCTCCTGCGGCTACGCGTTCGATGGCACGCCAGAAGCCTGCTGGGCGATGCTGACCGTGAGCGAGGATGGCGAGCCGGAGGTCCAGCTCCACCGCGTCGCCTACGATGCCCAGGCGGCCGCGGACGAGGTCAGCCAGCGCGGCTTGCCGGGCGACGTCTACCGGGCTGCCACCATCCGCACCGGGAGGTTCGTGCGATGAGCGATGTCGCCGGGGGGCGCCGCGTGGTCGTGACCGGCCTGGGTGCCGTCACGCCCCTGGGCAGCGGGGTGCCCCTCTACTGGCGACGCCTCGTGGCGGGCGAATCGGGCGTCGGCCCGATCACGCTCTTCGACGCCTCCGACCTGGCCAGCCGCATCGCCGGCGAGGTGCGCGACTTCGACCCCTCCGGCGTGCTCGACCGCAAGGAGGTGCGGCGCAACGACCGCACCACCCAGATGGCCCTGGTGGCCACCCGCGAGGGGCTCGACGACGCGGGCCTGCCCGGGCGCCTGGAGGGCAGCCTGGCCGAGCAGACCGGCATCCTCATGTCCACCGGCCTCGGCGGCACCGGCACGCTCATCGAGCAGATCGGCATCTGTGCCACGGTCGGTGCCAGCCGCCTGAGCCCCTTCTTCATCCCCATGGCCATCGCCAACATGGCCTCAGGGGTGGCCGGCATCGTCTTCGGGGCGCTGGGCCCCAACTTCTCGACCACGAGCGCCTGTGCCTCCTCCGGTCACGCCCTCGGTGAGGCCAGCGAGATCGTCCGCCGGGGGGACGCCGACGTCATGGTGGCGGGTGGCTGCGAGGCCTCCGTCTACGCCGCCACGGTGGGCGGCTTCGCGGCCATGCGTGCCCTCTCCACGCGCAACGACGACCCGGCCGCCGCCAGCCGGCCCTTCGATGCCGCTCGCGACGGCTTCGTGGTCGCGGAGGGCGCCGCCGTGCTCATCCTGGAGGAGCTTGGCCATGCGGAGCGTCGCGGGGCCCGCATCTACGCGGAGGTCCGCGGCTATGGCGCCACCGCGGACGGACACCACATCACGATGCCGTCGCCCGGCGGGGCAGGGGCCGTGCGTGCCGCCCGGCGAGCGCTCGCCAAGGCCGGCCTGGAGGCCGAGCGCATCGACCTCGTGAGCGCCCACGCCACGAGCACCGGCGAGGGCGACCCCACGGAGCTGATGGCCATCAACACCCTGGTCGGCGACCACGCCGCGAACGTCAGCGTGACGGCCACCAAGTCGTCCATCGGGCACACCCTGGGGGCGGCCGGCGCCATCGCCGCGGTGGCCACGGTCAAGGCGCTCGAGGAGGGCGTCGTGCCGCCCACCATCAACCTCGTCGACCCGGACGAGCGCGCCGGCGCCCTGGATCTCACGCCACGGGTGGCGCGTCGGCGCGCCCTGGACGTGGCCCTCGTGAACTCGTTCGGCTTCGGTGGCCAGAACGCGGCCATCGTGCTGCAGCGCTGGGGCGGACGGTGAGCCGATCCGCGGACGTGGAGCGCCTCGTCGGCCTCGTGGACCGCCTCGAGGCGCTGCTGGAGCGGTCCGGGCTCTCCGAGCTGGAGCTCGAAGCTGGCGGCACGGCCGTGACACTGCGCACGCCGGCCGCCTTCGCCAGCGTGGCCGTGCCGGCACCCGTGGAGGAGGCCCAGGGTGAGCCGCCGCCAGCGGAGGAGCCGGCTCGACCGCGGGGCTCGCACGCCATCGTGGCGCCACTCACCGGCGTCTATTACCGCTCGCCCTCACCCGGGGCTGAGCCGTACGTGCGCGAGGGCGGCCCGGTCAGTGCCGGGCAGGTCATCGGCCTCATCGAGGCCATGAAGCTCTTCAACGAGATCAAGAGCGACGTCACCGGCACGGTCAGGCACATGGCCGTCGGCGATGGCGACCTGGTCAAGGTTCGCCAGACGCTCATCGAGGTGGATCCGGCATGAGCGGCCCCGGCTCCTACGCGGCCGGTGCGCCGGCCAGCGTCCGTATCAGCGGCTGGGGTTCGTATGTGCCTGAGCGCGTCCTCTCCAACGCCGACCTCGAGCGCATCGTGGACACGTCGGACGAGTGGATCCGCACCCGCACAGGCATCAGCCAGCGGCGTGTCGCCGCCCCGCACGAGACCACGGCGACCCTGGGCGCCATCGCCTCCAAGCGCGCCATCGCCGTGGCCGGTCTGGCCCCCGATGACATCGACGTCATCGTGGTGGCGACCCTGACGCCGGACTACCCGATGCCCTCGACGGCCGTCCTGGTCAAGGAGGCCATCGGCAATCGGACCGCGGCGGCCTTCGACGTGGCCGCGGCCTGCTCGGGCTTCGTCTATGCCTACGCCACGGCCGATGCCTACGTGCGCAGCGGCATGGCCCGCCACGTGCTCGTCGTGGGCGCTGAGCTCCTGACTCGCTTCATCGACTTCAACGACCGTTCCACCTGCATCCTCTTCGGGGATGGCGCCGGCGCCGTGGTGCTCTCCGCCTCCGATGAGGCCGGCGGCGGGCTGGCGGGCCTCGAGCTGACCACCGACCCGGACGGGGCCTACATGATCTGGCTGCCCTCCGGTGGTTCGCGCAGCCCCGCGAGCCTGGAAACGGCCCGCCGCGGCGAGCACTTCATCCGCATGGAGGGCCGCGAGACCTACCGCTACGCCACGCGGACGCTGGCGGCCTCGGCCCTGGCGGCCATCACCAAGGCTGGCTGGCAGCCCGACGAGGTGGACCTCTTCATCCCTCACCAGGCCAACATCCGCATCATCGAGGCGGTCGCGCGGGGCCTCGGCCTGCCCATGGAGAAGATGGTCGTCAACATCGACCGCTACGGCAACACCTCGGCTGCCTCGGTGGGCATCGCCCTCGACGAGGCCGTCCGCGGTGAACGCGTGCGACCCGGGGACAAGCTCGTTCTCTTCGCCTTCGGGGCCGGCTTCACGAGTGGCGCCGCGGCGGTCACGTGGACGGCGGACCCGGCGCACTCGGCACGCAGCGCGGACGTCAAGCCGGTAGCCAGCGTGCGAGCACCGCTCGACTGGGCATCGGTGGATTCCATGCCGCCGCGCCTGGCCGCCGTGCTGGCCGATCCGGCCGGCCCGCCGGTGCCGCTGGACGACGTCATCCCCGGCGACCCCGCGCCGGCGCATTTGGAGGAACAGTCATGATCGACCTCTCGGACAGGACAGCCATCGTCACCGGCGGCGCGCGTGGCATCGGGCGAGCCATCATCCTGAAGCTGGCGACGCAGGGGGCGAACATCGCCTTCATGGACCGCGGCGCCGTGGATGTCGCGGAGCAAACCCGGGCCGATGTCGAAGCGCTGGGCCGGAGCGCGCTCTTCTTCCCCGGCGACGTGACGAAGCCCGAGGATTGCTCGGCCTTCGTGCAGGCGGCGCTCGAGGCCACCGGGCGCGTGGACATCCTCGTCAACAACGCCGGCATCACCCGTGACGACCTTGTCATGCGGATGGGCATCGACGAGTGGAAGGCAGTCCTGGAGGTCAACCTCTTCGGCGCGTTCTACTGCACCAAGGCCGTGCTGCGACCCATGCTGCGCGCACGCTCGGGTCGCATCATCAACATGTCGAGCGTGTCGGGGCAGGCCGGGCAGGCCGGGCAGGCCAACTACTCGTCGTCGAAGGCCGGCCTCATCGGTCTCACCAAGGCCACGGCCCGCGAGGTCGCCAGCCGGGGCATCACGGTCAACGCGGTGGCGCCCGGGTTCATCGTGACGGAACTCACGAAGGATCTGCCCGCGGAGCTCCAGGACGCCATCCGCAAGCAGACGCCGCTCGGTCACTTCGGAACCGTGGACGACATCGCGAACGCCGTCGCCTTCCTGGCCTCCGACGAGGCCGGCTATATCACCGGCCAGGTGCTGGCCGTGGACGGCGGCCTCGTGATGATGTAGGCGATTCGGGGTACCGTGTGCCCCGATGGGATCTCGTCGCGGCCGATCCGGCCTCGGGCTGCTCGTTCTGGCGTGCTTGCTGCTGAGCAGCCAGCTGCCGGCCGCGGCCATGGTGCCGGACCCCGTCCAGGGAGAGGTGGGCCTGCGCGTCGCCATCGACGCCATGCGTCAGCTGGCCACGGACAGCCGCTCCAACCAGGCACGCCAGGCCACCACGCGACCGCGGCCCGGGCTGCCGGTCAAGCTCGGCAGGGATGGCCGGCTGACCGTGCTGTTGCTGGGCTCGGACTGGCGGCCAGACGCCGGCGGTGAGCGCCTCGACGTGCTCATGGTCGCCACCATCGACCCGACCACGGGCGAAGCGGCCGTGGTCAGCATCCCGCGCGACATGTCCGGCATCCCGCTTGCTGACGGCGGCAACAGCGGCGGCACCCGCGTCAACTCCATCTACTACCTGCGCTACCGCGACCCGATGCTGCCGCACGAGGGCCTCGACCGGGATGGGCTGAAGCGCTTCAGCAAGGACATCGGGACCTTCCTCGGCACGGAGATCGACTACTGGGCCCTGACGCGCTTCGGGACGTTCGCCAACCTGGTCAACAGCCTGGGCGGGGTCCGCGTCGACGTGGAAGAGGAGGTGCTGGACACCTCGTACCACCACGGCAGCTCACGCGGCGTGTGGTTCCCGGTGCAGGACGAGTACCTGCTCAAGGGCGACCCCAAGTGCAAGCCCAAGCCGAAGAAGTGCCATTCCGCGCTCGTCTACGCGCGCTCGCGCCACGGGACCATGGGCGGCGAGTACAACGACGACTACCGGCGCGCGGAGCGCCAGCAGGACATCGTGCGCTCCGCCATCAGGGC
This sequence comes from uncultured Chloroflexia bacterium, assembly GCA_963707395.1. Classification (GTDB taxonomy): domain Bacteria; phylum Chloroflexota; class Limnocylindria; order Limnocylindrales; family CSP1-4; genus JAFMJV01. The sequence continues at coordinate 87,128 of CAVPPQ010000024.1, forward strand.
TGTCCTGGAGGACCGCGGTGCCGGCGTCGCGCTGCTGGGCACGCTGCTGCGCGTGCGCGACCTGGTCGAGACGAACATCCCCAAGACGGCGGAGGCAGCTGGGCAGCTCTACGCGCTCCTGGAGCAGCTCCGGCTGCCGGACGCCAACATGAAGGTCCTGGCGCCCGCGACGTGGGCCGGCACGGCACCGGACGGCACCACCAAGCCGAACCTGCCGGCCATCCGGGACTGGGTGGACAAGCACTACGCCAAGGTGACCCGCGAACGTCGGCAGGGCTGAGGAGCGGCCGCGCCTCGTCTTGGCAGGCGTGCAGGCCCAGCCCTCGTCTGGGTGCCCGGCACTCGTCTCGGTGCCCGGCCCTCGCGTGGGTCCGTGGCCTGTGCCATCCTCGCCCTGTGACCGCATCGACGAGCGGCCCTGCCGGAGAGCCGGGTGGCCGCGACCTGCAGATGACGCCGGAGACGACCACCGACGCGCAGCTCCTGCGACGGCTCGAGCGGGCCCGCCTGGTGCTTGTGGTCAGCCTGTCCGGACTGGCCGTTCTCTGCATCTGGCTGCTGGCCGACGACGGCATCGCAGCGCTCGACGCGGCCCTCGCGCTGGGGCTCGTTGCCTTGGCCCTGGCCCTCTACGCCATGTCCGTGACATCGGCCGCGCTGACGCGCAATCGCCTCGAGCGGGAGGCCGGCATGCGCCGCATCGTCTCGGGTCTGTCGCGCTCGCTCTCGCCGGAGGCGGTCGTGGACACCGTCATCTCCGACCTTCGGTCGGCCACCGAGGCGGACCACGTGGTCGTGGCACGCGTGCGCCAGCCGGATGGCCACGTGGAGGTCACGCTCGTGGCGGCGCGCGCGGATGCCCCGCCGTCGCGGACGACGCTGCGCCCTGAGCTGGAGTCGCCGGCGAGCGCGGTCGCCGGGGCAGTGGACGAGGGCGTCGGAGAGGCCGCCGGCGACCCGGGGGACGAGGCCGTGGCCGCGGCCGAGGAGATCGCGCGCCGGGTGCGCTCGGCCTACGGCCTGCCCCACACGCTGGCCACGCCGCTCGTCTCCGAGAAGCGGTTCCTTGGAGCCCTGCTCCTGGCCCGGCGCAGCCGGGGCGCCTGGAGCGAGGGCGATCGGCGTCTGCTCAGCTGGGCGGCCGGCGAGGTCGCCTCCGCCTTCACTCGCGCCTACGCCCTGGAGGCTGCCGAGCGCGGCGCCAAGATCGACGTCCTGACCGGTCTGCCCAACCGGCGCTACTTCGACGAGGCGCTCGGCATGGAGCGCCCGCGGCGCCGAACGGATGACAGCCTGGGCATCCTCATGATCGACATCGACCACTTCAAGATCCTCAACGACCGCTTCGGACACGCCACGGGCGACCGCGTCCTGCGCGCGGTCGCGGGCGCCATCGCACAGACGGTCCGAACAGAGGACACGCCGGCTCGCTACGGCGGGGAGGAGTTCGCGGTGCTCCTGCGGCGGACCTCGGCCCAACAGGCGGTGGAGGTCGCCGAGCGCATCCGGCGCGCCGTGGTGCGGCTCCACCCGGCCAGCTTGGGCATCGACGAGCCGGTCACGGTCTCCGTGGGGGTGGCCGTGGCCGAGCCCGACCAGGCGGCCAGCCCGCGCCTGGTCGAACGGGCCGACCAGGCCCTCTACCGTGCCAAGCGGCAGGGCCGCGACCGCGTCGTGGCGGCCTGATCTGCGGCGCGCGATGACCGACACGATGGCACCCGGTCGGCCCCCCGGGGGCCACGGCCCCACCAACGCCGCCATCGCGGCCCGGCTGACGGAGATCGCGGACCTGCTGGAGATCCGGGGCGAGTCGGCCTTCCGAGTGGGGGCCTACCGGCGAGCCGCCGAGTCGGTCGCCCGCTGTCCCCTGGACCTGGCAGCGGAGCTGCGGGCCGGCCACCCGCTCGCGGTGCCGGGCGTGGGTCAGACGATCGCCGAGCGTATCGGCGAGCTCGTCGAGAGCGGACGCATCGCGTACCTCGATGCGCTGCGGCTCGAGGTGCCGCCGACGCTGCTGCCGCTGCTGGCCATCCCTGGCATCGGTCCGCGCACCGTGGGCACGGCGTGGCGAGAGCTGGGCATCGACACGCCAGAGGCCTTCGCGGTGGCTGCCCGCGCCGGCCGCCTCCGGGAGCTGCCCGGCTTCGGCCCGCGCACCGAGGCGCGCCTTCTGGCGGGCCTCGAGCAGGGGGACGGGCGACGACAGCGCCGCATGCGCATCGGCGAGGCGCAGGCCCTCGCCGCACGCGTCATCGAGGTCCTGGAGTCGGTGCCGGGCGTGCGCTCCGTGACGGCCTGCGGCTCCCTTCGGCGGCGCTGCGAGACCGTGGGCGACCTGGACGTGCTGATCGAGACGGACCAGCCGGAAGCCGCCCTCGCGGCGCTCGCCACGCTGCCGTCGTCGGACCCGCAGGCGGCCGACCTCCCGGTCGCCGGCCACGCCCGGCTCAGCCTCGGGCTGCGGGACGGCCCGCGGCTCGACGTCATGACCACTGCGCCGGCTTCGGTCGGCAGCGCCCTGGTCCACTTCACGGGCTCGGCGGCGCACAACGTGGCCCTTCGGCACCGGGCGCGGCAGATGGGCTGGTCCCTCTCCGAGCATGGCCTGGCGCCCCTGGACGGCGAGGGGGGCGAGGTCCGCACCTTCACCACCGAGGCTGCGCTCTACGCGGCCCTGGGACTGTCGGACATCCCACCGGAGCTGCGCGAGGGACAGGGCGAGCTGGAGGCCGCGGAAGCGGGTCGCCTGCCTGGCCTCGTGCGCCTCTCGGACCTGCAGGGCGACTGTCATAGCCACAGCGACTGGTCGGACGGGCGAGAGCCGCTGGAGGTCATGGTCGACTCCGCCCGGGCGGCCGGGCGCCGCTACCAGGTGCTCACCGACCATTCCTGGAGCCTCGGCATCGCCAACGGCCTGTCGCCGGCGCGCGTCGAGCAGCAGCGACGCGTGATCGGGGAGCTCAACGAGCGCTTCGCACGCCAGGAGGCGGCGGGCGACGTGCCCGAGGGTGCCGCTCCGGAGGGCTTCCGGCTCCTGCACGGCTGCGAGCTGGAGATCACCCTCGACGGCCGGCTCGATCACGACGACGCCCTCTTGGCCCGCTTCGACGTCGTGGTGGCCTCCCTGCACGTCGGTCGGCGCCAGCCCCGCGCGCAGCTCATGGCGCGCTACGAGCTGGCCATGCGCAGCCCGCACGTGGACATCATCAGCCATCCATCGGGGCGCAAGATCGGCCAGCGTCCCGACCTGGACCTCGACTGGGAGGCCTTCTATGGGCTGGCGGCGGAGACCGGCACGCTGCTGGAGGTGAACGGCAGCGAGGCACGCCTGGACCTCGAGCCACAGCGCATCCGGGCGGCGCGCGCTGCCGGCTGCGCCTTCGTCATCTCCTCCGACGCCCACGAGCGCGCGGAGTGGCGCCATCTCGACTTTGGCGTGGCCATGGCCAGGCGTGGCTGGCTGGAGGCCGACCGCGTCGCCAACTGCCTGCCCCTCGCGGACTTCCTGGCCCTCATGCGTGACAAGCCGCACCGCCTGCCGGCCTGACCGGGCCATGGGGCGGCCCGGGGTCGGGGTGGTACAATTCGGCCTCGCGTGGACGCGGCGGCGTCTGGCCGTGCCCGCAACCCGCCGGCACGTCGCCCCGCGCACGTCCACCCACCCACGACCGAGGAACGCATGAGCTTCGATCCCTTGACTGACAACGAACCCGTCGCCGTCTCGAGCGCCATGACGGCCAGCCGCCTCAAGCGCCAGCTCGTCGACCAGGCCATCGACGCGGCCCGCCGGGCTGACTGGGCCGCTGCCGCGGAGACCAACCAGAAGGTCCTCGAGATGGGGCCTGACAGTGCCGCCCAGAACCGCCTCGCCAAGGCCTACTGGGAGATGGGGGAGCTGGCCCTCGCCCGTGAGCACTACCAATCGGCGCTGGCCGTGGATCCCACCAATCGGATCGCGGAGCGCAATATCGGCCGGCTGCGCCAGCTCATGGTGGAGGCCGGCTCACGCACCGTGGCCGCCACGCCCGGCAGCAAGGCGCCGGTCAGCCTCTTCGTGGAGGAGACCGGCAAGACCGGCTTCGCACACCTCGTGGACCTCGCCAGCCCGGCCGACCTGGCGCAGGTCAACCCGGGGGACTTCGTGGAACTCGCGCCGGAAGGCCCGCGCGTGGTGGCTCGCTCCAACGGCGTGGACATCGGGGTCGTCGAGCCGCGCGTGGCGGCTCGCTTGCTGCGCCTCATGGCGGACGGCAACAAGTACGCCGCTGGCGTCACCAGCCTCGGTGACAAGGACGTCCGCATCATCATCCGCGAGGTCTACCAGGACCCGGCCAACTACGGCAAGGTCTCCTTCCCCACGGCAGCCAAGGTCTCCGACCTGCGTCCCTACACCAAGGGCACGCTCGTGCGCGAGGAGTCCGACCTCGAGGAGGATCTGGAGTTCGACGAGGAGGACGAGTCCATCGAGGACATCGGCGCCGTGCTCTCGGCCCAGACGGAACCCGAGGAAGGCTTCCAGATCGAAGGCGAGGTGCCGCCTGATGCGGACGTGCTGGGCGACGACGATGACGACGAGCTGGACGAGGACGACGAGGACCTCGAGGAGGACTGAGCTCCCCGGGCCGCGGCCGCTCTGCTGATGGGGCCGTCCGCCGACGGCTGACGCCACTCGCTGCCGCTGCCGCCTTCGGCGGATAGACTGGGCCAGCAGATGCCCGACCCGCAGAAGCCCCCCAGGAATCCCGGCGTCCGACCGCTGCTGCCTGCCCTGGAGCGGCTGGCACCGGCCCCGGAGATGGCCGCCCTGGCCACGCAGATCGCGACCCGCACGCGCCCCGGGGACGTGGTGCTCGAGCTGCACGGTCGAGGTGGCTGGGTCACCCGTGGGGCCATCGACCAGTTGCGCCGGGCCTTCGCCATCGAGACCACGGCGCTCACACGACTCGTCGCGGAGGTCGTCCTGCGCCCGCCCGACCTGCGCCACCTGGACGCGGCCGTGTCGGCCATCGCCGTGGACACGCGCGGCACGGAGGGCGGCCTGCGCCTGGCCATCGAGGGCAGCTATGCCTCCCGCTGCCCGACCTGCGGCGGAGCGGTGACCGTCGACGAGTACGTCTGGGACGCCGACGCCAGCGATCCGGCGCGCCGCTCCTTCCGCTGTCCGCGCTGTCGTGATCCCCGCTCCGATGGCCGCCCCATCGCCGTGGACCCCGACGATCTCTATCGATCGCGCGCCGTGGACGCCTCGGAGGCCCGGGCGATGCTGCGCGACCGCTTCGCCACCCCGACGCCCGGCCACGGGCTGCCGGAGGAGCTCGTGGACCTCTATCCACCGCGGGCCCAGGTCGCCCTGGCCGCCCTGCTGGAGCGCATCGAGGGGGAGCTGCGGGCGCCTGCCGTGCAGGCTGCGCTGCGCCTGGCCATCGTGCACATGGTGCTGCAGGTCAGTCGGCTCAACGGCTACCCGGGACGGGTGGCCAGCCTGCGCATCAGCGGCGGCCAGGTGCGCGGCTCCAGCTCCCGTCAGTGGCGCGAGCGCAACGCCTGGTCCGTCTTCGAGGAAGGCACCCGCGCCGTGCGAGCGTTCGTGCAGGCCCTGGAGGCCGGCGGCTCGCGGACGCCCGCGCGGGTCGGTCCGGACCTGCGCGCCCTCGTGGACGGCTCGGCCAACGTGGCCCTTCGCTTCGGCATGCCGCTGGGCCGCGAGACCTTCGGTCCGCCTCCGCGTCCAGGAGCGACCCCCGGTCCGCGGCCGCGCGTGGTCCCCGCCGTGAAGCTCGTCCTCAGCCAACCGCCCATCCACTGGTCGGCCGACAACCTCGCCTTCGCCTACCTGGCCACTTCCCTGGCGGTGGGTCCGGAGGGCGCGGCCACGCTGCCCCTGGCGGGCATCTTCGGGCCCGCTCCGCGCTCCGAATGGGCGCGCGACGCCGCCACGCTGCAGCGCGCCCTGGCCGCGGTGCAGCCGGTGCTGCTGCCGGATGCGCAGGCGGTCGATCCTCCTCGCCGGTGCCAGCCCGGAGGCGCTCGTGGCGGCGGTCATCGGCGGGGTCGGGGCTGGCATGCGCCTGGACGATGCGGCCCTCTCCGAGACCGAACGCGGCCTGGATGGCTCGGTCGTGTTCGTCCCCCCTCGCGCCCCGGCCACGGGCGCGCGCGAGGTGGCACTGACACCGACCTCCGACCGGCCCGGCCCCTTCCAGCTCTCCGCAGTGGAGGCCGCCATCGCCGACGTCGCCGTGGCCGTCGTGCAGCTGCGCGGCGAGCCGACGCGCTTCGATCGTGTCCTGGCGGAGGTCCTGCTGGGGCTGGACCACCTGGGGCATCTGCGCCGCCTGGTGGGCACGCCGCGTCCCGTTGAGGACGCGGACGGGGAGCCAGCGACGTCCCGCCAGGCGGGGCTCTTCGGGGTCGTCAGCGACCTCCCGGGCGTTGCTGACGGGGCGGTCTCGGACGAGGCGGGCGCGGAGGCGTCCGCGGGCGCTGCGAGCGCTGGCGGTGCGCCACGGGACGAGGGCATCCCGGCGTCCGATCCGGTGCGGCTGACGCTGGAGATCATCCGTCGCGAACTCCGTCGCCCCGATCATCCTCGGCTCGTGGAGCTCGAAGAGGACCTCTGGTGGCTGCGCGACCCGCGCGATCTGGCCGGCACCAAGGCCCCACTCTCGGAGCGACTGGAGTGGGGCATCTTCAGCCTGCTCTCGACGAGCGGCGGGATCAGCCAGGCCTCCTTCGACGAGCGGGTGGCTCGCCTGTTCCGCGGGCCTGAGACGGCTGATCCGGAGCTGGTGCGCGCCTGCCTGGAGTCCTATCGCACACCCGAGCCGTCAGCGGACGGGCTCGTGCGCACGGCGGAGTCGCTGCCGCGGCGCTACGCCGAGCACGGCGAGGTGGTGGGCCTGCTCACGGAGTTCGCGCATCGGCTGGGCATGCGGGCTTGGGTCACGAAGCGCGAACAGCGCCGCACGTACCAGGGCGGGACGCTCGCGGACCTCCTGAGCGACCCTGAGCGGCGCGTGTACCTGCCCCTCGTGGCGCCGGGCCCCCAGGAGGTGCTCGAGGAGATCGACTGCATCTGGTACGTGCGGGGCCGCGGTGCCTTCCTCTTCGACGTGGAGTGGATGGCGGCGCTCGACGATGCGGTCCTCCGGCGCGGCCCGCGCATCGAGACGACGGACGCCCTCGTGCGCTTCCTCGTGGTCGCCGACGAGCGCGTGCCGCTCCTGCGCCTGCGCCTGGCTCGCTCGCCCCTCCTGCGGGCACGGCTCGCGGCGGACAACTGGCATATCCTGCGCTGGAGCAACGTCCGCCGCCTGCACGCTTCGAAGCGGGCGAGCTTGGCAGCGCTCGGTCCGCTGCTGGGGATCGACCCCGAGGTCGAGCGGGGCGACGACCAGATGGCCATGTTCAGGTAGTCGGGCGCACTCCCACCAGCGCCCCGGGGGAGGTTCTGTCGTGTCCGTGGCACCGGTCGCCGTGAGTCGTGTGCATGCTTTCGCCGATCGCGCGTGGGAGCAGTTCCTGGAGCTCGATCCGCTGTGGGCGACCTCGCAGGGCGATGAGCGCTGGGACGACCGGCTGGACGACCCCGGGCCGGATGGCCGCGCCGCCCTGCAAGCCCTGGTCGAGGGCTGGGCGTCGGAGCTCCGGGTCCTGGAGGGCATGGACCACCCGACGGAGGATGCGGTCACGCTGGACCTCCTGCGAGTCGTGGTCACGCGCCTGCGCCAGGCCCACGAGCTGCGACTCTGGGAGATGGAGGCCATCGACCAGTACGGCGGTCCCCAGGGGCTCGTCGGCGAACTTGCCCGCCTGCAGCGTGCCGACACGCCGGAACGCCTTGCCCGGCTGCTTGCCCGGCTGGCGGCCTACCCGACCTGGATGGAGGCCCACCGGGCCAACGTGGAGGCTGGCCTGACCGCTGGTCGGACTGCCGCCGCACCGGTCGTGGCGCGCTGCATCACCCAGACACGGCGCATGCTGGAGACGCCTCCCGAGGCATCGCCCATCGTGCTCGCCCATGCCACGCTCGGCGAGGATGTCCGCGAAGCGCTCACGGACGCGGTGCGACGCCATGTTCGGCCGGCGCACGCCGCCTGGCTGGCCATGCTGGAGCGATACGCGGGCCACGTCCGGGCCGGCGACGGCATCTGCCACCTGCCCGATGGCGACCAGCTCTACCGTCACCACATCCTCGCCTGGACGACGCTCGCCGAGGATCCCCGCGCCGTTCACGAGTACGGCCGCGAGCGCCTCGCCGAGATCGAGGCCGAGGAACGGCGCATCGCGTCGGAGCTCCACCAGGGCGACATCGGCGAGCTGCGATGGTTCCTGGACGCCAGCCCGGACAACCACGCCAGCGAGCCGTCCCAGCTCGTGCGCGCCGCGGAGGGACTGATCTCCCGGGCAGAGGCTGAGGCAGGCCGGTGGTTCGGCCGGCTGCCCGGTGACGGGTGCGGGGTTCGCGCCGTCGAGCCACACATGGAGCAGGAGGCGCCGCCGGCATTCTACGTGCCGCCCAGCGAGGATGGCTCACGGCGGGGCGTCTATTACATCAACACCTTCGACCCGGCCTCACGGCCGCTGCATCGCCTGCCCGCCACGACCTTCCACGAGGCGGTGCCGGGCCACCACTTCCAGATCGCCATCGAGCAGGAGCTTCGGGACCTGCCCAGCTTCCGGCGCTTCGGCTCACGCCTGGCGGGCGGTGCCTACGTGGAGGGGTGGGCGCTCTACGCGGAGCGGCTGGCGGCCGAGATGGGCCTCTACGCGGACCCGCGGGAACGCTTCGGGGCGCTCGAATCGGAGGGCTGGCGCGCGGCGCGGCTGGTCGTCGACACCGGCATCCACGCCCTGGGCTGGACGCGCCAGCAGTCCATCGACCTGTTGCGCGAGCAGGCCGGCCTGTCGCTCCTCGAGGCGGAGACGGAGACCGACCGCTACATCAGCTGGCCGGGCCAGGCGCTCTCCTACATGATCGGACAACGGGAGATCATGGCCCTGCGGGCCGACCTCGAGCGTCGCGACGGGGCGCGGTTCGACCTGCGCGCATTCCACGACGAGACCATCGGGCACGGATCCCTGCCGCTCTCGACCCTGCGCGCGCAGCTGCCCGGCTGGGTCAAGCCGCGCGCCGATGCTTGACGCCCGGCAGCCCTGGCTCAAGCGGCGGGCCCGGTGCGCCGGATCCGTCCGCGGTCCCGGCGGTCCTCAGGCTCGGGCGGCCACCATCTCCTCGAGGGCGTCACCGAGCCGCTCGATCTCCGCGGCCTCGTTGTACTGGACAAGGCCCACCCGGACCATGCCACCCTGCTCGGCCAGGCCGAGCGACCGGATGAGCTCCCAGGCGTAGTAGTCGCCATCCCAGGTGTAGATGCCCCGGTCGCCCAGGGATCGCGCGATGTCCCGGGGGTGATGACCCTCGATGGTGAAGGCGATGGTCGGACAGCGCTCCGCAGCCCGAGCGGGGTCCGTGATACCGCGCACCCGGAGTCCCGGCACGGCGCTGACCCGCTCGATGAGCTGACGCACGAGGGACGTCTCGTAGCGTCGCGCGGCGGCCATGGCAGCCAGCAGGCGGGGCCGGCGGTGCCGATCCGCGCTGCCCGGCAGGCCGGGAGCGCCACCCTGCGTGATGCCCACCTTCTCCAGGTAGGCGATCGTCCCGCCCAGGCCGGCCAGCAGCTCGTGCGCCTGGGTGCCCGTCTCGAAGCGGCCGGGGATGGCGTCCCCGGCCGGCCGCACGTGGATGGCTGGCAGCGACTCCAGCAGCTCCCGCCGACCCCACAGGATGCCCAGGTGCGGCCCGTAGAACTTGTAGGCGGAGCAGACCAGGTAGTCGGCCCCCAGCGCCTGGACGTCGATGGAGAGGTGCGGCGCAGCGTGGACGGCATCCACCCAGAGCTGTGCGCCCGCGGCATGCACCAGCTTCGAGATGCGCGGCACCGGGTTGATGGTGCCGACGGCATTGGAGGCCAGGCCCACGGCCACCAGGCGGGTGCGCGGGCCGAGCAGCCGTTCGAGTTCCTCGAGATCCAGCGTGCAGTCCTCGGGCCGGATGCCCAGCCATCGGATCACGAGGCCGTGCTCCTCGGCCGTGCGCAGCCAGGGGGCCACGTTGGCATCGTGGTCAAGGCGCGTGACGACGATCTCGTCGCCCGGCGCGAGGGTGGCCCCGATGGCCCGGCTGAGCGCGAAGGTGATGGTCGTCATGTTGGGCCCGAAGCTGACCTCGTCGGCGTCGGTAGCGCCGAGCAGGTCAGCCGTGGCCATGCGTACGTCGTGGACGAGCTCGTCGGTCTCGAGGCTGGCGGCGAAGGCGCCGCCGTGGTTGCTGTTGCTGTTGAGCAGATAGTCGTTGATGGCCCGCAGGCAGGTGTCCACGACCTGCGTGCCGGCGGGCCCGTCGAGCCAGGCGACCGGCTGCCCGTCGGGTCCGGGGCGGCGCAGGGAAGGGAAGCGGGAGCGGATGGCGGCGATGTCCCAGTCGGTCATGGGCGCAGTCTAGTGGGGCGACCCGGCGCTCCGTCGCGCCAACGGGTATCGTGCCCGCGTCGCAGGGTCCCCGGATCCCCCCGGGGCAGCACAGGAGCCCGGAGGAGGCACGACGCGTGACCGACGAGCAGCGCCCGGCAGCCAGCGGCCCGGAGATCGAGCATCTCATGGCGGAAGGCCGGACCTTCCCACCGGACCCGGCCTTCAGCGCCGCGGCCAATGCAGGTCCTGACCTCTACCGACGCGCCGCGGAGGACGACGAGGGCTTCTGGGCCGAGGAGGCGCGTCGCAAGCTGCGCTGGATGGCGCCCTTCAGTCGGACGCTGAGCTGGGAGCCACCCTTCGCTCGCTGGTTCGAGGACGGCAAGCTCAACGTGACCGACAACTGCCTCGACCGCCACGTCGAGGCCGGTCTCGGCGACAAGGTCGCCTACCACTGGATCGGCGAGCCGGGCGACACGCGCACGCTGACCTATGCCGACCTGCTCGGTGAGGTCCAGCAGGCGGCCAACGCGCTGCTCGAGCTGGGCGTCCGCACCGGCGACCGCGTGGCCATCTACATGCCCATGATCCCGGAGCTGCCCATCGCCATGCTGGCCTGCGCCCGCATCGGGGCGCCGCACACCGTCGTCTTCGGCGGCTTCTCCGCGGAGGCGCTGGCCAGCCGCATCAACGATGCGCAGGCGCGGCTGCTCATCACCGCCGATGGGGGCTGGCGCCGCGGTCGCCCGGTGGACCTCAAGTCGGCCGCCGACGAGGCCGTCGAGCAGACGACGAGCATCGAGCACGTGCTGGTGGTGCGGCGCCTCGGTGAGGCGGCCCCGGTCGCCATGCAGGCGGGTCGCGATGTCTGGTGGCACGACATCGTGGCGCGCCAGGTTCCCGTCTGCCCACCCGTGGCGCTGGAGGCGGAGCACATGCTCTTCCTGCTCTACACGTCGGGCACCACGGCCAAGCCCAAGGGGATCATGCACAGCACGGCCGGCTACCTCCTGGGCGCCAGCCTCAGCCACGAGATGGTCTTCGACCTGAAGGCGGACGACGTCTACTGGTGCGCGGCGGACATCGGCTGGGTGACCGGGCACTCCTACATCGTCTACGGCCCGCTGGCCAACGCGGCTACCAGCGTGCTCTACGAGGGCGCCCCGGACACGCCGTCCTGGGAGCGCTGGTGGCAGATCGTGGAGGCGTACGGGGTCACCCTCCTGTACACGGCGCCAACGGCCATCCGGGCGTTCATGAAGCAGGGCGAGGCGCTGCCGGCACGCCACGACCTCTCGTCGCTGCGTCTGCTGGGCAGCGTCGGCGAGCCCATCAATCCCGAAGCGTGGCTCTGGTACCACGAGTACGTGGGTGGCGGCCGTTGCCCCATCGTTGACACCTGGTGGCAGACCGAGACGGGTCACATCCTCATCACACCCCTGCCGGGCGTCGTGGCCACCAAGCCCGGCAGTGCCACGCTGCCCTTCCCGGGTATCGCGGCCGACATCGTCGATGCCACGGGCCAGCCAGTGCCGGCAGGCGAGGGCGGCTTCCTGGTCCTGACGCGGCCCTGGCCGGGCATGCTGCGGGGCATCTACGGCGACCCGGCACGCTACAAGGCGACCTACTGGAGCCGCTTCCCGGGCCGCTACTTCGCGGGGGATGGCGCCCGACGGGACGAAGACGGCTATTACTGGCTCCTCGGCCGGGTCGACGACGTCATGAACGTGGCTGGTCATCGCATCAGCACCATCGAGGTCGAATCGGCCCTCGTGGACCACCCCGCGGTGGCCGAGGCGGCCGTCGTGGGCAAGCACGACGCCGTCACCGGCGAGGCCATCTTCGCCTTCGTCACCACGCGCGCCGGCGTCGAAACGGGCGACGAGCTGGCCGCCGAGCTGCGCACCCACGTTGGTCGCGTCATCGGCGCCATCGCCCGGCCCCGCTACCTCGTCTTCACGCCCGACCTGCCCAAGACGCGCTCCGGCAAGATCATGCGTCGGCTGCTCCGTGACGTGGCCGAGGGTCGCTCGCTGGGAGACACCACGACCCTCGCCGACGCGTCCGTGGTGGAGGCCATCCGCTCGGGTGCACGCTCGACCGAAGAGGGCTAGGCTCGTGGCGCGCGGCGGCTCGCCGTCGGGCGCATGGCAGGCATGAGAGGAGGGCAGATGGGCTCGCTGGGTCTCGAGCGCGGGTTCGCCCTGGTGACCGGCACGATCCTGGTGGTGCTCGGGGTGCTGGGCACCGTGGGCAGCCCCATCGTCGGCCGGCCCGGGGCCACGGGGCTCGTCGTGACCGGCTTTGGGCACGATCTCGTGCACCTGGTCTGCGGCGCCCTCTTCCTCCACGTGGCGGTGGCCTTCGACCGCCGCCAGCGCGCCTACGGACTCCTGGGGCTGGGCATCTTCTTCATGGTCACGGGCCTGCTCAGCCTGCTCATCACGGACCTCTTCGGGATCTATGACGCGCCGACGTCCGGGCTGGACCAGCTGGCGCACCTGCTGCTCGGTCTGGCCGCCGTGGTCATCGGCTGGATGGGCCGGGGCGTGGAGCGCCGGGAGGTCGGCCGCTCGGCCTCACGGCCGCTGCGCAGCTGACGCAGACGATCATCATGGCCGCGGCCGCCGCCGAGGAGCAGGGGAGGGCCTCGCCCATCCTCGACCGGCTGGCCCGGCCGCTTCGGGACCTGCGCGTCTCCGTCACGGACCGCTGCAACTTCCGCTGCACCTACTGCATGCCGCGCGAAGTCTACGGGCAGGCCTTTCGCTTCCTGCCCCACGACCAGCTGCTGACCTTCGAGGAGCTCACGCGGCTGGCGCGACTGGCCCTCTCGCTGGGTGTGCGCAAAGTCCGGCTGACCGGGGGTGAGCCCTTGCTGCGGCGCGACCTGGAGAAGCTGGTGGCCATGCTCGCGGCACTCCCGGGCCTCGCGGACCTGACCCTGACCACCAACGGGTCACTGCTGGCGGAGAAGGCGGCAGCGCTCGCCGAGGCCGGCCTTGGACGCGTCACCGTCAGCCTCGATTCGCTCGACGACGAGGTCTTCGCCCGCCTCAACGACGTGCGCTTCCCGGTGGCGCGCGTGCTGGAGGGCCTGCTCGCCGCAGAGCGGGCCGGCCTGGCACCCATCAAGGTCAACATGGTCGTTCGGCGTGGCGTCAACGAGGACAGCATCCTGCCCATGGCGCGGTTCGCCCGCGAGCGGGGCTACACCCTGCGCTGCATCGAGTACATGGATGTCGGCCATACCAACGGCTGGGACCTGGCAGAGGTCGTGCCCGCCACGGAGATCCTCGAGCGCATCTCGGCCGAACTGCCCCTGGAGCCGCTGCCGCCTGCCGAGCCGGGTGAGGTGGCGAGCCGTTGGCGCTACCTCGACGGCGCCGGCGAGTTCGGCGTCATCGGCTCCGTCACGCGACCCTTCTGTGGCGCGTGCACCCGCGCTCGCCTCACGGCGGAGGGAGTGCTGTACACCTGCCTCTTCGGCGTGCGCGGCCACGACCTGCGCGGCCCGCTGCGCCGCGGCGAAGACGACGCGACCCTGCGGGGCCGCCTGGCGGCGGCCTGGGAGCAGCGCGACGATCGCTACTCAGAGGTTCGCTCGGAGGCCACGGAGGACCTGCCGAAGGTCGAGATGTCACGCATCGGGGGCTGAGGTGACGCGACCCGGTCATCCTGCGGCGGGTATGCTGGCGAGCGCACGGCATCGTGCTGCACGATGGCGGCCGTCCATCGCGCAGGTGCTGGGAGGCCATGGATGACGCAGTCCGGACCATCGCAGGCGTGGCCCCCTGGGGCCGACCAGGAGCCGCTCTGGGAGGCAGCGCCCCCAGGGGCTGAGGACGTCGCCACTGGCCCGGTCGAGGATCCCGAAACGTCAGGCGACTGGCCCATGGTGCCGCCGCTGGTGTCCCCGCCCGCCCGCCCCGCCCGCGCGGTGGCTCCGGCCGCAGGCTGGACGCGGTCGCTCACGTCCACGGCGGCCGTGCCCGGGCCATCCGGATCCACCCTGGCGGACATCCCCAACCGCATCATCGCCCTGGTCCTCGACGTGATCCTGCTGGCCGTCGTGGGCCTCGTCCTGGCGCTCGTCCTGGGCGGTCTGTTCGGCGGCCTGACGGGCGATGCCTCCAGCGCCGGTGGGTCCTTCCAGGGCGCCGGCGGCGACCTCAACGTGGCCGCCTTCCTGGTCGTGGCCATCGCGCAGCTGGCCGTCAGCTTCGGCTACTTCGCGTACGGCTGGGTCATGGTGCGCGGCACGGCGGGCATGAAGATGCTGAGCCTCCGCATCGGCGACCAGGCCGATGGCCACGCCATGTCCTGGGACCAGGCGCTGCTGCGCTGGCTGCTGCTGGGCATCCCGGCCACGTTCGCCACGTTCGCGGTCACCGTCCCCAGCCTGGTGGGTCTGCTCTTCGGCCTTGTCGGGTTCCTGTGGCTCCTTGTGCTGCTGGTGACCATGGCGCAGAGCCCCAGCAAGCAGGGGTTGCAGGACCGCCGTGCGCGGACCATCGTGGTGCGATCGGGACGCCGCTCGCGCTGACCGGCTCGTGGGGCCACCGCCACCCACGGCGGCGATGTTCTCCACCGTTCGTCCACGAGGGGGGACGGATCTGTGGACGAAGGGTCGCCGGCGTCGCCAGCTTCGTGGACAACCGGGTTGACCCGTGGTCCCGGCGACGGGCAATATCCGAGGTGCCCGGAGGGGCCACCCGCGAACCGGGTCCGCTGAGATCGCATCAGCGCGGACCGGGGGCGCGAAGGTCGCTCCGGGCGCTTCTCATGTCCGGGAGGCCACGTCCTTCAGGAGCCAGCCCACCGTGATGAACGCTGTCGTGCCCTTCAGCCGCCGCCTCGATGAGCTCGAGGCTCGGGTGCGTCGCGAGACCGACCTGCGGCCACGGCTCGGGATGGTGCTCGGATCCGGGCTGGGCGGCTTGGCTGACGAGGTGTCGGACAGCGTGGCCATCCCCTTCGAGGAGTTCCCGGGCTGGCCCGCGCCGTCCGCGCCCGGGCACAGCGGCCGGCTCCTGCTGGGCACCCTGCGGGGCCTGCCCGTGGCCTGCCTGCAGGGGCGCCTGCACATGTACGAGGGCCTGGGTGAGCGTCTGGTCGTGGAGCCGGCGCTGCTCATGGGCCGCCTGGGCGCCCACATCCTGTTGCTCACGAACGCCTCTGGCGGGGTGGATCCGGCCCTGGGCGCCGGGACCCTGATGGTCATCCGTGATCACCTCAACCTGACCGGTCGCCATCCGCTCATGGGCCCCAACGACGATCGCCTTGGCCCGCGCTTCCCGGACATGAGCGCGGTGTGGGATGCCGAGCTGCGGGCGGACCTGCGGAAGGCCGCGCGGAGCGAGGGCGTCGATCTGGCGGAGGGTGTCTATGCCGGGCTCACGGGGCCCAGCTACGAGACGCCAGCGGAGGTGCGCATGCTGGGCATCCTGGGCGCTGACGCGGTGGGCATGTCGACGGTCATGGAGGCCGTGGCCGCCCACTGGGCGGGGATGCGCGTGTGCGGGGTCTCGCTGGTGACGAACGCGGGTGCCGGGCTCTCGGCCACGCCTCTCTCGCACGAGGAGGTCCTGGCGGCGGCGGCCGTCGCCGGCCCCCGGCTGGCGCGCGTCATCGGCCGGTTCGCGGCGGAGCTGGCCTCCCCGGACATGGCCGGCTGACAGCCTCCCGGCCGGACGGCCGCGCTGCCTGAAGGGCCACGGCGCCCTCGACGGGAAGCGGTCCCTCAGAGCGTGGGCAGCTCCCGGCCCGCAGCCCGGGCCGCCGCCCGCTTCTCCGCCCAGGCGTTCAGGACGCTGTCCTTGTGCGGCCGGATGGGGCAGTGCTCGTCGCGGTTGCGGTCCTCGTCGCAGTAGCCCAGCGGCACGCACTTGGGTGCCAGGAAGGAGCCCAGGAAGGGGCTCACCGTGAAGACCTCGTGGCGGATCAGCTGGAAGAGGCGTCGGATCTCCCACTGCGCCATCGTGCAGAGGCGCAACCCGGACATGTGGATGAGCGCCCGCAGGTTGGTCGTCATGACCAGGTTGGTGCGCGTCGCGTTGGGCAGCACGAAGCGCGCGTCCTCGCCCGGGATGCCGGCCTGCAGCATCTCCCCGTAGACGTCGAGCGCACCGGCCAGCTGTGCCTCGAAGCGCTCGCGCACGTCATCCTCCGCGTCGCTGACGGAGCCCGGCACCATGGTGCTGGGGGCCTTGTAGTCGACGTAGCGCTGCGACTGCTGGTCGAAGGCGAGCCCCGCGCGGTGCCGCACGAGCTGGTGCGAGAGGGTCCGCGTGACTCCGCTGATGGCGAAGGTGAAGACGATGTGCTCGATGGTCGAGCCGTGCCCCGACTCGATGACCCGACGCACGAGCTCCTGCTGGCGCTCGCTGGCCACCCGGCCGCTGGTGGCCCGCTCGAAGATGTCCTGCGGCTCGAGCTCGCTGTAGCACGTCCGGCACGCGGTGTAGACGAGCGGGACGTAGTAGCGCTCGGTGATCTCGCGCGTGGGGAAGAGCAGGGTCGCCCGCATGCCCAGGTCGCGGCTGGCGGGGCTTCGTGGTGTCGCACTCACGGGTGCACGACGCTCGTGGCTGGGGGACTGGCTCACGGCGCGAGTGTACGGGTCGCGGCGCACCCGTGCGGAATCGCGGGTCGGACGGCACGCTGGGAGACCGGACACCTTCGCCCGCCGGCAGGTGTTCGGCTCTCGGCCGATGCCTTGGAAGGTCGGCCCCAAGGCGCGACGCCCGCGTCTTACCTGGCCGCTGGTGCACGCTCCCCGACCAGGACGCGCAGCGTGTCGCGGCTGGCCGACAGGATGAGCTCCTCGCCGGCCTGGAGACGTCGCGCGGCCGGAGGGTGCGCGTCGTACTCACCCGGACCCCGCACGACCGCCAGGGTGAAGATGCCGCGCTCGAGGAGGTCACCCACGGTCGTACCATCCAGCGGCCCACCGGCCACCACGCGGTACTCCTCGATGGAGAAGCTGAGGTGCGCGCGGGACAGCGCCGCGTCGATGTAGTCGCTGACGGCGGGCCGCACGGCGAGCTCGGCAAGGCGGTGGCCAGCCATCGTGTAAGGCGACACCACGCGGTCGGCGCCAGCGCGCTTGAGACGGGCCTCGGCGGCAGGCAGGTTGGCGCGCCCGACGATGAAGAGCCCGGCGTTCAGCGTTCGCGCGGAGAGGACCACGTAGACGTTGTAGACATCCTCGTCGATGGTCGCCACGAGGCCCGCGGCGCGATCGATGCCGGCGGCCAGGAGGGTGAGCTCGGTCGTGGCGTCGCCCTCCACGACGAGGTAGCCGGCCGCCCGCGCCCGCTCGATGGACTCGGGCAGGATGTCCACCACGACGACGCCCCGTCCACTGTCCTTGAGCTCGCCGGCCACCGTGGCGCCGACTCGACCGAAGCCGCAGACGATGTAGTGACCGGTCATGGTCGCGATCCGTTCCTGCATCTTCCTCCGCTCCCTGCGTCCGCTGCCGATCTCGGCCAGCACGACTTCCGCCATGATGCCCACGCCGCCGAAGAGCAGCATGGCACCAGTGATGGAGGCCGCCATGGCCACGATGCGCCCCGACTCGTCCAGGGGCCGGACCACGCCGTAGCCCACCGTCGTGAGGGTGGTGACGGTCATGAACAGCGCGTCTGAGACGGCCCAGCCCTCCAGCGCCCAGAAGAGGACCGTGAAGCCGACGACGGCGGCCGCGACGGCGACCAGCCACACCCGAACGTGGCTGACCGTCACGCGGACGCGGACGGGTGCCTCGCGGGCTGCCGGGGGAGTCGAGCCGTCCGGGCCCTCCGCTGGGCTGGTCACCCGCTCAGTCTAGGGACGCGCTGCGTTCGATGCACCCTGGCGGACGCACGCGGCCAGGGCTTTGTCAGGGCTGGCCGGCGGCGGTCGGCGGTCCGTGCTAGCGTCGCAGGGACAGGCCGGATCCTCAGGCCGGCTCTCCCAGGCGGTCCTGCGGCCCACGGTCGGATGCATCCACCGCTTGGCCCGCGCTCCACGAAGCGAGGTGACGACATGGTCTTGCGCGGGCTCTTCGGTGGCCACCGCGACCCCGGGCAAGCGGTCGATGCGGACGCGACGCCGACGTCGGTGGTGGACGCCTCCGCTCGGGACACGCAGTCCATCCGCCGCATCTCGGAAGAGCTGGAGGCACTGCCCATCGAGCAGCGCCGCTACGTGGCCGGTTTCGCCTACGTGCTCGCCCGGGTCGCGCATGCTGACCTCGCGGTCAGTGACGCCGAGCTGGGCTACATGGAGAAGGCCGTCGTCCAGGTCGGCCACCTCACCCAGGCGCAGGCCGCGCTCGTCGTGGAGATGGCCCGCAACATGAACGATCTCTACGGGGCCACCGACGATTTCGTGGTCACCCGGGAGTTCGCCAAGATGGCCAGCCGCGAGCAGTGTGAAGACCTCCTGCGCACCGCGTTCGCGGTCGGCGCGGCCGACGATTCGATCACGGCGGCCGAGGTGGCGGAGCTCAATGAGGTGGGCAAGGAGCTCGGCTTCCGGTCCGACGAGGTGGATTCGATGCGTGACGAGTTCCGCGACCAGCTCTCGTCGATCCAGGCCATGCGAGCGGCGCGGGGGGCCTGACGACACCGCCCATGGCATCATCTGAGGTCATGGAGACCGGCCCGACCAGACCCCTTCGGCGCCCTGGCCGGGGGCCGCGCCGCGTGCGGGTGCTGCGCCGGGCCCGCCGCCGTGCCCGGTTCCGCGAGTCGCTCGTGACGCTGGGACCCAAGTCGCGCCAGGTCACCCTGTCGGACGGTCGCACCCTCGGCTTCGACGACTTCGGGGACCCGGAGGGCACGCCGGTGCTCTTCTTCCACGGCTTCGGGTCGTCGCGGGTGGTGCGCCATCCGGACGATGACATCGCGGCCCAGCTGGGTGCCCGCATCATCGCCGTGGACCGGCCTGGCATCGGCATCTCCACGCGCCAGTCGAACCGCCGGGTCACCGACTGGCCGCGAGATGTGGACGAGCTGCTGGAGATCCTGGGCATCGACCGCTGCTCGATCGTGGCCTGGTCGGGGGGCGGCCCGTACGCGCTCGCCTGTGGCTGGCAGATGCCGGAGCGCTTCTCGGTCATCGGCCTCATCAGTGGACCGGCGCCCCTCTCCGGCGTCCCGGGCAGCACCGGCTATACGTGGCCGCGTCATCGAGCCATGTCACGCACGGCGGACCATGCCCCGTGGGTCATCGCCCTGGCCATGTGGCGCTGGTCGCGCCAGCAGCGCTCTGACCCGGAGAAGCAGCTCGACGATGCCATCGCCGGCATGATCGAGGCCGACCGCGAGATCCTCGGTGATCCCGCGCTGCGCGCCGTGATGATCGCCAACACGACGGAGATGTGGCGCCAGGGCAACCGGGGCGTCTACGACGAGGCCCTCTGCCTGGCCCGTCCGTGGGGTTTCCCCATCGATGGCGTGACGGTCCCCGTGCGCATCTGGCACGGCACCCGGGACCAGGTCGTGCCCGTGGGCATGGGCCGCTACATCGAGCGCACCGTGCCCGGCGCGGTGGCCACCTACTACCACGGCGAGGGGCACCACTTCGTGTACGACCGGTGGCGCGAGATCCTGGCCGTCATCGTGGCCGAGGCGCGCTCACGGGCGACGACGCCCCGCCACGCCGCTCTCGGGGCGGCCGGTCCGGACCGGCCGGTCGATGTGCGGGCCTCGGGGCCCGCCGGGCGCGATCTGGAAGCGGCCTTGGCAGAGCGGCTGGCGCGGGGGGAGTCGGCCGCCTCGGCCTGATCGCCTTCAGGCGCCCGGAACGCCTCGGGGCCCCACGGTCGGGCGTGACGTGCCCGGATATGCCGAGACCCCCACCCGTGGTGCGGATGGGGGTCGGAGCAGCGGCAGCCTGGCGCCGTGCCGGCGCTAGAGGCGCTTCTCCAGGGTGCCCCCGCGGCCACGGGGCACGATGCGGTAGTAGGTCTTGTTGAAGAAGATCTTGCCGACGTGCCAGAGGCGACTCGGCGTCGGGGGGTGCGGCGGGTTCTCGTAGTCGAAGCGCAGCAGCGTGCCCTTGCCGTCGCCGACCTCGAAGAAGCACATCACCTTGCCCGTGTAGATGGACTCCTTGGCGTGTGGCGCGCGCGCCTGGATCCGGGCCGCCACGCGCTCGGCGATGACGGGCGCCTCGAAATGGGCGGTCGAGCCGGCCTTGCTGAGGGGCAGGTCGGTGGCGTCGCCGAGGGCCCAGACGTTCTCACGGCCGCCCACGTTGAGCGTCTTGTGGTCGGTCGGCAGCCAGCCACCCGGCCGGGGTGCGAACCCACTGTCCATGAGCACCTGGGCGCCCTTGTGCGGCGGCACGAGCACCAGCAGGTCGTACTCGAGCTCCTCGCCCTCCAGGCTCAGGACCATCTTGCGCTCGGGATCGATGGCTTCCACGTTGAAGAACGTGTGCAGCTCGATGCCCTTCTTCTCGAGCTCAGGGGTGGCCATCTCGCTGACCGACTCGATCGTGAAGGCGCGTGCGATCGGTGAGCAGTAGTGCAGGTCGGTCTTGTCACGGAGGCCCCGCTCTCGCAGCTCGGCCTCGATGAGAAAGGCCACCTCGAGCGGTGCCGGCGGACACTTGTAGGGCATCGAGGCGATGCCCACCACGACCTTGCCGCCGGTGAAGGCGTCAAGCGCCTTGCGCAGCCGTCCGGCGGCCTCCTCGCTGTAGAAGTGGTGGGCCTCCTGCTCGAAGTGCTCGATGGTCTCGGGCAGGATGCGCGAACCGGTGGCCAGGATGAGCTCGCTGTAGTCGAGGCGGGTGCCATCGGCCAGCTCGACCTGGCTGGCCGCCTCGTCGATGGCCGTGATGGTGCCGATGACGAGCTCGACGCGGTCGTCCAGCAGGCGCCGCTCGGGCTTGCGCAGCGACTTGGGGTCCTGGCTGCCCATGGCGATGTACATGAAGCCGGGCTGGTAGACGTGCTCGCCCGTCTCGTCCACGACGGTGACCCTGGCCTCACCGGCGTCGATCTGCTTCTTGATCTTGCGGCTGATGAGGTTGGCGACCAGGGTGCCGCCCACGCCGCCTCCGAGGACGAGGATGTTCTTCATGTCTGGACCTCCAAGGTCTCGCCCCTACTTGAGCTTCTCGACGACGATCTCGTCGTAGCCTTCGTGCTGGAAGACGCCGACCAGTCGATGGCCGGCCTTGGCGACCCAGGCCGGGATGTCCGTGCGCGAGCCGTTGTCGGTGGAGATGACAGCCAGGATGTCGCCGACCTGACCCTCGCGGATGGCGCGGATGAGCTCCATGAGCGGTCCCGGGCAGTAGCTGCCCCGTGCGTCGATGGTGCGGGTGGGCGTGGACTCGAGCTGGAGAGCGGTCACGGGGTGTTCCTTTCTGGTCCGGGAGTGGTGTGGTTGCCGGGCCGCCGGGCGAAGCCGCCGTGCCCGGCGCTTCGATCAGATGAAGAGGGAGGCCGTGTGGTCCTCGGTCATGAGCTCGAGGACCGTGGCCGCGCCCGTGGCAGGGCCGAGGCCGTCGATCATGTCCTCGCGCTTGAGGCCGTACATGTCCATGGTCATCTGGCAGGGCAGGAACTCGACGCCCATCAGCTGGCAGGCCTCCAGGAGTTCCTTGGGGGAGGCCACGTTGTATTGCTTGCTGAGCTTGCCGATCATCCAGGGTCCCATGCCCAGGAAGTTCATCTGGGACATCTTCAGGTGGCTGATGCCGGGCCGCTGCATGGCCGAGAGCATCTTCTGCATCCAGTTCTCACCGGTGATGCGCCTGCTGTCCTTGACGAAGGGCAGCAGGCCCCAGAAGGTCAGGAAGACGCTCGCCTTGTAGCCGCTGGCGGCCGCCACGCTGGACATGATCAGCGTGGGCATGACCTTGTCGTACTGGCCGCTCCAGTTGATGATGACGAGCTGGCGCTGCGCCGTGGGCAGGGCGTCGCTCGGCTGTGCCGCGCTGGCGATGGCGGCCGTCAGCTGGGCCTCAGGTGTCTCGGTGGTCATGGCGGTCATGTGTCGATCCCTCTCGCTGCTCAGGCCTTCTGGATGACGAAGCGGAAGACGCTGCCGTCCTGCGACTGCTCGACCATGGCGTTGCCCGTGGAGCGCGTCCAGGCCGCGAAGTCCTTGACGGAGCCCGGATCCGTGGCGAGGACTTCCACGAGCGCGCCGGTAGGCACCGTCTTGACGTGCTGAGCCGTCTTGACGATGGGCATCGGGCAGGAGAGGCCCTTGGCATCGACGGTGGAGTGGATGGCTTCGGTGGTCATGTCGTCCTCCTTGCGGGTGGCTGTCAGGGCGTCTAGATGAAGAGGATCTGGCCGTCGCCGGCGTTCAGGTAGAAGGCCGTGACGCCTTCGACGCCATCGACCAGGGGATCCAGGTCCGCCTCCTCGATGCCGAGGACGTCCATGGACAGGGTGCAGGCCTGGATCTCGACACCGCCCAGCCCCTTGGCCTGGGCCATGGTCTCGTACCAGGGCGCCTGTCCGGCCGCACGCAGCCTCTCGACCGCGGCCTTCCCCTCGGGCCCGGCTTCGGGTGCCAGGCCGTGGTCGTTGCGGATGCGGTCGGCCCTGAAGGCGTCGAGCGCCCAGTACTGCAGGAAGATGTGGACGGGGCGGCCGAGTGCGGCGGCCCCGGCAGTCATGACTGCGGCGGCGTTGAGCTTGTCGTCGGTGCCGCTGAAGAGCACCAGGGCCAGGGGCTGGTCGTCCATGTCTCGTTCCCTCGTCTGTGTGGCTAGCTGGCGGTGGTCGGTCCGGGGTCGGCCTGGCCCTCGATGACGGCCGAGAGCTCCGCATAGCGGGCCAGTCGGCGCCGCATGACCTGGGCCATCAGGTCGCAGGCGCCGATGACGCCCGGGTCGGTAAGTCGATAGACGGCCCCTCGGCCGTCCCGTTCCGCCTCCACGAGCCCGGCTGCCCGCATCACGGCCAGGTGCTGCGAGGCGTTGGGCTGGCTGATGCCGAGCTCGGCGGCCAGGCGGCCGACCTCATGCGGTTCCCGGGCGAGCAGGTGCAGGATGGCGATGCGAGCCGGGTGCGACAGCGTCCGGCAGATCTCCGCCTGCAGCTCGTGGATGGCGTCCATGGCTGTGCATCATTCAACATATGCGAACGTGCGCATGAGTGCCATGCGTCACGTCGGCCCATGCCAGTCGGCCCCCTGGCGGGCTGGGGTCAGGGTGAGGCGACAGGGGCGCGACTCGCAGGGGGCGCGACCCGTGCCGTCAGGAGGCGAAGGAGGGGCTCGGCGACGGGCTGGTGCCGGGGGAGGCGGCCGGGACGGGCGGGCTGGCAGAGGGCTCCGTGGGCACGTCCGGCGCGGGCTGGATGCGCATGCTCTCCACCACGCCCAGGGATGCCTGCAGCAGCCCGCCGAAGGGCACGCCCGGGAAGGACTCGATGGCGATGACGATGACGTCCCCGTCCACGTCAAGGACCAGGAAGCGCGACTGCTGATCGGCGACCTGCACGAATTCGCCGCCCTCGGCGATGGGCAGCGCCCAGATGAGCAGCCAAGGCAGGTCGCACTCCTCGTAGGCGGGCGTCGCGACGTCCATCCAGAGCCCGCTGAAGGTGTCGACCTCCAGCGGCGACGGAGGCCCCGGATTGAGGAATGGATTGCCGCCGATGACCTCCATGAGGCGCGGCACCGTCACCTCGACGCTCGCCAGCGAGGTCGGGTCGCAGGAATCCAGGAACACGTCACCGTCGAAGCGCGTGACGCTCAAGACGGTGCCTGGCTCGTCGACGCGCTCAAGGGTGAAGATGGGGCCGTCGCCCGAGGGGCCCACGAGCCAGCCGTCGTCCACTCGGAACTCGATGCGCGGGCCGACCACGCTGGACTCGTAGCGGCCCGCGGGCAGCTCCGTTCCAGGTTCCGGCAGGGGCTCGGCCGCGGCGTCCTGACCGACCACCGAGGCAGGCAGTGCGAGCGCCAGGGCCACGGCCGTGACCAGGCACGCGGCAGGGCCAGCCAGGTGCAGCGGCCGGCGGCTCGTCATGGCTTCAGCCTCAGCCGCCCTCGCCCGCCGCGGCGGCAGCGTCCGCGATGCGCGCCTTCAGGGCAGACCACTCGGGCACGCCCGTCGTGATCTCGCCATTGACGACCACCGACGGGGTGCTCTTGATCTCGAGCGCGGCTCCGCCCTCGGCCTCGGCTTGCACGGCCTCCAGGTAGGCCGGGTCCTTCATCTCGGCCAGGAACGTCTCCCGATCGAGGCCGATCAGCTCGGCCATGTCGGCCAGGCGGTCGACGCTGAAGGCACCCTGGTTCTCGCCCTGCTGGTTGTGGAAGAGGACGGCGTGGTAGTCCCAGAACTTGCCGTCCATCGCCTCCGCGACGCGCATGGCGACCGCGGCGTCCAAGGACTCCTGCCCGATGAAGGGGTAGTCCCGATAGGTCAGGAAGGCCTGGCCATCGGTCACCGGTCCGGCGATCAGGAGGGGCTCGATCCGTTCCGTGAAGAGCCCGCAGGCCGGGCACTGGGGGTCCTCGTAGACATCGATCTGGACGGGCGCCGACGGGTCACCCAGGCTCCGGCCGACGCGAAGTTCGGCGGCGGGCGGCGGCACCTCCGGCATGGAGACCGCAGGCAGCTTGTCGTCCTCGAACCCGCCGCTGACGACCACCAGTCCCACGATGACCAGCAGGGCGACGGCGATGATGACGCCCGTGACGAGCCACATGGATCGGCTCGCGGAGGATCGACTGCTGGCAGGTGGCGAGCCCGGCTTGCCCGCCGACCGCTCTGCGGCGCGGCGCGCCTTGCGGCTGGGGCCCTGGCCGGACGAGGAGGGGTTGGTCTGGCTGGTCATCGTCATCTCACCATGCGGGGGGATCGATCATGGAGGTGACAGGATAGGGCCGACGCGTCGACACCGCACACGAGCGGCGCGTCACCCGCGAACCTGGGTGACCGTCGTGGCCTGGAGCCTGGTGTCGCCCGGGAGCCGCTCAGGCTCCGCGTGGCCGCTCGAGGGCGTGGGATCGACGTGCCACCACCACGTCAGCCTTGGCGTGGGCTGCCACGTGCGTGGTCACGCTCTCCGTCCAGGGCAGGCCATCCTTCGCGGCCCGGCTGCCGCCCACCACGATGGTGTCGTAGCCGCGCTCGGCCGCGAGGCGCTCGATGGTCTCCGCCGGGTCTCCAGCCGGCTCGATGAGCCCGGCTTCGACGCCGTGGTCGCGCAGGAAGCCGCGAGCCTCGACGAGTTCACGGGCGTGCTCCACGGCGGGATCCTCCGCCTGCTTCGCCGCGCTCGCCGCACCCCTCCGGGACGACGCTCACGACATCGACACGTGCTCCGAACGCGTGTGCCAGTCGAGCCGCCATCTCCAGGGCGCGGTGACCGGCTTCGTGACCGTCGTAGGCCACCAGGATCTTCCTCATGTGATCCTCCGCGCACCACCCGAGTCCGCGCGCCGCACCGGTCGGCCAATGGTCATCGTCACTCCGGGCCGCTGCGCCGCACAGGTCCGAGGCGTCACGAAGCCCGGGCCGAAGGTCCCGAAGCGCGCGACAGGACGCGGCCGGTTGCGCGCGCCTGCCCGACACAAGACGACGGCGTCCCGGTGGTCCCGAGACGCCGCCTTGGGCAGCAAAGGAAGGTGGCGCTCGCCCGCTCCCCCCGACGGGTCACCCCGTCGCGGGCGAGCACCGGTCGATCGCGGACAACCGGTCAAGGAGCGGTCCACGAACGAACGTGCCGATCGTGGCCGGCGTCGCCCGGCCTGACGATGGCCGGATGGCCCCCATCGATGGGCCGATCGGCCCCACGCGCAGGCGGCATCGTGGCGCAGGCAGGTTCGGTCCGGGTGGCCACGTCTCAGCATGCCGTTCGGCTCCCCCGACTCGTCGTCAGCCGTGCGAAACTTGTACTCGTGAGGTTGGAATTGACGCACCGCGGCGCCTACGCCATCCGTGCCGTGTTGACGCTGGCACGCGAGGATGGTGGCGCCGTGGTCCCTGCGCGCACGATCGCCCAGCGCATGGAGATCCCCGTGCGCTTCCTGCCGCAGGTGCTCGGCGACCTGAGCCGGGCCGGGATCGTGGAGGCGCGCCTGGGTCGCGCTGGTGGCTACCGGTTGGCCAAGACGCCAGCCACGATCAGCGTGCTGGACATCATCGAGGCAACGGAGGGCGACACACGGCGCCAGACCTGCGTGCTGACCGGGTTGCGCTGCGGGGAGTCGAAGGTCCCCTGCGACGTCCACGTGGTCTTCTCGGAAGCGCAGGTGGCCATCCTCACCCGTCTGGCGGAGACCACCGTCGCCGACGTCCTGGAGACGTCCGCCATGGAGTCGCTGGTCTCGGAGCCGGACGGGCTCTTCGACGGGCATGCGGACGGCGCTCGGTCAGTGGTGGCGGCAGCTCCGTAGGTCGGGACGGCCTCGCGGCGATCGGTCAGCGGTGGCGGCAGCTCCGTAGGTCCGGACGGCCTCGCGGCGATCGGTCAGCGGTGGTCCAGCGCCGGGCGACGGCGTGACGCGGGGCGCGACCTCAGAAGCTGGAGCCGGGCTTGTGCTTGGCCACGTACGCGGCGGCCTGCGCGCGCCGCTGCAGGTTCAGCTTGGAGAGGATCGAGCTGACGTAGTTCTTGACGGTCTTGTCCGAGAGGAAGACCTCGGCCGCGATCTCCTTGTTGGTCTTGCCCTCCGCCACGAGCAGCAGGATCTTCTGCTCCTGGGCGGTGAGCTGGGCGAATTCGTCCGTGTAGGCGCTCGTGGCGATTCGCCGCACGCGCTCGAGGACCTTCTCGGTCACCGCCGGGTCCAGCAGCGACTCGCCACGGCCGACCGCCTCCAGGGCCGAGATGAGGTCGCGTGCACGGACCTGCTTGAGCAGGTAGCCGCTGGCGCCGGCCACGATGGCCGAGAGGACGGCCTCCTCGTCCGGGTAGCTGGTGAGCATGACGACGCGGATCTGCGGGTGCTCGGCGCGGATCTCGCGACAGGCCTCGATGCCCGAACCATCAGGCAGGCGGACGTCCATGATCACGAGGTCCGGTGCGAAACGGTCCACGGCCAGCAGCGCCTCCTCGACGGTGCCCGCCTCGGCCACCACCTGGAAGGCCTCGCGTCGGTTGAGCAGGGCAGCCAGGCCTTGCCTGACGACCTCATGGTCATCGACGACCAGCAGCCGCAGCGTCTTGACCGTGGGCCCGCTGTCACCGGAGTGCCGGGTGATGCCCCGGACCTCCATGGGGTCTGTCATGTGCTTGACTCCTTGGCTCGGCCGCGCTCGCCCCGCGGCATCTCGAAGATCACGCGGGTCCCGCGGCGATCGCTCTGGATCGTGAGCGCGCCGCCGAGCGACTCAGCGCGCGCGTGCATGTTGGTGAGGCCGTGGTGACCGGGACGCTGGCTCTCCGCGGTGTCGAACCCGCGCCCGTCGTCGATGATAGACAGGCGCAGCACATCGCGACGATCCTCCACATGAACGCTGACCTTGCTCGCGCTCGCGTGGCGGGCCACGTTGCTCATGGCCTCGCGGGTGAGCTGGATGAGCTGGATGGTGTCGTCGGGATCGAGGGGCACGTCCGGGTCGCTCACCAGCTCGACCTCCGTGGTGGTGCTGCGCTCGAACTCGTCGGTCAGGGCCGTCAGGCCGGCCAGCAGGTCGACAGCCCGGCGAGCCTCAGGGTCGAGGCCCATGATGAAGTCGCGGATCTCCTGGATGGTGCCGTGGATCGACTCGATGGCGTGGTCGATGCGGTCGACCGCCTGGATGGGGTCGATCTGCATGAGCTCTTCGGTGTCCTCGAGCGCCAGGCTCACGGCGTAGAGCGACTGGATCGAGCCGTCGTGCAGATCCTGGGCGATGCGCTCGCGCTCCTGGAGCACAGCCAGCTGGCGCAGCTCCTCGTGCATGCGGGCGTTGTGGATGGCCAGGCCGGCGTGGCGCGCGAACGATTCCACGAGGTGCTCGTCCTCTTCGGTGAAGCCACCCCCGCCGGCCTTGTCAGTCAGATAGAGGTTGCCGATGATGCGACCCTCGACGCGAACCCCCACACCCAGGAAGTTGTGCATGATGGGGTGGTGCAGGGGGAAGGCGGCGCTCCGCGGGTCCTCGGCGATGTCCGGCACGCGGATGGGGTGACCCTCGCGGAGGGTCACACCCAGCAGGCCGTGGCCGCGCGGAGGGTGCGCGATGGCGCGCCGCACCTCGTCGCTGACGCCGCTGGTGATGAACCGCTCCAGGCTGCCATGGTCGTCGGGGATGCCGAGCGCGGCGTATCTGGCCCCGACCAGCGGGCGCACGCTGTCGACGATGATCTGGAGCACGCGCTCGAGCGAGAGCTCCTGGGAGATGGCCACCGTCGCGGCGTCAAGGGCTTCCAGGCGCCGCCGGGCCTCATAGGCCGCGGCCGCCCAGGCCTCGGCCGCCCGGATGGCTGCCGCAAGCTCCTCGCGGGTCGGGCCGCTGTCCGCGGAGTCGTTGCTCGGGAGGTCCGGCCCCTCCGTCACCTCGACCGCCTTCACGACGTCCGCGTTGCCCGTGCTGACGATGCCCTGCTGCATGCGGTCAATCTACCAGTCCTGAGATGACCAATGGCCCCCGGCGAGCCTGCTATCGGCCCTGCGCCGCTTCGACGAGGCCGATACCCTTCCGCCATGCACGCCAAGATCGATCCCCCCGATGTCTGATCAGGCCATGCTCGAGGGTCACGGCGACGACCGTCCGGCCGTCTCCGTCGACCCCGAGGCTCCCGCGATTTCTCCGGCGGCGGATCCCGGCATCCTCGTGCCGGCCTCGCTGATGGTGCAGTCCCGACGCGGCTTCCTGCGCGGCGCTCTCGTGGTCGCCGGTGGCACTGCAGCCGCGGCCGCACTGGCAGCCTGTGCGCCGGCGGCGGGCAGTGCCTGGTCCTACGCCCCACTCCGAACCCTGACGGCCGCCGCCGGCACCGAAGGTGCCACGGAGGGCGCGGCGGCTGCCTCGCCGGCCGCCGCATCGTCCACCGAGCCGCTCACGCAGCCAGTGGCCAGTGAGCCCCTGCCGCCGGGCTGGACCGAGCACGACATGGCCGCGCGCGAGAAGGTCCGCCGTTTCGTGGGCAATCTGGCCGTTCCGCTGGGCCTGGCACCCTACATCGGCGAGCCGACGCAGGATCCCGAGTTCACGATGGTGCCGCACGGCAACCAGCCACTGGAACCCACCATCGATGGCGACACCAAGGTCTTCGACCTGACCATCGACGCCATGACCTGGCAGATCGACGCCATGAAGGAGCCGGTCGCGGCGCTCGGCTACAACAAGTCGTGGCCTGGACCGGCCCTGCGCGTGACCGAGGGTGACAAGGTCCGCGTCAACTTCACCAACAACCTCGACGAGACGACGGGCGTCCACTTCCACGGCATCGACTTCGCGGACTTCCGCATGGACGGCATCCCCTTCGTCACGCAGCTGCCCATCACGCCGGGCGAGACGTTCACCTACGAGTTCGTGGCCTCGCCCTCCGGTTCACACATGTACCACTCGCACCACAACGCCACCGACCAGGTCGGTCGTGGCCTCCTGGGAGCCTTCATCGTGGACCCCAAGGATCCCGCCGAGCGGTACGACCAGAAGTACGGCGTGACCCAGGAGTACATCTTCATCCACAATGACTCGCTCGGCGGCTTCACCATCAACGGTCACGGGTTCCCGGCCACCGCGCCGATCGTGGCCAAGAAGGGCGAGCGCGTCCTCATCCGCTACATGAACGAGGGCGTCATGATGCACCCGTGGCACACCCACGGGTTCCGCCAGCACGTCGTGGCGCGGGACGGCGCGCCACTCGGCTCGGCGGCCTTCTACGCCGACACGCTCGGCGTCAACCCGGGTGAGCGCTTCGACACCATCGTGGAGGCTGACCGCTTGGGCGTCTGGGCGCTGCACTGCCACATCCTGCCGCATGTCGAGGGCCTCGACGGCATGTTCGGGATGGTCACCGCCCTCGTCGTCACCGAGTGATCGAGGAATCCACAGGCGATGGCCATGGGAACCTTCGTGCTGGACCTGGCACCCGATGGCGTGCCGGGTGAGGTGCGCCCGTTCCAGACCATCCTCCTCGCGACCGACCTGTCGGTGGCTTCGAGAGAGGCCACCGATCGAGCCATCGACCTGGCCAGGCGCCTCGGCGCGCGTCTGCTCATCGTCAATGTGCTGGACAAGCGACGCCTCGCCGGCGGCGGCGCGCACGAGCGTGTCGACCAGGCACGAGCCGAGCGTGAGACGCATCTCGTGAAGGTCGTGCGCGACGCGCGCGCTGCGGGCGTCACCGCGGAGTTCCTGGTCTGGGAGGGCGACCCTGGATCCTCCATCGCGGCTGCCGCCGACGCAGAGCGAGCGGATCTCGTGGTCGTCGGTACCCGCGGCCGGAGCGGTGCCGGACGCATGCTGCTGGGTTCCGTGTCCGACCACGTCGTGCGCAATGCGAGCTGCCCGGTGCTCGTCGTGCGGCCCTCAAGCCGCCATGGCGCCGGGACGTAGCGGAGCGGCCGCGACGAGGGGAGGGCCGGCCGTGCCCCGATCAGGCCCCGGCAGGCGGGCTGCCCGGCTGCTGGCGGCTGCCTGTCTGGCCGTGGGGACGGGGCTGCTCGTGGCCCTGGCAGGCGCGCTGCCCGGCGCCGTGCTGGCCGACCAGGGGGACCTTGACGTCGTCCTGGACTCGACACAGCACTGGGTAGGCACGAACGACGTGCTGCTCAGTGTCTATGACGACGACGGCGCGTCGCTCGCGGAACGGTCCACCCCGCTGCTCGTCGAGCTGAGCGGGCCGAATGGGCAGCGACTGGCGGCCGAGCCGGCCATCGAGCAGTTCGCGACCTATGGTCGGCGTCTCTACCGGGCGCGCATGCCTCTCGACGAGGTGGGCCGCTGGGACGTCAGCGTCAGCGCCGTGGATGGAGGCACGACCCAGACGGGTGCGACGATCCTGGAGGTGTCGCCCGATGGCGGCACGCCCGCGCTCGGCTCGCTCGTGCCCGGCGGGGATACGCCCACCATGTTCGATGCCCACAGCCTCATGCACCACATCAGCTCCGACCCGGAGCCGGTCACAGCCTTCTACACCTGGTCGCTCGACGAAGCGCTGGCGCAGCATCAGCCCACGGTCTTCATCCTGGACTCCTATGCCGCGCGTCCCAATGCCGCATGCGGAGGGGCGCTGGGCATCCTGCACGACATCTTCTTCGACTACCCCGGCCTGACCATCATCCACGCGGAGCCCTGGAAGACACAGCCTGATCCGGAGGGCATGCTGGAGCTCGATCCGCCGGGCGGCCCTCCTGAGCTGACCGACTACGCGCGCGCCTGGGGCATCACGGATCCGCCGTGGATCTTCGTCATCGATCGGGAGGGGAGGCTTCAGGCCAAGTTCACCGGGGTCGTCGGCACCGACGAGCTACGCGCGGCCATGGCATCCGTGGTGGCCGAGACGCCGGCGAGCTGACAGACGGGGCCTTCCCCGGCTCATGATGCCGCGGGCGTCTGCCCGGCGCCCAGGGCGGCCTCCGTCTCCGTGATGCGGGCCAGGATGGCGTCCCGCAACTGGTCCAGGCCGGCGTTGATGGCGCTGCTTGCGGTGGCGATGGTGGTGAGGCGTGTCTTCAGAGCGCGCAGCGCGTCAAGCTCCGGGGCGATGCGAGCCAGCGCGTCACGGACCGCCGCGGCATCGACCGCCGCCGCCGCCTGCCGAACCGTGCCCAGGGCGAGCAGCCGGGCCAGTCGCAAGGCCGCCTCCAGGTTCGCGGCGTCCGGCGCCTGGGGATCGACGACGCAGAAGACGTTGCCCTGCCGGACGTCGAAGGGGGCGATGCCGGCTGGGGCGTGGGCCGTGCTGAAGACCACCAAGGCCACGGCGGCGTCCCGGTTGCGCCGAGCCTCTTCGAGTTCCTCCCGCATGGCGCGTCCCGAGATGGCCCGGTCCTTGCACTCGACGACGATGCGCAGGCATGCCCCGGCGACCGTCTGTGGGTCGAGGGTGATGACGAAGTCACCTTTGCGCGAGCGCAGCATGTCACCAGCGGCATCCGCCGTCCGCTCCAGGACGTGGTCCGTGCCACGCAGGGAGTGGGCCAGGATGTCTTCCACGAGCGCCTCGAAGTCCGCGCCCTTGGCTGCCGACCGGGCGCGTTCGCTGGCGCGCGCCGTGGCGGCAGCCTCGATGGCTGCCAGCCGCTCGTTGAGCTGCTCGAACCCCCGGGCCACCTCCGTGCGGAACTGGTGCAGGGGCGAGCCCAGACGGGTGGGGTCCAGCAGCTGGGCCAGACGGGAGGCGTCGCCGTCGAAGTAGCTGCCCAGCAGCAGGCGCATCCGGCCGATGGCAGAATCGCGGCGCTCACCGTCGAAGAGGTCGCGGGTGAAGGTGCGCAGCTCCCCGCGGTCTCCGAGGAACGCCTCCAGCGTGCGAGGCAGGCGACCGTCCACATCCGCGAAGTTGGCACGCAGGATCTCATCCACCTGGGCCGCCACGCGATCGTTGAGGGCCTCCGCCTGGCGCATCATGGCCTCGAACTCGCGCCGGACGACGTCCACGTCCAGGGAAGCGCCGGCATCCTGCAGGGCCATCAGGCCGATCCGCACGGCGCGCACGATCAGCGCGGGGTGGTCTGCTTCCGGGCGGCCGCGCATGAACGTGGCCAGCCCGGGATCCACGAGGGTGAGTCCCTCGACGAGGATGCGATCTCCGGACACCTGGACTCGCTCACGAGCGCGTCCGGCGGCCGGCAGCTGGAGGATGGTGGCGCTGTCCATGGCCGGATCGTGGGGCCGGCGTGTGCCAGCTCGCATGGCACGGGGTCCGCTAGGCTGCCCTCATGATCCTGGTCATCGCTCCCGGCGCGTCCGGCCAGCCTGCCTCGATGGCGGCTCACGTCGAGGGGCTCGCTGGTCTCGGCATCACGGCGCTGGCCATCTCCCTGCCCTTGCGGCGAGCGGAAGCGGCCGTGCCCGCCTACCGAGAGTCGGTGTCGAAGCTGGCAGCGACGGCAGACGTGATCGTGGCTGGCCAGTCCTACGGTGGACGCGTGGCGAGCCTGCTGGCCGCCGCGGATGCCGGGGCGTACGCGGGGCTCGTCTGCTTCAGCTACCCGCTGCATCGCCCGGGACATCCTGGCTGGGAGGAGCGCACGGCCCATTGGCCCTCCCTGGATCTGCCCGTGCTGCTGCTCTCCGGGGAAGCGGATCCCTTCGCCCGCATCGACCTGCTGCGACGGGCCTGCCGCGAGCGACTGCCTCGTGCCACGCTCGTCACGTACCCCGGCATCGGCCACAGCCTTCGGCCGGTCCTGGCCGCGGCACTCGAGCAGGTGGCGGCCTTCACGCGCCAGATCGCACTGACTCGCGATGGGTGACTGGCAAGCGCCGCGTCGCTGACCCCCGACGGCAGCTACTCCAGCGTCGTCGACCGGCTTCCGGGATGTCTCGACCCTCCGGCTGGAGGCACTCGTATCGAGGAGCCGATGGGCATGACGCGGACGACCGTCTGCGGCGCCATGCGTCGCACCAGCTGGGCGAACTGGTGCGGCGGGTCGATGCGAGTGGACGGCCGCATCCAGCGGAACCCGACCGGATGGAGCGTGCCCCAGTGGATAGGCACGGCGTAGCGGGGCCGGATGGCCGCCGCCGCGCGCGCGGCGCCGAAGGGGTCCAGGTGCTCGCTGGGACGAGCCGTCGGTCCCCAGCCCCAGACGGGCAGGAGCGCCAGGTCGATGGGATCGCCCAGGTCGGCCATGCCCGCGAAGAACGCGGTGTCGCCCGCGAAGTAGTGACGCTGCGAGCCGCTGACGATGAAGCCGATGGAGCGGTCCGTGCCGCCCACGGGCGGCCCGAAGCCGTGGTGATCGGCGTGCACCGCTTCGAGGCGGATCCCGCCCACTCGGACCTCGTCGCCGACGTCGACCTCCGTGACACGTGTGAAGCCTCGTCGCCGGAGCCCGGGACCCATGCCTCGCGGCACGACCAGGTGGGTGTCCATGCCCAGCATGCGCAGCGAGCCGTGATCGAGGTGGTCCCAGTGCGAGTGGGAGATGAGCACGACGTCCGCCCCGGCCCAACGCGCCTGGTCAACGCTGCCGTGTGTCCGGACCAGCGGTCCGACCCTGCTGCGCAAGATGGGGTCGGTCAGGATGCGGACCCCGTCCATGTCGATGACGATCGTGGCGTGACCGAGGAAGGTCACCAGCGGCCCGGGGTCACGCTCCATGCAGCCAGTATCGTGCAACGCGGTCGGCCCCATCGGCGCTACCATCACGGCGTGATCAGCCGGGACGTGATCCGCAGTGCGCCCAAGGTGCTGCTGCACGATCATCTCGACGGAGGCCTGCGGCCGGAGTCGGTCATCGAGCTGGCGCAGGTCGTCGGTTACCGCGACCTGCCCACGGAGGATCCTCGGAGCTGGGGCGCTGGTTCCGCTCCGGTGCGGACCGCAAGTCGCTGGAGCTCTACCTCGAGGGGTTCCGGCACACGGTGGCCGTGATGCAGACGCCGGAGGCCATCGCCCGCGTCGCCTCCGAGTGCGCCCAGGATCTGGCTGCCGACGGCATCGTCTATGCAGAGGTCCGCTACGCCCCGGAGCTTTCCACGCAGCGGGGCCTTGCTCTCGAGGCGGTCATGGAGGCCTGGCTGGCCGGCTTCGAGGCGGGAGCCGCGGCCGCTACCGCCGCGGGGCGACCCATCGTCATCCGTGCCATCGTGACCGCCATGCGCCAGTTGGCGCGATCGGTGGAGATCGCGGAGCTGTCCGTCCGCTATCGCGACCAGGGGGTCGTGGGATTTGACATCGCGGGCCCGGAGGCTGGCTTCCCGCCCAGCCGCCACCTGGATGCCTTCCAGCTCATCCACCATGCGAACTTCCACGTCACCATCCACGCCGGGGAGGCGTTCGGCCTGCCATCCATCTGGGAGGCCCTGCAGTGGTGCGGCGCGGAGCGACTGGGACATGGGGTCCGCATCGTCGATGACATCACGGTGGCCCCCGACGGCGAGATCAGCCTGGGTCGCCTGGCCCAGTACGTTCGCGACGTGCGCGTGCCCCTCGAGATGTGCCCCACCTCCAACGTGCACACGGGCGCGGTGCCGTCCATCGAGGCGCATCCCATCGATCTCCTGCGTCGCCTCCGCTTCCGGGTCACCGTCAACACGGACAACCGCCTCATGAGCGGCGTCAGCCTGAGCGATGAGTTCAGCTCGCTGGTGGCCACCTTCGGCTTCAGCCTGGACGAGATGCAGTGGCTGTCCACGAACGCCATGAAGTCGTCATTCCTGGCCTTCGATGAACGCCTGCGACTCATCAACGGCGTCATCAAGCCGGGGTATGAGCGGCTCAAGGCGGAGCAGTTGGCACGGTCACCGACCCTGGTCTAGCCTCACCGACCCTGGTTCCGTGGCGCGCCGGTCAGGCCGCCTGGTCCAGGCGCCCCTCCGGGCTCCTCCGTGAGCCGGACCGTCGTCCCGCAGGACGCGCACACGAGGTCGTCTGTCGACGTGAGGGTCGCCAGCGACAGCTCCGCATCCTCGTCGCACCAGGGGCAAGCGATGGTCATCATCTCCGTGTCCTCCTGTACATCCGGCCGGCTGTCAGGCGCCGGCTCGCACAGAGGCTCCCAGCCGACCGTGCCAGCTCGTGTGTCACGGCGCTGCCGCTGGCGCCGACAGGCGTCGCTCAAGCGCGGAGGACATGGAAGAGCCCGGCTGGACCGCCGCTGCGGATCCCAAGTGACTGGCGGACCAGCCTCTCCGGTTCCGTCTCGATGGCCCCTCCGGGCTGTATAGCACGATAGGGTGGCATGGCCGGCGGAGCAAGGGGTTTCTCCACGAGTTCGGGTCGCGACCCGATGGTGTT
This sequence comes from uncultured Chloroflexia bacterium, assembly GCA_963707395.1. Classification (GTDB taxonomy): domain Bacteria; phylum Chloroflexota; class Limnocylindria; order Limnocylindrales; family CSP1-4; genus JAFMJV01. The sequence continues at coordinate 123,426 of CAVPPQ010000024.1, forward strand.
ATCCACGATCGATCCACATCCCTCGGGCCGCGCGCCACTCTCGCCTGCAGCCATGAGCGGTCTGCTCGATGATGGTCCGCGACATGTCGAGCCAGCGCAGCCTCGTCCACTCCCTGCGGCGTGGCGCCACGGCGGCCGATCGCCCATCGGGCTTCGGTCGGCTGCGGGCGGTCGCCTCGGCCTGCGTCCTGGTGGCCTGTCTCATGGGCACCCTGGTGACGGTCACGACAGCCCAGTCGGACGAGCAGGAGGCCCCGCCCTCCGTCGACCCTGCGCTCATGGCGGAGACCCTGCGCATCCTCGGCGATCACTACGTCGACAATGATGCCCTGACCACGCAGAACCTCACGGCTGGCGCCATCCGCGGCATGCTCGAGGCTCTCGGCGACGAGGGCCACACCGAATACCTCACGAAAGAGGAGTACGCGGCCGAGCAGGATGCCCTGGACGGCCGCGTGCTGGGCATCGGTGTCGTCCTCGACCAGCGCTCCCGGGCACCGCTCGTCATCTCGGTCATCGATGGTTCCCCGGCAGACATCGCCGGCCTTCGAGCCGGCGATGTCATCAGCCGCGTGGACGATTCGGAGGCCGCAAGGCTGCCGCTCGATGACATCGCCGACCTCGTCCGTGGGGCGGCCGGCAGCCGGGTACGACTCGCCGTGGAGCGGCCCGGCGTGCCGGACGAACTGGAGTTCAGCATCGTCCGCGAGGACGTCGAGATCGAGCCGGCGAGCTGGGCCAGGGTCCCCGGCAGCAGCGTCGCCGTCGTGCGCGTCGTGCAGTTCTCGCAGGCGGCCGGCGAGCGTGTCCGCGAGGCTGTCGAGGCTGCACTGACCGCAGGCGCCCGGGGCATCGTGCTCGACCTGCGGGGCAACCCTGGTGGGCTCGTCGACGAGGCTCTCGACGTGGCAGCGGCCTTCGTCGATGGGGGCGTCGGCTACCGAGAGGCCAGTCGGGACGCCAGCGTGCGCGACGTCCTTGTCCCGGATGGCCGCGTCATCGATGCCGACATCCCCCTGACCGTGCTGGTCGACTACGCCACGGCCAGCAGCGCGGAGATCCTGGCGGTCGCCCTGCGCGACCAGGGACGGGCCGCCATCGTGGGTGAGCGGACCTACGGGACGGGCACGGTGCTCAACACGTTCGCCCTGTCTGACGGTTCAGCTCTCAAGGTCGGGGTGCGCTCCTGGCTGACGCCTCGCGGCGAGGCTGTCTTCCGGGTCGGCATCCGGCCCGATCATGAGGTCGCGACGGAGCCCGGGACAGCCATCCTGCGACCTGCCGACCTGGTGGCCATGACGGCCGAAGACTTCGGGTCCAGTGGGGACCTTGCGCTGCGCCGGGCCGTCGGCCTGCTGGAGCCCCTGGCGACCGGCTGATCGTCCTTCCTGCAACGCGTCGGCCAGAAGCCCGGGACCTTCGTCCTGTTGTCCGGGCGCACCGCGTCGGGCAGGCTGGCCCCACCTGCCCAGTCACGTGCCACGGAGGACCTGTGCCCGAACGCGCCCGTGTGCCAGGCCGGCCGTCGATACCGTTGGCCGCCGCCTGGGCCCTGCTCCTGGCCGTGTCGGCAGCGGCGCTTCTTGGCGCCGTGGGCGCCGGAGCGGCCGCGGCCGGCGAGCCGACGCGGCGGGACCAGGTCCGCTTCATGTGGGCCATGGCGGGCCAGGAATCGGGGTGGGACTACTACGCCCGGAATGCCGTGTCGGGGGCCTTCGGCAAGTACCAGATCATGCCCTTCAACTGGCCCGTGTGGGCCGCCCAGTACCTGGGCGAAGCGCGCGCCGACCAGACCCCCTGGAACCAGGAGAAGGTCGCCTATGGCAAGCTCCGGGACCTCTATCGCTGGCTCGGCTCGTGGAAGCGCGTGGCCTACTGGTGGCTGACAGGCCAGACCGACCCCGACGAGCGGCACTGGACGGGCTACGCCCGCGGCTACGTGGACAACATCATGCGCCTGCGTTCCGAGGCGCCGGCGCAGGCGGGCGACCTGCCTGTCCGCACGAGCTCGCGCGCTGATCGGGGTGACTGGCGACAGGTCGCGCAGGACGCGAGGCTGCGGATCCGTCCCTCGGGCGCTGCCTGGCAGCGGGGGGGACGTGTCCGTGACGGCGAGATCGTGTGGGTGCGCCGCTCGGCCGTGCGGGGCGAACGAGTGCGCTGGATCGCCGTGACGACGCAGGACGGTCGCTTTGGATGGCTGCCCCAGGCGCACTCGCTCCCGGCGGCGCGGCCCGAGGGCGCGCCGGCGTGGCGCGACATCCGTGATCGCGGGCAGACGCGCCCGGAGGTGGATCGGCGCCAGGTCCGTCCGCGCCCTCGCTGAACGAGGGGGCGGCGAGGCTCCCTATCCGACGTCGATGATCCGGTAGCGGATCTCGGCAGCGGGCGTGGTCACGTTCACCTCGTCACCAGCACGGTGGCCCAGCAGCGCCCGTCCCACCGGAGACGATGCGCTGATCCGTCCGCTCGCGGGGTCTGCCTCCGTGGAGCCGACGATGGTGAGCTCGCCGGCCGTGCCCGCGACCTCGTATGTCACGCGGGATCCCAGCGCCACGGAGCTGCGGGTCTCCGAGCGGATGACGACCGCCGTCCGGAGCCGACGCTCCAGCTCCTGGATGCGTCCCTCCAGGAACGACTGCTCGTTTCGCGCTGCCTCATAGTCGGCGTTCTCGCGCAGGTCGCCCAACTCGCGCGCGTGCTTGATGCGCTCGACGACCTGTGGCCGCTCCATGTCGCGGAGCCGGTCGAGCTCGGCCTGCAAGGAGGTGAGTCCGTCCGCCGTGAGGTGGGTGGGCTGCTCTCGAGGCGGCCCGCCCGTCTTCCCGGTGGCGCTGGCGGCGGCCGGGCGCCTGGTTGCGCGCGACGCCGTCGAGACCGTCGATGGTGCCCTCCGCCGCACGGAGCTCGCCGGGTCCGAGCGGCGCACGTTCGACGGAGCGGCGGGCGTCGCCTCCACGCTCAGCAGTGAGCCGCTGAGGCCGGTCTCGAGCGCGGCCTCGGGGTGCGAGCCCAGGTTGGCCCAGGGCAGGACTGCCTGCCCTTCCCTTCGGCGTGTCGCGCCCGCGGGGAGCGCCTCTCTGAAGGCGACCAGCAGGGCGTCCTCGTACTCTTCGTGCGCATCGGTCAGAGCCCACCAGAGGCGCAGCCGGGACGGATCCTGCAACGTCCTGAGCCAGTGACCGCCCGAGTGGGGACGGCGATGACCCAGCTCGGTGCCGTAGAGGGCCGCCACGCGTCCAGCGAGGCTCTTCCCGGTGCGCCCCACGAAGAGGAGACTCTGGCCGCGGATCCAGAAGGAGGCCAGGCGATCGGCCAGCTGGTGCGGCGTGGGCTGCTCACCGTCGAGACGGAGGTCGGGCACGCGCTCGAGCCAGCGTCGCACCGCGGCCAGGTCGATCGGGGCCTCGGCCAGGGGGGCGTCGGTCTCGACCACGAAGATGCCCGGCGCCTGGCTGGGCGGCAGGCTACCCCAGCGGGCCGGGCCATCCACGTCGAGGCCAAGCGAGCGGATCAATCCTGCGGTCGAGATCGGGTCAGACATGCCACAAGGGTGACACATCGATGCCTGCCGGGCGCCGGCGGGCCCGGGTCGTGTCCCGGGACGGGGTGTGACAGGGGAGAGGGCCGGACAGCGAACGGCCAGCGCGGAGGCCGTCGCCCCGGGCGGCCGCGCCGCGGGCGGTAGACTTGGCAGCCACTGACCTGCCAGCAGGGGACCGCACCGAGAATGCTGCCGTCGACCGACGCCCAGCGGCCAGACGTCCTCCATCGCGCCGAGGCGGTGGAGCGAGCCTCCCGCATCCGCGGCGTCCGCTACGCGCTCGATTTCGACCTCGTCGAGGACCGCCCCACGTACGCCGGCCATGCCCGCATCGACATCGAGCTTCAGCCCGGCGAGGACCCGCTCTTCCTGGATTTCCGGGGCCGCGCCGCCAGTGTCCGCGTGAATGGCCGGTCAATGGAGCCCGACCAGCGCGAGCACCGCCTCTGGCTGCCGGCGGAGGTGCTGACTGGCTCCACGCGCGTGGAGGTCGTGTACGAGAACGACTTCGATGTGACGGGCGATGGCTTCCACCGCTTCATCGACCCGGAGGACGGGGAGACCTACCTGTACACGAACTTCGAGCCCTTCGCCGCCCACCGGCTCTTTCCCTGCTTCGACCAGCCCGATCTCAAGGCCCGCTTCGAGCTCACGGTCACGGCGCCCGGGTCCTGGACGGTAGTCTCGGCCGAGGCGGCTGCGCGGACAGCGCCGCTGCCCGATGGCCGTCGCCGGCACGAGTTCCCCACCACCGCGCCGTTCTCCACCTACCTCTTCCCACTCGTGGCCGGCCCGTACGAGCGCGTGGCGGGTCAGCACGGCGACCTGCGCCTCGGGGTCCTCGGCCGCCGCTCCATGCGCCGGGAGCTGGAGCGCTCGGCGGACGAGATCCTCGAGGTCACGGCCCAGGGCATGACCTACTACGCGGAGCTCTTCGGCCGGCCCTACCCATTCGCCAAGTACGACCAGCTCTTCGTACCCGAGTTCAATGCGGGCGCCATGGAGAACGTGGGCGCGGTCACCTTCGCCGACCAGTTCCTCTTTCGCGATCCACCCACCTACGCCCAGCGCCTGACCAGGGCCGAGGTCATCCTTCACGAGCTGGCCCACATGTGGTTCGGCGATCTGGTGACCATGCGCTGGTGGGACGACCTCTGGCTCAACGAGACGTTCGCGACGTACCTCTCCTACCGGTGCCTCGCCGCCGCGACCCGTTTCAGCGATGCCTGGCAGGTCTTCAATGGCGATATGCGTCCGGCCGCCCATCGGCAGGACCAGCTCGTCACGACGCACCCCGTCGCCACTCGTGTGGAGCACACCGACCAGGCGGTGGGCAACTTCGACGCCATCACCTACGAGAAGGGCGCCGCCATCATCAAACAGCTCGTGGCGGCGCTGGGAGACGACACCTTCCGCACCGGGTTGCAGCGCTACTTCGAGCGGCACGCCTGGGGTAACGCGAGCTTGGCCGACTTCCTCGCGGCGCTCGGCCAGGCGGCCGGCGTCCCCCTCGACGAGTGGGCCCGGCTGTGGCTGCAGACACCGTCGCTGAACACCATCGGGGTGACCTGGTCGGAGGCGGAGGGAACCATCGTCGCCCTGGAGGTCCGCCAGGAAGCGCCGCCGGAGCACCCCGCCCTGCGTCCGCACGCCACGACGCTCGGCCTGGTCGGACAGGCCGTGCCGGGGGCGCCGCTGGACGTCCAGGCCCTTCCCGTCCGCATCAGCGGCCCACGCCTGACCGTGGCCGAGGCGGCCGGCCGCCCCGCCCCGCTCTTCGTCTACCCGGACCTGGGTGACCACGACTACGCGCTCGTCCGACTCGATCCGCGGTCTCTGGCCTTCGCGCTCGAGCGGTTGCCGGATCTCCCGGACCCGCTCCTTCGACAGCAGGTCTGGTCCACGCTGTACGAGATGGTGCGCTCGGCCGCACTCCACCCGGCCGCCTATCTGTTGACGGTCCGGCGCTTCAGCCCGGGAGAGGCGGACGAGGCACTGCTGGCGTCCATCCTGGAGCGTGCCGCCCACGTCCTCCGGCACTACCTGCCGGAGGACTCCGCGCTCGAAGAGGCTCGCGCCCTCGTGGCCCTGGCGATCGAGGCGGCTGGCTCCAGGGGCCCGGACCTGGGACTCATCTGGGCGCGGGCTGCTATCGCCATGGCGGCCGACCCCGCTGACGTCGACCTGCTGCTCCGCCTGGCCGACGCGGGCTGGTCAGCCGAGGTCGTGGGGGTCGACCAGGAGATGCGCTGGTCACTTGCCGTCAAGGCCGTGGCCCACGGCCTCGAGGGTGCCAGCCACCGCTGCGAGGGCGAGCTGCGACGCGATGCATCTGACCGCGGTCAGCGCGCCTTCATCCGCGCTCAGGCCAGCCGCCCCGATGCCGACGCCAAGGCGGTCGCGTGGCAGCGCATCAACGGCGACGGCTATGGCTCTGACTACCTGACGCGGGCAGCCATCAGCGGCTTCCAGTGGGTGCACCAACGTGTCCTGCTGGCGCCCTTCCGCGAGCCGTTCTACGCGCAGGTCGGGTCGGTCTATGCCAACCGGGACCACACCTTCGCCGGGTCGTACGCCCGCGGGCTGGTCCCCGACCGCTGGGCCGAGCCAGGGGAGCTGGAGCGCCTGCGGATCTTCCGCGCCGGCCTGGCTGACCACGAGGTCCTGCTGCGGCGCCACATCGACGAGATCGCGGACGATCTGGCTCGAGACATCCGGGTGCGGTCCCTGGCGGAGGCTTCCTAGCCCGTCCGTCCAGTGCTGCGCGATCGGCTGCGGGAGCCGCCCGACATCGGCGCGCCGCGGCCGCGGCCGCTCCGTCCGGTCGAGCGCATGGCTCGTGCGCTCGGGTCCACCTCGAACCCTCGGACCTGTCGCACCGGGAGGTCTCGCTTCAGGAGGCGGTTGATGGACTTGAGCTGGTCCTCTTCGTCGAAGGAGACGAGCGAGATGGCGAGGCCCTCCATCCCTGCCCGTCCGGTGCGGCCGATGCGGTGCACGTAGTCCTCGGGATCGGTGGGGATCTCGAAGTTGACGACGACCGGCAGGGCCTCGATGTCCAACCCCCTCGCGGCCACGTCCGTGGCCACCAGGACGCGCACCTCACCGGACTTGAACTGCTCCAGGGCACGCTCCCGCTCCGGCTGGCTGCGGTCCCCATGGATGGCCGTGGCGGCGACCCCGTCGCGATCGAGCTGCGCTGCCAGGCGGCGGGTCATCTGCTTGGTGCGCGTGAAGACGAGCACCTGGTGCAGGTCCCGCGAGCGAACCAGGTAGGCCAGCAGCTCGCGCTTGCGATCGGCCTCCACGAGATAGGCGATCTGGTCGACCGACTCGGCCGCCGAGATGGTGGGCGCCACGTCCACCGAGGCCGGATCGGTGAGGAAGGTGCTCGCCAGCGAGCGGATCTCGGCACTGAGGGTGGCTGAGAAGAGGAGGCTCTGACGCTTGGCGGGCAGGAGGGCCAGGATGCGCCGGATGTCGTCGATGAAGCCCATGTCCAGCATGCGGTCAGCCTCGTCGAGGACGAGCACCTCCACCTGGCCGAGGTTGAGGGTGCGGCTGCCAGCGTGGTCGAGCAGTCGCCCTGGCGTGGCCACCACGATCTCCACCCCCGACAAGAGGTCACGCTCCTGGGGACCCATGGGCACGCCGCCGTAGACGATGGTGGAGCGCAGGCCGACGTGGCGGCCGTAGGACTTGAAGGCTTCGTGTACCTGGATGGCCAGCTCACGCGTGGGCGCCACGACGAGCACGCGGATGGGGTGCCGGGCGGGCGAGAACGACGTGTTGGCGTGGATCTTCAGGCGCTCCAGGATGGGCAGCGCGAAGGCAGCCGTCTTGCCCGTACCCGTCTGTGCGCGGGCCATGAGGTCCCGGCCCGTGAGGACGATGGGGATGGCCTGCCGTTGGATGGGCGTAGGCTCCGTGTAGCCCTCTTCGGCCACGACGCGGAGGAGCTCCGGGCCAAGGCCCAGTTCATCGAATGGCATGCACGTCCTCTGGGTCGTCTGTGTCACCCACCCCGCAGGGCCAGGTCCAGGGCTGACACGTTCGGTTGGCGCGGTGGGCGCACGGCACCGACCCAGAGGTGCCGATCCAGCGGTCGAGAGAGCGAGTGTCTACGTCGTCAGCCAGTGTAGTCGCTGGCGTGGCCGCTGGGCAGCCGGGCAGGAGCGTCAGTGGACCCGGCGACCGGACGTCGCGACGGCCGGGGCCTGGAGTGTGCGCTCCAGGCCGCAGACCGGACAGGTCGCGCGTTGGCCGGACTCGTCCGGGACCAGGAAGGTGGTGCAGCCGTTGGTGCTGCAAAAGAGGCGGTGCGGAGCGGAGCGGCGAAGGCGGCGTTGCGCCTGGGCCCGCCGGCTCAGCGAAGCCGGGGTGTTGGGGGTACGGGAGAGCATCTCGTCCTTTCGGCCCGGGGGCGCGGTGATGGCGCGCTCGACCTGGCCAGTGTCTTTCTGTGGTGCCGCTCGTCGCATCCCGCGCTGTGAGCGGTCGGTCGGGGGCCGAGGGCTGCGGGAGCACCGTGATGTGCGTGCTCCACCGCGCGCCGGCCGGGGATGTTGCGGGAAGCATAGCGCATGCCGCGCCGATGTGCCCCCGACGATGGTCGGGGTACCCTTGGACCATGACATCGACCGCTCCCCAGGCCTTGCCCTTCACTGGCGACCCACGGGCTGACGAGCTGCTCGCCCGGGAGCCGATGGCCCTGCTGATCGGCTTCGTCCTCGACCAGCAGGTGACCGTCCAGAAGGCCTTCAGCGGGCCCTTCGAGCTGCAGCGGCGCGTCGGCACGATCGAGGCCGCGGACATCGTCGCGCTGGACGCCGCTGACCTGGAAGCAGCCTTCCGGGCACCCCCGGCGCTGCATCGCTTCCCGGCCGACATGGCTCGCCGCACCCGGGAGCTCTGTGCCGTCATCGTCGAGCACTACGGCGGTGAGCCTGCGCGGATCTGGACCGAGGCCGTGGACGGCCCCGACCTCGAGGCTCGGCTGCTGGCACTGCCGGGCATCGGCCCCATGAAGGCCAAGACGCTGCTGGTCATCCTGGCCCGCCGCTTCGGCCTGCAGCTGCCGGGGCTGGAGGCCTTGCTGCCGGATCGACCCACCCTCGGCGACGTCGATTCGCCGGAGGCGCTGGCGGCGTACCAGGCCCGGAAGCGCGCCGCGAAACAGGCACGCAAGACCTGATCGGGGCGCCGTCCGGGGATCCACTGGGCTGAGGAAGGGGCGTTTCAGGGGGCTTCACAGTCGGGAACGCTGGGTGTAGATTGACTGCGGAGGTAAGGCTGATCGCATGGTCGATCCCCGCATCCGGCGACGCCGGACCAGTCGGAGCTCCGGGGCCCTGGATGGGTCCAGGGTGCTGCCGCGAACCGCGGACGGATCACAGGGGATGAGCAACCTCTGCACCGTGCCCCGAGCGGGCAACATCTCCTCTGACACCCGAGCCGGCTGATCCGCGCGGTCGGGGGCAGGTGCCCCGTGACCTGCGACCGCGCTGCGCGGCAGCCACGTGTCACGACCCACGCACGACGCGTGGGTCGATCGATTCGTGGGACGGCCCCGCCCTCGGAGCGTGGCTGCCCTCAGGCCCCGGCCGCCCGACGCAGGGCCGCGTGCAGCGTCCGAACGGCCTCGCCGGGTCGACCTGGGCCGACGGCCCGGCCATCCAGCCGCACGATGGGCATGAGCTCACGGATCGACGACGAGGTGAAGGCCTCGTCGGCGGCCGCCAGGTCGGCCAGGGGATACCAACCCTCCGCGGTCTGGAACCCAGCGGCGGAAGCCAGGCGCAGCACGTAGGCTCGCGTCACGCCGGCCAAGATGCCGAGGTCCAGGGCCGGCGTGAAGAGGGTGTCGCCACGCCGCCACCAGACATTGGTGGTGGGTCCCTCCAGCACCGAGCCATCCGCCGCCACGAAGATGGCGTCCCCGGCGCCGCGGCGCGCGGCCTCCTCGTGCGCGGCCATGTTGACCGCATACGAGGTCGACTTGACGCCCGTCAGCAGCCACGGGGCATCCTGCCGTGCGCGCGGATCGGTGCCCAGTCGCAGCGAGACGACGCCGATGCCTTCGGCGCGCAGCGCGTCAAGGTCGGCAGGCAGAGTGCCAACGATGACCAGGGCCACTGGCTGCCCACCTTCGCGACCACCGGTGAGGGTCAGTCGCAGCGTGCAGTCGGTCACCCCGGCCGCGGCGACGGCCTCGTCGGCAAGCCCCGCCAGGGCATCGAGGTCGGGGACCGCCAGGTGCATGCGCTCCGCCGAGGCGGCCAGGCGCGCCAGGTGCTCCGGCATGGCGAAGGGTCGCCCGGCGTAGACGCGCAGCGTCTCGAAGGCGGCCAGGCCGCGGAGCAGGCCTCGGTCGTCGGCATGGATGACCGGCATGTCCGGATCGATGACCCCGCGGCCGAGGACCGCCACGGCCAGGGGTCGGGCAGACTGGCTCACCTGCCCGTTGGGTCCTGCTGCGCCGACCGGATGGCCTCCAGCAAGGGGCTTGCCTTGGTCCATGATTCCTCCACTTCGCTTGTCGGGTCGGAGTCCCAGACCACCCCACCGCCGACCCAGAGATGGATGCGCCCGGCGCGGATGGCAAAGGTCCGGATGGTCAAGGCCATCTCGAAGTCGCCGTTCGGCCAGACGGTGCCGAGGGCGCCCATGGACGCTCCGCGACCAACGGGCTCGAGGGCGTTGATGTGGTCGATGGCGGCGACCTTGGGGGCACCCGTGACCGAGCCGCCCGGGAACATGGCACGCATCGCCACCGCCCACGAGGTGCCCGCACGCAGGCGCCCCTCCACGCGGGAGACGAGGTGTTCCACGCCCGCCATGGAGCGCGCGGACATCAGCTCCGGCCAGCGCACGGTGCCCGGCTCACAGATGGCACCCAGGTCGTTGCGCTCGAGGTCCACGATCATGACGTGCTCGGCGGCGTCCTTCGCGCTGGCGCGCAGCTCGGCGGCGGCGCCGCGGGGTCGCGTGCCCTTGATGGGCTGGGTCCAGACGAGGTCGCCGCGACGCGCGAGCAGGAGCTCCGGCGAGGCCGAGACGACCGACCAGTCGGACCCATGGAAGGGCCGCCCGTGGAGCGGACGGAGCGGGGCCAGCGCCTTCCCCAGGCCGTCCCCAACGGTCGCCGGGTCTCCGTCGACGGGAGCCGAGAGGTGCTGCACCAGGTTGACCTGGTAGATCTCTCCGGCGGCGATCGCCTGGCGTGCCTGGCGCACGGCGTCCGCGTAGGCATCGGCCGACCAGGTCGCCTCCCAGGCGCCCACGCGCCACCGGCCGGCGGCGGGGCGCGTCGTCGACGGCGCCGACTCGGAGATGCGGCAGGCGGCCAGGGGCAGGGCGGCCGGCTCCGGGCGCGCCGGCGCGCCGCTGCGGCGCAGGGTCTCCGAGAGGGCGTAGCCGAGGTAGACATCCGCCCGCCGACCCCGCGCCGGCCCGCCGCCGGGTGAGAAGAAGCCGGCCCCACGCAGGTGCGCCTCGATGGCCTCCAGCGCCCCTGCGGCCTCCTGCACCTCAAGGAGCGGGCCGTCCGCCGGGCGGCTCACCACGGATCAGGGTTGGGATCGCCGCGCGGCGGGTGGAAGCGCACGATCACCTGCCAAGGCTGGCTCGCGGGCTGGTCCGTGAGCAGGTCGAAGGCCCCGGGGAAGCGCTTCTGGAGTGCCACTCGGAGGTCGGGAAGGGTCCGCTCCAGGAGCGCGACGTCCGCCACCTCCCTGGCCAGGCTCTCCAGCTGCCCGGCCGGGCGGAAGCGAGCGCGGACGACGACGGCCTCGAAGCCATCGGCCTGCCAGGCGATGCGGATGGAGCCATCGTGCTCGAGCATGACCCCATGGTAGGGGGCGCCGCGGCTGCCCCGTGCGGCCGACGCCCGTGGGTCGCCGGAGGCGGCGCGCGACTCAGGGCCTACGACACCGCGGCCCGGCCCGTCATACTGCGCGCATGTTCGACGAACGCCCCGACATCCAGGTGCGACTCGACGAGGAGCTCGTCGTCTGGATGACCACTGTCAGCCCCGCCGGTCAGCCCCAGACCTCGCCCGTCTGGTTCGTCGTCCAGGGTGAGTCCATCGTGGTCTACTCGCTGGCGCAGACGCCCCGGACCCGCAACATCGCCTTCAACCCGAGAGTGTCGCTGAACCTCAACAGCACGCGCGAGGGCGGCGAGGTCGTCGTCATCGAGGGACGCGCGGAGATCGTGGCGGACGGCCCGCCGGCCGACGAGGACCTCGACTACGTGGCCAAGTACGAGGCGGCCATGGAGGACCTCGGCATGACGGCGCGCTCATTCGCGAGCGACTATCCAGTGCGCATCCACGTCCAGCCGACGCGCCTGCGGGCGTCGTGAGCGGGGACCGCCTGACGGTCCTCTACGATGGTCGCTGCCGGGTCTGCCGTCGGATCGCCGGTCGCCTGGCAGGCATGGATGCGGACCGCCGTCTCCGTCTCGTGCCCCTCCAGCACGCCCCGCACGACCGTCCCCACGTGCAGCGTCTGAGCGGTGAGCGCGACCTGCGCCGATCCCTGCACGTCATCGACGAAGCGGGCCGCTGGGCATCAGGCGGCGAAGCCGTGCTGTGGACGATGGAACGGCTCCCGGGGCTGCGCCCGCTGGTACGCCTGGCTCGCCTGCCGCTCCTGTCGAGGTTGGTGGAGCCGGCCTATCGGCTCGTGGCTGACCACCGTGCCCGTTTCGCCTGGCTGGCTGGCTCGTTTGTCGGCGACCGCCCCGAGCGTGGCCGGCAGGCCGTCAGTGGATCTGCCCGCCCCCCGAGCCGCGGTCGCGCAGGAATCGCTCGATCTCGCCGATGAGCTCGTCTCCCGAGGGCAGGCGTGCCTCATCGACCATGCCCTCGAGTCGGGCGATGTAGGTGCGCGTCGAGTCGTCCGCGGCAGCTGCCGCGTCGAGACGGACGTCGATGCCCCGCGCTTCCAGCTCGAGCACCGCGGTGGTGAGGCTCTCGCCGACGTGACGTTCGGCGGCCCGGATGAGCGCCACGGCGGCCGCGGGGTACTCACCGCTGACGTAGTGGGGCACCTGGGCGAAGTAGCCCACCGTGGGGATGCCAGCCTCGGCGATGGCCATGTCGACCACGGAGACCGCCGCTGCCGGCACCTTCATGGAGCCCGCCGGGCCGGGCTCGATGCCGCCCTTGAGCAGCCCTTCCCGGGACTGGATGCCCAGCACCGGGACAGGCCGCGTGTGGGGCACGGCGGCCGGGATGGCGCCCAGTGTCAGCCACTCCGTGACGCCGAGGTCCTCGGCCAGCAGCACCATCTCCGAGGCCAGCTCGCGCCAGCGGTAGTCGGGCTCGGGCCCACTCAGGATGAGCACGTCGCGCCGCGTGAAGCGGCGGTGCAGGATGGCCAGGCCGGGCCAGTCGAGGTCGACGGGCCGACCGTCCACGATGTGCAGCGTGGGTCGTCGCGAGCGGTAGTCGTAGAGGCTGTCGGCATCCAGCCGAGCGATGGCCGTGGCCCCCTCGGCGAGCAGCGCAGCGGCGCTCGTGGCGGCCGATCCGGCGTCCACCCAGGCGTCCAGGGCCATGACCATGAGCGGGTCGTCAAGCTCGGGATGGTCGAGCAGATGGTAGAGCGTCACCACGACAGGATATGGGCAAGCCGATGGCAGTGCTGAGCACGACACATCGCCAGCCCGATGGTCGCCAAGGGGCTCCTTCAGCGGGGCCTGCTGCGCTGCCGGACGCGAGCCAGGGCGGCATCCCAGCCGGCGTCGAAGGGCCTGCCCGGTTCGTCCAGGTCCACCACGACCGGGCAGTGGTCGGACGGCGTGGGCGGGCCCTTGCGCGCCTCCCGATCGATCTCTGCCCAGACGACGCGGTCAGCCACCGATCGGCTGCCGTAGAGGAGGTCGATGCGCATGCCCTCGTTGCGGTGGAACATGCCGGCTCGGTAGTCGTACCAGCTGAAGCGGTCCGTGTCCGGCTGTGACAGGCGGTAGAGGTCCACGAGGCCCCAGTCACGCAGGCGGGCGAGGGCTGCCCGCTCGGGGGCCGACACGTGCGTGCTGCCGTGCGCCCGGGCAGCATCCCAGACATCGTCGTCGCTGGGTGTGACGTTGAGGTCCCCGCCCAGGACGATGGCCTCACCCTGGTCCGCCGCCTCCTCGAGCCAGCGCAGCAGGCGCTCGAACCAGCGCAGCTTGCCTTCATACCAGGTGGAGCCGACCTGGCGCCCGTTGGGCGCGTAGAGACTGACCACGCGGATGCCACCGCTCACGGCGCTGACCATGCGCGCTTCCGCGAAGGGGTCGAAGGCGTCCTCGTCCGGGTCGGGACCCCCTGGATGGCCCATCGCCTCGGGTGGGTCGCCGAAGCTCCGCACGATCGGCGCGGCAAGGCCCACCCGGCTGGCGATGGCTACGCCGTTCCAGCGACCCTGTCCGTGATGCAGCAGCTCGTAGCCGGCCATGCGGAACGGCATCTCCGGGACCTCGCCATCCGCCAGCTTCGTCTCCTGCATGAGCAGGATGTCCGGCGCGGCACGTTCGAGCCACTGCCCGACGGCGTCCAGGCGGGCGTTGAGAGAGTTGACGTTCCAGGTCGCGATGCGCATGGTCGCCAGCGTAGTCCGTCAGGCCGTGATCGGTCCGGGGCGCGTCACGATGGCCGCGACGCCCGGGCGCGCTCCACGGCGCCCGTGCTGTTCACGGGGGGCCGGAGAGCGAGCGATGGCTGCCGTGCCGATCAACTGCAGCCGCTGGTGGCTCCGCAGTTGAGGCACTTGTAGCAGCTGCCGCTGCGCACCATGATGCTGCCGCAGTCCATGCACGACGGCGAGTCGGCGCTGACCGAGAAGGCCACGCGCTGACCGGCTCCGAGCGAGGCGATGACGCTCCCGTTCCCGTTGGCACTCACGGCGACGCGGGTGGCCGGGGACGGGGCTGCCATCGCCGACGGTCGTGCTGCCGTTCGAGCGGGGGAGGGAGCGGGCGAGAACGCGTCCGTGGTGCGATCCTCGCCGGCGGCGACGTAGTCGGGCAGGTCCGCCCGGGGAGTCGCCTCCTCCGGCGCCTCCGCGACGACCACTCCGCCCAGGATGCCGAGGGCGTCACGATCCTCCTTGGAGAGGAACCGGCTGCCCATCCAGCGGAAGATGTAGTCCACCGTCGACTTGGCGATGGGCACCTCCGGGTTGCCGGTGAACCCCGAGGGCTCGAAGCGGACGTGCGTGAACTTGCTGACGAGGTCGCGCAGCGGGACGCCGTACTGCAGGGCGATGGAGGTCATGGTGGCCAGCGTGTCCATCAGGCCGCTGACCGTGGAGCCCTCCTTGGCCATCTTGAGGAAGATCTCGCCGGGCGTGCCATCCGGGTAGAGGCCGACGGTGACGTAGCCCTCGTGGCCCGCCACCTGGAACTTGTGGGTCACGGCGCGGCGCTCGTCAGGCAGGCGGCGCCGGTACGGCTTGGGCTCCCCAGTGAGCTCCAGCCCCGGCGCCTCGCCTGCCGTGGGGGTGGTCGCCTCGGCCTCGGCGGTCTTCTTCTTGCCGGTCGAGAGGGGCTGGCTGCGCTTGGAGCCATCGCGGTAGATGGCGATGGCCTTGAGGCCCAGCTTCCAGCCCTGCAGGTAGACGTCCTCGATGTCCTCCGCCGTGGCGCTCTCCGGCATGTTCACGGTCTTGCTGATGGCGCCTGAGAGGAAGGGCTGCGTGGCGCTCATCATGCGCAGGTGCCCCATGTGGTGGATGGAGCGCTCGCCATTGACCGGCTTGAAGGCGCAGTCGAAGACGGCCAGGTGCTCTGGCCGCAGGGCCGGGGCGCCCTCGATCGTCTCGTGCTCGTCGATGTGGGCCACGATGGCCTCCACCTCGTCCGGGGTGTAGCCCAGCCGGCGCAGGGCGGCGGGCACTGTGCCGTTGACGATCTTGAGGAAGCCCTCACCGACCAGCTTCTTGTACTTGATGAGCGCGATGTCCGGCTCGATGCCCGTGGTGTCGCAGTCCATCATGAAGGCGATGGTGCCCGTGGGCGCCAGGACCGTGACCTGGGCGTTGCGGTAGCCGTGCTGCTCGCCGAGCTGCAGCGCTTCGTCCCAGACGCGCCGCGCGGACGCCACGAGCGGTCGCGGGGTGACCCGCTCGTCGATGGCGTAGGCCGCCTCGCGGTGCTTGCGGATGACCCGCAAGAAGGGAACCTCGTTGATGGCGTAGTCGTTGAAGGGGCCGCCGTGATCGCGGGCGATGACGGCCGACTGGCGGTAGGCCTCAGCGGTCATGATGGCCGTGATGGCGCCAGCGAAGGCGCGCCCCTCGTCGGAGTCGTAGGCGAGGCCGCGGCTCATGAGCAGGGCTCCGAGGTTGGCGTAGCCCAGGCCGAGGGGCCGATAGCGGTGCGAGTTCTCCTCGATCTGGGGCGTCGGGTAGGAGGCGTTGTCGACGAGGATCTCCTGGGCCGTGATGGTCAGACGAGCCGCGAAACGGAAGGCCTCCACGTCGAACTCACCAGCGGCGTCCACGAACTTCATGAGGTTGAGGGACGCCAGGTTGCAGGAGGTGTCGTTCAGGAACGAGAACTCCGAGCAGGGGTTGGTCGCGTACTGGCGGTCGCTGTTGGCGACCGGGTTCCAGTCGTTGATGGTCGTGTCGTACTGGATGCCGGGATCGCCGCAGATCCAGGCGGCCTGGGCCATGCGCCGGAGGATGAGACGTGCGGGGTAGCTGCCTGCCGGGTCGCCGGTCGTCACCTCGTGCGTGGTCCACTCGGCGTCCTGCTCGACCGCGCGCATGAAGTCGTCCGGCACGCGCACGCTGTGGTTGGCGTTCTGGAAGAAGACGGAGCCGTAGGCCTCGCCGGTGAAGGAGGGGTCGTAGCCGGCCTCGATGAGGGCCCAGGCCTTGCGCTCCTCGCTGGCCTTGGAATCGACGAAGTCGAGGATGTCCGGGTGGCCGGCGTCGAGGATGACCATCTTGGCGGCGCGGCGTGTCTTGCCGCCCGACTTGACCACGCCGGCGAAGGCGTCGAAGCCCTTCATGAAGCTGACCGGCCCGCTGGCGATGCCGCCGCCGGACATCTTCTCCTTCGAGCCGCGGATGGTCGAGAGGTTCACGCCAGCGCCGGAGCCATACTTGAACAGCATGGCCTCCGTCTTGGCCAGGTCCATGATCGAGGACATCGAGTCCGCGACCGAGTTGATGAAGCAGGCCGAGCACTGCGGGCGCGGCTCGACGCCGACGTTGAACCAGACGGGGCTGTTGAAGGCCATCTTCTGGTGCAGCAGCAGGTGCGTCAGCTCCGCCTTGAAGGTGGCCAGGTCGTCGTCGCTGGCGAAGGTGCGCTGCGTGGCGCCCCAGGCGGCGATGGTGTCGACGACGCGGTCGATGAGCTGCTTGACGCTGTGCTCGCGCTGCGGTGAGCCGATGTGACCACGGAAGTACTTGCTGACCACGACGTTCGTGGCCAGCTGGCTCCAGAAGGTGGGAACCTCCACGTCAGCCTGCTCGAAGACGGCCTTCCCGGACTCGTTCGAGATGCTGGCGTGGCGGATCTCCCACGTCACCTCGTCGTAGGGGTGGACGCCCGGGGTGGTCCAGCGTCGCTCGAAGGTGAGGCCGCGAGACGTGGCGCCCGTGAAGCGGTACTGCTCGTCCATGGCCAGCTTGGCTGCGCGACGGCCGCGGGCCTCCGAGGCAGAGCGCCCCGTCGTCTCCTCCGTCCTCGTGGTCCTCCTGACCCTCGCGACAGCTTCGCTCATGACCGTTCTCCTCTCCGCGTTCCGCGCACCGGCGACGACACCGACGCGCTGCCTCACTCCCTGGTTCGATGGGTTCCCCGTGCCCGGTGGTGGAGCAGGCGCCAGCGGAGGCCGCGACCCTGTCCCGGGCGCGGACGTGGCGGGCCTCCCACATCGTGCTGGAGGGGCTCCCTCGCGAGCGGGGAGCGTCCCGCCATCGTAGGTCGGCCCTCGGTCCGTGTCAAGGCAGTGAACACTACATGTTGGGGTTTGCGCCGCACGAACACCACAACATATGGTGTTCGGCTCGGCCCTGGGGCGGACGCTGTGGACAGGGGGTGGAGGCTCCGAGTGGACGGCCGGCGGACGGCGCGCTCAGGCTCCGGGCGGGGGAGGGGCGCAGGAGCCGCGCACCTCGAGGGCCACGGGCAGCTCCACCTGACGCGGGAGGACGCGGTCGTCGGCGAGCTGGTCGAGGAGCAGTTCGACGGCGGTGGCGGCGATGGCGGACGTGGACTGCACGACCGTGGTCAGGGGCGGCGTGACGTCCGCTCCGAAGGCGATGCCGTCGAAGCCCACGACCGACAGGTCAGCGGGGATCTCGAGGCCGGCAGCGTGCGCTGCGCTGAGGGCCCCGAGGGCCATGAGGTCGTTCTCCGCGAAGACCGCGCTGGGGCGGGGTCGCAGGGCCAGCAGGGTCTCCATGGCCGCCCGGCCACCGGCGGCGCGGAAGTCACCGCGCTCGACAAGGTTCCCGTCGATGGCGATGCCGGCGTCGGCGACGGCGCTCCGGAAGCCGTCCAGCCGCTTGGCTGACGTGCCCAGACCGCCCGGGCCAGCGATGACCCCGATGACGCGGTGGCCCAGCTCGGCGAGGTGCCGACCGGCCAGGTAGCCGCCGTCCTCGTTGGCGACCATCACCTGCGAGACGGGCAGGTCGTCCAGCTCCCGATCGACCACGATGGTCGGCGGCCCGGTGTCCACGAGGTGGCGAAGCTGCTCTGAGGGCTGGCTGGCGGCGATCAGCAGCAGCCCATCCACCTTCTTGGAGAGCAGCACGTCCAGATAGCGGGTCTCCTTGCGCTCGTCGCCGTCTGAGTTGCAGATGATGGCGCTGTAACCGGCCTCGAAGAGGGCATCCTCCAGCCAGCGCGCGAGATCGCCGAAGAAGGGGTTGGCGATGTCGGGCAGGATGACGCCGACCGTGTGGGTCCGGCCCCGGCGCATGCTGCGGGCCACGGCGTTGGGCCGGTAGCCCAGCTCGCCGATGGCGGCCTCCACGCGCGCCGCCGTGATGGCGTCCACCTTGCGGGTCCGGTTGATGACGTGCGAGACCGTCGTCGTGGAGACGCCGGCGCGCCGCGCGACATCCCGGATGGTGGTCATGGCCGTTGCCCGGCGGCCATCGTTGACACGCTCACGGCGGGCAGGATACCCTCAAAGCAAACGGTTGCGCAATCGGTTTCCCGGGTGGTGCCCCGGCGTCTTGAGGATGTGCCATGGTCATGGACGTGACAGCTGCGGACGGGACGGTCGTCGTCGCGGGGTCGATCAACGTGGACCTCATCGTGGGCGTGACACGTCTGCCCACGGCCGGTGAGACCGTGCAGGGCGATCGCTTCGTGCAGCAGAACGGGGGCAAGGGCGCCAACCAGGCCGTGGCTGCCAGCCGCGTGGGGGCCCACGTGGTGATGCTCGGGGCCGTCGGCGGTGACGACCTAGGCCGCAGCGCGCTCGCAGGGCTGGCGGAGGAAGGCGTGGACGTCACGGCCTGCCGTCGCCTGGAGGACGAGCACACGGGGCTGGCGCTCATCGTCGTCGACGCCGCGGGCGAGAACCAGATCGCCGTGGCGCCCGGCGCCAACGCCCGCCTTGACGCCGCCATGATCGCCGAGCAGACGGCCGGGCTGCACCCGCCGGCCGGATCGGTCTGCCTCGTCGGCTTCGAGGTCTTCGACGACGCCGTGCTGGCTGCCGCGCGCTGGGCCGCCAGCCTCGGGCTGCGCATCATCCTCAACCCGGCCCCGGCACGGCCCCTGCTCGCGGAGCTGCTCACGCTGCGGCCGATCCTGACGCCCAACGAGCGCGAGGCCGAGCTCCTCACGGGCGATCCGAACCCGGAGGCCGCCGCCGCCGTGCTCTCGGCGTGGACGGGATCCCCGGTCATCGTCTCCCTCGGCGCTGAGGGCGCCGTGCTCTGCACCGACGGCCAAGTCATCCGCTTGCCGGCCACACCGGTCACCCCGCTGGACACCACCGGTGCGGGCGATGCGCTCAACGGGATCCTCGCCGCGGAGCTGTCCCGCGGGGCATCACTGGAGGTGGCGCTGCGCTGGGCCATGGTCGGCGCCGCGCTCAAGACCACCCAGGCCGGCGCCCAGGCAGGACTGCCGACTCGCGCGGCCATCGCCGCGCACCTGTCCGATGCCTGAGGAGTCGGCCATCGGATGGGACGTGGAGCCCTCAGGTGCGGCTGGCCCGGCGGACATCCTGGTCAGGCTCTACGCGCTGCCAGCGCTCGACCTGGCCAGCCTTGACGGGTCCGGCGTCGTCGTCCGCAGGCCCATCGCGCCGGAGCGGCACGTCGTCGTCGACTGGGTCGCTCGAACGTTCGAACCGGGCTGGGCCTCCGAGGTCGAGGTGGCCTTCGCGAACCACCCGCCGTCCTGTTTCGTGGCCGTGGACGACCAGGCCATCCTGGGCTTCGCCTGCTTCGACGCGACGGCCCGCGGGCTCTTCGGTCCGACCGGCGTGGCGGAGTCGGCGCGAGGTCGCGGCCTGGGCGGCGCGCTGCTCCTGGCGAGCCTGCACGCCATGCGCGAGCTTGGCTATGCCTATGCCGTCATCGGAGCGGCGGGGCCGATCGAGTTCTACCGCAGGCTGGTCGGCGGCCTGGTCATCCCAGATTCCTGGCCCGGGCTCTATCGCGGACTGCTGCGCGATCGGGCCGACGGCTGAGCGACGGCCTCGGCGGGCTGCGCAGATGGTTGACGGCGCCTCGGCCCGTTCGGTAGACTCCCATCGGAAACGGTTGCGCAAACGGTTGCGTGCCGTCCGGGGGAAGCGTCAGCGCCCCCGAGCCATCAGAGGACCCCAGCGGGGTCGCAAGGAGGATCGGGCACATGGTTGGACGCAGAGGAGTGAACCGCTGGTGGGCGGTCGGCATGAGCACGCTGATGGCGCTCTCGCTGGCGGCCTTCACCGGCGGCGCGGCGATGGCCCAGGAAGACTGCGCGCCGGTCGAGCCGGCCGGGCCGCTTCCAGACCTGACGGCACAGCTCGGCCACAAGCCCAAGGTGGGCCTGGTCATGAAGAGCCTCGCCAACGAGTTCTTCCAGCAGATGCAGGCTGGCGCTGAGGCCTATGCCGCCGAGAACGCCGACGTCTTCGACTTCGAGGCCGTGGGCATGAAGGACGAGCGCGACTTCGCCGCGCAGGTCTCGGCCGTCGAGAACTACATCACCCAGCAGTTCGATGTCATCGTCATCGCGCCGGCCGACTCCAAGGCCATGGTCGAGCCCATCGCTCGTGCCCTGGAGGCCGGCATCAAGGTCATCAACATCGACGTCGCCCTGGATCAGCAGGCCATGGCGGACGCCGGCCTCGACCTGGCCTTCTTCGGCCCGGACAATCGCGCCGGCGCCAAGATGGCCGGCGACTCGCTCGGCCAGGCGCTTGGCGAGGGCGGCAAGGTCGTCATCCTCGAGGGCAACCCCGAGGCTGACAATGCCGTGCAGCGCAAGCTCGGCTTCGAGGATTCCGTAGCCGAGTACAAGCTCGACCTGCTCGAGTCCACCACGGCCCACTGGGAGACCGCCGAGGCCGAGGAGATCACCTCGAACTTCCTCACCAAGTACCCCGACCTGCAGGGCATCATGGCCGCCAACGACTCCATGGCCCTGGGCGCCATCGCTGCCCTGGATGCCGCCGGCAAGACCGGTGAGATCCAGGTCGTCGGCTTCGACAACATCCCCGGCGTGCGCCAGTACATCGCGGACGGCGCGATGCTCTCCACCGTCGAGCAGTTCGGCGCCGACATGGCCAAGTTCGGCATCGACTTCGGCCTGCGTGAGCTGGCCGGCGAGGCGTTCTGCGGCTGGGTGCAGACGCCCCTCGATCTCGTCACCGCGGAGAACGTGGTCGTCGAGTAGTCCACGATCGGTACCGGGATCAGCCGTCGGGCCCGGGGGGCCCGGCGGCTGGTCCATGCTCGGAGGCCCGGGAGGGAACGATGGAGCGGAGCGTGACGGGACCGCAACGCCGCGATGACGGCGGCGCCTCCGCGTCGGCCGGGTCGCCAGCGCCGCTCATCGAGGTGCGCGGCCTCAGCAAGGAGTTCCCCGGCGTGCGGGCCTTGGACGAGGTCAGCATGACCATCCTGGCTGGCGAGGTCCACGCGCTCGTGGGCGAGAACGGCGCCGGCAAGTCCACGCTCGTCAAGATCCTGTCCGGCGTGGAGCAGCCTGACGGCGGCGCGATGTTCCTGAACGGCCAGCCCTATGTCGCGCGCGGCCCCCAGGATGCCCTGGCGGCCGGCATCCGCGTCGTCTACCAGGAGCTCAACCTGCTGACGTTCCTGACCATCGAGGAGAACCTCTCCTTCGAGCATCTGCCCTCGCACCGGGGCCTGGTCGATCGTCGGGAGCTGCGGCGCCGGGCGGAGGAGCTGCTCCAGGAGGTGGGACTCGACGTGCCACCGGACACCCCGGTGGAGGAGCTGGGCATCGCCCAGATGCAGATGGTCGAGATCGCTCGGGCGCTCCTCACCGAGGCGAGGCTCCTCATCCTCGACGAGCCGACGGCGACACTGACACCGCGCGAGGTGGACCGTCTCTTCGGGATCATCCGCCAGCTCACGGCCCAGGGCATCGGCGTCCTCTTCATCTCCCACCACCTCGACGAGATGAAGGAGATCGGCGACCGCGTCACGGTCCTGCGCAACGGCCAGTGGGCCGCCACACGCGACGTGGCCCAGGTCACGGTGGCGGAGGTCATCGAGCTCATGGTCGGCCGCGCCATGGCGGAGGGCTTCCCGTTCCGAGAGCAGGTCGAGATCGGCGAGGAGCTCCTGACGGTGGACGGCCTCACCTACCGGGGCAACGCCGAGCCCGTGTCCCTGAGGGTCCGTGCGGGCGAGATCCTGGGCATCGCGGGTCTCGTGGGCTCCGGGCGCACGGAGGCCATGCGCGCCATCTTCGGCGCCGACCGCGCGACCGGGGGGTCGCTCCGTGTCCGCGGTGAGCCGGTCCAGTATCCGCGAGCCCCGGGACGCCGTCCGCGCCGGCATCTGCCTGCTGACCGAGGACCGCAAGTCACAGGGCCTCATCCTGGACATGACCTGCGCCCAGAACACGACGATCACCCGGCTCGACGCGGTCGTGCGGCGAGGCCTGCTCCAGACCGCCAGGGAGGCCGCGGAGACGGAGGCGCTCATCGACGCCCTCTCCATCAAGGCCCAGTCGCCGGCCCAGGTCGTGCGCTTCCTCTCGGGCGGCAACCAGCAGAAGGTCGTGGTGGCCAAGTGGCTCTTCGCCGAGTCGCAGATCCTCATCTTCGATGAACCCACGCGCGGCATCGACGTGGGCGCCAAGTTCGAGATCTACAACCTCATCTGGGATCTCGCCGATGGTGGCAAGGGCATCATCGTCGTCTCCTCCGACCTGCCCGAGCTGCTGGGCATCTGTCACCGCATCGCGGTCTTCTCCAAGGGCGCCGTCGTGGGCGAGCTGCCCCGCGAGGACTTCAGCGAGAAGGCGGTCCTGGAGCTGGCCTACCGCAACTACCTGGCCACGGCGGCACCCGCCGCGCGGGCCCCCATGGCAGCACGGGGATGCCGTCATGAGCGCACCAACAGAGTCCCTCCCGCCAGCAGCCCGCCCGCGTCGGAGAGATGCCCCTCGGCAGCCGGGCCATCGTCTTCGGGCTCCGCGAGGCGGGCGTCGGGGTGGCGCTGGTGCTGCTCATCGTCGTCTTCAGCATCGTGGCGCCCTACTTCGCGACCACGGACAACTTCTCGGTCATCCTCGGCCAGATCTCGATCAACACCATCCTCGCGGTGGGCATGACGTTCGTCATCCTCATCGGGGGGATCGACCTCTCGGTGGGCTCGGTCCTCGCCTTGACCACGGTCATCGGCGCCGCGATCCTGGCACCCACCGTGATGACCGGCATCGGCGGGTTCGGCCTCGATCCGCTCGTCTCCATCCCGCTGACGATCGTGACCTGCCTCGCGGTCGGCGCCGGCTGCGGCTTCGTCAACGGCTTCGTGACGGAGCGCTGGCGGGTGCCCTCCTTCATCGTGACCCTGGGCATGATGAGCATGGCGAGGGGCGCCTCCCAGGTCCTCTCCAACAACTCGACCATCACCGGGCTGCCAAAGGTCTTCAAGGACGTCGGCAATGTGCGCTTCTTCGACCTCGTGCCGGCCTACTTCGTCATCGCCATCGCCGTCGTCCTGGTCTCCTGGTTCGTGCTGCGGTACACGGTCTTCGGTCGCTTCATCTATGCCATCGGCAACAACGAGGAGGCGGTGCGCCTGTCCGGGCACAACCCCCGGCCCGTGAAGGTCACGGCCTTCGTCATCTGCGGCCTGCTGGCAGGTCTGGCCGGCTTCGTGTTCCTGCTGCGCCTCAAGGCCGGCAGCCCCATCGCGGGCGTGGGCTACGAGCTCGACGCCATCGCCGCCGTCATCATCGGCGGCACCAGCTTCTCCGGCGGCAAGGGCTCCGTCATCGGCACGTTCTTCGGCGCCTGTCTCCTCCAGGTCCTGAGCACCGGCCTCATCCTCCTCGGCGTCGAAGACAACATGCGCGTCATCATCACCGGCCTCGTGGTGATCCTGGCCGTGGTCTTCGATACGTACCGCTCGCGGATCATCGCCTCGCTTCGGGCGCGCTGAGGTCCCCGGCGCCGGCGGGGAGAGGACCTCAGGCCACCAGGTTGCCGCTCTGGCGAGCGCTCCGCAGCCCGGCGGCGACCGCAGCCACGATGAGCACAGCGGTCGTGCCGAGGCCCAGGCTCGTCAGCACCATGCCGGCCACCAGGAGCGCGTCGCTGCCCGTGGGCAGGCCCAGGGCCAGGGCGGCCACCCCGAGATCGGCGGCCAGCAGGCGAACCACGGCCAAGCGGCCCAGCAGCTGTCGCTGCCGCGCGTGAGCGGCAGGATCGCCTGGGCCGACGGCCGGGACCAGGTGGGTCGCGGAAGCCAGCACGGCCAGCCCGGCCCAACCCGGGACCAGCGGACCCAGGAAGGCGGTGGCGCCGGCAGCCACGGGGTCGGCACCCGCGACCAGAAGTCGGGCCGTTGCCGTCAGGGCCCCGACCTCGAACCAGGCGATGGCCGAGATCAGGCCGCCCATGGCGAAGCGATGCCAGCCCTCGTCGCCCGTCCAGGGCGACTTGGTGCGCCAGGTCTGCACAGCGTAGACGGCCAGGGCCAGGGCCCCGGCCAGGACGGCCAGGGCGCCAGCCCGCGTCAGCCAGTCCGAGCGGGTCGCGAAGCCGAGGGCCACCAGGGCGGTGCCCCCCGCGATCCCCAGGACGGTGAGGTAGGCGCTCCGGGCGTGCAGGATGCGCCCCCCGATGACGGTGGGGAAGAAGTGCAGCAGCGTGGTGGCGATGACGAGGGAGACGAAGCCCACGAGGTTGAGCCAGGCGTGGGCAGGTCGCAGGTTGCCCCAGGCCTGCAGCACCGGCATGACCCCGGCCAGGAAGAGCGTGGCCAGGAGGGCACCGCTGGCCACCAAGAGCAGCGCCGCGGCGTAGCCCAGCGTCACCACGCCGCCCCTGCGAGCCAGCGGTCGCCGAACCGGGACGATGGTGGCGTACGCCGTCAGGGCGATGCCGGTCATGAAGGCCGCACCGCCGACCGCCCCCAGGCCGAGGTTCCCGCCGGCGTAGCCGACGGCCACGACGAGTGCTCCCAGCGCCACGGCAGCCACGGAGATCCAGCGCACCCGGGCGTCCACCGGCTGGCTGGTGGCGAAGGCGGCGCTGAAGAAGGGCATCATGCCGGCGATGGCGGTCGTGGCACCTCCCGCCAGGGCCAGGTGAAGGGGCAGCCAGTTGCCTACGCGCAGCGGTGCCGGCAGGAACGCGGCCACGACGGCCGCGCACAGGAAGGCCAGGGCCAGTGCGATGGCCACCATGGCCACCAGGCGGTCGGCGCGTCGGTCCACGGCCGAGCGGCGAACGCGGGCGCGGTCGAACTCGATCACCGGTCATCCATCGGCGCGTGATCCCTACAGCCCCGAGTAGGCGTGCAGGCCGCTGAAGAAGAGGTTGCCGAAGTAGGTGAAGAGCACGGCCACGAACCCCAGCACCAGGATGAGGGCGGCGGGCCGCCCGGACCAGCCACGCTGGCTGCGGGCGTGCAGGTAGACGGCGTAGATCAGCCAGGTCACGAGGGCCGAGGTCTCCTTGGGATCCCAGCCCCAGTAGCGGCCCCAGGCGATGGAGGCCCAGTAGGAACCCAGCACGATCATCGTGGCGAAGACCGGGAAGCCGATGATGACCGAGCGGTAGGCCACCGCGTCGAGCAGCTCGTGACCCGGCAGCCACTCGAAACGGTCGCCCTCGCCCTGCACCAGGTAGCCCACCGCGGCCGCGAATGAGATGGCCAACACCCCGTAGGCGATCATGGCCATGGCCACGTGCACGGTCAGCAGGGGGGCGTTGTGGAGTGCCGGCACGAGCGGCTCGATGGCGGCCGGCAGGGTGGCAGCGTAGCCCACCAGGAAGAGCGCCACGCCCAGCGGCAGGAAGGCCAGCGAGCGGATGCCGTAGCGGTGCTCGAGCAGGAGGTAGCCGCCGACGACGCCCACCGCGAAGGCGATGGAGAACTCGTACATGTTGCCCCACGGCCCGCGTCCGACGATGGAGGCCCGCGTCGCGAGACTGCCCGCCAGGAGCAGGAGGCTCGCCCAGGTGAGGCCGTGGCCGATGGCCGCCAGCGTCCCGGCGCCCTGCACGTCGCGGGGGCGCACGGGGCCGTCCGGCTGCGCGCGCGAGGCACCGACCCCGAGGCCGGCCACGGCTGGCTGGGTGGCCAACGGCTGTCGTGTCGTGGCCAGGAGCGTCGTGAAGGCCACGGCCGTCACGAAGGCGAAGAGCAGCAGCAGCGCGCCGCTCACGAAGAGATACTGCGAGAGTTCGGCCACGCCGGTCTGGGAGGGACTCGGGCTAGGCGGCGGCGGCGCCGCCGTCCGGCGGACCGCCTGCCGGAGCCACCACGAGGGCGCCGGAGCCGGCCCCGAGGGTGAAGCGCGTGCCGCAGGCCGCGCAGGTCTGGATGTCCGCCGCACGGACGGTGCCGTCCACCGGGCAGGCCACCGACAGGGGTGCCTGGTCGATCGAGCAGCGCCTGGCGCGGGGCGGGTAGATCAGGGCGTGGGCCTCGCAGTAGGGCGCGTTGACAGGGAAACGCGGAGAGCCGTCATCTCCATGGGGGGCGGGGATCGGCTGCTGGACCGTTCGCTGCACGCGACCACGCCGACGTCGCAGGAGGTGCCACGCCCAGCCGAGGGCCAGCAGCGTGATGACCGGGCCGATGACGAAGAGGACGAGTGCGTAGGGCAGGAGATCGATGAGGCCGCCCCAGCTGGGCACCAGCACGGTGCTCAGCCAGTCAAGGAAGGCGCTCCAGGGGTCCGGGGGCACGGCATCCGTGGACATGGCGGCAGTCTAGCGTCTAGCGCGGCCGTGGCGCCTTGGCGCCGCGACGTGGGTTGCCCCGCTTGCGGGTCGCGCCTCGACCAGGCCGCCAGGGGGGTCGCTCCCCGTCCTGGTCCATGTCGGCGGCCGGACGGTGCGCGGGTGGCCCCTGGCCGATGTGGGTGCCACCCGCGCGGGCACCGGCTCTTGTGCCCGCGGTCGGCGCATCCAGCTGGCTGACGAGCCAGTCCAACGACCGGGTCAGCCCTCCTGCCCGACGGGCGCGATCGATGAGGCCGACGTCCCGCGTCACGACGACGCACTGAGCGCGGGCCGCGAAGGGTTGCCGCGCCAGGAGGTCGACGATGAGGTCGTCGGCCGTGCGGGTCCCGGCGTGATGGAACTCGATGCCGGTGGCGACGCGACGGCGACTCGACTCGCCGTGTGCGGGATGACCGTCCAGCGCCACCACCACCCGCGTGCCGGCCGGCCGCCAGCGCGAGAGGCGCGGCAGCAGCCACGCGACACCGCCGTCGTCGCGTCCGCCACGCACGGCGTGGAGGAGGTTGTCACCGTCCACGAGCAGCAGCGCCACGCCTTCGCCGCGCGGGTCGCCGTCCATCAGCCGGCGAGGCTCCGGGTGGCTACCATCGGGGCATGCTCCTTCTCGTCGATCTGGATGGCGTCGTCTATCGTGGCCCGGAGCCGGTGCCCGGCATGCCCGAGCTTCTCACTCGGCGCGAGGCAGCCGGCGACATCATCGTCTATGTCACCAACAACGCGCGCTGGCACCGCACGGAGTACCTCGAGCGACTGCTGAGCATGGGGGCTCCCGCCGATCCTGACCGCATCCTGACCTCCGCCCGGGGGACCGCCCTGGCGCTGGCGCATCTGCCCAGCCCGCCGCTGCGCACCCTGGTCTTCGGCGGACAGGGTCTCACGCGAGAGCTCGAGGATGCCGGCCTGGCGACCGTCCCCTGCACGCTGGATGGCCTGGGCCTGGCACCGGATGCCGTGGCCGCAGGCGTCGACTTCGAGCTCAGCCACGAACGCCTCTCGGTGGCCGCGGATGCCGTGCGCGGGGGCGCCTACTTCGCGGTCACCAACCGCGACCCCGTCTTCCCGGTGCCCGGACGGCTCATGGCGGGCGCAGGGGCCATGGTGGCCGCACTCATCGAGGCCTCCGGCCGGCAGCCCGACCTCGTCATCGGCAAGCCGGAGCCGGGGCTCCTGCGTGAAGCAGCCGCCGTGGCCGGCGTGCCCGTGGAGGAGGCCGTCGTCATCGGTGACGGGTTGCGCACGGACATCCTGGCTGCGCAACGGGTCGGCGCTCGGAGCGTCCTGGTGCTGACGGGCGTGAGCACAGCGGATATGGCGGCGGCGCTCCCGGCCGACGAGCAGCCCACCTTCATCGTGGCCGGTCCGGCGGAGCTGGAGCCGCTGCTCGCTCGACTGGCAGCCTGAGCGCTCGCCCGAGCGGCCGGACGCCGCCGGGGACACACCGACGTCGCCTCGGGCAACCGTGGTCGCCCTTCAGGCCGGAGGCGGCTCGCTGGCCAGCCAGGCCTCGAAGTCGGCCCGCAGGCGTGCCCGCAGGGCCTCGTCGTGGTGGAGGAAGGCCGCCGCATAGGCCCGCCGCATGGTCGTCACGACCTCGCGCGGAGTCAGCCCCAGCGCTTCCACGGCACGCCGCAGCTCCCGCACCAGCGTCAGGTCACTGACGGTCCGGTCGTCGGTGCTGACGGTGACGGGCACGCCGGCCCGCAGCAGGCGGGGCAGGGGCGCCGTGGCATCGTCGCTGCCGATGCCGGCCTGCCGGTTGCTGGTCGGGCAGAGGTCGAGGGTCACATCCCGGGCGCGCAGCTCGGCCATCAGCGTGGCGTCGTCGGCCGCCGGCGCACCGTGGGCGATACGCCACGGGTCGATGGCCAGTGCTGCGCGCACCTGGGCCGCGCCACCCCACTCGCCGGCGTGGCAGGTGATGCCGAGGCCGCCTTGGCGGGCGACCTCGAAGGCGGGGGCGAAGCGTCGGGGATCCGGCGCGAGGTGCTCGAGACCTGCAAGGTCGAAACCCGTGAGCCCGCTGGGCAGGGCTGCCACGGCGGCCCGGGCCACGTCCGCGGCCGTCTCCGGGCTGTGGGTCCGGAGCGCCACCGCGATGAGGCGGACGTGGATCCCGAAGGCCCGGGCGGCCTGGTCGGCCCCGCGGGCCACGGCGGAGATGCCCTCGCGCAGCGACAAGCCCGCGCGCGTGTGGAGCGACGGCGCCCAGCGGATCTCGGCGTAGCAGGTTCCGTCGCCTGCCACGTCCTCGACGAGCTCGGCGGCGCAGCGTTCCAGGGCCTCGGCATCCTGCAGCAGCGCCACGGGAAGGTCGAAGGCCCGCAGCAGGTCGGCCTGATCCAGGCAGCGCGGAGGAGCCACGAGGCGGGCCCGCATCTGGGCCAGCTGCGTGGGGAGGTCGTCTGGCGAGCGACCGGTGAGCTGCTCCTCCGGCAGGCCATCAGGCGCTGCGGCCCACTCGACGCCCCGGCGATGGGCCAGGTCCAGCGCCGTCTCGGGGCGCAGCGAGCCGTCGAGGTGCAGGTGCAGCTCTGCCTTGGGCATGGCACGCAGCCAGCGCTCCAGGTCGTGGGGCGGGGTCATGCCCGACATGCTAGGCGCCGGGCGCGACGGGCGCGCGGCCGCAACCGTGCCGGGCCCTCGGATACACTCGCACCGTCCACTCAGCCTCACCCCGACCGACCCTGGACCGGGGTCTCCAGCGATGAAACGAGAGCGACCGCAGCATGCGCCTGAACGTCGAGACCAGCTACCCCTGGGACGCCGATGGGGACGTCCTGGCCGTCCCCGTGCCCTCTGATATCGAGCTGCCGGCGTACCTCGCCGAGCTGGACCGGCGACTGGGCGGCGCTCTTGAGTCGATGCGCACCCTCGGTGCCATCAAGGGCACCGCCTGGGAGGCGCGGCTCATCCCAGCGGTAGACATGGGCGTGCGCTTCGTACTGGCCGTCGGCGTCGGCGACGGTCGGCGCATCGACCGGCTGGGGGCGCGCCGGCTGGGGGCCGTCATCGTGCGCAGCCTGACCGGTTGTGACGTCCGGCGCCTGACCGTGCACATCCCGGACCTGCTCGTCGATCGTGGTGGAGCGCTGCAGGCAGCGGTCGTGGAGCTCGTCACGCGTGGCCTCGTGGAGGGTGCGGCGGAGCCGGCCACCATCTACGGCGACCCGGACGATCGCCTGCCGCCGGCCCTCGACGAATGCACGTTCACCGTCGAGTCGGGCGATGCTGACGACCTGCTGCTGCGCGCCGAGCGGGGCCAGATCGTGGGCGACGGCAGCAACCGTACGCGGCGCCTGGCGCAGCGGGCGGCCAATGACGTCAGCCCCGAGGTCCTCGCCGACGAGGCCAGCGACGTGGCCCGCCAGTTCGGCATGCGGCTCAAGGTCATCGGCCCGGAGGAAGCCGCCACCATGGGCATGGGCATGTTCATGGCCGTGGGTCGTGGGTCGTCCAACCAGCCCCGCTTCATCGCCCTGCGCTCCGAGCCATCGCGGGAGCGCGACGCGCGCGGCCGGCTGCTGGCCCTGGTCGGCAAGGGCGTCACGTTCGACACCGGGGGCATCAGCCTCAAGCCACCCGCCAACATGGGCGAGATGAAGACCGACAAGACCGGTGCGGCCACGGTCATCCATGCCATCGCCACGGCCGCTCAGCTGGCGCCCGGCATTCCCATGTGGGCCGTGGCCCCGGCGGTCGAGAACATGCCCGGCCCGCACTCGACGCGGCCCGGCGACGTGGTCCGGGCGCTCAACGGCAAGACCGTCGAGGTCACCAACACGGACGCCGAGGGCCGCCTCATCCTGGGTGATGCCATGACCTGGGCGGAGCGCCAGGGTGCCACGCACATCGTGGACGTGGCCACGCTCACCGGTTCGATGACTCGGGCCCTGGGTCGCCACTACACGGGCGGCTTCGGTGACCGGGAGGACTGGTGGGCGGATGTGGCTGCCGCCGCAGCCCGCCAGGGCGAGCCGCTCTGGCGCATGCCGCTCGATGAGGACCTGCGCAAGGACTTCGACTCGCCCTTCGCCGACATGGCCAACGTGGGCCCGCCGGAAGGCGGTGCCATCACCGCCGCCCTCTTCCTCAAGGAGTTCGTGTCGGTGCCCTGGGTGCACCTTGACATCGCTGGTACGGCCTACCGGGAGAAGGGCGATCCGTGGGCAGCCAAGGGCGCCACCGGGGTCATGCACGCGACCCTCGTGGACCTCTGTCTCGATGGTGCGGAGGGCCCCATGTCACTGTACGGAGAGACGGACCCCGCGCGCTGATCAGCCAGGCAGGAGCGCGGCCACGATGGCCGCACCGATGAGGGCCGGCCCGAAGGGGATGGCTGTCTTGAGCGTGATCCGTCGGCTCATGACGAGGAGCACGACGACGAGCGCGAACAGCGTGGTGGCCACGAGGAACCCGGTCAGCAGCAGCGTCAGGCCGGACATCAGGCCGATGCTCACCGAGAGCTTCAGGTCACCGCGCCCAAGGGCGCCATGGAAGAGCCGGTCGCTGATGGCCAGCAGGGCTGGCACTGCGACCGCCGCCAGCACGGCGCTGATGGCCCCGGCGTCCTTGTCCGCCAGCAGGGGGTTCAGGGTCGTGCCCAGGAGCGGCGCGAGCAGCGTCACCGCGGCGGCATAGCCGATGAGCGGCAGGGTGATGAGGTCCGGCAGGAGGCGCTGATCCAGGTCGGTGGCCAGCAGCACCATGAGTGCCGCCGCATAGACGCCCAGGACGAGGAGGTCTCGCGGGTCGTCCCAGCGGACGGCGAGCCCTGCCAACGTGGCGGCGGAGGCGAGGACGACGACGGCGCTGCGCCAGTCGAGACGGCGCACGCGGCCATCCTCGTGGGCTGGCCAGCGCGCCGCCAGGCGGTCGGCAGCCAGGCCGAAGAGCGCACCAAGGACGAGGGCTGCGAATGCCGTCAGCGAGAAGCTCACGAGGGGCGGTTCACGCCTGTGCGAAGGCTGGTCCAGCAGGTCGGCATGCCGAAAGCCTGCCCGCGCCGGTGTCTCGACGCACCGGCTCGAACGTACTACCCGGGGGTCTCAGCACGTCCGGCGAGTTTGCGGATGCCGGGCAGGGGGAGTAGCATGACCCGCGACCGAAGCCGTGAATGTCGGTCGGCCCCCGTGCCCGGGGCGCTGCGTTCAAGCAGCAACATGGGAGTTGATAGTCGATCGTGCCTAGCGTGACCGCACGCGCGCACCGGACCGGTGTGTCCCGGTCCCTGCTCGCCATGCTCGTGTTTGCCCTGCTCCTGGTGGTGCCGGTGACGGCCCCGCCCCCGGTGGACGCGGCCAGCCTCAAGGATCAGATCGCCGCGGCCAAGGACCGGCAGGCGGATCTGACGGCGTCCATCGCGCGGTCGGAACGGCTCGTGGAGGACCTCAAGCGAGAGGAGGCCGCCACGCGGGACGCGCTGGCCGCCACGAAGGAGGAGCTGACCGACATCCGCACTGACCAGGCGGCGGTCAAGGAGCGCATCGAGCAGGTCAAGGAGCGGCTGGAGCGTATCGAGGAACGCCACGCCCAGCTGGTCGACGAGCAGCGCCAGACCGACTTCACGCTGGGCCTGCTGGAGCAGGAGCTCGCCAACGGCGAGGACGACCTGCAGGCGCGGCGCCAGTCCCTCGGCCGGCGGCTCGCAGAGGCGCATCGAGCGGAGAACACCACCCTGCTCGAGCAGGTCTTCACGGCTGAGTCATTCTCCGACGTGCTCACGGATACCTCGGCCTACCTCGCCTACGGCGACCAGGATGCGCAGCTCGCCAGGCAGATCACGCAAGATCAGCAGGCCCTGGACAACCTGCGCCTGCTGACCACCTCGACGCGCCTGCAGACCGATCAGTTGCGCCGCGCCACCCTGGAGACCCAGGCCCAGGTGGAGGAGTTGCGTGAGAACCTGCGCGAAGCGCAAGCTCGCCTGGCCCGCCTGGAGAAGCAGACGGAGAAGGCGCGGGAGCGCCAGGCGGCTCAGATCCTGGCCTTGGCGGCCACCAAGAAGGAGGCCCAGCAGCGGGTGCGCGAGCAGATCGCCGCACGAGCCTCGCTGCGCAGCCGCATCAACAACCTGGTGGCCTCGGCGCAGCGGCGCGCCAGCGCCCAGTTCGGTGGCGTGGCCCCCGGTGGCGGCAGCGGCATCTTCGACTGGCCCACGACCGGCTACATCAGCCAGGACTACGGCTGCACCGGGTACTGGGTCAACCCGCCCCGCGGCGACTGCCCCCACTTCCACGACGGCATCGACATCGCCAATGGCTCCGGCACGCCGATCCGCGCTGCCGGCTCTGGGGTCGTGGCCTTCATCGGCTACAACCCCTGGGAGTCGGTGCCGGCCTTCATGGTCGTCATCGCGCACGGCGGCGGAACATCCTCGCTGTACGCACACATGCTTCCCCAGTACCCCGTCAGCCAGGGCCAAGTCGTGCGCAAGGGCCAGATCATCGGCTACATGGGCAGCACCGGCGGCAGCTTCGGATCACACCTGCACTGGGAGGTCTGGCAGGGCGGCGACTGGCTGCCCGTGAGTCCGCGCGCGTTCCTGTAGCCGGGCCAGCGATCGGCTGGCCGCGAAGCCCTCAGCGGTCCTTGAGCACCCAGACCTGGCCGCCGTAGCCGGCCACCCAGACCTTGTCGCTGGGACTGTCGTAGGTGACGCCGATGGGGTGGAAACCGAGATAGCGATCTTGCAGGACGGCCAGATCGTCGGTGGCCAGCTTCACGATCGTGCCAGGGTAGTAGTCCACGACGTAGAGGGCGCGGCCGTCATCCGAGATGACCGTGGTGCGCGGTTCCACCAGGGGCTCGCTGGTGGCCACGACGCGGTCGCGGCGAAGGTCGACCTTGTAGACGTAGCCGTCCTCGCGTCGCGGCTTGTCCTTGCCCTCCGAGGTGACGTAGAGATACCGTCCGCCCGGGCTCATGACCAGGTGGCGCGGCCGCTCCCCGACGCCCCGGATGTCGTCCACGACACGACGATGGCGCATGTCGATGACGAGGATGCGGTCCTCGCCCACGAGGGTCACGTAGGCGCGGCGGCCGTCGGGACTGAAGGCGATGCCCCGCGGCGCCACGCCGGCCGGGATGCGGCCCACCTCGCGACCCTTGCGCAGGTCCACGACGCTGATGTCCCAGGAGCACCAGTTGCCGACCAGCATGGTGCGGCCGTTGGGGGTGATGGCCAGGTACTTGGGCACCTCGCCGACCTGGATGGCGTCGGTCTTGCGCAGCGATCGGGTGCCGATCTCGTAGACGAAGCTGGGGTCGATGCGGTCGTCCGAACGGCAGAGGTCGAAGCCGGGGTGCTTGAAGCCCGGCCCGTACATGCTGTAGTTGGACACGTAGATCTTGCGGCCGTCAGGCGAGACGGCAGCTTCCACCGGCGCACCCTGAACGCGTTCCGGGTACTCCGGGTAGCCGTGCCGCCAGAGGTCGACCGAGTCGGCCACGTCCCGGATCCGCTTGTAGTGGCGGTCGAAGACCGTGATGGAGTGGCCATACATCATGTTCATGGCGAAGACGCGACCGTGCTGATCGGACACGATCGACTTGGGGGCCATGCCGCCGCTGATGGTGCGCACGAGCTGCAGGCGCCGCTTGTCCGCCGGCCGGTCGCTGCCTCGTTGGCGCGTGGCGTGCCCGGACCGATCGCTCTCAGCCTCCAGGTCAGCGGTCCGCCCATCCTCCCCTGGATCCTCGAGCAGGAGGTTCCCCAGCGCGCCCTGGGCGGCATCGTGAAGCGTGGTCAGCCGACGACCCAGCATGTCAGCCACAGCGCCGAGACCGCTCGTGGCGCCCGCGACGGGAGCCGAGAACGAGGCTGCCAGGAGCAGGGAAGCCAAGCTCAACGCGGATCCGAGCGCGAAGCTCGTGTGGGGCACGGCCCTTCCAGTGACCTCCGGTGGCGGCTGCCTGGATGGGGAGGCTAGCAAAGAAGCGCCGGTGCTGCCGGCACCGCGGGTGCTGCCGGCACGGCCGCTGCTGCGGCCGCCGTGCTGCCGGCACGGCCGGCCCGTCAGCGCCGCAGTGAGCGGGGGTCCATGGTGCGGAAGCCACGGCTGACCTCCCAGTGGACGTGCGGGCCGCTGGTATGCCCGGTCAGGCCCACGAGACCGATGCGCTGTCCTCGGCGCACGTGCTGCCCTGCCCGGACCAGGGCGACGGGCTTGAGGTGCGCGTAGATGGTTTCCAGGCCTCGCGCATGGCCGACGATGATGACGTAGGCACGGCGCCCTTCGTCCCAGGGGTTCCAGCCCACGTAGGCCACATACCCGTCGGCCGACGCCCGGACGCTGGCCCCCGGGGAGGCGGCGATGTCGATGCCGTCGTGGAAGTGAGTGCAGGCGGTCCCCCCGCGGCGGCCCCGTCGGGCATCGTGGCAGCCATACGTTTGGGAGACACGGCCACGCGCGGGGCGCAGGAGACTGCGCATCGGATGACCCGCCCCTCGCGCTGCGGCCCGCTCCTTGGCAAGCGCGAGCATGCGCCCGATCTGGCTGCCGAGGACCGCCTCGGCGTGTTCGCGGGCCTGCCTTCGGGCTTCCACGCGCGCGGCGCCAGCGCTGTGGGCGCGGGCCTCCCGGGTGCGGCGGAGGTGGTCGATGCGACGTTCCAGGCGGTCGGCCCTGGCCTGCGGTCGGCCAGAGCGTTCGTGCAGCTCCCGAACGTGGCGGCGCAGGCCGGGTCGGTCGGCGCGTTGCCGCCCGGTCGGGCTGGGGTGGACGCGCAGCTCGCGGTCGCGCTCAGCCCGGGCGATGGCGAGGCGCTCTCGGATGCGTGTCAGCCGATCACGGGCGGCCTCGCGCCGGGCGATGCTGTGCTCCAGGCGGCGGGTCACCTGCACGAGGTGCTTGCCGTGTTCGTCGCGGCGTCGCTCCAGGCGGACGATCTGGCGGTCCGCCCGGCGCATCGAACGCTCGGCGCGGTGTTGGCGGGCACGGATGGCGGCCACGCCGCCCCCACCGTCGTCAGCTTGCACCGGCGATGGATGGATGCCGTCCACCGACACGATCATCAGCAGCACCAGCGCGGTGACCAGCGTCCGCGCGGCAGGCGTGGCGGAGACGTGGTCGGACGCGGCTCGGAACATGCGACCGATGCTCGGGACGGGCGGTGTGCCCCGGCACCACCCGGGCGTAGGACCCCCGGGGGACCATGGTGGCGTCGGAAGCACCGTGACGAACGACGCCACGGGGCAGGTGGGCGTCGGTGTAGCATCGGCGGGTGAGTCGCACCTTGGCGGTCGTTCTCGCCGGTGGCGAGGGAGAGCGTCTTTCGCTCCTGTCCGGCGTCCGCGCGAAGCCGGCCGTCCCGTTCGGCGGCAAGTACCGCATCATCGACTTCACGCTCTCCAACTGCGTGAACTCGGGGCTCACCAACGTCATCGTCCTGACCCAGTACGCGCCGTTATCCCTCAATGACCACATCGGCGCCGGCCGGCCCTGGGACCTTGACCGCAACGTCGGCGGCATCCGCATCCTGCAGCCCTTCGTGGCGCGCGGCCGTGCCCGGGAGTGGTACCGGGGCACGGCTGACGCGGTGGCCGCCAACATGGACGCCATCCACCAGTCGGGCGCGGACATCGTGGTCATCCTGGCCGGGGATCACATCTACAAGATGGACTACGGGCCATTCATCCAGCAGCATCGTCGCCGCCGCGCCGACGTGACCATCGCCGTGAAGCCGGTGCCCCTCGCGGAGGCCCATCGCTTCGGCGTGCTCAGCCTGGACGACAACGACGCGGTGACCGACTGGCAGGAGAAGCCCCGCCAGCCACGCAGCGATCTGGCCAGCCTGGGGATCTACGTCTTCTCGCGCAAGGCGCTGGACACCTGGCTGGGCAGCGGGCGCGACGACTTCGGCAAGGACGTCATCCCGGCCATGCTGGAGGCCGGGTCACGCGTGTACGGCTACCGGTTCCACGGCTACTGGCAGGACGTGGGCACCGTCCATAGCTACTGGGAAGCGCAGATGGAGCTGCTGGAGGATCACGCCGGCCTCGACCTCTTCGGCCGCGACTGGGTCATCCACACGCGCTCCGAGGAGCGCGCGCCGGCGCGCATCGGCTCGACCGCCAACGTGCACCGCAGTCTCGTCAGCCATGGATGCGTCATCTCCGGCACCGTGGAGCACTCGGTGCTCTCGCCCGGCGTGAGGGTCGACCCGGGCGCCATCGTGCGCGACAGCGTCGTCATGTTCGACTGCGTGATCCGCGCCGGTGCCGTGGTCGACCACGCCATCCTGGACAAGGAGGTGAGCGTGGGCCCCAATGCCGTGGTGGGCATGGGCAACGACTTCGACACCCCGAACGTGGCCGAGCCGGAGCGCCTTACGACCGGCATCACGGTCGTCGGCAAGCGCGCCGTCATCCCCGCCTCCGCGCGCATCGGTCGCAACGTCCGCATCGCCGGCTCCGTACGGCCCGCCGACTTCCGCTCGAAGCGCGTGCCCAGCGGTGGCAGCGTCGAGCGGCGCACCCGGAAGCCCAGGTCGCGCAAGGCCTGACCGCGACGCGCCCGTGTCGCCCATCGACGCCGCCACCATCGAGGGCTGGCTGACCGAACTGGACCTCGCACCGCTCGAACGCGCGGAGCGCGACGGCATCAGCAGTTTCGACTTCCTGCTGGACGGCCGCCGGCGCGGCGATGTCCGCCTGACGCTCATCCTTGACCCGGCTCGCGCCGTCCTGCTGTGGGTGCACTTCGCGCCGCCGCTCAACGACAGCTTCCGCGTCTCGTATCGCCAGTTCCTGCGCTGGAACGACGAGCTGCCGTTCGTGAAGTTCGCCCTGTCGGATGACGATCGGCCGGTCCTCACGTCCGAGCTGCTCGTGGACGGCCTCGATCGTGATCGGCTGGGTGTGGCCGTCTGCCGACTCCTGGCGGTCTGCGACCTCACCCTTGACCGCTCGGTGGTGTGGCTCTTCCCCGGCGCCCGGAGCGCGCCGCCCCTGGCCCGACCCTCCCGGCAGGCCGCGCTCTTCGAACGCTACGCCGCGGAGCTGCGCGAGCTCCTGGGCCCGGCCGAGGGAGAGGGTGCCATCGTGCTGTCCGATGACCGGCTCTGAGTGGCGCGGGCCGGCGCCGACCGGGTGGCCGGCCGCGGGCCTGGCGACGAGGTCCTGCCCGACCGGCCGCTTGCTACACTGCCCATCCTGATGGTGGAGAGCGTGAATCGGGAGCGGCGACGACCTTCGCGCGAGGTCCTGAGTGGCGACACCGCGGACGTCTACTTCCGGCGCGCGGAGGAGATCCTGGCAGGGGAGGGCCTGGACCCCGTCGTGGTCATGGAGGTCTTTTCGCGGCAGGAGGGCATCCTCTGCGGCATCGACGAGGCCAAGGTGCTGCTCGCGCACGCGCTCGCTGAGAGCGGTGAGGACGTCGTCGTGGAATCGCTCTCGGATGGCGAGACGTTCTCCTCCAAGGAGATCGTCATGCGCATCCGGGCGCGCTACCGCGCCTTCGGGCTCTATGAGACGGCCATCCTGGGGATGCTGGCGCAATCCACCGGCTGGGCCAACGCCGCCAGGGAATGCGTCGAAGCGGCCGCGCCACAACCGGTCATCAGCTTCGGGGCTCGGCACGTGCATCCCCACGTCACCGACGCGCTCGACTACGCCGCCATCGTGGGCGGCTGCGTGGGCGCCTCCACGCCAGCTGGCGCACGCCTGGCCGGTCTCTCGCCCACGGGGACGATGCCGCACTCGCTGGTCCTGGTCATCGGGGACACCGTGCGGGCCGCGGAGGCCTTCGAACGTCACGTGGCACCGGACATCCCGCGCATCGTCCTGGTGGACACCTTCAAAGACGAGGCGGAGGAGTCGTTGCGCGTGGCACGCGCGCTCGGTGAGCGGCTCTACGGCGTCCGCCTGGACACCCCCGCCGAGCGTGGCCGCGTCACTGCCGACCTCGTCAGCGAGGTGCGGGCGCGGCTGGACCAGGAGGGCTTCAGCCACGTCAAGATCATCGTCTCGGGCGGGCTGACACCCGATCGCATCTGGTACTTCAAGGATGCCGGGGCGCCGGTCGACTTCTTCGCCGTGGGCAGCTACATCAGCGGCGCCACGCCGATCGATTTCACCGGGGACCTCAAGGAGATCGACGGCCGGGCCATCGCCAAGCGTGGCCGCATCCCGGGCCTCACGGAGAGCCCGAGGCTGGAGCGCATCGACCTGGCGGAGTGGCTCTCGAGCTGACCCGCCCGCGGGTCAGGTTCAGTCGATCTCGCCGTCTGCGGCCAGGCGTCCGAGCTGAAGCAGCCCGATGATGGTCTTGGCATCCTCGATCTCGCCCGCGCCCGCCATGGCCACGGCCTGACGCCAGGGCAGTCGCCGGACCTCCAGGTGCTCGTCCTCGTCGGGGCCCCGGTAGCCCTCGACGGGCGTCAGGTCCGTCGCCAGGTAGAGGTGCATCTGCTCATCGGTGAAACCGGGAGCGCTCCAGAAACGACCCAGCCATCGCCAACGTGCGGCCTGGTAGCCGGTCTCCTCGCCCAGCTCGCGGGGCGCCGCGCGTGCCGGATCCTCCACCGTCCCGTCGGGCAGGCGGTCCAGCGTCCCGGCCGGCAGCTCCAGGAGGACGCGGCTGATGGGGTTTCGGAACTGGCGGACCAGGAGGACGTCGTCGCCGAGGAGCGGCACGACGCAGACGGCGCCCGGGTGCTCGACCACCTCGCGCGGGTGGCGCCGGCCCGCGGCGTCCTCGATGGTGTCGACGCGGAAGGTGATGAATCGGCCCCGGTGCAGCACGCGCTGCTCGACCGTGGTCTCGATGAGATGTTCGTCGCTCATCGTCCCAGCATACGGCGGCGCCCGCGGGTGGTGCATCGCCGCACATCCCGTCCTAGTACGACTTCCCCATGGAGGGTGAGGGCCGGCGTAGCCAGTATCGGCTGCGTCGGGGTCCTTCCCTCGACCGAGCCCGAGCACTCGAGCCCAGCCACCCGGGCCCCGCCCGACCTCACAGGGAGAAGCAGTGATGAGCCGATTCAAGGGATTGGCGCTCCGCCTCGCGGTGGTCGCCTCGTTCGTGCTCGTGCTGGCGGCCCCCCTCCGCTGGTAGCACGCGTCTCCGAACGCTGATCAAGGCCAGCGACTCGAACCCTCGCGCCGGTCGCTGGCCCGCTCCCTCGCAGCGGCGCGAGACCGGATGACGTGACGCCGGCGCCATGGTGCGCCGGCGCTGTCCGCTCGGAGGCCCGGACCGGACCGTGCTGCTGCTCTACTCGATCGTCGCCGGGTTGCTCATCGGGCGTCTCCTCGGGGGGCGGGCCCGACATCTCGAGGACGTGCGCTTCACCTGGTGGCCGCTGGCGCTGGCTGGCCTGGCCGTGCAGCTCGTCCTCTTTGCCGGCCCTGTCGCCGAACACGTCGGTGCGGAGGGTCCCGTCATCTACGTCGCCTCCACGCTGGTGGTGATGGCCGCGCTGCTGCGCAACCTGGCCCTGCCCGGCCTGGCCATCGTGGCCCTCGGCGCGCTGCTGAACCTCGTGCCGGTCCTCTCCAATGGAGGCGCCATGCCATCCTCTCCGGACGCCTGGCTGGCGCTCACCGGCGTTGCTGAGCTACCGGTCCGCCACTTCTCCAACGCCGTGCTGATCGGCCCGGAGACGCCCTTCGCCTTCCTTGGCGACATCTTCGTCTGGCCGCGTCCGCTGCCGCTCGCGAACGTCTTCTCCATCGGCGACGCCGTCATCGCCGTCGGCGCCGTCGTGTTCCTGGTGATCAGCATGCGACCCACATGGCGGCCGTGGACCGGAGCGCGCCCAGTGGCGACGCTGCCGCGGACGGACTGACCATGGACGCGGCGCCCGGGCACGGCCGCGCAGGGCCGGCACAGTCAGCACTGGCCCGACTGGCGCTGGCCGTGGACGCCGACCACGGGGCGCGTCTGTACGTCGATCGCGGTGATGGAGTCCTGGAGCTCGTGGCGGACATCGACCGGCCCGCGGCCGCGCGGCCATCCGGCGAACAGGTGGCCAGGATCCGCGAGACGGGCCGCCGCGAGGATGAGCGCGGCCGACTGCGACGCTGGCTCTCTCCGGACTCGCCGCGACAGCCGGGTGCCGTGACGCACCTGCACCTGCCCGAAGACCGCGGTGGCCTGCTGGTCCTCGAGCGTCAGCGCAACGAACCGTTCAGCGAAGAGGACCTGGCCCTCGCGCGGGTCCAGGCCCGGCGCCTCGTGGGCACCGTCGCCACGCGACTCGGGCCGCGGCCGATCGCCTGGTCATCGCACCTCGAGGCTGTCCAATCGGTGGCCGCGCAGCTGACGCGCCTGACCAGTGTCGAGGAGGTCACCTCCGCCCTCTGCGCGCACACCCAGCGCGTGGTCGCCTTCGACAACGCACGGGTCTACGTGCTCCGCGAGGACGGCCGGACGCTCGACCCGGTGGCCTGGCAGTCGCAAGTCAGCGAGTACCAGGGCGAGACGGTGGAAGGCCTCCGGGTGACCGTGGGTCAGGGCATCACCGGGTGGGTGGCGCTCACCGGCCAGCCACTCAACGTCCCCGATGCGGACGCCGACCCGCGGGCCATCGAGGTCCCTGGCTCCCAGGACCTGGCCGAGGAGTCCATGCTCCTGGCCCCCTTGCGCTCCGAGGGCCACATCATCGGTGTGGTCGTCCTGTCACGACTGGGCCTGGCGCGCTTCTCCGATGACGAGCTGCGCCTCCTCTGCGTGCTGGCGGACCTGGCGGCGGTCGCCATCGAGAACGCCCGGCTCCTGGCCGAGCGCGACCGCCACGTGTCGGAGCTGGAGGCGCTGCTGGAGATCAGCCAGGCCGGCGGCGAGGCAAAGGACGAGGCCGAGCTGGCGAGCGTCCTGTCCGAGCAGCTGCGCCACGCGGCGAACATGGATTCCTGCCACATCTGGCGCTGGGACCAGCAGAGCGGCGACCTCGTGCCCGTGGGGGCCAGCGGACGGGCGCTGGAGGAGTCCGCGCGCGACCTCGCCGTCGACCGGCTCGCACGGCACGTCCTGATCACCGACGAACCCCTGCGCCTGGACGACAGGAACGGGCGCATCGATCCGGCCGGGCAGTCCCGGCTGGCCGAGCTGGGTGGCGGGTCAGCGTTGTTGGTGCCCCTGTCCACAGGCGGGCGTGTGGTGGGCCTGGCCGAGCTGGCCGTGCGGTCGGGCGGTCGTCACTTCCACGCGGGTGAGATCGCGTGGCTGCGGACGATGGCCAGCCAGGCGGCCGGTGCCCTGGAGAACGCCAGCCTCGTGCGTCAGCTCCGCGATGCGGCCGAGACAGACCCGGTCACGGGTGTCTACAGCCACCGCCACCTGCAGGATCGCATCCGCCAGGAGACGGCCCGCGCGGCGCGCTCGGGGTCGCCGCTGAGCGTCCTGATGATCGACCTCGACGACTTCAAGCACGTCAACGACGCCTTCGGCCACCAGGCTGGCGACCGGGTGCTGCGAGCCATCGCGGGGGCGCTGCGCGCGGCCGTGCGCACGAGCGACGTGGTGGCGCGCTACGGCGGCGACGAGTTCGTGGTGCTGATGCCGGACACGGACGGGGCGGAGGCGGCCCGGGTCGCGCAGCGGGCCAGCGAGGCCGTGGCAGCCAAGGCCCACCCCATGACCGACGGCACCGAGGTCCACGTCACCTGCAGCGCAGGCCTGGCGCTCTACCCGCGGGACGGCAACAGTGCCCGGCGGCTGCTGCGCAGCGCCGATGCCGCCATGTACACGCACAAGCGCGCTCGGTCGACGGCCGGCCGCACGTCGGTCGGGGTGCATGGCGTGCCAGTGGCGCGGGAGGGGCCCGGCACCCCTGCTCATGAGGTCGTCGCGCGGTCGCCCTGACTTTGTCAACACACTTGACAAAGTGCGCTACGCTTGGGTCATCCACGCAGATCCAGTCAGCGAGGCCCATGCTCGCAGCCACGCTCGAGAAGGCGACCCATCAGCTCACGAGGCGCTCCAACGAGCGTCTCGTGCTGCGCACCGTCCATGAGCAGGGACCGCTCAGTCGGGCGGATGTGGCGCGCGCCACGGGGCTGACCCGCACGACCGTCTCGGACGTCGTCGATGGGCTCATCGGCGAGGGTCTGGCCCGGGAAGTGGGCGTGGGCCCATCGACCGGCGGCAAGGCGCCCATCCTGCTCGAGGTGCCGGCTGATGCGCGCCACCTGGTCGGCGTTGATGTCGACCGGGACCGCCTCAGCGGTGCCATCGTCAATCTGCGCGGGGAAGTGCGTGGCCGCGCCTCAAGGGACCTGGCGGGCCGCGATGGCGCGGAGGCGCTGGACGACCTGGCCTCGCTCGTCTCCGAGCTGGCGGGGGCCGCCGTGGAGCCGCTGGCCGGGGTCGGCGTCGGCACGCCGGGGCTCGTCGACACGGCCACGGGTGTCGTGCGCTGGGCCGTGGGGCTGGAGTGGCGTGATGTGCCGGTCGGCCCACGGCTCGCGGAGCTCACCGGCCTGCCCGTCATCGTCGTCAATGATTCGCAGGCCGCAGCCATGGGTGAATGGGCCTTCGGCCGGCACGACGCCTCGTCCGCCATGATCGTCGTCAAGGTGGGTGAGGGGATCGGGGCCGGTATCGTCATCGGCGGCCGCCTCTACCCGGGCGATGACGCTGGCGCAGGTGAGATCGGTCACACGCGGGTCGGGGAGGGCGAGACGCCCTGCCGCTGCGGAGGGCAGGGCTGCCTCGAGACCGTGGCCAGCCTGCGCGCTGTCCTCGATCGAGCCCGTGCCCTCGTCCCGGATCATCCGGAGTCGCTGCTCGCCCGGGGACCGCTCACCCGCGAGACGCTGCTGGACGCCTTCCGGGCGGGCGACACGCTGGCCTGCCAGGTCGTCCTGGAGTCAGCCCGTCCGCTGGGTCGGGTCCTGGGGGCCATGATCGGCACGCTCGGTGCACGCGAGGTGGTACTCGTGGGGCCCATGACCGCCTTCGGCCAGTCCTGGCTGGAGGAGGTCCGCGCAGAGACACAGCGTTCTGCGCTGGCCCTGCTCGTCGAGCAGTCGAGCATCCACCTGGGCACGACCGGGACGGACGTCGTGGAGCTGGGGGCGGCGGCCATGCTCATGACCACCGAGCTGGGCTTGGCGTTCTCACGATGACCACCATCAGCAACGACGACCATCGCGCCTCCCGCGCGGAGGCCGCAGCAGGGAGGAGGGCAGCGGCGGTCTGATCGTCACGGACGGCGCTCTCGCGCCGGACCGATCCAGGCAACGTCTCCACCCGAAGCACGGGTGGGACACAGGAGGAGGTGTCATGCACACCAAGAGATGGACCATTGCCGGCACTGCGCTGGCGACCCTGGCCCTCACGGCCAGCAGCATCGGCGTCGTCGCCCAGGACGCTCAGGAGGAGATGGCGACCGGCGGCGTGCCCGCGGTCCCGAGCGGCTACGCCGAGCTCGACCAGGCCCTCGGCGCTGACCAGCCCTTCAAGGGCACGCGCGTCACGATGCAGACCCAGTGGGTCGGCGGCGAGGGCGACAACTTCGCCTCCGCGCTCGCGAATTTCGAGGCTGCCACCGGCATCGACGTCACGGTCGCCGAAGTCCCCTCGGGTCAGCACGAGACCCTCGTCAACGTGTCGCTCAACGGCGGCGCGGCGGCGGATCTCATCATGCTGGCACAGCCGGCCGCCATCAAGCAGTACGGTGATGCCGGCCTGCTGGTGGACATCGCCACCATCATGGACA
The DNA here is from genome assembly GCA_963707395.1 of uncultured Chloroflexia bacterium. GTDB lineage: Bacteria > Chloroflexota > Limnocylindria > Limnocylindrales > CSP1-4 > JAFMJV01. The sequence goes on from CAVPPQ010000024.1 coordinate 168,059, forward strand.
CCGAGAAGCTTGCCGCCGAGCACGCGGCCACCCTGCCGCTCTACGCCTCCGGCGAGTCCATCTGGGCCATGCCCTACAAGGTGGACGTCAAGTCGGTCGTGTGGTATCCGATCAAGGCCTTCGCGGATCGCGGCTATGCCGTGCCCACGACGTGGGACGAGCTGACGGCGCTGTCCGACAAGATCATCGCCGACGGCGAGGGCAGTCCCTGGTGCATCGGCATCGACGCTGGCTCCGCGACGGGTTGGATCATCACCGACTGGATCGAGGACATCATGCTCCGCACCGCGGGCGTCGATGCCTACAACAAGTGGATCACCCATGAGCTGCCGTTCATGTCCCCCGAGGTCAAGAACGCCCTCGACGTGGCCGGCAAGGTCTTCTTCACGCCCGACTACGTGCTCGGCGGCAGCACGGCCATCCTGGCCACCTCGCAGGTCGACGCCATGGACCCGATGTTCAACGACGACATGGCCAATCCGGGCTGCTGGATGCAGAAGCAGGCCACCTGGTACGGCCCCGACTTCTTCCCGGATGCCAAGGCCGGCGACGGCACGAGCAAGTACATCATCGGCGAGGACGTCGGTCTCTTCTACCTGCCGTCCATCGACCCGGCCATGGGCACGCCGGCCCTCGGCGCCGGCGACGCCCTGATGGTCACGGCTGACCGACCGGAAGTCCGCGCCGTGGCGCAGTTCCTCTCGACGCCGGAAGGCATCGAGGCCTGGGTCAAGGCCGGAAGTGCCCTGTCCGCCAACCAGACCACACCCGGCGACTGGTATGCCGGCAACTACAAGCTCGAGGTCGCCTCACAGATCGTGGCCAACGCCACGTCCTTCGGCTTCGACGCCTCCGACCTGATGCCGGCCGCGGTCGGTGCCGGGTCCTTCTGGACCGGCATGGTCGACTGGATCGGCGCTGACGGCTCCAACACCGATGCGGTGCTGGAGGCCATCGACGCCAGCTGGCCGACCGAATAGCCCCGTAGCACTGGCGGTGGCGCGCTGCACAGACGGCGCGCCACTGCCCACTCCAGCCGCTAGGCTGGTGCTCTGACCCGAGGAGGGAGCGTGTGAGGGAGCCGACCCCCGAACTCGACGAGCGGACAGGCTGGCGCGGGTTCCTGGTGCCCATCGGCGTCATCCTCGGGCTGGCCGGCCTCATCATCGGCATCTGGTTCCTGCTGGATGACCAGCTGTCGGCCAACGTGGCCGCACTCCTCTACGAGGCACTCGGCGATACGGCGGGTGCCGATGCTCTGCGCGCCGGCAGCGGCAACCGCACTGCCGCCAAGGTGGTCCTTGCGGCCGTGGCCCTGGTTGTGGGCGTGGGGGGCATCTGGCTCTTCTACACCGGGCTCAACGCCATCGTCATGCGTCTTTCGCCGCGCTGGCGCGGCCGGCTGCTGCCGTTGGTCTTCGTTGGCCCCGCCTTGCTCCTGCTGACCGTCTACCTGGTCTGGCCGGTCGTCTCGACCATCGTCAAGTCGCTCACGGAGGGCGCCGGCCTTGCCAACTGGGAGTGGGCGCTGACCAACCCCGCCAACCACCAGATGTACATCAACAACATCCTCTGGTTGGTGGTGGGGGTCGCCGGCGCGGTAGGGCTTGGCCTGCTCATCGCGGCCCTCTTCGACCGTGTCAGGTACGAGTCGATCGCCAAGACGTTCGTCTTCCTGCCGCTGGCCATCTCTCTCGTCGGCGCATCGGTCATCTGGCGCTTCGTGTACGCCTGGAAGCCGGAAGGGCAGGCCCAGATCGGTCTCCTGAACGCCATCTGGACGGGCCTTGGGCAGGAGCCCATGGCCTGGTACCAGACGCCCGATTACCACATCAGCACGTTCGCCCTCATCGTCATCCTCATCTGGCTCCAGACCGGCTTCGCCATGGTCGTGCTGTCGGCCGCCATCAAGGGCGTGCCCCCGGAGATCACCGAGGCCGCCAGCCTGGATGGAGCCAGCGAGCGCCAGAAGTTCTTCCGGATCACCGTGCCCATGATCCGCGGCTCCCTGATCATGGTCACCATCACGACGGCCATCGTCGTGCTCAAGGTCTTCGACATCGTCTATGTCATGACGGGCGGCCGCTTCAACACGGACGTGGTGGCGAACCAGATGTACCTGCAGGCGTTCCAGTTCTTCGACGAGGGGCGCGGCTCCGTGCTGGCCGTGGTCCTCTTCCTGGCCGTGCTGCCCATGGCACTCGTCAATGTCCGCAACATCCGCAAGCAGGGGATGGCGGCATGAGCGCCTCGTCCGACGGCGGTCGCCTGGCCCCGGAGCGGAGCATCTTCGTGCGCCGCCTGCCCCTGCGCATCACGGTCATCCTCATCGCGGTCATCTGGTCGCTGCCCACGCTGGGCATCCTGGTGAGCTCGTTCCGTGACGCGCGGGACATCACGACGAGCGGCTGGTGGACGGCTTTGCTGGCACCCTTCCAGTCGCAGTGGACCCTCATCAACTACGAGGCCGTTCTGAGCGGCGAGAACATGGCCAACGCGTTCATCAACAGCCTCATCGTCTCCATCCCTGCCACCATCATCCCCATCACCATCGCGGCCTTCGCGGCCTATGCCTTCGCCTGGATGCGCTTCCCCTTCCGGGGCACGCTCTTCCTGATCGTGGTGGCGCTGCTGGTGGTCCCGCTGCAGATGGCACTCATCCCGGTCCAGGAGATCTACCAGTCGCTGGGCATCAGCCAGACGTTCCTGGGCGTATGGCTGGCACACTCGGCCTTCGGTCTGCCCCTGGCCATCTTCCTGCTCTACAACTTCATCAGCCAGCTGCCGGGTGACCTCTTCGAGACGGCCAGCATCGACGGCGCCACGCACTTCCAGATGTTCACCAGGGTCGTGCTGCCGCTCTCCGTGCCGGCCCTTGCGGCCTTCGCCATCTTCCAGTTCCTGTGGGTCTGGAACGACCTCCTGGTGGCCCTCGTGTTCCTCGGTGCCACCGAGGAGCGCTCGGTCATGACGCTCGAGCTGAGCCGTCTGGTGGGCGGCCGAGGCCAGCAGTGGCACCTCCTGACGGCGGGGGCATTCGTGACCATGATCCTGCCGGTGCTCGTGTTCCTCGCCCTGCAGCGCTACTTCGTGCGGGGCATCCTGTCCGGCTCCGTCAAGGGGTGAGCGTGGGGGGGGAACGCCGCCCGGAGGACGACGTCCTGGGTCAGCTGCTGCCGGCCTTCCAGGGAACGGAGCCCCCGACCTGGCTCCTGCGGCGCGTGGCGGCCGGCCAGGCGCACGGTGCGACGGTCTTCCTGCGCACGAACGCGCGCGACGCGGACAGCCTGGCCAGCCTGGCCTGGCAGCTCCATGGCGCCGCGGCGGACGACCTGCCGCTGCTCATCGGTGCGGACCAGGAGGGTGGCCAGCTGGTGGGCCTGGGGCATGAGACGACGCGCTTCCCCGGCGCCATGGCCCTGGGGGCGGCAGACGACGAGACACTCACCGAAGCGGTCGGCCGGGCCACGGCTGATGAGCTGCGAGCCTTGGGCATCACCGTCTGCTACGCACCCGTGTGCGACCTGGCCCTCGAGCCCGGCAACGTCAGCCTGGGCACGCGCGCCTTCGGGTCGGACCCGGGCCACGTGGGAGGTCACGCGGCGGCGTTGACGCGCGGCCTGCAGGCGGGTGGCGTGGCGGCCACGGCCAAGCACTTCCCGGGCTTCGGAGCCGTGGACGTGGACCCGCATCACCGCCTTGGCGTGGTGGATGCGCCCGTCGAGGTACTCGAGGCCAGGGAGCTGGCGCCGTTCCGGGACGTCATCAGGGCTGGTGCCGCGATGGTCATGTCCGGCCACGTGGCTCTGCCGGCCATCACCGGGGACCGCTCCCTGCCGGCCACGGTGTCGCGGCAGGTCATGGACGGCTTGCTGCGGCAGCGGCTCGGCTTCCGAGGGGTTTCCATCACCGATGCCATGGACATGAAGGCCCTGGCGCAGGGCAGCGCCGGCATCGTCGACAGCCTGGTGGCCCTCCGGGCGGGCGTGGACCTCCTGCTTCTGACCCCCGATCGCGCCGCGCAGCGCCGCCTGGAGGCCGGGCTGCGACAGGCGGCCTTCCGCGGGCTCGTGCCGGCCGCCGGTCTCCGATCCTCGCGCCAGCGGATCATGCGCCTGCGGCGCTGGCTGGGAAGCTTCGAGCCCCCGGGCCGTGATGTCGTGCGCGGCGAGGCGCATCGCGCCCTGGCACGCCGGGCAGCAGCAGCCGCCCTCACGCTCGTCCGTGATGAGGCGGGGCTCCTCCCGCTCCGACCGGCGCCCGACGAACGGATCGTGGTCATCACGCCGCAGCCGCGCGACCTCACGCCGGCCGATTCATCGGCCGACGAGCCACTCGCCCTGGGCGAGGCAGCGCGGCGCCACCACGCGAACGTCGTCGACCTTCGCGTCGACGCCGAGCCGGATGCGCGACAGATCGCCGGCGCGCGGGAGGCGGTCCGGGGTGCCGCGTGCGCCGTGGTGGCCACGCTGGCCGCGGACGTCCAGCCAGCCCAGGCACGCCTCGTGGAGGCCATCCTCTCGACTGGCGTCCCGACCGTGACCGTGGCCATGCGGACGCCCTACGACCTGTCTGCCTATCCACGTGCCGGGACGCATCTCTGCAGCTATGCCATCGTGCCGGCCAGCGTCGGGGCCGTGGCCGACGCGCTCTTCGGCCGGCAGGCCATCCGGGGTCGCCTCCCGGTGGCCATCCCGGGACTCTATGCTCGAGGTCACGGGAAGGAGGTGGAGCGGTGGGCCTGATCGACGAGATCCGAGAGCAGCCGGAGGTCGTGGAGCGCCTCCTGACCGTCGCGGCGCCGGAGGTCGCGGCGTTCTGTGAGGTGGTGAGGGCAGCCGACCCCAGTCACATCGTCATCGCGGCGCGGGGCACGTCTGACCACGCTGCCATCTATGCCCAGTACGCGCTGGGCGTGCTGGCGGGCATCAACGTGGGTCTGGCCACCCCCAGCGTCCACTCGCTCTATGGAGCTGCCCCGGACTACGGCCGTGCGCTCGTGGTGGGCATCAGCCAGTCGGGTGCGTCACCGGACGTGGTCGGCGTCATCCGCGCAGCACGGGCACAGGGCGCCCTGACGCTGGCCATCACCAACACGCCCGGCTCCGACATGGCCACCGCCGCGGCACACCACCTCGACCTGCAGGCTGGCCCGGAACGCGCGGTGGCGGCCACCAAGACGTACACCGCCACCCTCACCGTGCTGGCGATGCTCACCGCCGGACTGGCGGGGCCGGGGTACGAGGACGAGCTGGGCCGTCTGCCTGATGCCCTGGCGGGCATGCTCGCGCAGGAGGATGAGGCTCGCCGCATCGCCGCTGACCAGGTCGGACTGGACCGCTGCGTGGTCCTCGGTCGCGGCTATCACTACGCCACGGCTCGCGAGTGGTCCCTGAAGCTCAAGGAGCTGGCCTACGTGCTGGCCGACCCCTACTCGTCGGCTGACTTCATCCACGGGCCCCTCGCTCTCATCGAGGCCGGCTTCCCGATCCTTGCGGTCGCCCCACGAGGCGCCACCAGCGGGGACCTTGAGGCGATCATCGAGCGACTGGGTGAGGAGCTGCAGGCCCGCCTGCTGATCCTCTCCGATGATGCGGCCCTGCGGGCCACGGGCCACTGGTCGCTGGCCCTGCCGGACGACCTGCCGGAGTGGCTCATGCCCATCGCGTCGATCGTCCCCGGGCAGCTGCACGCGGTGCATCTCACCATGGCCAAGGGCCGCGACCCCGAGCAGCCTCGCTCGATCCAGAAGGTCACACGCACCAGCTGACCGGGCGGCCCCGAGGTTGGGGTCTCGCCACTATGGACAGACCCTTGACAGAGGGTGGACAGATGGGCTATCTTCGCGCCCAGACGTTAGACACGGGCGATCGACCCGTGGACCAAGGAGGACCCATGACCGCCACTGCCCAAGCCGTTGTCGAAAGCTCGGCACCACCGCTCGCGGAGGATCGAGCACGCAGCCTCTTCCGCTGGAATGCCGTCCTCGCCGTCCTGCACGGCGTCCAGGGACTGCTGATCCTGGCGCTGTCCTTCGCCAAGGATCCCATGGTCACCTCGCCGGTGGTGAGCAGCTATCTGACCTTCGACAGCGTCACGGAGACGCTGGTGCCGGCTCAGCGCGCGCTCTTCGAGCTGCCCATCGGCCCGGCCGTGGCGCTCTTCCTCTTCATGAGCGCCATCGCCCACTTCCTCCTGGCCTGGCCGCTGCGCAGCTGGTACGAGCGGCGCCTGGCGGCCGGCATCCAGCCCATGCGCTGGCTGGAGTACTCGCTCAGCTCGAGCGTCATGATCATCATCATCGCCAGCCTCTCCGGCATCCAGGAGATCGGCACGCTCGTGGCCATCTTCGGCGTCAACGCTGCCATGAACCTCTTTGGATGGTCGATGGAGTCGGCCAACCAGGGCCGGCCCAAGACGCAGTGGAACCACTACGTCTTTGGTGTCGTAGCCGGCATCGTGCCCTGGATCGTCATCACCATCGCCCTCTGGTCGGCCGCCACGGAGCCGGGCGCTGCCGCCATCCCGGGCTTCGTGTGGGCCATCTTCATCTCGCTCTTCATCTCCTTCAACATCTTCGCCATCACGATGATCCTGCAGTACGGAAAGGTCGGTCGCTGGAAGGACTACCTCGTGGGCGAGAAGACCTACATGTTCATGAGCCTCTTCGCCAAGACCATCCTCGCGTGGCAGGTCTTCGCGGGCACGCTGGCGCCCTGACGGTCAAGCCTCATACCGCCTGAGCGCCGTTCTGGGCGACGGCGACAACGGTCCGGATCGCGAGGGGTCGGCGCTGCCGGCCCCTCTTGCGTGCTACAGGCGGCTGGAGCGTGCCCAGAGGTCCACGGCGTTGCCGGGTTTCGCGTAGCGGTCGATCTCGGCCAGCTCAGCGTCGCTGAAGGGTGCACCGTCCAGCGCGCCCAGGCTGTCCTCCAGTTGGGCCACCGAGCTGGCCCCGATGAGGGCAGAGGTGACACGCCGATCGCGCAGCACCCAGGCGATGGCCATCTGAGCCAGCGACTGGCCGCGCCGCCGGGCGATGCGGTTCAGGGCCTTGACGCGGGCCAGGTTCTCCTTGCTGAACATGCCCGTGGACATCGACTTGTCCTGGCTGGCCCGGCTGCCCGCCGGGATGCCCTTCAGGTAGCGGTCGGTCAGCAGGCCCTGGGCCAGGGGCGAGAACGCGATGCAGCCCACGCCCGCCTCGCCCAGGACGTCCAGCAGACCCTCCTCGATCCAGCGGTTGAACATCGAGTAGTTGGGCTGGTGGATGAGCAGGGGCGTGCCCAGCTCGGCCAGGATGCGGATGGCTTCCCGCGTCCGCTCGGCCGAGTAGGAGCTGATGCCCACGTAGCGAGCCTTGCCCTGCTGGACCGCGCTGTGGAGGGCGCCCATCGTCTCCTCGAGGGGCGTGTCCTTGTCGAAACGGTGTGAGTAGAAGATGTCGACGTGGTCCAGCCCCATGCGAGCCAGCGACTGATCGAGCGAGGCGAGCAGGTACTTGCGCGAGCCGAGGTAGCCGTAGGGGCCGGCCCACATGTCCCAGCCGGCCTTGGTGGTGATGACCAGCTCGTCTCGGTAGGGCCGCAGGTCCTTGGCAAAGACGCGCCCGAAGTTCTCCTCCGCGGCGCCGTAGGGCGGTCCGTAATTGTTGGCCAGGTCGAACTGCGTGATGCCCAGGTCGAAGGCGCGCCGCACCAGCGCCCGCTGGGTGGCGAAGGGCACGTCGTCACCGAAGTTGTGCCAGAGCCCCAGCGTGATCTCCGGCAGCTGGAGGCCGCGGTGGCCGGTGTGCCGGTAGCCGATGACGTCGTAGCGGGCCGGATCGGCCACATAGGGCGGCTGCTCGGAGGGTGGCAGCTTGGGCGGCTTGGGTGTCCGCGCGAGTGCGGCAGCGACGCGCGCTGTGGACCTGGCGTTCATTCGACTCCCCCTCAGCGGTGATGCGACGGTGCGCCTGATGGCGTCGATGGTAGCCGCTCAGGGGAGCCGGTCGAGCGCGGTCGCGAGCAGCGCCGCGACCTGGGGCAGCAGCGTTTCGGCGTCGCTGTCTTCCAGGCTCAGGGAGATGGTCAGCATGATCGAGCCGGACAGGACGCTGCCGACAATCACGTCGCGTCCGTCAGGCCAGGTGCACGATCCTGCGCGTGCCGCGTCGCCCAGCGCAAGCCGCAGCGGTTCACAGGTCATGCCTCGATACTCGCCCGACGGAACCAGTTCTGCGGGGGTCGCGGCCTCACCCACCGCGATGAAGGCCACTTCCCGGTCGCCGGCGAACCCCGCGCACTGGCCGGAGCCGGCGTCCAGCAGCATGAGGGATCCCGTTCGGAGGTCCGCGGCGGCCTCGACGCCCTCGGCATCGAGCAGGCGGCAGGCCAGGTCGGCAAGGGATGGAGGCGAGGGAGCCGGGGTCGGCTGGGGCGTCGGGAGCGGGCCGGGCAGCAGGGGTTCCGCGTCGAAGGTGATGTCGACTCGATAGCGTTGGCCTTGATCCGTGCGCTCCCTGGGGCACCGGACGACACCCGTCAGGCCACCCAGGGGCTCAGCCTCGTAGCGCAGGCTGCAGGCGTGACCGTACGCGGCCACCGAACCCGGGAGCGACCACCACACCTGCGCCTCCCCACGTCCGGCGGAGTCGCCATCTCTCGGGGTCATGGACTCCCCGGGCACGCCCGGCAGGTCGAGGGCCAGTCGCGGGTCGTCCGCCGGCCCGTACCGCAGCGCGATGGAGGGGACATGGGTCGGACCTCCCGGCTCCGGGCTCCCGTGTCCAGAGGAGCGCCGAAGGCACATACCGACCTGCGCGGAGGTCGGCGACCCGGTGGCTCGTGCCGAGCAGCAGCGGCCGGTCCCCGAGGGTCACCAATGAGGTGGAGTGGGAGGCGGGCGGTGCGTCCAGGGAGAGCGCCTCCCACGCGCGGCCATCGGGCGAGATCCACGCCACGGCACGCGTCATGTCATCGATCGCCGGGTCGTGGACCAGGCCCCCGGCCACGAAGCCGCCCGCTTCACCGGGCCCGGGCGCCACCGGCGCGCTCTTCCTCGGCCGCCCCAGGCGTGGCCTCCGCGGAGGCGCGCGGCGCCGGCGCCACAGGCACCTCGAGGACTTGGGGGTCCTCGCCGGAAGCCGGGGAGAGTCCGCAGTCGCTCGGATGAACGAGGCACGTTCCAAGGACGCGGTCATAGCCGGGGCAGAGGTCGGTCATGAGGCAGTCGTCGAGCATGACATCACAATCCGCGCGTGACCGCCGATTGTCAAACCGATGCGCCGATCGCGCGCCGGCCAGCGGCCAACGTGTTCGGGTTCGTCGCTTGACAGCGGGAGGACGATGCCGACGGACGGTCCTCCCACGCCGCCCAACGCGCAGGAGACATGACATGCGAGTGCACAGCACCCATCGCGTCCACCGTCGACCGGCGCTGGGCGCGCTGAGCCTGGCCATCCTCTGCATGACCGTGTCGTTGCCGACCACGGCGCGAATCAGCACCCCGTACTCCCCGACCTCGAGCATCGAGCTGTCGCCGGGCATCAGCTACGGCAAGGGGACCATGCGGACCGGCCGGAAGGCCTTCATCCAATCCGTGCGCGTGGCGACGGTACGGCCAGACCATCCCGAGGTCCGGCTACGATCGCTGCTCTCGAACGATCTGGTCGTCGGCCGCGAGCGTGTCCCCCGGCTGGCACAGCGCCTGAGTGGACCGGGGATGGTGGCGATGGTGGCCACCGACGGGGACATGTCGACCGAGGGCCGGGTCGACGCCTACGCAGCCCCGCAGTCGATGGCGGTCTCGGGCGGCGAGCTGCTGGTGGCGCAGGCGTGCACCCGTCCCACGCTCGGCGTCGACCGGGCCGGTCGACCCCGCATCGACGATGTCCGGGTGCACGTCACGATCCGACCGGCTCCGACTTCACAGACCCTGTCCGGTCGACCTGGTCGAGTGGTCGCCAGGCGGATCCACCGCGTCAACACCCATCGCGACGACGCCGGGACGGTCCTCTTCACATCGCGGTTCGCCGCCAGCACCCAGACCGCGCCGGGGGGCCTCGAGGTGATCCTCTCGCTGCCCGACATCCTCCGACCCAGCGGGCTGCAGGAGGTGCAGGTACTGGAAGTGCGACCGGGCGCCGGCGATACGCCGCTGGGCCCCGGCATGGCCGTGCTCTCCGTCCGGGACCCGCAGGGTCACTGGTTGGGGCGACTGCAGCCCGGTCAGCGGATGCTCCTCAAGTCCGTGATCGTGCGCAGGGTCGACAAGCGGTGCCGCGGGACGATCGAGGCTGCCCCGGGATGGGGCGGCACCATCGAGGCTGTCGGGGGCAACCACTTCACGCTTCGAACGGGTGCCGTCGCCGCTCCCAGCCGAGCGGTCTACCCTGGATCGGTCCGGCGCGAGCCGCGCACCAACGTGGGCGTCACGGCCGACGGCCGGGTCCTGATGGTGACGGTGGATGGACGCCAGCCCGGCTACAGCGTCGGTGTCAAGCTCGCCGAGATGGGTGCCCTGATGCGCTCGTTGGGCGCCGTCGACGCCATCAACCTCGATGGTGGCGGCTCCACGCTCATGGCCAAGCGGTCGCTCACTACGGGGCGCCTGAAGGTCGTCAATCGGCCGTCGGATGGGCGTCCGCGTCCGGCCACGCAGGCCCTGGCCGCCTTCCAGTACACGCCGGGGTCCTGATCGGGGCGTCGCGCCCCTCGTGGCCGCGTTCGTCGACACGACACAGCCCTCCGGGCTGCTGCGGGTGCCGCCAGGCCCGGTGGCCGTCTCATCGTCCGTGGCACGTGCTGGGACGGGCGCGGCCCTGGTCGGCCTCCATCCGATCGGAGAACACGACCCAGCCCCCATCGAGCGACCAGGGGGGCTCGGCGCAGCGCCTGTGTGGCGTGGGTTGACACAGGGGGGTAGCGTTGCGCCTCTCGATCCTTCATCGCCCCGAGGGAGGACACGCGCACATGGACCGTCGCTCCGGATCACGAGTCGGAAGTGCCCGAGGTGTGCTCCTCGTGGCCATCCTCACCGCGACGTTCGTTCCCGCGTCATCGGTCGTCCTGGCGACGGACGCATCGCCTGGGCCCGGCGTGTCTCCCGTCGAGGCTTCGCCCGTCGCGGAGGCCGTCAGCGGCTGGCCCGGGACACGGGCCGAACCGGCAGGCCTCTACTCCTGGACCCTGCGATCCCCGGGCAGGGTCTGGATGCACAAGGTCCCGGAGGGATGGACCTCCACCGCGCCGAACTCCGTCGAGCTCACGTTCCACGCGAAAGAGGCAGCCGATGGACCGGGGATGATGGAGAGTTCGCTGGCCATGCGTGCCTGGTGGGCGGAGGGTCGCTTCGACGAGCATCCGGCACGGGTGCTGGACGTGCACACGGAGGTGTGGCTCCTGGATGTCGACGGCACGAGGGTCGCCATCCTCCTCGACTCCTTCCCTGACACCGACCCGGCGCTCGTCGCCGAGGCCCGGGCGGTCATCGACTCTATCGTCGTCGAGCCCACCGAGTCCGGCTACCGGCTCGTGTTCCGCCTCCTGGAGGGTTGGGACTCCGGGTAGGCCAACGGGCGGCTGGCGCGTCCGGCCTCCTCTGTACCATTCCGCAGTCACACCACGTCCGGGACACTACTGGGCACTGCACCGGCCTCCCGCCGTGCTACCGCGCTAGGAGCCTCCGAGGTCGTGACGGCCACGGGGCAGTCGCGTCACAGGGCCGATGATCCGCTGCGGTGTGTCAGGTCGCTTGGCACGTCGCGGTCGCGAGCCGCGAGGAGTCCGACCTCCCTGCCGCAGGTGCCACGACCCGATGCTTCCGTCGGCGATGCCGCGACACCAGGTGCCGGCACCGGCGCCACGCCGTGTGGGCGTGCCACCTCGGATGTCCTCTGGACGCCACTCCTCACCGGTCTCATCATCCCGCCAGTACCGTCGCACCGAGCGCTGCTGATGGCCGCCGGTGGACGGACCGCCATTGGGGGGAGAGAGGGAGGTCTCCCATGTCCGTCCCCCGCCTGAGCATCGGGCTCGGCTCGTTCCTCGTGGCCCTCGCGCTCGTCGTCGCAGTGGGCATCGGCTCGGCCATCGCGGTCATCCCCAGCCAGGGCACCTACTACGCCTGCCTGACCAAGAAGACCGGGGCGGTCACGGTCATCAACCACCCCAAGGTCAAGTGCGCCAAAGGCGAGAAGCTCATCAAGTGGAACGCCAAGGGTCCGGCGGGGCCGCAGGGTGCCCAGGGACCTGCCGGTCCGGCCGACTGGAACGCCATCCCCAACATCCCCGCCGGGTTCGCCGACGGCGTGGACAACGAGGGCGTCACGGCGGTCAAGATCATCTACAGGGAGGGCACCAGCGTGTCCGTGCCCCCGGGCGGATCCAGCCAGACCTCGACGAAGTGCCCGCCAGGCAGCATCGCCGTGGCGGGTGGCTTCCGACAAGGCGGTCACTCGATCAGGGTCTCTCAATCGAACCTGTACCCGAATGCGGTGGACACCTGGTACGTGAGCGGCTTCAACACGGGCACGCAGATCCTTGGTCTCGTGCCGTACGCCACGTGCCTGGAGATCACGCCCACGGGGGGCCTCACGATCGCCAAGCAGGGCGTGAAGTCGACCCAGGCCAAGAAACGCGGCAAGTAGGTCGGGCCCGACCTCGGCTGCACTTGCGGCCCGTCCGGCGCAGGGCGGTCTTCCTCCCGAGGCGCTACGGATGTGGACGTGGCGGGCCGCCTTCACGACCTCTGACTCTTGCACCCCGTGGCAAGGAGTGGCGTCTTTCCGGGGAACGAGGGGCGACGAGACGCGGCCTGGCGATGGCCGTCTCCCCGCGCATGTGACCGACGCCCCTTCAGTCCGGTCGCACGGCCATCCCCTCCGGCACAGGCAGGAGGGGATGGCCGGAGATGGATGAGCCCGTCATCGCGGCGCAGGAGATCCAGGAGCGCACCGTGCCTGACCCGCGAGTGTCGCGGCCATGGTGGCGATGGCGATGCGGATGCGCTCCGGATCGAAGCCCAAGCGCCTCTACGCTATCCCTATCCACGCCGAGGTGAACTCCGGTCAACCCCTGGTCAGCAGCACGGCTCGGATCTCCCCCTAGTCGTCACCGGCCACCGCCACGGCCGGCCCCGGCCGGGTAGACGCTGCCCCCGGCGCCCTGTACCCTTCGCCCCTCACGGTCACGCCCTGCGGTCGCTGCCGCAGTCTTCGGGTGACGACCACGCTGGGGGGCAGAAGGAGAGTGCCCCATGCGGCGGTACATCGGACTCGCGAGCCTGACGGTCGCGCTCACCCTGGGGACCGGGGCCGTGGTCACGGCCGACCACGACCACGACCTCATCACCCCGGGAACCATCGTGGAGGACATCGCGGACGGCCAGACCGAGAGGTGCACCACCGACCCCGGAGGCCACCAGTTCCACGCGCACGTCCACCTCGGTCGACCGGGGACGTTCGCCTGGGCCCTGCCGAACAACCCGGTCTCGATCACCAAGACCGAGAGCGCGACCTGTTAGCGACCCTCGTTTACTGACGTGGAGAGGCCCGTCTTCGCTCGGAGGCGGGCCTCTTCCTGTGGGACGTGCCTGCGGACGGCCTGGCATGCCGGTGGCGACCGCCTTCACGATCTCCGATCCTTGAACGAAGTAGTAGCCATGTGGCGTCATTCAGGGTGAGCGGGAGGCGATGACACGTGGCCCTCACCCTGGTCGCCGGGACCCCGTCGAGCCACTGGCGAGACCGACCCGCGCATGAGGAGGCTAGCGATGCGCAAGCTGTGGGCCGCGAGTGCGGCCATGGTGGTGTGCCTGGCGCTCGGTGGGCTGCCGGTGCTGGCACAGGAACCTTCACCGGTCGGAGGCTCGCCGCCTCCGGCCAGTCCCGCCGCGACGCCGGGTGCGGTCGCCTGGGTCACCGGCACCGCGACATGCCCGCTCCTGGACCTCGGTGACTTCCGCACCGATGCCGCGGGCGTCGGGCACTGGCGCGGTGGCACGGTGCGGTGCATCACGAGCACCGACGATGCCCGAGTGAGCGGCACCCACACCGCGACGGACTGGCAGGCCGACTGGTGGGGCGACATCGCGGTCCCGCGTGGGCAGCTGGTCCAGTGGGCGCCCGTTCGTCTCGAGAACGAGGGTGGGGCCTGGGAGGGCCGGCTCACGGGCGTCGCCTCCGTGCCCGACGTCGGCGACATCATCGAGATCTGGTACACCGGGACCGGTGGCTACGAGGGGCTGTCGTACTTCGAGCAGTGGACAGAGGCGGACCCCTGGCAGCTCCAGGGCCTCATCTTCCCGGGCGAGCCACCGACGCCGTGAAGGGTCAGCCTGCCCGACGGCGGGCTCCACACCGGAGGATCGGGAGACCCGGCGCCGAGGTCGGGTGAGGAGCCGACGGACAGTGTCACCCTCCAGCCGTTCGGCAAGGCGTCCCCGTGGACCGTTGCCTCATCCCGGGCTCCACCGGGCACAGCGGTGGAAGTGACGAGCTTCCCCCTGGTGGTCCTCCAGACCGTGTCACCAGCCGATGGACCTGTCCAGCCTCCACGCCTGGGGTCAGCGTGGGCGAGTCTCGGCCCGGTCATTCGACGGTCAACGACTCGGCGACCTTCACCGCGGCTCCTGGTGGCTCCCAGCACGCCCTGCTCGGCAATCACGCCACCCGCCGGCCTCAACAGGCCGACAGGGGTCGCCTGGTGCGGCGAGGGGCACCGCGACGATGGTGTCGGAGGCCCTGAGCGCGGCTCTCGGCGGCGTCGAGGGGCTATCCCTCGCGGTCAGGAGCGGCTATCGTCCAACGCCTGTGGCGCACGGCCCCCCTGTGCGACACAGGCTGGCTCGTCCCGCGGGGGGCGGGGCGGGCCGCTGTCTGTCGGCGCAGGCGGCCACGTCCCGTCTGGACGCTGGCCCCCTCATCCCGCCCATCCGGTCGCGCCGCATGACGACATACGCCGCCCAGCGACGACCACCTGTGGGGAAGAGGGAGATCCCCCGTTGCGTGCTCGCAGGTTGAGCATCGGTCTCGGCTCGTTCATCGTCGCCCTGGCTCTCGTCGTCGCGGTGGGCATCGGCTCGGCCATCGCGGTCATCCCCAACAACGGCACCTACGCGGCTTGTCTCACCAAGGCGACGGGCGAGATCCGGTCATCAACTACCCCAAGGTCAAGTGCGTCAAGGGCGAGAAGCTCATCCGCCGGAGCCAACAGGGACCAGCGGGACCGCAGGGTCCGCAGGGGGAACAGGGACCCAAGGGCGACCCAGGTCCTGCCGACTGGTACGCCATCCAAGACAAGCCCGCTGGCTTCGCCGACGGCGTGGACAACGGGGACACCACGCGGAGTTCATCGCCGCCACCATCGGGCCGGTTCCCGACCTGAGTGTGGGTACGATCCAAGTTCGCCATCCCGTCGGCCTGGACGTCGAGACCACGTTCATTCCTGTCGAGGACGGCGCGAAGTTCGATCACCGCGCGTTCACCACAACCGCTGCGTAGCACTCGAAGCGTGAGGGAGCAGAGCTCATCCGGGCCATCCAGTTCGTCAATGAGTCAGGCTTCCCCGCCACGCTCAAGCTGCGGGCCACGGTCTGGAACGACTCGTATCTCTCGCCCGCGGCCGTCAAGAAGCTGGTCACGGTGACCTTCGTCATCAACCCCAGGAAGGCGCGCCGGTAGCTAGTTTCCTTGGGTCGCTCATCAGGGGCTGCCCGCGACCCGCATCCACATGTCGATGGCATCGCCCCGGCGGCTTTCAAGAAGCCCGTCAAGCAGGTCAGCGTCGTGATCGCCAAGAAGCCGGAAGGTAGGGCGAGGCCAGTCGGGCCCGTCCCGCGAGGGGCGGCCGTCGGCGCGCAGCAATCTCCGCAGCAATCTCGGTGCCGCTCGGCGCCGCTTGGCGCCGCTCCATGCCGCTCATCCACGCTGAGGAATGGGGTGGCCTACGGGGCTTGAACCCGTAACCTTCGGAGCCACAATCCGATGCTCTGCCGGTTGAGCTAAGGCCACCATGCGTCGTGCTCGACCGCGCCACTGGCGCGGGAGCCGCGAGCCAGCGGAGTGTACCGGACCTGGGCGGACGCCGTCGAACACGCTGTCGTCCGCGCCGTCCGAAGCGCGACTGTGGGCGCGCTGTCGGCCGTGCCATACCGATGCCGCGCGACACGGAGGAGCCAGTTCGGGTCAGTGGTCGTGTGGGACCCGCTCCGTACCGCTGCGTGATGGTGGTCAGCCGCCGCTGACCATGTCCACCGAGAGCGGGAGGGCGATGAGGATCATGAGGACGAGGTCCGCGATGATGGCATTGATGGCCGTCCAGCCCGGCGCCTGGCGGGCCCAGGGCACGACGACGCCGAAGGACAGGACGACGCCCGAGTTGGCCAGCTGGCGCCAGCTGAGCGACTGCGACAGCAGGGCGAGTGCGGCAGCCACGAAGAGCAACACCACGACCAGCGCGACGACGCCCCACAGCTTGCCCAGCGGGCTGCGGATCGTGACATCGCCGGGCAGGATCCAGCGACCGTTGCCGAAACCGCTGCGCACGGGCGTCCAGGCGGCCAGGAACCAGATGACGTGGCCCAGACCGTGCATGGCCAGGAAGACGACGACGAGGATGCGGAACAGGTCGTTCATGCGACCGTCCCGGCTGCATCCGCCGGCAGGCGGGCCACGAGATCGGCCACGAAGGCCGCGGCCGCGGCGACCGGTTCCGCGGCGACGATGGCCAGCGTATCGCGCTCGGTGTGGGTGACGGTCGCGCACAGCTCGCGGAAGGTGCTGGAAGTGAGCGCCATGGCTGGCCGCCCGCGCATGGCCACGATGCTGTGGTCGCTCTCGTACCAGGGGTCGCCCATGGTCACGTGCGCGTGCCGAGCCAAGATCGCCTGGACGTTGGCCGTGAGCGCCCGTGTGCATCCGTAGAGCGACACGGCCGTGCTGGCGTCCCGCGCGCCGATGGCGTCGAGGTTGACGGCCAGCGCGATCTCGCCCCAGCGATCCTCGTTGTCGGCCACGAAGCAGTGCTCCCCGCCGACAGAGTAGTGGTCCTCCCCGTTGAAGGGCACGATCTCCAGGCGCCAGGGCGTGTCTCGCTCGGCCAGTCGCTGCGCGATGGACAGCAGCGCCGCGACGCCCGTCGCGTTGTCCACGGCACCCGGCGATCCGGCCTTGGAGTCGAGGTGTGCCATCACCACGATGCGCGGCGCATCGACAGGCCCGCGGCGAGCCGTGAGCTGCTGGGCGTGGACCGGGAAGCGGCGTGACTGGATGTGCAGCCTCGCCTCCTGGCCACCGAACGTCGCCAGCCAGCGACCCGTCTCGTCGGTGACGTAGGCGTTGGGGATGTCGAAGTCGCCGTCCTCGATGAGCGGGTAGGGGTACAGGCCGCCGCCCATGCCGCCGCCGCGACCGGTGGCGCCGATGACGCCGGCAGCGCCGCCATCCTCGAGGAGGGCGTAGATGCGGCGGTGGTCCGGCTCTTCGAGGAAGTCGAAACCTCGCGGCAGCAACTGGTCCCGGGCGATGTCCCCGTGGAGCAGGACGATGCGGCCGCCGACGTCGAGCCCCTCCAGGGCCGCCAGGGAATCGGCCGCGACGAGCGGGGCCACGACGTCTCCGGGCAGCGTGTAGGGGCCGGCGGCGAGGGTGACATCCGCGCCGCCAACGGTCAGTCGTGCCGGCCCGAGGTCGGCGTCCACAGCCCCGAAGGACGCCACCGAGATGTCCCAGCCCTGTCGCCGCAGCTCCGTCTCGACGTAGGCCGTGGCGTGCTCGTTGCCCGGCCCGCCGACATGGCGGTCCGGGAAGCTGTCCACGAGGGCGTGGAGATGGTCCTCGATGCGGGCCAGGAAGGGGTCACTCATGGCAGGACGCACTGTGATGCCAGGGGTCCGCCGGCCGGTAGGGTCCTTCGGCCCGGCTCCGGGTGTCCACCGACGCGCGAGCGGTCGCGACCCGCTAGGCTGCCGGGATGCGCGTGCCCGACTTCATGGTCCGCCAGTTCTACGTCGCCGGCAGCCTCCAGCACGAGGGTGAGGGCTTCCGACTGCAGGCCCGCAACGGCCTGGCTGACGGCACGCTCGTGGGCATCGGACGGATCAGCGTCGACGGGCGAGTCGTGGACCCCGCCGCCGTGACCGCGACCCGCGCCGGCGAGGATCTCGTCCACGCGGCGGCGTCCGTCTCGCGGCAGTCGCCGGTCTCGTTCCGCAAGGGCGAGGTGGTGACGTTCCACGTGGCCGGCCATGCGCTGGCGCCGGGTGAGCACCGCTTCGAGGTCGAGATCATCGAGCTCAACGCCGGTTCGCTGACGCTCTCGCTCCGGGACACCGTGCGGGGCGCGCCCGGCTGAGGCCGTGGTGCGGGGGAGCGGCCCCGCAGGGCACGCCCGGCGGTCACTCCGGCGCTGAGACGGCCTCCAGCACCGCCAGCGTCGCGGCCACCGCCAGGTCCTGCTGCTCGGTCGGGGAGATGGTGGCCTCGCCGTCGCCGGCCTGCTCGCCGTACGAGCCGAACTGGGCGTGGTTGCCGCCCTCGATCTCCACGAACGTCGTGTCCGGCGGCAGCTGTGCGGCCGAGGCTTCGATCTCCTCGCGGGACGCGAGCCCATCCTCCGATGCCGAGATGGAAGCCACCGTCACGTCCGCGTCACTCAGGTCGGTCCCACCCGCGGGATAGGCCGCCCACAGCACGAGGCCATCGATGACGTCATCGTGGCCGTCGGCATACTGGGCGGCCATGGCGCCGCCCAGCGAGTGCCCCCCGATCACCCACGTCTCGATCTCGGGGTGGTCGGCGATGACGCCGCCGGCGGCGTCCGGTGAGAGCACCGCCAGACCGAAGGGCATGGGCGTGATGGCGGCCAGGTAGCCAGCGTCGGCGATGGCCCGCATCGCCGGGGCGTAGGCCTCCGCGGCCACGCGGCCTCCCGGGTAGAAGATGAAGCCGGTGGTGGCTGGCTCGGCCGGCTCGAAGACGATGGCGCCGTCCCGCGTGACCGCCACACCCTCATCGGGGGCCAGGGCTGTCGTCGCCTCAGGCGTGGGGTCGGCCAGGTCGTTGAGCCAGACGAAGCCAGCTGTCAGGGCCACGATGATGACGACCACGAGGAGGAGAGCGATGCGG
This sequence comes from uncultured Chloroflexia bacterium, assembly GCA_963707395.1. GTDB lineage: Bacteria > Chloroflexota > Limnocylindria > Limnocylindrales > CSP1-4 > JAFMJV01. The sequence continues at coordinate 187,167 of CAVPPQ010000024.1, forward strand.
CGCCGGTGACGTCTCATACGGGTGAGTCTACGGTCTCGCGGCCGTCGGCGAGCCGGTGGCGCCCCCTGCTACCATCCCCGACGATGACCGCCGCCGGCCAGGCCCCCGCGATCCCGGCCCGCCAGATGACACTGGCCGAGGCCTTGCTGCCCCAGGCCCTCGGGGAGCGTGCCCCCGCCTGGGCGCGTGACCTGGCGCTCGTGTTGCTGGGCACCGCCCTCCTCGTGCTGGGCGCCTACGTGACCTTCACGGTCCCGGCTGTGCAGTTGGGTGGCCTCTACGTACCCGTCAACGAGTACGTGCCGCTGACTCTGCAGACCTTCGGCGTGCTCTTCACCGGGGCGCTCCTGGGAGCTCGCCGCGGCCTCTCGGCCACCGGCCTCTACCTGCTCCTGGGCATCGTCGGCTTGCCCGTCTTCGCGGCCGGTGCCGATGGGGTCCACCGGGCCGGCCTGGACACGATCGTCGGCGTGGAGGGCGGGCGGATCGTGCTCGGGGCCACCGGCGGCTATCTCCTGGGCTTCCTGCTCGCCTCGGCCGTCGTGGGCGGCCTCGCGGAACGGGGCTGGGACCGCCGGCCCATCCGCTCGCTGGCCGCCATGTCGCTCGGGACGGCGATCGTCTACGCCTGCGGCGTGGCCTGGCTGGCATCGGCCGCCAGCCTCTCGCTGTCGGACGCGCTGCTCTTCGGACTCTGGCCGTTCCTGCCCGGGGATCTCCTGAAGCTCGTGGCGGCCGCGGCCCTGCTACCGGTGGGCTGGCGCCTCGTGGCGCGACGGGCCTCCGGGACCGCCGGAGGGAACGCCGAGCCGGCCTGATGGCTGCCATCCGCACCGAGGCACTCTCGAAGACATACGTGGGCCACGGGCGCCCCTGGCGACGGTCGGGTCAGGTCCGTGCCCTTCACGACCTCAGCATCGAGGTCCACGAGGCGGAGACGTTCGGCTTCCTGGGCCCCAACGGCTCGGGCAAGTCGACCACCATCCGACTCCTGCTCGGCTTCCTGCACCCGAGCGCGGGCCGCGCCAGCGTCCTGGGCCGGGACATCACGACCCAGAGCGAGGACATCCGGCGGCACACCGGCTACCTGCCCGGCGGCATCGCCTTCTACGACACGATGACCGGCGACGAACAGCTGCGCTACCTGTCCGCGCTCGACGATCGACCAGCCCCGTTGCGCGCCGAGCTCGTCGACCGCCTCGAGCTCAGCGCCCGGGACCTGCGGCGGCAGATCCGCGATTACTCGCGTGGCATGCGCCAGAAGGTCGGCATCATCCAGGCCTTCCAGCACGACCCGGAGCTGGCCATCCTCGACGAGCCGACCGAAGGCCTGGATCCACTCATGCAGCGCTCCTTCTACGAGATCCTCGAGGACCGCAGGCGGGCCGGCCGGACCATCTTCTTCTCGTCGCACATCCTTTCCGAGGTCGAGCGCGTCTGTGACCGCGTGGCGATCGTGCGCCGGGGTGAGCTGGTGGCCCTCAGCGACGTGGGCGAGTTGCTGCGGCGCCATCGCCGGCGCGTCGAGATCCGCTTCTCTGGGTCGCTGCCCGATCTCGGCGCAGTGGCCGGCGTCAGCGACCTCGAGGTGCGCCAGGGTCTTCTGACCTGTCAGCTGGAGGGCGAGCCCACCGCCCTCGTGGCGGCACTCCAGGGCTGCCGCCTGGACGACCTGCTCATCGAACCGGCACGCCTCGAGGAAGCCTTCCTGGAGTACTACGCCGAGACCCCCGATGACGACGAGCCGAAGCCGGCCCGGGTCCCGCGGGGACGAGGTGACGAGGGCGGCCCTGTGGACCCTGTGGACCCTGTGGCAGGTGCCGAGTGAACGGGCCTCTGCTCCGACAGACGGTGGCCGCCAACGGCCTTCGGCTCCTCGCGATCGGGTTGGGCCTGGTCCTCATCGGGGCCCTCATGCCCGTCGTCTTCGAGGCCTTCGGCCAGGAGGTCGCCGCCTTCATGGAGTCCAGTCCGCTCATGCGGCAGTTCGCGAACTTCGGGGGCGGTAACGTGATCAGCCTGACCGGCAGCATCGCGCTCGCTTTCACGCACCCCTTCACGCTCCTCCTGCTGGGCATCGTGGCCGTGGTCTTCCCGGCCCTGGCCATCGCCGGCGAACGGGACCGCGGCACGCTGGAGGTGACGCTCTCCCGGCCCATCTCCAGGCGAGTCCTGCTGGCGACCCTCTACGTGGCCGGCCTGGCCTTTCTGGCCACGCTCCTGCTCGTGCTCGTGTCGAGCGTGGTGGTGGCCACGACGGTCGTCGGCCTGGGCCAGGAGCTGCCGCTTGGCAACCTCGCACAGCTCTGGCTGGCGGCCTGGCTCCTCTTCGTGGCCTTCATGTCCCTGGCCTTCGCGGTCAGCGTCAGCGCGGACCGGGCCGGCCCGGCCATGGGCATCCCGGCCGTGTTCATCCTCGTCAACTATCTCGCCTGGGCCATCGGTTCGCTTTGGCCGGACATGCAATGGCTCGAGGATGTCTCCATGTTCAACCTGCTGAAAGCTCAAGAGGTGCTGACGTCCGGGCTGGCGCCCGTTGACGCGCTCGTGATGCTGGCCTTCACGGCGATCTGCCTGGCCCTGGCGCTCTATCACTTCCCTCGGCGCGACCTGCCCGCGCCGACCTGAGCGCCGGCCCCCACGCACCGCGACGTGACAAGAAGGCTGGCAACGCCGCGCGCAGTGGCTAGACTGAGCGGGTCATGCGCATCGATCGTAGCCTTCTGAACTGGGGCGTCTTCCTGATCGCGCTCGGCGGGGTCCCGCTCGCCGTGCAGCGAGGATGGGCGGACGCCGGCATCGCGGGTGAGATGTGGCGGATCTGGCCGCTCATCCTGGTCGGCATCGGGCTCGGGCTCATCTTGCGCTGGACCCCCGTGGCCTGGCTGGGCGGGGCCATCGTGGCCCTCACCTTCGGCCTCGTCTTCGGCGCCCTCATCGCGGGTGGGGTCCAGGGAGTCAGCAGCGCCTGCGTGGGCCTCGGGGGTGGCGAGGTGGTCACGACACAGAAGGGCGGTCCTGCCTCCGGCGGCTCGTTCGACGTTCAGCTGGAACTCTCCTGCGGCGACCTCGGGGTCACGCGGGCGGACACGGCGGAGTGGTCCGTCGCCGCAGAGCATGGCCCTGATGACGAGCCGGTCGTCGAGGGCACGGGCAGCGCGCTTCGCATCGAGCAGGGTGGCGGTGACGCCCTCTTCGTCCTCAGCCAGCAGACCCGCAGCGACTGGCAGGTCGGCCTGCCTGCGGAGAGCGCCATCAGCCTGGGCATGACACTCAATGCCGCCAACGGGACCGTTGACCTTGGCGCCGGCCCCGTCGCACGCGTGGACGGCACATTCAACGCCAGCGATCTGGGCCTCGACCTGAGCGCGGCCACGACGCCGCAGCCGGCGACCCTGTCGATGACCTTCAATGCCTCCAACGGGCGGCTGTCGCTACCTGCCGGTTCCATGACCGGCCACGTCACGCTCAACGCCTCGACGCTGGAGGTCTGCCTGCCGGCCGCCGCGGAGGCACGCTTCGAGCTCGAATCCACGCTGTCGTCGGACGACTTCGGCGGCAGCGGCCTTTCGCAGATCGATGACGGCTGGCAGACGGCCGGCTTCGACACGGCCGCGAGCCACGTGGACCTTTCCATCACCAGCACGGTCTCGTCGGTCTCCATCGAGCGTCCGGAGGTCTGTCCATGAGCCAGTACCCAGGCGCGCAACCGCCGGGCGGGCCCTACTACGGGTCGGCGCCGGCCGACCCCTACGCGCCGCCCCCGCCACCCGCCGACCCGTATTTCGGGGCGCCGCCGCCGGGCGATCCGTATGCGCAGCAGGCCCAGTACCAGTCGTGGCAGGCCCAACAGCAGCCGGGCTACCAGCCGGGCTACCAGCAGCCGTACCAGCCCCCCGCCTACTGGCAGCAGCCCATGCCCCCGCCGCAGGAGCCGTCGCGCGCCCGCTCGGGCGGGGGAGGGGCCGCCATCGCCGGTCTCTTCCTGGTCGTGCTCGGCGCCTGGTTCCTCTTCCGGGACCAGGTCTCGTTCGACCTCGGCCAGGCCTGGCCGCTCATCGCCGTGGTGCTCGGCATCCTCATGGTCATCGGGGCCTTCATCCCCCGCCGACGGGGCTGACCTCTCGACGCCTTCGTCCGAGGCCGCCGTTCGCGCACCGGCTCGCCGGTGGTGCGCTACTCGGCGGGATCGGCGGGCGGAACGGTGAGACCCAGTCCGCTGGCAAGGGTGGCCGCCGCCACGCGCGATTCCACGCCCAGCTTCGAGTAGATGTTGGAGACGTGGACGCTGGCCGTCTTGGGGCTGATGAAGAGGCGGTCGGCGATCTCCTGGTTGGAGAGACCGCCAGCCAGGAGCGCCAGCACCTCGGCCTCGCGGGCGGTCAGCCCGAAGGGCCGCTGGTCGGTCTGCGTCGATACCGCCACGTGGCCGGTGACCGCTGCCGTGGCCAGTGACAATCGGGCTCGGTGCGCGAGGGAGCGAAGCTCCGTGGCGAGCCGTCCAGCCCCGAGTCGGTCGGCGAGGGCCAGGCCCGCCTCGATGACAGGCGCCGCTTCGGCGCGGCCCTCGCGGCGCGCCAAGCGCGCCTCGGCCAGCCGCCAGCTGGCGTAGGCGGAAAGGTACGGGCGTTGGCCGACGAGATCCAGGGCGGTCCTCCAGCGGCGATCGCGAAGCGCCAGGTCCCGACCGGCACGCTCGAGCTCGGCGCGAGCCACGGTCAGGTCGCCGGCCCAGGCCGCGGCGAGGGCGGGCTGGCGGCGCACCCGGCGCAGGGAGGCTTCGAGCTGCTCGGCAGCGATGCTCGAGAAAGCGGGCTCGGCCCCGCTCGCCCGCTCCTGGAGGGCGATGTCCGCGCAGGCGCGCGCACCCAGGGCCAGGAGGATGGGGATGCTGGCGTCTAGCAGGGCCGGTCGACCACCCGGCGTCACGTCGGCGCGAGCTTGCGAGTCATCCGCCAGCAGGGCGAGGCGCGTGAGGGCGGTCATCGGATCGGCGTGCCAGAGGGCGTCCTCGGCTCGGGCCGCCGTGAGCCAGCGCTGCACGTCGATCGGCGTCGTGGTGTCGCTGAGGCGCTCAGCATCGGCGAGCGCCCGAGCGGTCAGCTCATCGTCCCCACGGCCGACCGCGAGCAGTGCACGCACGGCCAGCAAGGCGATGCGTCCCGCGCCCACGGCACCAGCTCGCAGGGCGTCATCCACGGTCCGCGTGGCCTCCTCCCAGCGGCCCAGCTGGTAGAGGGCCCGGGCGGCGCTGGCCTGGAGGCCCGACCCAAGGGTGCGGGCGACCCCTTGCCGGGCGGCCACGGTGGCGCCCGCGACGGCTGTGGCGTGCATGTCGGGGTAGCGGCCCACGAGCTCAAGAGCGGTGGCCAGCTGGGCATGGGCCAGCGCTGCGCCCACCGGGTAGCGGCCCACGAGCCGGCCTCCCTCCGTGGCGACGGCGGCCTCCAGCGCCCGGCGGATGGCGGCCAGGCCGGCCTCGACCTCACCTTCCAGGAGCAGGCACCAGCCCAGCACGCCCTCGGCCAGGATGCGCTCCTCGGCGGCATCAGCGGCGTCCGCCGCGGCGAGCGCCTCGCGCGCGTAGCGGGCCGCCTCCTCGGTTCGCCGCAGGTAGAGGAGCAGGCCGGCCCGGTGTGCCAGCGCATTGGCCTGCCAGCGAGCGGTGGAGGCCGCGAAGAGGTGCGCACTGCCATCGCCTTCCCCAGCGGCTCTCGGCTCTACGCCCTCGTCGCGCGGCAGGTCGGTGGCAACGACGCCGTTGTCACTGGCGGCCTCGGCCTCTGCGAGGGCGCCCTGCAGGTCTCCCGCCTCCCAGAGGTACCAGCGCAGGCTCGAACGGGCCAGTTCGTACGTCTCGAGGTCGATGGCACCTGGTTCCGCGATGAGCTGGCGCGTCAACGCGATGGCTGTAGGCAGGTCGCCCGCCTTGGCCGTGGCCGTGGCAGCCTCGGCCAGGAGCGCCGTCCGTGGCATCGAGCAAACGGCCTCGGCATCGGGGACGTGCGCCCAGAGCTCCAGGGCGCGCTGGAAGTGGTGCCGAGCCTCGTCGTAGGCGTAGGTCGATCGCGCCGACTGGGCAGCCTCCAGGTGGGCACCCAGTGCTCGCACGGGCTCGCCGGCGGCATCCCAGTGGCTGGCGACCTCCGTGGCAGTGCGCCGATCGGCAGGCTCCTCCATGAGGGCGCGCGCATACGCGACGTGGATGTGACGGGCCTCATCCGGCAGCAGCTGCGAGGCCACCAGCGCTCTCAGGATCTCGTGGCGGAAGCGGTAGCCGGCCTCGCCCGGCACCCTGACCAGGACGTGGTCGTCGACGGCAGCCCGTACGGCGCGCTGCACCTGGTCGGCCGAGAGGCCGCTGGCGGTCACGAGGAGGCGGTCGTCGATGGTCCGCCCCGCGGCCGCCGCGATGCGCAGGACCGTCAGGACGTCGTCGGGGACGCGGGCCAAGCGGGCCGCCAGGAGGTCGCGCAGCTTGGGTGGCAGGGCGCCCTCGTTGTCTGGGTCGGTGGCGGAAGCGGCTACGAGCTCCTCGACGAAGAGCGGGTTGCCGTCGCTGAGCGCATGGATGCGCTCAGCGAGCTCGTCGCTGGGGACCACCCGCAGGATCGCCGCGACGAGCTCACGGGTCTTCTCCTCCGTGAAGGGGGTCAGCTCGATGCGCTCAGCGGTGCTGTCGCGCCCGAGATCGGCCAGCAGCGTCAGGACGGCGTCCTTGTTCTCGACCTCCTCTGGCCGGACCGACACGATGACCGTGGCCCGGTTTCGCTGCCGCAGCCCGTGCGCCAGGAAGGAGAGCAGCTCGAGGCTGGCGCTGTCGATCCACTGCACGTCCTCCAGGACGAAGACCGTGGCGTGATCGGTCGCGACGCGCTCCGCGACGCGCAGGAAGGCTTCGTAGAGACGCAAGCGTTCGAGATCAGCGCCGCCAGAGGCGCGCCCGCCCCCGGTGTCGCGGGGTTCGCCCGTGCCAGGCGCCAGCTCCGGCAACAGCCGGGCCAGCTCACCCCGCGCCGACCCGAGGATGCCGGCCATGGCGGATGACGGCACCTGCCGCACGAGATCGCGCAGGATCTCCGCGAAGGGCAGGTAGGGGATCCCGGAGCCGAGGGCCAGGCACTCGCCGCGGAGTACCTGCAACTCCGGTCCGGCCGAGCGAAGGCAGTCGTCGATGAGCCGGGTCTTGCCGATGCCGGCCTCGCCGCTGATGACGACGACGCGAGGCTCGCCATGCAGGAGGCCCGTGAGGGCCCGGCCGAGTCGAGCCGCCTCCGGTGCCCGACCGACCAGCACCGGACTGGAGACGTTGCGGACAGCGGCCCCCACCATCCCGGGATAGTGCGCCGCGCGAGTAGGGTCCGCAAGGTGGCTTGACTCGCTGTGGTGCCTCTCAGGTCGGAAGGACCGCCGTTCGGCGGCCCCCCTCACGGGGTCTCGATGCGGTCCTCTCGTGGATCCCGGCGTGGGTGGACGCCGATGAGGAGGAACGAGGCGAGTGCCAGGGCGATGACGCCGACGCCGACCGCGACGCGCGGTCCCATGGCCGCATCCCCGGCCCGGAAGTAGGCATCCATGACGGGGCCAGCGATGGCCAGGCCGATGGGTCCGGCGATGGAGTTGGCGATGTTGGCGATACCCATGAATCGTCCACTGGCCGCGAGCGGGATGATCTCCGTCATCAGCGCCCAGTCCACGGCCAGGTAGGCACCCGATCCGGCACCCAGGAAGAGGGCGCCGGCCAGGGCGACCAGCGGCGACGGGGCCAGGGCCAGGATGACGATGCCTGTGCCCGCGATAGCCGCGGCCGCCCAGACGACCGGCTTACGGCCGGTCCTGTCAGAGATCCGCGCACCGACCACGGCGGCCACGATGGTCCCCGCCAGGGCCATGCCGAGCGCCGCCATCCAGAGCATCGACCGCTCGTCCCTGTCCTCGATGCCAAAGACGCGCTCCAGGTACAGCAGGCTGATGTTGATGAAGATGCCCGTGCCCATGAGGAAGAAGAAGCGGACCAGTGTCATGCGCACGAAGGAGCGCTCGCGCAGGATGCCCGGGTCCCAGGTCTCCCGTGCGATGGCGGCCATCGAGCGTCCCTGCCTCGGCATCCCGGGTGGCCCGTCGTCGACGAACCGGAAGGTCAGGAGGGCCAGGCTGAACTCGAGGATCCCGACGCTGAGGAGGGCCAGGCCCCACGCCTCGAAGCGGGCCCCGGCGGCCATGATGGCGAAGCCGGCCACGAGGCCGACCGTGCGCATGACCCCGACCAGCCCGCTGGCGATGCCGACCTGCTTCTCTGCCACGAGGTCCGGCACGAAGCCCTGGTACGGGCCCTGGGCGAAGTTGGAGCTGAATTGCAGGCCCAGGAAGAGCAGGGCATAGAGGATCAGCGTTTGGGTCGAGCCCAGGGCCTGCCCGTCCCAGTCACTCGGCTGGGCCATGGCAAGGAGTGAGAGCCCGCCGATGAAGATGAGGTCGAACGTGGCCCCCGTGATGATGTAGCCCTTGCGCTTGCCGAACCGCGATGTCGTGTAGTCGCTGAGCGAGCCGATGGTGGGTACGGTGAGGATGGCCACGATGCCGCCGAGCAGCTCGAGGGGACCCATGACAGATGCCTACCGAGGCCTTGCCCACGATGAGCTCGACCTGCTTCTGGCCGAAGCCCTCGTAGGCCCCCCAGATGGCGTTGATGCCGAGCCAGTAGACGGAGATGAGGCCCAGCTGTGTCCACGGCAACAGGACGGTGGGGCGGCGCGCGGGAGCTTCAGCGGCGGGCGTCATGGTCGGGCGCTCCATGCGGTCGAGACACACTGTGATCCAACCGCTCTGCGGATGCAAAGGTTCGTGGAACGCGTCGTGGAGCGCGGGCGACTCGCTGATCCGGGGCCGCAGTCATGCCGGCCAGGAAGCGTGCGAACTGGCCCAGAACCCAGCGGTCATGATCGGTGAGGTAGGGGTCGGCCAGGCGCGCCACGACGCCCAGCCGCGTGACGGTCAGCGCGGCCGCCAGACCGCCGTGGTCGGCCACGCTCGACGTCCGGCCGATCGTGCTGTGGTTGTCCATGAGCGGTCTCCCGTGCGATGATCGGAGCGACGTCGGTCACGATGGCCCTAAGGAGACCTGGTTCAATCGGGTGACTTCCTTAGTCAGCCCCTCGATCGAGCCGCCCGCCCGGATGGCCCCAGGGGCCATGCAATGGAGTAGTCGATGGGCCCACTCGCCGCCATCTATCACCCCGGTGGTGCCGATCCGAACGGCTATCCGGTCAGCGTCGTCGACTTCATCAGCACGTGGTCCGAGGAGACCGGCACCATCACCGAGGCCGTCTGTGTCATGACCGATGGCAGCGTCCGTACCCTCGCGATGACGCACGTCCAGGTCGTCGATCGCTCCGTCGCGGAAGCCATCGCCGCGGCCTCGGCGGCCGCGGACCGGCAGCGCGTGCAGCAGGGGACCCTCCCACCTGTCCGCTAGGGTGCCGCTGGCCCCTTCGTGCTGGCTGCGGGCGGGGACGGACCGGCGGGCTATGACGGGGTGACTTCCCGGTCATGTGGCGTGGCTGCCCATCTCGCCACCATCAGGGCATGAACGCCGCGGCCTTCTCCGCCATCCCTCCTGTCGCTCGCCTGGCCTCGATCACGCTCGGGCTTGCCGTTGCCCTGACGCCCTTCTCCGGTGCCGTGTCGGCCCAGATCAGCCGGCCCTTCGTGCCATCGGGGAGCGTGGAGCTGGCACCAGGGATCACGTACACGCAGGGCACGATGCGTACGTCGGGCAAGCTGCCCCAGTCGGTCCGCGTGGCGACGATCGACCCCCGCGTCCCGACGGTCCGCATCCGGTCGCTCCTCTCCAACGACGCGGTCCCGCAGCGTGAGCGTCCCAGCAAGCTGGCCCTGCGCAAGTCCACCCCGAACTTGAAGGCCATGGTGGCCATCAACGGCGGCATGTCCGCGGAGGGTCGCCAGGACGCCTGGGCAGCGCCCATCTCGCTGCACGTCTCGGACGGTGAGGTGTGGGTCGCCCAGGCCTGCACGTATCCCACGCTCGGCGTGGACCCTGCGGGCGGCGCACGCATCGCGGACGTGCGGCTCCATACCACGATGACCGAGGTCGGCCGCAAGGTCGACAAGCAGATCCACCGCGTCAACACGCACCGCGACGACGCCAAGGTCGTCCTGTTCACGCACCGCTTCGCGAGCAGTACCCAAACCGCCCCTGGCGGCGTGGAGGTCGTGCTCGCGACGGACGACGTCCTTCGCCCCAACGGCCAGCAGACCGTCCGGGTCACCGATGTCCGGCGCGGCGAGGGCAACACGCCGTTGGCGCCCGGCATGGCTGTCCTCTCGGTCGGGGGCCGGACGAACGACTGGGTCCGCAAGATGCGCGTGGGCGACCGCTACGTCCTGAAGACCTCGGTCGTGCGCAACGTCAACAACAGCTGCGGTGGCGTCATCGACGCGGCGCCCGGCTGGGGTGACGTCGTCGAGACCCTCGGCGGCAACCAGTGGACGGCCCGGGACGGGCGCGTGGCAGCGCCGTCGCGGAGCGCGTATCCCGCCGGCTCGGAGCGGCACCCCCGCACCGGCGTCGGTGTCACGGCCGATGGCCGAGTGCTGATGGTCACCGTTGACGGACGCCGATCCGGGTACAGCATCGGTGTCAGCCTCAAGGAGATGGGCAGGCTGATGCTCTCCCTGGGCGCGGTCCACGCCTTCAACCTCGATGGCGGTGGCTCGACCGTCATGGCTCGGCGGTTCGCTGCCACGGACAAGTTCAAGGTCGCCAACAAGCCGTCCGATGGACGTGAGCGACTGGCGACCCAGGCGCTGGCCGTCTACCAGGTCATGCCCGCCGGCTGAGACACGTCCCTCACGGCGCAGGGACGCCGAGTGCATCGAGCAGCATCGGATACGACGCGTGCAGCTCCCGCTCCCAGTACGGCCAGACGTGGGTGCCGTCCCCGTAGGCGTGCACGGTGGCCGGGATGCCGAACGTCTCCCAGGCGGGCTGCCCGCCCTCGCCGTCCTGCCACCAGTCGGAGTACGCGCCACCACCACCAGCCGCAGTCAAGGCCACGAGCAGGTCGCTGTCCGCGGTGAGCTGCTCCACGTCCGTGTTCCGTGCCCAGACCACGTATTCGTCACCGGAGCCGTCCAGGAGGTAGAGGGTGGGCCAGCGGGTGTCCGACTGGTCGGTGAACCCCGGCGGCAACAGGAGGCGGACCTTGGTGGTATCCGACGCTCGGCGATTCGATGGGGTGCTGCCGCGCCGTCGTCTCGCTGATGCCGAGCTCGTAAGCCGCGGCGGCAACCGAGCCGGCCCTGATGTACGCCCGCAGGACCTCGAGCTGGCGACGGGTCAGGCGCAGCCGGGGGTAGCTGAGGCGTTCACGGAGCCTCCGCCGTGAGCACGGCGCGGTGGATCCCCATCGGAGAGACCGCCTGGCCGGTCTCGTGGGTCGACGTCAGCTTAGGCGCGCCCTCAGTTGGCGGACCAAACGACTTGGGGCCCTGAGCTGCCGGGTCGGATGGGACCAGGGCACCGCACCATTGCGGCATCGTGTCGACCTGCGTCTCTGGTGACGCGGCCTCCGGGTCCAGATACCGACCATCCAGCAGCTACTCGCGCGTACGCTACCCGCGCCTGCCCATCACCCCTCTCGTCCCGAACAAAACCACCCGTCCTTCGGTTTCAGGGACGCTGCCCGAGGATCTGCGGCGCCTCGGTGACCCTGGTGTCCCGCGCGACGTCGTGCCCGATCGACCAGCGGCCACTCCCGCCAGGCGAGATACTTGGCCACAGCGGGAGGCGCTGACGCGCGAGTCACAGTCCGGCCGCCGGAGTCGCGCAGAGCCACTGGCGGGACCGACCCGCCCGAGGTGACGCCGTGCATGCCTGCACGGCAGGGGGGAGATGATGCCGGTGCGGAAGTCCGTACTCGCGTTCATGTTCGTGTTCGCCGTCGTCCAGGCATCCCCCGTCCTGGCCCAGGACGAGGCGTCGACCTCCGGTCAGGAACCAGCAGCCGTGGAAGTCACGACGCCCCCTGGTGGACCTCAGGCCTTCGTCACATGTAGCGGATGGCACGCCCTCTGTTCAGCATCCCCCGACTGCCAGGTGAGCGGCGGCAAGGCTGATTGCGACTGCATGAGGGTGAATGAAGCACATATCGTCGCGACATCCGAGATCCAGGATCCCACGGTCAAGCGCCTGACGCAGGTCGTGTGCACCGACCTTCGTCCATGTGATGTGGATGAGGCTCCTGTCTGCAGCGCCATGGCCGATGGCCGGTATGAAGTGGATGGGGTCGATTACGAGTGGGTGTCGACCTACTCGTATCGAGGGTGGTGCACGCTCCTGCAACAGGATCTCGTGGCCTGTGACCCGCAGACCCCGGGCTATCGCGGGGACCACGGTTGGGCTATCTGCGATGCCGCTCCCTGCACGGAGAGTCTGGATCCGTCTGATCCGAACAGGCCGTTGAGCTGTCAGTGTCGGGTGGTCGAGGACGAGCCCTTCGTGGGCATGAATGGCAGCTGCACCGGTGACATGGGCGGGATCTTCTCGAGCTTCCCGCTATCGGCGTGGGACTTCGAACACGACACATACCCGTTCCCCATGCCAGGCTATGAATGGGTGCAGGGTGCCTGTGCTCCGCTGGTATCCGATGCATGGGAAGAGCCTCGCTCCGGGCGCGGGGAGGTCGAACCATGAGGCAGCCGTCTCCGTCCCGCGCGGTCGCCAGGCTCATGACCGTCCCGGGAACGTCACCGCCGCAGGCGCCGCACTGGCCCAGGGAATCCTGGACCGTGCCTGCCGATCCGGGACGTTCGGGCCTTGTCAGCGACGAGCGGTCGCCCCGATTGATTCGTGCCGGGGGACGGTGCTCACGTAGATCTTCGAGCATGGGTCAGACCAAGGTCGCCGAAGACCCTCGAGCGCAGCGGCGGAGCGACGTCGCTTCAGTGCAAGCGGACCGACGGAGGTGGTACAGGTGACACGCGTGTTCTCGGTGCTGGCGTCCCTGGTCGTGGGCGCCGCGGCGGTGTTCACGACGGGCTCGGCGGGCGTCGCCGTGGCCGCCGATGCGCCAGCTGCCGAAAATTCCGCTCGACCAGACATCAGCACCCTCATGACCCGGTTCCAGGACGAACTGGCGAGCTCCGGCTACGTGTCGCAGCCGGCGACCGAGGTCTTGGCCGATCTGAACCGAAGGTATTGCGAGGGCGCCACCTTCAGCGCCGTGTGGCCGAATCCCCTGACGCCCTACCTCGTCGCCGTGATGCCGGAGGTGCCGGGGCAGGCACCTGCCGCCAATGCACCCCTCTCGTGGCGCCTGCGACAGGATGAGGCCATCGTGATCATCGGGGTGACGCCGCCGCCGGAGGCCTACTATTCCATCGACCTCTCCATGATGCGAGGCCCTCTGCAGACCGGCCCGGTACTCTGGGTCGCCATCGGCGACCCGGTCAACAACGAGTCGGTGCGCACGAGCGGGTCGACCCCGTACGACAACCTGTTCGCCCTCGTCATCGCGGGTCACCGGCGCACCCAGTCCGAGGTCGACGACATGCTCTCCGCTGCCGGCCTCGGCGGCGCCACGAACGACATGACCATCCCCCCGGCGATGTTCCGGCTGGGCTTGGACGAGGGCGCTGACGAGTTCCTGCTCGGCATGCGCACGGCCGTGCCTGATGCTGGCTACGAGGAAGCGCTCGACGACTACCGTGCCACGCCTCCGCTGCAGGTCTTGCGGGTGCGGCCGCAGAGCGACTCCGCGGACGAGACGGAGCCGGTCTATGCGCCCGATCCCCTGCCCGTCCCACCGTTGCGCGTCTCCGGGACCGGGACCACCGAGCTCGACCTCAACCCCAGCCTCCAGTTGCTGCGCCAACGGATCATCGACGAATACCCTGGGTACGAGGCCCACGACGTGGTGCTCGAGCGCCGCGTCGGGGAGTCGGGTCCGGGGCTGCAGGCCAACATGGTGACCGATTCCCCCCTTCTGCCGGGAGCACAGAACGCGAGCAACGACGCCCAGTACCTGATCAGCCCGAACATCAGCCTGCCGGACGACGCCTTTCTCGTCGCCTACGGCACGAACCACGCAGCGACCGGGAAGGCGTCCTACGCCAGCGTCTCGGTCAATGCCGACGCCGAGGGGTGGGTCAGCCTGGCGACCACGCAGAGCGACCAACTGAAGGGCAGCGCGCACGACTTCGTCGCCGACGATCCGAACGCTGACCTGCTCTACGCGTGGGCCTTCAGCCGCGCCGGCGACAGCGGGCCGACGGGATCCCACGTGACCTCGCTCCCCACCACCGATACCGACTTCTGTGCGCAGTACGCTGCCAGCCGACCCGTCGACATGGGCACGATCCAGGTCGTGACGCGCGCATACATGGAACCGGCGACCGGGAGCCGCCCGGCCCTCTCGGAACTCCTTCTGGACCGCGCGCTCCTCTTCACCCCCAAGTAGACCTCGGCAAATGTGAATCCGTCAGGCTGATGGGTGGGCGGACGGCACCCGCGGCATCAGCGCGATGGCTACTCGCTCGTCCTCACCGCAGCACGACGAGGCGGCGGGCTTCGCCACGAGCGGGCTTTTCATTCCCGATTACGAGTCGGCGCCCGTAGGTCGCTACTCGTGCGACACCACGGCGCACGGCTGCTGGACCGCCCGGGCGCCCGTCGTCCACAACGTCTGGGCGAAGGAGGCAGAACGCCGTAGTAGAAATCGACAGAGTCTTTGCCGGGGCCGCCGTCGAAGCTGCCGTTGTAGCCTGACCCAACCGAGTCGCCCATGGCCGTGACACGGTCATCCCCGTCATGGCCGCTCGATGATGGCGACGAGGAGCGGAGCGTCCAGGTCTCGAGCGCGGGGCACGAGGTACGTCCGCACGTGGTCGCGGAGTTCGCGGGCGCGCTGGCGGGGGCCCCTGGGGGCCGCCGGTGATTCGGGCTCCTCAGGATCGAGTCCGGCAGCGCCGTCCGCCTCGACCAGAGCGCGCCAGCGCGTGTCGGCGAGATCGGCGAGTCGTTCGACGCGCGCGGTGAGCTCGGCCGCCTGATGCGTCGCCTTCTCGCTGCCTGAGCCCATCACCGAACATCATGCCGGATGCGCGGGGCCGGGAAGGGGCCGAGCGGCCAGCGAAGCTGGCATGAAGCCACTCGACTTCACAGCCGGGATGAGTTTGTGCCGAGGTGGGAAGTGCATACTCAAGTCGGCGTTCTTCCGTGCTCGATCTGTGACGTGCCACACGCGCCCATCGTCCTCAGTCCAACCTAGGGCCATCTGTAGGCCTGGCGCTCCTCCGAGGCCGAGGTCGAAACGCCAGACCCCAGGAAGCATCCGGCGGCAGGCTGCTTGTGCACAATCCACGGTGCCGTGCCTGCCACGGTTCGCAGCGAGGGGCGGCAGGCTCACAGCTCGTCTCCCGGGTTGAGGCGCTTGGACGCGGCGATGGCCCGGTCGGCGCGCGTGGATGCCGCGTAGCGGGCGAGCATCTCGCGACTGCGCCAACCGGCCGCCACCATGAGGTCGCCTTCCTGCATGCCCTTCGCGAGCATCTCGTGCGCGAAGTAGTGGCGGAAGGCATGAGCGTGCAGGCTGGGCACGCCGGCCTGCGCCCCGCGGTCCTTGACGACCTGGCTGATGCCGGACGCGGTCATCGGCCCGTGCGTCCCGAGCCACCAGACGGGCGAATCGGCCGAGGGGTGCTCGCGACGCTTGCGGGCGTAGCGATCCATGGCCTTGATGGCCTTCGTGCCGATGTACGTCTTGCGCTCCCGCCTGCCCTTGCCCATGACGACGATGGTGCCCTCGTCAAGGTCGACGTCATCGACCGTCAGGCCGGCCACCTCGGAGAGGCGCGCACCCGTGCCGATGAAGAGACGCAGGATGGCCGTGTCGCGCCGGTCGCGCAGCGAGTCGCCCCGGCAAGTGTCGAGGACCGCCTGGAGCTGCGCGGGCGTCAGGACCGGCGGCAGGTACTCGGGTTGGCGCGGCTTCCTCGTCTTCGCCATCGGCGAGTCCTTGATCTCGCCCTCATCGACGGCCCAGCGGAAGAACGCGCGGAGCCCGGCGTGGCGGTTGGCCGCGGTGGCCGGCCTGTACGTCGCCAGCAGGTGCTCCATGAAGCTCTCGACATGCTCGCGATGGATACCGGCCAGGGTGGTCGGCATACCCTGCTCCGTCGCGTAGCGCCCGAAGAGGTCCACGGCCTCCAGATAGCTCTGGATCGTGCGAGGGGAGGGGTTGGAGGCGCGCAGGTGGCGCCCGAAGGACGCGGCATCGGCGGCCAGGCCGCCGGATGCGATACTACGCGGCGTGGATGCGGTCTTGGTCAGGGCCATCGGAACGTCTCCGGATGCGGTTGCAAGCCTCCGGATTACGCTCTGATGACCGCGTGCTAAGGCCGTATCTGCATTAGACGCTCTGTTTGAGCGTGAGTCTTGCGCCCGTAGCTCAGCGGATAGAGCATCTGACTTCGGATCAGAGGGTCGGGGGTTCGAGTCCCTCCGGGCGCGCCATCGTCATGAGTCGCGACATGTGCGACTGGAGCGGGAACAGGAAGGTGGCATCCGCGGTCCGGTCACCGGTGGCGACCCGTGATCCGCACCCTGTCCCGTCGGGACCGGCGTTGGTGATGATCAGGCCTCCTTGGTGACGTGCCATGCTGGAGACTCGACTGAGTCGGACGGGCCCTTGCCTGCGGGCCATCGTCGGCTGGCATGAAGGGACGTGGCGAGATCAGCGCACGGCTCTCGGCGCCCGGCGCGGGCCGCTGGCTGACTTGGGCTCAGCGCTCGTCGTCGGTCTTCCCCACGACCTCCTCGACCTCCTCGACCTCCTCGACCACGGCCTGCTCGATGGTCGAAGCGCTGCGGATGCGGTCGGCGAGGGGAGCGCCCCGGCGCTTCGTGAGCTCCGAGGCAAAGGCAGCCAGGATCCCGATGCCGGTGATGATGTAGCCGACCGTGAAGAGCTTGGCGAGGTCGGTGGTGGGCGTGAGGTCGCCGAAGCCGACGGTCGCCAGCGTCACGACGGAGAAGTACAGCGCGTCCAGGAGCGACCAGCCCTCCAGCGTGCTGTAGACGACGGTGCCCACGGCCATGGTGCCGAAGGCACTGAACAGCAGGACCTTGCCCTCAGGATCCCTGACCATCGTCCGCAACGGTGTGAACATCCGGACACCTCCCTATCGAGCGACCCCAACATCCCCTGGGCCCGATCCTCGACCTTCACGGTCAGGCCCTGCCTGATGGTGCCGCATCCCGGGCAGTTGGACCGAACGGATGGGCGACGGGCCTCGATGCGCTATGCTGGCGACACATCCTCTCGAGGGGCGCCCCGGTCCGCGCTCCCGTTCCCCCGAACGATCGACCCCGAGACCACCCTGCCCTGACCGGCCCCGCATGGACGCGGGAGGGCCCGTCAGGAGTTCACCTTGACCTTCGATACCCTCGGGCTGTCGCCCGCCTCACTTCGTGCCGTCCAGGACCAGGGCTACGTCAGCCCGACGCCCATCCAGGCGCAGGCCATCCCTCTCGTGATGGAAGGCCGCGACCTGCTGGCGGGCGCGCAGACGGGCACCGGCAAGACGGCCGCCTTCGTGCTGCCGATGCTGGAGCGTCTGCACGCCAGCCGACCGACCGGATCTCGCTCCGTGCGGGCGCTGGTCGTCGTTCCCACCCGCGAGCTGGCACTCCAGGTCGAGCAGAGCGTCCGCACCTATGGCGCCCACCGGCCGGTGCGCTCCACGGCCATCTATGGCGGGGTCAGCATGGAGCGCCAGGTGCGCGCGCTCCGCGCCGGCGCGGAGGTCGTGGTGGCGACGCCGGGTCGTCTGCTCGACCACGTCCGGCAGGGGACCGTGGACCTGCGTCGGGTCGAGATCCTCGTCCTGGACGAAGCGGACCGCATGCTGGACATGGGTTTCATGCCGGACATCCGGCGCATCCTCGCCCTCCTGCCGACCGAGCGACAGAGCCTGCTCTTCAGCGCCACCTTCGCGCCCCCCATCCGCCGCCTCGCGGAAGATCTGTTGCGCGACCCCGCGTCGGTGGATGCCGCGCCCCGCAACACGACGGTGCCGGCCATCGCCCAGGTCATCCACCCGGTCGACCGCGGCCGGAAGCGACAGCTCCTCAGCCACCTGGTGCGCAGCCGCGAGGTCGACCAGGTGCTCGTCTTCACGCGCACCAAGCGTGGCGCCGACCGCCTGGCCGAGCAGCTCGGCAGCGACGGCATCAGTGCCTCCGCCATCCACGGCAACAAGAGCCAGTCGCAGCGGGTCCGCGCCCTGGGTGCCTTCAAGGAGGGCCGCACGCAGGTCCTGGTGGCCACCGACCTCGCGGCCCGTGGGCTGGACATCGAGGCCTTGCCGCACGTCGTCAACTTCGAACTGCCCACGGTGCCGGAGGACTACGTCCACCGCATCGGTCGGACCGGCCGCGCCGGCCAGGAGGGCCTGGCCACGTCGCTCATGGCGGCCGACGAACAGGAGCTCATGAAGGGCATCGAGAAGCTGCTGCAGCGGCCCATCCGCCGGGAGGTCGTGGTCGGCTTCGAGCCATCAGCCGCCGACCGCCCGATGCCAAGCGAGGGACGGCCCGCCTCTGGCGGCTCATCCCAGCGCTGGGGGCGTGGCGCCGGCTATTCGACCGTCCCCCGATCGCCCTCCCGGCGACCTGCCCGCCGAGTCCCGGATGCTCCCGCCCGGCCGCTCGCGGTCGACCGGTCCGCGTGGCCTGGCGCCGACCCGTCTCGCCGCCTCGCGGCCGTGGCCCTCCCCGGCGAACGACTTAGCGGCAAGGCGCGCCGCTGACGCGTCTTCCACGCCGCTGACGGGTCTTCCGCGCCGCCGACGCGAGCGGCCCATCCGTGAGCACGCCGCGGCCTGGAGCGCGGCGGGACGTCGAGGCCGGGTGCCGGCTCGAGTGGGACCTCATACGGCACGGATGATGGCCGCTACGGCGTGGACCTCCATACTGCGGGTCGACGGCGCCCATCCGCGGGCCGGAACGACCGTCGGCCGTGAGGCCTGAGGTCTGGAAGGAGTGCATCGACCATGGCTCGTGACGCGCGTGCCTCGACTGGCGGCAGCCAACGTGTGAAGGGCTCAACGGCCAAGGGGGTCGGCGAGCCAACGGGGTCAGACGGACGGCAGGCGCTGGTCACCGACTACGAGAGCGCCTGGGCGGTCGCGACCGAGGCGAGCGACGTCTGGACGCCCCGGCCATGGGTCGCGACATCCGTGCGTCGCGACGAGGGCCGCGCCGAACGGAAGCGAGTGCCACGCAGGAACCACGCCGCGTTCGAGCTGCGCCCGGGCCGTGACCCGATCGCCATCCTCCAGGCCCAGGAGGCCGACCGGCTCGTGGACCTGGTGCCGATGCGTCACGGGCGGATGGCGGCCTCTCCCTTCGCGTATTACCGCGGCACCCCGGCGGTCATGGCCTACGACCTGGCGGAGACCCCACGCACGGAGATCGTGGTCCAGGCCAGCGGCGATGCCCACATCTCCAACTTCGGCATCTTCGCCTCCCCGGAGCGCCACCTCGTCTTCGACGCCAACGACTTCGATGAGACGCTCCCGGCCCCCTGGGAGTGGGACGTCAAGCGCCTCGCCGCCAGTGTCATCGTGGCCGGTCGCGGGAACGGGTTCTCGGCAGCCGCGAGTCGGGCGGCGACCATGGAGACCGTTCGCTCCTACCGCGAGTGGATGTCGCGATACGCACAGATGCGCCTCATCGACGTCTGGTATTCCGGCCTCACCGAGGCCGATGTCCGGTCCGCGGTGGAGGCTGCCCTGGCCGGGCGCTCCGACGCCGCTGCCAAGAGAACCAAGGTCGATGCCATCTTCGCCAAGGCCAGGGGCCGGGACGTGATCAAGGCTGCTGCCTCGCTGACGAGCGTCGTGGACGGGCGGCTCGTCATCAGGGAGTCACCGCCCACCCTGCAGCGCGTGGAGATCCCCGGCGGCGCCGCCAACCTGGCGGCCGTCTTCGACGCTTACCGGGCCACGATGCCGGAAAGCCTGCGCGAGTTCCTGGAGCGCTATCGCTTCGCCGACTACGCCCTGAAGGTCGTCGGTGTCGGCAGCGTGGGCACGCGCTGCTTCGTCGTCGTCCTCCAGGGGCGTGACGAGCAGGACCCCCTCATCCTGCAGGCCAAGGAAGCCACCGCGTCCGTGCTCGAGCCATATGCCTCAGCCAGCACGCACCGAAACCACGGCGAGCGCGTCGTCCACGGCCAGCGCGTCATGCAGGCCGCCTCGGACATCTTCCTGGGCTGGAGCCGCTCGGCCGCCGGCCGCGACTTCTACTTCCGGCAGCTCTGGGACATGAAGGGCTCCGTGGATATCGCCTCCCTGGAGCCGGCGGGCCTGGGGTTCTACGGCAGCCTCTGCGCTCGAGCCCTGGCCAGCGCCCACGCCCGGAGCGGCGATGCCGTGGCCATCGCTGCCTACCTGGGGACATCGGACACGTTCGACGGGGCCATCGCGGACTTCTCGGAGGCCTACGCCGACCAGAACGAGCGCGACCACGCCGCCTTCGTGGCGGCCATCGACGCCGGACGCATCGAGGCTGTCTCCGGCTGAACGCCGCGCCCGAGGCCGGCCCGGACCCCTGGTCAGCCCGGCCTCGGCCGCCTGGTCAGTCGGCCGAGGCCACCTGGTCGGCCGCCCGAACCCAGGCGCTGGGCACCTCCCCGCGGTTGAGGATCGACGAACCCACGACCACCATGGTCGAGCCATCCGGTGCCACTGCGCCGGCGTGGACGAGTCCGCTGTCCTTCATCTCGCGCGGGAAGGCGATGGGGTGGAAGGTCGTCAGGTCGGTCGTCCAGCGCGTCGCGGGCACCTGGCCGTCGCGGGTGGTGCTCCAGCCAGCGAGCAGCCAGCCATCCGGGGCAGCGGCGACATCCTCCACCCACAGACCGTCCAGTCCTGGGCCTTCGAGCGGTTCCCACGAAAGGCCATCGGACGAGGTGAAGGCCAGCGTCGCAGCACGGCCGTTCCGCTCGTTGGTGGTGCCGCCAGCGACCAGGGTGCCGTCCGGTGTGTCGATGGCGGCGTCCAGCCAGCCGCGCGGCGCGATCTGGGTGGCTGGCGCCCAGGCAGCCCCGGGGATCCCGAGCGCGAGGGATGCGGCGCCGTCGTAGGGTTCGCTGGCCCCGACGGCGATCGGCCCCATGCTCGTCCCGGCGACATCGCCGGGCAGCATGTCGAGCTCCTCCGGCCCGCTCCACGTCCGGCCGTCCGGCGATGCCCAGGAGAGGCCGCCGAAGCACTCCAGCTGCGCGCTGCATCCGACGGCCACGAGACCGTCGTCCTGCCACGTCACGCCGAGCATGGCCGCGTCAGCGAAGCCCGACTGATCCGGCAGCCGTTCCCAGGCCAGGCCATCCTCGGACAGCCAGACCGCGGCGCGGTCCGGACAGCAGCCGGAGCCCACTGCGACGAAGCCATCCGGCGTGGCGGTGATCGAACGTGGGATCCCCGTCGCGGCGTCTCCGAGGAGCGCCACGCTCTGCCATGCCCAGCCGTCCTCCGACACCCAGATGGCCGCCGTGCCGACCTCCTCGCCTGCCTCGAATCCGCCGCCCACGGCGATGAAGCCCGGACCGCCGGCGATGACGTCCCAGAGCTCCAGGTCGGTCGGGGTAGCGGGCGTGTCGGCGCGCACCCAGGGCGTCAGGTCAGGCGTGGCGGCGGCCTGGGCCTGCACCGATGGCGGCGCCAGGGCGGCCAGGAGACCGCCGAGGACGAGGACGCTGCCGAGGAGGTCACGGCGCGGCCCCCGCCGCGCGGGCTGGGATGCGCTCATGGGCGCGATGCTACTCCTGTGGGCCAGCCTGTGAGCAGCCTCGGCTCGCGAAGCGTGCCATCGGCCCCTGCCGACGCGCCGCCGCGTGCGGTCGCCCTGCTCCCGGTTGGACAGGGTCGTGCCCACCGGCCCACCGGCCCGCCGGTCGGATCGCCCGCCGGCGGGGCGCCAGAGTGCTAGCGTTGGCGCCGACATGGGACTGCTGACGCGAAGAGCCGCGATCGTGGCGGGTGGCCTGGCGTGGCTGACGCTCTGGCTGACGTGCGCCGTGGGGTTGGGAGCAGACGACGGAGGGCCCGGCGTCTCTGAGTCGGCGTGGGACCCCGCGCTCGGCGGTCGCTTCTCCGTCGTCTCTGAGGCTGGCGGCGCGGTGTGGTCCTTCCTGCCTGGTGGCCGCCTCGTCGTCCTCGGTCCCGGTGAGCTGCTTGCCGAGGGGACCTGGTCGCCGGGTGCTCTGCCTGGCGAGGTCGATGCGGTGCTTGACGTGCCCGTCACCGAACAGGTGCTCGACATCCTCGGGGCGCTCTCACCGGATGGATCACAGCTGGCCCTGTCCGTGACCGCCAGCGAGGCGGCAGCGCCGCTCGGCGGGATCCCCTGGCCAGCAGTCTCGCGACTCGTGGGGGAGCGACTCGACCTGGTCGCCGACCCGTCGCCCGGGCCGACGCCTCCGCCCGCCGAGTGTCGGCGACCGGCCTGGGGCGCCGGGAGCTCGGTCGACTGGGAGCCCTGCGCCGAGGCGCACGAGGAGACCTGCCAGGGGATGGCGTCGCTTCGTCCGGTGGCATCGGCCCTGCCGAGCCCACCCACGGCATCGGCCCTGCCGAGCCCCCCACGGCATCGGCCCTGCCGAGCCCACCCGAGGTCGCCTCCCGCTGATGTCCGAGGTTCCGTATCCTCTGACTCGTATGGCGATGACCCGACTGTCGCAGCCCATCTCCGCCTCCGAACAGGGCTACCTCATGGCCATCCGGCAGTCGCGCGGTGAAACGACGCTGAGCGGCGCGGAGCTGGCCCGGCGCATGGGCGTCTCTCCCCAGGCCACGAGCGAGATGCTGCGACGCCTGGCTGTCGAAGGCCTCGTGGCCGTGAGCGAGACGCGCCACGTCGAGCTGACGGAGGAGGGGAGCCGGGTCGCCGACGACATCTACCGGCGCCACGCCCTCGTCGAGTGGCTGCTCACGACGATGCTGGGCATCGGCTGGGCCGAATCGGACGCCGAGGCGGCGCGCCTGCAGGCGTGCATCTCGCCCCGCGTGGAGGCCGCCCTCGATGAACTGCTGGGTCACCCGGAGACGTGTCCCCACGGCAACCCCATCGACGACGCCACGGCCCGGCGGCGTCCCCGCGGCGATCCGCTCAGCGAGGTCGATTCGGGGGCACGGGTGACCATCTATCGCATCACGGAGGCGGCTGAGGAGGACACGGGGCTGCTCTCCTACCTGGAGGCACGCGGGCTGCGGCCGGGCAGCCAGGTGACCATCCTGGCCCGCTCCGAGTCGACCGACTCGCTGACCCTTGACGGGCCCCTGGGACGCGCCACGCTGGGCCTGCGGCCGGCATCACTGATCCGCGTGCTGCCGGGCGACCCGGATCCCGCGCTCTTCCACCGGGTGCTGGCCCGGAACGGCTAGTCTGGGGTCCGATCACCCGAAATCCGGAACAGGAGGTTCGACCGCATGCTGGTCGTGATGTCGGTCGGCGCGACCGAGGAGCAAGTCCAGGAGGTGCGTCGCCACATCGAGGCGGACGGTCTCACGCCACACGAGAGCCGCGGCGAGCAGCGAGTCGTGATCGGCGTCGTGGGCGACGTGGGCCTGCGCAAGGAGCAGGTCATGAGCCACCTGGCGGTGCTGCCGGGGGTCGAGTCGGTCACGCCCATCAGCAAGCCCTTCAAGCTGACCTCGCGAGACTTCCACCCCGCGGACACGGTGGTCAGGGTGGGCAGCACGAGCATCGGCGGAGGCACGCTCACCATCATGGCCGGCCCGTGCTCGGTGGAGAGCCGCGACCAGCTGCTGCGCACGGCCGATGCCGTCGCCGCCGCCGGGGCCACCATCCTGCGGGGTGGAGCCTTCAAGCCGCGCACGAGCCCGTACTCCTTCCAGGGCCTGGGCATGGACGGCGTGCGCTTCCTGGTGGAGGCTCGAGAGCGCACCGGGCTGCCCATCGTGACCGAGGTCATGGAGCCGTCCCAGGTGGAAGTCGTGGCGCTCCACACCGACATCCTGCAGGTCGGCGCGCGCAACATGCAGAACTACCCGCTCCTCATGGCGGTGGGCCGCACCGAGCGGCCGGTCATGCTCAAGCGGGGCCTCTCCGCCACCATCGAGGAGTGGCTCATGGCCGCCGAGTACATCGTGTCCTCGGGCAACCCGAACGTCATCCTCTGCGAGCGGGGCATCCGCACGTTCGAGACCTACACGCGCAACACACTGGACCTGGCGGCGGTGCCGCTGCTGCACCGCCTCACACATCTGCCTGTCATCGTCGACCCGTCGCACGCCACAGGCAAACGCTGGCTCGTGCCGCCCATGGCCCTCGCTGCCGTGGCCGGCGGCGCTGACGGCATCATGGTCGAGGTGCACCCCGATCCGGACGATGCCCTCTCCGATGGCGAGCAGTCGCTCACCCTGGAGCAGTTCAGCGACCTGGCGCCATTGCTTCGCCAGATCCACGGCGAGGTCGGAGGTCGAACCACACGACCTTCGTAGCGCCGCGACCGTCGGTTCGGCCGCCCCGTTGCTGAGCCCCCGTGCGACTAGTGGCCGCGCTCTCCACGCTGATACGGCAGGCCGAGGGCTGCCGGGGCACCGATGCGTTTGCGGTTGGCCTCGCTGGCGGCGAAGATCAGCACGAGGATCACCATCGCATACGGAAGCATGCCCAGGAAGAACGTCGAGGGCTGGTACTCGAAGAAGACGTTGGGCAGACCCAGGAGGGCGTCCTTGCCCTGCAGGTCGATGGTCAGCCGGAAGATGAAGGCCATCATGTAGGCACCGAACATCGTGCGGCCGGGCTTCCACTGGCCGAAGATGACGAGCGCCACGGCGATCCAGCCCTGGGCGATGACGGTCTTGTCCGCATGCCAGCCGGGCACCAGCGCCATCGTGATGGTGGCACCAGCCAGGCCAGCCAGGGCGCCGCCCAGCATCGTGTAGGCGTAGCGCTGCCGGTAGACGTTGACGCCGAGGGCATCCGCCGCGCTGGGCTGCTCGCCGACGGCACGCAGGTGCAGCCCGGGCCGCGTGTGGAAGATCCACAGCGACGTGATGGGTACGAGCAGGTATCCCAGGTAGACGAGGATCGACTGATCCGAGAAGAAGACGCCCCCGATGAACGGGATGTCGGACAACAAGGGCACGCTGACGACGGGCAGCAGGGCGGGGCTTCCGGACGACAGGCCCTCGCCGAGCACCAGGGCGACGCCCGTGCCCAGGAACGTGAGCGCCAGCCCCGAGACGATCTGGTTCGCCTGCAGGTGGATGCAGACGATGCCGTGCAGCAGCGACAGCAGGGCTCCCGCGGCCATTGCCAGGACGAGGCCCAGCCACGGGTCGACCTCCGAGCCGACCTTGAAGCCGACCAGCGCGCCCACGAACATCATGCCCTGCACGCCCAGGTTGATGATCCCGGCGCGTTCTGCGAAGAGCTCGCCGATGGCCGCGAAGAGGAGCACGGTGCCACTGGCGATGCCGGCGGCCAGGGCCAGCTCGAGGTTCACCGTCGCACCACCCGCACCCGGTAGCGCAGGAAGACGTCGCTGGCGATGACGCAGAACAGGATGATGCCCTGGATCATGGCCGGGATGCCGGCCGGCTGGATCTCGCGGCCGGCCAGGATGAGCGCACCGAAGGCGATGGCCGCCACGACCACCCCGATGGGGTGGAAGCGCGCCAGGAAGGCCACGATGATGCCCGTGAAGCCGTAGCCCGGCGAGAAGTTGTCCTGCAGGCGGTGCACGGCACCGCTGATCTCGGTCGCACCGGCCATGCCCGCCAGGGCGCCGGAGATGAGCATGACCAGGATGATGGTGCGGCCGATGTCGATGCCGGCGTAGCGGGCCGCCCGGGGGTTGTCGCCGATGAGCCGGATCTCGTACCCCTTCCGGGTGCGGCTGAGGAGGTACCACACCAGGAGCGCCGCGATGACGGCGAAGACGAAGCCCAGGTGTACGGTCAGGCCTCCGAAGTCGGGGATGGCCTCGCTGTAGTCGGTCAGGCGCGGCAGCCAGGCCTCGCGCGGGAACCGCTCGGACATCTGGAAGCCGCCCTCGCTCCAGGGGCCGAAGACCCAGAACTGGACCCACTTGACGGCGATGTAGACGAGCATCAGCGTGGTGATGATCTCGTTGACGTTGAGCCGGGCCTTCAGCCAGCCGGCGATGCCGGCCCAGAGCGCCCCGGCCGCCATCCCGGCCACCATCATGATGGGGATGAAGACGAAGGCCGGCGTGCCCTCCGGCAGCCAGCCCACGAGCACCACGGCGGACGCCCCCCAGGCGCCCATCATGAGCTGACCCTCAGCCCCGATGTTCCAGAGCCGCATGCGGAAGGCGACCGAGCAGGCCAGGCCCGTGAAGATGAGAGGCGTGGCCTTGACCAGCGTGTCCGAGAGGACGCCCACGCTGCCGAGCGAGGCCCGCACGATGTGGGCGTAGGCGCTGACGGGGTCGCCGCCGATGAGCCAGATGAGCACGGCCGAGATGAGCAGGGCCACGACGACGGCCCCGATGGTGGTGGCGACCCCCAGGCCCCGGGGCGTGGTGAGGCGCCGCTCGGCCTGGAGGCCGATGGGCACCAGGTGGCGGCGGGGGGTCGCCAGGTCGCTCACGTACGCGCCGCGCCGGCTGAGCCGGTCATGAGCAGGCCCAGCTCGGCGATGTCCGCCTCGTCGGCCGGGATCGGATCGCTGATGTGGCCTTCGTAGATGACCACGACGCGATCGGCCAGCATGAGGATCTCGTCAAGATCCTCGCTGATGAGCAGGACGGCCGTGCCCCGGTCACGCTGCTCGAGGATGAGGTGGTGGACCGTCTCGATGGCGCCCACGTCCAGGCCGCGGGTCGGCTGCACGGCCACCATCAGGCCAGGCTCGGAGCTGATCTCCCGCGCCAGGATGAGGCGCTGCAGGTTGCCGCCCGAGAGGAGCCGCGCCTCCGTGTCGACCGACGGGGCCGCCACCTGGTAGGCATCCTTGAGCTCCTCCGCCCGCCGGCGGGCGAAGACCCCGTCGATGGTCCAGCCGTGACCCACGGGGGCCGTTCGGTACGACTTCATGATGAGGTTGTCCACGAGCGAGAGGTTCGGCGCGCTGCCCGTCCCGGTGCGATCCTCGGGGATGTGCGCCACGCCGGCGTCGATGGCCTCCACGACGGGGCGGTTCGCCAGGTCCACACCGTTGACGGTGACAGAACCGGTGCAGGGTCGCAGTCCGGTGATGACCTCGGCCAGCTCCGACTGGCCGTTGCCGGCCACGCCGGCCAGGCCGACGATCTCGCCCGAGTGGATCTCCAGCGCGACGTGGTCCAGGGCCGGCAGGCCTCGGTCGCTGGTGGCACTGACGCCGGCGAGCTGCAACACGACCGGCCCGCGCTCGTGTGGCACCTTCTCGACGGCTTCGAGGAGCTCGCGACCGACCATCAGCTGGGCGAGCTCACGCTTGGTCATCCCGACCGCCGGCACGCCTGGCGCGGTCACCTTGCCGCGGCGCATGACCGTGATGCGGTCGGCGATCCGCAGCACCTCGTCGAGCTTGTGGCTGATGAAGATGATGGAGTCCCCGCGTGCGGTCATGCCGCGCAGGGTGTCGAACAGCTCGTCGACCTCCTGGGGAGCCAGCACCGCCGTGGGCTCGTCCATGATGAGGATGGTGGCGCCTCGGTAGAGCATCTTGAGGATCTCGACCCGCTGCTGCTCGCCAACGGAGAGCTGCCAGATCTTGGCGCGGGGGTCGACCGCCAGGCCGGTCCGCTCCGCGAGCTCGGCCACCTTCGCGTCCGTGCGAGCGAGATCGAGGCGGAAGCGGGGCTCACGCAGCCCGAGCAGGATGTTCTCGGTCACCGTCAGGGAAGGCACCAGCGTGAAGTGCTGGTGGATCATGCCCAGCCCGGCCTCGATGGCGTCGCGGGGCGAGCCGAAGGCGACGGCTCGGTCGCGCACCCTGACCCTCCCGGCGTCGGCCTGGTAGAGGCCGGCCAGGATGTTCATCAGGGTGGACTTGCCGGCCCCGTTCTCCCCGAGCAGCGCGTGCACCTCGCCGGGACGCACGTCGAAATCGACCTCGTCGTTGGCGACGATGCCGGGGAAGCGCTTCACGATGCCCCGCATCTCGACGGCGAGGGCCTGATCGGTCATGGGCGGCAAGGGATGCCTCGGGGGTCGAGCACGGCCCCCGAGGCGCTGGTCCAGTGAGTGGCTAGGAGGGCAGGGCGGCTTCGATGCCGTCAGCCCACCAGAACATGCAGGTCTCGCAGTTGTCGCCAGCCTCGTTGGGGAACTGGTCGAGGTCGGCCTGCTCGAGCGTCTCACCCTCGGCCAGGACGACGTTGCCCTGGTTGTCGGTGATCGGTCCGGCGAAGACATCGAAGCGGGTGAACTCGCCGGCCTGCATCGCGGCCAGGGTGTCCTTGACGAGCTGAACGTCCTCTGGCGGCAGATCGGCGATGCCGGGCTGTGGCGTCTCGCCCTCTTCGAAGCCAAAGAGACCCATGGCGCCGGCGTCGGCGTCGAAGTACTCGTAGCCGGCCACATACGTGCCAGCCTTGACCTCTTCAGCGATGCGCGCGTACTCCGGTCCCCAGATCCAGTAGGGGGCCGTCAGGCAGGCGGGACTGCTGCACGAGCCGGGATGGTCGTAGGTGACGCCCCACTTGCCCTTCTCCTCGGCGACCTGGGCAACGGCCGGGGTGTCCGCACCCGTGAAGACGACCTGGGCACCGGCATCGAAGAGCGAGGCTGCGCCCTCACGCTCCAACGTCGGGTCGTGCCAGGTGTTGATGAAGCGCACGTCCATGGTGCACTCGGGGCAGGTCTCCTTGGCGCCCAGCATGATGGCGTTACCCAGCCGGAGCTCCTCGGGGATGGGGAAGGTGGCCATGTAACCCAGCTTGGGGTTGCCGTCGGTCTTGGCGCGCGAGCCGGCCAGCATGCCGGCCAGGTACTTGTAGTTCTCCATGGCACCGAAGAAGTTGCCGAAGTTGGTGCCATTGGACTTGTAGCCGGTGAGGTGCAGGAAGGTGCTGTCGGGGAACTCCTCGGACACGATCTCCATGGGATCCATGTAGCCGAACGAGGTCCCGATGATGAAGTCGAAGCCCTTGCGAGCGAGGCTCCGGAAGGTCTGCTCTGAGTCGGCGCCCTCGGGCACGTTCTCGATGTAGGCGACGTGGACGTTGTCCACGTTCTCGCAGACGTACTGCAGGCCCTCGAAATGCGCCTGGCTCCAGCCGCCGTCGTTGTGGGGCCCGATGAGGACCATGCCCACGTTGAACTTGCCTTCGACGGCATCCGGGATCTGCATCTCGCCGCCGGCGATGGCCGAGCAGTCCTCTGCCTCCTGGGCCGTCACGACCGGCGCGCCACTCACGCCGATCGCCGCCGTGAGCAGAGCACCTGCGGCCGCCACCCGCGCCAGCGTGCTCATGGGTCGTGTTCTCATTCGATACGTTCCTCCATGCGCCTGACCCGGGGACCATCCACCCGCCCCGGCATCCCGCACGATACGCTAGCCAGGAGGCCCCGTGGCGGGCCGTTGGTCATCGCAGAGTCCCGATTCGGGAACGGCCCGGCAGCGTCCTGGGGTCGCCGCGGGGCAGCCTCCATGGCGGCGGGGCATACTCGCTCAGAGCCACGAACGGATCGCATCGAGACCAGGCACGAGGAGGGTTCGCGGATGACGAGCGAGCGGGCAGGGCGGCTGGCCGACCCGACGGACCTGGTGGACCTGCCGGCCCTGGTCGGCGCCTACTACGACCGGCAGCCCGATGTGGACGTGGCCAGCCAGCGGGTGGCCTTCGGGACCTCGGGCCATCGCGGCTCGTCGCTGCGGACGTCGTTCAACGAGGCACACATCGTGGCCACCACTGCGGCCATCTGCGCCTATCGTCGGGCACAGGGCATCGGTGGCCCGCTCTTCATGGCACGTGATACGCACGCCCTCTCGGAACCGGCGTTCCAGACCGCCCTGGAGGTGCTGGTGGCTGACGGCGTGGACGTGCGCGTGGACAGCGCGGGCGGCTACACGCCCACGCCGGCCCTTTCCCACGCCATCCTGACCTGGAACCGCGAGCACCCCGAGGCGCTGGCGGACGGCATCGTCGTGACGCCATCCCACAACCCGCCGGCGGACGGCGGCTTCAAGTACAACCCGCCCAGCGGAGGCCCTGCGGACTCGGGGGTCACGCGCAGCATCGAGGAGGATGCCAACGCGCGGCTGCGCGACGGCTTTGGGCGGGTGCCCCGGGTGTCGCCCGAGCGGGCCATGGCGGCTGCCGTCGCCCACGACTACCTGGGCGACTATGTCGACGATCTCCCGAACGTCATCGACATGGCTGCCATCGCCGGGTCAGGCCTGCGCCTCGGCGTGGACCCGCTGGGTGGCGCGGCCGTGGCCTACTGGGCGGCCATCGCCGAGCGGCACCGGCTCGACCTTGTCGTCACCAACGACCGGGTGGACCCGGCCTTCGCCTTCATGACCCTCGACTGGGACGCTCAGATCCGCATGGACCCATCGTCCCCGCACGCCATGGCCCGCCTCATCGCGCTTCGAGGCGACTTCGACCTGGCGCTGGGCAACGATGCCGACGCCGACCGCTTCGGCGTCGTCACGCCATCAGCCGGACTCCTGTCGCCCAACCACGTGCTCGCGGCGGGCGCCTGGTATCTCTTCGGCGGTGCGCGCCGTTGGGCCCCCGAGGCGGCCATCGGCAAGACGCTGGTGTCCTCCGCGCTCCAGGACCGCATCGCGGCCGCGCTGGGGCGTCGCCTCTACGAGGTGCCCGTGGGCTTCAAGTGGTTCGTCGACGGCCTGCTCGATGGCTCGGTCGCCTTCGGCGGAGAGGAGAGCGCCGGGATGTCCTTCCTGCGGCGCGACGGACGGCCCTGGTCCACGGACAAGGACGGCATCATCGCCTGCCTGCTGGCAGCGGAGATGACGGCGCGTGTGGGGCACGACCCCGGCGTCAGCTATGGCGAGCTCACGAGTCGCTTCGGCGCCCCGCACTACCGGCGCCTCGACGCGCGGGCCACGCCCGCGCAGAAGGATGCCCTGGGGCGTCTCTCCGCGGCGGACGTGACTGCCACCGAGCTGGCCGGGGACCCTGTCGATGCCCGACTCACCGAGGCGCCAGGCAATGGGGCAGCCATCGGCGGCCTGAAGGTCGTCACCAGTCGCGGCTGGTTCGCCGCTCGACCATCGGGCACGGAAGACGTCACCAAGCTGTACGCCGAATCGTTCGTGGACGAGGCTCACCTGGCGCGCATCATCGAGGAGGCGCAGCTCATCGTGGCCGCGGCTACCAAGGCGTGATGGTCGGGCCACCGCGCGGGACGGGCGGGGCACCGCGCGGGCCGGGCGGGCCTGCGGGCCGAGCGGGAGCCTCGCCAGGATGACCTGGGAGCGCCACGCCAAGATCGCCTTCATCGGCTCGCACGGCATTCGCAAGACCACCGCGGCGCTGGCCTTCGCCAGCGTCATCCAGCGCGCCGGGCGGTCCGTGGAATTCGCCCGGGAGGTGGTGCGCGACAACCCCCTCGGCATCAACGAGTCGGCGACCGGCGAGGCCCAGCTGTGGGTCCTCATGTCGCAGGTCCGGCGCGAGCTGGAACTCTCGCAGAAGGCCGAGTGCGTCGTGACCGACCGCGGTGTCATGGACAACTTCGCCTACTACCTGCGGGCCTGTGGTGGCCAGGACCGCTTCGACGTGGAGCCACTGGTGCGCGCCTGGTCGCGCACCTACGACCTCGTCGTGCGCCTGACGCCGGACGTCGAGATCCGCGCGGACGGCGTGCGGTCCACCAGCGACCGCTTCCGCGATGAGATCGAGGCCATCCTCGACGCGAGGCTGCCGCGCCTGGTGCCCCGCGACCGGCTCATCCGGCAGTCGGCCTCACAGGTGACCGAACGCTTCGACTGGTGGCCACTGGCGGAGCGGATGGCGAGGCACGTGGGGGAACCGCTCCTGGCCACCGGCGTCAGCCGCCCGGCGCGCCCCTCGCAGACGGCCGCACCACGTCAGAAGGCCAGCCGAGCGGCCTCGAAGGACCAGCTGGCCCTCGATCTCGGTCGCTGAGGCCGAGGCAGCTCCGGACGTCGGTCGCTGCGGCTGGGACGGCGGTCGATACGCGCCAGGACGCGGCTGGCGGGCCACTTCTCGCCCTGGACGGGGCGGCGCGCGCCACTTCCCGCCGGGCCGGGTACAGTCAGGAGGTGACTGGACCGGCGACCCCGGGCTGGGGCGGCGACCCGGCCTCTACCCTCCTCCGCGATGCGGGTCGTGCCGGCCCGCTTGACAACGATGTCGCGGTCGGATTGCTGCAGCGCGCCCAGGCGTTGACCGAGCAGGGGGACTGGGACATCGCAGCCAGCACGTTCGCGCGGGTCGTGGGCAGCCCGGATCCAGCCCTTCACACGACCGCCCTCCTTGGCCTGGCTGAATGCCGCTACCGGCTTGACGAGGAGCCGGCGGCGCTGCAGGCCTGGATCGCGGCCACCCAGGCGCCGGAGAACCCGCTCACCTGGCGAGCCTGGAAGGCGCTGGCCGCGGCACGGGTCCGTTCCAACGACGTGGCCGGCGCCGCGCGTGCCTACCGGGAGGCCGCTCGGCGTGCCCCCGCGGCCGAGCAGCCCGAGCTGCAATCGCGCATCGGCTGGTTGAGCAAGGAGCTGGGCGACGATCGAACAGCGCAGCGGGCGTTCGGTCGATCGCGCCCGAGCAGCGCGTCACAGCCCGTCGCCACGTACGGACTGCTGGCCGTCACGAGCGTCATCAGTCTGCTCATCCTCCTGGGTGATGGGGCGGACGTGGAAGCCTTGTTGCTGCTGGACAAGTTCGCCATCCACTTCAACGCCGAGTACTGGCGCCTGCTGACCGTGGCGCTCGTTCACGGCAGCTTCATCCACCTCATGTTCAACATGTACGCGCTGTGGATCATCGGCCCCATCGTGGAGGCGCTCTACGGCTCCTGGCGCTTCCTGGGCATCTACGCGCTCTGTGCCGTGGCTGGCTCAGTGGCCAGCTACGCCACCTCGCCGAGCCCGGCCGTTGGCGCCAGCGGCGCGGTCTTCGGGCTCTTCGGCGCCTTGCTCGTGGCGGACCGGGTCCACAAGCCGGCCCTCACCCGCAACGCGCGCAACCTGACGGCACAGATCGGGATCCTGATCGGGGTCAACCTGCTCATCGGCTTCAGTCTCAGTGGCATCGACAATGCCGCCCACATCGGCGGGCTGCTGGCAGGGGCCTGGCTGGGCTTCGTGCTCGTGCCACGCGGGGCGACCCTGGGCTCGTTCTGGTCGCGGACCGGCGATCGACCCCTCAGCTCAGGGCGAGCGGTCGTCGTCCGCCAGGTCGCCGGGGTCGCGCTGCTCGTGGGCGTCCTCGTCGCGCTCATGGCCGTCGGACCCCTGACCTGGCAGCCCAGCGACTTCCTCATCGGCGGCCTGGAGGGCGGGTCGGTCGCGGAAGCGCTCGGCGACGCGGTAGGCGTCACGCCGGGCCGCCCGGGTGCGCCGGACGCGGGCGCGGCCCTCGTCCTCGGTGCCATCGCTCAGCGCTAGGGGCACCGTGATCGCACGCCGGGCAGGCGAGGCCTCTCCGGCGTCGCGAAGCAGCAGGCTCAGCCAGGTCGCGACGCCATCGGGCCGCACCAGGTGGTCATCGATCGGCTGCCGGTCGAGCATGTCGCGGCGCCGGAACGCATAGCAGCCCCCTGTCACCGCGGTGACGTCGCCGGTGGCCGGGCCGAAGTGCAGCAGGTCCACGGAGTCCTGTCCGAACGCCCCCGCGATGGCTACCCCGGGGTCGGCCAGGGCCTCCCGGAGGGGTGGGACGACCGACCCGCTGGGCACGAGGTCCGGCGACCAGACGACGACCATCTCGCTGGTCACCCGTCGCAGGGCCGCGCGGAGCGCTGCTCCGGCCGTGAAGGGCGTGGCCGTCCAGAGGACCTCCGTGGCATCCGCTGCGTCGGACGGCTGGACCTGGCGAGGCGCCACCAAGAGGATCCGGGCATCGGCCGCGGTGTGCTGCCGCAAGGCGGCGAGTGTGGTCGACAGCGATGGGGCATCGGCGGGGGCGATCACGACGACCGTGGCACCTCGCTCCTCCGGCTCCTGCTGCCTCGATGGCACCGAGTCCGGGGAGCCGTAGCAGTGTCGCTCGAGGTCCTCGACATCCGGCGGCAGCGCCGGATGCAGGCGAAAGGACAGGCCCTTGTCCACGACGCGCCAGCCAGCCGCCTCCATGTCCGCCTTGAGCACGTCCGCGCGACGCCAGTCACGAGCCTGGCGCGCCCGAGAGCGCGCCTCGGCGAGGGCCACGATGTCCGGGGGGGCGGGAAGCCGTTCCACGAGCAGCAGGATATCGCCTCGGCGAGCGGGTACCCTGTCGACACCCATGGAGCGCAGCGTCTGGGCGGTCACCTTCGCGACCTTCACCCTCCGGTTCGCCACCGGTCTGACCGGCGCGCTGCTGGTCTTCTACCTTGCCGACCTGCCCGAGCACGGTGGTCCGGCGGTGGGGCCCTACGTGGTGGCGGTCATGACGGCGCTCTTCTTCCTCGCCGAGCTCGTCCTGTCACCTCCCTTCGGGGTGCTGGCTGATCGGGTCGGCCACCACCGGATCATGCAGGTCGGCCCGCTCTTCGGGTTGGCGGCCGTCATCCTCACGGCCGTCACGGCTGAGTTGCACCTGCCCGGCTCCGTGGTCATCGCGCTTCCGGTGTTGGTGGGCTCCCTGCCGCTCCTGGGGCTGACGCGCATCCTGGAGGGGGCGTCGACGGCTGCCAGCGTGCCGTCGGTGCTGGGCTTCATGGCGTGGGTCACGAGCGGCGACGAAGCCCTCCGAGGGCGGGCCTCAGCGCGCTTCGAGGCGGCCACCATCGCGGGCCTGGCGGGCGGCTTCGCGGCCGCCGGCCCCGTCTGGACAGTGCTGGGGCCGTCCGGCTTCCTTGCCAACGCGCTCGTCTACCTCGCCGCCCTCGCGCTCTACCGCTACACGGTCCCGCGGGACCGGGCATCGGTGCCCCTCCAGCGGCGCGCCCTCGGCTGGGCGCACTACCGCCGCATCCTTGGACGGTCGCACGTCTGGCTGCTGGCGCCGACGTGGATCGCACTCAACGCGGCCCTCGGCCTGTACACCTCCCAGACCCTCTTCCAGCTCATCCGGACCCCGGATGCCGGCGTCTCCGATCAGGCCCTCGTGGGCGGGCTGGATGCCTGGCAGGTGACGCTGGCATTCGTGCTCGGTGGCCTCGTCTTCTTCGTGGGCCTCTGGTACTGGGGCGGCCGCTTCACGTCGACGCGCCGGACCACGATCATGTTCTATGGCGTGCTGGGCGGGGCCGTCTTCGTCATCTCCGCGATGCTGCTCAACCACGCCGGGGACGCCAGTCTCTGGCTGCGCTTGCCGCTCCTGGCGGGTCTGGCGGCCGGTCTCTTCCTGATCGCTGGTGCCACGCCCGCGGCGCTCGGCCTGCTGGCCGACATCTCGGAGTCCTTCCCCCTCGACCGGGGAGCGATCATGGGTCTCTACAGCGTCTTCCTGGCGCTTGGACAGATCAGCGGTGCGTTCGTGGGGGCTGCGGCGGCGGAGGTCTGGGCGCTGGACGGCATCCTGGCGGCGACGCTGCTGCTGATGGCCGTGGCGCTGCTCCCGCTGGCGCGGCTCCGCCGCTTCGAACTGGAGGTCGAGGGCACCCCCGTGCCAGGGCCGCAGTCCGAGCCTGGCGCGCCCGTGCTGGTCGGCGCGGCCACGCCCCGCGACGACGGCCAGGCCGAGGTGCTGCCACCGGGCAGGGGAGGGTAGGCCCCCGGCGTCAGCCCTCCGGCGGCTCCAGTGGGGCGGGAGCGTTCGGCGCGGGCAGGAAGCGCACGACCGGACGAGTCCCGGCGAAGAGGCGCAGGTCCTCTGGTCGGACGATGAAGCTGTCCGCCGACTGGAGCAGGGCCAGGTAGGCCTGCTCCTGCACGCAGAGCGGTGTGGAGGCACGCCGCCCGGCACAGGCGCGACCGAAGGGCGCGGCGTCACTGATCTGGATCTGCGCAGCCCCTGGCGTCACGTAGTCAGCGAGGAAGTCGTTCATGCCGGTCTGCCCCTGCACGAAGCCGATCTCGACGTCCTCGAACACGGCCGTCAGGGGAACGTCGCCCTTGGGGGCCTTGAGCTTCGGCTTGCGGGCGCTGGGAGTGGTGTCCAGCTCCGCCACGACCCACGTGGGTCCCACCAGCTCGGACTGCGGCACGAGACGCATCAGCGGGCGGCCCTCCACGTCCATGAGCTCCAGCTCCGAGCCGCGCAGCGCGTGCGAGGCCGTGCCAGCAAGTGCGCCAAGGAAGGCGTCCTCGACGCCCTGACCACTGATCTCCTGGCCCTCGACCGGCTTGGGGCAGGTCCCGGTCCCAGGGGCCAGCTCGAAAGCGCTCAGGGCCAGCCCCGAGCGAAGACTGCCCCCCTCGAAGCGCCGGCAGAGGCTACGGCCGTCGGCGATGCCACCCGCGAACCGGACCGCCGATGTGTTGAGGCGTTCCGTGCCAAGGATGATGTTCCCGTCCGGGTCCAGGATCTCGAACGGAGTCCACGTCCGCCGGCCCAGGTCGATGGCCGGCACGAGGGCCAGGCGCGTCGTGCCGGCCTGGTCCTCCAGGACCAGGCCGGCAGGCAGGACCTCGAAGTCGGTGATCTCGGCCAGGGTGGCCAGGATCTGCTCGGCCTGCTGCTGCACCGCTTCGGTGCACCCGGTCAGGCGTGCGTTCACGTCACGGATGGCCATGGTGCTGTCGTTGGTGGTGTAGGAGCCCACGAACGAACCGCAGCCGGTGCTGCCGACCAGGCGCCCGCCGCGCAGGAACTCCATCCAGGGCTCCGCGCCCTGGATGATGGGCGCGATGGATCCATCGACGGCACCCAGGCGCGCCAGGTCCCAGCGAGCGATCGTCGGATCGGCGGGCAGCTTCGCCCGCGTGAGGGTCATCACGACGTCGTCGACCTCGTCCCGCAGGGTCAGGATGGAGCTGCGCGTCGACCACTTCCGGGTGTCCGCGAGACCCTGGTAGAAGGCCTCGTCGATGGCCTGGGAGGCCTCGTCGCAGCCGCGCGTCTCGACGGCCGGCGAGTCGATGAGGAAGGTGTCCTTGGCCAGGGTGTAGGTGGCCTCGAAGCCGCTGCAAGCGGCCTCGCCCTTGATCTTGCCGCGGAAGGGCAGCGCCGTGACGCCGATGCCGGGTGGCACCAGGCGCAGCTCGCCACTGGGATCGCGGTACTCGAGCAGTTGCCACTCGCGCTCGAGATCGCGGGGATCCGATCCGTCCTGGGCGGTCGCGAGGCCGGGCAGGCTGCCGGCGACGACGATGGCGACGAAGAGCCCGGCCACGATGCGGCGAGGTCGCGGGCGGGGCAGGTTCGGATGATGTCGGCTCATGGGACCTCTGGTGCTGACACGACGGTTGCCGCGCGACGGGCGGCTTCCAACTCGGCGCGCAGGGCTCGGTCAAGCATATTGGCTTCCGAGGTGAGGGCGAAGAATTGGTAGCCCAGGGGCGCATAGCGGGCCACGTCCTCCGGCCGCCAGACCATGACGCCGGCCGCCTTGCCGGCCTGCAGGCACGCGCGCCCGACACGCTCCGCGGCCGCCTGATAGACCGGGTGATCGATGTCGCCGGGGATGCCGAGCGCGTGGGAGAGGTCCGTGGGACCCACGAAGAGGACGTCCACGCCTTCGACCGCGGCGATGGCCTCCACCTCCTCGAGGGCGGCTCTCGATTCGATCTGCACGATGCTCAGCAGGTCCTCGTGCCGCCTGCCGGCAGCCTCGTGGCCGACGCGCCCGAGATCCATGCCTCGCGTGAAGAGCGCCAGGCCGCGATCCCCGGCCGGTTGCGTGCGCAGCCAGCGGGCGACCTGGTGGGCCTGCGCCGCGGTGTGCACCTGGGGGACCATGATGCCCGCTGCTCCAAGGTCCAGGGCCCGCCCGACCCGGATGCGCTCGCCGGCCTCGACGCGCACCAGGGGTGTGGCCTGGGTGAGACCGGCAGCCATGAGCAGGGGCAGGAGGTCCGACTCGTCGGCCGTCCCGTGCTCGAGGTCGATGAGCACCCAATCGATCCCCGTGCGCCCCGCGACCTCCACGAGGAGGGGGGCTGTCCCGAAGATGAAGGTGCCGAAGAGTGTCTCCCCGGCCAGCACGCGCTGACGCAGTGTCCCAGACGTCGTTCGTTCCCTCCGCTGCGCGTCGGCGGCCCCTCCGCGCGGCATTTGCTACAGTGCCCCTTGCATGGGCCGCTAGCTCAACGGTAGAGCAAGGGACTCTTAATCCCTAGGTTGAAGGTTCGAATCCTTCGCGGCTCACCACCACCGCCCATGATCGACCCCTCCAGCACGAGGTGCGGAGGGGTCGAGTGTCGTTCAGGGCGGTGCCCCGCCGCAGCCACGCGAAGGTACTAGTGCCTTCGCGGCCACGAGCCTGGTGTCTCACACCCCGCCGGCGCGGGGTCCCGGAGGAAATGGCACAGCCCGCCGGAGACTGCTCCCGGACTGCCAAGGGAGTGGCAGGCCGTTGCGTGGAGCGGACCCCGGCGGGCTGTTGACGACTCGATCGTGATCCGGCGGAGGAGGAGGGAGGAGACCGGACCCCGATCGAGACGCGTATCTAGTTGGCGGCTGGAAGCTCCATGATCATCCGCCGCGTGTGGCTGAACGACGTCAGCCGTGCGACCAGGCCGGCCAGCCCGGTCTTCTCTGACGAGAGTGCTGCACACTCCAGCCAGACCTGCTCGCCGTGGGCGACCGCCAGCATGTGCGAGCCGCAGAGGCAGGTCGGTGCCGAGCGCTCGGCCGACTCGATGAGCTCGACCGCTCGCTGGTTCTCGCGCTCGGTGAGGAACGCGGGTGGCCGGGTCGCGAACCCGGCGGCCTGTGACTGTGTCATCAGTGACCTCCAGGGTGTTGTGGGACTGTGTATGGCTGCCGTTGGGGCTCCGGTTCGCGACCGGAGTTCCGAGGCGACCCGTATCGTAACCCATGTTCGCGGAGATTGCAAGACGTGCCGTCTCGTTACACCCGCGCGCCCCCTTGCGCGTGAGACGGTACGTTTCGTATCATCATCCACGTTGTGAGAGGATCCACCATCTCGACGCATCCGGGCACGATCGGCCCACTCCTCCCGGACGGTTCGGCGAGTGATCCGCTGGACGAGATCATCGCCCGCGAACTGCCTCCACCACGGGTGCCCAATCGTCCCGGCAGGCCGCGCAGCGACCGAGCGCGACGCGACATCTGCGACGCCTTCCGGCACATCCTCATCGAGGAGGGCTTTGACAAGGTGCGCATGGAGCACGTCGCTGCCCGGGCAGGCGTCGGCAAGGCCACCATCTACCGGCACTGGCCCTCCAAGCAGGCGCTCGCGCACGAGGTGCTCCTGGAGCTGGCGACACCGTTCCTGGCCGTGCCCGACGTGGGCGACACGCGGGCGGAGTTGCTGGCCACGGTCCTGGCGCCCATGCGCGCGATGACCGAGACCGCGTTCGGACCCGTCATCCGGGCGCTGCTCTCGGAGATCGCTCGGGACCCCGAGCTGGGCGATCCCTTCCGGGCCTCCGTCGTGCAGGTCCGTCGCGATGAGGTCGCGCGCGTGCTGGCGCGCGGCATCCGGCGCGGTGACCTGCGTCCCGACCTGCAGCCCGACGTGGCCGTGGAGATGCTCATGGGGCCCGTCTACTTCCGGCTCATGTTCGGCGGCGAGCTGGAGGCCGACTTCGCTGAGCGCATCGTGGACGAGGTCCTGCAGGGCTGGTCGATGCGCGGCTGGGGGGAGGTCGCCACGAGCTGGCTGTAGCTCGCCCTTGACGTGCCTGGGAGGCCCAGGCGCCAGGTCAGTCGCCCAGGGGGAGCGTTTCCAGGAGCACCAGGAACGGCTTGGTGGGCAGCAGCACGGGCTCCTGGACGTGGAGCCGAAGCCAGTCATCGCCCGCCTGGCCCGAGTGCCAGCGGCCGTCCAGTCGGCGAACGGAGACAGCCGCCAGGCCCAGCGAGGCGGCTGCCCGCGCGAGCGTCACGCCCTCGCCGACGAGCCCTCGACTGAGGGCGCAGACTGGGACGTCGGGCAGCAACGCGGCCAGGCGTCGACGCCGCTCTACGAACGGCAGCCGGGCCACGGAGCGCCCTTCGAGGTACGCCAGGTCGGTCGCCACGAAGGCGGCGTCGACGCCCTGCCCACTCACGGGATCGGCCAGGTGTCGTCGCAGCAGGCGCGGGTCGGGCCGCCCCTCGTCGTCCAGGGCCATGAGGATGCCCTCCACGATGACGCCGTCCGCGGCGAGCAGCGACGCCATGGCACGCAACTCCGGAAAGACGGCCAGGGGGTCGCTGAGGTGTTCGGTGCGCAGCTCGACGCGGTCGCCCTCGCGCCTCAGCAGGGCCAGGGCGCCCGGCCACCATGGCTCGAAGAAGCGCTCGTCATCGTCGAATGGCCGGCCACCCTCGGTCGGGACAGGGAAGCCCAGGCGCGTCGGCAGGGAGGGCCGTGACCCATCCACGGGGTCTCCCAGCGGGAACGACAGCTGGCGGTCGACAGCCACGGACGATCGGCGTGCAGGTCAGGCGGTCTTGCGGCGCCTGGATGGCGCGCTGCTCGTCGAGGCTGCGGACGCCGCGGCGGGCTTGGGCTTGCGGCCTCTCTTGAGAGGCACGGTCGCAGCTGCTGGCTGCCCAGAATCCGCGGTCGCGCGCGTGCGCTGCGCATCTTCCCGGGCCGCGGCCACGCTTGCCTCAAGGACCGCCATGAGGTCGGGGAGCTTGCTCGGTGCTGGGGTTGGTGCCGGTGCTTCCACCGGCTGGCCAGCCGCCTTGGCCTCGATGACCGCGAGGAGAGCCTCCCGGTAGTCATCGCGGTAGCGCGAGCCATCGAACTCGCCGGTCAGCGTGTCGACGAGCTGGCGGGCCATGTCCATCTCCGCCGGCTTGAACTCCGGCTCCACCTCGGGAAGCTGGAGCTCACCGACGTCGCGCACCTCGTCCGGCCAGTAGAGCGTGGAGAGCAGCATGGTGGGTCCATAGGGGTCGAGTGCCGCGAGCTGCTCGCGGTCCTTGAGCACGATCTTGCACACGGCCTGGAGACCCCGTTCGGCGAGGACCGCCTTGAGCAGGGCGAAGGCCTTCTGGCCGAGCGGTTCAGGCTCCAGGTAGTAGGACTGCTTGACGAAGACCGTCTGGCGCCGCTCGCGCTCAGCCGGCACGAACTGCTCGATCTCGATGGCTCGAACGGTGGGCAGAGGCACGGCGTCAAGGTCGCTGTCCTCGATGACGACGTAGCGGTCCTTCGACCACTCGTAGCCGCGCACGGTCTCCGAGCGGGAGATCTCGCCGTGCTCCGGGCAGTGGACGCGCATCTGGATGCGCCGCTGGTCCGGTGCGTGCAGCAGGTTGAACGAGAGCCCCCCTCGCGACTCCGTGGCCAGATAGAGCCGGACCGGGATGGTCACCAGCCCGAACTGGATGGCGCCGCGCCACATCGAGCGTGGCATGGACAGACTCCTTCGTGCGGGGGATCGGTGCCACGAGCATAGCGACGTTCCGCAAGTCCGCCGCGCGTCGGCCTGCCAGGCCCCTGTGCCGCGGCCCGCGCTATCCTGCGCATCCGAGAGTGAGAAGCATCC
Organism: uncultured Chloroflexia bacterium; assembly: GCA_963707395.1. GTDB lineage: Bacteria > Chloroflexota > Limnocylindria > Limnocylindrales > CSP1-4 > JAFMJV01. Next base: position 228,868 of record CAVPPQ010000024.1, read on the forward strand.
TGGCCCTGACGACCGCTGCCGTGCTGACCGTGGCCGGGTGCTCCCTGTCGGGGAACGAAGTCGGTTCGCCGAGGCCCTCTGCCTCACCCGGACCCTCCACGCCGACCGACGCCCGTCCGAGCCCCCAGGGTGAGCTTGAACCCCTGCGCCTGGTGACCCTGGGTGACGGCTACACGGCGGGGACGGACACGGGCGCCGCCAGGCGGGACAGCTGGCCGGCACAGCTTGCGGTGGCCATGGACCACGGCGACCTGCGCCTCCGCCTGGTGGACAACCTGGCCGAGAGCGGGCATACGAGCGCGGACGTCGAGCGCGTCCAGCTGCCCCAGGTGGCGGCGCTCGAGCCGGACGTGGTCACCCTTCAGGTCGGGGTCAACGACATCATCGCCAGGGACATCAGCCTGGAGGACTACCAGGTCAACCTGTCCCGCATCCTCGACTCGCTGCTCGCCATCGTGCCGCCCGACCACCTGTTCCTGATCACCACACCGGACCACACGCTCACCACGCGCGGAGGCGACTACGGCCCGCGTGACGCCGGCCAGGCGGACGTCCAGGAGGCGAACGCCATCCTGGCGGCACTGGCAGCCGAGCGGGGGATCCCGGTCATCGACATCTCCACCGTCAACGAACGGGTCGCCGACGACCCGAGCCTGGTAGTGGGCGAGGGGCCCTACCCCAGCGCCAAGCAGTACGCCGGCTGGGTGGAGGTCATCGGTCCCCGGATGCGCCGGGTGCTCCTGGGAGCGGAGCCGTAGTACGCTTGGCGCCACTTGCCCGGCCGGTCACGTGAGGCCGGTTTCCCGGTCCCGTGAGGCCAGCAAGGAGGACGTCTGAGCATGCCCCCGCTCCCACTGCCGCCGGAGGCCGTCGTCGACCCCCGGATCGGCAGCAGCGGTCCCTGCCTGCTGGCGCTGGAAGACGGCGCGGTCTTTCGCGGCGTGGCCTTCGGCGCGCCGGTCGCCAGTGGGGGCGACCTCGTGGTCAACACCTCGCAGACGGGCTACCAGGAGGTCTGCACCGATCCCAGCTATGCGGGGCAGGTCGTGGTCATGACCTTCCCGCTCATCGGCAATCACGGCCGCTTTGCCGACGACGACCAGTCGGAGCGACCCTGGCTTCGCGGCCTGCTGGTGGGACACGCGACGGCCGGCGTGCTGGGTCGAGCGCGCCAGATCGTGCACCTGCTGCGATCGGCGGGCGTGCCGGCCGTGGCCGGCCTGGACACCCGGATGCTGGCGCGGCATCTAAGGCAGAGCGGTTCGCTGCGCGGCGTCATCACCGCGCCCGGCGACGTGGACGTTGAGGCTGCCGTGACGGCGGCCCGGGCGGTCCCACGCTGGGAGACGCAGGATTTCGTGTCTCGCGTCTCCGCGAACGCGCCCTACGAGGTGGGCGACCGGGGCCCGGTGGTGGCCGTCGTGGACCTCGGTCTCAAGACCAACATCATCCGTGCCCTGCATCGGCGTGGCGCCCGGGTCCGCGTGCTGCCGCACACCGCCACGGCCGCCCAGGTGCTGGCGACGGACGTGGATGGCGTGGTCTTCTCGCCAGGGCCCGGGGATCCGGCGCTCCTGGCCGGGCCGGTGGACCTGGCCCGCGCCGTCATCGCCGACGGCCGGCCCTTGCTGGGCATCTGTTTGGGGCACCAGATCGTGGGACGCGCGGCCGGCGCGGGGACTCGCCGCCTGCGGTTCGGTCACCACGCGGCCAATCATCCGGTCCGCGACGAGGGCGACGGCCGCGTCACGGTCACGGCGCAGAACCACGAGGTCGAGGTCATCGGCGAGTCGCTGCCCGCGGGGTCCGGCTTCTACGTCAGCCAGCGCAACCTCAACGACGGCTCGGTGGAGGGCCTGCGCCATCATTCCCTGCCGATCGAGACCGTGCAGTACCACCCGGAAGGCTCACCCGGCCCGCTCGATGCGGCGGAGGTCTTCGACCGTTTCCTGGGCCACGTGCACGCCCGCCAGCCGAGGGTCGGAGGGTGAGCGGACCGCGACCGGGCTCCATCCTCATCCTCGGCTCGGGGCCGGTCATCATCGGGCAGGCGGCGGAGTTCGACTACGCGGGCACGCAGGCCTGCCGAGCGCTCCGTGAGGAGGGCATCCGCACCATCCTGCTCAACTCCAACCCGGCCACCATCATGACCGACCCCGGAGTCGCGGACGCCGTGTACCTGGAGCCGCTGACGTTGGCTTCCGTGGTGCGCATCCTCGAGATCGAGCGCCCGGACGGCCTGCTCGCCAGCCTCGGCGGGCAGACGGGCCTCAACCTGGCCATGGAGGTCTCGCGCGCCGGGGTGCTGGAGCGCACCGGGACGCGCCTGCTGGGCACACCCATCGCGGCCATCGAGATGGCGGAGGACCGCGAGCACTTCCGTGATCTCCTCGACCGCATCGGGCAGCCCTACGCACCCTCTGTCATCGTGGAGGGACGGGACGACGCCGAGCGGGCGGCCGCGGCCGAGCGTGCCCTGGAGGTCATCGGCCTGCCGGCCATCGTGCGCCCGGCCTTCACGCTGGGTGGGACCGGCGGAGGCATCGTGACCACGCCGGCGGCATACCAGGAGCGGGTGCGAGCCGGGCTGCGCCTGAGCCCCATCGGCCAGGTCATGGTGGAGCGCTACCTGGCCGGCTGGCAGGAGATCGAGTACGAGGTGATGCGCGACGCGGCGGACACCTGCATCGCCGTCTGCTCCATGGAGAACGTCGACCCGCTGGGGGTCCACACCGGTGATTCGATCGTGGTGGCTCCGGTCCAGACGCTGCCCGACCCGGTGCACCAGCGGCTGCGCACGGCGGCCCTGGACATCATCCGCGCGCTGGGCGTGGAAGGCGGCTGCAACGTCCAGTTCGCGCTGTCTCCGGACGCCTCGGACTACGCGGTCATCGAGGTCAACCCCCGCGTCAGCCGCTCCTCGGCCCTGGCTTCCAAGGCCACCGGCTACCCCATCGCCCGCGTGGCCGCACAGATCGCCATCGGTCGGCGGCTGGACGAGATCCCCAACGCCATCACCGGGACCACGGTGGCAGCCTTCGAACCGGCACTCGACTACGTGGTGGTGAAGCTGCCGCGCTTCCCCTTCGACAAGTTCCCCGCTGCCGACCGGACGCTGGGCTCGCAGATGAAGGCCACCGGCGAGGTCATGGCCATCGACCGCACCTTCGGCGCGGCGCTCAACAAGGCGCTGCGGGGTCTCGAGCAGGCCGGCGCCGGCTTCCTCGCCGAGGACCCGGCCTGGGGCCCCACGCTGGAGATGCTGGCCGGCTGGGTCTCCGGTGGCCGTGAGGGCGAGCCGGCCCCCATCCCCCTGGCAGGGGAGCGCGCGGACCCCATCGAGGAGCTCCTCGTGGACGCCGCAGGACTGCTCACGGAGGGGGGCCCAGGGGCGCTGCCGACATCGCGCCCCGGTCTCCTGCAGCGCTTCCTGCAGCCCTCGGACTCGCGCCTCTGGCGCCTGCTCGCCCTGCTGCGTCGCGGCGTGGCCGCCGCGGAGTTGCAGCGGGTCACCGGCATCGCTCCCTGGTTCCTGTCCGAGATGGAGCGGCTCGCGGAGCTGGAACGGCGCATGCGAGAGTCAGGCGAGCGGATATCGGACGAGCTGCTCGTGGCGGTCAAACGGGCCTCCTTCAGTGACCGCGACATCGGCACCTTGACGCACCTCGGCGAGGACGCGGTCCGCGAGCGACGACACGCCCTGGGGCTGCGGCCGGGCTTCGCCATGGTCGATACGTGCGCGGCGGAGTTCGCGGCTGAGACGCCCTACTTCTACGCCACCTACGCGGCGGCCGGTTCCCCGCCGGAGGCACCCCCCGTGCCGCGCCCGGCGGCGCTCGTCATCGGCTCCGGCCCGGTCCGCATCGGCCAGGGCATCGAGTTCGACTACTGCGCGGTGCAGGCGGCCCAGACGCTGCGTGCCGACGGACAGGCTGCCGTCATGATCAACTCCAACCCCGAGACGGTCTCCACCGACTTCGACTCTTCGTCACGGCTGTACTTCGAGCCGCTGGATGCGGAGAGCGTCCTGGAGGTCATCGACGCGGAATCCCCGGACGCGGGCGACCTTCTGCCGGCGCTGCTGCAATTCGGCGGGCAGACGCCGCTCAACCTGGCGGCTGCCCTGTCGGCCGCCGGGGTGCCGTTGCCAGGCCTGGACCTGGAGGCCATCGAGCGGACAGAGGAACGCACGCGCTTCGCGGAGATGGTGGACCGCCTGGGCATCCCGCAGCCGCGCGGAGGCATGGCCACCTCGCTGTCGGAGGCGCTGGCCGTGGCCGAGGAGGTCGGCTACCCGGTGCTCGTGCGGCCATCCTTCGTCATCGGTGGGCTGGCCATCGACTTCTGTCACGGGCCCTCAGACCTGGAGCGGCAGCTGGCGACCGCCACGATCGTGAGCCCGGAACGGCCGGTGCGCATCGACGCCTACCTCGAGGGGCTGGAGGTGGACGTCGATGCCGTGACCGATGGGCGGGATGTGCTCATCCCGGGGCTCATGGCGCACGTCGAGCGGGCCGGGGTCCACTCCGGCGATAGCGTGGCGGTCTTCCCGCCCCAGCAGCTCTCGGTGCGCGACCAGGACCTCATCGTCTCGGCCATGCGCAGGATCTGCCTGGAGATCGGCGTGCGCGGCCTCGTGAACGGCCAGTTCATCGTGCGCCCCGACGGGGTCCACGTGCTGGAAGTCAACCCGCGGGCCAGCCGGAGCGTGCCCTTCCTCTCCAAGGTCACGGGCGTGCCGATGGTGGCACTGGCGACACGCGTCGGCCAGGGCGCCTGGCTGGCGGACCTGGGCTGGCGCGACGGGCTCCTGGCGCCGCCGGCCTTCGTGGCCGTGAAGGCGCCAGTCTTCTCGACGACCAAGCTGCGCGGCGTGGACCCCAGCGTCGGTCCAGGCATGCAGTCAACCGGCGAGGTCATCGGCTTGCACGCCGACGCCGACGTGGCCATGGCCAAGGCGCTGCTGGCCGCGTCGCTGCGGCCACCGCTGCCAGGGGAGGGCGGTGCGGAAGCGCTCATCTCCGTGGCCCCCCGGGATGTGGGCCGGCTCGCCGAGCTGGCCGAGGCCCTGACCCGGGTCGGCTACCGGTTCGTCGCCACGCCGGGCACGGCCAGCCACCTGCGCGCCTTGGGTCACGAGGTGCGCGAGGTAGCCCTGATGGGGTCGGAGGTGGAGGGGTTGCCATCCATCCCCGACGTCATCGACGGGGGGACCGTATCGCTCGTCGTCAACACGCCGGCGCCCCGCTCGGGTGCCGTGCTCGACGCGGCGGCCATCCGTCATGCCGCGGTCGCGGAGGGCATCCTCTGCCTGACCGACATCGACACGGCGGTCGCCGCGGCACGCTCGCTCGACCCGGCGACACAGGCTCGGGTCACCGACGTGCGCTCGCTGGCTGCGTGGCTGGGCGGGGAGGACGAGCGCTGAGCGGTCCGCTCGTGAACGGCCGCGCGGACGCCGGCGCGTGGCCTGACGGTGCGCTGGTGATCCTGGTGGGGGCCTCAGGCAGCGGCAAGTCGACGTGGGCAGCGGCTCACTTCGAGGCCCACCAGGTGCTCTCCTCGGACGCCTTCCGGGCCATGGTGGCGGGAGACGCCAGCGACCAGTCGGCGACGGCCGACGCCTTTCGGCTGCTGCACGCCGCGGCCCGCCTCCGGTTGCGGCGCGGCCTGCTCACGGTCGTCGACGCCACGAACCTGACGAAGGCCGCTCGACGAAGCCTGCTGCTCCTGGCCGCACAGGCCGACCGCCCGGCCGTGGCCGTGGTCTTCGACGTGCCCCTGGAGCACTGCCTGGCCCGCAACGCCGGGCGTCCGGGGCGGCAGGTCCCCGACGCGGTCGTGCGACGCCACGTGGGTCAGGTGCCGGGTGCACGGCGCGCGCTTGCCGACGAGGGCTTCGCGACCATCCACGTCATCGGCGCGTCCGACGCGCAGCCCGGCTAGGATGGGCGGATGCCCAAGGTCCTGCAGGTGCGCCCGTCGTGAGTGATCGAGCCTACGTGCGCTTCAGCCAACACACCCTTGCCAACGGCCTGCGCGTCATCGTGGCCCCCGACCGCGTGGCGCCCGTGGTGGCCATCAACCTCTGGTACGACGTCGGCTCCAAGCACGAGCAGCCCGGCAAGACCGGCTTCGCCCATCTCTTCGAGCACTTCATGTTCCAGGGCAGCCGGCACGTGGCCAAGGCCGAGCACCTGGGCATCGTCCAGGGGGTCGGGGGCGTCTGCAACGCCACGACCTTCTTCGACCGTACCAACTACTTCGAGACGCTGCCATCGCACCAGGTGGAGCTGGGCCTCTGGTTGGAGGCCGATCGCATGGCCACGCTGCTGGATGCCATGAGCCAGGAGAACCTGGACAACCAGCGCGACGTGGTCAAGAACGAGAAGCGGCAGTCCTACGACAACCGTCCCTACGGGTCGTTCTACGAGAAGCTCATGGCGGCCGTCTTCGCGCCCGGTCATCCCTACCATCACACGCCCATCGGCTCCATGGAGGATCTCGACGCGGCCAGCCTGGACGACGTCGAGTCCTTCTTCCGCACCTGGTATGTCCCCAACAATGCGGTCCTCACGGTGGCCGGCGACGTCGACGAGCGCCCCGTCCTGGAGATGGTGGAACGCTACTTCGGTCCCATCGAGCCCAACCCGGCTCTGCCGGCCTGGCGCTTCCGCGACCCGGGTCGGGTGCTCGGGAGCCGCGCGACCGTGCCGGACGCGGTCCCGCTCGAGCGCGTGCACGTGGGCTACCGCTGTCCCCCCTTCGGCTCGCGCGCCTTCGACGCGCTGGAGGTGGCCACCCAGATCCTGGCCGGCGGACGTGGCAGCCGGCTTCACCGGCGCCTGGTGCGGGACGAACAGGTGGCCCAGGACGTGGCCCTCTTCAGCCTGCCGCTGGTGGCTGGCTCGTCCATCGCGGCCGGCTGGGTGACGGCGCGCCCGGAGTCGGACGCCGCCACCGTGGAGCGCATCCTGGACGAGGAGCTGCAACGCATGACCCACGAGTCGGTCACCGACGACGAGCTGGCACGAGCCGGCGCACTCATCGAATCGTCAGAGCTGGCGGCCCTGTCGCGCATGGACGAGGTCGCCGACCGGCTCTCCATGTGCGCCACCTACTTCGACCGGCCGGAGCTGGTCAACGAGCAGCTGGGGCGCTACCTGGCCGTGGACGCGGAAGCCGTCCGCGACGTCTGCGCCGAGGTCTTCGGGTCCGACCAGCGTGCCGTCATCACGTACGTGCCACGGGATGGAGCGGAGGCGGCCGCGTGACCGACCTCTCCGTCCTCGAACAGCGTCCTGGTCCCGGTCGACCGCGCGACTACGACTTCCCCGATTTCGAGCGCTCGCGGCTGCCGAACGGGCTGACGCTCATCCGCGCGCACGTGCCGGGACGCCCGCTGCTGCAGGCGCAGCTGGTGGTGCGCGGTGACGCTGGTGGCGGTGCCGTGACGGAAGAGCCTGCGCAGGCTGGGGTGACCGTGCTGGCTGCCCGGGCCATGTCGGAGGGCACGGCCCGGCGTGACGCGGTGGCCTTCGTGGAGGCCGCCGAGCGACTCGGCGCCAGCCTCGGGGCGAGCGCCGGCTGGGACAGCCTGGTCGTCCAGGTGGAGGTGCCGCGGGCTCGTCTCCGCCCCGCCATGGAGCTGCTGGCGGAGATGACCCTCACACCCAGCTTCCCCGTGCGCGAGGTGGAGCGCTTGCGGGAGGAGCGCCTCAACGACCTGAAGCAGATGATGGCCGATGCTCGCCGCCGCGCGGACCGCCTCTTCCCGTCCGTCGTGTACGACGACGGGGCAGCCTACGCCCGGCTCCTGGCCGGCTCCGAGGAGACCGTGCCAGGCCTCGCCGGCGACGTCCTCGTGGCGCGTCACGCCGCGCTGCTGCGCCCGGAGGCGTGCACCGTCATCGTCTGCGGCGACCTCGAGGGGGTGCCCGTCGAGGACATCGTGGCGTCCTCCATCACCGCCTGGCCGGATCAGCCTGGGACGGGAGCGGGTGCGCCAGTCGTGGGCGAGCCGGGCCGGTCGGCTCCCGACAGCCCCCGCGCCGGGCGGCGGGTCGTGGTCGTGGACCGACCGGGTGCCCCACAGTCGGAGGTCCGCATCGGACACGTCGGGGCCCCCCGGCGCATCGCCGACTACCACGCCCTGGCGGTCATGAACGCCCTGCTTGGCGGCCTCTTCAACTCGCGGCTCAATCGCCTCCTGCGCGAGGAGCGCGGCTACACCTACGGCGTCCACTCCGACTTCGACATGCGCCGCGCCGCGGGACCGTTCTCCGTCCGCTGTGCGGTCGAGACGGAGGTGACGGCGCCGGCCATCGCGGACATCATGTCGGAGCTCGGCCGCATCGGCGAGGCGCCGGTCGCCCAGGATGAGCTGGACGCGGCCCGCGACTACCTGGTCGGCGTCTTTCCCTTGCGCTTCGAGACGTCCGCGCAGGTGGCCGGGGCGCTGTCCGGGCTGGTCATCCACGATCTGCCCGACGACGAGCTGGACCGCTATCGGCCGGCCGTGGCGGCGGTGAGTACGGAGGACGTGCGATCAGCCGCCGCCACCCACCTCGATGCCGGTCGAGCCTCGATCGTCGTGGTGGGCGACGCCCAGCGGTTCCGGGAGGCGCTGGAGGCGGCTGGCTACGGTGAGGTGGAGGTCGTGTCTGACGAGGATGCTCACGGTGCGGCCTGACCACCCCGGGCGATCGCGATCGGCGGCGCCCGCATGATCGTCGTCCTGGCCCGGCCCCGGGTCTACCGGCCCGAGCCGGACGGCGAGCTGGCACCCGGCGGACTCGGGGTCGAGGTGGCCCTGGCGCTCGGCCGCGCCGGCGTGGCGGTGGAGCTCGTGGGCAGCATCGGTGACGATCCGGAGGGCGATCGTGTCGTCACCGCCCTGGGCCAGGCAGGCGTGGGGCACGCCGCGCTGCTGCGCGACCCCTCCATGCGGACCCCTCCGCTCGGTGACGACGATGAGGGTCGCGGGCTGCCGCGCCTCGAGGCTGCCGACGTCGAGCTGGGACTGCGCTACCTGGTCGACTGTCGCGTGCTCGTGGTCGCCGAGGACCTTGATCCGGCGGCACGCCGGGAAGCACTCGCGGCCGGCGAGTACCACGGGGCGGCGGTGATCGTGGTCGCCTCGGCGGACAGCGTGGACCCGGAGTCGCTTGGCGACGCCGTCACGCTGCTCGAGCGGCCGGGGCTGGCCATGGCGGGTGAGGACGGAGACGAGATGGACGTGCCAGCGGACGCTCGCACCGCGGCTGCCCAGGAGGCCGTCTTCGCCGGTCTCGTGGCCGACTACGCCCGGCGTCTCGACCGGGGCGACGCGCCCGCGGACGCCTTCACGGCGGCGCTGGAGGGGGGCGCCTGGGAGCCGTCACCTGACTGAACTGGCCGGGGAGCCCATCCTCGTCTGGAGCGAGGCGCTCCGCGAGTACGACTTCGGACCCGGCCATCCCTTGACGCCGCGACGCTTCGGGCCGGGGATCGACCTGCTGCGGGCCTTCGGCGCGCAGCGACTGGTCGCCCCGGAGCCAGCGGACGACGCGGATCTCGCCCGGCTGCACGTGCGGCACTACATCGAGCAGGTGCGCTCCTTCAGCGACCATCCCTGGCAGCCACCGGCCATGGGCGTGGGCACGGCAGACGTGCCGGCCTTCCACGGCATGCACGAGGCAGCGGCACTCGTGGCGGGCGGCTCCATCGGCGCTGTCGAGTCCATCCTGGACGGCGAGGCATGCCACGCCTTCTCACCGGCCGGTGGCCTGCACCACGCCATGCGCACGCGCGCTGCGGGTTTCTGCATCTACAACGACGTGGCACTGGCCGTGGCGCGCGCGCGCGATGCCGGTCACCGGGTGCTCTACCTGGACCTGGACGTGCATCACGGTGATGGCACCCAGACGCTCTTCTGGGACGACCCGGAGGTGCTCACCTTCTCCATCCATGAGACCGGCCATCGCCTCTTCCCGGGCACCGGCATGCCTGACGAGACCGGGGGGCCGGACGCTCCGGGCACGGCCGTCAACGTGCCCCTGGACGAAGGGGCAGGCGACGACGCCTGGTGGCCCATCGTGGCCCGCCTGGTGCCGGCGCTGGCCGGGGCGTTCAGGCCCACCTTCATCGTCTCGCAACACGGCTGCGACGGACATGTCCTGGACCCGCTGGCACACCTGCGCCTCACCACGGACGCCTTTGCGCGGGCCTGCCGACTCATCGACGAGGTCGCGCATCGCTGGTGTGAGGGGCGCTGGCTGGCCACCGGCGGTGGCGGCTATGACGCCTACCGCGTGGTGCCCCGCTCCTGGGCCATCGTGTGGCTGGCGCAGGCGCACCGGGAGCTGCCCAGGGAGACGCCGGCCAGCTGGCGGGAGCGCTGGGCGGAGGAGGCGCGAGCCTTCGGCCAGGGACCCCTCCCGAGCGACCTCGTCGATGCGCGTGGCATGGTGGCCGCGGACTCGGCGGGCAGTGTCAGGGAGCACATCGATCGCGCGGACGCATCCCTGGCGCAGGCGCTTCGTCTGCTTCGCTGGACCGACCCGGGCGATGACGAGGTGACCGGCTAGCTCAGCCGTCCCGTTCGTGCCGGCGGCGCATGCGGTCAGGCGCGTCGGCGGTCGGGATGCGCACCAGGTGCGCTCGCTCGAAGGAGCCGTCCCCCCACAGGCCGAGCAGCGTCAGCTCCTGGACGGCCGCGGCCGGCATGCGCGGGTTGCCCACGGCGTTGGTGTCGATGCCCAGGGATCGACCCTCGTGGTAGAGCGTCGGTCCCGACCACTGCGGCGTGTGACCGAAGACGACACGATCGATGCCGGCGGCGCGGTAGGCCCAGAAGTCGGGCGCGTCCCACGGCGTGTCGAAGAAGCCCGATCGGATCCAGAGGTGCTCGTCGGTCGTGACCCCCAGGTCGTCCGGGGCCTGGCCGGGCGGCAGGCCGCCGTGGACGAAGAGCACGTCACGCCAGCGCACCGCCTGCGGCAGTCCGGCGAGCCAGGCGAAGAAGCCCGGTTCAGCGGCCTCCAGGCGGGCCATGCTCCGCTCCGCGTCGCCGATGTCCTCGAGCCGGCCGGCCAGGGATGCCATGGTCGCGTCACCGCCGTACTCCAGCCACGTCCCGAGCCACTCGTGGGCACCGTCGTGGATCATGAGCGGCATGGCCTCATGGTTGCCACGCGCCAGGAGCACGGCGCCACCGGCGGCACGGGCGGATTCCTCCAGCCGCCGCAGGAGCCGCACGAGGCCGCGCACGTCGACGCCCCGGTCGAGATAGTCGCCGCAGCCCACCAGGGCGGTCCGTGGCGGGGCCGCCCAGTGGAGGGCTTCGTCCACGATGCCCGCCGCGCGCAGGCCGGCGAGCAGGCCGGAGGTCACGCCGTGCGTGTCACTGAACGCCCACACCGTCCAGTCGTCGGGTACGCGCGGGATGCGGGGGAGGGGCATGGCCCCAGTATCGCCGGGGATGGTCGATGCCTGTCGGTCCGGCCGGCCGCGCCGCGGACGTGCGGGGGCGCGAAGGCGCCGCCCCGGCCTCACCGCACGGCAGGCAACGTGGCGCGCCATGATGGAGCCGCGACCGGCCAGGGAGCCGGCCAGGGACGCGGAGGGGACATGAGCCAGTCGGCAGGCGGCCGCGACGCCGGGGCGGAGGCTGTCGCCTTCGCGCGCGATCTCTACCTCGATGAGGCGCACCCGTACGGGTGCGCCGAGACCTGCTTCATGGTGCTCAAGACGGCCTACGGGCTGGATGATCCGCTCGATCCCTCGGCGGCTATCGCGCTCAACGGGGGCGTCGGCTGGGGCGGGGCCATCTGCGGCTCGCTGACGGGAGCCGCGCTGGCGGTGGGCATGCTGGCGGAGCGTCGCATGTCCGACCATGCGCGTGCCAAGCTGGTCGCACGTGAGATCGTGGCGGACGCGCTCGAGCGGTTCCGTGAGGCGCACGGCTCGGTGGACTGTCGGGAGCTCATCGGCCATGACCTCCGGGCGCCGGGCGGGCACCAGGCGTTCCTGGACAGCGGACTCTGGCGCACCCACTGCATGGCACAGATCGAGACGGTCGTCGGGTATCTCGCGACCTTCGCCGACCCGGGCACCTGGGAGCGTGCTGTGGTGGAGATCGAGGCCAGCGCCATCCACTGACGGCGATCCTGCCCTGCGGACGCCGGGCGGGAGGACGCAGGAGAAGGAGAACGGCCCTCCCGCACGAAGGCGAGAGGGCCGCTGCGCGGCTGGGTCAGCCGTGCGTGCTGGTGCCTACCACGTGCACTCGTTGGGAGGATCGGCCGGGTCACACTCGGCGTTCGTGCGGATCGACTCGAGGATCTCGAGCCCCTTCTCCGCGTCGAGCAGCACCGGGTCCGCGATGGTGCCATCAGCGTTGAAGCCGAGATACGCCGGGGTCACGGCGTTGACACCACCATCGGTGTAGAGGCCGGGGCCCGTCACGCCCTCGTAGTCGATCTCCTGGCCGTCGCGGATGAGGGCCAGGCAGTCGAGATACGTGTAGCAGACCTCGCCGGGAGCGTCGCCGACCGCGTGCATGGCCGGGGCCCACTCGCTGGCCTTGTACGAGCCGGCTGCCTCGACGGCCAGGGCCGTCTGGACGAGCAGGTCGTAGGTCGAGAACGCGTACTGGTTGGTGGCGTCGTAGGGCGGGCATTCGGCAACGCCGTCGGTGCAGGCCGTCTGGCCGTCCCAGGCGGGCTGGAAGAACTCCCAGGCCGGCGTCGCCTTGTTGGGGGCGAACGTCGTGAACCCGATGCCCTTCTGGGTGGCGATCGGATCAGGGCCGAGCGAGCCGATGAACTCGGCCTCGGCCCAGCCGGTCTCGCCGATCCAGTTCAGCGAGAGGCCGGCCTCAGCCGCCGCCTTGATGAGCGTCGCCGACTCGGTCGAGCCGGCCTGCACGAGGACGGCGTCGGGGTCCAGGTTGGCGATCTTCTCGGCGTCGGCGCGGTAGCTGGCCTGGTCAGCCGGGGCGTTGATGCGCTCCAGCACGTTGAGTCCGATGGCCTTGGCGGCTTCTTCGTTGGCGTCGGCCGCCAGCTGGAAACCCTCGACCTCGGTGGCGAAGATGACGACATCCTGGGCGCCGATCGACGCGGCGTAGAGGCTGCCGAAGGTCCCCAGCGCCTCATCGAGGCCCTGGGCCCGGAAGATGGGCTCCGCCCCCTTGCCACCCAGGTTGCCCGGGATGGCGCCGCCGTGGACCGACGGTCCGAGGGGCCCGTCGCTCTCAGCCCACGTCTCCATCATGTAGTCGCGGTAGGTCCGGTACTGGTGGGCGATGCTGACCACGACCTCAGCACCGTGCTGCTCGATGCACTTCCTGGCGGCATCACCCTCGAAGCTGTCGCCGATGTCCTCCGAGATGAGCTCCCAGGTTCGCCCGAGTGGCGGGTCCTGGTTGACGACGTCCTCGACGGCGAAGCGCACATCGTTCGTGAGCGACGGTCCGTACGCCGCGAACGAACCGGTGTAGTAGGCGAGCTCGCAGACCTGCACCGGCTCCATCTCGTCCTGCGCGGCGGTGGTGCCGCCGATGGCTGTGGCGAGGAGGGCCGCTGCGGCGATGGCCACCGCCGCCCGACCCGACTGGCTGTTCCCGATCCTCATGAGCGTTCTCCTCCTATCGTGCCCTGGACCTTGGTCGATCGTGTCGTCAGATGCGGTAGCCCTCCTTCAGCTGCTGCGTCGTGATGTCGGATGCGTCCATCACCGCGTGGGCCTCGCCCAGGCTGAGGACCATCACCCTGTCGGCCACCTGGAGCGCCTTGGTCGCATTCTGCTCGGCGAGCACGATAGCGACCCCGCGAGCCTCGTGCATCTCCCTGATCTTGTCCATGAAGAGGTCCACGTAGAGGGGCGACAGGCCGGCTGTCGGCTCATCGAGGAGCATGACCTTGGGATCCTGCATGAGAGCCCGTGCGCAGGCGACCATCCTCGATTCGCCGCCGCTGAGCGTCCCCGCCGCCTGCTTCAACATCGACTTGAGGTCAGGGAAGAGGTCGAAGACCTCGTCCATGCGCTCCTGACGGGGCCGCGAACCGATCATGCCGCCCACCCTCAGGTTCTCGAGGACGGTCAGGTAGGGGAACACCCCCTGCTCCTGGGGGACGTAGGCGATGCCCCGCGCGGCGGTCTCGTAGGGCGGCAGATGGGAGACGTCCAGACCCTCGAAGCGGATGGTCCCGCCCATCAGTGGCAAGAGGCGCGCCAGTGTCGCCAGGAGGGTCGTCTTGCCTGCGCCGTTCGCCCCCAGGACGGCGAAGACCTCCTTGCCCAGGGAGAAGTCCAGGCTCTTGAGGACCTGCACGCCGTGGTAGCCGCTGCACAGGCCGCTGACCTCGATGGTGGCCGCGAGGGGCGACTCAGACATGGCCCTCTCCCAGGTACTTCTCCACCACCGTGTGGTTCTCGCGGATGGACTGCGGATCGCCGGTCAGCACGACGCTGCCCTCGGCCATGAAGTGGACCTCATGGCAGAGGTTCCAGATGACGTTGAGGTCGTGTTCCACGATGACCACGGTCGTCCCGCCGGCGGCCAGCCCCCGAACGACGTCCATGACCTTCTCGGTGACGTCGTCCGGCAGGCCCGCGGTGGGCTCGTCGAGCAGGAGGAAGCGGGGTTTGAGCAGGAGGCAGCGCACGATGTCGAGCAGCTTCTTCTCGCCCGCCGACAGGGCGAATGCGGCCGGGTCGCTGAAGCCGAAGAGGTCGAGATAGTGGCGCATCTCCTCCTCGTGCCGCTGGAAGACGGTGGCTTCGCTGAAGACGCGGTGCGGCTGCTCGTAGCCAGGCCCCGTCACCGCCAGCAGGACGGAGTCCCAGATGGTCAGCTTGTCGAAATCCATGATCACCTGGTTCGACTTCACCACGCCGTGATGCGCCATGCGGTGGGCCGGCATGGACGACAGGATGACCTCGCGCCCGTCAGGCTCGCGCAGCGTGACCGTGCCCCGGTCGAGGGGGATGGAGTGCATGATCATCCGCATCAACGTCGTCTTGCCCGCCCCGTTGGGGCCGATGAGGCCCTCGATGGGCTGGTTGCCCAGGACGAGGTCCTCGACGTCGACGACGACGTGCCCGGAGAACGACTTCACCACGTTGCGCACGTGGATCTGCGGCCGCACGGCTGCCGTGCTGACCGCGATGTCACTTGCCATGGAGCTTCCTCATCAGCTTGTCGCGACGCATGTCGCCGAGGACGCCGAGCGGCCGGAAGATGAGGACCGCGATGAGGGTCGCGCCGAAGATGAGCTCGCGCAGCACGGGGATGGCCTGCGTGTACCAATCGCGGGGGAGCGGCAGATAGGAGCGCACCACGATGTCGAACAGGCCGACCGTGAGGAAGACGCCGACGACCGCGCCCCAGACACGCGCCGTGCCGCCCAGCACGAGGCCGACCATGGCGGCCAGGGTCACGTCCACGCCGATCCTGCCCACGTCGAGGGAGCGCTCCATCGACCCGAACATGGCCCCCAGCACCCCCATCCCCGCCGAGGTCACGGCGAACAGCACCAGCTTGGCGCGGTAGGTCGATTTACCGAGACTGCGGGCCAGCGGCTCGCTGCTGCCCGTGGCGATGAGCAGGCGTCCATAGGGGGACCGGTGGACCTGCCGGGCGTACAGGAAGATGAGCGTGACGACGGCCGCCAGGACCAGCAGCCAGGTGAATTCGTCCTCCTTCACGGTCCCCACGTCGAAGGGGATGCGCAGCCCGCCCAGGCCGCGTGAGCCACCGGTCCAGTCGGCCTCGGTGGTGGCCAGGATCTGGACGGCGGCGGCGAAGCCCAGCGTGACCACCAGGGTGCCGTCCGTGTCGAGATCAGAGATGAGCCAGCCCACCACGAGGCCGGCCAGGCCGACGATGGCAGCGGCACCGGCCGCACAGACGAGGAACTGCCAGGGATCGCCGAACGGCCACTCCACCTGGACGTAGAGCACGCCGAAGACGTAGTACCCAAGCCCCCAGAAGCCGACGACACCGAAGTTGGCGATGCGGGTGAGCCCCAGCTGGAGGTGCAGGAGCAGCGCGAGACCCGTGATCATGACCACGCCGAAGAGCCCGGTGACCAGGAAGGAGTCGAGCCAGTCGAGCATCGCGCTACACCTTCGCCATCTCGGTCAGCCGCCGCCCGCGCCACTTCAGCAGCACCACGAAGGCGATGATGAGGAAGAGCTGGGCGTACAGGACCTGGTCGAACGTGAGCGCCATGGCGGTCAGCGCCACGACGGCGACGACCCCCACGACGATGACGCCTCCCAACCCCCACCTGACACCGACCAGCACGACGAGCAGGATGAAGAGGAACTGGCGCCAGCCCAGCAACGGCGAGACCGACGAGCCCACCCCCAGGAAGGCTCCCGACAGACCGCCGGCAACGCCGGCGATGAACCAGATCATCACCGTGACCACGAGCGGGCGGATGCCGCTCACCTTGGCCAGCTGCTCGTCACTGGCGAGGGCCCGGATCTGCAGTCCGTAGTCCGTGCGCTGGATGAAGAGGTAGAGCAGGAGGGCGAGCAGGCCGACGGTGGCGAGAGCGACGAGACGGAAGGAGGTCACGCCCACGCCGAACACCAGGACGGTGTCGGGTGGCGGGACGTCGAAGAAGATGGTGGGGTAGCCGAAGATGAACTGGAGGCCATGGCGCAGCACGATGGAAAGGCCGAAGGAGATGATGATCGTCTCGAGGGTGCCCACCTCGCGCTGCTTGGCTTGCCGGAAGACGAGCAGATACGTCGCCACGGACAGGAGTCCGGAGAGGATCGCGACCGGGATGAGGACCATGTAGAAGTCGAGGCCGAAGGTCGTGCTCAGCCAGATCGCGAAGTAGGCGCCCAGCGTCAGGGTCTCCGCGTAGGCGACGTTGATGAGGCCGGTCAGCCGGTAGATCAGGGCGAAACCGATGGCCGCCAGGACCAGCGGAGCCTGCTCGACGAGGCCGATGACCACCGACTCTGCGATGAAGTCCATCAGTCGCCAGCCCCGCGGGATGCGGGCCCGGGATGGCTCGAAGCCGGGCGGCTGGCGAAGGCGGCGAAGGTCAGCCGCACGTGGCTGCCGTCCGCATCGCTAGTCGCAGCTCCGCACGGGTCCGCTGCTGTCGAGGAGCTTGCGCACCCGCTGCGCCACCCGCTCCGCGGAGAGGCAGTACATGTCCAGCAGCTCCTGGTCGCCGGCCGATTCGGTGTAGTGGTCCTGGATGCCGATCCGATGGACGCGTGTGGGCCGATGCTCGGAGAGCGTCTCCGCCACCGCGCCGCCCAGCCCCCCGATGACGCTGTGCTCCTCGATCGTCACGACCCGGCCCGTGTGCTCGGCTGCGGCCACGATGCCGGCCTCGTCGAGGGGCTTGATGGTGGGCACGTGGACCACGTGCGCCTCGATGCCGCTGCCAGCCAGGATCTCCGCGGCGTCCACGACGCGCGGGGTCTGGGTGCCGGTGCTGATGAGCGTCACGTCGCCGCCCTCGCGCACGACCTTCACCTTCCCGAACTGGAAGCGGTGTCCGGGCTGGAAGAGCGTCTGCGTGGCATCACGGACGAGGCGGATGAAGACCGGTCCTTCATAGGCCACCGACCAGGCCAGCACCTCCCGCGTCTCCACCTCGTCAGCAGGGGAGACCACGACCAGGCCGGGCATGGCCCGGGCGATGGAGATGTCGTCCACGACCTGGTGCGTCTTGCCGGCGCGGCCCGTGAAGAGGCCCGTATAGCCGGCCGTGATCTTGACGTTGGCGCCGGTCTGCGCGATGAGCACGCGGATCTGGTCCAGCGGGCGGTGCAGGGCGAAGGCCACGAACGTGCTGATGAAGGGGATGCAGCCCATCTTGGCCATGCCCGCGGCGACTCCGAGCATGTTCTGCTCGGCGATGCCCATCTGGTAGTAGCGCTCGGGGAAGGCATCCTCGAAGATCTGGGCGCGCGTGGAGCTGCCCAGGTCGCCATCGAGCATGACGATGCGCGGGTCGCCGGCCGCCAGCTCCGTGACGACCTCGCCGAAGACCTCGCGCAGGGGGCGGCCCATGGGTAGGCTCACGCTCGCTCCTCCACCGGCTCACCGAGCTCGGACATGGCCGTGGCGAACTGCTCCGGCGTGGGCACACCCATGTGCCACGCGTAGTCGCCCTCCATGAAGGAGACGCCGCGCCCCTTCAGGGTGTGCGCGACGATGGCGACCGGGCGCCCCTCCGGCCGGCTGGCTGCCTCCAGGGTGGCCACCACGGCGGGCATGTCGTGGCCGTCCACCTCCAGCACCCGCCAGCCGAAGGCGGCGAAGCGAGCCGCCAGGTGGCCGGGCTCTTCCGGTGGCAGGCGGTCCTTGGCGTCCCGGCCGCGCCATCCGAACTGCTGGAATTTGTTGTGGTCGATGATGGCGATGAGGCGATCGGCACCGAAGCGCGGCGCGACATGCGCGGCCTCCCAGACCTGGCCCTCCTGACACTCGCCGTCACCCAGCAGCACGAACGTGCGTACGTCGCGACCGAGGTGCCTGGCACCCAGGGCGAAGCCCAGGCCGGCCGAGAGCCCCATGCCCAGCGAGCCAGTCGAGATGTCGATGCCCGGCAGCTTGTTCATGTCGGGGTGTCCCTGCAGGCGCGAGCCCTTCTGGTCGAAGGTGGCCATCTCCTTCAGGGGGAAGTAGCCGGCCAGCGCCATGGCCGCGTACTGACCCAGCGAGGAATGGCCCTTGGAGAGGATGAACCGGTCGCGGTCGGGCCAGTCGGGCTCCGTGGGCCGGATGCGCAGGACGCGCCCGTAGAGGGCGGCCAGGATCTCCGCAGCCGAGAGCGGCCCGCCGACGTGGCCCACCTTGACCGTGTTGACGGTGCGGATGACGGCGACGCGGATGCGCCGCGCCAGGTCCTCGAGGGCCGCGATCTCCGCGGCGCTGGCCGCCGGCCGTGTGGCAGCCGTCACGAGCGCCCGCCCTTCTCGTAGGAACCGGGCACCACGGGCGGCGAGAAGAAGCAGACCAGCTCCAGGGGCTCCGGTCCGTCCGCCTCGGTGGCGTGGGGCGTTCCGACCCCCACCCAGACGGTCACGCCTGGCTCCACCTCGGCCACGCCGTCCGGGGTCACGATGCGGCCGCGGCCCGCAGCGCAGTAGATCGTCTCTTCCTGCGCGTCGTGGACGTGGCCGGCGGGTCGTGCGCCGGGCTCGAAGACCGAGACACCCATCGAGACACGCTCCGTCGGCGTGTTGTGGGGTCCGATGTACGTGTGCCAGTCGCGGCCCGGCAGGGGGACGACCTCCGCTTCGCCTCGTGCGACCCGCTTGAGCATCCGTACACCTCTCGTGAGCGGTGAGCCTGCACCCGAGATCCCGAGGGTGTCGGATGCACAATCGATTATCGAGGATACGCTCTTCGAGCCCACGGATGTCAAGTCGTCGCGCAAGCACGGGGCCCGCGCTGGATGGTTGACTGCCGCCGCGCCGGGGTCGTAGAGTCATCCATAATCGATTATCGAGGAATGCGGGCCGGCGGTGCCACCACTCCGGCCTCGCACGTGGAGGGATGCCGCTGCCGACGTTTCATGAGGGGCCCCGGCGCTCAGGCCGCCGGCCAGGATGGACGCCCGGGAGGTTCGGCTGAGCCGATGTCCGGACCGGTCACGGAGGATGACCGGCCACAGCAACGGAGGGGATGGACTGATGGCGCTCAAGGAAGAGGTCCTCGGGCAGTTCCTCGGAGACGAGACGTTCCCGATCGAGTGGACGTCGGAGACCGAGCGGCTGCTCTTCTGGGTGTACGACGACCTGCACTGCCCCAAGCCGCTGAGCCCGATGTACGAGGACATCGGTGGCTGGTGGCTCTCCTGCGACCACATGTTCCGCCGCTTCGGCACGCCGTTCGCGACCGATTGGATCTACAAGAACATCAACGGCTACCTGTACACCGCGGCCATCCCGGCCGAGGCCGGCCTCGTCGTCGACACCCAGGAGTACGACTACCGCACCAACCCCATCGTCCCGCAGGACGACGGATACGCTGGCAAGATCGGCGCCTACCTGGGCCTCGTGCTGCCGGTGTACGGCCACAACTTCACCATGTGGTGGCGCTCGCGCTTCGTGCCCGAGATGCAGCGCAACTTCGACTACATCGAAGCCATGCTCGACCGCAAGTCGGAGCTGTCGCTGGCCGACCTGGCCGTCCTCCTCGAGGACGCCATCGACATGCACGACCGCCACTGGAAGATCCACTGGATGCTGAACTTCGCGCAGCTGTCCGCGACGCTCAACCTCAAGGCCGTCATGGCCGAGACCCACGGCAAGGTCGACGACGTCCTGCTGGGCCGTCTCCAGAACTCCGCCGACGACCGCAACTGGGACAAGATCCGGGCGCTCTGGGAGATGAAGGAGGAGGTCAAGGCGGACAGCGAGCTGGCAGGCATCTTCGGCGCGGCCACCGCTGTGGAGATCGCGCCAGCCCTCCAGGCCAGCGAACGCGGACGGCGCTTCATCGACGAGCGCGTGGTGCCCTACCAGAAGGAGTTCGGTTGGCACGCCGTCTGGAGCCACGAGTTCATCTACCCGAGCTTCCGGGAGGACATGAACCCCGTCCTCCAGCTCGTGCGCGACCAGGTCAGCGCCGACTATGACTACCCCTCCAAGGTGGCGGCCCTCAAGGCCGACATCGAGGCGGCCTCCAGGGAGATCCTGGAGGGTCTCGAGGGCGAGGCGCTGCAGAAGATGCGCGCCGCCAACGAGATCAACCTCAAGATGGCGCCGCTGACGCCGGACCACCACTTCTATATCGACCAGGGTGCCAACGCGCACGTCCGCCTCGTCCTCATCGCCATCGGCGAGAAGCTGGTCGAGATGGGCATGCTGGATCAGGCTGACGACGTCATCCTCTTCCGCTACAACCATCTCCGCGAGTTCATGGGGGCGCCGGACGCCGAGAGCGGTCGTGCCGTCGCCGCCGCCGGGCGGGCGAAGCGGGCGGCCGCCGAGCAGGTCCGGCCCAAGGACTGGGTGGGCACCGCGACCGCCACGCAGCTGGCCTTCCCGTACCTCAACCTGTGGGGCTTCCCGGACAAGTTCAACCGGCCGCGCGAGATGGAAGGCGACACGATCGTCGGCATCGGCGGCTCGCCAGGCGTCGTCGAGGGCGTGGCACGCGTCGTCCTGTCCACTGACGAGTTCGACAGCCTCGTCCCCGGCGAGATCCTCGTCTGCGAGATGACCAACCCGGCATGGCAGGTGCTCTACGGGAAGATCATCGCGGTCGTGACCAACGCCGGCGACCTGGTGGCCCACCCGGCGGTGCTCGCACGTGAGTACGAGATCCCGGCGGTCGTGGGTACCTCTGTCGGCACGTACCGCATCAAGACGGGCGATCGGATCCGCGTCGACGGCAATGCCGGCGTGGTCGAGATCATCGGCTAGGTCTCCGGCCAGCATCGTGTCCCACGAGGCCGCCATCACCCGGAGCGTCCTCAGCGACCAGGTCAAGGGTCGCCTGCTGCAGGCGATCCTTGACGGCCGCTACCCGCCGGGGGCCCGCATCGTGGAGACTCGGGTGGCCAGGGAGTTCGGCACCAGCCAGGCCCCCGTTCGGGAGGCCCTGCGTGACCTCGAGGCGTTGGGCGTCGTCGAGGTCACGGCCTTCCGGGGGGCCCGGGTGCGACACCCGAGCGTGGCGGAGCTCCTTGAGGCCTTCGAGGTGCGCGCCGTCCTGGAGACGCAAGCCGCTCGGCTGGCCCTGTCGTCGATCACGGACGCGGACCTCGAGGAGCTCGACGGCTACCTCGAGCAGATGCGGCGGGCGGCGGAGGCGGGCGATCCGTACACGGAGGCCACCGCCGACGCCATGTTCCACGGCCACGTCATGCACCTCTCGGGCAACGCCACGCTGGAACGCGTGTGGCGGACCCTGGAGCCGTTCCTGCGCACGTACATCACCATCGCCTCGGCCGGCGTGGACCGGCGCGCCATCGCCGAGCGACACGCACCCCTCGTGGAGGCGTTGCGCAAGGGCGATGCCGACGACGTGCAAGCCGCGGTCGGGTACCACTTCGACCAGGCCGCCCGATCCCTCGCTCGTGTCTGGGTCGATCCCGAGACGAGTGAAGCGGCGGTCACGCCCGGATCCCCCGAGACGGCCAGCTGAGCATGCGGCACCCCTGGTGCCACGGAAGGAGACCATGGATCACGACCTGCGCTTGAGCGAGGAGTTCTCCGCCGGCGCCGCGCGCCTGCGCATCGACGTCCTGGGCGGTGAACCCCGTGACCACGTCCTGGATGACCTGAACTTCCTCAACTACCGCCTGGCCGACGTGCGCATCTCGCCGCAGGTCACGCTGGCCGAGCCGGACATCGTGTGGCACCAGGAGGGCGAGAAGGACGTCCGCTACGACGGGCGGGTGGTGACCTTCACGGGGGCGTGGCCCGCGGGGCCGCTGCAGAAGGTCATCGTGGCCGTCCTGGCCCTGCGCATGGAGCAGGTCGGGCTTCACCCCTCGCACAGCGCCGCCGTTCACTACCGCGGTCGGACGGTCCTCTTCCTGGGCGGCGAGTCCAACCACGGCAAGTCCATGGGTCTCATCGAGGCCGGTCGACGGGGCGCTCTGCAGGTCGCCTCGGAGACGACCGTCATCGACGAGTCCGGGCGAGCCGTCATGGGATCCGTGGACACCTTCCTGCGCAAGCGCACGGAGGGCACCGAGCGCTCGGACAAGGCTGCCCCCAACAAGGGCGTCGAGAAGTTCTGGGGCGAGATGCCGACGTGGGGCATGTACGAGGGCCAGCCCGCCATCGACCTCGTCATCGTGCCGGCCATCGACGGCAACTTCGACCCGGCCAGCAACCGGCTCATCGCCTTCGAATCCCAGTTCCAGTTCCTGCACTCGCTGCAGAACTACTTCCTGACCAACGAGCTGCTGGCCCCGGGCCACGTCATGCCCATGCTGGACGACGACGCCCTTCGCCGCCACCGCGCCGGCTTCGTCTCGAGCTTCTGCGAGCGACCCTTCTTCTTCATCCGGGCAGCTACCCCCCAGGTGCTCCTGGACGAGGTGGAGAAGGTCCTCTAGGGGCCAGGCTGCGGCAGGATGCGCGCCTTCACCTACCAGCGTCCGGCCACCATCGGCGAGGCCGTGGCGCTGCTTGGTTCCCACGGAGCGGACGCGCGCGTGCTGGCCGGCGGCACCGACCTCATCATCCGGCTCCGCGACGGCAGCCTGCGTCCGTCGGTCGTGGTCGACGTCAAGCGCATCCCGGAGCTCCGGCCGCGCATCGATGTCGAGGGGCCGCTCCTGCGCGTGAGCGCCGGCACGACCATGACGGACGTCGCCGGCGATGCGCACATGCGTCGCCACTTCCCGGCCCTGGTCGAAGCCGCGGGGGTGGTGGGCTCGGTGCAGATCCGCAACCGCGCCACGCTGGTCGGCAACGTCTGCAACGCGTCGCCGGCGGCGGACACGGTGCCGCCCCTCCTGGTCTACGGGGCCGTGCTCGTCGTCGCTGGGCCGGGCGGCGAGCGGCGCGTGCCGCTGGATGCCTTCCTGGTGTCCTCGGGCCGCACGACGCTCGCGCCGGGGGAGCTGGTGACGGCCGTGGAGCTGCCACTGCCGGACGGGGGCATGGGGGCCACGCACGTCCGTCGCACCCGCCGTCGCGGCCATGACCTGGCCTCCGTGACGCTGTGCTGTGCGGTGGACGCCTCGGGTGTGACCCGCATCGCCTACGGCAGCATGGGTCCGCGCCCCTATCTCGTCGTTGATGAGAGTGGTCGGCTGGCCGATGAGACGGTCGCGGACGCGGACAAGGCGGCCATCTTCGAGCGGCTCTTCGCAGCGGCGAGCCCTTCGCCGCGGTCGATGCGGGCCAGCCCCGAGTACCGCGCCGCGATGTTGCGCGTGCTGGCCTGGCGGGCGCTGCGAACGGCCATGGCCAGGCGGCTGGAGGATGGGACCCCATGAGCGACCTGGTCAGCATCGAGCTGAACGTCAACGGTCGCCAGCGCCGGCTGGACGTCGCCCCACGGCACACCCTGCTTGACGTCCTTCGCGACGACCTGCAGCTGACCGGCACGAAGGAGTGCTGCCTGGTCGGCGAGTGCGGCGCGTGCACGGTCCGCCTGGACGGCTGCATCGTCGACTCCTGCCTCGTGCTGGCCGTGGAGGTCGACGGTGGGGAGGTCACGACCGTGGAGGGCCTGGCGCCGGAGGGCACGCTGAGCCCGCTCCAGCAGGCGTTCCTGGACGAGGGCGGGGTCCAGTGCGGCTTCTGCATCCCGGGCCAGGTCATGGCCGCCGACGACCTGCTGCGGCGCACCCCGCAGCCCACGGTGGCGGAGGTGGAGGAGGGCCTGGCTGGCAACCTCTGCCGCTGTGGCTGCTACGAGCAGATCATCGCGGCGGTCCAGGCGGCATCAGGGCGTCACGGGTCATGAGCGCTGCAGGCATCGGCGCCTCCGTCAACCGGGTCGGAGGCGATGCCCGGGTCAGCGGCCGCCAGCGGTACGTGGCTGACATCCACCTGCCCGACGAGCTGCACGCGAAGCTCGTGACACTGCCGGTGGCGCGAGCCAGGATCATGGCGATCGACGCCGCGGATGCCCTGGCCGTGCCCGGTGTCCGACTGATCATGACGGCCGCGGACCTCCCGCAGCCGGTGCCGCGCTTCGGCCCCCAGGTCGACGACCGCCCGGTGCTGGCCGTGGGCGAGGTCAGGTACCACGGTGAACCGGTGGCGGCCGTGGCGGCTGAGACCCGGGATGCCGCGGAGGAGGCCGCCCGCCTCGTGCGGGTCCACTACGAGGAGTTGCCGGCGCTCGTGACCCTGGCGGCCGCCCTGGCTGACGGGGCGCCGCTGGTGCAGGATCCCTCGCTCCGCCCGGGCGATCCGCTGGCGGGGAGCAATGTCTTCAAGGTGCACAGGGTCGGCTGGGGTGACGTCGAGGCGACGCTTGCAGACCTCGTGGTCGAGCACACCTACACGTTCCCCATCGTCACGCACTTCGCCATCGAGCCGCACGCGGTCATGGCCGCCCCCGATGGCGACGGCATCGCGGTCTGGTCGTCGATCCAGCACCCCAACTGGCTGCAGCGGATCCTGGCCAGGGTCCTGGGCATGCCGCTCTCCCGGGTGCGCGTCCTGGCACCCGACCCGGGCGGTGCCTTCGGGGGCAAGCAGCACGCCAAGGTCGAGCCTTTGGTGGCCTTCATGGCCCTGCGTGCCGGCCGGCCGGTGCGCCTCGTGCTGTCCCTGGAGGAGTCCTTCCAAGCCGTGCGTCGGGCGGCCTCGGAGGTCCGTGTCCGGACAGGCCTGCGGTCCGACGGCACCATCGCCTTCCAGGATGTCGCCGCCGATTACCTCATCGGTGCCTATGTGGACATCGCCGACCGCGTGGTCAGCAAGGGCAGCTACGTGGGTGCCGGACCCTACCGCATGCCAGCCGCCCGCATCGTGGCCCGCGGTGTGCTCTCGAACACGGTGCCCTCCACGGCCTTCCGCGGCTTCGGCAACCCGCAGGTCAACTGGGCCGTGGAGTCCAACCTCGACGAGGCCGCCCGGCGCATGGGGATCGACCGGCTGGACATCCGCCTGCGCAACCTGGCCCGCAAGGGGGAGGCCTTCATCCCCTGGGACACGCCGGCTGATGGCGACTGGGAGTCGACCGTCCGCCGGGCCGCCGAGCTCATCGGCTGGCAGACGCCGACGCCGCCCGGGCGCGGCCGCGGCATCGCCGTGGGCATCAAGTCGGGCCCCACGACAGGGCTCTCGTACTCGACCGTGCGGCTCCTCGTGGACGGCAGCGTCGTGGTCTACGCGGGCACCTCGGACATGGGCCAGGGCGCGCGCACCGTCTTCGCCCAGATCGCGGGCCATGAGCTCGGCGCGCCGATCGACTGGGTCACCGTGGTCATGGGCGACACGTCCATCGTGCCCTACGACCAGCAGACGTCAGCCAGCCGATCCACCGTCCTCATGGGCAACGCGGTGCTGGCGGCCTGCCGGGACATCCAGGCCCGGCTGCGGGCCATGGCGGCACGGCTCCATGGGACGGCGGAGGCGGACATCACGGTGGCTGAGGGCGTGGTCCGCCTGCCCGGACGGGAGCTGCCCATCCGGGAGGTGCTGGCGGCGGGGCTGGGACGCCTGGGCGGAGAGCTCATCGGGGTGGGGGAGAGCCGCAAGGATGCCGACCCGGACCACCCGCTGTCCGGCGCACCCGCCTTCTTCGAGTTCAATGCCACGGCCATCGAGGCCGAGGTCGACCGCGAGACGGGGGACATCACGATCGTCCGTCACGTCATCGTCTCCGACGTAGGCAAGGCCCTCAATCCCTTGCAGGTGCGCATGCAGGACGACGGGGCGGCGATCCAGGGCCTTGGCCACACCCTCATGGAGCACTACATCTACGACGACGCGGGCCGGGTCCGCAACCTGGGGGCCATCGACTACCGCATCCCCACGAGCATGGACCTGCCGCGGGAGATGATCAGCGAGGTCATCGAGAACGGCGACGGGCCAGGGCCGTACGGCGCCAAGGGCATGAGCGAGGGCGCCCTGCTGTGTGTCGCTGCAGCCGTCGCCGGCGCGGTCCAGGAGGCCACGGGTGTCGTCATCCGGGACCTGCCCCTGACGCCAGAACGAGTGTGGCGCGCCCTGCAGGAAGCCGGGCAGCAGACCGGGCCGCCGGAGCTGCGGGAACGATCAGCAGAGCCATCAGGAGGGGAGGATCAGACGTGAGCGCACCGGGAGAGGTCGGGCCCATCCGGGAGATGCCGGCCGAGCAGGTCGCCAGGGCGGCCGCCATGATCAAGCAGGGGCGCATGATCTCGTTGGCCGCGACGCGCTTCGACGGCATGCCCCTCTTCCCCGGCCATCCGCCCTTCCAGGTCCTCAACGCCGTGAGTCCCCGCGGCATCCGGGCCGGCAAGCGACAGCCCTGGGGGCCCGTCAACGACGTCGGACTCGGCTACATGGCCGAGTACCTGATGTGCACCTCGCACTCTGGCGCTCACATCGACGCCCTCGCGCACATGACGGTGGGCGAGGACATGCACTGGTACGGCGGTGGCCGCGCGGACGAGCACCTCACCGATCACGGGCCCATCTACGGCGACGCCTCGCAGATGCCGCCCATGTTCACGCGGGGGGTGCTCATCGACGTGCCCACCTACCGCGGCGTGCCGCATCTGGGCCGGGGTGAGCCCGTGGATGCTGCAGAGATGGAGGACGTCTGCCGAGCGCAGGGCGTGGAGGTCCGCCCGTGGGACGTCGTCCTCATCCGCACCGGCTACATGAGCCTGTGGCCGGACTTCGAGCGGATGATGGCCAACAAGACCGCTGGTCCGGACCTCTCGGCGGCCGACTGGCTGCTGCGCAGGGGTGTCATCGCGACCGGGACGGACACGGAGACCTACGAGGTCCAGCCAGCGCCTGACCCGGGCCCGGAGGGCAACCCCCAGCCGGTCCACAAGCACCTGCTCATCGACCACGGCATCTACCTCATGGAGAGCCTGGACCTCGAGGAGCTGGCCCGCCAGAAGGTCTACGAGTTCGCCTTCATCGCCCTGCCCCTCAAGATCCGCGGCGCCACGGCCTCCATGGTCGACCCCGTGGCGGCGATCTAGTCCCACCCCAGCCCCCCGAAAGGAGCCCCACCACGTGACCGACACCATGAAGGCGCTGGTCGTCCTCGAGCCGGAGCGCTTCGAGATCCAGGAGGTGCCCATCCCGGAGCCCGGGCCCATGGAGGTGCTCTGCCGCGTGCGCGCCGTGTCCATCTGCGGCACCGATTCGCACCTCATCGCCGGCGACTACCCAGGCTTCTGGCCCCCGTCCTTCCCCATCATCCCGGGCCACGAGTGGGCCGGGGAGATCGTCAAGCTCGGCCCCGGGGCGGAGAAGGCGGGCTGGAAGGTGGGCGACCGCGTGGCCGGCACGAGCCACGATGCCTGCGGCGTGTGCCAGCAGTGCGTGGAGGGCCGCTACAACCTCTGCGAGAACTACGGCGTCATGGATCTCCACCGGCAGTACGGCCACAACTACCAGGGCGCGGACGCCGAGTACGTCGTCCACGGCGTGAAGTGTGTCTTCCCGCTGCCGGACTCCGTGAGCTTCGAGGTCGGGGCCGTCATCGACCCGGCGTCCATCGCGCTCCACGTCGCCAACCGGGCGCGGATCGCGCCGGGCGACAACGTCGGCATCATGGGTGGCGGCGCCATCGGCCTGCTCGGTGGGGAGGCGGCCCTGATCCGCGGTGCGGGACGGGTCATCGTGGTCGAGCCCCTCGCGGCACGCCGCCAGAAGGCCCTGGACATGGGCTTCGAGGTCATCGATCCCGCGGCTCAGGACCCGGCGCTGGCGCTGCGCGAGATGACTGGCGGCCTGGGCGTGGACCGCGTCATCGAGGCGGCCGGCGTGCCCGCCACGCTGCGCTGGGCACTGGCATCGCTGCGCAAGGGTGGCCGCATCGCGGCCGTCGGCATCCCCTCCAAGGACGTCGAGATCAACGTCCGCGACCTCGTCCTCTACGAGCTCGAGCTGGCCGGCTGCCGGGCGTCCGCGGGCGAGATGCGCCGCGTCATGCCACACGTGGCCGACGGCCGGATGCGTCTCCGCGAGGTCATGACCCACGAGTTCGCCCTCACGGACTTCGCCGCCGCCATGGCCACCTTCCGCGACCCCACGAGCGGTGCCATCAAGATCATCGTCAAGCCCTGACCGTACGACGGGGCGTGTCATGACCTGGACGTACGCGTTCGACCAGGCTCCGGCCATCGACCGGGCATCGCTCAAGGCGCTCCTCGGGGGCAAGGGCGCCAACCTGGCCGTCATGGCCGACGAGCTGGGCCTGCCCGTCCCGCCAGGCTTCGTCATCACCACGGAGGCCTGCAAGGCCTTCGGGCGAGATGGCTGGCCCGGCGGGCTTGGACGCCGAGCTGCAGGCGCAGATGGCCCGCATCGGGAAGCAGGTCGGGCGGGGCTTCGGCGACCCTGGCAACCCGCTGCTCGTGAGCGTCCGCTCCGGGGCCCCCGTGTCCATGCCGGGCATGCTGGACACGGTCCTCAACATCGGGCTCACCGAGGCCACCACGGAGGGCCTGGCCGTGGCGTCGGGCGATCCGGCGTTCGCCGCTGGCTGCCAGCGGCGCCTCGAGTCGATGTATCTGGACATCGTCGGTGCCGACCGCGTCCCGGACGACCCCTGGCAGCAGCTCCGCACCGCGGTGCAGGCAGTCTTCCGCTCCTGGGACAGCGACCGGGCGCGCACCTATCGCGAGCGCGAGCGCATCCCGGCGGACCTGGGCACCGCCGTCGTGGTGCAGGCCATGGTGTTCGGCAATCGGGGGGACGCTTCGGCCACCGGCGTCCTCTTCACGCGCAACCCGGCCACGGGGGAAAACGTCCTCTATGGCGATGTCCTCTTCGGGGCGCAGGGCGAGGACGTCGTGGCTGGCACACATGCCACCGAACCCATCTCCGTGCTGGACGAACGGCTGCCGGAGGTGGCCGCCCAGCTGGGGACGATCGCAGCACGCCTGGAGCGTCACTTCCGCGACGTGTGCGACATCGAGTTCACCATCGAGGAGGGGCGGCTCTGGATGCTCCAGACCCGTGTGGGCAAGCGCACCGCGCAGGCCGCCTGCCGGATCGCGGTGGACATGGCGCAGGACGAGTCCTTCCCGCTCACGCGCCGTGAGGCCGTGGAGCGGGTGGCCGCGATCCTGGCCGACCCGCCCCTCGCGACCGCGGAGCGCTCGGTGTCGGCTGCCGTGATCGCCACGGGGCTGGGGGCGTCACCCGGCCTGGTCTCGGGTGCCATCGCCACGTCCGCGGAGGCCGCGGTCCGCATGGCCGACCAGGGCGCGGCGGTGTTGCTCGTGCGGTCGGAGACATCCCCGGATGACGTGCACGGCATGGCGCGCGCCGTGGGCATCCTGACCGCGACCGGCGGTCTCGCAAGCCACGCCGCCGTGGTCGCCCGCGGCTGGGATATCCCGGCCGTGGTGGGTGCCGTCGGGGTCGTGGTCAGGGAGGGGGTCGTGGAGGTCGGCGGGGCTCCCTACCGGGAGGGGGAGATCCTCAGCATCGACGGGTCCAGCGGCGAGGTCTTTGCCGGCGCCGTCGATGCGGACCGCGCTGTCGTGCCGGAAGCCGAGGTCCTGCTCCGCTGGGCCGCAGAGCTTGGGATCGCCATCGGCAGGGAAGAGGAGCACGTCGAGATGCCTGAGGGGACCACTGCCACGGCTGGGGAGAACCCGGTCACGCGGGAGCACGTGATCCAGGCCCTCGCCATCAAGGGCTACGTCACCGCGGACCTGCTGGCACCGGCCTTGGGCGTGGCCAGCGACGAGGCCGCCGAGCTTCTCGAGCGCCTGGCCGCGGACGGCATCGCCACCGGCAGCGGCGGCATGTTCAGCCTCAGCGCTGACGGCAAGGCGCTGGGCGCGGAGATGCTGACCCGCGATCGCGAGGCCTGGGGATCGGCGCCAGCCGCGGCTGCCCTCGACGGCTTCGTCGTGCTCGACGGGCGCATGAAGACCATCGTGACGGCCTGGCAGATGAAGACCGTAGACGGCCAGCCCGTGCTCAACGATCACGCCGACGCCGAATACGATGCCCACGTGCTGGCCGACCTCGCCGAGTTGCACGTGGCTGCCACCGCCTGGATCACGCCGCTGACGGCGGGCCTGCCGCGGTTGGGAGGGTACCTGCGCCGGCTGGACGCCGCCGCAGCGGCGGCCGCGGATGGCGACGGCCGCTACATCGCCTCACCGCGCGTGGACAGCTACCACGGCGTCTGGTTCGAGCTCCACGAGGACCTCATCCGGCTGGCCGGCACGACGCGCGAGCAGGAGGTCGCCGCCGGTCGCGCCTGACCAGGCGCCCGGCGCGAGTCGGGGTCTCGCCGCCAGCCGGGTCGCTGGCGCGAGTCGGGGTCTCGCCGCCAGCCGGTTCGCCGGCGCGTGCCCGCGGTCGTTCAGGACAGAAGTCGGCCCCGGCCCCCGTATCCGCCGATGTCCGACCCCGCGCACGACAGAAGTCCGCCGGAGGCATCCGTATGCGTGGAGAGACCGCGGCGGCGGTGCCTCCACCCGGGCAGGTCGCCATGGAGATGGTCTATGCCACGCACGTCTGCATCTGCGCCGACGGTCAACCGTCGAGCCCGCGCGACGCGAGCACGCACCGGCGTGTTCGGAAACGCACCCAAAGAGGCCTGGTGGCACTTCTGTCCTGGACGCCACTCCGCCGGGCGGCCATGCGGCTGGCCCAGGCGGGCCTGCGGCTCGCCCGGGCGGGCGTTCACCAGTCGGCAGAACCGGCGACCGGCGACCGGCGCGGCTTCAGCGCGCCGAGGCGGGCGTCCCGTCGGGTGCCGTGAGGCGTGGCGCGCTGCCGGTCAGCTTGTCGTACAGAGCCGCGGCGTTGCGCGACTGGATGTAGTCGAGCATGTAGCCCTGGCCGATGTCGACCGGGCCGAACTCGTCCCGGAAGCTGACCCGGGCGATGGTCTCCTCGCGGGACCAGCCCTTGCCCACGGCCATGGCGACGGCCGACTTCCAGGCCAGCAGGTGAGAGCGCTGGACATCAAGGTACGACTTGGGAACGACGGGCCCGTGCCCGGGCACGATGAGGTCGAAGTCGAGCGTGCGGATGCGCTCGAGCGCGGCGAGCCACTGGTCCACGTCGGAGGTCATGAGCCAGGTCTGGCAACCCGAGAAGATCGTGTCGCCCGTGAAGACGACGCGTTCCTCCGGGACGTGCACCGCGAGCTGCCCGGGTGTGTGGCCAGGGGTGTGCAGCAGGTTGAAGGTGTGGTCGCCGACGCGGAGCGTGAGGTCGCCGGTGAAGACGATGCGGCCCTTGTTGGGATCCTGGTAGTACGCGTCACGGTCCGGCCAGAGCGCCACGCCCTCCGGGTCGTCCAGGTCGGTGCCCTTGGGGTTGTCCCCCGGGACCGACTCGTACGCATAGGCGAACGGATCGAGCTCCGGGAAGACGACCATGAAGCGCTCGTACAGCTCGCGGTGGTTGACGACCGTGCCGGCGCCCCGGAAGTACCAGTTGCCGAAGATGTGGTCGACGTGGTGCTCGGTGTTGACGATGTAGCGGATGGGCCCGTGTGACTCCGCCTCGGCGCGCATGGCCACGGCCTTGGTGGGCAGCTGCGGTGTGTCGATGACGACCACGCCGTCCGTTGTGATGACGTAGCTTGGATTGCAGCCCCGCAGCCGCGTGTTGGCGTGGACATTGGCGGTCACCCGCTCCATGGCTGGTTCCACGGTCGTTCCCTCCCCGCGTGGTGCTGGCTACTGGGTGGCGGTCAGGCCGCCGTCGATGCCCAGGATCTGGCCGGTGATGAACGAGCTGGCATCCGAGCACAGGAAGATGGCCGCACCCACGAGGTCATCGGTGCCACCCACACGGCCGATGGGGATGCGGTCCGTGAGCGACTTCTTGAAGGCTGGGTCGTCGAGCAGCATGGCAACCTGCGGGGTGTCCACGAACGTGGGTGAGATGGCATTCACGTTGATGCCGTACTTGGCCCATTCGGTGGCCCATTGGCGGGTCAGCGAGCTGATGGCGCCCTTCGCAGCCACGTAGGCGGAGTAGCCCGCCCGGATGCCCAGCGCCGCACGGACCGAGCTGATGTTGAGCACCTTGCCGCCGCGGCCGGCCGCGATCATGGCCTTCACGGCCGCCTGCGTGGGCACCAGGGTGCAGCGCACATTGATGTCATAGATCCAGTCCCAAGCGTCGTCGGGGTACTCCTGCGCCTCGAAGAGGACCTTGCCGGCGCCGCCGCCGATGGCGTTGACGATGATGTCGAGGCTGCCGAAGCGCTCCAGTGTTCGCCGCACCACCTCGTCAGCCGCGGCCCGCTCGGTCATGTCCCCAGCCATGGCCAGGCACTCGCCCCCGGCAGCCGTGACCCGCGCGGCGGTGGCAGCCACCGACTCCTGGGTCAGGTCGACGACCGCGACCTTCGCGCCGGCTTCCGAGAAGGCTACGGCCATGGCCGAGCCGATGGCGCCGCCACCGCCCGCGATGAAGGCGACGCGGTCATCGAGTCTGAACCTCTCAAGATGGCCCATCAGGCGTCCTCCCTGGAAACGGTCCGTATCTATCGGCTGGTCTGGGCTGTCCGGCTCCTGCCGCCGTAATCATCGATTATCGAGCATCCCGAGGCGCGGTGTGCGAGGACGCGGTGGCGGGTGAAGGCTCGAACAGATGTGCTAATCAGTCAACCCGATGGTAGGATGCCTTCCCGTGCCCCGTTCGACCAGAGTCGCGCGTCCTGACCCACTGGCGGCCTTCGAGGCCGCTACCCGCGACTGGTTCCGGATGTCGTTCGAAGGCCCCACGGAGGCGCAGGCGCACGGCTGGCCCGCCATCGCGGCGGGGGACCACACCCTCATCTGTGCGCCGACGGGAAGCGGCAAGACGCTGGCAGCCTTCCTCTGGTGCCTGGACCGTCTGTACGCAGAGGACCGCCCTGGCGACCCCGTGCGGGCACTGCGGGTGCTGTATGTGTCGCCGCTCAAGGCACTCGTCCACGACGTCGATCGGAACCTGCGGGCACCGCTGGCAGGCATCGCGCTGGCAGCGGAGCGGCTCGGCAAGCCGGTCCCGCCCGTGCGGGTGGGCATGCGCACGGGAGACACCCCGGCTGATGAGCGGCGCGCCTTCGGCAAGCGTCCCCCGGACATCCTGGTCACGACGCCGGAATCGCTCTACCTCATTCTGACCTCGCAGGCCAGGGCCGCCCTGGCGGGCGTGCGTTGGGTCATCGTGGATGAGATCCACGCGCTCGCCGGCACGAAACGTGGCGCTCACCTGGCACTGTCGCTCGAGCGCCTGGAGGTGCTCACGGAGCGACCGCCGCAGCGCATCGGGCTCTCCGCCACCCAACGGCCCTTGTCCGCGGTGGCCGCCTACCTGGGCGGCCGCCAGCCGTCGCCCGGCGGAGCGCCAGCCTCCCTCCGGCCCGTGACCATCGTGGACGCCGGCGTGCGCAAGCCGATGGAGCTGCAGGTCGTCGTGCCCGTGGCGGACATGGGTCGGCTCGGCGAGGCCATCCCGCTGCAGGAGTCGCCTGGCGGGCCGACCGCGGCGCCGGAGGCGCGGACCTCCATCTGGCCATCCATCTATCCCCGCATCCTGGAGCTCATCCGGTCGCACCGCAGCACCATCGTCTTCGCCAACAGCCGACGCCTGGCCGAGCGCCTCGCGCTCAGCCTCAACGAGCTGGCGGGCGAGGAACTGGCCCGGGCCCACCACGGTTCGGTCGCCCGTGAGCAGCGCCTCCTCATCGAGGAGCAGCTCAAGCAGGGTCGCCTGCCGGCCATCGTGGCCACCTCCTCGCTGGAGCTGGGCATCGACATGGGCGCCGTGGACCTCGTCATCCAGGTGGAGTCGCCGCTGTCCGTGGCCCGTGGCCTGCAGCGCATCGGCCGGGCCGGCCATCAGGTCGGTGAGCCCTCGCGCGGCGTCATCTTCCCGAAGTACCGGGGCGACCTGCTGGAGACGGCGGTCGTGACCAGGCTCATGCATGAAGGCGCCATCGAGCGCACGGTCATCCCGCGAAACCCGCTCGACGTGCTCGCCCAGCAGATCGTGGCCATGTGCCTCGATCGGACGTGGTCGGTGGAGGAGCTCCTGGGCGTCGTCCGGCGCGCGGAAAGCTACGCCGACCTCTCGCGGGAAGCCTTCGAGGCGACCCTGGCCATGCTGGCCGGCCAGTTCCCGGCCGACGAGTTCGCCGAGCTGCGACCACGCCTCGTGTGGGACCGCACGGCCGGGACCGTCGTGGCACGCCGTGACGCCCGCACGGTCGCGGTCACCTCGGGCGGCACGATCCCGGATCGCGGACTCTTCCCGGTCTACCTGGCCGATGACGCGGCGCCCGACGGTGTCGTGGCCGGGACGCGCGCACGGGCAGCCCGCGGCGGCGGGCGACGCGTCGGCGAGCTGGACGAGGAGATGGTCTACGAGGCGCGCGAGGGGGAGGTCGTCCTCCTGGGGGCCAGCGCCTGGCGCATCGAGTCGATCGGCCACGACCGCGTGCTCGTCTCGCCGGCGCCGGGAGAGCCCGGCAAGGTGCCCTTCTGGAAGGGTGACGGACTCGGCCGACCCGTGGAGCTGGGCCGCTCGATGGGCGCCTTCACCCGCGAGATCTGGCAGACGACGACCACGGGCGTGAACGGGCGGGAGACTGCCCAGCGCCGGCTGGTGGAGGAGCACGACCTGGATGAGCTGGCGGCCGCCAATGTGCTCGGCTACCTGGAGGAGGAGCACGAGGCCACGGGCGCCCTGCCGACCGATCGGACCATCGTGCTGCAGCGGTTCCGCGACGAGCTGGGGGACTGGCGCATCTGCCTCCTGACCCCCTTCGGGGCCCGCGTGCACGCGCCCTGGGCGCTGGCCATCGAGGCCCGGCTCCGCGAGGCGCTCGGAGTGGAGGTGCAGCCCATCTGGTCGGACGACGGCATCGTGGTGCGCCTGCCCGCCACGGAGGCCGGCCCGGAGGCTTGGCTGGACACCACGCCAGCGACCCAGCCTGACCCGCTCTCGCGCTTCGGGGCAGGCTCGGTGGCGCACCAGGCTGAGGCGGCCGTTCTGGTCCCGGCGGCTGACGTCGAGGAGCTCGTGACGGCCACGGTCGGCGGCTCTGCCCTGTTCGCCAGTCGGTTCCGCGAGAACGCCGCGCGTGCCCTCCTCCTGCCGCGGCGCCGGCCCGGCCAGCGCACGCCGCTCTGGCAGATGCGCCAGCGGTCCTCGCAGCTGCTCGCCGTGGCCAGCCGCTACCCGACCTTCCCCATCGTCCTGGAGACCTACCGCGAGGTCCTCGCCGACGTCTTCGATCTGCCTGCGCTGCGAGACATCCTCTCCGCCATCGAGCGGCGCGAGATGCGGGTCGTCAGTGTCGAGACGTCGCGCGCCTCACCGTTCGCGTCGTCCCTGCTGTTCGACTACATCGCCACCTACATGTACGAGGGCGACGCTCCGCTCCTCGACCGACGTGCCCAGGCGCTGGCCCTCGACCGCGACCTGCTGCGTGAGCTGCTCGGCGCGGAGCAGCTGCGGGAGCTCCTGGATGCAGGTGCGCTGGCTGACCTCGAGCTGGAGTTGCAGGCGCTGACCCCCGGCCGAAGCGCGGCTTCGGCGGACGCTGTGCACGACCTGCTGCGCCGCCTCGGGGATCTCTCTGAGGACGAGGTCGCGGCGCGGGTGCGCGGCGACGAGGCAGCGACTCGGCAGCGGGCTGCGGGCGAATGGCTGGCGACCCTGCTGTCGGATCGTCGCGCGCTCCGGGTGCGCATCGCCGGCGAGGCCCGTTGGATCGCTCTCGAAGACGCGGCTCGCTTCCGTGACGCGGTCGGCGTGGCGCTGCCGCCAGGGCTGCCAGAGCCATGGCTGATGCCGTCTCCGGACGCGCTCACGGCCCTGCTGGCACGCTGGTCGCGGACCCATGGCCCCTTCCTGACCGACGCCCCCGCGGACCGTTGGCGGCTGCCCAGGGGCATCGTGGAGGCCGGCCTCGAGGCACTCATGGCCGCCGGGCGGCTGCTGCGCGGGGAGTTCCGGCCCGGAGGCGTGGAGCGGGAGTGGTGCGATCCCGAGGTCCTGCGACTCCTGCGGAGGCGGTCGCTGGCCCGCCTGCGACGCGAGATCGAGCCCGTGGAGGCGGAGGCCCTGGCGCGCTTCCTGCCGGCGTGGCATGGCATCGGCGCCGCGGCTGGAGGTCCCGATCGGCTGGCTGAGGTCATCGCCCAGCTGGAGGGGCTGGCGCTCCCCGCGTCGGTCCTGGAGCGGGATGTGCTCCCGGCTCGCGTGCGCGGCTACAGCCCGCAGATGCTTGACCAGCTCGGCGTCGCCGGCGAAGTCGTCTGGGTGGGTGCCGGCAGCCTGGGGCGAGATGACGGGCGCGTCGCCCTGTACCGGCCCGATCGGCTGGCCCTGTTCCTGCCCGGTTCCGCGGACCCCGCAGCGGACCAGGCAGAGGGCGCGGACGCGTGGCTCCATGCGGCCCTGCGTGAACATCTCGCCTCGCGTGGCGCTGCCTTCTATCGCGACCTCGCGGCGGCCGTCATGGTCGCGGCGGATCGGCTGGGTGAGCGTCGGCCGAACGAACGGGACATCCTCGACGGGCTCTGGGACCTGGTGTGGGCGGGTGAGGTCAGCAACGACACGTTCGCGCCACTGCGCGCCCTGCACTGGCCGCGTCGGAGCAGCGATCGACGTGCCGGGCCAGCGCGACCGCGTGCCGGAACGCGCATGGGGCCGCCGGAGGCGGCTGGCCGATGGACGCTCGTGGCTGACCACGTTCGCACGATGTCCGTGCTGACGGGTGTCCGTGAGCCGGCGCCCACCGAGCGTCGCGCCGCCCTCGCGAGCGCGCTTCTCGAGCGCCACGGCGTGGTGACCCGGGATGCGGTGCTGGCGGAGGGCGCCGCGCGGGGCGGCTTCGGTGCCGTGTACCCGGTGTTCCGTGCGATGGAGGAGCAGGGACGTGTCCGCCGTGGCTACTTCATCGAGGGTCTCGGTGGCGCCCAGTTCGCCCTGCCCGGTGCCGTCGACCGTCTGCGCGCGGGCCGCCCGGAGGCATCGTCGCAGACAGCCCGGCCGGTCCTGCTCCTGGCGGCTGCCGACCCGGCGAACCCGTACGGGGCGGCTCTGCCCTGGCCGAGCGGCCAGGGGCGGCATGACCGAACGCCGAGCCGCGCGGCCGGCGCGTACGTCGTGCTCCACGACGGCCAGCTGGTCGTCCACCTGGAGCGAGGAGGACGCTCGCTGCTGACCTGGCCAGCGTTCGACGACGATGCCGTCGCCGCCAGGACCATCGAGGCCCTCCGCGCGCGTACGACGAACGGCCGGCTGCAGGTCGAGCGCGTGGATGGGCAGGATGCGGTCGCTTCACCCCATCGGGCACGGCTGGAGGGGCTCGGCTTCCGGGCCTCCTATCGGGGGCTCGTCCTGGTGCCGCAGCGGGCGGTCATCGGCGTCCGACCATGAACGGGTCGAGCCTGGGGAGCGTCCGCCTCGACCGGGGCCGCTACGAGCTGGAGGTCGAGGACCGCTTCCAGGGGCCCGAGTCGGACGGGCAGCGCTGCGCCTTCCCGGGGAGGATGTGGGGCGCGCCCGGAGGGTCCGATGCCCGAGGGTGACACGCTCTTCCGGGCTGCAGATGTCCTGCGCCGCGCCCTGCTCGGCGAACGTGTCACGGCTGCTCGGGGTCGACCCGGCGGCGCACACCTCGCGCGGGTCATCGGGGCCCGGGTCCGGGACGTGTCCACGCACGGCAAGCACCTGCTCATCACGTTCGATGACGGTCTCACCCTGCACACCCACCTGGGCATGACGGGGACGTGGCATCGGTACGCGCCCGGCGACCGGTGGCGTCGAGCCCCGGCCCGTGCGGTGGCGGTCGTCGAGACGGCGGGCTGCATCGCCGTCTGCTTCGATGCACCGGTCGTGGAGCTGCTCGAGACCCGCGCCCTCGCGCAGCACCCGTCCCTCGCACGGCTGGGGCCCGACCTGCTGGCGCAGGCTCCCGACCTGGCGACCGCGGTCGCCCGCCTGCGCGCGCCCGAACGTGCCTCGCTGACCATCGCGGAGGCGCTCCTGGACCAGTCCGCCGTGGCCGGACTGGGCAACGTGTACCGCAGCGAGCTGCTCTTCGCGGCCCGGATCGACCCCTTCGCTCGCGTCGTCTCGCTCGATGCCGAGGTGCTTGAGTCTCTGCTCACGATGGGCGTACGACTCCTGGGCGCCAACACGGGCGGTGGTGAGCGCGTCACGATGCCCGATGCCCTGGGCGCCCAGCCCGGGGCGTCCGGTGGCCTGCGGGGTCGCTCCGACCGGTGGGTCTACCGGCGAGCGGGACGGCCGTGTCGCCGCTGCGGGACCCCGGTCCGCTCGACGTCTCTGGGGCACCCACCGCGCCGCCTGTACTGGTGCCCGAGTTGCCAGGGACTCGCGGGCCGCTCTGCGGGCACCGATCGGCCGCGGATGCCTGGATCGCCGCGCGGGCCGGGATGAGCCCGTCAGGCCAGCCCCAGGAAGGCTCTCGATCCGCGGATCGCGGCGTCACGGGCCGCTGACCAGCGGCGCGGCGAGGACCACCAGGCGCTCATCGCGGCACCGGCCGCCCTCGCTGCCGAGCGCAGCTGCTGGCCCCACGTGCGCCACTCGAACCAGGCCGGATGGGCCCACAGCCAGGGCACGGCAGCCCAGGCCAGCAGCAGGTAGTCGATGCGCAGGGGCCGGGGGTAACCGATGACCAGCCCGATCTGGCGCACCACCTCTGGCCACACGGCCAGCGTCAGGAGACCCAGCAGCCCCAGCCAGACGATGCCCCAGAGGCGCGCCCGCGGCGGCAGGATGAGGATGAGCACGGCCGGGAACCACTTCAGCACCGCCGCCAGCGCCCACAGGAAGCCACCCAGTCGCGGCCCCACGAAATGGGCCGCCCAGATGCCCATGGCGCACAGGAAGGTGATGTTGCCGGTGTCGAGCGTGGCGGCCAGGGCGGGCGTGATGAACAGCACCAACAGCGCCGTCGCCAGCGGATGCTGCCGGTACGCCCAGATGACGCTCCAGGCGAAGAGGATGACGTTGACGACCCGGTAGACGAACCAGGCCGTTTCCCAGGGCAGCGCCGCCCAGGGGGCGAAGAGGGGCAACGACCAGGACCAGTAGACGTACGGCATGTAGGGCGGCGGGGGGTCGAGGGGGTCGCCACCACTGAGCCACAGCCGAACGCCACCCCAATACGCTCGTGCGTCAGCCCCGACGAGATCGCCGCGGGCCACGATCCAGACCGCGATGGCCGCGCCGCAGGCGACCAGGATGATGATCGCGGTCAGCCGCCTCGGGTCTCGCAGGAAGCCGGCTCGTGGCTGCATCGCTCGCATCGTAGCGCCGCGGTCGCGGCCCACGCTCAGCGAACGGAGTTGACGGCGATGAGCTCCGCGCTGACGGTCGGGGCGGTCCCGGTCGTGCCGCCGGTGACGAGGATCTGTCCGCTGCAGATCTTGGCCGCAGCCGGTTGCCAGCGTGCCATGGCGAGCGAGCCGGCGTCCTCGAAGGTGAGCGTGCGCGGGTCAAAGACCTCCAGGGACGCGGTCGCCGCAAGGGTCTCGGCATCCATGCCGCCGACGAGCAGGACGCGGCCATCGTCGAGCAGGACCGCCGCGTGAGAGTAGCGTGGCGTGGCCATCGGCCCGAGGGACGTCGCGGTGTCCGTCTCGGGGTCGTAGAGCTGGGCGGGTGCGCCGTGGCCGATGAGCAGGACGCGGCCATCGGCGAGCCGCGTCGCGGTGCCCCGGTCGAAGGCCTGCAGCCCGTCCGCGGCCGAAGGGTCGAAGCGACCGCTGGTGGGGTCGTAGAGCTCGGCGACCGGGTCCCCACCGCCAGCCACGAGCACGCGTCCGTCGCGCAGCAGCACGGAGACGTGCCTGCTGCGGACCGTGCCCATGGAGCCGGTCGGGGTGAACGTGTCAGTCTCGGGATCGAAGATCTCGGCCGCGGCCGTCTCGCCCCCGGTCACGAGCACTCGGCCGTCCATGAGCCGGGTGGCGGAGGCGTTGTGCCGCTCCTCGCCCATGGCGCCGACCGGGACCACCTCGTTCAGTCGCGGGTCGTAGACCTCTCCGGGCCCGTCATCGCCCCCAGCCAGCAGGACCCGGCTGTCCGCCAGGAGCGTGGTCGTGCCGCTGCGGATGCTGCCCATCTCGCCGGCCGGCTCCGAGGTGCCCGTGGCGGGATCGTAGACCTCCACCGCCTCACAGCCGCCGCCGGCCAGCAACACACGGCCGTTCGCGAGCACGGTGGCACTGTGGCCGCTCCGCGCACTGAGCATCGGGCCGCTCTCCATGACCACGGCAGTGGCGGGTGCCGGGGTCGGGGTGAGCGTCGGGCCCGCTTCGACCGTGAGCTGGTAGACGACCGCGGGCTCCGGTCCGTCGTTGGAAAGCTGCACCGTATCTCCGTCCTCGAGCGTCCGGGGGAGCTGGATGGCGTTGCCCGCGCCGAACGTGAGCGCGCGTGGCTCGACGACCGCGGACGCCGCGGCGGGGGGCACGACCGTCCCGCTGATCGTCCCCGCATCGACGGCGCGCAGTGCCAGCGTGCCGTGCTCGAGCGGAGGCAGGGCGGCGCCAGGAGGTACCTCCCAGCGGGTGATGCGCAGGGAGACGGGGTCGCCACGCAGCTCCTGGATCCCTTGCAGGAGCGTGTGATACCAGGGCGACTGCATCCCGGCGTGGGTCATGGCGCAGCAACGGCTCGACTCGCGGATGGCGAAGCCGACGACCCGGGCGTCCTCGCCGGGCGTGGCCATGGTCCCCAGTGCTTCGGAGCCCAGCAAGTCATAGGGCACGTCCTGCATGACGAACGTGTCGCCTGGGCCGATGAGGGCCTCCTTGCCGGCCGCCACGACCTCGGCCTCAGCCCACGTGGTGCCGGCCCGGATGATCTGCACTGCCGATCGGGGCGTGATGGCCAGCGACCCGGACTCGACGTGGCGCACGAAGGTGTTCGGGGGCACGAACCCGCGCCCGAAGCTGATCTCCTGGTCGGTCGGATAGGTCTTGCGGAAGAACAGGATGCCGGCCAGATCCTCGGGGATGGCGTCACCGTCCAAGGTCAGCTCAGCCAGGGTCTCCGGCTGGGCGAGCGCGGCCTGGACGCCCGGAGCGGGCGCCGGCGCGGGCCGAAAGACAGCCGGAATGGCGACCACGGAACCGAGGACCACCGCGATCACCACGAGGGCAGTCACGACGATCCTGGACCCGACCGGCAGGCGCTGCGCCGGTCCGTCGCCTAGCCGCACCAGGGAGGCGAGTCGCTCCGCCAGCCGGGCCAGGCGCTGCCGCGCGCCGCGCTGCTGGGGCATCGAGCGCGTCTGGGCGAAGACCGCGGCCAGCAGCCAGTCGGGAACCTCGGTGCCGGACTCCGACTCGAGCCAGGCCTCGACCCGCTCTTCGAGACCCCCGTGCGGCATCGTCGGATCCGAACGATTCATGCTGGCCTCCCTGCCAGGCAGGCAGCCGGCCGGGCGTCCGCCTCGACCGCTGCACGCAGTGCCTCCATCGCGTAGTGGAGCCTCGACTTGGCCGTCCCGACGGGGATCTGCAGGGTCGTCGAGACCTCGGGCAGGGTGAGCCCGAGGTAGTAGTGCAGCACGACCACGGCTCGCTGCTCCGGGCGAAGCCGCCGGAAGCCGCGCTGAAGCTGGTCCCGGTCGGCCACGTCCGACGTGTCGTCGCCATGCGGGACGTCGACCTCGATGAGGTGGACGTTGGCCCTCAGTCGCTTGCGGCTGCGGATCACGTCCATGCAGGCGTTGACGACGAGTCGGTGCAGCCACGCGTCGAAGCAGTCGGGGTCGCGCAGCGTGGGCAGACTCCGCCACGCGTGCACGAGCGTCTCCTGGACGGCGTCCTGTGCCAGGTCCACGTCGCGGAGGATGAGGCGTGCGATCGCGTAGAGCCGATCAGCAGCGCCTGCGGCGAGGACCTCGAAGGCCTCGTGGTCCCCATCCCTGGCCGCCGCGACGAGCTCCCGCTGCACCGGTGTCTCCATCGAACGCACGACCATCTGGCCGTGTCACCCCCTCTGACGGGCGACTGGTGGCGGTGGTTCAAGAATGGCAGCGTGCGCCGCGCTAGCGGCCTGTGCAAGTGCCGCCGGTCATCTCGTGCGCGGCCGGGCCCGACCGCCTGGCGCATCGGGTCGGCGAGCCGCCGACGTGGGCGGGCGTCAGCGCAGGAAGGTGGCTCCGCAGGTGTCGCAGACGGTCACGAGGGCGTGTCGCTCGCGCGCGTAGCCGACCACGTGGAGCCGCCCCGTGGCATCTCCCCGTGGGCAGACCCAGGTCCACCAGGTCACCGGGGCGCCATGCTCTCCGGAGAGCACGTCTCCAAGGGGTGTCGACTCCGCCCGGATGCGATCCGCAAGGCCATCGAAGGCGGCCACGGCGGTCGCGACCGCCGTGGCGCGCTCGTCCTCGGTCTCACTGCTGTAGGGGTAGCTCTGGCTGACGTTGGAACTCACGGCCTCACCGTTCTCGAGGGGCGGGTCGGCCAGCCGCGAGGGTCGTGAGCGCGGCGCGACCGGCCTTCCGGGAGTATAGCGAGGGCCCTCCGGCCGCAAGGCAAGGAACGCCCCACGGCTCACGGTGTCTGGAGCGCCGGTGGCTGTGGAGCGGGCTTCGTACCTGTTGGCACATCCGGGGGCGCCAGGGGCAGGACGACCCCAACGCGAGCGCCGCCCTCGGGTCGGTTCTCGGCGAAGACACGGCCCCCCAGGGCGTCGCTGAGGTCTCGCACGATGGCGAGGCCGAGACCGGAGCCGCGGGCTGCCCTGGCCGGATCGGCCCGGTAGAAGCGGTCGAAGACGTGGGTGAGCGCCGCGGGGGGGATGCCCGGTCCATCGTCGCGCACAGCCAGCAGGATGCCTTCCCGAGCGGCCCAGCCACCCGGGCCGCCGATCGGGCCATCCGTCGCGGAGAGCCTCCGCACCTCCACCCGGATGTCGCCGCCGGGGGAGGGGGCATGGGCGAGGGCGTTGGCGACGAGGTTGCCGAGGATGCGGTCGAGGGCATCCCGGTCGGCCACCAGCCACGCGGTCCCAGCTCCGCCGGCGTCCTCCGCCAGCGCCAGTGACTGCCCCCGCGCCTCAGCCTCCCCGGCGAAGCGCCCGACGGTCGCGATCGCCAGGTCGAGCGCGACGAGCGACTCCAGTCGCATCGGCGGCCCGTCCGACCCGGGCATGGTCAGGTGGTCGAGGTCGGCCAGCATGCGCTCCAGCCGGCCGGTCTCGTCCGAGATGGCGGCCGCCGCGCGCTCGGCGGCCTCACCGCTGGCCGTGCCGTCGCGGAGCGCCTCGGAGAAGCCGCCGATGACGGTGAGGGGCGTGCGCAGGTCGTGCCGGACGTCGGCCAGCAGCTGCCGCTGGGCCCGGCGGGTGGCGTCGACCTCGGCGGCCATGGCGTTGAAGGCAGCGCTGGCCTCGGCCACCTCACGTGGTCCGGAGGTCGGCAGCGGCTCGGGGACTCGCCCGGCGGCGACCGTTCCAGAGGCCAGGGCGAGCCGTCTCAGGGGGCCGCTGACCGACCGCCCCAGCCCCACGGCCAGGGGGGTCCCCACCAGCAGCAGGACGATGGCGGCCACGGCCAGCGCCCACACCAGGTCACCGCTGGCGAGGCGCGCCGAGTCGTCCTCGCGGACCAGCAGCAGGGTCGGCACCGAACGGTCCGTCAGGGGTTCGCGGATGAGCGTGGCGGCGTAGAGGACCTCCCCGAGCCCCTCGACGACGGTCGTGCCCGTCTCCACCTGCCCCGCCAGGCCGGGTGCCCGGAAGCGGGGAGCCGTGGCCAGGGTGGCGATGGCGTCCGTGTCCGGATCACGCACCACCGTGCTGCCGTCGGAGACGAGCAGGACGGAGATCCCCGCGGCCTCGATCTCGGCCTGGGCCTGCTCCACGAACGCCTCGAAGGCCTCGTTGGCCTGTCGGCCTGACCGGCTCTCACGGAAGGCACGCAGGGTATCGTCGTCGGCGTGCTCGCCGCGTGCGGCTGGCCGCAGGATCTCGAGCGGGAAGCGCTGCCGCGCCTGACTGGCGTAGGGCACGGTGAGCTCCGCCAGGGAGCCCAACGCGGCATCCCGGTGCAGGTCGCGCAAGGCGATCCAGAGCGCGCCCCCGACGGTCACGAGGGTGACCACGGCGAAGACGAGCAGGGCTGCCCCGACGCGGCCGGCCAGGGACCTCATGCAGGGCGCTCGCGGGCAGGAGGCACGAGCCGGTAGCCCACGCCCTTCACGGTCTC
Source organism: uncultured Chloroflexia bacterium (assembly GCA_963707395.1). Lineage (GTDB taxonomy): Bacteria > Chloroflexota > Limnocylindria > Limnocylindrales > CSP1-4 > JAFMJV01. The sequence continues at coordinate 273,671 of CAVPPQ010000024.1, forward strand.
GATGGGCGGACCGTCAGATCCGAGCTTGCGTCTCAGCTCGGAGACGTGGACGTCGACCGTGCGTGTCTCGCCCGGGAAGTCAGTGCCCCAGACCGAGGCGAGCAGGTCGTCGCGGCTCCAGACCACACCTGGGTCGCGGGCCAGGGCGGCCAGCAGGTCGAACTCCCGAGGCCGCAGGTCGAGGCGGCGGTCGGAGACGTAGGCCTCCCGACGGCGTGGGTCCACGCGCAGGTCGCCGACGTCCATGGGTCGTGCACCGCGCAGGGCGGGATCGGCGCGTCGCAGGATGGCCTTCACGCGCGCCACCATCTCGCGTGGGTTGAAGGGCTTGGTGAGGTAATCATCCGCGCCCAGCTCGAGACCCACGATGCGGTCGATGTCCTCACTGCGCGCGGTCAGCATCAGGATGGGTGTCTCACCGCGCCGCCTGATCTCCCGCGTGACCTCCATGCCGTCCCGGCCGGGCAGCATGAGGTCGAGCACGACAAGGTCCGGGTCGACCCGATCGTGCTGGTGCAGGGCTTCGTTTCCGTCACGCGCCTCGACGACCGCGAAGCCGGCCTGCTCGAGGTAGAGCCGCACGAGCTCGATGATGTTGCGCTCGTCATCGACGACAAGGATGGTCTTCACGGACGCGAGGATAGCCCTGAGCCGTCAGGCGCCGGGCCGGCGCACGTCAGGCGGACGTAAGGGCGCGGACGCCGTGGCTGGCGCGGCGGCCGGGCGAGGCAGGGTCCCGGATCTTCTGCTTCGCTGGGCCAGGAGCGCGCTACCCTCTGCCTGTGGCACGACCTCACCGCACGCGTCCGGACGCTCTGCGACCTTCGCCCGACGATGCCCTGGCTGCCTGGGCGGCACGTGTCCGCGCCGACCGCGAGCAGGTGGCACGCTGCCGTGAGGTGGAGGACCCGGCCGACTTCTACGCACCCGTCGCGCAGCGGTTCGCACAGGACCCCGAGCGCACCGACGAGCCGGTCCTCGACGCGCTGCTGGCCATGGCGGACCCGGGCGACACCTGGCTGGACATCGGCTCTGGCGGCGGGCGCTACGCGCTGCCGCTGGCGCGTCGCGTCCGGCACGTGGTGGCCCTCGAGCCCTCGCCCGCCATGCTCGATGTCCTTCGCGACGGGATGGCAGCACACGCCATCCACAACATCGAGATCGTCCCCGGCCGCTGGCCGGACATGGCCGGCAGCCTGTCCAGGGTGGACGTGGCGCTCATGGCTCATGTCGGCTACGACATCGAGGACATCGGCCCGTTCCTGTCAGCGGCGGAGGCGGTCAGCCGTCGCTGTCTCATGGTCATGAGCGAAGGCGCCACGACCACGGCCGCGGCCGCGCTCTGGGAGCCGATCCACGGAGAACCGCGGGTCCCCCTGCCCGCCCTGCCGGAACTGGTCACGCTGCTCCTGGCCCTGGGTCGCCTGCCGCAGGTGACGCTGGCCGAGCGGACACCACCGGCCTTCGAGAGCCTTGAGGCCCTGCTGCTCATGACCCGCCGGCAGCTCTGGGTCCGTCCTGGCTCCGGCCGGGATCAGCGCCTCACGGACCTGGTCAGGGCGATGGCCCACCCGCAGATGAGCGGCTGGTCCCTCGACTGGCGGCCGTCGAAGGTCGGGCTCGTCGCCTGGGAGCCGGGCGAGGCCACGGGCTAGGGGCAAACAGGCGCTTGCTATGCTGGCGCCATGAAGGTCCTGCACCTGACCACGGGACCGGTCGCCACCAACGTCTGGGTCCTGGCTGACGTCCGCACCCGGGAGGCCATCGCCATCGACACGGCCACACCCAGCGTGCGCTGGCTCACGCAGCAGCTGGCCGATGAAGGCTGGTCCCTGCGGTACGTCGTGAGCACCCATCGCCACTGGGACCACATCGGCGACAACGCGGAGGCCGTCATCGCCACCGGCGCGAGCCTCGCCGTGCACCGCGCCGATCGCCATGGGCTGGAGCAGCCGGATGCGCGGTCCGCGCCCTTCCCCATCCCGCCCAGCGTCCCAGCCCTGGACCTGGCCGAGGGTCATCGCATCCGCTTCGGGGAGATCGACCTCACGGTGCTGCACACGCCCGGCCACACGGAGGGCTCCGTCTGCCTGCTCTCGGCCGAGGATCGTCTCCTCATCAGCGGCGACACGCTCTTTGCGGGGGGATGGGGACGCACGGACCTGCCCGGCGGCGACGCGGCCCTCATGGTCGAATCACTCGCCCGACTGGCCACGCTGGAGGACGGCCTGGCCGTCCTGCCCGGCCACGGACCGGAGACGACCATCGCCCGCGAGAAGCCGTGGCTGGGGCTCGTGGCCCAGCAGCGCCGCCTGCCCTGGTGACGCCGGACCGCTCACATCCCGCCACGCTTGTTCCTCTCGACCAGCTTGCCGTGATGCCTGTAGAGCCGCCCCATGCGTCGGCTCTCGGCGCGTTCCTCGCGCACGTCAGCACGCAGGGCCACTGAGCGAAGCTCGGCTTCCAGCTTGCGGTGACTGGCCAGTCGGCCCGGGGGCAGCAGGCCTTCCTCGATGGCGGCCCGGACGGCACAGCCAGGCTCGCTGTCGTGCCCGCAGTCGGTGAAACGGCAGCGCCGTGCCAGCGCCACGACGTCCGCGAAGGAGGCGTCCAGGCTGCGCTCATCGCCGATCACGCCGACCGTGCGCAAGCCCGGTGTATCGATGAGCAGGCCGCCACCCGGCAGCTGGAAGAGCGCACGACTGCTCGTCGTGTGCCGACCGCGGCTATCGTCCTCCCGCAGCGCGTGGACAGCCTGGCGCTGCTCCCCGAGCAACGCGTTGGTGAGACTGGACTTGCCCACGCCTGAGGAGCCCAGCAGGCAAGCCGTCAGGCCCGGCCCCAGGTGGGACCGCATCTCCTCGAGGCCGACCCCGGTAAGGGCACTGCTGACGACGACCCGGGTCCCGGGGGCCACGGCGTGGACCTCGGAGACGGCGTGCTGCAGGTCATGGGCGATGTCCACCTTGTTGAGGATGACGATGGGTGTCACCCCGGCCTGGGCAGCCAGCAGCAGGTAGCGCTCGATGCGGCGCGGGTTGAGGTCGTGGTCCAGCCCGGACACAAGGAAGGCCAGGTCGAGGTTGGCGGCCAGCACCTGCGGGCGACCGTCGGAGGCGCGGGCGCGGACGATGGTGCCCCGGCGCGGCAGGATGTCCCGCAGGATGGCTCGGCCGGGCTCGCCAGGCAGTGGCTCCAGCGCCAGCCAGTCACCGATGGCCGCTGCGGCCTCGTCACCCTCGGTGACCGCCTGCCGGCGGCGCCGCAGGATGACCTCCACGGGGCCACCGGCGGTCGCTGCCACCAGTGCACCACCGCTGCTCACGACGCGGCCGGGCGTGAGTCCGTGCGCAGCATGCGGAACGAAGGCCGCTGCGAGCTCAGGCGACCAGCCCAGGTCGCGGAGCGTCGAGGAGCCCTGCGCTGACCATCGTCCCCGTGGGGCCATGTCGGTGCCCATCAGCCGACCCTCTTCAGGCGCCCGGTGCGCTTGGCGTAGCGCTCCGCGCGGCCGAATGTCCAGACACCCAGCGGGATGAAGACCACGGCCATGACCAGCAGCGGCCAGAGCAGGGCCAGCAGCTCGGTCACGGGCGTGCCCTCGATGATGCCGGCACGCATGCCCTCCAGCACATACGTCGCCGGCGAGAGCCGCGACAGGGCCTGCATCCACTCGGGCAACACGTCCACGCTGTAGTACACGCCGCTGACGAGCAGGAGCACGGACTGCAGCATGAAGGTCATCTGGGCACCGCGTTCCACGTACATCAGCGGCAGGATGGCCGCCATCATGCCGATACCGATGAAGGAGAGCGAGCCCACGCCCAGGAAGACGAGCGGCGTCATCGGGTCGGCGTGCGTCAGGTCCAGCCCGAAGAAGAGCACCAGGACCACGAGCATGACGGCCGTGTGCACGAGTCCATAGAGGACCGCGTAGGTCGTCGATCCCAGCAGTTGCGTCCAGCGGCGGATGGGCGCCATGAAGGTGTACTCCAGGGTGCCCTCCCAGCGCTCCCAGGCCACCGTCTCGGCGATGAAGCCGAAGACGATGGACAGGAAGTTCCAGAAGACGGCTCCGATCATGAGCGTCAGGACGAGGTCCGGGTCGTCCTGGCCGACCCCGATGAAGGCGATGGAGAGCGCGCTGGTCGTGGCGTAGATGAGCCAGGCGATCTCCCAGCCCCAGTAGCGACGGGTCAGGAAGAAGTTGCGCTCGATGAAGGCGAAGCTCGCCGTGAGCTCACGCTTCAGCATGGCCATGGGATGAGGACTCCTCGTGACTGTGGATGGCCGGCTGCCTCGCTCATCGCGAGGCAGCCGCTTGCCGCGGCTCGGCCTCGATGGCCGTGCCGATGCGGACGATCGTGCGACCCACGGCACGGCGCAGCCGACGTCCGTGTCGCGGGCCTCGGCCCGGCGGGCGGGCAGCACGACCGTCGGCGAACCGCCAGTGGCGTTCGATGTCGCACAGGCGCTCCTCGTGCAGGAGCCGTGAGATCTCGGGATGCATCATGGCAACCGACCTCCGTTCGTCCGGTGAAGCAGGAGTGACGGGTCCGTCATGTCTCGTCCTCCTCGGTGTCGTTGTCCAGGGAGCGGCCGGTCCAGGTCATGAAGACGCTGTCGAGCGTGGGCGGCAGCCCATGCTCGCGGGCCACGCGCTCTTTCAGCTCGCCGGGCGTGCCCTCCACGACGAGGCGCCCACGGTCGAGGATGGCGAGGCGATCGCAGAGCCGGTCGGCCTCCGCGAGGTCGTGCGTCGTGAGCACGACGGTAGCGTCGTGGTGCGCCCTCAGCTCCTCGATGAAGGCCTGCACGTCAAGCTTGCTGCGCGGGTCGAGGCCGGTGGTGGGCTCGTCGAGCAGCAGCAGCGTGGGACTCGTCAGGATGGCCCTGGCGATGGCCACCTTCTGCTGCATGCCCCGGCTCATCTGCTCGAGCGGGTCGCCGAGCCGTGTCCGGGCGATGCCCAGGCGTGCCAGGATCCGCTCGGCCTGGCGTCGGGCCTCGGCGGCAGGCAGACCGTACAGGCGCGCGGCGTAGACGAGGTTCTCGTAGGCCGACAGCTTCTTGAAGAAGGCGGCGTCCACGGAGACGCGGTTGATGAGCCGCTTGACGGCCATCTCGTCACGGGCAACGTCGTGCCCGAAGACCTCGATACGCCCGGCATCCAGGGTCAGCAGCGTGCTGACCAGGCGGATGAGCGTGGACTTGCCGCCGCCGTTGGCGCCCAGGATGCCGTAGACCTCACCCCGCTCGATGCGCAGGCTGACGTCATCCACCGCCGTCACGGTCTTCTTCCGGCGGCCCGGGCTGAAGCGCTTGCTGACGTGCTCGACGAGCAGCGCAGCCGGGATGGTGGCGGCTACTGGGGGTTCCATGATGGTGGTCACGTTCCTGCTCCTGTGGGATCGACATGCGGACGTGTAGGTCGCTGCGGGCCGGTGCGTGCGGGAGGTCCGGCTGGTCGATGCCTCGGGGCAGAGAGGACATCAAAAAAGCCGGGGGGCCCATCCGACCCTCCGGCTCGATCGACTGGCACCCGTGGTGCCTGGTGGATCTACGAAGGGCACGGATTCTCCCGCATCCGGGACGCCGACGGGCGCGCCCAGCCGCAGCCCGGAGGCGGCGCTGCTGTTCAGGCGGATGCGTTCCATGGGTCGTGTTGACTCCTCTGCGAGTGGCCGGACTGGTCGGCCGCAGGTTATCGTAGGACCGCTGTCAAGCCCCGCTCCGCGGCCTGCCCGATACTGTCCGGATGCCACCACCCAGCGTGCTCGCGCTGCTCCGCACCGGCGTACTCGAGCCGGGGTTGGCCGCGCTCGCGTGGCTGCTCGTGGAGGGTGGTGTGCCCGTGATCGTCATCGGCTCCACCGGTACCCGTGAGCGGTCCGACCTGGCCGGCGCGCTGCTCTCCATCGACCCCGAGCGCGCCTGGGTCGTCCTCGACGGGGACGTCGAGCCGCCGACGCTGGACCGGCTCGCGGCGCTCCTTCGCGGTGGCGCCGGGGTGGGCATCACGCTGGCGGCGGCTGACCTGCCGGCAGCCCTGGACGGACTGCGTGGTGACGCTGGCAACCTGCCGGACGACGCCGTCCGCCGTCTCGGGCTGGTCCTCACGCTGCACGAGACCCCCCTCGGCCCTCGCTGCTCGATCGTTCACTACCTGCGCCCCACCGAGCGCGATGGACAGGGCCACGTGCAGCGTCGCCCACCCGCCATCCTGGCCGCCTGGGACGGGGTATCGGCCAGCTACGAGGACTACGCCTGGGCCGTCACACCGGAACTGGCCGACCGGGTCGACCGGACCCAGGCCGACTTCGAAGAGCGCCTGGGCGACCGGGCAGCGCTCCTGGCCGGGACTGCGCGGGCGGCTCACGTCTCCGCCGGGGAGTGGCGCGAGCGCGTGCGCCGCCACCTGGCCAACGAGCCTCCTCGCGTGCCATCGTCGCTGCGCGCCCCGGCACGCGGGCCCCAGACACCCGGGCCGCACGAGCACTGAGGAGGCAGCGGAGGCGTGAGGTCAGGAGGTCAGGTGGATCGCGGGGCCCAGGCCTCCCGCCTGACGTCAGAGCGCCCCTGCCGGAGCGAAGGTCGCCAGCAGGTCGCCCCGGGCATCGAGGAGCCTCAGGTCCAGCCCATCGCGTTCAAGCATCGCCCACCTGCGCAGGGCATCGAGCAGGGCGCGTTGTTCGGCCTTGCGCGTGCAGCCGGTCACGCTGGCGGCCTCCAGGCCGGCCGTGGTGAGGAACACGCCGTCGGTGACGTAGCGACCGCTGAACGGGCTGCAGGGCCCCTCACCGCTGAGCAGTCCGCCCGCCAGCCGGAGCGTGACCGTGTCCGCGCCAGCTTCCTCGCCGGCCAGGCCGGCCAGGAGCCAGGTGGTGCCCTCGAGCGGTGCCGAGCTGACGAACTCCAGTCGGTCGCCGCTGGTGGCCGACTCAAGGACGAGCCGGTCGGCGGGCAGGTCCACCCGTAGCGAGGGGCTCCCGAGGATGGTCATGATGGCCGACTCCTGGGCGGCCAGCGCTGCGGAGCAGGGTGCCTCCGTGGATTCCAGCGACGGGAAGCTGAGCACGTCGGCCTGGCGACGGAACCTCCCCACGATGCCGTTGCAGCCGGTCGAGCCGATGACGTCGCCGCTCGACTGGCGCCGCACCTCGCGCTCGCGGGTCGGCCGGAAGGCCAGCACGGCCGGCTGCAACGGGTCCGCGACCATCGACACGCCGGCCACCCGGTAGGCCTGCAGCTCCCAGTCGCCGGCGGCGAGGACGGCTGCGTCGTCGGGCACGAGGCGCAGATCCTCCTGGCCGTCCGCGTCCCGGACGATCAATTGCGCGCCCGCCGTGCCGCTCGGGGACACGACCTCGAAGCGTGTCGCATCCCGCAACCCCTCGGTGAGGCCCGTGGCCGCGAGCGACGCCGCCCTGGGGCAGCGGCTGCTCCTCCCAGGCACCGGGCGAACGGCCAGGGCGAGGCCCAGGTCGCCGTACCGTCCGGACAGTCGGCCGCAGCCCGTCGAGCCACGGAGCTGGCCACCCCGCAGGGTCAGCCAGGCGGCCACCTCCGGTCCGACCGAACGCATCTCACCGCGACGGAGGGCGACGAGGCGCCAGGTCGTGCCCTCCAGCGGCGGCAGGCCCGCCGGCTCGAGGGCCAGGGGTCGCAGGATGCCCGGGGAGGGGAGCGCCGCCGGGGATGGTGAGGGGTCTTGGGCCCATGCAGCGGGTGCCGCCAGGATGAGGGCGAGACCGACGGTCACGACCGATGCGAGGGAGCGAGGCGGCGCCATGACAGGCCGGAGTATCCGTCGAGTGGGTCCGACGCGCTGGCGGCCAGCCCAGATGGGCTCCCGAACGTGACCGCTGGACCGACCTGACAGGTCCGAAGGCCCCGGTGCGCTGTCGGCCGAGGCGGTAGCATCTGCGCCAGATAGCACCCCCGCGTCCCTTGACGCCCATCGGAGGTTCACCCTATGTCCGCACCTCGTGTCGCCACGTCCCCCGGCGAGCTGCTCGGCTTCCTGTCCGGCATCGCCCGCATCGAGGGCGATCGCCTCGTCATCGAGGACGAGGCCGCCTTCCGCGCCGCCGGCATCCGCGACGTGGCCTGGTCGGCCACGTTCAGCCAGGATGAGGGCACCGTCGAGGCCGCCCGCTGGATCGTCTGGGAAGCCTCCCAGGAGCTGGGTGCCCGCTCCGCGAGCATCCACGACCTCTACATGGCACGCAGCCGCGGCGAGTACAGCGGCTGGACCGTGCCGGCCATGAACCTGCGCACGCAGGTCTTCGACATGGCCATGGCCGGCTGCCGCGCCGCCATGGAGGTCGATGCCGGGTCGGTCATCTTCGAGCTGGCCCGCTCGGAGCAGGAGTACACCTTCCAGCGCCCCGGCGAGTACATCACCAGCGTCCTGGCTGGCTGCATCGCGGCTGGCTGGCAGGGCCCGGTCTTCGTCCAGGGAGATCACTACCAGTTCAATGCCGCCAAGTACAAGGCCGATCCGGAGGCCGTGACGGAGACCCTCCGCAAGGCCACCGTGAACGCCATGCAGGTCGGCTACGGCAACATCGACATCGACTCCTCCACGCTCGTGGACCTCTCCTTCGAGTCGCTCGACGACCAGCAGAAGATCAACTACACGCGTGCGGCGGAGCTCTCCGCGCTCATCCGCGCCAACCAGGACGACGGCATCGTCATCTCCATCGGAGGTGAGATCGGTGAGGTCGGCAAGCAGAACTCCACGCCGGACGAGCTGCGCGCCTATCTCGATGGCTACCGCAAGGAGCTCGACGCGCGCGCCGGCACGGACGCCATCGGCCTCTCCAAGGTGAGCGTCCAGACGGGCACCTCGCACGGCGGCGTGCCGCTGCCGGGCGGCGGCGTCGCGGAGGTCAAGCTCGACTTCGACACGCTCAAGGTCCTCGGTGAGGTCTGCCGCGAGTACGGTCTTGCCGGTGCTGTCCAGCACGGCGCCTCCACCCTGCCCGACGAGCTCTTCCACCGCTTCCCGCAGGTGGAGACCGCGGAGATCCACCTCGCCACGGGCTTCCAGAACGCCCTCTACGAGCACCCCGCCTTCCCGGCCGACCTGCACGCCAAGATCGAGGCGTTCTGCTTCGAGAACTGCATGGACGAGCGCAAGGAGGGGGAGACGGACACGCAGTTCGTCTACAAGACTCGCAAGAAGGCGCTGGGCACGTTCAAGCGCGAGCTCTGGGACCTGGAGACCAAGGACGAGATCATCGCCAGCCAGCAGGCCAAGATGAAGTTCCTCTTCGAGCAGCTTGGCATCCCGGGCAACAAGGCCACCGTGGACCGCTTCGTGACGGCACCCGAGCGCCACAAGCCGCTGCCGGCCAGCCTCAAGGCCTAGCACCCCACGGCGTGTCCGCCGACTCGCGGCGGGCACGCCACGACCGCCCCGCTGGCGCCTCCGCGCCGGCCCGCTGCCACATCGCCGGGACTCGCAGGGGTCCCGGCGACCGTCGTCCCGGCCGACGAGCGGTGACCGGCCGCCAATCCCTAGCCCGGAGGTAAGATATCGACCATGCTGACCGAATTGACCATCCTCGACGTCCTACGCCAGGTCCAGGACCCGGAGATCCACCGCGACATCGTGAGCCTCGAGATGGTCAAGGACGTCCATGTCGATGGCACCAGGGTGGCGCTCAAGGTGGACCTTACGACGCCCGCCTGTCCGCTCAAGGACCAGATCGGCGAGGACATCCGGACACGCCTGGTCGGCATCGGCGCCACGGACGTGGAACTGACCTGGGGGGCCTCGGTCCGCCGAGCGGCTCCATCGCAGCCGGACAACCTGGTGCCCGGCGTGAAGAACATCATCGCCGTGGCCTCCGGGAAGGGCGGTGTCGGCAAGTCCAGCGTCTCGGTCAACCTGGCCACCGCGCTGGCCATGGAAGGTGCCAGCGTGGGGCTCCTCGACGCGGACATCACGGGTCCCAACATCCCCCAGATGATGGGCCTGGAAGGCGCCCCCACGGCAGCGCCGAGCGGCAAGATCCTGCCCCTCGAGCGCTACGGCGTGAAGGTCATCTCCATCCAGTTCTTCGTGCCGGAGGGCCAGCCCATCGTGTGGCGCGGCCCGCTGGTCGGCGGCGCGATCCAGCAGTTCCTGCGGGACGTCGAGTGGGGCGAGCTCGACTACCTCGTGGTGGACATGCCGCCGGGCACCTCAGACGCTCAGCTCACGCTGGCGCAGTCGGTGCCGGTCAGCGGCGCGCTCCTGGTGACGACGCCCCAGGATGTGGCGCTGTCAGACGTGGAGAAGGCCCTCACGATGTTCCGGCGCCTCTCCGTGCCCATCCTGGGTCTCGTGGAGAACATGAGTGCCTTCATTTGCCCGCATTGCGGCGAGGCCACCGACATCTTCGGCCAGGGTGGTGGGGAGCGCTTCGCGGCCCGCCACGAGCTGCACTTCTTCGGCGGCATCCCGCTGGATGTCAAGGTGCGTCACGGTGGTGATGCGGGCGTGCCGGCCGTGGCTCAGCGGGAGCCGGGGCCAGCTGCGCAGGTCATGCGCGACGTGGCTCGCCAGGTGGCAGCTCGCATGGCGGTCCGTGCGGCATCCGGCCTCCCGGTACTGACCATCTCCTGACGCGCGCGTCCGCCAAGCCCCGCGCCGCCGCCCACCGCGCGAACGCAGACCGGTCAGTCCGGGGCGCCCGCGCGCAGCCGCCGCCAGAGCTCGGCGACGCCAGCGTTGGCGGAACGCCGACGCCCGATCTCGCCTCCGCGAAAGATGACGTGGCTGGCGCTCGACTCGTGCCCCTCGACGTCCAGGCCGACCTCTGCCCGCATGTCGTCGCCCGACTCGCGAGCCACGACCGCGAGCCCGATCTCAGCCCCGCTGTCGGCACGGGCGCGCCTGGCCAGCGCGACCGGGTCGAGCGTCCCGGGGGCGCGAGGAGCAGTGCCCAGGACGGCCGCGTGCGCCAGGAAGGGCGAGGAGCCCAGCAGCAGGGCCAGGTAGCCGCCCGTCCCGACTTCCACCGTGGCCACGCGACGGGTCCCCACCCGGCCCGCCAAGGCGACGGCCCAGTCGTCCTCGTCCCGGGCGAAGACGTAGGTGTCCAGTCGCGGGCTGAGCGACGCCACCGCCTCGTTGACGAGCGCCTCCGCGCTGCGCGCGCCATCACCGGTGGCACTGATGCGCAGGTCCACTGAATCGGAGCGCGCGTAGGTCGCCAGCTGCGGGTTTCGCGAGGCCAGCACGTCGGCGCCCACGAGATCCACCACGGCCGACTCCCCGATGCCGGTCAGCCGCAGCGTGACCGCGGCGCGGTCGAGACCAAGACCGTGGGCACGCAGGCGAGGCAGGGCCTGGTCCTGCCACATCGGCAGCAACTCCCGCGGTGGACCGGGCAGGGCGAGGATGATCCGAGAGCCTGTCTCCACCCACCAGCCCGGCGCGGTGCCGTTGGGATTGTCCAGGGCGGAGGCGCCCGGGATCAGCCAGGCCTGCTTGAGGTTGACGTTCGAGAAAGGCAGTCCGCGCTTGTCCCAGAGAGTGCGCAGCCAGGCTTCCAGGCCTGGATCGACGGCCGGCTGCTCCCCGAGGGCGGCCGCGATGCCCTCGCGCGTGAGGTCGTCCGGTGTCGGCCCGAGGCCACCGCTCGTGATCACCAGGTCGACGCGCCCCAAGGCGGCGGTCACGGCCTCTGCGATGGTGTCGAGTTCGTCCGGCAGCTGCGTCATGCGCCGGACCTCCACGCCGAGGTCCGTCAGCGCGCGCGCCAGGTCGCCGCTGTTGGTGTCGCGGGTCTCGCCTACCAGCAGCTCCGCGCCGATGGCGAGAAGCTCGGCAGATGCGACGGGGAAATGGTCCGAGGGTGGCACGGCCGGAGTGTATCGGGTGACAGCGTCGAGCCTCACGGTTGACGCGACGCCCCCGTCTGTGTTATCACTCTGGCGCTGAGAGTGCTAACCAACGCAGGGCGCTGACCGCTCCCGGCGAGGGATCACGAGACTGGCACCGCCGGGCGACCCTCACGCGACACGTGTCACGACACGGACGCAGGGACCCGCGAGGCCGCGATAGGGAGGCAAGATGGCCAAGCTCATCTCCTACAACGAGCAGGCTCGGACGAGCCTGAAGATCGGCATCGACGCGCTGGCGGACGCCGTCAGCACGACGCTCGGTCCCAAGGGCCGCAACGTGGCCCTTGACAAGAAGTACGGCGCCCCGACCGTGACGCACGACGGCGTCACCGTGGCGCGCGACATCGAGCTGGCCGATCCCTTCCAGAACATGGGCGCCCAGCTGCTCAAGGAAGCCGCCACCAAGACCGAGGATGTGGCCGGCGACGGCACCACCACGGCCACCGTGCTGGCCCAGGCCATCGTTCACGAGGGCCTCAAGAACGTCGCCGCCGGCGCCAACCCGATGCAGATGAAGATCGGCATCGACGCCGCGGAAGCGGCCCTGTCCGCTGCCATCAAGGCGGCCTCGGTGCCGGTGGCTGGTCACGACGAGATCGCCCAGGTGGCCGCCATCAGCGCGGCTGACCAGGAGATCGGCGACCTCATCGCGGACGTCTTCGACAAGACCGGCAAGGACGGCGTCATCACCGTCGAAGAGTCCAAGACCATGGCCTTCGAGACCGAGTACGTCGAGGGCATGCAGTTCGACCGCGGCTACATCAGCCCCTACTTCGTGACGGATACCAACCGCATGGAGGCCGCGCTGGACGAGCCCTTCATCCTCATCACCGACAAGAAGATCAGCGCCATCGCGGACATGGTCCCGGCGCTTGAGAAGGTCATCCAGGCCGGCAAGCGCGAGATCCTCATCGTGGCGGAGGATGTCGATGGCGAGGCCCTCGCCACGCTCGTCGTCAACAAGCTGCGCGGCATCGTCAACGTGCTGGCCGTCAAGGCGCCCGGCTTCGGCGATCGCCGCAAGGAGATGTTGCGCGACCTGGCCATCCTGTCAGGTGGCACGGTCATCAGCGAGGAGGTCGGCCGCAAGCTGGACTCCGTGGAGCTGGCCGACCTGGGCAAGGCCCGCCGCGTGGTGGCCAACAAGGACAACACCACGGTCGTCGAGGGCAAGGGTGACCCCAAGGCCATCGAGGGTCGCATGACCCAGATCAAGGCCCAGATCGAGGAGACCACCTCCGACTACGACCGCGAGAAGCTCCAGGAGCGCCTCGCCAAGCTGGCTGGTGGCGTGGCCATCATCAAGGTGGGCGCCGGCACGGAGGTCGAGCTCAAGGAGAAGAAGCACCGCGTCGAGGACGCCCTCTCGGCCACGCGCTCCGCGCTGGAGGAGGGTCTTGTGCCCGGCGGCGGGGTGGCCCTCTTGAACGCCCAGAAGGCGCTTGACGGTATCAAGCTCGAGGGTGATGCGCAGACGGGTGTGAACATCGTGCGCCGTGCCCTGGAGGCCCCCGTCAAGAAGCTGGCGGAGAACGCCGGCTACGACGGCTCGGTCGTGCTGGAGAACATCCGGCGCGCCCAGGCCGAGCACAAGTCGGACAAGATCGGCCTGGACGTGCTCACGGGCGAGTACGTGGACATGGTCAAGGCCGGCATCATCGATCCCGCCAAGGTGACCCGCTCCGCGGTGGAGAATGCATCCTCCATCGCGGCCATGGTGCTCACCACGGAGGCCATGATCACTGACAAGCCTGAGCCCGCCTCCGCGCCCGCTGGCCCCCCCGGAGGCGGCATGGGGGACATGGACTTCTAGTCCAGCACCCACGGTGCGGGAGATGGCTCCCGCGACACCACGGAAGGCCCGATCGTGATGGTCGGGCCTTCGGATTCCGGATCAGGACCGCTCCAGCCTCATGCCGGACAGGTTTGGACCGGGAGGTTCTGGAAGATCAGCGAGGTGGCGCGGATCTTGCGGCGGGCCACCTTGGCCCGCCAGTCGTCACCGGTCTGGATGGCGAGGCTCAGCATCCGGATGCCTCCGCGCAACTCCTGGAAACCCTTGGTGACACGCTGCTGCTGCTCCTGGTAGCAGGGCAGTGACGGGTGCGAGTACATCCACTTGATGCCCGTCGTGAGGATGGTGTCGATGCGCAGGAAGTAGGTCGAGTAGCAGGCCCACGCCTTGCAGTCCTGGAGGCGATCCCAGTTTCGCCCATAAGCCAGGATGGTCTTGAGTGCCGTGGCCTGGAAGGTGTCGTACTCGAGCGTGCCCGCCGGCACGGTCGCTTGCGCCACGGCCTCCGACTCGGGTTCGACCGCTGTCTGCGCGAAGGCTGGCGAGCCGCTCAGGACCACAGCGGCCGCGAGGGCCGCGATGGCGAGTGCCTTCATGGTGTCCCCCTCTCTCAGGTGCCTGGATGCTCCTGTCGAAGGACACGCTGCGCCCAGGACTCGAGGAACGCAAGTGACAAAGGGACTCACCGTCGCGGGTGCGCGCGAGGCCCGCCCACCCATCCGTCTGGTGCCCGGCGACCCGACTGACGTGGTCGGGCGATCGGGTCGCGGTCATCGGGACCGGGACGGAGGTGGGATGATCGCACGGTCGGCCCTGGGCCCGACGTTCGGCCGCCGCTACTGTTGGCCCCTCAGGTATCCTCTAGCGGACCGGCAGGGCCGCCAGGGTCGCCTGCCACAACGCTTGAAGCGAGGCCCATCCTGACGCTCGAACCGGATCCCCTCGACGCCAGTCGAAGTGACGCTGGCTCCTCGCCTGCGCCCGGCGACCCATCCGGTGCCGGCGCTCCGCCTCCTGCCGGCCCTCGGGCGAGCGGTGGCGATCAGGCTGGCGCGACCGCCGGCGGCCAGCGCATGTCACCCGGTCGTCAGGCTGCCTCCGGCGGCGATGGGCAGGCTCCCGGGCGCGATGAGCGGGCGCCCGGGGTCGGCGAAGCCGTGGGCGGTGTTCGGGCCGCCTTCATGCGCATGGCCACGGCTCACCTGGCGCTGCTGCGCGCGGAGCTCTCGCTGGCTGGCCGGGAGCTGGGCATCATCATCGGCCTCGGGGCCGCGGCTCTCGCCCTCGCGCTCCTCATGGGGCTGCTGCTCTACATCGGCAGCTGGCTCTTCTTCGGAGAGCTCCTCTTCGGATCCATGGGCTGGGGCCTCATCCATGGCAGCCTGCTGAACGTGGCGCTCATCGGCTTCATCGGTGTCGATCTGGCCGGCGGCTCGAAGCGGTCCTACGGGTGGGGCTTCGTGGTCGGTCTCATCACCGGCCTCGTGGTCGCGGTCGTCCTGGCCACCAATGCGCTGCCCCAGGGTGCGACCACCGTGGCGGGCGAGGCCCAGGAAGGTATCGACCTGGCCAAGAACCTGCTGGCCACGCTCGTCGGCGCTGTCGTCGGCGCCGCGCTGCTGGCCATCGTGGCGCTCATCATCGGCTGGCGCGAGCGCCTGCGCGGGAAGCGATTGGGCTGGGTCGTCATGGCCAGCGCCCTCGCGGGCGCCTTCATCGGCGCCATCGTGGCCTCCAGCCTGTGGAGCTACGCCGGAGCGGCAGCCATCGGCATCACCATCGGCCTGCTCACCTGGATGGCGGTCGGGGGTTGGCTGGCCTATCGGCACGGTTTCGACCCGGAGACCCGCTACGCTGACCTCGTGCCGCGTCGTTCGATCGAGTCCCTGGAGGCCTCGCGCGACTTCGTGAAGGCCCAGTTGAAGCGGCAGAAGGACAGGATGATGGGCCGATGACGACGCGACCCTCGAAGCCCGGTGACGCTGGCATGGTGAACGAGCGCGAACCTACTCCTGAGGTTGCCGCTGCCTTGGCGGAGCTGGACGCGGCCCGAGCGGACGTGGAGCATTCGCTGGAGGAGTTGACCGACGCCTCGCGCTCCGCCCTTGACGTACCCGCCAAGATCCGCCGTAACCCCGTGAAGGCGGCGGCGCTCGTCGGCGGGGCCGGCTTCCTGCTGGCCGGGGGTCCGCGTCGCGTCGCGCGCTTCGCGGTGGGCCGGGTCCGAGCGCCCAAGGCAGATCCGTACGTGGGCCTCTTGCCGCCTGAGATCGAGCGCGTCCTCAAGGATGTCGGCCTGGCCGACGATCCCGAGGTGCGGCGTGCCCTGAACGACGACTTCGCGGAGTACCTCAAGTCCAAGGGCCGCTACGACCCCGCACCGACTGCCTCCACGTCGCTGTGGCGCACCTTCGACCGCCTCGCCGGGCCGTTGGGCACGGTCGGTGCTCGGATCTTCGTGCAGCGCATCATGGAGGCCGAGCGTGATCGTGGCCGGCGCCTCGCGGAGGCACGCCGGAAGGGGCGCGAGCGGCTGCCCAAGACCTGATCGCCAGGTCCTGGCGCGCAGCCGCGGTGGAGGCAGGCGCGGGCGCGGTGGCCGCCTCGCGTATCATCGGACCGCCCTGCCGGGGTGGCGGAATGGCAGACGCAGCAGCCTTAGGAGCTGTTGACCGCAAGGTCGTGCAGGTTCGACTCCTGTCCCCGGCACCAGCAGGACGCATCTGCCACAGCCAGATGGCCGGATCGCGGCACGGGCTTCGCGCACCGTCCGGGAGGCTGGCTCATCAGACCGAGGTTAGCTCTGAGGCCCATCAGTCCTGGCGGCCTTCCTCGTATCGACGAAGGTCACCTTCACCTTGTTCTTGAGCGGCTGATGGGGCGAGGTACGGAGTCGTTCCAGACCGTGACCCGGACCTTGACGGTCGACGCTACGTTGAAGTTCTTGATGATGATCCAGTGTCGCAGGGTGCCTGCGGCGGTCCGCTGGAAGCCTTCCCGCGTGTCACCCGGGATCGGGTCGTCAGACACGTAGACCGTCTGGCCCACCGTGGTCGGGTATCAGGGCGCATTCAACGTCCAGACCGACAGGTTGGTCGATGCGACGAAGGAGTACCGGTTGCCCCCGCGGCGAGGACCGGCGATTCTCCGGCGATGAAGCTCCTCATCCGTCCCATCGACGACCGCTGGTGGCACCCCGAAGAGCTGGTTCCAGTGGACCAGGTTGCCGGCCTCGTTGACGGTGCCGGCGGAGCTCTGGAGTGCGGCGATGGTCGCCAGCGCAGTCGAGTCGATGCCGTCGATGAGCTCGGCATCGGACGCCTTGAGAATGATGTTGTTCGGCAAATACCCCGTGGCCCCGATGGCCATGAGCTTGCCCTTGCGCTTGGCCAGGTCACTGGTGTACTTGACCGCGTGCCGACCGTCGACCTGGTGGGCGTTGACGTTGGCCACGGCGGATGGCCCGATCGCCTCGTCCGATCGTGCCAGGGCAGCCTGTCCCGTGACCGCCATGACCATGACAGCGGCCATCACCCACGGCACGCGCTTCCAGATGGTGTCGAACACTGCGTCCCCCCTTCGTGATGCGGTCGCTGGGCCATCTGGCCGAGCGGCAGTTCCGACCGTGCGGGTACCCAGCGCCCGCACCAACCCGGTATGGGCCTGCGTCCATTCTAGGTGGCCTGCATAGCCCTCCCTCGACCCGGGCCCTCGCACCCCTGGACACGTCTCCGGCGTCGTCTCCCTATACTCGCGAGGCACTTCCACCCACTCGACGAACAAGGACGACGTGAAGACCGACATCCGCGAAGGCGACCGCAGCACCATCGTGCTGGAGGTCGAGATCACCGCCCAGGAGCTCCAGAAGGCCATCGACGAGGGCGTCCGGCATCTTGCCCGCCGCACCCGCGTGCCCGGCTTCCGGCCTGGCAAGGCACCCCGCCAGATCCTCGAGCGGGCCCTGGGCATCGACCGCTCCGATCCCGATGCGCCCAACCCCATCTACGACGAGGCTCGCGAGCATCTCTACGAGCGCACCGTCCTGCAAGCCCTGCAGGAAGCCGACCGGGATGTCCTGGAGCTTCCCCGCGAGCCCGAGTGGACGAGCTTCGCGGAGGGCGAGGGTGCCGCCTATCGCGTCACGCTGTCGGTCCGACCAGAGGTCACGCTCGGCGACTACGCTGGGTTCCCCTTCAGTCCGCAGGTCGACGAGGTCACCGACGAGAACATCGAGGCCGTCATCGACCAGCTGCGCGACCAGCAGGCCGTGCTCGTGCCGGTCGAGGACCGCGGCGCCCAGGCCGAGGACTACGCGGTCATCAGCTTCGAGGGTCGGCGCGACGG
This sequence comes from uncultured Chloroflexia bacterium, assembly GCA_963707395.1. GTDB lineage: Bacteria > Chloroflexota > Limnocylindria > Limnocylindrales > CSP1-4 > JAFMJV01. The sequence goes on from CAVPPQ010000024.1 coordinate 291,711, forward strand.
CGAACCGGTCGATGGCGCCCAGGCCGAGCGCTTCCCCCTCGTCATCGGCAAGGAGCGCATGGTGCCCGGCTTCGAGGCCAACCTCATCGGCCTGCGCGAGGACGAGGAGCGCACCTTCACGGTGACGTTCCCGGAGGACTACGGCGAGGCTGAGCTGGCGGGCCAGGACGTGGAGTTCACGGCTCGCATCCGCGAGCTGCGCGAGCGCCGCCTGCCGGAAGCGGACGACGACTTCGCCAGCCTCGTCGGCCCCTACGAGGACCTGGACGCGCTGCGCGCCGATCTGCGCTCGCGCATGGGCGTGAGCGCGCTCGACCGCGCGCGGCATCTCTTCGCCGATCGCATCATCGAGTACGCCACGGCCAATGCCACGGTGGAGCTCCCCGACGTGCTCGTGGACCGCGAGGTCGAGATGATGGTCGACGAGCTCAAGGTGCGGACTGCCCAGCAGGGCATCCGCTACGAGGACTACCTGCGCGTCACGGAGAAGACGGAGGCCGGCCTGCGCGAGGAGTACCGGGAGCCGGCCGAGCATCGCGTCAAGGTGCTGCTCGTGCTGGGCGCCATCGCGGACAAGGAGGCGGTCAGCATCTCCGACGCCGAGGTGGAGGCGGAGATCGCCCACCTGCGCGCCGGCGAAGAGGCCAACCGCTCGGTGGCTGACTACCTTGATACGGACCGCGGCCGAAGCTACGTCCGCTCGCAGCTGCGACGCTCCGCTGTGGTGGAGATGGTCGTGGATCGCTGGATCGAGGCACATCCCGAGTTCGCCGCGGTCCAGCATCAGCACCAGTCGCACACCCACCACGAGGACGAGGCCCCCAGCCTGGTCGACGAGGTCATCGGGGATGGAGACGACGAAGAAGATGCCGAGTTGGCCGCCATCGAGGCGGCCGCGGCAGAGGAGGCCAGGGCATGAGCATCCGCCGTCCAGCCGTCCCGAAGGCCTCCGCGGCGGCTGAGGCCGCGCGTCGCACCACGGCCATGCTCGTGCCCATGGTCATCGAGTCGTCCAGCCGCGGCGAGCGCGCCTACGACATCTACAGCCGCCTGCTCAAGGACCGCATCATCTTCCTCGGGGATGCCATCGAGGACCACGTCGCCAACCTGGTCATCGCCCAGCTGCTCTTCCTCGAGGCGGAGGACCCGGAGCGCGACATCAGCCTGTACATCAACTCGCCCGGCGGCGTGGTGACGTCCGGACTGGCCATCTACGACACGATGCAGTACCTGCGCGCCCCGGTGAGCACCATCTGCATCGGCATGGCCGCCTCCATGGCCTCCGTGCTCCTGGCGGCCGGCGCCAAGGGCAAGCGCTACGCACTGCCCAACAGCCGGATCATGATCCACCAGGGCTCGGGCGGCTTCCGGGGCTCCACGCCCGACGTGCTCATCCAGGTGCGCGAGCTCGAGGACCTCAACAACCGTCTCCACGAGATCCTCGCCAAGCACACCGGCCAGACGACCAAGAAGGTGGCCGCAGACACGGAGCGCGACTACTTCATGGCCCCCGAACAGGCCAAGGCCTATGGCATCATCGACGAGGTCTACGCGGAGCGGTCCGAGTCGCTCATCAGCGAGGCCAAGGGCAAGGCGTCAGCCAAGGGATAGGACCCGGGAAGGGAGCGCGCATCGTGGCCAGCAGCTCTGGCAAGGGCACCAAGGTGCCCTATCGCTGCTCCTTCTGTGGCAAGAGCCAGGAGCAGGTCCGCAAGCTCATCGCCGGGCAGGGCGTCTACATCTGTGACGAGTGCATCACGCTCTGCCAGGAGATCATCGACGAGGAGATGCTGGAGGCGCCCCGTGCGCCCGGCAAGCCCAAGGCCGCCAAGCTGCCCCACCCGCGTCAGATCAAGGAGTCGCTGGACGCCTACGTCATCAGCCAGGAGCGCGCCAAGCGTGTCCTCTCGGTGGCGGTCTACAACCACTACAAGCGCATCAACGCTGGCAGCGCCGTGGACGACGTCGAGCTGCAGAAATCCAACGTCCTGCTCGTGGGACCCACGGGCTCCGGCAAGACGCTCCTGGCACAGACGCTGGCACGCGTCCTGGACGTGCCCTTCTGCATCGCAGACGCCACATCCCTGACGGAGGCCGGTTACGTCGGCGAGGATGTCGAGAACATCCTGCTGCGGCTCATCCAGGCCGCCGACTTCGACGTCGCCCGCGCCCAGCGCGGCATCGTCTACATCGACGAGATCGACAAGATCGCGCGCAAGGCGGACAACCCCTCCATCACCCGGGACGTCTCCGGCGAGGGCGTGCAGCAGGGCTTGCTCAAGATCCTGGAAGGCACCGTCGCCAACGTGCCGCCGCAGGGCGGGCGCAAGCATCCCCACCAGGACTTCATCCAGATCGATACGACGAATGTCCTCTTCATCCTGGGAGGTGCCTTCGAGGGGCTGGAGCGCATCGTGGAGGAGCGCGTCGGTCACAAGTCCATGGGCTTCGGGTCGCAGGCCCAGGTGGAACGCACCGAGCGGGCGCGCGTCCTCGAGCAGCTCATGCCGGAGGATCTCCTGAAGTTCGGGCTCATCCCGGAGTTCGTGGGCCGCCTGCCGGTCATGGTGACGCTCTCCGCGCTCACCCGCGACGACCTGATGCGCGTGCTCACGGAGCCGCGCAACGCCGTGACGCGGCAGTTCGAACGCTTCCTGCAGCTGGACAAGGTGGAGCTTGTCTTCACGCCGGGCGCCATCGAGGCCGCCGCTGACCTGGCGCTGCTGCGCAAGACCGGCGCCCGGGCCCTGCGCTCCATCGTGGAGGAATCGCTCCTGGACGTCATGTTCGACATCCCGGAGCGCAGCGACGTGCGCAAGTGCATCATCACCGAGGAGGTCATCCGCGAGGGCCGCTCCCCGCTGCTGTTGACCAAGGCACACCTTGACCAGGGCGTGGACGAGTCCAACTACGAAGGTCTGCGGGAGAAGGGCGCCTAGCTCAGGCAGCGCTGCCAGGGAGCCCCAGGAAGGCGCGCACCTCGGCCCAGGCCTGCGCGGAGGCGTCCGCGTGCTCCGCTTGCTTGCGGTCGAAGAAGGAATGTGGCGCACCCGGGTAGGTCACGACGCGGTGGCGCACCCCGGCCAACTCCAGGGCCTGCTGGAAAGCGTCGACGTCCTTCGCGGCGATGCCCGCATCAGCGCCCCCGAAGAGCGCCAGCACGCGTGAGCCGAAGTCGGTGACGAGGTCGGCCGGCGCCGGCATGTCATTTCGAAAGGGCCCGACAGGCCAACCGTAGAAGCCGATGACGCCCTCCAGCGCGAGGTCGGACAGGCTGGCCAGCAGCAGGGAGAGGCGACCGCCGTAGCAGAACCCGATCGAGTGCAGGTCGGGCACGGAGAGGGTCGTGCGCAGGTGTGCGGCCGCAGCCCGTACGTCGGCCTGCAGACCCGCCCACGTGGAGCGTGGCACGTGGGGCGCGAAGTCGAAGTCGGCATCGCGCCGCGACGGACCAGCCGTGCGGCCGTAGTAGTCGATGGCCAGCGCGGCCAGGCCGGCCTCTGCGAAGCGCAGCGCCAGCTCCTCGTAGTAGGAGAACAGGCCACGCACGTCCGGGAGCACCAGGACGCCGGCCCGGGCAGCGCCTTCGGGCAGTGCCTCGAAGGCGGCCAGGCGGTTGCCGTCGGCGGCCTCCAGCACCAGGTTGCGGTGCTCGATGGCGGCGCCCGCCAGTGGCGGGATCGGCGGTTGGCTGTCCGGGTCAAAGCACACGTTGGTTCCTCCTCGCGTGCCAGAGACGATAGCAAGGTGCGTTAGACTCGCCACACGGTTGCCGGCGCACCGGCCGGCCATCATCACAGAGGACAGAGACCTCGTTCGTCCACGGGGCGGACGAGGTCGTCCATGTCGCACGAGGAGATGAGCAGGCATGAGCGAGGCGTCGGCCGCGCCGTCAGGCGCAGGGGAGGCCAGCCGGCTGCTGCCCGGCCCGGAAGGGCAGGCCGCCATGGCCAAGGCCTACCAGCCGGCGGATATCGAAGCCGCGGTCTATGCGCGATGGTTGGCGGCGGACGTCTTCGCCCCGGATGGCGCCGGCTCCCGGGCTCGCTCCACCGAAGCGCCCTTCGTGGTCATCATGCCGCCGCCGAACGTCACCGGCGCCCTGCACCTCGGCCACGCCGCTCGCTCGGCCACGGAGGATCTCATGGTTCGCCGGGCGCGCATGCAGGGCCGTCCGACGCTCTGGCTGCCAGGTGTGGACCACGCCTCCATCGCCGCCCAGTGGGTGCTGCGCCGGGTACTGGCTGACGAAGGGGTCACGCCCGAGGAACTCGGTCGGGAGCGCTACCTGGAGCGCATGTGGCGCTTCATGGAGGAGACCCGCCCGGTCATCATGGGGCAGCAGCGCCGCCTTGGCATCTCGGCCGACTGGGGCCGGGAGCGCTTCACGATGGACGAGCGCTCGGCGCGGGCCGTGCGCGTGGCCTTCAGGCGTCTGTATCTGGACGGGCTCGCCTACCGCGGCCAGAAGCTCGTCAACTGGTGCCCTGGCTGTGGCACCAGCGTGTCGGACCTGGAGGTCATCGGCACCCCGGAGACGGGGAAGCTGTGGTCGATCCGCTACCACCTGCTGCCGGAGGGCGCCGCACCGGGGACCCAGCCCAGCACGGGCGAGACCATCACCGTGGCCACGACGCGACCAGAGACCATCCTGGGCGACACGGCCGTGGCCGTCCACCCGGAGGATCCGCGCTACGCGGCCCTTGTCGGGCGCCTGGTGCGCATCCCCTTCGTCGAGCGGGACGTGCCCGTCATCGCGGACAGCTTCGTGGAGCGCGACTTCGGCACCGGCGCCGTGAAGGTCACGCCGGCCCACGACCACACCGACTTCGCCACCGGCGAGCGCCACGGCCTGCCCCGCGTGGACGTCATGACCGACGACGCCCGCATGAACGATCTCGCCGGGCCCTATGCCGGGCTGACCCGCGAGGCCTGCCGCGAACGCATCCTGGCGGACCTGGAGGCCCGCGGCGACCTGGCGGCCACGGTCGACCACGAGCTGGCCATCGGGCGCTGCCAGCGCAGCGACGACATCGTCGAGCCGCGCCTCAAGACCCAGTGGTTCATCGACGTGAAGCCCATGGCCGATCGCGCCATGCGGGCTGTCCGCGAGGGGCGCACGCGGTTCGTGCCGGAGCGCTTCGAGAAGGTCTTCTTCGACTGGCTGGAGAACATCTACGACTGGAACGTGAGCCGCCAGCTGTGGTGGGGGCACCGCATCCCGGCCTGGTACTGCCCCGCCGGGCACGTCACGGTCAGCGACGAGGAGCGCGGCCCGGAGCAGTGCGTCGAATGCGCCTCCAGCGCGCTGACGCAGGACGACGACACCTTCGACACCTGGTTCTCCAGCGGGTTGTGGCCCTTCTCCACGCTGGGCTGGCCGGAAGAGACGTCCGACCTGCGCATGTTCTACCCGACCACGGTCATGGAGACCGCCCACGACATCCTCTTCTTCTGGGTGGCCCGCATGATGATGCTGGGCGAGTGGCTGACCGGCGAGGAGCCCTTCTCCGTGGTCTACCTCTCCGGTCTCATCCGCGATTCCTACGGCAAGAAGATGTCGAAGACGAAGGGCAACGTCATCGACCCGCTGGCCATCATGGACGACATCGGTGCCGACGCCCTGCGCTTCGCGCTCGTCAACGGGGCTGCCCCTGGCGCTGATCAACGCCTCGGCCCTTCCCGCCTGGAGGGCGCCCGCAACTTCGCCAACAAGCTCTGGAACGCGGCACGCTTCGTGCTCGGAGCCCGGCCGCGCGAAGTGCCCGCCGAGGCCACCCTGACACTGCCCGAGCGCGAGCTGCTGGGCCCCGCGGAGCACTGGATCCTGTCACGATGCCAGGCGGCCGTCCGGGACGGGGAGGCTGCCTACGCCAGCTTCCAGTTCGCCGAGGCCTCGCGCATCCTGCACACGGCCATCTGGTCGGAATACTGCGACTGGTACCTGGAGATGGCCAAGGTACGCCTCGGCGCGGATGCCGACCCAGCCGCTCGCGTCGCGACCTGGCAGGTGCTGGCCTGGGTCCTGGACCGTTACCTGCGCCTACTCCATCCGATCATGCCGCACATCACGGAGGAGATCTGGGGCCGACTCCCGCATCGAGCTGACGAAGACGGCCTGCTCATCACCGCCGCCTGGCCAACACAGGAATCGAGGGGAGCCGAGGCCGACGAGGCGCAGGCCTCCGCGGTGGCCGACCTGCTGGAGCTGGTGACGCAGATGCGCAACGCCCGCGCCGATGCCGGCATCGAGCCGGGAACCTGGCTCCAGGCCGACGTGCGTTTCGATGACGCGACCACCGTGGAGGTGTTCGGATCGCTCCGGGACACCGTGGCACGGCTGGCCCGGGTGCGGCCGACGCTCGTCAGCACGAGCGCCGAGCCAGCCACCGGGGATGCCGCGGCGCTGGTCGTCGTCGCCCGTGGCGCGGAGGCGCGCCTCTCGGTCAGCGCGGAGGACCGCGAGCGCGACCGGGCCCGGCTGCAGAAGGAGCTCGATGAGGCCGAGCGCCTGCTCGCCTCGACCCGTGCCAAGCTGGCCAACGAGGCCTTCGTGAGCCGGGCGCCGGCCCACGTCGTCGAGGGGGTCCGAGCCACCGAGGCCGAACTGCAGGGCCTCGCCGCTCGGCTCCGTGAGCACCTTGAAGCCTAGCTCGGACGGCACGGGGCGCATGCCGGGGGCCTCTGCCGCCTGCGTGGATAGGCCTTGCGGATGAAGCGCTACGATGGGGACATCCACGTCCTGACACTCGACGTTGAGCCGGGGATCGACCTGTGACCTTCGACTTCCTCAAGCGCAAACCCGAGCCGGCGGCGGCCAAGCCCCGCTCCCTGGGCCTGCCCGATCCGGGCATCCTCACCGAGGAGCCGCCCGCAGAGGACTACGAGCTCAAGCTCACCTATCGCGCACGCAGCAGCAAGGGCGTGCGCTTCCGTCCGGGTGAAGGCTCGGTCGCGGCACTGCCGCTCATGCTCGAGCCGTTCGCGAAGTCGCCCATCGAGCTCATCGAGCCACTGGACCCGCAGTTCGCCGATGCGAACCCGACCGTCATGCGCACCATCGAGGCCTCCCAGTGGCTCAACGCGCACCACTATCGCTCGCCGGTGACGCGCTACGGCCTCATGGTGCTCGAGTCCCTGGACGCGGTGGACCCGGCCTACGAGTCGATCGCCATGTGCCTCCTGGAGGGGACCCTCGACTCGGGCGGCTACCCCGACTACACCGGGATCGTCGGCGCCGTGGCCAGCTACTGGGACGAGGTCACCGGTGACCAGATGGTCCGCGGCATCGTCGGCTGGGGCGGTCGTGGCGTTCGGGGAGACACCGAGCGCAACGCCACGCGCTTCCTGAGCAGCATCCTCGTGGCCATCGTCTCGTCGCGAGGCGCGGCCGAGGTGCTCGAGCTCGATCGGCCATTGCCGCCCGACTCGGGAAGCGGGCTGGTCTGTCCGCATTGCCAATTCGCCCAGGTCGGGCGTAGCGCGTACTTCTGCCCGAAGTGCGGCATGCGCCTGCTGAGAGGCTGACCGCATGCCCACCTACGACTATCGCTGCGCCGACTGCGGTCTCGAGGTGGAGGTCACGCATGGCATCCACGCCAGCGGGCCGTCGACCTGCACGTCGTGCGGAGGCACCATGCGCAAGGCGCTGTCCACGCCGGCCATCCACTTCAAGGGCAGCGGCTGGGCCAAGAAGGACGCCCGGGCCGCGGCGAAGCCGGCATCGGCCAGCCAGGCAAGCCCTGCCGGCAAGGAAGCCGAGTCAAGTCGGCCACATCCGATGGGGCGGCGAAGCCCACGTCGGACGGCACATCGACGGCCGCCGGGAGTGGGGGCGGGGGCGCCGCCGCGGGGGACTCTGCGCCAGCCAAGCCGACCTCCGGCTCGGGCACATAGGCGAGGGTCGAACGTGCCGCGCACCGTGTCCGACTGGATCAGTCTCAGCGACGCCGCGCGCATCTTCGCCGAGGCAAACGTGCCCATCAGCCGCTCGACACTGGCACGCTGGGCACACTCGGGAAAGCTCCAGTCCATCCAGCCTGGTCGGCAGATCTACGTGCGGCGCGCCCAGGTGCGAGCCATGCTGCGACCAGGCAAGCGCGGACTCAGTGCCAGCCAGCTGCAGCCGGGATTCTTCGAGGATCTGAGCGAGTGAACGACGGAGGCGGAACGCCTCCGGGCCACGACCACGGGTCACCGCCGGCACCGGCCGCGCGCAGTGTGCGGTCACGGCTGGAGGCGGCGCGCCAGCGCCTGTGGCGGCATCCCCTGACACGCCGCACCAGGCAGGTCATGCGTGCCTACGACCGCGGGGGCGGCGGCATGCTGGCCGCGGCGCTGGCCTACTTCGCCTTCTTCACCATGGTCCCGGCCCTGCTGCTCTTCGTGAGCCTGCTGGGCATCCTGGTCGAGGATCGGGGCCTGCGCGAGCAGCTCGTCAGCAGCCTTGTGGACCGACTCGACCCCGTCAGCGAGGTCGCCTCCACCGTCATCGACGGCCTCGCGGGTGGCGGACGGACCGGCTCGCTCATCGGCATCCTGGGACTCCTCTGGGGTGCCAGCGGCTTCTACGGCGCCCTGCAGAACGCGATGGGCCGCATGTTCCCCGGGCCAGGCGGCCGCGGCTTCCTGCACACGAGGCTGCGGGGCCTGCTCACGGTCGCGCTGATCCTGGGCAGCCTATCGGCTGCGGTCGTGGCCATCATCGCCCTGCCTGCCGTGCACCAGTGGCTGGCCGCCCGCTGCCTCGAGATCGATGACTTGCACCTGCCGCTCCTGGAACAGGCCTGTGCCGTGGATCCCGGTCCCGTCAGCACCATCGTGGTGATCGGGGCCACGATGCTCGTGGCCGGCGCTGCGGCCCTGCTGGTGTACGTCGTCATCCCTCCCGACGGAGCCACCCTGCGCCAGGCGTTCGTGCCGGCCGCCCTGGTCGGCGTCGTGATCGGGCTCTTCACATCGCTGTTCGGATGGCTGGCACCGCTGCTGATGCGCCAATGGCTGACCCTGGGGATCGTGGGCAGCGTGTTCATCTCACTGATCTGGTTCAACCTGATCTTCCAGGCGCTGGTCTACGGCGCCGCTCTCGCCCGCATGCGCCGCGACGTGTCACGCCGCGGTTCACGACGGCCTGGACGGAGCGCCTCGGGGTCGCCTGCCGACGGCGGAGCCGGCTAGGGCCGGGGCCTCGTCAGGATGGCTGCGGTGCACCGCAGCGGCGACAGAAGCGGGCCTTGGTCGAGAGCGGCAGATTGCAGCTGGGGCATGCCCTGGAGGCAGCCGCCTGCCTGGATGGTGGGGCTGGAGCCGGCGGCACGCCCGCCGTGGCGGTCTGCGCGGGCAGGGGCGGCGTGCCGAGCGGTGCTGACGGCGCGCCGGGGGGTACGAGCCCAGGCCTGAGGGGAGGGGGCGGCGGCGTGGGGAGGGATGGCGGCGGCCCGGGAGGGTGTCGCGGCTCGCTGGGAGGCGCCGACGGCACATCTGGCATCAGGACCACGGACTGCGGGACCGGCGCCTGGTAGGGCTGCGCGAACGGACCTGGATCGACGGGCGTCGCCCACACGGCCAGGCCCGGCGATGGGGCCTGGGGAACCGGCTGTCTGGAAGGAGCCACTGGTGCGACCACCACAGGAGGCGCGGCAGGCGGCGGGGGTGGCGGGGGCTCGGCGGGGGTCGGTTCAGCGGCCACGCCGGGTTCGACGACGACCGCTGGCGTCAGGTCGGCCGTCGACCGTTCTGGCGGCGGCTCCGGTCGGGGAGGCTGGCCGGGCAGCGTGGCGGGGGAGATCTCCGACGACACCGGGATCTCGGTCGACGTGGGGGCGTCGGCATCTGCGGTCGGGGCGTCGCCATCTGCGGAGGAGGCGTCGGCATCTGCACTGGGGGCAGCGACCATCGGCGTTGCCGTGTCGATCACCCCCGCCGGGAACCCTGACGGCGCAGCATCGGCGATCCGGTCCGGGACCGTCGGCAGTGCGGCGTCGGCGATCCCATCAGGGACGTCCGGGGCCTGGATGGGTGCAGCCTCCGAGACGTCCGCTTCGGGTGCGAGGTCGTCCAGGGCTCGTCGTGCGGCATCCAGCCAGGCGTCCGTCTGGGGCAGTTGGTCGAGCGTGCTGACCTCGGGTGCGGCCGGTTCCTCATGGGGTGGCGCCAGGTCGTCCGGCTCCACGGCAGGGGCGGGACCACCCAGGCCCATCACGGCGCCGCTGGCTCGTACCCAACCGCTCGCATCCACGTGCGCCTCGTTGTCGATGAGGCTGGCCAGGACGCTGACGCCGTCGTCAGGCGCGGCCGCCATCGCCGGCTCTGAGGGTGTCGGCGGCATGGGCGGGCCCGGCTCAACACGTGCGACATCGCCCGCTGAGAAGACCACGCCTCGCCACGGGTCGGGTTCTGGGGTGGGCGTCCAGGGCAGCTCTGGTGCACTCGCCGGGCTCCACCCGGCCGGGACGACCGCTGGTGGCACGTCGCCCCTGACACGGCTCGCGGTCAGCGGGTCGACGGCGGGGTGCTCTGCAGGGGGATCGGGGCGCGGCGCGGCCCAGCCGGACACGGTGAGGTCGGTGGTCGCGGGGGAGCCGCCAGCGGCCACGGGTGAGCGACCGGCAGGCGTCGCATCCGACCCGTCGCGGACCAAGTCATCGGTCGGCCAGGCGCCCGTCTCGGCGGCCACGCGCGGCCCATCGCCCGGGCGCGCGGCCCATGCCGGGCCCGGATCCTCCGCATCCGCGGTCGCCACCCCGGACGAGCCACCAGCCGGGCGACAGGAGAGGCAGTGGCCCTCCTGCTCGTTCCAGCAGGCTTGGCAGTTGTAGCGGCGGCAGCCGAGGCAGAAGCGGAAGGTGTCCCGGAACGCCTCACTGATGGGCAGCGCCGCACTGTCCAGGGGCATGTCCTCCGGCTCCGAGGCTCGCCGTCGGAAGCGACCGAGCATGCCGCCGGCTGGGGCGGGCTTGTCCACAGCGACCGCCTGCGTGAAGCGCGCGCCACACCGTTCGCAGAAGGACTGGACGACGTTGTCGGTCATGGCGCGGCGGCGCGACTCCCTCAGGCAGGCTCCGGGCAGGTCGAGGTCTCGAGGCGTCCAGAGTAGTGATGTGGACCACTCCGAGCCTACCAGCACCTGCGTACCCTGACCAGCGAGAGCGATGGTCCCATGGGCGATGAGCGCTCGCCGGCCGGGGTCCTGTGCACACCTGCATCGATGCTCGGTCTACCATGGTGGGCCTGCCCCACAGAGGACCGCTGCCCGTGGCCAAGATCCAGGAATCCGGCGAGCGCGTCGCCGCCAGCGTCGAGCGCGTCATCGTGGGCAAGCACCGGGAGGTGCGCCTTGCCCTGGTGGCCCTCTTCTGCCAGGGCCACCTCCTCATCGAGGACGTCCCGGGCACGGGCAAGACGATGCTGGCGCGGGCGCTGGCCCGCAGCCTCTCGTGCACCTTCCGTCGCATCCAGTTCACCCCCGACCTGCTGCCCAGCGACGTGACCGGCCTCTCCATCTACGACCAGAAGCGCCAGGAGTTCGAGTTCCGTCCAGGACCCATCGTCAGCCAGATCGTCCTCGCCGATGAGATCAACCGGGCGACGCCCAAGACGCAGTCCGCGCTCCTGGAGGCCATGGAGGAGCGGCACATGACCGTGGACGGTGTCACTCGCCCGCTGCCGCAGCCCTTCATGGTCATCGCCACGCAGAACCCCATCGAATACGAGGGCACCTTCCCCTTGCCGGAAGCTCAGCTCGACCGCTTCATGCTGCGGCTCCGCATGGGCTACCCGGAGCCCATGGATGAGATGCTCATCCTCGACGAGCAGAAGCGTGGCCATCCCGTGGAGACGCTGGAGTCGGTGGCAGATGCCGCGGAAGTGCTGGACATGCAGCGGGCAGTCCGCGAGATCTACGTGGACCCGGCCATCTCCGACTACATCGTACGGCTGGTGAGTGCCTCGCGAACACACCCGGACGTCTACCTCGGTGCGTCCCCGCGCGGCTCGCTGGCGCTGTACCGCGCCAGCCAGGCGTGGGCCGCCATGTCCGCTCGCGACTACGTCATCCCCGATGACGTGAAGGCGCTCGCCGAACCGGCGCTCGCGCACCGCATCATCGTCAAGACGTCCGCGTCGATCCACGGACTGGACGGCCGCAGCGTGGTCAGCGAGATGCTCATGAGCGTTCCCATCGGGACGCCTCGCCCCAGCACGGAGAGCCAGGGGGTGCGGCGGGCGTAGGCGGCGCCGGAACGCCCCGCACGAGCGATGCGCACCAAGCTGGGCTTCCTGGCGGCCACGAGCCTCGTGGTGGTGATCGCGCTGGTCAGCGGCTCCATCCTGGTCTACTTCCTCGCCTGGCTGGTGGCGATGACCGTGGCCGGGGCGCACCTGCTCGCCCGGCGTGGCCTCGGTGGACTGGAGGCGGGCGCCTGGCTTGATCGCCGGCATGCCACGGTCGGCGACATCCTGGCGGTGACATACACGGTCCGCTCGCGGGCGCGGCTGCCCAAGCCGTGGCTGGAGGTCCACAGCCCCTCCACCCTGCCGCTCGCCATCCCGGGCCGGGTCATCTCGCTGGGGGCACACACGGAGCGGACGTGGGCGGCCCGCGTGCCGCTGCCGAGGCGTGGCCAGTACCGCGTCGATCCGCTCGTCGTGCGCACGGGGGATCCGCTGGGCCTGTTCGAGTCGGTGGCCACCGTCGGGCCAGGGGCCAACGTCCTCGTCTATCCGCAGGTCATGCCGCTGCCAGGCTGGCACCTCCCTTCGACCGCGGTCGAGGCTTCGTCGGCACGCGGCCGGCAGGGGCCCCACCTGACACCGGTGGTGACGAGCGTGCGGCCCTATACCCCGGGCGATGCCTTCAATCGCATCCACTGGCGTTCCAGTGCCCGCCACCAGGAACTGCAGGTCAAGGAGTTCGACATCGAGCCCTCAGCCGATCTGTGGATCTTCCTGGACCTGCAGCGGGACGTGCATCTGGGGACCGGTGAGGCAGCCACCCTGGAGAGCGCGGTGAACGTCGCGGCTGCCCTGACCGGTCACGCCCTGTCGGATGGGCGCGGTGTGGGCATGGAGGCGGTCGGCGTGCGGCGAGCCGTGATCGCCGCCGATCGCGGCGCCCGCCAGCGACACAAGATCCTGGGGTTGCTCGCGGTGGCGGAAGCGGAGGGCTCGACACCGCTGGTGGAGATGCTCCTCGAGAGCGTCGGTCGCGCCCGGCGGGGCATGGCCGTCGTGGTCGTCACGCCGTCCCTGGATGCCTCCTGGGTCCGCCCGCTGGCGGCCCTCCGCGGCCAGGGCATGGCGCCCGTCGCCTGCCTCATCGACCCGTTGGCGCACCTCGAGCACGAGGCCGTCCTGTCCGGGTCGGGCATGCGGTCGCCCTCGATGCGTGAGCCACTCGAACGGGAGATGCGCGCGCTGCTGCACAGCCTGGCCGAGCACGACGTGCGCACACACGTCGTGGCACCGGCCCGGCCGCTGGGTGAACAACTGGTGGCCGGACGTGACGGCGGCGGAGCCAGGGCCGCATGAGCCCGAGCCACCGCCACTGGCCCGCCGCCCTCTCTCGGCCGACATCGGGCTGGTCGAGCCTGTTGCTGTTGCTGGGCATGCTCCTCGTGGTCGGTGTGGCCGTGGTGGACAGCCGCCCACCGGTCATCGGCCCGCAGGGCCGTGGTCTCGCGCCGCTGGTCGCCATCGTGGCGGCAGGGCTGGCCGGCTTCCTGCTGGCAAGGAGCCACATCGGGACGCTCAGGGCCCACCTCATCGGGGCGGCAGCCGGCGCGGCCGTCCTGCTGTTGTCAGCGGCAGCATCGCTGGAGGGCGGCAGCGCCGCGACGCTCGATCCGGGCGGACTCGGGCTCATCAGCGAGCAGCTCACTCGCCTGAGTGCCGCCGTCCAGTCGGAGGTTCGCCAGCTCCTGGGCTCGAGCCAAGCCCTTCCGGTCGTCCTGCCCAGCCTGGTCCTGGGGGCGATCGCATGGACCACCGGCCAGTTCAGCGCCTTCAGTGTCTTCCGGCACGAGCGTGCAGGCCCCGCCATCGTGGCCAGTGGCACCATCCTCCTGCTCAACGAGGCCCTGCCGCCCACGGTGGCGGCATCCGATCGCCTCCCGGTCGTGGGCGCACTCGCGCTCTTCAGCCTGGCAGCCCTGCTCCTGCTGGTGCGCCTGCAGCACGTCGCACACGCCGGACAGTGGTCCCGGCGCCAGATCGTGGCCAGCGCGGAGGTGGAGCACTCGTTCGTGCGCCTGGGCGGCCTCTTCGTGGTCCTGGTGGTGGTCGCAGCGACATCGCTGGCGGCGGTCGCCAGGGTACCCGCCCAACCCATCGACGAGGGACTCCTGCGGGGACCGCTCGATGACCTGCGGCAGGAGGTCTCGCGCTGGCTGCGCCTGGTCGCCGTCGATGTGAGCGGGCAGGCCTCGACCACCCTGGACGACCGGCTCCGGGTCGCCGATGCCTGGGAGCCCGGTGGCGGGGTCGCCTTCGCCGTGGACGTGGAGGGAGACCTGCGCGGCAACTATTGGTGGCTCTCGGCCTTCGCCGACTTCGACGGCTACGCCTGGTCGCGGTCGGATACGACCTCGGACGAGGTGGCGGCCCTGGCACCCATCGACCTGCCGCCCGACACGAGCGGCGCGGGGCCCTTCGATGTGACCGTGACCGTGACGCCACGGCGCTCGACGCTGGCACTCGGCACGCTCATCGCCCCGAGTGAAGCGGGAGTCGTGAGCCACGCCGTCCGCGTGCGCAGCCTCGGCGACCGGGAGGGCCTGACCGAGATCACCTTCACCGATGAGGTCCTTCGGGGCGCCAGCTACCGGGTGACCTCCGCGGTCCACGACTACCAGGGTGGGGAGGGCGCGCTGACGGCATCACTGCTGCGGGCCGCCGGAACCGACTACCCGGCCTGGGTCGCCCGCTACCTGCAGGTGGACGCCGGGGCCTCCGGGCCTCGGACCATCCGACTGGCCGCGGAGATCGCGTCGCTGGCCGAACGCTCCGGGCTCGACACTCCGTTCGACCTGGCGAGGCTGTTGCAGGACCGGCTGCGCAGGATGGACTACGAGGCCTCCATCGCTGGCCTCTGCCAGCCCGGAGAGAACGTCCCCGAGTGCCTCGTGCGCACGGAGACGGGCTTCTGTCAGCACTTCGCGAGCACGATGGTGATGGCCCTGCGTGAGCTGGGCGTGCCAGCCCGCCTCGTGAGCGGCTACCTCCCGGGCGAACGCAACGATGACGGCCGCTGGGACGTCCCGCAGCAGGCGCAGCACGCCTGGGTCGAGGCCTACTTCCCCGGCGTCGGCTGGGTCCGCTTCGACCCGACCCCGGGCGATCAGCTGCAGCGCTTCGCACAGCTCCCCACCGACCTGGCCGAAGGTGAGCCACTGCCCTCGACCGGTCCGGACGCCAGCAGCGGTCGGGCGGCCGAGTCCGCCGCGGCCGATCTCGAGCTGCTGCCGAGCCCGTCCCCCGACAACGCCCTCGCGGCACGGGTCGATGGAGGCGGCGCGGCTCCGGGCATCGAGCTGCTCATCGTCCCGGCCGCGGCGGCGCTCGTGCTGGTCCTGCTGCTGTCCCTGCTGCGTCTGCGCCGCCTTCCGCAGGCCGATGGCGCGCTGGCCTACGGTCGCATCGCAGGCCTCGCTTCTCGTCTTGGCCGTGGGCCCCATCCGGCGCAGACCGAGTTCGAGTTCGCCGCCAGCCTGTCCGAGTCGTTGCCATCGCTCAGGCCCGATCTCTACCTGGTCGCCCACGCCCGGGTAGAGAAGCGCTACGGCCACCGGGATGTCCCCAGCGAGCGACGGCCGGCACTGCGTCGGGCGTACGCGCGCATCAGGACGGCGCTCCTGCGCCTGTCCTGGCGAGGCAGCCGCTAGACAGAGGTTCGACAACGCCTCGATCAGCGGCGTGTCAGGGCCGTGACGTGCTCCTCGAGGTTGTGGGCACGCAGACGGGGCATGCCCGCGTCGGTATCCAGCACGCTGATGGAGGCCAGGGCGAACGGGAACGACCAGAAGTGCTCCAGCCCGATCCCCAACATGGCCAGCGCAAGGCAGCGCAGGATGCCATCGTGAGCGACCACGATGCCCCAGGCCGGCAGGCGGTGGTAGCCCTTGGTGCGCTCGTAGCCGAGCACCGGTTCCGCGAGCGGCACCGGTACCGGTCCTGCCGGTCGCGCAGGGGTGGTCCTCCGTGAGACCCTCGGAGCACGACCGGGAAGGGGTCCGGCTTCGATCGGAGTGGTGAGGATCGTCTGCCATGCCCGCTGCGCTCGCTCGAACGCCGTCGGCAGCGACTCGCCACCGGGGGCATGGTGGTGGACCGGGTCGTCCAGCCAGCCCTTGAGCTGTCGGGGATAGTGGATCCGCACCTCATCGAGCGTGAGACCCTCCCACTCGCCCTGGCTGAGCTCCACGAGCTCATCGAGGGGCCGCAGGGGCGCGTCCGCCTCGCGCGCCTCGTGGATGGCCTGGGCGGTCTCCGTGGCGCGGCGCAGCGGAGAGTGCCAGATGGCCAGCGGTGGCGTGTCCGGCACCGGCACCGACGGGGCTGCCGCGGGCGCGGCCAGGCGGGCGCCGATGGCCGTGGCCTGCCGCCGCCCCAGATCGGTCAGGGGCACATCGCCGCGACCCTGGAAGCGACCCTCGGCCAGCCAGGTGGACTCGCCGTGCCGCACGAGAGCCAGGATGGCAGGGGTGGTCACCCGGGGGCGTCGAGGCTGATGAGCCAGACGTCGAGCATGGCGTCGTAGGCGCGGATGCGCTCGAGCGCTGCCTCCGGCACCTGCTCGTCGAGGGCCAGGATCATGAAGGCGATGGAGCGCTTGTCGGAGCGGCCCAGGTGCATGGCGCTGATGTTGACGTCAGCCTCACCGAGGGTCTGGCCGACAAGGCCGATGGCACCGGGGCGGTCCTCGTGTCGGGAGACGAGCATGTGCGCCGAGGGTGCCAGGTCGATCTCGTAGCCATCGAGGGCCACCAGGCGCGACTCGCCGGAGGCCATCGTGCCGGCCACCGAACGATCGCCCCGGAGCGTCAGCAGCGACGAGTAACGGCCAGATTCCGGGATCTTGTGCACGGCCAGGTTGATGCCGCGAGCCTTGGCCAGCGCCGGCGCGTTGACGACGTTGACGCGCTCCTCGGTGTGCGTCTCGATGATGCCGCCCAGGGCGGCCGCCACCAGGGGCGCCGAGTCGAACTCCGCCAGCTCACCAGCGACCTCCAGGGTGAGCCCGCTCAGGCTGCCCGCGAACTGGGCATAGAACTGGCCCAGGGTGCGCGCCAGCGGCAGATAGGGAGACAGGGCATCGGCCGTCTCCGGGGTCATGAGCGGGGCGTTGACCGCGTAGCGGGCCGGCCGTCCGGCGAGCACGTCGCGCACTTGCTCACAGGCCTCCACCGCGACCCTGGTCTGCGCCTCTTCCGTGGAGGCCCCCAGATGCGGTGTCAGGATGGCGTTGGGAGCCGTGCGCAGCGGATTGTCAGGCGCGGGCGGCTCACTTGAATAGACGTCCACGGCTGCGCCGGCGATGGTGCCTGCGCCCAGCGCCTCGGCCAGGGCCGCCTCGTCGATGACGCCGCCGCGGGCCACGTTGATGACGTAGGCGTCGCGCTTCATGGTCGCCAGCTCAGCGGCACCGATGAGGTTCGTGGTGTCCTTCGTCTTGGGCACGTGCACGGTGATGGCGTCAGCCACCCTGAGGATCTCGGGCAGCGGCAGGGGTGTGATGCCGTGCAGCGCGGCCGCCTCCGCGGTCACGAAGGGATCGGTGCCGACCACCTCCATGCCCAGGGCGCGGGCGCGGTCGGCCACGGCCATGCCGATCTTGCCCAGCCCTACCACGCCCAGCGTCTTGCCCACGAGCTCGCGCCCCATGAAGGCCGAGCGGTTCCACTCGCCGGCGTGCATCGAGGCATCCGCGGCCGGCACCCGGCGGGCCAGGGCGAAGAGCAGCGCCAGGGTGTGCTCAGCGGCAGCCACGGTGTTGCCGGTCGGCGCGTTGACCACGATGATGCCGGCCGCGGTGGCTGCCGGGATGTCGATGTTGTCCACCCCCACGCCGGCCCGGCCGATGACGACGAGGCGGCGCCCCGCGGCGATGGCCTCGGCGTCCGCCTTCACGCCGCTGCGTACCAGCAGCGCGTCATAGTCGGGCAGGGCGGCCAGGAACTCCTCGCGCGAGAGGCCGGTGCGGACGTCGACCTCGTGGTGCGCGCGAAGCAGCTCGATGCCCTCTGGAGCCAGCTTCTCGGCGACCAGGATGCGCATCGTCAGACCCTCCCGGCCGTGCTGGCGGCCACTGCAGCGCCTGCTCGCCGGGCAGCCTCCGCTGCGATCCCTCGCACGACCGGCACCCCGGCTGCCGTGGCACCCTCTTCGAGGACCTCCATGGCACGCACGATGTCGTCGACGCTGACGTCGCCGAGGTGCCCGATGCGGAAGACCTTGCCCTTCAGCTTGCCCTGGCCGCCAGCCAGGACGAGGCCGCGCGCCTGCAGCTCCTTGCTCACGGCTGACCACTCCATGCCCTCCGGAACGTGCGCGGACGTCACGCTGTTCGAGGCGTGGGCCTGGTCGGCGAAGAGCTGGAAGCCCAGGGCCTGCAGTCCGGCCCGTGAGGCAGCACCACAGGCGGCATGCCGGGCGAAGACGGCCTCCATGCCCTCGGCCTCCATGAGGCCCAGGGCGGTCTCCAGCTGGAAGACGAGGCCGACGGCTGGCGTCCAGGGGGTCTGGCCCTTGGGCAGCACCTCCCGGTGGCGTGCCAGGTCGAAGTAGAAGCGGGGCATGCTGGCCGTCGTGGCGGCGGCCCAGGCGCGTTCGGAGGCGGCCGCCATGGCCAGGCCCGGCGGGATCATCCAGGCCTTCTGCGAGCCGGTGACCACGACGTCCAGGTCCCAGGGATCCATCTGGAAGGGCATGGCACCGATGCCGCTGACGCCGTCAACGACGATCAGGGCCTCGGGGGCGGCTTCGCGGATGGCTGCCGCCAGCTGAGCGACGGGGTTGGTGACCCCGGTGGAGGTCTCATTGAAGGTCAGCAGGACCGCCCGCGGCTGCCGACCCTCCGCCGCCATGGCGCGGATCGACTCGCGGACCGAGTCCGGGTCCGCCGCCTGGCCCCACTCGACCGCCAGGCGCGTCACGTCCGCGCCGTAGATGTCCGCGATCGTGGCCAGCCGCTCGCCGAAGTTGCCGATGCTGACGACCAGCACCGGGTCACCGGGTGAGAGGAAGCTGACGATGGCCGCCTCGAGGCCGCCCGTTCCCGATGAGGTCAGGATCATGACCTCGTTCTGCGTCCCGAACCAGGGGCGCATGCCGGCGCTGGCGCGCATGAGCAGCTCCTGGAACTCCGGACCGCGGTGATTGATCATCTGGCGCTGGCCCGCCTCGAGGACGGCGTCAGGCAGCGGTGTGGGACCGGGGATGCGCAGGTTCTGGGGCGGCACGGGGTCTCCTCGAAAGATGGCGGGCGTGGGCTCGCCGCGCGGTCAGCGGTTCACGGTGCCTAGATGGTAGTCGTGCCGCGCATGGCCCGCACTAGACTCAGCGGGATGGACAGCCCCGATCGGGTCGTTCGCGGCGACGTGCGGCCTGAGAGCCTGCCCCTCCGAAGCGAAGCCGACCACACACCCCTGGCGGCCCGCATGCGGCCGCGTGACCTCTCCGAGTTCGTGGGCCAGGAAGCGTTGGTCGGAGAGCGAGGGGCGCTGCGTCGCATGGTCGAACGAGGCCGGCTCGCGTCGATGGTGCTCTGGGGACCGCCAGGCGTCGGCAAGACGACGCTGGCGCGATTGCTGGCGGAGGCGGTCCGCACGCGCTTCGACGTCCTCTCGGCGACCTCCAGCGGCGTCAAGGAGGTGCGAGCCGCGGTCGCCCGCGCGCGCGACTGGCTGGACCGGGGCGGCAGCTCCACGGTCCTCTTCATCGACGAGATCCATCGCTTCAACAAGGGCCAGCAGGACGCGCTGCTGCCCCATGTCGAGGAGGGTGTCGTGACGCTCATCGGGGCGACCACGGAAAACCCCTACTTCGAGGTCAACTCGGCGCTCCTGTCGCGGCTGCGCGTGTTCCGACTCGAGCCTCTCTCCGACACGGACGTGGCTGCCATCATCGACCGGGCGCTCAGCGACCCTCGCGGCTACGACGGCCGGGCCACGCTGGCCGAGCCTGCCCTGGAGCACCTCGTGGCCATCAGCGCCGGGGATGCGCGGGCGGCCCTCAACATCCTCGAGTCGGCGGCCTCCATGGCCGGGTCCGACGACGCGGAAGATGGGACGCCCGTGTCCCCGAGCCTGGAGGACATCGAGACGGCGGCCCAGCAGCGCGTGCTGGCCTACGACCGTGCCGGGGACGGCCACTACGGCACCGTCAGCGCCTTCATCAAGTCGATGCGCGGCAATGACCCGGATGCGGCGCTCTACTGGCTGGCCAGCATGGTGGCGGCAGGGGAGGACCCCCGCTTCATCGCCCGGCGCATCATCATCGCCGCCAGTGAGGACGTCGGCAACGCGGACCCGCGGGCCCTGCAGGTCGCGGTCGCGGCCGCCCAGGCGCTCGATTGGGTCGGTCTCCCGGAGGCCCAGTACGCCCTCGCCCAGGCGGTCGTCTACGTCTCGACGGCCCCCAAGTCGAACCACTCGGGACAGGCCTATTGGGCAGCCCTGGCAGACGTTCGCGAGCATGGCTCACTGCCGGTGCCGAAGCACCTCCTCAACGCGCCACACCGGGGGATGCGCTCTCACGGCATCGGGGTCGGCTACCGCCTGCCCCACGACTACGAAGGTGCGGACGTCGCGCAGCAATACCTGCCCGACGCGCTCGTGGGTCGTCGCTACTACGAGCCCACGGACCAGGGCTGGGAGGCCCGCATCAGGGAGCGCATGGAGACGCTGATGGAGGCCCGTCGACAAGGCAGCCGAAAGCGCCGCTGAGGCCGAGTCCTGGCACATCTGCCCGCACCGTCGGCCGCTGCCAACCCCGATGCCGCCCACGTCGCTGTCACTCGCGCCGCCACACCGCTATGCTCGCGACATGAGGCGAGCGGCACCACGATGCGGATGACGGACCTGCAGGCAGGCTGGGCGGTGCTGGGCAATGACGGTCGCCGCCTCGGCTCCATCAAGGCGGTGGGGCAGAACTACATCCTGGCCTCGCGACCCGGCTTCGCCGGCGACCTGTACGTCCCCGTCTCGTCCGTTGCCAACGTCACCAGTGGCGCCGTCCATCTCAACATCACGGCGCGAGACGCGGAGCAGATGGGCTGGGAGCAGCAGCCCAGGGACGAAGACGAGTTCGAGGCCGGCTCCGACACCGATCTGCAGCGGCACATCTGACGGACGCATCTCCGGCGCGGCTCACGACCAGACAACCCAGCCCGTAGACTGCGCGCTCAGGACACGCACATGGAGGGCTCACATGATCGTTCTCGCATTCGTGGTCATCGCGCTGGTGGCGGGCTACGTCGCCAACTTCCTGGTCGGCAAGGGCAAGGGCTTCCTGCCTTGGGAGATGTTCGTGGCCGGCATCATCGGCTCCTTCGTGGGCGGGACCCTGCTGAGCCTGGTCTTCGAGGGCGACTTCGACATCTCCATCAGCGGCCTCATCGGATCGGTCGTCGGCGCCATCGTCGTCCTGGCCGTGTGGGGCTGGCTGCGCACGGGGCCGCTCAAGGGCAGGATCTGAGCTCCTCGCCCAGCGGGGCGCCGTCCGCGGCGCGTTCGAGGCTCGTCGTGGGCGCCCCAGGAAGGGCCGGACGGGGCCGGCGAACGGGTCAGTACAGGCCGAAGAGGTCCAGCAGCACGAACAGGACCCAGGACACCGCGAGGCCGGCGATCAGGATGCCGGACACGACCGCGATGCGCCGCAGGTCCTCGCGAACGTAGATGTTCTCAGCCGCCACGCGTGCCTGCAGGCTGTCCTGCTTGACCGTGAACCGCTTGCGAGCACGTGAGGGCATCAGTGTCGGGGCCACGGGATCCGCGATGGTGACTTCCGTGGTCTCCAGGACGACCGAGTCGATGGCCTGCTCGATGCTGGCATCCGAGGCCGCGTCATCCCACGAAGAAGAGGTGGCCGTGGCTGGCTTCTGTGGACGCGTCGGAGCCTGGCCGCCGGGTCGATGTGTGGAATGGCTGCCACGAACCCGCTTGGCCACGCGCTGCTCTCCTTGTACTCGGTCGATCGGTCGCGCCGAAGGATAACACCGCTCTGGTGGCCACGGCCGGCTGTGCGCTGCTACAGTCGCTGGCATGGAGGGAGCGGGCGGCATCCTCGTGGCCGTGGTGGCCGTTGCGGCGCTGGGTGTCGCGCTGGTGGCCCTCGTGCTTGGAGTCCGCCAGGGACGGCAAACGCCCGACTGGTCCTCGCCAGGAGCCAGGACCGCGGGGCTGGAACGCCGCATCGTCCAGCTGGGCCAGCGACTCGAGGTCCTCGAGGCGGAGGTCGATGCCAAGGGCGGCATCGGGAGTGGCGCCCCGTCGTCGGCGGGCACGGTGCGGACGGCAGGTGTCGCAGTGTCACACCTTGGCCTGGTTCGCTTCGACGCCTTCGAGGATGCCGGTGGCGCGCAATCCTTCGCCTTGGCGCTCATCGACGACGACGGCGATGGGGTCGTGCTGACGAGCCTGCACTCTCGACAGGCGACCCGCCTCTACATCAAGGCTGTGCGTCGGGGCGTCGCCGATTCTCCGCTCTCGGCTGAAGAGGTGCGCGCCATGGGGATCGCCGGGATCGCGCCCACGGTGTGACACGCGAGCTGTCACGACCGTCTGACAGGATCCGCTGCGATGAGCGCGATCCACACACCCCGGACTGATCCGGGCCGGTCACCAAGAGTCGAGCCTTCGTCGGGGGCACCGGTCTCCATCGAGGACGTCCGGGGATTGCTGGTCGGCCTTGACCGGCGCCAGCGCCTGGCCGTCACCCACGGCGATGGGCCGCTTCTCGTCATCGCCGGTCCGGGCACGGGCAAGACGGAGGTCATCACCCGCCGCATCGCCTGGCTCATCGCAAGCCGGCGGGCACGTCCCTCGCAGATCCTGGGTCTCACCTTCACGGAGCGCGCCGCGGATGAGATGCAGGCTCGCGTCGACCTGCTGGTGCCCTATGGGCAGACCGATACGGCCATCCACACCTTCCATGCTTTCGGGGACTGGCTGCTCAGGGAGCACGGCCACGCCATCGGCCGGCCCATGGACCCGCGGGTCATCGGGCGAGCGGAGGCCGTCGTCCTTCTCCGCGAGCGGATCTTCGAGCTGGGCTTGACGCGCTACCGGCCGTTGGGCGATCCGACGCGCTTCGTTGGAGCACTCGTGGACCTGTTCGCTCGGGCCAAGGAGGAAGGTCTCGGGCCAGATGACCTGGCGGCCTACGCGACGGAGCTGGAAGCAGGTGCCAGGTCCGTGTCGCCGGCGGCGGATGACATGCCGGCCCAGGAGGTCGTCGCCGGTCTGCTGGATGAGGCCTCATCCCAAGCGGAGCTGGCCGCCGCCTTTCGCGGCTACCAGGAGATGCTCGCGGAGCGGTCCTTCGTCGATCACGGGGACCAGGTGGCTGAGGCCGTCCGTCTGCTGGAGGCGCGTCCGGAGGTGCGGCAGGCACTGCGCCGGCGGTTCCGCTTCATCCTCGTGGATGAGGCGCAGGACGCCAACCCGCAGCAGCTGGCGCTGGTGCACCTCGTGGCTGGCGGGCACGGCAACGTCACCTTCGTGGGTGACGACGACCAGGCCATCTATGCCTTCCGGGGGGCCGTTGGCTTTGGATTGGCCAGCCTCGGTGAGACATACCCGGCACTGCGGGACATCGTGTTGCGGCGCAACTACCGCTCCCGCAGGCCCATCCTGGATGCGGCCCGGCAGCTCATCCGGCACAACGACCCGGATCGCCTGGAGGTCCAGCGTGGCGTGGACAAGTCCCTGACCGCCGTGAGACGGGCAAGGCGACCTGCCTCCGTCCGGCACAGCGTCCATGCCACTGCCGCTGAAGAGGCGGACACCGTCGCGGTGGAGATCGAGCATCTCGTTGGCCAGGGGAGACGACCAAGCTCGATCGCGGTGCTCGTGCGCACCAACGCCGACGCTGAGCCAGTCCTGGCCAGCCTGGACGTGCGCGGCATCCCGCGGCAGTTCTCGGGAACCTCGGGTCTCTTCGCGTCCCGCGACGTCCGCGACGTCCTCAGCCTCCTCCGCGTCCTCGCTTCGCCAGCGTCTTCTGCGGATCTCTACGCGGTCCTCGCATCTCCGCCCTACGGGCTCGGCGGAGAGGACCTGTCGGCCATCTGCGACCTCGCCAACCGGCGTCATCGCAGCCTCTGGTCGGTGGTCACCGAGCTGCTCGAGCAGCCTGGGCTCTTGCGGCTCGCTCCTGACACGCGGGACCGCCTGCAGCGGGGGGTCGAGCTGCTGCGGTCTTCACTGCGCTCCGTCCACGAGCGACCCGCGCCGGTGGTCCTGTACGACCACCTGCGTGAGAGCGGCTGGCTGCGGGCCCTGGTGGCGCGCGCAGAATCCGGGGACGATGGTCCCCTGCGTCGCGTGGCTCGCTTCTTCGAGGTCCTCAAGGCGCAGGCCGACCTCCTGGGCGACCCGCGGCTGCCGCACCTGGTGCCGACCCTTCAGGCCCTCATCGACGCCGGGCAGGACGCCGCGATGGAGGATCCGGCGGAGCCCGTCGAGGCGGTCTCGGTCCTGACCGTTCACCAGGCGAAAGGCCTCGAGTTCGCCACTGTCTTCGTCGTCGGCATGGCTGAGGGACGCTTCCCGCTCCCGCCGCGGCGGGATCCCCTGGCGCTCCCGCCGGCCCTGACGGGCCGGCCTGCCACGGACGACCCTGACCGGCAGCGCGCAGAGGAGCGGCGCCTGTTCTACGTAGCCATCACACGCGCCCGCGATGAGCTGATCCTCAGCCACGCCATCCGCGGGGCTCGGGGAGGTCGCCAGCGACGGCCGTCCGGTTTCCTCGCCGAGGCGCTGGGTCGGCAGGTCCAGGCGTCACTCGACGTTGGACCGGGCGCTTGGCTGGAGCCACCGCGCGAGCCGTCCACCGGGATCGGCGCGGTCGTCGCGACACGGGCTCGTGCCGGCGGGCTGATGCTGAGCTTCACACAGATCGACGACTACCTCGCCTGTCCCCGCAAGTACCACTTCCGGCACGTGGTGCGTGTCCCTGCCCCGTCCCACCATGCGCTGGTCTTCGGCAATGCCATCCACCAGGCCGTTGCCGTGGCCAACGTCGCCCTGATGCGCGGACAGGCCGTGGACGAGACTGCCGTCCTCGCGACCCTGGAGGCCCACTGGAGCAGTGAGGGCTTCCTCTCCGCTGAGCATGAGGTCGCGCGCTTCGCGGCCGGGCAGGTCGCCCTGCGGAGCTTCCTGGCGCGGACCGCCACGCAGCCCGGGGTCAGAGTCGTGGCCGTGGAACAGCCCTTCTCGGTCCGCATCGCGGATGCCCGCGTCCGGGGTCGCTACGATGCGGTGCGCGAGGTCGACGGCGCCACCATCATCACCGACTACAAGTCCGGGGACGTCCGTGACGCCGTGCGTGCCCGTGAGCGTGCCAGGGACGCGCTGCAGCTGCAGATCTACGCGCTGGCCTGGGAGGCAGAGCACGGCTCGCGCCCGGCTGCCGCTGAGCTGCACTTCCTGGAAGGGGACGTGGTCGGCCGCGTCACAGCCACGGACCGTCAGCTCGAGCGGGCTGCGCAGAAGGTGGCGACGGTGGCCGCCGGGATCCGCGCCGGTGCGTTCGAGGCCACGCCGGGCTTCCCTGCCTGCGACTGGTGCCCCTACCGGCGCATTTGCACTGCCGCGCCGTGACGGGCCCGGGCTACACTCCCGGCGGTGTCCGTCCGAGATCGAAGCATCACCCTGGCCCTCGTGGCGTCTGCGCTCGTCGCCTGGTTCTGCGTGGTCATCATCTTCCTGGCCCTCTCCCCGACCGACGACGCCGGTGTCCAGCTCCTGGGGTCGATCACGCTCGGAGCCGCCGTCGCCCTGACGGCCTGGCCGCTGCTGTGGTCGATGCGCCGCAGTGCCCCCGGCTCGCTGATCTCGGCCGGCCGCCGGGCAGGCCTGGTCGGGCTCGTTGTGAGCATCCTGGTCGTGCTGCGCGTGCTGGACGCCGTCTCGCTGCCGATCGTCCTCTTCCTGGTGATCGGTGCGGTCCTGGTGGAGCTTGCGCTCTCGCTGCGTCGCTGATGACTCTCAGACGCGAGCCCTTCAGCGCAGCGATCGGTACGCCGCGCGGGCCGGCGTCAGGCTAGGCTTGCGACCATGCGTCCACCGCCCACGTCCCGGCCCGACGCCGGCGACCCCGCGACCGCGGCCACCGGCCTCACGGAGCGGCGGCGCGCAGAAACCCTGGCGCGCTTCTACGACCTCGACGTGCTGGATGTCTCATACGACGCGGAGCTCTACCAGCGGCTCGCTCACGACGCCGGGGAGTCCGTCCTGGAGCTTGCTGTGGGCAGCGGCCGGCTGGCCATCCCCCTGGCCCTGGCAGGCCACCGGGTCGTCGGGGTCGACCATGACGCGGCGATGCTGGCGCGCGCCAGGACTCGCTGGCGCAGCGTTCGCGGGCCCATCGGGCATGACCGGCTGAACTTGCACGTGGGCGACCTCGCGTCGTTCCGGCATCCTCAGCGCTTCGACATGGTCTTCATCGCGGTCAACACCTTCCTGCTGGCCAAGGACGACGCGGCCCGCCTCGCCGTGCTGGCTGCCATGCATGACCAGCTGCGGCCGGGCGGCGTGGCTGCGGTCGAGGTCAGCACGCCTGACGAGGACGAGCTGGCCAGCTTCGATGGGCGACTCCAGCTCGAGTGGCTGCGTCACGATCCGGAGAGCGGTGACCTCGTCGCCAAGCTTGCCAGCGCACGTCACGACCCGGATGCCTCAGCCGTCTCGCTGTGCCAGATCTACGAGTGGACCCCGTCCCACGGCGGACCGCTCTCCCGGGTCGCCCGGACGGACACGCTGCACCTCGTCTCTGCCGCGCGATTGGTGGACCTGGCGACCGAGGCCGGCTTCGGGGACGTCGTCGTCTGGGGGGACCATCTATCCATACCCTACGGTCCCGGAAGTCACCGGGCCATCCTCGTGGCTCGGTTGCTATAGTCCGGCCGTGGCCACCTCTGAACAGATTCGCCTGCTGCTGGTCGAGGATGTCGCCCAGGTCTCGCAGTACGTCCGGAACCTGCTGCAGCACCAGAAGCCGATCCGCCTGCTGGACACCGTGACCGACGGCCGCGTCGTGCTGGACCGCGTGCGTGAGCTGCGCCCTGACGTGCTGATGGTGGATGCCCTCCTGCAGGGCAAGGCCAGCGGGCTGGAGGTGGCTGAGCAGGTTCGGCAGGCCGGCCTGCGCATCCCCATCATCATCGTCACCGTGCCCCAGAAGCCCGTGAAGGTCGGGGAGGGGATGGGCATCATCGAGGTCCTCTCGATGCCCTTCTCCGGCTTCGAGCTCATGAACGCGGTCAACCACGCCAGCAGCCGCTATCGAGCCACGGCGCCGAGCGCCATGTCGCGCTCGTACGTGGTCTACTCGGGCAAGGGCGGCGTGGGCCGGACGACGATCGCCTACAACCTGGCCGTGTCCTTCGGGCAGATGCCAGGCGTTCGAGTCGTCCTCATCGACGGCGACCTCCAGTTCAGCGACTTGCGCGGGCTGCTGCGTGTCCCGGACACGGCGCCGTCACTGCTGCAGCTGCCCACGGACCGCATCGCGGAGAGCGATCTCGCCTCCGTGCTGTGGCGCGACCCCTCTGGGATCGACCTGCTGCTGGCACCGCCACGGGTGGAACAGTCCGAGATGGTCACGGCGCGGGACGTGGAGAAGGTCGTCTCGCTCCTGCGGCGGATCTACAACGTCATCGTCGTGGATGCGCCCCCGGCCGTCACGGACACGACGCTCGTCTACCTTGACGACGCCGACGGCATCCTGACCGTGGTCACGCCAGACCGCAACTCCGTCCGCGCCGCCCGCCTGGCCGGACAGGCCTTCGTGGCGGCCGGCATGTCTCCGCACAAGATGATGCTGGTGCTCAATCGGGCTGGCACGCCAGGCATCGCTCCCGAGCAGATGGCCGCCGAGCTGGGTCGCCTGCCGGACGTCGCGATCCCGGATGACCAGCCGCTCGTGAAGGCCACCACGGCGGAGGGGGTGCCCTTCGTCATGGCCCACCCCAAGGCGCCCGCCAGCCTGCGCATCATGAGCATCGCCCAGACCCTGATGGCGCCGCCCGAGCCGGTGGCACCCCAGCCCGTTCCGAGCCTGGCTCCCTCGTTCGCCTGACCTGATGGGCGACCCTCGACCCATCGGCTTCTTCGACTCGGGGGTGGGCGGGCTGACCGTCCTGGTGGAGGTCATGCGGCGACTGCCGCGCGAAGACACCATCTATCTCGGTGACAACGCCCGCACGCCCTACGGTCCGCGGCCGGACGAGGAGGTCCTGCGCTTCAGCACGGAATGCCTGGACGTGCTCGCCGAGCGTGACGTCAAGGCCATCGTGGTGGCCTGCAACACGTCCACCGCCATCGCCTTGCCCGTCCTCCGGCGGCGCTACGCGCTTCCCATCCTGGGCGTCGTCCGTCCTGGCGCCACGGCCGCGGCCCTCGCTACCCGGACGCGTGCCGTCGGGCTCATCGCCACCGCCGCCACGGTGCGCTCGCACGCGTACTTCGAGGCCATCAAGGAGGAGGACCCCTTCGTCGAGGTCTACGAGCACGCCACCCCGGACCTCGTGCCCTTGGTGGAGGCCGGCCGGCTGGCCGGGCCGGACGTGGAGGAGACGGTGCGCCGCTCGCTGGCGCCGCTCCTGGGCTCGGCGGCGGTGGGCGGTGCCGCCCCGGATGGCTCCTTCGTCTTCCCCTTGCCCCTGGGCGCCCGCATCGACACGCTGCTGCTGGGATGCACGCACTATCCGCTGCTCGGCCCGGTCATCCGCGGCATCGTCGGTGACGACATCGCCGTGATCGACTCCGCGTCCGCCACGGCCAGCGCCCTCGCCAGTCTCATCGAGGTCCATGCCCTCGGGGCGCCTGACCAGGCGCAGGCCCGTCACCTGATGCTCACGACCGGCGACGTGGCCGCCTTCCGTCGCACGGCGCGGCTCCTGTTCGGCCCGGAGTTCGGGATCGTGGAACCCCTGGATCTGGCCGCGGGCATCGTCCCGTTCCCCACGCCGGCTCAGGCTCCTCGGCCCGTCGAGAACGCTCAGCCATGACCGTCTCCCCAAGCGCCGATCGTCTCCTGGCCAGCCGCCCGGTGCGCATCGGGCTGGCGATCGGCCTGGGGCTGGCGGCACGGGCGGTGGCGGGCCGTGCCACGCTGCGACCGGCCGAGGGCCTGGTCGATTGGGAGCGGGCCCAACGGATGGCGCACCGGCGGCTCATCCGCGCGCCCGGGCACCTGACCGAGCAGCAACTTCGCGCCACCCGCTCCGCCTACGCTCGACACATGGCACGGGTCGTTCCCCTGCTCGAGCGACGCCTGGGCGCCGACCTGCCGGGGGTCGTGGAGCGCCACGCCGTGGCCAGCCGGTCGGAGTGGGCCGCTGCCAACATGGGCACGTTCAAGGCGCTCGTGGCGCACCTTGAGCCAAGCCTGCGACCGCGTGGACCGCAGGACAGCCTGCGCGTCGGCGTGGCCAATGCGGCCAACCGGCTGCTGACGACGAGCCAGGTGGGGTTCCTGCTGGGCTACCTGGGCACCCGTGTGCTTGGCCAGTACGACGTCGCCCTGCTCTCGGCAGAACAAGCCCCTGGTCGCCTGCTGTACGTGGAGGAGAACATCCGGGCCACGGCACGTGCGGTCGGGGTGCCCCTCGAGACCTTCCGCCTGTGGGTCTGCCTCCACGAGACGACGCACGCGTTCGAGCTGGAGGCCCATCCCTGGTTGCGCCCCTATCTGCGTGAGCGCCTGGAGCGGCAGGTCGCGCTGTTCGCCGAGCAGACGCGCCACCTGCAGCGACGGGGACTCCGCTACGTCGTCGACCGCTGGCGGGCGGCCGCCGCGGAAGGTTCCTGGCGTGGCCTGCTCGAACCGGAGCAGCGGACGCTCTTCCGCGAGACGCAGGCGGTCATGAGCCTGATGGAGGGCTTCAGCGACTGGGTCATGGACGACGTCGGCGCGGAGCTCATCCCCGACGTGGCCTCCATCCGCCGCCGCTTCGAGATGCGCCGCGGACAGCGCCGCCGCGGCATCGACCGCATCCTGGCCCGGCTCACGGGCATGGACCTCAAGCTGGAGCAGTACCGGCGCGGGGAACGCTTCGTGGCCGGCGTCCACGATCTCGGCGGTCGCGCAGCTGTCGCCCACCTGTGGGACGGACCTGAGACACTGCCCACGGACCAGGAGCTGGACGACCCGGCAGCCTGGCTGGCGCGTATCGCGCCAGCAGCGGACGGCTCTTCGGCACACGCCTGATCCACGGACGCGCCAGCAGGGAGGACATGACCCCGACGATGCCTCGAGGGACCGAGCCAGCAGCCATCGCCCTGACCCCCATCCTGTCAGCCCGCTACCGTGAGGAGGACCTGGCCCGCATCCGCGCGGCGGCTCCCGGCGCGCGACTGGTGAGCGTCTCGCTCGAAGGCCTCTCCGACAGCTCGCTCGACGATGTCGAGGTGCTGCTGCGCGGGCCGATGCCGGCCACGAGCTTCGATCGCCTGCTGGCCCGTTGCCCTCGACTGTCCTGGGTGCACTCCGCGACCGCCGGCGTGGAGCGCGTCCTGACGGCGGAGGCAGCCGGCCGCGACCTCGTCATCACCAATGCCCGCGGCGTCTTCAGTGAGCCCATCGCCGAGTACACGATGATGATGATCCTGGCCATCGTGCGGCGGCTGCCAGAGCTCCTGGAGCTGCAGCGCGAGCGCACCTGGCAGCCGCTGCCGGCGCGCGAGCTGCGCCAGGTCACGGTCGGCATCGTCGGGCTCGGCTCCATCGGTCGGGCCGTGGCTCGCCTGGCGGTCGCGTTCGGGGCTCGGGTCATCGCCACACAGCGTGCTGCCGGGCGCCTCGACGTCGGCGACCCCATCCCTGAGGGCCTCGACCAGATCCTTTCGCATGACGATCTGCCGGAGCTGTTGGCGGCCGCTGACTTCGTGGTCCTGGCCCTGCCGCTCACGACCACCACCGACAAGCTCATGGATGCCCGTCGCCTGGCCCAGATGAAGCGGGGCTCCTGGCTCATCAACGTGGCCCGTGGCCGCCTCGTCGATCAGGCGGCCTTGCTGCGTGCGCTTCGCAGCGGCCAGCTGGGCGGCGCCGTCCTCGACACGCTCTGGGAGGAGCCGCTGCCTGCCGCTTCGCCGCTGTGGGACGTTCCAGGCCTCATCATCACCCCACACACGTCGTGGTCCAGCGGCCGCGTCCTTGACCGCAGCATCGAGCTCTTCTGCGAGAACCTGGCGCGCTTCCGCGACGGGCGGGAGATGCTCAACGTCGTCGATCGAGAGGCGGGCTACTAGATGCAGATCGCCATCGTCGGGCTTGCCCGATCCGGCAAGACGACCGTCTTCAACACGCTGACCCGAGGCACGGCGGAGACCGGCGGCTTCGGCGGCCTGACCGTCAACACGGGCGTCGTCAAGGTGCCGGATGAGCGCCTGACCCGTCTGACCAGTGTCTTTCGCCCCAGGCGGGAGGTGCCTGCCGACGTCACCTACGTGGATCTGCCGGCACCTGCCATGGCCGCGGAGGGCGCCCCTCACGGGGACATCCCGGCCGATCAGCTGGCCCGTCTGCGCAACGCGGACGCGCTCCTGCACGTGGTGCGCGCCTTCCCCGACGACACCGTGCCACATCCCCTGCTGAGCATCGATCCCCAGCGCGACGTCGAACAGCTCGAGCTGGAGTTCGTTCTCGCGGACCTGGGCGTCGTCGAGAAGCGTGTCGAGAAGCTGCGCACCTCCGGCCGCCACGGGACCCCCGCCGAGCGCGAGGCCAACGACCGGGAGCTCGAGGTCCTGGAGCGCATCCTGCCTGCGCTCACAGAGGGTCGGCCCATCCGCGATCTGGAGCTCGCAGCGGACGAGGAGATGCGCATCCGGGGCTTCCGCTTCCTGACCGAGAAGCCGGTCCTGGTGCTGCTCAACGTCGGCGAGGCCGACATCGCCCGTGCCGACGCGCTGGCCGCGGACGTCGCGGCAGGCATCCACCACACCCGGACCAGCGTGGTGCCACTCTCGGCCCGGATCGAGATGGAGATCGGCCAGCTCGACGAGGAGGAGGCGCAGGTCTTCCGCGACGACCTCGGCCTTACGGGCTCCAGCCTGGAGCGCGTCATCCGCGCCAGCTACTCGCTCCTTGGGCTCATCAGCTTCTTCACGGCCGGCCCGGATGAGACGCGCGCATGGACGGTCCGTCGTGGTGCCTCGGCCGTGGACGCCGCGGGTGCCATCCACTCCGACCTGGCCCGCGGCTTCATCCGTGCCGAGGTCATCGGCTGGCAAGAGCTCCTCGACCTGGGCTCGATGGCGGAGGCCAAGCGCCACGGCAAGGTCCGTTCCGAGGGCAAGACCTACCAGGTCCAGGACGGCGACGTCATCGAGATCCTCTTCAACGTCTGAGCCGCCGGCGGATCCGGCGCCGGGACGAGCCCCACGGCGCGACGGTCGTCAGTCGAGGCGGTCGTCGCCCCAGACCGCGTCGTCAGGCTCGACGTCAACGAGCATCGTGCGGTAGTCCGTCGCCTCGGCCCTGCCCCGGCTGGCCACGGCGATATCGGACACGAACGTTCCGTCGTCCATGGCCGAGACGTTGACCGCCACGCGCAGCTGCGTGTCGTCGAGGACGAGGAAGCCGGACCTCTCGGCCAGGTCTGCGGCGATCGCGTCGATGAGCGAGTCCTCGCGGAAGCTGTCGATGACCCGGGCGCGGGAAGCGACGACCATCTCCAGGAACTCCAATTCGTCGTACTCCACCTCGTGGGCCAGCAGGACGTCCGCGAAGAGGTCGCTGTCACTCTCGTGAAGCTCGTAGAAGAACAGGGGCACGTCGCCGTCGCGCAGGGTCACGGGCACGAGTATAGGCTTCGCGGGACGCCCGCCCGTGAGCGGCAAGGCCGGAACGGTCGGCACAGCAGGGACGTGGAGAGGATCGGATGCGCAAGCCGGATGTGGTCATCATCGGGGCGGCCACGCGCGACCTCAACGACGAGGTCCCGCGTGGCTGGCTGCTGGGCGGCGGCGTGACGTACGGGGCCCTCGCGCTGGCGCGCCTCGGCGTGCGCACGGGCGTTCTGCTCGGACTGGACGCCGACGCCCGCACGGCCCCGGAGCTCGACCTCATCCGCGATGCGGGGGCCGAGATC
Source organism: uncultured Chloroflexia bacterium (assembly GCA_963707395.1). Classification (GTDB taxonomy): domain Bacteria; phylum Chloroflexota; class Limnocylindria; order Limnocylindrales; family CSP1-4; genus JAFMJV01. The sequence continues at coordinate 325,030 of CAVPPQ010000024.1, forward strand.
GTGGAAGTGCCGTTGACCCGCGGCCCGGTCTTCCGCAACACCGAGACGCTGGCGGGACGCGTCCAGACCTGTAACGGACCCAGCGACCCGGTGCCCGTGGCCGCCCTGCCCGACCGCTGGGCGAGCGTGCCCGCCTGGGTCCTGGCCCCAGTGGCCAGCGAGATCCACGACGAGTGGGCGAGCGCGCCACCCGCCGATGCCTGCGTCGCCCTGGCCTGGCAGGGCATCCTGCGCCACCTGGAGCCGGGCGTCCGCGTGCGGCCCCTGGAGCCCGGGCCATCACCGCTCGTGCGCCGGGCGGACATCCTGGCCGTGAGCCGGCACGACATCCCCGGCGACCTGCCGTTGCGCAGCATCGGCCAGTGGCTGCCGCCGTCGGCGGAGCTGCTCCTGACGGCCGGTCTGCTGGGCGGCCTGCTGGTGCGCTTCCGCGATCATCATCTTGTGCAGGCGCGGGCCTACCCGAGCGTCCCATCACCCATCGAGATCGATGCCACCGGGGCAGGGGACACCATGCTGGCGGGCCTGGTAGCAGCCCGCATCGCGGGCGGACGGGACGGCCGTCGCCTCGGCCGCGACCTGCACCTGGGTGCCCTGGCGGGCAGCCTGCTCGTCGAGGGACCGGGCATGAACTCCGTGCCCACCTTGCGTCAGCTGCGGGAGAGACTGACGCAAGGCGAAACCTGAGGACGGCCCCGCCACCGCACCGCGAGCGACCGCACCGGAGACGCGGACCGCCGGCACCTCGCGGTGCCGGCGGCCACAGGTTTCCGTTGCCAGGCGTTGGCCTGGCGGCCCGGGGCTTACCCGGCGGCGTTCTCCGCGGTGATGAGCTCTACGCCCGTGTCGATGGTGGGCTCGAGGGTCTCACCGTTGATGAGCTTGATGAGGCTCTCCACGCCGTAGTAGCCCATGTTGATGGGGTTCTGGGCGATGGTGGCCTCCATCTCGCCAGCCACGACCGCCTCCCGGGCATCCGGGTTGGCGTCGTAGCCCACGACCGTGACCTGCTCGAGCAGGTTCGCAGCTCGCAGTGCCTCGACGGCACCGAGGGCCATCTCGTCATTGCTGCCAAAGATGCCCGCGAGGTCGGGGTGCTGGGTGATGATGTCCTCGGTCGCAGCCAGCCCCTGGGCGCGATCCCAGTTGGCCGGGACCTCCATGACGAGGTCGAGGCCACAGGCCTCGACGGCCGCCTTGGAGCCATCGGCTCGGGCCTGCCCGGTGGTGGTGGTGATGAGGCCCTGGAGGATGGCCACCTTGCTACCCGGCTCCAGGTTGTCGCAGAGGTACTGGCCGGCCAGCGCAGCGCCGACGGCGTTGTCCGTGCCGATGTAGGTGACGCCCTCGTTGTCACCGCCCGAGTCGACCCAGACGACCTTGACGCCCGCGTCCATCGCGGCCTGGATGGCCGGGTTGAGCGCCACGGCGTCCGTCACGGCGATGGCCATGCCCGCCGCACCCTGGGCCGTGTTGTCCTCGATGAGGGCGATCTGCCCGGGGATGTCGGACTCAGCGGATGGGGCGACCACCTGGACGTCCACCCCGTAGTCCGCACCCGCCTGCACCGCGCCCTGCTCGACGAGCGCCCAGAAGGGGTTGCCTGCCGACGGGCCCTTCATGTTGACGAATAGCTTGGCGCCTGCCGCGGCACCTGGATCCTTGCTCGCCGCAGCCGGACTCTCATCCTGGGCGGCGACCGGTCCTACGACGGCGATGGCCAGCATCGCGGCCCCACCAAGCGCAAGGATGCGTGTTGCCTTCATGTCTCCTCCTATCTGAAGGTCCCAGCGAGCGCCGAAGTCCGGACTGCTCGCCGCTTGCATGATGGCGCCTCAGGGCGCCCGCTGTCACCTCCCTTCGTCGCCCGCCGCTCTCGCGGGCAGGACGTCGCTCACGAGGCCGCGGCCAGGCGCCGGCGGAACACGTCGAAGGCCACGACGGCGATGATCACGACGCCGATGAGCACCTGCTGCCAGAAGACCTGCACGTTGGAAAGGTTCAGGAGGTTGCGCAGCATGCCGATGACGAGGACGCCCGCGAAGACCCCCAGCACGGTGCCGCGGCCGCCGAAGAAGCTCGCGCCGCCGATGATGACCGCGGAGATGGCGACCAGTTCATCACCCTCGCCGGCGTTTGGGAAGCCCGAATTGGTGCGTCCGGCCAGCAGCAATCCGGCAAAGCCCGCCATGAAGCCGCACAGGGCGTAGGCGATGACGAGGGTCCGGTCCACGTTGATGCCCGAGACGCGCGCCGCCTGCGGGTTCCCGCCCAGCGCGAAGATGTGCCTCCCTGTGCGCAGGTGCTGCAGGAAGAACCAGGCGATGACGAAGGTGATGATGATGATGATGAGGCTCACCGGGATCCGCAGCCCCAGGATCTCGAGGTTCCCGGAGCCAAGCCAGGTCACCTCAGGCGGCATCCCGGTGATGGGTCGCCCGTCTGAGATGAGGTACGTGACACCGCGGGCCACGAACATCATGCCCAGGGTCATGATGAACGGGTGGGGCATGTGCAGCTTGGTCAGGCCCAGCCCGTTGATCGTGCCGACGAAGAGGCCGACGATGAGCGGGGCGACGATGACGACCGGCCACGCGGCCCCACCATCGGCAAGGATGGCAGCGCACATCATGGCGAGCGCCAGGACGGAGCCGACCGAGAGGTCGATGCCGGCCGTGACGATGACGATGAACGTGCCCAGCGCCAGGAGCTGGTAGTGGGCCGTCTGGCGAAAGATGTTGAAGATGTTGCGCTCGGACAGGAAGACGTCCGGCTGGGCCAGCCACGAGAGCAGGCCCATGATGAGGACCATCAGCAGGACACCCCAGCGATCGAACCAGCCGATGGCTCGCAGCGTCCACTTGGAGCGGGAGCCGACGTCGCCGACGTCCGACCCGGCGCCCGTGCTCATCGCGTCGGTCATGCCCGCACCTCTCAGTTGAGGTCCAGGCCGGACGGCACGTCCGAGCCGCTCTTGTTGCCCATGATCCAGCCGATGACCTCGTTGCGGTCGATCTGCGACAGCGGTGCATCGGCGAAGTTGCGGCCGTGGAAGAGGGCCATGACCCGATCGCACACGTAGAAGACGTCGTCCAGCCGGTGGCTGATGAGGATCACGCTGATACCGTGGTTGCGGAGGTCCTTGATGAGATCGAGGACCTTGCGCACCTCGCGCACCGCGAGCGCAGCGGTGGGCTCATCCATGATCACGACCCTGGCCTCGAAGGCCGTGGCACGCGCGATGGCCACGGCCTGGCGCTGACCGCCAGAGAGCTGTTCCACCCGCTGCGCCACGGACTTGACCTCGATGTGCAGGTTGTCCAGGTGCTCGATGGCGCGCCGCTGGTTGGCCTTGTGGTCCACGACGCGGAGCGGCCCGAAGCCCCGGGTGAGCTCGCGGCCGAGGAAGATGTTCTCGTCGATGCGCAGGTTGCCGGCCAGGGCCAGGTCCTGGTAGACCATCTCGATGCCCAGCGCCCGTGCGTCGGCCGGGCTGTTCAGGCGGACGGCGCGACCTTCCACGAGGATGTCGCCTGCGCTCGGAGTGTGGAGCCCGGAGAGGCACTTCATGAGCGTGGACTTGCCGGCCCCGTTATCACCCACGACCCCGAGCACCTCGCCGCGCCGGAGCGCGAGGCTGACGTCGCTCAGTGCGACCACCTGCCCGAACCGCTTCGAGATGCCGCGGGCCTCGATGATGGGAGCCTCTGCCAGCGGTTCGATGCCGCCGGCCGGGACGACCGGAGCCTGGGCTGCCGTCACGCGCTGATCTCCGCCAGCAGCACGGGGCGATGCTCGGCTGCCGACACCGTCAGCGCCTCGGCGATCCGCAGTGCCTCCACGCCATCCTTCGCGCTGCAAGGGCTGGGTCGCGCACCGCGGGCCACGTCCAGGAACGCGATGAGCTCGTCCCGGTAGGCGTCGTCCCAGCGGTCCAGGAAGATGTGCCAGGGTGGTCCCTGCGGGGCGGGCACGCCCGGTTCCACCGAGCGCATCGGCATGCGCGGTCCAAGGCCCACCGCGACGCTGTCGCGAGAGCCGAAGACCTCGGTGCGGACGTCGTGGCCAAGGGGGTCGTGGCGCGCCCAGCTGAGCGCGACCGGCGTCCCGTCGTCGAGGCGCATGACGGCCACGGCGTTGGCCAGGTCGTCGTACTTCTCGTAGAGCGGGAAGCCCCTTGAGGAACCGATGACGTAGACCTCGTCCACCTCTCGGCCAGAGACGAAGCGCAGGACGTCCAGGTCGTGGATGGAGAGGTCCCGGAACATGCCGCCGGACGAGGCGATGAACTCCTCGGAGGCGGGCTCCGGATCGTGGCTGCGCAGTGACAGGAGGTGGATGTCACCGAGGGCGCCCGTGTCGACGAGACGCCGGGCCTCGACGTAGGCCGGGTCGAAGCGTCGTTGGAACCCCAGCTGGAAGGGCACCCCGGAGGCTTCGATGTCCCCGCGGACGGCGATGGACGCCTCCAGGCTGGCGGCCAGCGGCTTCTCGCAGAAGGTTGGCACGCCCCGCTGGATGGCGGCCCGGATGAGGGCCGGATGGTCGTCCGTCGAGGTGCAGATGATGGCCGCGTCCGCCCCGGCCAGCGCTTGGTCCACGCTGCCGGCGACGCTGCCGCCCAGCTCCTCCGCGGCCGCCGCCGCCCGCTCGGGCACGACATCCATGATGACCAGCTGGTCGACCGCGCCCGTGGACAGCAGCGTCCGAGCGTGCAGGGGTCCGATCCGACCGGCGCCGAACAGCGCGACCTTCACCCGCTCCACCTCCTCCTCTCGCCCTCGACCGGCCGCAAGGCGGGCTGGGGACCCGCGGGATCGGCCGGACACGAGTCATCCTCAGGTGTCACAGCATACGGCGGGCATTCCCTCGCTGCAGCCCCGACCGTCCACCCGACGCCCCTCCCGGAGAGGGCTATCGATCAGGCACTGCCGCGGGCAAGTGGCCCCGTGGAGGCGCGCGTGATGAGGCTGACCGGCAGGCGGACGGTTCGCCCGGGTGTGCCACCGACCTGCCCGGCCGTGGCCTCCCGGCCCCGGTCGATGCGCTGCAGGAGGCTGGCTACCGCCCAGTGACCCATCTCGTCCGTGGCCTGCCGGATCGTGGTCAGCGGCGGATCGACGTGTGCTGCCATCTCGATGTCGTCAAAGCCCACCACGCTGGCGTCCTGGGGGACGCGCAGTCCGAGGCTGCGAAGGCCGCGAACGGCACCGATGGCAGTGAGGTCGCTGGAGCAGACGAGCGCGCTGACCGCGCTCTCCGCCCCGAGGGTCATCACCGCGGCGAGTGCGCCGCCATCGACGCCTGGGGTGGCCGGCACGATCGTCAGCGTCCCCCGGCCGAGGTCGCGGGACCAGAGTGCCGACCGGACCCCCTCGATGCGCTCATGGACAGCCCGATCGGTCGCGGACGGTGCTGCCAGGTAGGCCAGCCGGCGGTGCCCGAGGCCCAGCAGGTGCTCGGCTGCCATCCGGCCCCCGGCGACATTGTCCGAGAGGACGGCCGGCACGGCCGAGACGGTCGATTCGCTGTTGACGATGACGACCGGGCAGGGTACCTCGCGGATCCGCACCTGGTGCCGCAGGGTCAAGGTGGTGCTGGCGATGATGAGCCCGTCCACCTCGCGCTCCGCGAGCACCTCGAGCGACTCGATCTCGCGCTCGGGGTCGCGCCGCCCGTCTGCGAGCAGGACGGAGTAGCCGCGCTCGCGGGCGGCGTCCTCGACAGCGCTCACGATCTGCGGGAAGTAGGGGTTCTCGATGTCGGTCACGATGAGGCCGATGGTGCGCGTGGCCCGCAGCCGCAACGAGCGGGCCACGCCGGAGGGCCGGTAGCTGAGCGCGCGGGCGGCCTCCTCGACGCGCTGACGGGTGCCAGGGTCCACGTTCGTGTGGCCGCGCAGTGCGCGACTGACCGTGGCGATGGAGACACCTGCTCGGATCGCGACGTCCCGGACGGTGGCTGGTCTGCCTGCAGTCATCCTCGTCGCTCGCGGGTCCCCTGGGCCGCCCCGGTTGAACGGACGGCCGCAATCGTATTCGTGACCCCCTATCATGGTGACGCCCAGCGGCGCGCGTCAAGTCGATGGTGGCGGAGACGCCGGGGGTCCCCCGTTGCCTGCAGCGGAGCACACCGATCATGCCGACCAGTCAGGCAGACGCCCTGCATCGCCGAGCCCGGACCCCGGACCCGGCCAACGGGCGCACCCATGACATCCGCCCGCGTGACGCGGGCTGGCAGTACGTGGGCTTCGCGGAGCATCGCCTGCCTGTCGGCGCCGGGCTGGCTCGCCCGGCAGATGACCAGGAGGTCGCGGTCGTGGTGATGGAGGGCAGCGTCGACATCCGGGCCGGTCGGCGACGGTACCGCTCCCTCGGCAGCCGAGAGAACGTCTTCGACGGACCGCCTCCCCCGGTGCTCCTGCTGGCCCCCGGCACCGCCGTCGAGATCGTGGCCGAGACGCGCTCGACGATCGTGCTGGCAGATGCGCCGGGTGCCGACGAACGCCACGAGCGCCTCATCGAGCCCGCTGACATCCACGTCGAGACCCGCGGACACGGCGTCACGGAGCGTCGCATCCACCACCTGCTGCCGCCCACGGCTCCAGCCGGACGGCTCATCCTCTTCGAGGTCTTCACGCCCGGGGGGAACTGGTCGAGCTATCCACCCCACAAGCACGACACGGAGGATCCGCCCCGTGAGGCGTACCTGGAAGAGCTCTACTACTACCGCTTCGCTCGTCCGGGGGGTTGGGCCTTCGCCCGGGTCTACACGGCTGACCGCTCGCTCGACGCGTCGTTCGCCCCCGGCGACGGTGACGTCATCCTGGTGCCCCGCGGCTACCACCCCGTGGGGGCGCCTGCGGGCTACGATGCCTACTACCTCAACGTGATGGCTGGCCCCCACCGGGCATGGCATTTCACCCTCGACAGCGACCACGCCTGGCTGATGGACTGGGATCCCACGACCCCGAGCCAGGACCCACCCCCGCGCTGACACCACCCACAAGGAGCGACTCGATGGCGACGACGATGACGGCCAGCCCCCTGCTGCGCACGGCTACGGACTTTCCGACCGACTACTGGAACGACTCGTGCAACGAGGCCGAGCTGCGCCACGCCATCGAGAACGGGGCGGTCGGTGCCACCACCAACCCCACCATCGTCGGCGCCGTCATGAAGCAGGAGTACACCATCTGGGCGCCACGAGTCCGCGAGATCGCGGCCGAGCACCCTGACTGGACGGACCAGCAGATCACGTGGCAGGTCATCGAGGAGATGGCCATCCGCGGCTGGGGGATGCTGGAGCCGATCTACCAGCAGCATCACGGCCAGAAGGGCCGGCTCTCCATCCAGACCGACCCGACCCTCAACCGTTCGGCAGGGAAGATGGTGGAGCAGGCGCGCCACTTCGACACCCTGGCGCCCAACGTCCAGATCAAGTTCCCCGCCACCGCGGCCGGCCTGGAGGCCATCGAGCAGGTCACGTACGAGGGCATGAGCGTCAACGCCACGGTGTCCTTCACGGTGTCGCAGGCGCTGGCAGTGGGCGCCGCCGTCGAGCGGGCCTTGGCGCGCCGCGAGGCAGAGGGTCACGACACCTCCTGGATGTCGCCGGTCTGCACGATCATGATCGGCCGCACGGACGACTGGGTGAAGAAGTCCTGTGAGCGCGACGGCATCGCCATCAACCCGGCCGCGGGCGACTGGGCCGGCATCGCTGTCTTCAAGCGTGCCGCCGCCATCTTCGAGGAGCGTGGCTACCGGACACGCCTCCTGGCCGCCGCCTATCGCCACCACTTGCACTGGTCCGAGCTCATCGGCGGCGATGTCTCCATGACCATCCCGGCCAACTGGCAGCGGATCTTCAACGCTTCAGCGGTGGAGGTCCGGGACCGCTGGCATGACCCGGTGCCGACCGCTTACGTGGAAGAGCTCCGGGCACGGGTGCCGGAGTTCGTCAAGGCCTACGAGCCGGACGCCCTGTCCGTGCCCGAGTTCGACACGTACGGCGCCACGATGCGCACGCTGCGGGTCTTCGTGGCGTCCTACTGGGAGCTCGTGGCCACCATCGACGACCTGCTCATCCCCAACCCGGACGTCAAGGCCTGATCGGCCTCCAACCGAGAGAGGAGGGGTCCGGATGCCACGCACCACCGTCGCCCAGGCCGTCGTCACGTGGCTGGCCAGCCAGCACGTGGAGCGCGACGGCCATCGCCAGCGCTTCTTCGAAGGCGTCTTCGGCATCTTCGGCCACGGCATCGTGGCCGGCATGGGCGAGGCCCTGGAGGCCGCGCAGGATAGCGTGCGCTACTACCAGACGCGCAACGAGCAAGCCATGGTCCATACGGCGGCGGCCTTCGCCAAGCAGAGTCGTCGCCTGCGCACCTTCGCGTGCACGTCCTCCATCGGCCCGGGTGCCACGAACCTCGTGACCGGCGCCGCCAACGCCACGGTCAACCGACTGCCCGTCCTGCTGCTGCCCGGCGACCGCTTCGCCACGCGGCGCGTGAAGCCCGTGCTCCAGCAGCTCGAGCGGCCGGAGGCGGGCGACCTCTCGGTCAACGACGCCCTCCGTCCGGTCTCGCGCTACTTCGACCGCATCGAACGACCGGAGATGCTCATCGACGCGCTGCCGGCGGCCATGCGTGTCCTGACCTCGCCGGCGGAGACCGGGGCCGTGACGCTGGCCCTGCCGCAGGACGTCCAGGCGGAGGCCTTCGACTGGCCGGAGGAGCTGCTCGCGCCGCGCACCTGGGTCATCGCCCGTCCGCGCCCGGACGCCTCCCTGCTGGCGCGGGCCGTGGAGCGCATCGCCGCCTCGCAACGTCCCATGATCGTGGCCGGTGGCGGCGTGATCTACAGCGACGCCAGTGCAGCGCTGGACGCCTTCGCTCGCCGTTTCGGCATCCCGGTCGCGGAGACGCAGGCCGGCAAGGGTGCCCTGCCCTGGGACCACCCGCTCCAGGTCGGGGCGCTGGGTTCCGCGGGCGGCACGGCGGCCAACACCATCGCCCGGGACGCAGACCTCGTCATCGCCATCGGCACCCGACTCTCCGACTTCCCGACCATGAGCTGGTCCTCGTGGCAGGACCCGGAGGTCGCCTTCGTGAGCATCAACGTGGCCGAGCTGGACGCCGCCAAGGCCGCGGCACTGCCGCTGGTCGGCGACGCCCGCGTCACGCTGGAGGAGCTCCAGCAGGCGCTCGAGGGGCGCGGCTGGAGCGGAGCATCGGCCGACCGGCTGGCGCTCGTCGAGCGGCTGCGCGAAGCGTGGAACAGCGAGGTCGACCGGGTGCGCCACCTGGCGGCCAGCGAGCACGTCTCCCAGCCGGAGGTCATCCGCCTCGTGAACGAGGCCGTGGGGGCGGAGGGCGTGGTCGTCTGCGCAGCCGGCGGGCTGCCCGGCGACATGCACAAGACCTGGCGCGCCAGCGGGCCGGACACCTACCACATGGAGTACGGCTACTCCACGATGGGCTACGAGATCGCCGGCGGCCTGGGCGTGGCCATGGCAGCGCCGGAACGGCGCGTCTTCGTCATGATCGGGGACGGCTCGTACCTGATGCTCGCCAACGAGATCCTGACCGCCTGCCAGGAGCGCGTGTCGATGACGATCGTGCTCCTGGACAACCACGGCTATCGCTGCATCCGCAACCTCTCGGCCGCATGCGGGGCAGACAACCCCTTCAACGACTTCCGCTATCGCGACCCGGCCAGCGGCACCTTCAGCGGGGAGGTCCTGCCCATCGACTTCGCGGCCAATGCGGCCAGCCTGGGCGCACGTGTCATGACCGCCGGCACACCGGCGGAGCTGGAGGCAGCCCTGGCCACTGCGGCCGGCATGCAGGGCGGACCAGTGGTCATCGTCGTGGAGGTCAACCCCGAGCCGTCGGTGCCGGACTATGGATCCTGGTGGGACGTGCCCGTCGCGGAGGTTTCGACCTCTGAGCGGGTCCAAGCCGCGCGGCGTGTCTACGAGATCAACCTGGCCCGGGAGCGGTCCTTCGTCTAGGCGCTGAAGGCTGGCGCCCTGTCTGTCACAGCTGAAGAGGGGGAGTTCATGAGCGGCGCGAACGGATCGAGCGGCGTCAGGGTCGCTGCGGCCCCGTGCTCGTGGGGGGTCTTCGAGAAGACCGAGGACGACCCGCTCCAACTGCCGCCGGAGGCCATGCTCGACCAGATGGCCGCCGCGGGCTATGCCGGCACGGAGCTGGGTCCGCCCGGCTACTTCGGCGACGCGGACCAGCTCCGCGCACGCCTCGGATCCCGGGGACTGTCACTGGTGGGTGCCTTCCTGCCGCAGCGCTTCAGCCGTGCCGAGCATGCCGCCGACGACCGCGAGTGGATGATCGGCGTCCTCGATCTGCTGGCCGCCGGCCGGCCGGATGATGTCATGCCCAAGGCGGTCCTGGCTGACGCCTCGCTGGAGCCTGAGCGCATGCGCTGGGCCGGCCAGATCCCCGCGCATCCGGAGGCTGCCCTGCCCAGGGAACGCTTCAGCGTCCTCATCGACAACCTCCATCGGGCGGGCGAGGCGGCTCGCGCGCGCGGCTTCGACCCAGTGCTTCACTTCCATGCCGGCAGCTACGTGGAATCGGCAGCCGAGATCCACGCCGTCTTCGACGCGCTCGACACGTCCCTGGTGGGGATGTGCCTGGATACGGGCCACGCGCTCTTCGGCGGGGCGGACCCCTTGGAGCTGCTGGACACCTACGCCGGATGCGTGCGCCACGTCCACGTCAAGGACTGTGACCTCTCCGTGCTGCGGGAGGTCGCCAGCTCTGGAGGCGGGCTCATGGAGGCGTGGGACCGCGGCGTCTTCTGCCAGTTGGGCCTCGGCACGACCGGCCTGGACGGCTTCGTCGATGCCCTCAAGGCGCGCGCCTGGGAGGGCTGGGTCGTCATCGAACAGGACCGCTTCCTGAAGCCGGCGGACACCCCGGAAGCGCTCCTCGCCCTGCACACGGCCAATCGCCGCTGGCTCGCGGAGCGGGGCTTCTGAGGCCGCGCTGAGCAGCCGCCATCACGTTGAAGGCCCCGGTTCGACCGGGGCCTTCGTCCAGTAGCTGGCAGGGCTCCTCGTCCGGTCGCTGCCCGGACGGCCCGCCTGGGGTCAGGCGTCCAGGTTGGCCAGGAACTCGGCCGCGACGTCCTCGATGTCCTCCTGGTCGACCGCGACGCGCACGTTCAACTCCGTCAGGAGTTCGGTCGTGATGGCGGCGGAGACCGGGTCCAGGATGGCGGCCACCGCCTCCGCTCCGCCATCGACGAGGGCCAGGAAGTCGTTGCGCACCACCGGCACGAGGTTCTCCGCCGGCTGCGTGTCAAGATCGTCCTCAAGGACGACGAAGCCATTCTGCGCGATGGCCGGCTGCGTGGAGCAGAGCCAGCCGAAGTCGACCGCGCCCCCGGCCAGCGCATCCGCGATCTCCGCGCCGCAGGCCGCCAGCGATTCCTTCTGGATGGCGGCGAAGTCGATGCCGTATCGCTCGAGGGCACCAGCGCACAGGGGACGTGTCTCACACTCCGGTGGCAGGCCGAAGACCAACTGGTCGGCCACGGCCGCCACGTCGCTCAGCGCCGCGATCCCCAGCTCTGCCGCGGTATCCGCCCGCACGGCCGCGGCGTTGGTGTCCTCGGCGGGGGTCATGCCCAGCACCGTGGCCTCGATGCCCAGCAGGACATAGGCAGCCTGCAGGTTGGCCCGGTTGAGCTCGCCGTCGCCGCCGACGGCGAGGGCCGCCAGACCCGGGTCCTCCGCGCCCAGCACGTAGTACCCGAGGCCGGAGCCCACGTACTCCGGCACGAGGTCCACCTGGCCCCCCTCGAAGGCCGGCGCTCGCGTGTCGCGGCTGCCCAAGCCGAGCTGACGGTCCACCGTGAAGCCGGCGCCCTCCAGGGCCTGGGCATAGATCTCGGCCAGGAGTTTGGACTCGTAGAAGTCGTCCGAACCGATGCGCACCGTGGGCTGCTCCTGCGCCGACACGATGGCGCCACCGGTGGCACCGAGCGTGGCCAGCATGGCCAGGATCGACGCACCGAGGGCGAGTCTGCGGTGATGCCGCATGGCAACCTCCCTGGGACTGCCGGCCGGCCGCCCGTCTGGCGGCTTCGGCCGAGGCCCAACCGTACCCTGTCCGTCACGAACGTGGGATGACGAGGCAGGTTCAGGCGCGGCGCGCCTTCACGTGCGACGCAGCGACGGCGGTGCCACGGAGCCCAGGTCGCCGATGGCCTCCAGGACCGCCTCACCGGAGGCCACCTTGACGCCACGCGGCGTGAAGCGGCGCTGCAGGCCCGCCAGCAGCAGGTCGGTGCCGACGGCCAGACACGCCACGAGCACGACCCCCGCGTACAGCATGCCCTCATCGCGCCGGGCCAGTCCGTCGATGATGAAACGACCCAGACCGCCGCCCGACAGGACCGCCCCCAGCGTGGCCGTGGCGATGACCTGCAGGGTCGCCACGCGGAAGCCCCCGATGATGACGGGCAGGCCCAGCGGCAGCTCCACGCGGCCCAGGATCTGGCGCTCCGTGAGGCCCATGCCCCGTGAGGACTCGACGACATCGCGGTCGACCTCGGCGATGGCGGCGAAGGTGGCCACCAGGATGGGCGGGATGGCCAGCAGGGTCATGGCCACGAAGATGGGCAGGAAGGTGAGGCCAAGGCGAGGGTCGTAGCCGAGCGGCTCCGCGGCGGCCAGGGCCACGGGGAAGACCATGACCATGACCGCGTAGGAGGGGATGGCACGCCCGACATTGGCGAGGTTGAGCCCCAGCACCTGCAGGCGCCCCGTGTGGCCGATGTAGAAGCCCGCAGGCAGAGCGACCAGGCTCGCCGCCAGGACAGCCAGCCCGGCAAGCACGAGGTGTTCGACGAGACGGGACGGGATGCCGGCCGCACCCTGCCAGCTGGCGCTCGCCCCCAGATAGGCGAGCAGCGCCTCGGCTCCGCTCACGTCGACGGCGCCCGGGCCCTGGCCCAAGGCGTCAGGACGCGTTGCACGCCCAACAGCAGGACGTCCACGACGAAGGCCAGCATGACCGAGCCGATGGCTCCCAGGTAGACCTTCGTGTCGAAGGACGTCTGGAGGCCCTCCGTGATGAACTGTCCGAGTCCACCGAAGCGGTCGCCGCCGATGATCGAGGCCACCGTGACGAGCCCGATGGTGGTCACCGCGGCGACGCGCACGCCAGCCATCATGAGGGGCACAGCCAAGGGCAGCTGCACCCGCCAGAACCGGCTGGCGCTGCCGTAGCCCATGGCCGTCGCCGCCTCGTTCACCTCTGCGGGCACCGAGCGCAGGCCGGCCACGGTGTTGACGTACAGGATGAGCAGCGTGTACGCGGTGAGCGGGATGATGGCGGTGGCCAGCGACAGGCCGAAGATGGGCCGCAGCACCGCGAACGCCGCCAGGCTTGGGATCGTATAGAGAAGCCCGGTGACCGCCGTGACGGGGCCGATGGTGCCCGGGCGCCGCAGGGCAAGGACGCCCAGGAGCAGGGCGATGAGGAACCCGGCCAGCATGGGGATGACGAGCAGCTGGAGGTGCTGCCAGGTCTTCTCGGCGACATCGTCGAGGTGCCCCGCGATCCAGTCCCAGCGGATCTCGATCACGCCGGCCCTCCGTCGCCCGGCGTGTGCTGGTGGGCGCCGGCCGGATGGGCCAGCACCTCCGCCACAGCGTCGGCGATGTCGGCTGGCACCTCCCTCGAGCGGTCGTCGCGCAGGAAGCCCATGACGGCCTCCAGCGTCAGGAGCCCCAGGACCTGCCCGGCCCGATCGACCACGATGCCGCTGCCGACCTCCTCATCCAGCAGCAGCGAGGTGGCGTCCTTGAGGGTGGTGCGCCGGTCGAGCAAGGGCGACATGGGGACCGCATCCGACGCTCCGATGCGGCCGTCGGCGGCCAGGTGGATGGCATCCAGCCAGCCCAAGGGCCGATCGGCATCATCGACGAGCAGGACGAAGGGCGCGTCCACGGCACGGGCCCGGGCGAGGACCGCGCGCCTGGGCTCAGCGACCCGGGCCAGCGGTGCTTCGGCAAGTGGCACGTCCGACACCCGGTACAGCGAGAGACGCTTCAAGCCCCGGTCGGTGCCGACGAAGCGGGCCACGTACTCCGAGGCGGGCTGGGCCAGCAGGTCGGCCGGGGCGCCGGCCTGGGCGATGCGTCCGCCCTGCTCCATGACGACGACGAGGTCGCCCATCTTGATGGCCTCGTCGATGTCATGCGTCACGAAGAGGATGGTCTTGGCAAGGCCCTCCTGCAGTCGCAGGAACTCGTTCTGGAGGCGCTCCCTCACGATGGGATCGACCGCCCCGAAGGGCTCGTCCATGAGCATGACCGGCGGATCCGCGGCCAGCGCTCGAGCGACCCCCACGCGTTGGCGCTCCCCGCCGGAGAGCTGGCTCGGGTAGCGCTCCCGGTAGCGCCCTGGCTCGAGGCCCACGAGGGCCAGGAGTTCATCGGTGCGGGCTTGCTGGCGGGGTTCGGCCCAGCCCAAGAGGCGTGGCACGGTGGCCACGTTCTGGGCGATGGTCTGGTGCGGGAAGAGCCCCGTCTGCTGGATGACGTAGCCGATGCTCCGGCGCAGCTCCGTCACGTCCCGTGCGGCGATGTCACGCCCGTCGATGAGGATCCGGCCCGCGCTCGGCTCGATGAGCCGGTTGACCATCTTGAGGGTGGTCGTCTTGCCGCAACCGGAGGGGCCCACGAGCACGCAGATGCGTCCCGCGGGCACGGTCAACGTCAGGTCCTCCACGGCTCCCTGCGGCGCCGCGCCGCGCGTGGCAGGGGCGTAACGCTTGCTGACGTGGTCGAACTCGATGGTGGCCCCACTCGTGGCCACCGGCCGCACCCCATCCTCACCCATCACGGCCGACCTTACCGCATGACCCTCGGTGAGTCGCCAGCCGCTCACCCGATCGTCGCCCCTTCGCCTCAGGCGGTCACGGCCGCGAGCCGTCTTCTGAGGCGGGGCACCCGGCGCGCCAGGTCCCGCTCCACGACGCGGTCGCGGTGACCGAAGAGCCTGCTCCGCTCCGCGATGGCGCGCGCGCGGTCCGTGGCCGCCAAGGCCGCGGGCACGTCGCGGCCATCATGCTCGCGGTGCTTGGCAACGTGCAGCCAGGCCAGGGCGGCGTGCCGGCCGCCCTCCAGCGCGATGGCGTGCCAGGCTCCCTCAGCCTCGGCTCGCCGTCCGAGCCGCGTGAGGGCCCGCGCGCGGTCGAGGGCGACGCCCTCGTAGCGATGCGCATCACGGGCGTCCGCCGACCGCTCCAACGCTGCGTCGAAGCAGGCCAGGGCTTCCTCGTGACGCCGGCGGCGCGCGTAGGCACGCCCCAGTCCGCCGAGGTCCCCCGGGTCCACGGAGCTGGGAGCCTGACGCGTCATGCTGGCCGGGGCCAGGTCGGTGGCCAGCACGCGCAGCAGGAGGGCCATGGAAACGACGTCCTGGCGGTTGTGCTCGAGCACCTCTCGGAGCAGTCCACCGTGCCCTGACCGCAAGTAGTCCAGGTAGCGTGCCGGGACGAGGCCACCGGGTAGGTCGTGGGCTCTCTGCACACCGCAGATGGCAGCTTCCACGCTGGCCAGGCGTGCGTCAGCCAACCGATGCCGCCACAGGGCGCGTGCCAGGGGCAGCAGGTCCAGGTGGGCCGCATAGGACGGCGGGGGCCGACCGTGCAGCCGGAACCTCGTCACCAGGAGCGGCCAGTCGAAGCTGCGCCCGTTGTAGGTGACCAGGCAAGCGTCGGGGGGGATGAGACCGGCCACCGCGGAGAGGTAGCCCGCTTCGTCCGACTGTTCCGGCAGCAGCAGCTGCCGGGTCACGAAGGTGTCCGCCTGCCACGTTCCGACCCCGACCAGGAAAGGCAGCGTGCCGGCGCCGGTGCCGAGACCGGTCGTCTCCGTATCGATGAGGACGAGCGGCTGGCGCGGGTCGACCGGGTCCGGCAGCGACCGCAGGCCATCCAGCCGAGCGTCCAGTGGCAGGTGCCGCTCCACGAGCACGACGGGCCGCTCCGGAGTGTCCAACACGGTCCCGCCCACGTCCGCGGCAAGCCTCTGTGCCCGGTCCGGGCGCGGTTCCGGCCGCGGGATGGTGCTGCGGGCACCGGCGCCAGCAGCCGCAGCCGCCCGCAGCCGATCCAGGCGCGAGCGGCGGATGGGTCCGAGGTCCTGGTCCTCCACTCCGCTCAGCCTGGGCCACGCCAGGGCCAGCTCAGCTGTCACGCGGCACGCTCCCGCGGTGGGCGTCCCACAGCTCCGGCGCCGACCAGCACGCGCAGAAGGCTCGTGGACAGGGCGCGGCCATCCAGGCGGCTCTCGCCGCGCGGCCCGACGCAGGCCGGACAGCCCACTTCGCAGTCACAGCCGGTGACCAGCTCCAGCGCACCTGAGACAAGCTCGTCGGTCCGATCGAAGAGGCGGGCCGCGAGACCGACACCTCCGGGTGCGGCCTCCCAAAGGTAGATGACGGGGCGTTCCGCGTGAGGCGACTGGACTTGCGCCACCATGCCCAGGTCGTGCGGGTCGGCCATGAGCAGCACACTGGCCACCGTCTGCAGGGCGCGGCCTGCGCCGACGAGAGCCGCATCCAGCTCGTCGCGCCGCCAGGCGGTCACGGCAGCCGGGTCCAGCGCCAGCCACCAGGCAGTGGTGTGCAGCTCCATCTCGGGCAGATGGATGTGACCCCACCCGACGTTCTCGTGGGTGTCCAGCTTCAGCTTCTTGAAGATGGTGGCGATGGAGCTGATCATGACCTCGCCGTGCTGCCGGCTTCCGGCTTCGCGTGGGGCGCTGTCGAAGACCTCCAGAGGCTTGAGCGTCACAGCCAGCTCAGCCTGGGTGTAGTAGTCGGCATCCACGGGCCGCACGAGTGCCTTGCGCTCCTCCCAGTCCAGCGTGTCCACGTGGTACTGGCGCGAGTCATGCAGGTAGATGGCCTTCTCGTGCACGAGGACGCGCGCCGCGAAGAGGTCCACCTCACCCAACACTCGCGGCCGCTCCGGGCCCGTATCGATGATGAGCACGTTCTCCGGGGCCGCGACGCGCAAGTGGATCTCCGAGGCGGGAAAGTTCTCGCTGGCCCAGTACCAGCGCCCATCGTCTGCCTGGCGGACGTGGCCCTCCTCGGCCAGGAAGGCCAGCAGGTCATCCGCCGGGGCACTGCCGAAGTGATCGCCCGGGTCGAAGGGCAGCTCGAAGGCGGCCGCACGCAGGTGTGCCAGCAGCACGTGGATGTTCTCCGGGTCCAGCCGCGCCTCCTCCGGACTGGCCTCGAAGAGGTACTGGGGGTGCGTGGCGACGTAGCGGTCCAGGGCGCCCGCCCCCGCCACGAGGATGGCCACGCTGGGGTCCCCGCGCCGCCCTGCCCGTCCCATCTGCTGCCTGGTCGCAGCGATGGTGCCCGGGTAGCCGGCCAGGATGGCGACGTCCAGGCGACCGATGTCGATCCCCAGCTCCAGGGCGTTGGTGCTGACGACGCCCAGGATCTCCCCGCTGCGGAGCCCGGCCTCGATGGCCCGACGCTCGCTGGGCAGGTAGCCGCTGCGATAGCCATGCACACGCTCGATGGGGCCGCGCCCCTCGCGCATGGCCTCCCGCAGCGAGCTGAGCAACAGCTCCACGGCCACGCGGGCGCGACCGAAGACGATGGTCTGGCGACCGGCGCGCAGAAAGCCGAGGGCGGCCCGATACGAGAGGCCGTGCGGTCCCGGGCGCACGCCGCTGCGGCGATCGAGCGGCGGCGGGTCCAGCACCACCACGTGGCGCTCTCCCTGCGGCGCGCCGCTGCGGTCGATGACGCGGAAGGGCCGGCCGGTCAGGGTCTCCGCCAGCTGCCCGGGATTGCCGATGGTGGCCGAGCAGCACACCAGCCGCGGCGCTGAACCGTAGTGAGCGCAGATGCGCAGCAGGCGGCGCAGGACGTTGGCCACGTGGCTGCCGAAGATGCCGCGATAGGTGTGCGCCTCATCGATGACGATGTAGCGCACCTGCTCGAAGAGCTGGAACCACTTGGTGTGGTGCGGAAGGATGGCCGTGCTCAGCATGTCCGGGTTGGTGACCACGACCTGGCCCGCTTCCCGCACCACGGCACGGATGGGCGCCGGCGTGTCCCCGTCGTAGACGGCGGCCGAGAGGTCCATGCCGGCCAGCCCGGCCAGGTCACGGAACTCCGCCAGCTGGTCCTGGCTGAGGGCCTTGGTGGGGAAGAGGTAGAGGGCCCGCGCGGCCGGATCCTCCGCGATGGCCTGCAGGACGGGCAGGTTGTAGCAGAGCGACTTGCCGGACGCGGTGGGCGTCACGATGGCCACGTCCTGCCCGGCCCTCAGGGCCTCCAGTGCCTCCGCTTGATGGCTGTACAGCGCTCCGATGCCGCGGCCAGCCAGGGCAGCCACGAGACGATCGTCCAGCCAACCCGGGATGGGCACGTGGATGGCCGCCTGCTCAGGAGTGACGTGCCGGGCCGCGACGCTGGCGCGCACGTCCGGATCCGCCAGCAACCGGTCCAGGGCATCCAGCGTGGACCGGGGTTGGTGCAGTCTCATGGCCGACCTCACAAATCGTACATCCGTTCGGTTCGTGGCCGAGAGTCTATCAGCCCGGGTCGCGCTTGACAGCCCCGATCTGGCGTCACTAGGCTCGGCAGCGATGTCCATCCTGCGGAGCGGCTTCCTCGAGCGGCGTGGGGCCGCGGTCCTCGTCTTCGGGCTCTTCGTCGCCGGGGGCATCGTCTTCGTCTTCGCCGGCGCGCTGTCGCGTGCCACGGAGCTGGAACAGGAGGCCGCCCGCGCCCGAGCGGAGGTGGCCGCCCTCGAGTCGCGCCTGATGGAGGGCAACGCCGAGGTGGAGTTCCTCAGGAGCGACCGCTTCCTTGAGCAGCAGGCTCGGGTGGTCGGCTACGGCGAGCGGGGCGAGGTGCCCTTCCGCCTGCCTGACGAGGCGCCATCACCGGAGCCCATCGTGCCCCTCGGAAGGCTCGCCGAGGCCCCGGTGTCCGGCGCCCCACTGGAGGCCTGGCTGGAGCTGCTCTTCGGCGCCTAGACCCTGGGCTCCATGCCGGTACCGTTCGGCGGGTGTGTCCCGACGCGGAGGTCGTGTCGGGCGCGGAGGTCCAGGTAGAGGACGGCCAGCAGGGCAGGGGAGAGCGGCGCCAGGAGCACGCTGCCGATGGCCGCCACGAAGGTCTCCGCGACCGCGGCGTCGAGTCCCACGGCACCAGCCAGCAGGTCGACGACCACGACGGCGAGCAGCTGCGAGATGACGGCCGCACCGAGGGCCGTGAGGAGTGCCCCCAGGATGACCACGAAGGCGATGCGCCACGTGTTGCCCGCGCTGAGCTGCCACGAGCGGCGCAGGGCCACTCGCCAGCCGGCCCCTTCCATGGCCATCACCGGGTAGGCCGGCGCCCAGCGCATCGTCAACCAGGCGAGCGCCACCGCGGTGGCCACGCCGACGACGAGAGCCAGGAAGACGCCAGGCCCGCCACGGCTGATCGGCCCGGATGAGAGGACGGTGACCGCGGACGTCATCACCAGGAGGCCAGCCACCAGGAGGCCGACGACGATGGCCGACGTGACCAGCATGAAGGCCAGGACACTCGCCGTTCGGCCCAGGGCCACGCGCACCGACGCGCCCAGCGCCTCGCCCCAGGGCCGCTCCCGGTCGAGTACGGCGACCGTGAGGGCGACGGCGCCCACGCTGCCCAGCACACCGGCGACCAACGCGGCAGCCAGGTAAGCGAGGAATGCACCCCCGAGGCGCTCCACCTGGGACGTGGTCAGCAGCGGCACGTCCGCGACGAGGCCCTCACTGAGCCCCGGGAAGACGTCCAGGACGACCGAATTGAAGCGCACACCGGCGGCTGCCGTGAAGAGCGCCCCGGGCCCGGCGAAAGCCAGCGCCAGCAGCAGCGCGACCCGCCAGTGGCGGCGCAGGCGAACGGATGCCGCCTCAAGGATGGCACCCACACGGACTGGCCCCCCCGGGGCGGCCTCAGGCGGCGTCAGGGAAGGCGGGGAACTGGCGGGTGGCCTGGCGTCCGGCCTCACGCCATGCCCGGCGTCACGGTCGCTGTGAGCGTGATGCTCGCCAGCGCACGACCTGGTAGCTGAGGGAGGACACCAGCGCGAAGGCCGCGATGGCCAACGTGATGACGGTATCCAGGGTGACCCGCATCTGAAGCCGCAGGAGCTTGCCACGCGGCGCCGCCGCTTCCGTGGTCGTCAGGAGCGTCCTTCGCAGTTTGCCCATGGCCACGAGTGTGCCACGACCGCGTGACAGCGGCGAGGCGGGACCGACCGATGCGGGAGGGGGACAGCGTCCACGGCCGCGTCGACCCGGTTGACAGCCACGCTAGGATGACGCTCCATCCGCCCAGGGAGTGCAGCCGTGGCATTGAGCAGGCCGGAGAAGGCGTCCTGGCTGGCGAAGGTACCCCTGTTCGAAGGCTGCGCGGGGCCGGTCATCGAAGGTGTCGCCGACGTCACGACCGAGCAGTCCTTCGCGGACGGCCAGGCCATCGTGCAGCAGGGACAGATCGGCAACGGCCTCTTCATCGTGGTCTCGGGTGGGGCCCGCATCGTGGCCGGCGGGCGGGACATCGGTCGCCTGGGACCCGGCGAGTTCGTGGGCGAGCTCTCGGTCATCGACCAGCGGCCGCGGGCAGCCACCGCCCTCGCGGAAGGACCCACGGTCTGCCTGGCCCTGGCTTCGTGGGACCTCCTCGCGCTCGTCGGACGCGACCGGGAGCTGACCCTCAACCTGCTGCGCGGCCTGGCCGCCCGGCTGCGCCACGTCGACGCCCAGCTGTGCGACTGATCGCACGCCAGCCACTACGGATCGGGAGAGCGGCATGAACCAGTCGGAGACCCTCGACGCGTTGGCCAGGCTGGCGCTCTTCGCGGACCTGGACGCTCCGCAGCTCGAGGCGGTGGCCCACACCATGACCGAGGAGACGTTCGCGCCCGGGCAGCGCATCCTCCGCCAGGGCCTTTCGGGCTCGGGCTTCTTCGTCGTCCTCGATGGTGAGGTCAGTGTCCGGGTCGACGGTGCGGACGTGGCGCGACTCGGCCGGGGCGAGTTCTTCGGCGAGACCTCGCTGCTGCTCGGTGAGGCCCCGGTCGCGGACGTCGTGGCGGTGGGCCCGGTCACGGCACTGCAGTTGGCCGGGCCGGACCTGCGCGCCTTCCTGCTCGCCTACCCACCGGTCATGTACCGCATGCTGCAGGCGATCAGCCGACGCCTGGAGCGCGCCAACCGGCGCGGCTAGGCGCACTCGTGAGCGAGCGCCGCCCCGGCCCGGATCCGTCCGTGGCCGCGCCACACCCGCCCGGCCGCTACGACGTCGTCATCGTGGGCAGCGGCCCCGGCGGTCTGCAGGCCGCCTACTACCTTTCGCGCCTGGGCATCGACCACGCCGTCATCTCGGCCGATCCCGGTCCGGGTGGCATGTTCCGGCAGTTCCCCTTCTTCCAGCGTCTCCTGTCCTGGACCAAGCCGCATGCCCGCCTCGCCCACGACTCCAGGGAGTACGAGCGCTACGACTGGAACAGCCTGGTGGCCTTCGAGCCGCAGCACCGCGGCATCATGGCCTCGCTCATGGACGGGTCGTCGGAGTTCCCGTCACGGGCGGAGATGGAGGAGGGCCTCCGGCGCTTCGCCGAGCGCACCGGCCTGCGCGTGCGCTACGGGACGACGTGGCAGGCGACAGGGCGCGACGCTGACGGCTACGTGCTGCACACGTCAGCCGGCGACTACCACGCCCGGGCCGTCATCGTCGCCGTCGGCATCGCCGAGCCCTTGCTGCCCGACACACCCGGGATCGAGCACGCGGCACACTACGTGAAGACGCGCGAGGCCACCAGCTACGCAGGCAGGCGTCTCTTCATCATCGGCAAGCAGAACTCCGGATTCGAGCTGGCCAGCGGCCTGCTGCAGTGGGCCAGCCCCATCATCGTGGCCTCCCCGCGTCCGGCGCAGCTATCGGTCAACCTGCATTCTCTGGGTGGCGTGCGGGCACGCTACATCCAGCCCTGGGAGGACGCCGCATTGGGCGGTGGCGTCTTCATCCTGGATGCCTCCATCGAGCGCATCGAGCGCGTCGCGGGCGGCCTGGCCGTGCACACACGTCGCTCGGACACGTCGGAGCCCTTCGTGGCCGAGGTGGACGAGGTCATCGCCGCCACGGGCTTCCGGGCACCACTGCTGGACCTCGAGACGGTCGGTGTCACGGTCTTCGGGCGGAGCGGCCTGCCGGCCATGACCAACGCCTACGAGTCCACCACGGCCCCCGGCATCTACTTCGCAGGCACCATCGGGCAGGCTGTCGGCGGCCTGCGCAAGTACGGCATCCCGGCTAACTCAGGGGCCGTCCACGGCCACCGGTACAACACCCGCCTCCTGGTGGACGACCTCGCGACCCGCATCTTCGGCATCGAGCGACCCCGCCCCATCGTGCCTGCCGACCGCGCCCTGGACGTGTTGCTGACCTCCGCCTCGTCAAGCCCTGAGCTGTGGCACCAGAAGTCCTACCTGGCCCGGGCCCTCACGCGCGACCCCGATGGCGTCGTGCACGACGAGGGCATCGTCTCGCTGGCCGAGTTCGTCGATGCCGCCGGGCCGGATGGCCTGGCCATCACCGTGGAGACAGACGACCGCGGCGACATCCACCCGACCGTCTACGTGCGCCGGCACGGCCGCGTGGACGCCGACACCCGCCTCTCGAGCGACCCGCTGCTGGTCTTCGACGGCCCAGAGCAGCGCGCCCAGCTGACCTCGCTCATGGCCAGCCTCCCGGCGTAGGCCGACCCGCGATGGGCACGCTAGAATGGCCCGCGGTCGAGCAACCGTGGCAGGGTAGCTCAGCGGCAGAGCAAGCGGCTCATAATCGCTAGGTCACAGGTTCGAATCCTGTCCCTGCTACCACCTCGCTGGGTCGTGCGCCGTGGGCGCGGGACGGCGCAGCGGTGCCGCCCGTCATCGGTCCTTCACGGTCGCGGGCCGGTCCGGGCCTATAATCGCCTTCCCGTCCGTTCCTCGCGGACGGCTTCAGGCTGAAGGCAGGTTCCTCTTTTGAACAGTCGCTTCATGCGCAACGGGCTCGTCACCCTCGTCCTCATCGTGGGCACGGCCGCGCTGCTGTACCTCTTCCTCTTCAACGACGAGCCCTCGCAGAGCATCCCCTACAGCGGCTCGGACGAGGCCTTCCTGACGGCCGTCAGCCAGGGCAAGGTCGATTCGGTGGTCCTGCGCGGCGAGAAGCTGGAGATCACCCTCAAGCAGAAGGACGAGCAGGGCAACAACCTCGTCGTCGAGTCCTTCGTTCCCGGCCAGTTCACGACCTCGCTGCGCAGCGATATGGCGCAAGCCTGTGCGGCCGGCCCCTGTGGCGACGCGGTGCCGACCCTGACCGCGGAACCGGCGGAGGACGGCAACGCCTTCCTTGGCCTCATCGTCTCGATGCTCTTCCCCATCCTGCTCATCGGCGTCTTCCTGTGGTTCATGTTCCGGCAGGCGCAGGGCAGCAACAACCAGGCCATGAGCTTCGGCAAGAGCCGGGCGCGCATGTTCCTGGGCAACAAGACGGTCGTCACCTTCTCCGACGTGGCCGGTGTGGACGAGGCCAAGACGGAGCTCCAGGAGGTCGTGGAGTTCCTCAAGTACCCCGAGAAGTTCAACTCCCTGGGCGCCCGCATCCCGCGCGGCGTGCTGCTCGTCGGACCACCCGGCACCGGCAAGACCCTGCTGGCGCGCGCCGTGGCCGGTGAGGCCGGTGTGCCCTTCTTCAGCATCTCCGGCTCGGAGTTCGTGGAGATGTTCGTGGGCGTCGGCGCCAGCCGCGTGCGCGATCTCTTCGACCAGGCCAAGCGCAACAGCCCCTGCATCGTCTTCGTGGACGAGATCGACGCCGTGGGCCGCCAGCGCGGCGCGGGGCTGGGCGGCTCGCACGACGAGCGTGAGCAGACCCTCAACCAGATCCTCGTCGAGATGGACGGCTTCGACACCAACACCAACGTCATCGTCGTGGCCGCCACCAACCGCCCGGATGTGCTCGACCCGGCGTTGCTGCGTCCGGGCCGCTTCGACCGCCAGGTCATCCTCGACCGGCCGGACATGAAGGGCCGCCTCGAGATCCTCAAGGTCCACGTCAAGGGCAAGCCGCTCGACAAGGAGATCGACCTCCAGATCGTGGCCAAGCAGTCCCCCGGCTTCTCCGGTGCGGACCTCGCCAACCTCGTCAACGAGGCCGCCATCCTGGCCGCTCGCCGCAACAAGAAGACCATCAGCACGCCGGAGTTCAACGAGGCCCTGGAGCGCGTCGTGGCCGGCCCGGAGCGCAAGAGCCGCATCATCAGCGATGAGGAGAAGGCCATCATCGCCTACCACGAGGGTGGCCATGCTCTCGTGCAGCGCATCCTGCCCAAGTGCGACCCCGTGGCCAAGGTCAGCGTCATCAGCCGCGGCATGGCCCTCGGCTACACGATGGGACTGCCCATGGAGGACCGCTACCTCCAGTCGAAGTCGGAGTTCGAGGACAAGATCGCCGGCATGCTCGGCGGCAACGTGGCCGAGCGGCTCATGTTCGGCGACACCACGACGGGCTCCTCGAACGACATCGAGAAGGCCACCAACCTGGCGCGGCGCATGGTCACCGAGTTCGGCATGAGTGACAAGCTGGGCCCGCGGGCCTACGGCAAGCGCGAGGAGATGATCTTCCTGGGCCGCGAGATCGGCGAGCAGCGCAACTACTCGGATGACGTGGCGCGCATGATCGACGAAGAGGTGCGCGCCATCATCGACAAGGCCTTCGCTCGGGCCACGGAGGTGCTCACCACCTACCAGGACCGCCTCACGCAGCTCGCGGAGGCGCTGGTGGCCAAGGAGACCATCGAGGCCGACGAGTTCGCAGCCATGTTCGCGGACCTGCCGGAACCGCGCAACGAGCCGGGTGGCTCGCCGACGCCGAAGCTGGCCTCGCCACTGGGCGCCGGCCGGAGCGCGGATGCGGGGGGCGCAGGCGCGGCGGCTGAAGAGCCGCCAGCAGCGGCTCCCTTGTCGGCTCCGGGGCCAGCGCCCCAGCCTGCCTGATCGGCCGCGCCGACCGAGCTTCACGGACACCGGGGGAGGGACATCATGACGCCCATCGAGGCCGTCGAGGCCTACCTGTCGGAGCACGCCGCCGAGCGTCTCGACGAGTTCGTCGAGTTCCTGCGCATCCCCACCATCGGGGTCCTCCGCGCACACCGTGAGGATGTCCGCTCCGGCGCGGAGTGGCTGGCCGCGCGCATGCAGGCCATCGGCCTGGAACACGTGGAGGTCTCGGAGACTGGCGGCCATCCGGTCGTCTACGCCGACTGGCTGCACGCCGAGGGAGCGCCCACCGTCATCGTCTACGCGCACTACGACGTCCAGCCGGTCGACCCTCTCGAGGAGTGGGTGCGACCACCCTTCGAGCCTCGCGTCGAGGAAGGGCGCATCTTCGCGCGCGGGGCAGCCGATGACAAGGGACAGGTGCACCTCCATCTCTGGGCCGCGCGGGCCTGGCTGGCGACCGCGGGTCGCCTGCCGCTCAACGTGCGCTACGTCATCGAGGGTGAGGAGGAGGCCGGCTCACCCCACTTCCAGGCTTGGCTGATGGCCAACCGCGAACGCCTGGAGGCCGACCTCGTGGTCGTCACCGACACGGGCTTCTTCGTGGGCAACCGACCGGCCGTCACGGTCGGCCTGCGCGGCAACACCTACCTGCAGGTGGACGTCACAGGTCCCAGCCAGGATCTTCACTCGGGCAGCTTTGGGGGCCTCGTCCAGAACCCCGCCAACGCCCTCGTGCGCATCCTGGCCTCGCTGCGAGATGGCGAGGGGCATATCACGGTGCCCGGCTTCTACGACGACGTGCGCGAACTGACGCCGGCCGAGCACGAGGCCCTCGCGATCCTGCCCTTCGACGAAGCGGCCTTCGCGGCCGGGATCGGGGTGCCGGCGCTGTTCGGCGAGCCTGGCATCCTGCCCGTGGTCCGCCGCGGCGCACGGCCGACACTGGACATCTGCGGTCTCTGGTCGGGCTTCCAGGGCGAGGGGACCAAGACCATCATCCCTGCCCACGCCCATGCCAAGATCTCGGCCCGGATCGTGCCGGATATGGACCCGCAGCGCACGTACGCGCTCCTGCGCGACGCCATCCTGGCCGTAGAGGTCCCTGGCGTGGACGTCTCCGTGACCCTGCACGACACCATGCGCCCCTTCGTCGTCAGCGTCGAGCACCCGGCTGCCCAGGCAGCGGCGCGCTGCCTGCTCGAGGTCTTCGGCCAGGCGCCACTCTTCATCCGTGAAGGCGGGTCCATCGGCGCCGTGGCCAGCTTCGACGAGGTCCTCGGCAAGCCCGCCGTGCTGCTCGGCTTCACCAACCCGGACGACCACGCCCATTCGCCGAACGAGTCGCTGGTGCTGGCCAACTACGAGGGTGGCGCTCGGACCGTCGCGAGGTACTGGGCGGCGCTCGCGCAAGAGGACGGGTTGGCCTCCTAGTACGCATGGGCGTGGGCGCCTAGGATGGATGGGTCGCCGTGGACGCGGCCGCGTCCTTGGTAGCATGCGGAACATCGAAGCCTGTCACAAGGGAGCCTGGAGGCCTGCGCCTCTGACGCCGCCATGACCGTCCCTGACGCCCTCGACGCCGATCGCCGGCCACCCGGCCAGCCCGATCGCCCCCAACCTGGCTCGCCGATGCCCGCGCCGGGAGAGCCTCCCCGCCCAGCCGCCCCCGGCGGCTACCCACCTCCGCTCGCGCCGGTGCCGCCTGGTCCGCGACCGCTCGCACCAGCCCTGGCACCGCTGCCGCCGAGCCAGGCGATCGCGACGTCGCAGCAGATCGGCCTTGCGCCGCAACTCGTCCGCCCCGCCTCCGACCCACGCCACCCCAGCGCTATCAGCGCCACCGACGAGACCATCGGTGGTCAGACCTGGGCCTACGATTCCGGCCTCGGCGTCGTAGAGCCGCGCAGTGCCACCCAGGTGCTCAGCACCCTTGCCGGCAAGGTGGCCCAGGGTGACGTGACCCAGTACCAGCCCGTGCCGCTCGGCTTCACGCCCCTGGACAAGTCCATCGGCGGCGGCATCCGTGCCGGCGAGATGCTCCTCATCGGCGGGGCGCAGGGGACCGGCAAGACCACCATGGCCCTGCAGATGGCCCGCAACATCGTCATGAGCGGCCTCGCCAGCGTCCTCTACATCTGCTTCGAGCATGACGAGGAGTACCTGCTCAACCGCATCATCGCGCAGGAATCGGTCCTCCCCAGCCTGCCCAACCGGGCCGGCGGGGTGAAGCTCGTGGACGTCCGCCAGGAGATCCTGGGCACCTGGATGGCGACCGGCGGCCAGAACGCCGACCTGGGCACCAACCCTCGCCTGCGCCCGGCGCTCGAGCGCGTCAACCGCTACGGGCCCAACCTCTACCTCCTGCGGGGCTCCCAAACGACCAGCACGGTCGAGAACATGAACGCGCTCGTGCAGCGCTACAAGGAGCTGGCGGGCGACCGCCGCCTCGTGGTCTTCATCGACTACATGCAGAAGGTGCCGGTGCACCCGGAGCCCGCCAACGAGGTCGAGAAGGTCACCACCGTCGTGCAGGGCCTCAAGGACATGGCCCTCAACCACGAGGTGCCGCTCATCTCCATCGTGGCCGCGGACAAGGAAGGCCTCAAGGCCGCTCGCCTGCGCAACCATCACCTGCGCGGCTCGTCAGCCATCAACTACGAGGCTGACATCATCCTCATCCTCAACGAGAAGTACCAGATCGTGGCCAAGGTGAACATCGAGTTCAACCCCTACCAGGCCCAGCGGTTCCGCGACTGGGTGGTGGCCACGGTCGAGAAGAACCGCAGCGGCACCAACTCCATCGACCTGGAGTACCAGAAGTTCTTCGAGTACTCCTGCTTCGATCCCAACGGCCGCGCCGTCATGGAGAAGCTCATCGAGGAGCGCCTCTACAACGACTAGGGCGCGCGTGCCCGCCGGCGGACGCCCCGCTCCCGCCAGGGGGCGGGACTCCTCCACGTCGGCCCAGGGTCACGGATAGACTCTGTGGACATGAGCCCCCAGCCGCACCGCCTGCTGCCCCTCACGACCCGACCGAGCGTGGTCCTGCTCGACGTGGGCGACACGCTGGTCCGCCCGGACCCCTCCTGGCGCGACGTCTACGCCACGGTCTTCGCCGACCACGGCATCACGGCCACGGCAGAGGCATTCGAGGCCGCCTTCCGGGAGGCCTGGAAGGAATGGGAGCACGAAGGGCCCTTCGAGGCCACCGAGGAAGCCTCGTTCGAGCGCCTCATGGCCCTCGACCGGCTCGTCTTCGGCCGACTCGGCTTCCCGGATCTGCCGGAGTCCTTCTTCCGCGACGTGGACCTGGCCTTCCGGCGGCGCTCGGCGTTCTACGTCTTCCCTGATGTGATCCCGGCGCTGCGGGCCATGCGTGCCGCGGGGCTGCGGCTGGCCGTGGTGAGCAACTGGGGTTGGGCGGCGCCGGAGCTGCTCCAGACCTTGGAGCTGGCACAGCACTTCGAGGTCCTCAGCATCAGCGCCCGCGTCGGCTACCAGAAGCCGCACCCGGCCATCTTCGCGCACGCCCTCGAACTGCTCGGCGTCGACGCCGGCCAGGCCGTCCACGTCGGCGATGACCCCAAGGCGGACGTCATGGGCGCCCGCCGGGCGGGCATCGAACCGATCCTCGTGGACCGCCACGGCCGGGCGCACCCGCCCATCGGAGCTGACACTCCGGCCGATGGCGCGACGGTCATCGCCGACCTCGCAGAGCTTCTCGACCTGCTCGGGATCGAACGGCCGGCCGCAGTGGCCGGAGCACCAGGCTGAACGCCGCTTCGCCCCTCGACCTCCAGGCCACCGATCGGTGGCGCCTCTTCATCGCTCTGCCAGTGCCGACCGAGGCCCGGCGATTCCTGTGGGGGCAGCTGGCGCCGTACCGCGAGCGCCACCGACAGACGCGCTGGCTGCAGCCGGAAACCTGGCACCTGACGCTCCTGTTCCTGGGCTCGGTGCCCGTCGGGCGCGTCGACGAGGTCGCGGCCGCGGTGGACCGCGCGGCCGCGGTGGCGGGGCCCTTCCGGGTCGGTGTCGCGGGCGGCGGCGGACGTGAGCGGCACGGCGAGGCCGTCGCCTGGCTCCCGGTGGGGGAGGGCGCCGGGCGGGTCATCGAGCTGGCCGGCGTGCTGGCAGCCGATTGTCCGGCGGACGCGGCGATCGGCGGTCCCCCTCGTCGGACCCCGGCCGCGCACCTCACTGTGGCCCGAGGAACGGATCGGGCCGCCATCGACGACCTGGCCGCGGAGCGCTGGGGGCGCCCCGAAGGACACTGGCTGGTCGATCGCGTGGCGCTCATGCGGAGCCACCTGGAGCGGGCCGGCGCTCGCTACGAGACGCTCCACGAAGCCGCGTTGTACGCTGCAGGGTAGTGAGCCGGGTGCCCGGCCGTGACAGTCGGGCCCCGGGGGCCAAGAGGGAGACGATCGATGGCGCTGACCCGTACCAAGTTCATCCTGCCTGAAGACCGCATCCCGCGCGCCTGGTACAACATCAACGCCGACCTGCCCGTGCCGCTCTCGCCGCCGCTGCACCCGGGCACCCTCCAGCCGGTCGGTCCGGACGACCTGCTGCCGCTCTTCCCCATGGCCCTCATCGGCCAGGAGATGAGCATGGAGCGCGAGGTCGAGATCCCCGAGCCGGTCCGCGAGGCCTACGCCATGTACCGCCCCTCGCCTCTCTTCCGGGCGCATCGGCTGGAGAAGGCCCTGGGCACCACCGCACACCTGTACTACAAGTACGAGGGCGGCAGCCCGGCGGGCAGCCACAAGCCCAACACGGCCATCCCTCAGGCCTACTACAACAAGGAGGAAGGCGTCACGCGCCTGACCACGGAGACGGGCGCCGGTCAGTGGGGCTCGGCGCTCTGCCTGGCCGGCGCGCTCTTCGGCCTCGAGGTCATGGTCTACATGGTGCGCGCCTCGTACGACGCCAAGCCGGGTCGTCGCAACCTCATGCAGATGTACGGGGGCCAGGTCGCAGCCAGCCCCAGCAGTCTCACCGCCTACGGCCGCGCCGTGCTGGCAGAGATGCCCGATACCCCTGGCTCGCTGGGCATCGCCATCAGCGAGGCGGTCGAGGACGCCGCCGGGCGCGACGACACGCGCTACGCCCTCGGCTCGGTGCTCAACCACGTGCTCATGCACCAGACGGTCATCGGCCAGGAGGCCATGGAGCAGATGGCGATGGCCGGCGAGAAGCCGGACATCCTCATCGCCTGCACGGGCGGAGGCTCCAACTTCGCCGGCCTGACGTTCCCGTTCATCGGCCAGAAGCTCCGCGGCGAGGTCGACTACCGGGTCATCGCCGCCGAGCCAGCGGCCGCCCCCAGCCTGACCCGCGGCATCTACGCCTACGACTTCGGCGACACGGGCAAGATGGCCCCCGTGGTGAAGATGCACACCCTGGGCCACGACTTCGTGCCCGATCCCATCCACGCCGGCGGACTGCGCTATCACGGCATGGCGCCGCAGGTCAGCCTGCTCAAGGACCAGGGGGTCATCGAGGCGCGCGCGGTCGTGCAGAGCCGCACCTTCGAGGCCGCCCGCATCTTCACGCAAGCGGAGGGCATCCTCCCGGCGCCGGAGCCGTCGCACGCCATCGCCGTCGCCATCGAGGAGGCGCGCAAGGCCACCGAAGCCGGCACCAGCCCGGTCATCCTCTTCAACATGTGTGGCCACGGCCACTTCGACGCCTCATCGTACGACCGCTTCCTGGCCGGCGAGCTGGAGGACTACGAGCTGCCCGAGGAGCGCATCCAGCACGCCCTGGAGACCATCCCTGCCGTCTGACCCGCGGCGGGAGCTCGTCCTGGGGCTGCCGCGCGCACGCATCCTGGGCGACGAGAGCTGGACGGGCATCCGGGACACGGATCTCAGGTCCGTGCTGGCGATCATCGCCGCTGAGGGCGAGTGCCGGCCGCGCGACGAGGCGGAGGAGGACCCGACCTGGAAGCAGGTCATCCCGTACCTCCTGCTGCGCGACCGGGGACGCCTCTTCCTGATGCGCCGCACGAGCGCCGGCGGCGACGCCAGGCTCCACGAGCGCTGGTCGATCGGGGTCGGCGGCCACGTGGGCCCCGACGACGGGGGCATCGAGGCCGGCCTGCAGCGCGAGTTCCACGAGGAGCTGGTGGCCGACTGGCAGCCCCGGCCCCGGCTGCTGGGGCTGCTCAACGACGATCGCACACCGGTCGGACGCGTGCACCTCGGGATCGTCTTCGAGGCCGAGGCCGCGGGTCGAGCAGTGGCCGTGCGCGAGACCCACAAGCTCTCCGGGGCATTCGCGGATCGTGCGGAGGTCCAGCGCGGCTACGAGCGGCTCGAGACCTGGAGCCAGCTGCTCTTCGACTTCGTGCAGGAGCGGGAGCGGCCGTAGTCCCTGGGCGAGCGAGTCCCGTCACGCCGGCGGTAGCGGCCCGCCGGCAACGCCGCCGTCGAACCGTGGCTCATGGATGCGGGAAGCGCCCACGCTCGAACAGACAATGGCGGGACCCAGCGCGGGTCATCGGCGTAGACCGAAGGCAGGCACGGCCCTCGCGACAGTCGATGGGATAATCCCGACCAAGGAGCGATCGATGGCTGACCGTCGTGCACTGCGAACCAGGCTCGTCCGGACGGTGCTGATCCTTGCGGCGGCGTTGATGCTGCTGCTCGGCAGCACCCTGGCGCAAGACGAGCGCCGCGTGGTCGTGCTGCCCGCCACGGGCGTGGTCGACCAGGTCATGGCCGGCTACCTCCGTGAAGGCATCGCCTCGGCGGCCGCCAGCGGGGCCGTCGCGGTCGTCATCGAACTCGATACGCCGGGCGGCTCACTGGAGGCGACGCGGGACATCGTCCAGGCGCAGCTGAACGCGGAGGTCCCGGTCCTCGTGTGGGTCGGCCCAGCCGGCAGCCGGGCGGCCAGTGCCGGCACCTTCCTGACCCTGGCAGCCCACGTGGCGGCCATGGCGCCGGCGACCAATATCGGCGCCGCGACACCGATCTCCAGCGACGGCTCGGACATCCCCGACGACCTGGGAGACAAGGTCCTCGCGGATACCATCGCCACCATCACCGCCATCGCCGAGGAACGGGGGCGCCCGGTCGATTGGGCCGTCAGCACCGTCGAGGATGCGGCCTCATACACGGTGGACGAGGCGCTGACGGCGGGAGCCATCGACATCAAGGCCTCCTCCATCGACGACCTGCTGGCCCAGGCGGACGGCCGGGTCATCGTGGTGGGCGGTCGCGAGCTGACCCTTCAGACGGCCGGGGCCGCGGTCGACCGAGTGGACATGAACCCGCTGCAAGGGTTCCTGCACCTGCTCTCCGACCCCAACATCGCCTTCATCCTCTTCACGCTGGGGTTCTACGGGCTCTTCTTCGAGCTGCAGAATCCCAACTGGGTGACCGGCATCCTGGGCGCCTTCGCCATCATCCTGGCCTTCATCGGCTTCGGCAGCCTGCCCCTCAACATCGCCGGGTTGCTGCTCGTCGGCCTGGCCCTCATCCTCTTCCTGCTGGAGATGACGATCACCAGCCATGGCCTGCTCGCCGTCGGGGGCCTGGTGGCCTTCGCCCTGGGCGCCTCTGCCTTCTACACGCAGCCAGGCGACCCGCTGGCACCGACGGTAGCCGTGGCCTGGCCCATCATCGCTGGCATGACCGGGCTGACGGCCCTGGTCCTCGGGGGACTGGCCGTCATCGTCATGCGGAACCGCCGGGCTCCTCAGCTAGCCCTGGGCGCAAGCCACATCACGGAGCCGCTCGTGCCGGTCGGAACGCAAGCCGTGGTGCGCCGCGACCTCCTGCCCGACGGCAGCGTCTACGCGGTCGGCGAGGAGTGGACGGCATCTTCCAGGGATGGCAGCTCGCTGGCACGCGGCACGCCGGTGCGTGTCGTGGGTCATGATGGATTGACGGTCATCGTGGAGCGCCTGCCCGACGATGATCCCGTCGCTGGACGGTCAGCCGTGGGCTCCCCGCTGCTGCGCCCCCGTGACGAGACGCACGCTGAAAGGACGGTCTGACCGATGGACGGGGCACTCATCAGCATCATCGTTCCGCTCCTCCTGTTCTTCGTCATCGTGGCCATGGTGCTCTACCTGTCGGTGCGGGTCGTCAACCAGTACGAGCGCCTCGTCGTCTTCCGCCTGGGCAAGACGCGGCCCGAGCTCGTCAAAGAGCCCGGCCTGCGCTTCCTGATCCCCATCGTGGATCGACCGATCAAAGTGGACGTGCGCGAGGACTTCGACGAGATCCCCGCCCAGACCGCCATCACCAAGGACAACGCGCCCATCGACATCGACTTCCTCATCTACTTCCGGATCGTGGACCCCCTCTCCAGCGTCGTGAACATCTACGACTTCCGCTCGGCGCTGAAGGGCATCGCCACCACGACCCTGCGCGCCGTCATCGGCGACATGAACCTCGACGACGTGCTCTCCAAGCGCGACCAGATCAACGACGTCCTGCGCGCCCGCCTCGATGAGCAGACCGAGCGCTGGGGCGGCAAGGTCACCACGGTGGAGATCCGCGAGCTCCTTCCGCCGCCAGGCGTGCAGGATTCGATGAACCGTATGCTCACCGCGGAGCGCACACGGCGGGCCGTCATCACCGAGTCCGAGGGCGAGCGCCAATCCAAGATCAACGTGTCCGAGGGCGAGAAGCAGTCCGCCATCCTGCGCGCCGAGGGCGACCGCCAGTCGGCCATCCTCCAGGCCGAGGGTTTCAGCGAGGCCCTCAGCCGCATCTTCATGGCGGCGCGCGAGATCGACGACCGCACCATGACCCTGCAGTATCTCGAGGCGCTCAAGCAACTTGGCAGCACGGCGGCCACCAAGTACGTCATCCCGCTCGAGCTGACCGACCTGGCCAGGCGCCTCGGGAACTTCCTCGACAATGGGCTGGACAGCGGCCGCGACGTCCGCATGGCCATCGAAAATGGCGAGCCGCGCCCTCCCGTCGCGGCTAGCGAGCCGGCAGCGGGATCGTCCGGAGCGACGCCTCGCTCGGCCTCGACCGACACCGCGGGGGGGCCGCGGCCACCTGACACGACGGCTCCCGCCGCCTGACCCGACCACCAGCCACCCGGCCAGACAGCGTCTAGCCCAGCACGGACGGATCGACCGCATGCCTGACCCCACCAACCAGGCTGGCACACTGGAGCCAGCCTGGCATGCCCTGTCACCGGATGAGGCACTGCAGCGGCTCGACGGCAGCCGCGAGGGCCTGAGCTCGGTCGAGGCAGCCGCTCGGCTCGAGCGGTACGGCCCGAACGTCCTGCCACGGGCGGGCGGGGACAGCGTCCTGCAGCTCGTGCTGCGCCAGCTGGAGAGTCCCCTCATCTGGGTGCTCCTGGGATCCTCGGCGGTGGCCATCCTCCTGGGAAAGGTCGTCGACGGTCTGGTCGTGCTGGCCGTGGTCGTCGTCAACACGGTCATCGGCTTCATCCAGGAGTACCGCGCCAGCCAGGCCATCGGGGCGCTCCTCCAGATGGTCCCCGAGACGGCCACCGTCCTGCGCGATGGACGACGCACGGCAGTGCCCGCGGCTGACGTCGTACCCGGGGACATCGTGGCCCTCGCGTCCGGTGACCGCGTCGCTGCCGACCTGCGGCTCCTGACCTGCCGCAGCCTGCGTGCCGAAGAGGCCGCCCTGACCGGCGAATCGGTCCCCACGGAGAAGCAGGTGACAGCCGTGCCGGAGGAGGCGGACCTGGGAGACCGCGCCTCCATGGTCTTCGGCGGCACGCACATCACCTATGGCACCGCCGAGGCCGTCGCCGTGGAGACCGGCGCCGCGACCCAGCTGGGCCGCATCTCCGCGCTCCTCAAGTCGACGGTGGACCTGGACACGCCGCTGACGCGCGCCCTCAAGACCATCGGCGGGCTTATCACGGTGGCCATCCTCGTGGTGGCCGGGGTCATGCTCATCGTCGGCATCCTGCGCATGACGGCCCAGGGACTCTCGATCACGGACGCCTTCAGCGAGTCGCTGCTCTTCGCCATCGCCCTCGCCGTGGGCGCCATCCCCGAGGGCCTGCCCGCCATCGTCACCATCGCGCTCGCCATCGGCGTCCAGCGCATGGCAGCGCGCCATGCCATCGTGCGCAAGCTCCCCGCCGTCGAGACGCTGGGCAGCACGACCACGATCTGCTCCGACAAGACGGGCACCCTGACCCGCAACGAGATGACCGTGCAGGCCATCTGGACCCCGGATGCGGTGCTGGAGGTGACCGGGGTGGGCTATGCCCCGACGGGCGGCTTCCGGCAGGACGGGCAGGACCTCGCTGCCGCGCCGGAGGGGGTCCGTTCGCTGCTCCTCGACGCCGCTCTCTGCAGCGATGCCACGCTGGAGCGCTCCGGCGACGCCTGGCGCATCTCTGGAGACCCCACCGAGGGTGCCCTGGTGGTGGCCGCCGAGAAGGCCGGCCTGGCCGTGGACGAGCTCCGTGGGGCGTGGCCCCGGCTGGACGCCATCCCCTTCGAGTCGGAGCGCCAGTACATGGCCACGCTACACGCCACCGCGGAGGGCGGACAGCGCGCCATCCTGAAGGGCGCCCCGGAGGTCCTCCTGGCACGCTCGGACCACGATCCCGAGGGTCAGCCCCCGTCACCAGATGACGTGCACGCGGCGGTCGAGCGGATGGCCGCCGGCGGCATGCGCGTCCTGGCCGTGGCCGACCGGGAGCTGCGCGCGGGTGAGGCGCTCAGCGAAGCCACGCTCGCCGCCGGTTGCCGCTTCCTGGGGCTCCTGGGCATGATCGACCCACCGCGGCCGGAAGCCATGGCCGCTGTGCGCTCCAGCCAGCGCGCCGGGATCGTGGTCAAGATGATCACCGGCGACCACCGCCTCACGGCGGAGACCATCGGACGTCAGCTCGGCCTGCGCGTCGGGGATGGCGCCGTCACGGGCGCCCGCATCGAGCACATGGACGATGCGGAGCTAAGGGCGGTGGCCAGGAGCGCGGACATCTTCGCCCGCGTCGCTCCGGAGCACAAGCTGCGCCTCGTGCGCGCCCTGCAGGCGGAGCACCAGGTGGTGGCCATGACGGGCGACGGCGTGAACGACGCACCAGCTCTCAAGCAGGCCGACATCGGCGTGGCCATGGGCATCACGGGCACCGCGGTCTCCAAGGAGGCCGCCGACCTGGTCCTCATCGACGACGACTTCGCGACCATCACCGCCGCCGTGGAGGAAGGCCGGCGGGTCTTCGACAACCTCATCAAGGCGCTCGCGTTCGTGCTGCCCACGAACCTGGGCCTGGCGCTCATCCTGACCTTCGCGGTCATGTTCTTCCCCTTCGACGCCCTCACGAACGAGCTGCTCCTGCCCATGGCGCCGACGCAGCTGCTCTGGATCAACCTTGTGGCCACCATCGCACTGGCACTCCCGCTCGCCCTGGAGGCGCCCGAGCCGGACCTCATGGAACGACCGCCTCGCGACCCTGATGCACCCGTCCTCAGCCGCTTCATCCTGTCGCGCACGGGCCTCGTGGGCTTGCTCATGGCGGCCGGCGCCATCGGCCTCTTCCTCTTCGAATACGACGGCGCCCTGGCCCGCGGGGAGGACCAGGCGGCGGCGCTGGCAGAGGCCCAGACGATGGCCGTGACCACGGTCGTGTTCTTCCAGGCCTTCTACCTCCTCAACTGCCGATCGCTGCGCGACTCGATCTTCCGCATCGGGTTCTTCAGCAACCCCAGCGTCCTGTTGGGCATCGGCCTCCTGGTAGTGCTGCAGGCGGCCTTCATCTACCTTCCCATCCTCAACGACATCTTCGGCACACACCCCCTTGACCCGGCCGACGTGGCCCTCGCAGCCGCCGTGGGTGCGGTGGTGCTGCCCGTCGTGTCGATCGAGAAGTGGTTCGAGCGACGGAGGACTCGCCTGGCGACCGCCTGACGAGCGAGCCCCACCACGCGTCGGGGCTCCGCCGGGGCAGGCCCGGTGCGTGAGCTGGTGACCGGAACGGTCCCCCGCGCCGGCTTGTGCCGACACGGCAAGGCTCGCCATGGAGGCCCCTCCACGAAGACGGCTGCAAGCCAGGGGTAAGTCGCCGCGAAGCCTCCGGGGGCAGACTCGTGGCATGCTCGCGATCCTCGACACCGCCGTCGTCAGTGGCCTGCGCGGCGAGCTGGTGCGCGTCGAGGTGGACGTCGCGCCCGGACTGCCGGGCTGCCAGATCGTCGGCCTCCCGGACGCGTCGCTCTCGGAGGCACGGGAGCGCGTGCGCAGCGCCATCCGGAATGCGGGCTTCACCTACCCCCTGTCGCGCATCACGGTGAACCTGGCCCCCGCCGACCGTCGCAAGCACGGCGCTGCCTACGACCTCGCCATCGCCATCGGCATCCTGCTCGCCTCTGAGCAGATCCGTGCCTCGAGTGGGTCTTGGGCTCTGCTGGGGGAGCTCTCGCTCGATGGCGGTGTCATGCCGGTGGCCGGGATCCTGCCCATGGTCGCGACGCTGCGCGACGCCGGGCATCGACGCGTCTGCGTCCCGCTGCGGAATCTCCCGGAGGCCCGACTCGTCTCTGGCGTCGACATCGTCGGCACCGACGGCCTGGACGAGGTGGCCCGCCTGGTGGCCGGGCCGCGTGGAAGGCTGGCCGCCGCAGCACAGCGGCGCGTGCCCATCCGCATCTCGGGAGGCACAGCAGCACCCACCCCGGACAACGGCCCGGGCGCGCCGCGCGCGCAGGGGAGTCCCCCGGATGGCGAGAGCCCCTGGACGGAACTGGCGGATGTGCGCGGTCAGCAGCACGCTCGCTGGGCCCTGGAGGTCGCCCTGGCCGGACGCCACAACCTGCTGCTCCTGGGGTCACCGGGCGCCGGCAAGACCCTGCTGGCGCGCGCCACGCCCAGCCTGCTGCCACCCCTCACGGAGGCCGAGGCCCGCGACGTGGCCGTCATCCGAAGCGTGGCCGGCCTCGAGCAGACGGAAGGCGATCGGCTCAGCCGGCCGTTCCTGAGCCCGCATCACACGACGTCGTATGCGGCGCTGGTCGGCGGCGGCGCGACCCTGCGGCCTGGGCTGGTGACACAGGCGCACCAGGGCGTCCTCTTCCTCGACGAGCTCGCGGAATTCGACCGCGAC
Organism: uncultured Chloroflexia bacterium; assembly: GCA_963707395.1. Taxonomy (GTDB): domain Bacteria; phylum Chloroflexota; class Limnocylindria; order Limnocylindrales; family CSP1-4; genus JAFMJV01. The sequence goes on from CAVPPQ010000024.1 coordinate 363,211, forward strand.
GTGCTGGACGCGCTGCGCCAGCCGCTGGAGGACGGCAACGTCGAGATCGCGCGCGCCCATGGGTCAGTGCGCTATCCAGCCCGCCTGCAGCTCATCGCGGCCATGAACCCGTGCCGCTGTGGCTGGTACGGGGATCCGGTGCGCGCCTGTCGCTGCCCGGCCCGTGAGCCGCAGCGCTACCTGCGTCGCGTCAGCGGTCCGCTCCTCGACCGCATCGACCTGCGGGTGGTCATGCCCCGGCTGGACGCCGTGGAACTCGTGGACGATACGCGACCGGAGGGCAGCGCCAGCGTGGCCGCGCGCATCAGACATGCCTGGGATCGGTCGCTGGCACGAGGGGCAGGGCGCCCCAACGGCTCGCTGCGCGGCCGTCGCCTGCTGGAGGCCTGCGCCATGGATGCCGCCGCACGGCGGACCCTCGCCGAGGTCTCCGAAGGATTGGAGCTGACCGCGCGCAGCGTCCACCGCGTCCTGCGGGTCGCTCGCACCATCGCCGATCTGACGGACCAGGGGAACGTCGGCAGCACGGAGATCCTTGCCGCTGCTGCGCTGCGCGATCGATCGCTCGAACCGGGTGTGGCCGGATGACCCGGCCCGGTGGGCACGACGAGCGAGAGGCGTGGATCGGGCTGGCCAGCACGCCGGGCGTGGGGGACGTCACCTTCGAGCGTCTGCTGGCCACCTGGGGGGATGCCGCCACCGCCTTGGAGGCTGTCGCACGTCTGGACCGCCAGCGGGCCGACGAGATGCTCGCCAAGGCGATCGGGTCACGGCGCCGGGCCGGGCTGGCAGCGGCCGTCCGCGCCACGGCCGCCGATCCCGGTCGGCCGGAACGAGCCATGATGGACCTCGGCGGCTGGGTGCTGACACCCCTGGACAGCGCCTGGCCACCGCGGCTGCACGAACTGGAAGAGCCGCCACCGGTCATCTTCGGTCTCGGCTCGCAGGCCAGCCTCGTGGCAGCCCGCCTGGTCGCGGTGGTCGGCACCCGGCACCCCACGGGCCTGGGTCGCAGCCTCGCGGTGCGCATCAGTACCCGACTCGCGCAGGCGGGCGCGACCGTCGTGTCCGGGTTGGCCGTGGGCATCGACGGCGCGGCCCACCTGGCCGCCCTGGAGGCCGGAGGGGAGAGTGTCGCGGTGGTCGGGGGTGGCCTCGATGAGCCGGGGCCGGTCGCGCACCGTCGTCTGGCCCGCCGGCTCGCCGCCCGCGGGGCTGTCATCAGCGAACAGCCACCTGGCGTGCGGCCCACGGCCGGTACCTTCCCGAGACGCAATCGCATCGTCAGCGCCCTGGCCCTGGCCACCCTCGTCGTGGAGGCACCCGCTCGCAGTGGCGCCCTGATCACGGCTCGCCACGCCCTGGAGCAGGGCCGCCCAGTGCTGGTGGCCCCCGGTCGGCCACTGGACCCGGCTGTCGCGGGCAACCTGGCCCTGCTGCGCGATTCGCCCGCCCGCCCGCTGACCGGCCTCGACGAGATGCTGGTCGACCTGTGCCTGGACGACACGACCGGGGAGGGCGGCGCTCCGGATGCCAGCCTCTCCGCCTCCGCTGCCCTCGCGACCCTCTCTGGTCCGCAACGCACGGTCGCCGAGGCGCTCTGCCGGGGACCACAGACCGTGGACAGCCTGGCCATCTCCAGCCACGAACCTCCCGGGATCGTGGCAGCGGCGCTCACGCTCCTCCAGCTACGGGGCTGGGCCTCGTGCCTGGGCGCCCTCCAGCTGCCCGCGGGACCGCTCCTCGAGCGGAGGGGGAGGTCGGGTGATGCCACCGCCCCTGGGCGGCTGGGTGACGTCCGGGGCGCGGGCCAGCGTAGGATGGGGCCATGATCCGCAACGTCATCCTGCATCTACACAACGAGCAGCCCCTGAAGGCAGACATCGAAGCGCTGCCCACGGCCGCCGACGCCGGACTCCTCTGCACCAACCTGCGCACCCTGGAGGGGCGCAAGCCGCTGACCACGGAGTACCTCGACTCCGTCTTTCTCATCCCCTACAACATCATCCGCTTCATCGAGATCCCCCGAGCCTCCATCGACCAGGCCGGCCTGGGGATGGACCTGCCCATCCGGCCGGTCCAGCTACCAGCCGAGGCCAGCGGCGTGACCGAGCACCCTGGCGTCATCATCACGCCACCCCCGAGTGGCTTCGGAACGGGCGAGGCGGCCCCGGTGGAGGAGGCCCTGGAGCACCTGGAGCCGGACGCGGAGCTGCTCCGGCGCATCCGCGAGGCATGAGCGGCCGGACCGCCGGCGAGGGTGGTGCGCCGACGCACCGGTGCTACACTCGCCGGCCATGACCAAGAACCTGGTGATCGTCGAGTCGCCCGCCAAGGCGCGGACGATCGAGCGATACCTGGGCGATGGCTACAAGGTGCTGGCCTCCTACGGTCACGTGCGCGACCTGCCGGAGAACCCCGGCAAGGGCAAGCTGGGCGTGGACGTCGACCACGACTTCGCGCCCGAGTACGTCGTCAGCGAGGACCGTCGGAAGCAGCTCAAGGACATCAGCCGCGCGGCAGCCGCCTCGGATCTCGTCTATCTCGCGACGGACCTCGATCGCGAGGGCGAGGCCATCGCCTGGCACATCGCGGAGGCCGTCGACATCCCCGGTGACAAGACCCGCCGCGTCACCTTCAGCGAGATCACCAAGAGCGCCATCGACGCCGCCTTCGCGCATCCGCGAGGCATCGACATGGACCTCGTGGACGCCCAGCAGACGCGGCGCATCATGGACCGCCTCGTGGGCTACACCCTCAGCCCGCTCATCTCCAGGAAGGTGCGCAGCGGCCTCTCCGCGGGGCGTGTGCAGTCGGTCGCCGTGCGTCTCGTGGTGGAACGCGAGCGCGAGATCGATGCCTTCACGGCTCGCGAGTACTGGACGCTGGAGGCCAGCCTGCGCTCCGGCCGCGACGAGCCCTTCACGGCCAGCCTGGTCCGCGTGGACGGCACCGCGGTGGCACGGAGCGGGGAGGTCGGTCGCCGAGAGGTCCCCATCGCCGATGCCGGCACCGCCAGCGCGTACGTGGAGGAGCTGCGCGGCCAGTCCGCCATCGTCACCTCGAAGACGGTGCGCTCCAGCAAGCGCAACCCCGCGCCGCCGTTCACGACCAGCACCCTGCAGCAGGAAGCCAGTCGCAAGCTGAGCTTCGGCCCCAAGCGCACGATGTCCGTCGCTCAGCGGCTCTACGAGGGCATCGTCATCGATGGTGAGCCCACCGGCCTCATCACCTACATGCGCACCGACTCGGTGAACATCGCCGTATCAGCCCAGCACGAGGCCCACGACGTCGTCGCACAGCGCTTCGGTCCCGAGTACGCGGTCAAGGGCGGTCGCGGCTACCGCAACCGCGCCAAGGGCGCCCAGGAGGCACACGAGGCCATCCGCCCCACGAGCTTCCTGCGCGACCCCGATTCGCTCAAGGGGCGGATCAAGGACGAGGAGCTGCGCCTCTACCGGCTCATCTGGCAGCGCGCCCTGGCCTCGCAGATGGCCGCCAAGCAGCTCGAGACGACCTCGGCCGAACTGGAAGCCGGGCGCTTCGGGCTGCGCGCCAGCGCCACCCGCACGCTCTTCGAGGGGTTCGCGCGGGTCTACACGGAGGGTCGCGACGACGAGGCCACCGACGAGGCCGAGGGTCGTCTGCCGGAGCTCGCCGAGGGGGACACGGCCAGGGTCGAGGATGCCGCTGCCGAACAGCACGTCACCGAGCCGCCGCCGCGGTACACGGAGGCCACCCTCATCAAGGCCCTCGAGGAGCATGGCATCGGCCGTCCGTCCACGTACGCCGCCACCATCTCCACCATCCAGGATCGCGGCTACGTGAAGGTGGAGGACCGGCGCCTGCGCCCGGAGGTCGTGGCCGGCATCGTCACCGATGTGCTCGTGGAGCACTTCGGCGACTACGTGGACGTGGCCTTCACGGCGCGCATGGAGGAGGAGCTCGACGAGGTCGCCCGTGGCGAGCGCGAATGGGTGCCCCTGCTGCGCGAGTTCTACGATCCACTGAAGGCCCTCGTGGATGAGAAGCGTCGCGAGCTGAAGCGCCGCGATCTCACCACGGAGGAGACGGAGGAGATCTGCAGCGAAGGCCACCCCATGGTCATCCGGCTGGGTCGCAACGGACGCTTCCTGGCCTGCTCGCTGTATCCGGAGCACAAGGAGACCCGGCCGGTGCCCGGTGAGGAGGACGAGCTGCCCGCCGTGGAAGGCGTCGGCCAGGCCTGCCCCACCTGCGGCGAGGGCATCCTCGTGGCCAAGCGGGGCCGTTTCGGGGTCTTCGCCGGCTGCTCCCGGTATCCCGAGTGCGACTACATCCATCGCACGGGGCCGCCGCCTCCACCGCCACTGCCGTTCGCGGTCGAGTGCCCGACCTGCGGCCAGGGCAACCTCACGGCTCGCCGTGCCCGCCGCACCGGCAACGTCTTCTACGGCTGCTCGCGCTACCCGGCCTGCGACTTCACGACCAACCTGGAGCCGCTCGGAGCCGTGCACGACGCGGACGCAGGCCCCGTGGTGCTCAAGGACGAGAGCGGCCTGTGCCTGCGCTGCGGAGCGAGCGTGGACCTGCCCATCGACCGCGCCGGGCTGCCTGGCCAGCAGCTGCCCGGCGGCCCGCCGAACCCTGGGGCACTCGCGCCGTCGAAGAAGCGTCGCACGGCGGCCCGGAGCAGCGCCCGGACCCCGCGGAGCCCGGGTCGAGCAACGAAGGGACGTGGCGCCGCCGCCGCTTCGGGCTCCCGTCCGGCCTGATGGCCGAGCATCCGGCCGCCGGCCGATGACCGCCGCGGGGGAGGAGCGCGACGGGCGGTCGGCCGTCGCCGCATTCCTGGCAGCGCTGGAGGCGCGCGACGCGTCGGTCCACACGCGACGGGCCTACGGCACGGCGCTCGGGCAGTATCTCGTCTGGCTCGGGGGCGTCGACGGTGTGACCTGGCAGCGGCCCCCCCGCCGCACCCTGCGCGCCTACCTGGCGGAGCTGGATGGACGGGGCTTGGCGCGCTCCACCATCGCCAGCCGGGTCGCCGCGCTGCGCTCCTTCTACCGCTTCGCACGGCGCCAGGGCTGGGTGAGTGGTGACCCGTGGTCGGCCATCGTGACGCCGCGGCGCTCGTCTCGGCTGCCGCGGGTGCTGTCGGTCGGAGACGTCGAGCAGTTGCTCGACGTGGTGCCGGGATCAGCCGGCCACGCCGTGGCCGTCCCGCGACGTGACGGCCTCCCGGAGGCCGTGGAGCTGCGTGACCGAGCCATCCTGGAGGTCACGTACGCGGCGGGGCTGCGCATCAGCGAGATCGCCGCCGCACGACTCTCGGATGTGGACGTCGCCCGCGGCGAGATCCGTGTCCTGGGCAAGGGACGCAAGGAGCGCATGGGCATGCTGGGGGCACCGGCGCGTGATGCGCTGCAGGTCTACCTGCACCACGGGCGCCCGGTCCTGGCAGACGCGGCCGCGGGGGAGGTCTCGGACGCCATCTTCCTGGGCACGCGAGGCCAGGCCCTGGGGGTCCGTGGCGTTCGCCTCCGCATCGAACGGCTCGTGCATCGGGCCGGCTTGCCGGAGCGGACCACGCCACATACGCTGCGCCACTCCTTCGCCTCGCACATGTTGGAAGGCGGCGCGGACCTGCGCGTCGTCCAGGAGCTGCTCGGCCACGCCAGCCTCGCCACGACACAGGTCTACACGCACGTCAGCCCCGGCCGGCTGCGCTCGAGCTACCGTGCCGCCCACCCCCGGGCGGTCTCGGCCACCCGTCCCGGCCCGCCGGAGGGTGACGGCACGCCTGACCCGTCGTCATGAGCCGGGGCACGCTCGCCCGGGCCGGGCTCGTCGTGACCCTCGCCTTCCTGGCCTCGCGCATCCTGGGCTGGCTGCGTGTCGTCATCCTGGGCAACCTCTTCGGGGCGACCGCGGAGCTGGACGCCTACTACGCCGCCTTCCGGATCCCGGACCTCGTCTTCCAGCTCGTGGCGGCGGGCGCCATCGCCTCAGCCCTGGTGCCGGTGCTGGCCGGGCTGACGGCCCACGGGGAGCGCGAGCGTGCCTGGCGCGTGGCCTCCACCGTCCTCAACCTGATGCTCGGCGTGCTGCTCGTGCTGGCGGTGCTCCTGGCCATCTTCGCGCCTGCCGTGGTGCCCCTCCTGGTGCCCGGCTTCGACGCCGAGACCACCGCGCTCACGGTCGAGCTCACGCGCCTCATGCTCATCTCGCCGGTCTTCCTGGCCGCCGGTGCCATCCTCTCCGCCATCCTCAACACGGAGGACCGCTTCGGCGCGGCGGCCATGGCGCCGGTCGCCTACAACGTCGGCATCATCGTCTGCGCCGTTCTGCTGGCGCCCTGGCTGGGCGTCTTCGCGGCGGCCATCGGCGTGATCGTCGGCTCGGTCGCCCATGTGCTCGTCCAGATACCACCTCTGCGCGGGCACTTCCGCTACTCGCCGGTCGCGGACGTCTCCGACGAGGCGGCCCGGCAGTCGTTCTGGCTGATGCTGCCGCGGGCCGTGGGCATGGGTGCCAACCAGATCACCTTCCTGGTCAACACCGCCCTCGCGAGCACGCTGGCGGTGGGCGCCGTGGTCGCCTACAACGTCGCCTTCAACGTGCTGCAGATCCCCCTTGGGGTCATCGGCCTGCCGCTCGGCATCATCCTGCTGCCGACGCTCTCGCGCGCCCTGGCCACCGGCGAGGAGACGGCCTTCGGGTCGGCCGTGGTCAACGCGCTGCGACTGCTGCTGTGGGCCATGCTGCTCGTCTCGGCGGTGGGCATCGTGGCCCGAGACCAGGTCACCGAGCTGCTCTTCGGCTGGGGCTTCGACGCGGCGGCCCTGGAAGCCACGGCCATGACCCTCGGGGTCTTCATGCTTGGCCTGCCCGCGCACGCGCTCAACATCATCCTGGCCCGCGCCTTCTACAGCGGCAAGGACACCATCACGCCGGTGAGCGTGGCCATCGCCTCGGTCGGCGTCAACGTCGTGGTCTCCGTGGCCACGGTCGACCGCCTCGGGCTGGGCGGGCTGGCGCTGGGGATCGCCGTGGGTGCCTGGTTCGAAGCGGTGGCCCTGACGCTGCTGTTGGCGCGGCGCCATGCGTCGGTGCATGCGGCACCAGTCGTGCGAGCCGGGATCAGCTCGCTCGTGGGCGCGCTCGCGGCCGGGCTCGCAGCGGCCGCCGTCCTGGCGCTGCTGCCCGTTCCCGGCGTCACGGGCCGCGCCGTCACCCTGGGCCTGGAGTTGCTGCTGGCGTCCGTGGCAGCGCTGGCGGTGTACGTCACCTACAGCTGGCTCGTGCGCCTGCCGGAGCTGCCGCGGACCATCGGGCTGCTGCGCTCGGCGCTGCGCCCCGAATGAGCCGCCACGACCGGGAGGCGACGACGATGACCGGCGGGGGCAGCGCGGCGGCAGGCGGGCAGGGCACGGCGGGCCCGTCCGTCGTCCGGGACGAGTCCCGCGCCCCGGACGGCTGGGATGAACGGGCCGTCCACGTCATCGGCGGCCATGTCATGCAATCGGCGGCCTGGGCGGCCTACCGCGCGAGCCGGGGCGATGAGCCGCGCTTCCTGACCTTCGGCGATGGTCGGGTGGCCCTCGCGACCCTGCGTGCCACGAGCGGCCTGCCCGGTGCGGAGGCATCCGTACGGCGCGGACCCGCCCACCTGGGAGAGTCGCCCACCGTGGCCGCCGGGCGGGCCGTGGCCCTGGCCGAGTGGGCACGCGGCCGTGGCGCACGCGACCTCTTCCTCGACCCGGAACGCCCGGCTGATGCCGCGTGGGAGGCGGCCATGAGCGCGGCCGGCTTCCGTGTCAGCGAGGGCCTCGAGCCGTCCATCCATGTGATGCGGCTCGCCTTCCCGCCGGGCATCGACGACGAGGCCCTCTTCGCGCGCCTCTCCAAGTCCACGCGCCAGCGCGTGCGTGCAGCCGAGCGGGACGGGACCCGCGTGCTGGACGATCCGGCAGGGGAGCGGCTCGAGGAGTTCGTGGTGCTCATGGCAGAGCGCGCCCGGGCGCTGGGCATCCCGCTGCGATCGGACACCGACTACCTGCGAGGCTGGCGGGCGCTGCTCGCCGTGGGGCTGGCCCGGCTCCTCCTGGCTGACCACGACGGCCTCCTGGTCGGCGGGCTGTTCCTCTTCCGGCAGGGTGGCATCCACGCGACCGCCTACTCGGCCGACCGTGCGGCATCGCGAGATGAGCTGCCGGGCACGATGCACCTCCTCCGCTGGACGGCCGTCCGGGACGCCCTCCAGGAGGGCGCCTCAGCCATCGAGCTGGGTGGCGTGGACCTGCCCGGTCACCGCCGTCCGCCGCAGCCGGGCGAAGCAGGCCGCGGGCTCTACGAGCACAAGCGCGGCTTCGGTGCGGTGTGGGTCGACCGGGCACCCCCGCGGCGCATCGTGCTGCGGCCCACGGCCGACCGGCTGGCGCGAGTCCGGCGCCGTGTCATCGACGCCATGCGAGGGATGGGAAGATAGGCGATATGGAGGCTGACCTCGATCGCCTGCGCCACGACGCCGCGTCGTGGGATGCCTTCGTCGAGTCGACGGAGACCGACTTCCCACTCCAGCTGAGCGCCTGGGCGACGGCCAAGGCGGCCACGGGCTGGAGAGCGGAGCGCGTGGTGGCAGACGGCGGCTCCGGACCCATCGGCGGCCAGCTGCTCGTGCACCGCCTGGGTCCTGGACCGTTCGCCGTGGGCTATCTGCCTCGCGGGCCGGTGGCGACGCACTTCGACGCGGCGAGCGTGCAGGCCTTCACGGACGCGCTGCGCGCGGTCGCGCGCGCACGGCGTCTCACGCACGTCACGGCCGACCCCGGCCTGGAGGGTGACGCGCACCACGTCCTGCTGGCTGCGGCCGGGTGGCGACCAGCGGATGCCGTGCAGCTCACCTCGACGCAGGTCATCGACCTTGCCAGGAGCGAGGAGGAGCTCTGGTCCGACGTCTACAAGTCGAGCCGTCGCTACGCCAATGGCGCGCGCAAGCGTGGCTGCAGCGTCCGCGAGGGCGGCGAAGCGGACCTCGCGGTCTTCTACGACATCCTCGTCGAGACGGCGGTTCGCAGCGGCTTCATCCCGCGCGCCTTCGAGGCCTACCGGGATGTCTACCGCGCCTTCGCTGCCGAGGGTCGAGCGCTGCTCCTCATCGGCTCGCTGCCGGACGGCACGGATGTCTCGAGCAAGCTCATCCTCACCTGCGGGGGACGCGCCTCGCAGCTCTACGGTGGGCTGACCGACGCCGGTGGCGAGATCCGCGCCGGCCACTACTTCGAGTGGCAGGCCATCGTGCGCAGCAAGTCGGCAGGCGCGCGCGTCTTCGACATGTGGGGCCGCTCCACACCCGGCATCGCCCACTTCAAACAGGGCTTCGGGGGGCGCGTGGTCGAGTACGGCGGCACCTGGGACCTGGTCGTGAACCCGGCGGTGCATGCCATCGTGCAGCGTGGTCGGCGCGGTTTGATCCGGCTGGCCAGGCGCCGGCGCGGGCTGGCCATGCCGACAGAGCACCCGCCCGCCGCGGGCAGCTCGACGCAGCCAGTCGCGACCGGCCAGCCGGCGCCTGACGGGGACGACTGAGCGTGGACGAACCCCGGCTGGCGGCCCTCGTCGCGCGCCTGCAGCGCGGCGGCCTGTTGGCCAACGAGGGCATCCCTGCCCATGGCGCTGCACCCGACCCGGTCATCAGCGAAGTCCGCTACGACTCCCGCCTCGTGCGGCCCGGAGACGTCTTCGTGGCCAGACGCGGTCAGCACGCCGATGGCCACGAGCATGTCGCCGCCGCGGTGACGGCTGGAGCCGTCGCCGTCATCGTGGAACGCCCGGTGCCAGGCCTCAAGGTGCCGGAGATCCTCGTCCGCGACTCTCGGATGGCGCTGGCGCTGGCGGCCGCCTGGCGGGCCGGCGACCCATCGCTGCAGCTGGGCATCGTGGGCATCACGGGCACCGACGGCAAGACCACGACCGCCTATCTCGTGCGAGCCATCCTCGAGGAGGCCGGCATGCCGACCGGCTTCATCGGCACCACCGACGTCATCGTCGGTGGCCGGAGCCTCGGCAACACGGCGCGTGCCAGCACCCCGGAGGCGCCGGAGTTGCAGGGCTACCTGGCCGCCATGGCTGCCGCGGGGGATCGCTGGGCCGTCGTGGAATCGACCTCTCACGGCCTCGCCCAGCAGCGTGTCGGCGGGGTCGCCTATGACGTGGCCGTGCTCACCAACATCACCTCGGAGCACCTCGAGTTCCACGGCACGCTGGAGGCCTACCGGGAAGCCAAGCAGAGCCTCTTCGCACGGCTCTCCCGCAGCCAGGAGAACCCCGAGAAGGGCTGGGGCAAGCACGCCGTCGTCAACGCCGACGACCCGCAGTGTGCCGTGATCGCCGCCATCGCCGGCGCGGCCGGGGCTCGCGTGCTGCGCTACGGACTGGCCGGGGCGCCACCCGGCCAGGCGGAGGGACCCGATGCGCCGGGCGACCACGTGCCCGAGATCGTGGCCACGCAGGTCGCGGAGACCCCCCGCGGGCTACGCGCCCACGTGACCGCGCCGGGCTGGTCCGGGTGGCTGGACTTGCGGCTGGCTGGCCGCTTCAACATCCACAACGCCCTGGCCGCCCTGGGCGTGGCGGCGGCCATCGGGCTGGACCTGGATGCGGCAGCCGGCGCCCTGGGGCAGGTGGACGCCGTCCCGGGCCGCATGCAGCGCATCGATGAGGGCCAGCCATTCAGCCTCGTCGTCGACTACGCCCACACCGCCGAAGCCCTGGCCAAGGTCCTCGACGAGCTCGCCCCGGTCGACCCCGCGGCCGGGCTCATCGCCGTCTTCGGGTCCGCTGGCGAGCGCGACGTGGCCAAGCGCGCCGAGATGGGCCGTGTCGCTGGCGAGCGCTGCCGACTCGTCGTGCTCACCGACGAGGACCCACGGGGTGAGGATCGCATGGCCATCCTGGAGGCCATCGCGGCAGGCGCGGAGGCGGCGGGGCTGCGCCGTGGCCAGGACCTGCTGCTGGTGCCCGACCGTGCCGAGGCCATCGCCGTGGCCCTGGGGAGTGCTCGCCCGGGCGACGCCCTGCTGCTGGCCGGCAAGGGTCACGAGAAGACCATCGAGACGGCCGGCGGCGAGATCCCCTGGGATGAGGCCACGGTCGCGCGGAGCACCCTGCGCCGCCTCATCGGCTGAAGGGCTCACGAGACACGGCGACCGCGCCACGGTCGGGCTGACCGGCACGGCTGATCGGCACGGCTGATCGGCAGGGCTGATCGGCGCCACGAGCCGCCCGTGCCGCGGGTCAGTCAGCGCGGCCGAGCACGGCAGCGGCGAGCTTCTCCATGGGCTCGTCGGTGAGCCAGTTGCCCTGGTTGGAGAGCAGCACGATGGAGACACCCTCGTCGGGGAAGTACCACATCGAGGCTTCGAAGCCGCGCAGGCCGCCGCGGTGGCCGTAGGCGCGGTGCCCAGCGAAGACGGCCACGTCCGCGCCCAGGCCGTAGAGCCCGGGCTGCAGCATGGTCGTCATCTGCGCCAGGGACTCCGGAGCCAGCACGGAGCCCCCGTACAGCGCCGATGCCCACGATGACAGGTCGCTTGCCGTCGAGGCGATGGCACCGGCAGCGTCGGCCACGGTCAGCGCCGCCTCGAAGGGGCGCAGGCGCGAGTCACGCGTGTGGTCCGAGTAGCCCGTGCCGTAGTCCCAGTACCCGTGCGCCGCGTCCGGCGGCGCCAGCTCCGCCGGCTGGTAGACCGTGTCCGCCAGGCCGAGCGGCTTGAAGAAGCGGCGCCGCAGCTGCTCGTGGAGCGGGGCTCCACCCACGGCCTCCGCGACGCGGCCCAGGATGACGTAGTTGGTGTTGGAGTAGTGGTAGCACTCCCCGGCCCGGCAGTAGCCGGTCTTGACGAGTCCCATGATCTCGTCGTAGGTCCAGGTGTGCTCTCGGGAGGCGAGCCCCGGGGCGGACACGGGTCGCAGCCACGCGCGCGAGATCTGCCCGTAGCGAGGATGCTCGAAGTAGTTGTAGATGCCGCTCGTATGGCTCAGCAGCTGCCGGATGGTGACGGTGTCCTTGCGCGGGGCATCCGCCCAGTAGCGGCCGAAGGGCACGTCCAGCTCCAGCTTGCCCTCCTGCGCCAGCTCGAGGATGAGTGCGGCGATGAACGTCTTGCTGACGCTGGCGATGGAGAACACCGTGTCGTCCGTCACTGGGCGCTGGGGCTCCAGCTGCGCGCTTCCCGCGCTGCCCAGCCAGGTCTGGCCGTCAGCCAGCCGCACCGCGGCCTGCAGACCGGCCACCCGGTCCTTCCCGGTGGTGCGCTCCAGGATGGCCCCCAGCTTGCGCTGCGTGGCAGCATCCAGGGAGATGGCGGAGCCAGGACTTGCCGTGGCTGCCGGCAGGGCGGGCGTGACGGTCGCTTCGGTCACGGGGACGGTAGTCAGCGACGGCGCCGCGACCGAGGGCGTGGGGGTCGACTGGGTCACCGGGGCGGCCTGTTGGGCGAGCGCGGGGGACGACCCCGCGAGCGTGGCCGGGCTCGCCGTGGCCGGGGCCTCCGTGACCGGGGCCGCCGTGGCCGAGGCCGCGGCGGCTCGTGGGGAGGCGGCGCCGGCGACGTCGGACCGGTCGGTGATGGAGACGCACGAGACCAGCAGGCTCATCGAGCCGGCCAGGAGCAGCAGGGGGAAGACGGCGCCCCATGGGCGACGCGCGTGCCACGGCATCACAGGCGGCGACGGTACACCCTCGACCAGCGGCACCGGGAGTGTCCCGAGGTTTCGATGTGGTGCGTTCGTCTGAACCACCCACCCCGGCGCACCCCTCCCAGACACCCGATACACTCGGGCCGATGACCAGCGCAGCGTCCGAGGTCGGCGTCACCCTCCCACTCGAGGGAAGCTCGGGTGCGGCGCGCACCCGGCGACGCGCTCGACCCGTGGCCCCGGTGGATCACTCCACGAACGGCATGCAGCGGAGCCTGCGTCACATCGAGCAGGAACTCCAGGCTCGCTACCCGCAGGCCGACCTGTCACCCGTCTCGGCCGCCTTCGCCTTCGCCCACGAGGCGCACGCCGACCAGAAGCGCGCCAGTGGGGAACCGTACGTCACGCACCCCCTGGCCGTGGCGCGCATCCTGTCCGAGATGGGGCTCGACCCCATCGCCGTCACCGCGGCACTCCTCCACGACATCCCGGAGGACACGGAGTACTCGCTCGACGACGTCGAGGAGCACTTCGGCGCGGACGTGGCACGGCTGGTGAGCGGCGTCACCAAGCTCAGCAAGTTCAGCACCCTGACGCATGAGCAGCAGCAGGCGGAGAACATCCGCAAGATGTTCCTGGCCATGGCGGAGGACATCCGTGTCGTCCTCATCAAGCTGGCCGACCGCCTCCACAACATGCGCACGCTGACGGCGCTGCCGCCCGCCAAGCAGCTGCGCATCGCCCGCCAGACCGCGGAGATCTATGCCCCTCTGGCGGAACGCCTGGGGATCTGGCAGATCAAGTGGGAGCTCGAGGACCTCTCCTTCAAGATCATGGACCCCGATGCCTACCACGAGGTGGCGGGGCAGCTCGAGAGCCACCGCAAGGGCCGCGAAGTCTACGTGCGGCGCGCCATGGAGGAACTCCAGGTGGCGCTCGCGGAGGCCGGCATCACGGCTGAGCTTTCTGGCCGACCCAAGCACATCTACAGCATCTACAAGAAGATGCGTCGCAAGCGGGCCGAGTTCGGCGAGATCTACGACGTCCACGCCCTGCGCGTGCTCGTCGCCGACGTGCGCGAGTGCTACGCGGCGCTGGGCGTCGTGCACTCGCTGTGGCGGCCCATCCCCGGGCAGTTCGACGACTACATCGCCATGCCCAAGAACAACATGTATCAGAGCCTTCACACCGCGGTCGTGGCCCTCGACGGCAAGCCGCTCGAGGTCCAGATCCGCTCCCACGATATGCATCGCGTCAGCGAGGTCGGCATCGCCGCCCACTGGCGCTACAAGGAGGGGTCCCGGACCGACCGGGCCTACGACGCCAAGCTGGCCTGGGTGCGCCAGCTCATGGAATGGCAGACCGACGTCTCCGACGCCACCGAGTTCATCGAGGGCGTCAAGCTCGACATCTTCCAGGACCAGGTCTTCGTCTTCACCCCCAAGGGTGACGTCAAGGACATGCCGGCCGGCGCGACGCCGCTCGACTTCGCCTACCGCATCCACACCGAGGTGGGCCACGCCTGCATCGGCGCCAAGGTCAACAACCGCCTGGTGCCGCTCGACTACAAGCTCAAGAACGGTGACATCGTCGACATCGTCACCACCAAGAGCGCCCACGGTCCCTCGCGCGACTGGCTCAACATCGTCACCACCAGCCACGCGCGGGAGAAGATCCGGCAGTGGTTCAAGCGCCAGCAGCGCGGCGAGAACATCACGCACGGGCGGCAGGTGCTCGACCGCGAGTTGCGACGCCTGGCGCGCACCACGCTCGACCGCATCGACCATGGCGACCTGGACGCCCTGCTCGACCACTACGGCATGAGGTCGCTCGACGATTTCCTGGCCGCCATCGGCTACGGGCAGATCAGCGCCCAGCAGGTCGTCTCGCGGCTGGGCGTCGTCGACGATGCTGACCAGGTCCAGCTTCCCCAGGTGGCGCCGCCGACGCCGACGCCAGGCGGGGTCCGCGTGCGCGGCGTGGGCGACCTGCTGGTCCGCTTCAGCAAGTGCTGCCACCCCATCCCCGGCGACCCCATCGTGGGCTTCATCACCCGCGGGCGCGGCGTGACCGTGCACCTGGCCACCTGCGCCACCATCATCAACGAGCGCGCCGTGGAGCGCCTCATCGACGTGGAGTGGGAGACGGCCGCCCAGCGCACCTACCCCATCGCCATCCTCATCGAGGCCTACGACCGCACCGGGCTGCTGGGCGACATCAGCACCATCGTCGCCGACGACAAGATCAACATCGTGGCCGCCACCGTGGCGGTCCACAAGGACCACCGTGCCACCGTCCAGGCCACGCTGGAAGTCTCCTCGGTGGCCCAGCTCTCGAGGGTCATGGCCCATCTCGAGCAACTCAAGGACGTCTACTCGGTGGAGCGCGCTCGCGCCTGACGACGGACCGCTCCGCGGGCGGAACCGGTCGACAGCGACCGCGACGTCGGTGACGCGATGCACCGAGCCAGCGCCATCTGGCGGCTGCGATATCACCGGGACTGGTCACGGATGACCGTGACCCGCTAGACTGCGTGCAACGTCCCGACTGCCGTGGTCGAGGCGGAGCCGTATCGTGAGTGAGGGGTCCATCGCCGGATGACCGCGCGCCAGGAAGCACGCGTCGGATCTCGTGCGACCGACGGAGCCCGCTGGTCCTACGAGACACAGCGCGCGCCGCACGTCGGAGAGATCCTGCAGACTGCCCGCGAACGCAAAGGGGTGGATCTGACGCGTGCCGAGCGCGAGACGAAGATCCGCGCCCGTCACCTGGCCGCCCTGGAGAGCGGCGACGTGGCCGATCTTCCGGCGCTGGTCTACGCGAAGGGCTTCCTGCGCAACTACTCCACGTACCTCGGCCTCGACGCAGAGGAGATGCTGGCCCGCTGGCGGCGTGAGATCGACCAGCCCAGCACGGCCGAGACGCCACGCCTCAAGCCACCGCCCCAGCCCATCACGGCCCCTGACCGCCGCCTCAAGCTCACCACCGGGCTCATCGTGGCGCTGGCGCTGGCGAGCATCGTCTTCGCGTTCGTGGGCTACATCGGCCTGCAGCTCGTGCGCTTCACGCAGAACCCGGAGATCTCGCTCAACGGGCCCTCCATCCGCCAGCTGCAGCCGGGCGCGGAGCGCGTCGTGCTGAGTGGCGGGGGCACACCCAGCTCCCTGGTCACGGCGCGGGGCACGGACGACACCTTCCGGACCACCACGGCCGACACGCGCGGCCAGTGGACCCTTGACCTGCCCGTGGCCAAGGGACGCAACGATTTCACCATCACCACCACGGATGCGGAGACCGCTCGCGAATCGGAGCCCCTGCAGGTCATCGCCACCGTCCCGGTGCTGGACATGCCCGGCGTCGTTGGTGACGTGGCACCGGCCCTGCCGGAGGGCGTGGACACCTCCAACCTGTCAGGAACGCCATCCGCGGAGCTCGTGCTGACCTCGCCGCAGGAGGGCTTCCAGTCGGCCGACGGCGCCGTCAAGGTGGAGGGCACGAGCGATGCCGAGAGCGTCGTGGTCAGCCTCCAGTGGCTCGGCAATCTCGACCGCGAACGTGCCGCGCCGGAGCCGCTGCAGCTGCCAGTGGAGGAGGGCGTCTTCCGCGGTCGACTCCAACTGCCCAAGGGCCGCTGGCAGGTCTCCGTGGCTGCCGCCATCGACGGCGGCACGCCGGCCATCTCCACCATTCCCGTCCGTTCGCTGGCTGACAAGATGATCGTCACCGTCAGCGCCGTGGAAGGCTACACGCGCATCAAGATCGTCGGCCAGGACGAGAAGGTCCTCGCCGACGGCATCCGCCTGGAGCCCGGTCAGTCGCGGACCTTCCGGGTGGACCCGGACGTCCTCCTCCAGGTGGGCAACGCCCGCGCCGCACACGTCACGGTCGAC
Source organism: uncultured Chloroflexia bacterium (assembly GCA_963707395.1). Taxonomy (GTDB): domain Bacteria; phylum Chloroflexota; class Limnocylindria; order Limnocylindrales; family CSP1-4; genus JAFMJV01. The sequence continues at coordinate 379,782 of CAVPPQ010000024.1, forward strand.
GGCGTGGACTACGGTGCCGTGGGCAAGAAGGCGGAGGCCGCGACATGGCAGCTCCTGCAGGGTCAGAAGCCGGCGCCGGTCTCCTGACGGGAACCGGCAGCCCCACGCTGGTCGAGCTCGCCGAGCACCTCCAGCAGCTGGCCGTCGCGCAAGGCGTCACCGTGGGCACGGCCGAGTCCTGCACGGGCGGCCTCGTCGGCCACGCCATCACCTCGGTGCCCGGGTCGAGCGCCTACTACCTCGGCGGCGTCATCAGCTACGCAGACCGCGTCAAGGTCGAGCTGCTGGGCGTGGCTCCCGCGACCATCGACCGACACGGCGCCGTCTCCGCACAAGCGGCTGTGGCCATGGCGGAGGGCCTGCGCGAGCGGCTCGGCTGCCACCTGGCGGTGGCCGTCACCGGCGTGGCCGGTCCTGCCGGCGGTACGGACTCCAAGCCGGTCGGCCTGGCCTACGTGGCCGTGGCCGGTCCGGCGAGCCATCGCGTGGAACGCCACCACTGGGACGGCGACCGGTCAGCCAACCAGGTCCTGAGCGCCGCCGCCGCCCTGTCCATGCTCATCGCCACCCTTGACCAGGATCGGCCGCGGGACGAGCGATGACGGTCATGCGGGGCGCGGAGGCCATCGGCCGGGGCCTGGCTCCGGCGCGCGAGGCGCGACCCATCGGCCCGGAGGAGGTCATCCACGTCGTGGGTGCGGCGGGGGCAGGGGCGTCGGCCGCCGCCCTGCTCGCGGCGGCCGCGGGGGCGCATGTCAGCGGCTGCGATCCCGCGGCCCCGACGGCCTACACGGCCGCGTTCGAGTCCCGCCACATCCCGGTCGCCGCCGCCCACGACGCGGCGCACGTCTCGGCAGCCGTGCCGACGCTGACGCGCCTGGCCGTCACCAAGGCCCTCACCGCCGTGCAGCCAGACCACCCGGAGCTGGTGGCAGCGAAGCGGGCAGGCATCGCCATCGAGCCCTGGCAGCAGACCGTGGCCGACGCCGCGGCCAGGCAGGGGGGCCAGCTGGTGGCGGTCGCTGGCACACACGGCAAGTCCACATCATCGGGCTGGCTGGTCCACCTGCTGGCCGCCGCTGGCCGCGATCCGGCGGCCTTCGTCGGGGCGCTGCTTCCCTCCGCGCTCACCGGCGGCGCGCCGGCCACAGCGCGCTGGGGGAGGGGGGACGTCTTCGTCGTGGAGGCCGACGAGTATGCCGGCAACTTCGACCCCTACCGGCCGGACGTGGCCGTGGTCCTCAACGCCGACTGGGACCACCCGGACGTCTTCGCCGACCGGACCGCCGTCGTGGACGCCTTCGAGGCGTGGCTGCGCGGTCCCGGCGCGGAGCGGCGGCGGGTGGTCATCGGGATGGACGACGCGGGCGGCGCGGAGCTGGTCCGTCGCCTGGGCGATTGGGGCGCGCGCGTGGTGCCCGTGCGGTCGGCAGCCACGCCTGACCGACTCCCGTCCGCCGACGGCCCCACCTACCGGCTCGATGGCTCCCGCCTGCACCTGGCGGCACTTCGCGGACCCGGCGATGCCGGGCTCGCGGTCGATCTCCGCCTGGCCGGCCAGCACAACGCGGCCAACGCCGCCTGCGTGGCCGCCGTGGCCGTGATCCTGGGCGTGGACCTCGCGGACGTCGCCAGCGGGCTGGCCACGTTCGACGGCGTGGGGAGACGCTTCGAAGTCAGGGGAGAGCCCCACGGTATCCTCGTCATCGACGATTACGGCCACCACCCCACGGCCATCCGCGCCACCATCGCGGCCGTCCGCGACCGGTACGCCGGCCGACCGCTGTGGGTGGCCCACGAGCCGCTCACCTTCCACCGCGCTGCGGCCATGCTCGACGACCTGGCGGCCGCACTCGCCACGGCCGACCACGTCGTTGTCGCCGACATCTGGGCAGGTCGCGACCCGGACACGACCATCACCAGCGCGGCTGCGCTGGCCACCGCGGTCTCGCGCGTGGGCGGCCCTGACGTCGCCGCACCCGGCAACGTGGAAGCCACGGCCGATCACCTGGCCGCACGGGTCCAGCCAGGGGACGTCGTGCTCACCATGGGGGGCGGCCGCTCCTACGTCATCGCCGAGCGGCTGCTGGACCTGCTGGAGGCCGGCGACCTGTTGGAGGCCGGGAGCGGCGGGTAGAATGCCCGAGTGCCGCATGACCTGACGCCCGGTGACGGGCAGGATGTGCTCGCCCGCTTCAAGGCGGCTCGCGAGCAGCGCGACCCGGATGCGATGCTGGAGCTGTTCGCGCCGGACGCCGAGGTCCGCTGGGATCCCTTCGAGCCGTCCCAGAGCGGGTCGCTGGCCATGCGGACCCACTGGAACCGCGTCGCCGCGGAGCAGGGAGACGTGGAGTTCGACGCGGAGCGCACGTGGGTGTCCGGTCGCACCGTGCTGGCCAGCTGGCACGCGGCCTACACGCCGGTGGGCAGGCAGGAGCGCTGGCGCGAGCGCGGTTTCATGGTCCTCGAGATCGACGAGGCCGGGACCATCTCACGGATGCGTACCTGGCCGGTCGTCCGCCTCGTGGCCGGTGGGGGTCCAGCGGGGGCTGCAGCAGAGCCGGCAGATGCCGGGGAGGGACAGGATGGCCGGTAACGTCTCGTTCGACGTGGTCAGCGAGTTCGACCGCCAGGAGCTCGTGAACGCCATCGACCAGGTGCGTCGCGAGGTGGCCACGCGCTTCGACTTCAAGGGCGCCAAGATCCAGATCGACCTCGCCGAGAAGGAGCTCGTCATCGTGACGGATTCAGAGATGCGCTCGGCAGCCATCGCGGACCTGGTCATCAGCAAGGCCATCCGGCGAGGGCTCTCGGTGAAGGTCTTCGACTGGGGCAAGGTGGAGCCGGCCGGTGGGATGTCCTTCCGGCAGCGAGCCGCCCTGCGCCAGGGCCTGCCGGAGGACGTCGCCAAGAAGATCAGCAAGCTCATCCGCGATGACTTCCCGAAGCTCCATGGCCAGATCCAGGGAGACGCGGTGCGCGTCAGCGGCAAGTCCAAGGACGAGCTGCAGCTGCTCATCGCCCGCCTGCGCGAGACCGCTGACGACTATCCGGTCGCGCTGCAGTTCAACAACTACCGCTAGGCTGTGCGCATGACCGCCGAGAGCCCAGCCTCACGCTTCCTGGTGGCCGTCCTGGTCACCATCGTCATCGTCGCGCTCATCATGACCATGGTGCAGGCGTGAGCGATCTGCTGCCTGATCAGCTGCCGCTGTCCCGCGACGCTGGCGAAGAGACCGTGGAGGCGGCAGACACCCGATCCGCCCACGACCTCGCACCGTCCGAGCTGCTGGACGCGCCTGCGGCGGGCGAGGACTTCGACGAGCCCGACGAGGCCGTGCCGGCCGACGAGGCCACGGCGACAGCCGCGCAAACCGCGTCGATGGCCGAGACGGACCTCGCGGTCGATGCTGAGGCACCCGCCGTCGAGCACGGCACCCCCGTGGGGAGCGACGCCCCGCCGGAGGCCGCCGCGGCGCCCGACGCGGTCGCGACGCACGCCGGGCGACCGGAACCACTCGCGGCCGACGAGCCCGCGCCTGCCGTGGTGCGCCGCAGTGTCTCGGCCGAGGTGGCGCGGCAGCTCAGGCGCGCTGGCGCCCGCTACTGCTTCACCGTGCCGGGAGAGGCCATCCTGCCGCTGCTCGATGACCTCGCTGCCGAGGGCATCCGCGTGGTGACGACCCGGCACGAGGCCGGCGCCGCCTTCATGGCCGAGGCGCTGGCCCAATCGACCGGACGACCGCAGCTGGTGGCCGTGTCGCGCGCGGTCGGCGCCGCCAATGCCGCCATCGGCATCCACACCGCGAGCCAGGACTCGGCACCCCTCGTCGTGCTCGCCGGACAGGTGGAGCGAGCCCACCTGGGCCGGGATGCGTTCCAGGAGAGCGACCTCGTGAAGGGCATCGGGAGCCTCGCGAGCTGGGCGAGCCAGGTGGACGACCCGGGCCAGGTCGTCAGTATCCTGGCGAGCGCCACGCGACGCCTGGCCACCGGCCGCCCAGGACCCATCCTCCTCTCGTTGCCTCGTGACGTCATGGACGCCGAGGTCGAGGTCGCGGATGCTCCCTCGACCGGCTCGGTGGGCTCGCGTGGACCGGCCGCTGATCGAGCCGCCGTGCGGCGCGTCCTGAAGCTCCTCGCCGCGTCGGAGCGCGGTGTCATCGTGGCCGGGGGCGGCGTCCTGCGTGCCCGGGCGAGCAAGCGACTCGTGGCCATCTCGGAGGCCCTGGCCGTCCCTGTCATCGCCGCCTGGCGGCGGCCAGACGTCTTCCCCAACGACCACCCCAACTACCTCGGCATGGCGGGCCCGTGGTCAGCCGCCACCGTCCAGCGTCGCCTCGCGGACGCCGATGTCATCGTCTTCATCGGCGCTCGGCTGTCCGAGTCGACGACCCACGGGTACGCCATCCCGGGCCCCGGCACCCGCTGGGCGCAGGTGGACGTCCAGCCCCGCTCGGCGGCACCCTGGCTGCCGGCACCTGCTGTCAGCGTCGAGGCGGACGCCTCACGGTTCCTGGATGCCGCCTGGTCGGACCTGCGTGCCTCGGCGCTCGACCACGAGATGCGCAGCCGGCGCGAGGCGCGCGGGGCTGCCGACCGCGAAGCCTTCCGTGTCGCCAGCAACGTGGGGCAGGGGAGCTGGGACGGTCCCGGCATCCATCCCGGCCGCGTCGTGGATGTCCTGCGACGCCTCCTGCCTGACAACGCCGTCCTCACCACCGACGCCGGCAACATGGGTGGCTGGCTCGCCCGCGGCTTTCGCTTCCGCCGCCCCGGGACGTTCATCGGCCCGGCCTCCGGTGCCATGGGCTTCGGACTGCCCGCCGCGGTGGCGGCCTCGCTGCATGAACCCGACCGCATCGCGGTGGCGGTCTGCGGCGACGGAGGCTTCGCCATGTCGGCTATGGAACTGGAGACCGCCGTCCGCGAGGGCGCGCATCCCATCGTCCTCGTCTTCGACAACGAGCGCTACGGCACCATCGCCATGAACCAGTCGCAGGAGGGCAGGAGCTCAGCGGGCTCGGACCTCGGACCGGTCGATTTCGCCGCCATCGCCCGTGCCCAAGGTGCCCAGGGCTTCAGCGTCTCGGACGACGCACACGTCGAGGAGGCGCTGCGTCAGGCGATCATGTCGCGCCAGCCGTCCGTCATCCACCTGCGGCTGGACCGTGCCTGGGTCTCAGTGGACGATGGCCCGCTGACCGCCGGGAGGTGATCGACTTCGACTGTCTTTGCGCAAAGACAGTCGACTGGTTCGACCAAGGGGTCCGGCTCACATCCAGGCATCGTCGCCACCGCTGGGTGCTGACCCGTAGCACGTCGCCCGGTCAGCCACTCGCGCTCCCGATGGCACGACGCAGGGTCCGGGCACCGAAGCTCGTGCCGACGTCGGCGTCACGGCCGGTCCCAACGACTTCGAACCCCAGGCGGTCGTAGAAGTCCAGCGCACGCTGGTTGTCCTGCAGCACCCAGAGCACGGTCTCCTGGGCACCCCATCGGGCGGCCCACGCTTCCAGCGACCCGATGAGCTGGCGGCCTACGCCCGTGCGGCGCTCAGCCGGATCGACCCACATGCTGAACAGCAGAAGCGTCGACGGGCGACGACGACGTCCGTGCACGAGCCCGATCCCGACCCCGTCCCGCTCGGCCAGCAGCCAGTTGCGCTCGTCGCCGTGCGCAGACTGTGTCGCCTTGCGGCCCCATTCCTGCGCGGACATCCCCACGGCCTCGGTCAGCGGTTGGCCGAAGGCGTCCGGGGCGTCCTGCAGACTGCGCAGACGCAGGGCTCTCAGGAGCGACCCTTCTGGTGCGCGGATCCGGCGGATGACCAGGCTTCCGGTCGGGGGAGTCACCGCTAGACGGTACCAGTCGGCGCCGACCGGCACGTCGTAGCGGCCCGGCGCTACTCGATCGGCGCTCCGGCGGCGGCCAGTGCGTCCAGGCCACCCGCGTCGATGATGTCGGTGAAGCCGGCCTTGGCCATCGCGTCCGCAGCCAGCGCGCTGCGCCGCCCGGAGCGGCAGTACACGAGGTAGTCACCCTTCGGGTCCAGCGTGGAGATCTGCTCCGTGAAGTCGGAGGCTTCGACATCGATGTTGACGGCTCCAGCCACGTGCCCGGCGGCATACTCGGCCGGTGTGCGCACGTCGATGACGGTGCGCTCGCCGAGCACCTCGACAGCATCCGCGGCTGCCACGGTGCGGACGGCGTCCGTGCTGGTCCCTGTATCGCTGCTGCAGGCACCGACCGCGAAGACCGAGGCCAAGGCAAGGACGAGGAGCGGGTGCAGGACGCGGGACACGGGACCCTCCGATGTGCGTGGGGACAGTCGACGCTCACATCATTCCACCATTTGCGCAATCACGCAAGTGCCTCAGGAGCGCACACGCCAGGGCTTGACCGTCGGATGCCCTACGGAGTAGGATCGGAGCGTGAGCATCGTCCGCCTGTCATCCACAGCGGCTCCGTTCGACACACCCTCAGTTCGAGATGCCGCGGCCCGCCTCGTGCTCATCGCTGATGGGCTGGGGCTCCTGCCGGAAGACAGGGCGATCGAGCGGATCGACGAGGAGCTCATCCGCGAGATCGCGCGCAACAGCCTCTCGGAAGGTGTCGCGCAGGGTGCGGCCCTCGCCATCCTGGAGGGCACGGGGGTGACCACCTCGGGGGCTCGCTGGGGTGACCTCATCGAGCATCTCCGGGACGCCATCACCGGTTCGCCGATGCCGCGGCGGGAGCTGACGGGCCTCCTGCGCACCTACGGGCACGAGAACCTGGGTCGACTGCTCGGGATCTCGCCTGCCAGCCTGCGTCGCTACGCGACCGGTACCCGCGCCGTGCCAGACGCGGTCGCGGCCCGGATCCACTACGTGTCCCTCCTGACCACTGACCTTGCGGGCTCGTACAACGCGTTCGGCATGCGGCGTTGGTGGGAGCGGCCACGGGCCGCGCTGGAGGGTCGCTCGCCCCGGGAGGCCCTCGGCGACGAGTGGGACCCGGACGAGCCCACGGCGCAGGCCGTCGCCGGTCTGGCGCGCGCCCTGGCAGGCCCCGGCGCGGCAGCGTGATCGCCTTCCGCCACGCCGACGCTCGCACGCCGTTCCTGTGGGAGACGGACGAGCAGCCTGCGGCGCGCTGGCACGCTGCGGGGGAGGGGCCCGTCGCCTACCTCGCAGAGACTGCGGACGGCGCATGGGCGGAATTCCTGCGCCACGAGGAGATCAGCGACCCTGTCGACCTCGAGGGCGTCCGTCGTGCCATCTGGGCCATCGAGCTGCCAGTCCCGCCGATGGCCGCACCCTTCCTGCCGCAGGCGATCCTGACGGGAGACCGGTCCAGCTGGCCGATCTGCCAGGCCGAGGCTCGCCGACTCCGTTCCCTCGGCGCCCCTGGCCTGGTGGCCCCCTCGGCCGCGCTCCTGGACGGCACGCCCTCTGGCTTCCTCACCGCGGGCGGCCTGCGCCCCGCAGCCTCGCGCCATGAGCGGACGCTGGTCCTCTTCGGCGCACGCCCCGATCTCGTGGGCTGGTGCGCCTGCACCGCCGGCCGACCACGGGCGGACCTGCTGCCCCGCGTCCGGCGCAGCGACGCTGACTGACATTCGACTACGGGAGGGGCCGCACGCTGACCTCGATCCCGGGCACGCGACACCACCCTGCTCGAATGTTACATAACTTACATTATCGGTAGTGTCAGACGCCGTCACGAACGCAGGCCGCGGTCGCGCGCTACTGTCTCGACATGGCTGACCGTCGCCCTGTCGTCGTCGCTGGCGGGTTCGGCATCGACTCGTACGTCTATGCGCTCGGCGAGCGGGTCGGTGCCGAGGTGACCTTCGCCGACGTCGTTGACGCGCCCGGTCAGGCTGGCGGCTACAGCGCGCGGGCCTTCGCGGCACTCGGCTTCAAGACGCACGCCATCGCGGCGCTCGGTGACGACGCTCACGGAGCCTGGGTGCGCGAGGAGCTGGCCGCGTTCGACATCGCGCTCACCGAGTTGCGCGATGGGCTGGGCACGCACCGCAGCGTCAACCTGATGGCCAGCGATGGTACGCGGCGCAACTACTTCGATGCCCGGGGTGCCGGGCGTGTGCGAGTCGACCCCGAGACCGTTCGGAGCACCATGGCCGGCGCGCGCCTGCTCCACTGTCACCTCGACGACTGGTGCCGCGAGCTGCTGCCCATCGCCCAAGAGTCTGGCGTGCCCATCAGCTGCGACCTCCAGGATGCGCCCGGGCCTGACGACCCCTACCGGGCAGACTTCGTGGCGGCGGCCGACATCCTCTTCCTGTCGGCGGTCAACCTCGACGATCCCGAGCGTGCGGCCCTCGACCTGGCCTCCAGGCGCCCGCACCGCGTCGTGGTCGTGGGAAGCGGTGCCCGCGGGTGCCTGCTCGCGAGCGACGGAAGCGTGAGACGCTACCCGGCCGTCGAGCTGCCAGGCCGACCCATCGTGGATACCAACGGGGCCGGGGACACGCTGGCCGCCACGTTCCTGGCCGGCCGCCTGCTCGACGGGCTCGACGTGGCCCAGGCTCTGTGGCGAGCGCAGGTCGCGGCGCGCTGGATCTGTGCCCGACGCGGGGACGACAAGGTGCCGCTCTCCCGTGAACACCTGGACGCCCTGGCCTCGACGTCCGCCCTCCCTGCCTGAGGCTGGGAGCAGTCAGGCACGACGCCGAACGTGGAAGATCGTCCTGGCGGTGCCCTCGATGGGGGTCGCGCTGAGCACGTCGAAGTCGGCCGCGAAGGCCTCA
>CAVPPQ010000025.1:0-7489 GCA_963707395.1 uncultured Chloroflexia bacterium
GCGCCGCCTCCCGAGCGAGCCCGGGCCGTCAAGCCCGGGCTTCTCGATTCTGTGAGGCTTCCCTGGCGAGCCGGCCCCCTGGTTGCGCGCGACCTCATGGACCGCTGCCTGAGCGGTCGTTCCGTCCGCGGGAGGTCCTCGATGGCAGGCTGCGGCGGTGGCCTCTACACTCGGCCGCGATGAGCACTGCCCGCCGATCGGTCCGCCACTCGCCTCGCCTGCTCGTCGCCACCGGGTTCGCTGGCCTGCTCGTGGGAGTCTCATCGACCCTGACAGCGGCACAGGATCTGCCGCCCTGCCAGCCCGGCTTGCCGGCCTCCGAGTGCCAGCTGCCGACCTGGCCGGAGGGGGCGCTCGGGGAGGTGCCCAGTCCCTTTGGCCAGGTTCAGGGCACCGTCTGGCTGGACGATGTCAAGGGTGATGCGCCGCCGGGTGGAGTGGACATCCTGGCCGTGGGCATCGGCGAGCTGGACGTCACGGACGCAGCCGTTCTCCGTGACGCCGACTGGCTCCTCAAGCTGGGCAAGGCCAAGCAGGCCGTCCGTCCCGGGAGGAACGTGGTCGTGCGCATCATGCTCGACCAGCCGCTCGACGCCGTCGCGGAGGGACACGCCAGCGTCCACGTGGCCACCGACCGCGACCGCTCACGCAGCAACAACGCACCGGTGGGGGTGGGGGAGGGCGAGCAGCCCTTCGCCGGCAGCGAGGACGTCTCCAGCGTGACCTATGCCACGACGACCGCGGCCACGTCGCTCCTCGACAGCGATCTGGCCAGGGCCTGGTACGAGGACGACGACGAGTTCGCGGCCGCCTGGGCTGCACCGACCGTGCTGGACATCCTGCTACGTCCCGAAGCGCTCGGTGACGGCATCTCCGTGGTGACGCACACGAGCGGGAGCGAGGGCGGTTACGACAGACTCTCGCTGGAAACCGGGCCCATACCGCTTGATGGGGCGGTCGGGCTGCTTCCCGTCTGCCTGGAGGCGTCCATCTCGAAGGATCCGTACCTCGTCACGCGCCTGGTGGAGAACGGCCAGACCCTCCGCGACGTGGAGGCGCCTGGGTCCTGGCAGGGTGGGGCCGCGTTCGCGCCCGACGCCGAGTCGCTGGAGGCGCTGCGAGCCTGGATCAGCGTCCGGGACGACGATGGCGATGGACAGGTGTCCCTGCCCGCCGAGGTCAACCTCTTCGAGGACGGCGTGGTCATCGGCCAGCGCCCGGAGCTTCAGCTGGCCCTCGCTGGTGAGCAGGTCCAGCTGGCCCTGGAGCTGGGCATCACGCGCCGCGGCTACGAGGTACTGCGCGCCATCGAGTTGGACGCCACCGGGGATGCCACCACCGTGGATGCCTGGCTGGCAGCGGCGAGCGACGCCTTCGTCGAGGCCATGCCGCCCTTCCTCTCGGGCAAGAAGTCAGGCATGCTCGTGGGAGAGACCCTTGCCGGTTGCACGCCCGCGCTCGCCGGCATCTGGGGGGAGTCATCGATCGCCGGCCCGGACGAAGGGCTCTCGGCTGTGAGACACCGGCAGCGCCCTCGTGATCTTGATGCCGGGGAGCCTGAGCCGCTGTCTACGAGTCGCTCCTTTCATACCAGCAGTGACGTTGGCGGCGCCGAAACGCCGGGCGACGCAGCTTTCGATCGGGATGCGCTCCCGGGCGGCGGGACGTCGCGGCGGCCACGATGGCTGCGTCCAGGTGAGTTCTCGGAAGAATTGGGGGCCCGGTGGACGCCGGTCGTACTCTCTGGGCATGGAGGCCGGGCCTTCGCGATTCTCGCGCCACCTGACACCTCGCCACATCGTTCCCTGCCAGCGCCCGGACTCCGCACGGGTCTCTGATGACATGGACTGCCCACCGCTGGCGCCACGGCGTCCCAAGGCGAGACCTCAGAAGCCCCTCCCGGAAGATGTAGACAGGCCCGCCGCGCGGCACGACGTGGCGCCCAAGTCAGCCGATCGCGAGGCGCCGGCGGACCTCGTGAGTCGCCTCATCGACCCTGACGACCCGGCATGGCAGTCATTCCTGGACACCAGCGAGCACGACGTCTACCACACCCCAGGCTACGTGATCGCCAGCGCGGGCCACGAGGGGGGCCGTCCCAGCGCGCTCCACGTCACCCAGGGCCCCAACGCACTGCTCCTGCCGCTCGTGATCCGTGACATCACCGGCGGTGGCCGTGATATCGCATCCCCGTACGGCTATCCGGGGCCTCTCCTTCGGGGCCCGGACGCACCGGCCTTCCTCACTGTCGCCATGCGGGAGGGCACGCGCTTGCTGCGCCGGGAAGGCTTCGTATCGCTCTTCGTCCGGTCACATCCGATCCTCGCCCCGGCCTTGCCCGCGACCGTCGGCACCGTGGTCGAGCACGGGCCCACGGTCGCCGTTGAACTGACGCCGTCTCGCGACACTCTCTGGGCCCAACTCAGGAAGTCGCATCGGCGGGACATCGCGAGCGCCATGAGGGCTGGACTCGAGGTCACCCTTCTTGACGGCGACCAAGCCTACCGAGCCTTCGCCAGCCTGTATCGCGAGACGATGGTTCGTGTCGGCGCTGGATCCTCCTACTTGTTCGACGAGGCCTACTTTGGGACGTTGCGTGAGGGGCTCGGGGAACGCCTCGTCCTGGCGGCGATCTCAAGGGGTGGTCGGTTCGTATCCGCCGGCATCTACACGGTGAGCCGCAGCATCGTTCAGGCGCATCTGGGAGCTACAGACCCGCAATTCGGTGCCGCTACCGCTCCTGCCACGAAGCTGCTGGACTGGTCGATGGCCCTGTGGTCCAAGGCCGCTGGTCGTACCTGGTTCTCCCTGGGTGGGGGCAGGGGAGGCTCGCAGGATTCACTCCTTCAGTACAAGGAGGGCTTCTCGCCCACGCGCAAGCCCTTCTGCTCCCTGCGTGTCGTACTTGACGACGAGCGATATCGCCAGCTCGTGGCCGCTCGTGACGTTCGGTCCGACCCAGGCGACCTGACGGGCTTCTTCCCGCTCTATCGGTGATCCGAGGCAAGCCCGTGACCGCGGGCCCGCGGGCGAGCATGGGTCGGCAATCTGGGACGCGTGATGCCAGTGAGGTCGCGATGCCCCAATGAGCGAAGCGGAGTTGGCGAGGTGCCTTCGCTAGCCGGCTGCCATCCTCCGGCAGCGCAGGCGCCACTGGCGCCAGGGATACCCAGGCTCCTTCGAGCCCGTCCATCCCGTGGCAAGGCTTAGCGCCGACGAGGCACGCGTTCGGTTCGGCTCCGCTGGGCGTACCACACCACGCTCGCCGTGACGCTCTTGGGTTGGCCAACGCGACCCGTCCCATGGGCATCCGTGACCTGCCGAAGACCCGGTGCGCCCCGGGGAGCACGCGAATGGCCGCCGACGCCTGCTCCTCTGGTCGAGTGAACACGTGGACCTCGACGCCGAGACGGGCAAGGCTCCGCTCGACCCCAGGCCTCCGGGCACGAGGCCCATGACGACGGCCGGCGGGCGGCTAGGCCCGGCTGGCGACTCGGTCAAGAGGTGGCCACCTTCCTCCGACGTCGAGGCTGATCACCAATGGGCCACGGACTCTCCCACGGCCGGCAGTGCAACAGCCACCTGCTGCTGGTGAGTCCGCATGACGTTGGGTCCGCGCGCCGGTTCGTGGCTATGGAGTCCGCGACCCCATCGGCGATGTCGTCCCTCTAGACTAGGCCGTCCATGGCTGGCGGTTGGATCCACCTCATCACGGGCTGCATGTTCAGCGGCAAGACCGACGAGATGCTGCGCCTCATCCGGCGCGCGGAGATCGCCGGGAGGCGCGTGCTGTTGGTGCGCCCCGCTGTGGACAGCCGCACCGCGGACGGCTCGGTGGAATCGCGCTCGGGCGTGGCCTACAAGGCCCTGACCGTGCAGGACAGCAGCGAGATCCCGCCCATCGTGACCGGCCAGCGTGCGTCGGTGGTGGCCATCGACGAGGCCCAGTTCTTCGACGCCGGACTGCCGGAGATCGCGGAGCTGCTGGCCGCGGAGGGCCGCTCGGTCCTCATCTCCGGTCTCGACCAGGACTTCCTGGGCCGTCCCTTCAACGCCATGCCCACGCTCCTGGCCCTGGCCGACCAGGTCACCAAGCTCTCCGCCATCTGCACGGTCTGCGGTGCCGACGCCACGCGCACCCAGCGACTGGTGGGCGGCCGACCGGCCGCCGCGGATGACCCGCTCATCGTCGTGGGCGGCATGAACGACGACCGCTACGAGGCCCGCTGCCGGGCGCACCACGTCATCGGCAGCGCCCGCGGCGCGACCTCCGACCTGCTCTGGAACCAGCTGCCCACCGTCTACGAGTGACGCCGACCCGGGCGCCGGCCATGGCGCCGGCCATGGCGCCGGCCATCGCGCCGGTCATGGCGCCGGGCCCCTAGAATCAGGCCGTGCCCCCTGCCAGGAAGGGCGCGCCGGGGGTCCCGTCCCCGACGCCCCGCTCGAGCCCCGTGCCACCTGCTGGCTTCTGGCTGCCCGACGAGGAGGCGCGACTGGGGTCGGACGAGCCGCTGCCCACGCCCCTCGAGAGGCGGCCCGACGATGCGGCGCCGTTGCCGGACGAGCCGGCACCCGATGACCTGGCACCCGATGACCTGGCACCAGCGCCGGTCGACGGGCACCAGGCTGGCCCGCGCCGCCGCCGATCCAGCAGCCACGAGACTCCGCCGCCCGACGACGCGGAGTGGTTCTCCATGGTCGCCGCCACGGCAGGCGAATCGGCGCCCGCTCGCCCGCGACCGGACCCCGTCGCGAAGGCGCAGCGCTCGGCCGACGCCGCGGCGCTGGCCGCGGCCATCACCAGCCGCCTGAACCCCGAGCAGGCCCGCGCGGTCACCACGACCGGTGGCCCGCTCCTCATCCTCGCCGGTGCGGGCTCCGGCAAGACCCGGGTGCTGGCGCATCGCATCGCCTACCTGGTCGGCGTCGAGGGGGTGCCGCCCTGGCAGATCCTGGCCGTCACCTTCACGAACAAGGCGGCCGCGGAGATGCGCGAGCGCATCCTGGCCCTCGTCGGCGACGAGGGGCGGCAGGTGGCCATGGGGACGTTCCACAGCCTCTGTGCGCGCGTCCTGCGCCGCGACGGCGCGGCCATCGGCCTGGACCCGCGCTTCACCATCTACGACGCCGACGACCAGGCCGGCATCGTCAAGCAGGTCCTCCGCGACCAGGAGCTGCGTGGCGGGACCGAGCTGCGTCCAGCTGCTGTGCTCTCGGCCATCAGCCGCTGGAAGAACGAGCTCGTGAGTCCCCTGGAGGCCGACGAGGAGGCCCGCGGCTACCTGGAGGCGCACATGGCCCGCGCCTACACCGCCTATGCGAAGCGGCTCCGCGAGGCCTCCGCGCTCGACTTCGACGACCTGCTCATCGAGGCCGTGCGCCTCTTCGAGCAGGCCCCCGCGGTCCTCGCCCACTACCGTAGCCGGTGGCGCTACCTGCACGTGGACGAGTACCAGGACACCAACCGCGCCCAATACCTGTGGGTCAAGCTGCTGGCCGCCGAGCACCGCAACGTGGCCGTCGTGGGCGACGACGATCAGTCCATCTACAGCTGGCGTGGCGCGGACCTGCGCAACATCCTCGACTTCGAGCAGGACTACCCAGAGGCCACGGTCGTCAAGCTCGAGCAGAACTACCGCTCCACGCAGCTGATCCTCGACGCTGCCCACGCTGTCGTCGAGCGCAACGAGGGTCGCAAGGACAAGAGACTCTGGACGCAGAACCCACGCGGCGCGCTCATCGAGCGCTTCGAGGCGGACCGCGAGGACGAGGAGGCGGAGTGGGTGGCCCGCCAGGTCGAGGCGCTCGTGGCCGGCCGGGGGAGCGCCGGCTCCGTGCTCGCTCGCCGGGCGGATGAAGGCGACGACGATGTCTACCGACTCCAGGACGTGGCGGTCATGTATCGCACCAACGCCCAGAGCCGCGCCATCGAGGAGGCCTTCCTGCGCTACGGCCTGCGCTACCAGTTGGTTGGCGGCACGCGCTTCTACCAGCGCCGCGAGATCAAGGACGCCCTGGCCTACCTGCGTCTCTTGCGCAACGACCACGACGTGGCGGCCTTCGAGCGCGTCATCAACGTGCCGGCCCGCGGGCTCGGGCAGCGCTCGCTGGAGGTGCTCCGCGAGCTGGCGGCGCAGCGTGGTGGGGATGTCTGGGCGGCCCTCGCGGCTGCGACGGAGGGCGCTGGCGACCTGACCGCTCGGGCACGCCAGGCCTTCGGCGGCTTCCGCGCCCTCATCGAGCGCCTGCGGCGCCGCGTTGGCCTCGTGCCGCTGCCGGAGCTGCTCGACATCGTGCTCGAGGAGTCGGGCTACCGGGCCATGCTCATGGACGGCTCGCAGGACGGCGAGGACCGCTGGGCCAACCTGGCCGAGCTGCGCGAGGTCCTGGACCGCTACGGTGACCTCGAGCCGGAGGACGCCCTCGACCGGCTCCTCGAGGAGACGGCCCTCGTGGCCGACCAGGACGCCTACGCCGGCGATGCCGACAAGGTCACGCTCATCACGCTGCACGCGGCGAAGGGCCTGGAGTTCGAGGCCGTCTTCATCTGCGGCCTGGAGGAGGGCGTCTTCCCGCACGCCCGCTCGCTCGACGACCCACGGCAGATGGAAGAGGAGCGCCGCCTCGCGTACGTCGGCCTGACACGCGCCCGCAAGCGGCTCTACCTGACCCACGCTGCCCAACGCGCCACGTGGGGGCGCTCCAGCTTCTCCGTACCCAGCCGATTCCTGCTGGAGATCCCCGAAGGGCTCATGCACGGTCCGCGACTCGTGTCGCGCGACGATGACGACGACCAGCGTCCCATCGACGAGCGCCTCGGTGGCTACGACCTCTCGGCTGTCATCGGGCGGCGCGCCTCGGAGGCACGGCTCGTGGGGCGTCGGCCCATCGGCCCGAGCGGCGCCGGCCGACGACTGCCTCCCGGTGGCGGCTACAACCCCCCGCCGGGCGCTCACGGGCCGGTCGCGGCACGGGGCGCGCCGCAGCCCGGGGCTCCGCAGCCCGGGGCTCCGCAGCCCGGCGAGGTCTTCCGGCCCTCACGCGACCTGGCCGCTCGGCGGGAGGCCTACTACGGTCGTACCGCCGGGTCGACCCCGCCTTCGCTCGCGGGGCCGGTAGAGCCGGTCGAGCTGGTCGCGCCGCCGGCCGACGAGTGGAGCGTGCCGCCACCCTCGGCCGTCCCCGGTGAGCGCCGGTACCGCGACGGCCAGAAGGTGCGCCATCGCGTCTTCGGGGAGGGGCTGGTCGTCTCCTCCAAGCTCACCCGCAGTGACGAGGAGGTCACGGTCGCCTTTCCGGGCCAGGGCATCAAGAAGCTCATGGCCAGTCTGGCTGGGCTGGAGGTCTCGGGGTAGCGTCACCTGCTGGCCGGACCGCGCCAGCCGGGCCGTCCGCCTCTCGCCGTGCGGGTGTCATCGACTATCCTGCGCCCGACGTCACCGCACGGAGAGGCCCATGAGCGACGCGGAGTTGCTGCTCGACTGTC
>CAVPPQ010000026.1:0-271780 GCA_963707395.1 uncultured Chloroflexia bacterium
CGACGCCGCTGCCCCTTCGCGGTCGGGCGGGGCCGGTACCCGCCACAGGGCCAGCGAGCGCGCCGCTGACCATGAAGGCGAGCCGGAGGATCCGGGATGTCTACTCGCGATCCCTTCGTGGGCGAGCCGAAGCTACCGCTCGATGTAGACGAGCACGGGTGGGACGACGCCGTGGCTCTCCATCTGGGCCATGATCTCGGGCGGTGGCGAGGCCAGCAGGGCCTGGAGCCCCTCGAGCTCATCGACGTCCGCCGTCACGGCGACCTGGTTGCTGCCGTCCAGCGCGACATGGTCGCGGACGTCGGAGCCGAACCCCGTGATGGCTGCGGCCCGCTCCGCCTTGCCCTGCAGCCAGCGCTCGATGTCGACGACCCCATGGGTGAGGACGACCTTCGGCATGGGACTCCTTTCGAGGGCTGCGCCTACCACCTGTCGGTGCAGTCGCCGGCCCGGTGTGGGGGGACAGGAGTATGGGCGCGAGGTACACCCATGTCGACCCGTCGCGTGCGATCACGACGGTCCGCCATGGGCGCGACAAGGCCCATCCCCTGGCTCGTGAGCGGGGCCTCTCCCGGTCCGCCGGCATGGGCGACACGCGGTGTCCGAGCTGGCCGGCGCTGGCATTCGTGAGCTGCCGGAGCGCAGGGCCGTCAGGCTGGATGAGGAAGCGGTCGGCAGTCTCGCTCGGGGCGAAGTCGTTGTCGAACACGATCTCGTCCGTCGCCTATCCCAAGTCTGGGCGATGCGCGAGGGTCTCGACCCGCGATCGTCGTCCCGTACCATGTTCGGCGGCAGTCCCTGACGCGCCACCGGAAGGGGGATCAGCACACCTCGAACGGAGGGAGCGATGCAGATCGAGGCCTCGACCGTCATCGGACGGTCACTGCCCATCGTGTGGGACTTCTACGCGGTCCACCACGTGGAGAACCATCCGCGCTGGGACCCAAGCCTGGAGCTCGAGGCCACGTCCGAGGCACCGATCGGCGTGGGCACGATCATCAAGCGACGCGCCACGCGCTTCGGGCAGACCACCGAAGGGACGATGGAGGTGGTCGAGTACGAGCCCGAGCGGGTGATGCGGGTCGAGACCCACGATGGCCCCATGACCATCTTCGGCTATGCGCGCTTCGAGCCCCTCGGTCACCACGAGACGAGGCTGATCATCGGCGGCGAGTTCCCCGGCCTCGACGAGACGGTGGCCGCACTGCTCAGGCCGATGATCGAGGGCAGCGCCGCCACCATCAAGTCGCTCATCGAGTCCGAGACCTGACCCGGACGCCCATCGGCGGGCTCGGTGTCCACGGGTGGCACAGCCGCCGCGGCAGGCCTCCTCGCCGAGGACGACCCGACCGCCTCCCCGATCGGAGGCGTGTCCTGGGTGGTGCTTCGCCTCACAGCCGGGGTCCAGGAAGGCGAGCGATCGGTAGCTGGCGCTCACGCCACGGGCATGTGGACCATGCCGTCGACGGTCACGCCGACGCGCCTGCCCATGCAGCCCGGATGATCCGGACGGTCTTCGCGGGCGCCTCGAGCGGGGTCAGGTATGCCGTGTCCGGGACGACCGCGACCGACCCTTCCCGAAGGAGCCGGCACTTCGCTTCCGCCTGCTCCGCTGTCCATGCCTCGTGGTCGGTGCCCGTCACAAAGACGGTGGGGCACCGGACGGCACCGAGGAGCGGCGTCAGGTCCGGGCGACCCAGCGAGATCGAGCGCATCGCGTTCGAGAAGGACCGACGCTCCAGGCCACGGAGGGACTCGAGCACCAGCGCCACCGCCTCGGGATCGTTCGCGCGGGTCCTGGGCGAGAGCAGCGCTTCGACGATGCCGTTCGAGAGGTAGCCGATCATGCCAGCCGCACGGAAGACGGCGAGGAGCACGCGGAACAGGAGCTGCTCGGACCGGGTGTAGGCCTGGATGGGCGTGCCGAACGTGATCAGTGTCCGGCACCGGTCCGGCCAGGTCGCCGCGAACACGATCCCGACGTGCCCGCCCCACGCGTTGCCGACCCAGTCCACGGGTCCGTCGATGCCAAGTGCCGCGAGGACCTCACCCGCAGCGATCGCGCAATCGTCGAGGGAGTAACGATGGCTCGGGTCGCCGCTCGTGCCATGCCCAGGCCCCGTGATGATCACCAGTCGCCGGTCGCGCGCGAGCTCCTCCTCGACGCGACCCCACGTCCGGTCGTCGACGAACAGACTGTGCCACAGGACGGCGGGCGGCCCGTCCCCGATGACCCGCACCGCCAACGCGCCGACCCGCGTTGGGACCCGGCGTCGCTCATCCATGCCGCGTCACCGGACCTTCGCTGGCCAGCGACCCAGCAGCGCGTAGAACCCGGTCGTGCCGACAAGGGCCGAGACGAATCCGATGGCCGCCACGGGGCTCTCCATACCGCCGGTGGCGATGCCGGCAGCGGTCGCGATGAGGCCCGCCCCGCCCGTGATGCCCAACTTGGATGCGCGACGAGATGCCGGGTCCGACCAGGCCGAGGCCCCGGCGAGGATCAGCCATGTCCCGATGAGCGCCTGGCCGGTGAGGATCGGCTGCAGGCTGTCCTCGAACGTCATCCGGCGCGAGATCAGCAGGGACGTGAAGATCGTCGTCGTCGCAACGCCGATCAGGTCGCCGACGACGCCGAGGGCCAGGAGCCGCGACGCCGGATGCCGCCGGACCAGGTCGACCGCGATCGGCACGGTGGCCCAGGCCAGGCAGATCGACAGGCTGTCGTTGAGCGTGCCCCACGGTTCGCCGACCGCGAAGAATGCCGCCAGGGCCGTCGCGCTCCCGATGGTCAGGCCGACCGCGGCCTGCGCTCCTCGCCGGCCGATGGGGCCGAGGTCGAGCGTGGGTCGCGTGTGAAGGATGGCCAGTGATCCCGTCGCCATCGTCGATCCTCCTATCTCCTGGGCGGTCCGCTAGAACGGCTTGGTCTCCATCAGCCAGGTGATCACGACGATCCCGGCGATCGCAAACGCGCTCCCGAAGACCGGCCGTCGATCGAGCAAGAGCGCGTCGAGGGTTGCGTCGTCCTCGGGCGTCGGGGTCGTCCCTGCCCGCGCATCCGCGAGATTCGGCATCCCGAGGGCCTGGCGCATCCTGACCATGGGGACGGCATTGAGCGGGTGCATCGACAGCACGATCGCGGCGAGCAAGACGATGGACGCCCACAGCCACCACTGGCCGTTGAACCACCACCCGGCGGCGACTCCCACCGCCACCCCACTCACGATCAGCAGCAGGCCGGTGACCAGCATCGACGTCATGAAGCTGCCCGACAGTTCGAGCCACGCCCTGAGCTTCGCGCGGTCGCGCTCGTGCCGAACCCGCCACCAGACTCCCATCGACACGCCGTGGATGGCGAGGAACGCGAGCACGCAGAGGACGTGGAGCACGAGGAGCCACGGGTAGAGGTCCGCCCAGGTCAAGCCTCACGTCCTCCTTCTCGGCGGCGATGCGCCTACCATCGCCATGGCTGGCCACCCAGCGGGCGGTCGGTGCCAGATGCTATATTGGCTGCATCTGCAAGTCAATATCATGGAGCGACAGCTCGCTTGCCCAGGAAGTACGAGCTCGGAAAGCGGTCGGTGCGGCGAGCCGAGACGCGGCGCCGGATCATCGCGGCTGCCCTCGAGCTCTACCAGGAGCAGGGTGTGTCAGCGACCACGATGCTCGACGTCGCCCGGCGAGCCGATGTGGCCCCCGGGACGGTCGCCAACCACTTCGGGTCCGCCGCCGACCTCGCGACCGAGGTCACGGGTGAGATCCTGGGTGAGCTGCGCATGCCGTCGCCGGCGCTCTTCGACGGGGTCGACGGGCTCCGCTCCCGGGTCGAGCTGCTCGTTCGGGAGCTGGCGGCGTTCTTCGATCGGAGTGAGCCATGGTGGCGCGCGTCGCAGCACGACGGACGTGGCGTCTCCTTCTGGGCCGAGGCGGAGGCCAGGTACGACCGGCAGCTCGATGCCCTTGTTCGGGTCGCGCTCGGACAGCTGGCCTCGGACGAGGATGCCGTGGCGGTGGTCATGACCGTGTTCGGTCGGTGGGTGATCGGCTCGCTCCAGGAGGCAGGTCGGACGAGCGAGCAGGCCGTGAGCCTCGTGGCGGACCTGCTCGCCTCATGGCTTGAGACGCGATCGACGCCGATCGACAGCGGTGCGTTGCGTCGTCCCCCTCCACGTCCGGCCAGACCTGGTCCGACATCGCCTCCACGACGCGCCGGTCCTTGATCGAGCGCGGCCAGCTTGGACGCCATCGAGGGCTGGGCACAGGGGATCGCTCGCGCCCTCCGCTGACCTGGTTCGCACGCTCCAGAAGCGGATCTCCAGCGCTGAGAGCAGGTCAGCCAGCGACCGCGGTCAGCGCGTCACGCGGTAGCGCAGGTAGACGACCCCCGAGCTGAAGGTACGCGTCTCGACGAGGTCCAGATCGACCCGGCGCTCACGCTGGGGGAAGTACGGGATACCACCGCCGACCAGTACCGGGTGGACCATGGCCCGGTACTCGTCGATCAGATCCGACGCGGCGGCCTCGGCGGCGAGCGTCGCGCCGCCGATCGCGATGTCGCCTTCACCCGGCTCGGCTCGCAGCCGTTCGATCTCCTGCGCCAGCCCCCCGGATGCCAGGCGGGCGTTGCCCTGCACTGCCGACAACGTAGTGGAGAACACCACCTTGGGGAGCGGCCTCCAGAGTGCGGCCCACTCCAACTCCGCGTCGTCGAGCGATCGTTCCTGATCGGCAGTCTCCCAGTACAGCATCGTCTGGTACAGCCGTCGTCCCATCAGGTGGACACCGACTTCCCGGATCTCGTCGATCCAGAAGCGAAAGACGTCTGTGTCGGGCTCCGTCCAGTCGAAGGTGCCGTCCGGCCCGACGATGTATCCGTCAGTCGAGACACCCATGGAATAGGTCACGCTGTGCATCGGAAGTCCTCCTGGGCAACGGGTCGGACAGGAGCGCGGGGGTCGCCCTGGCAAGCCCGTCCGATGGTAGACCGCCGCTCGGCGCATCCAGGGCGCGGAGCATAGCGGCGCTACCCTGCAATGCGGGGCCGCGGGTCCGTAGGTCGGTCGCAACCTGTTGCGTGGGATGGTGCGCTTCGTCACCCGCGACAGGAGTCCAGATATGACCCCCACCGAGCCCCGCTCCGTCAGCGGCGCAGGACCCGACCAGGGTCAAGATGGCGCCGCGAGGCAGGGACCCCACCCAGGAGTCGTCGATCGTGCACGGGCATGGATGGCTGGTACCAGCCAGGCTCTCCTGGCGCGTCCGCTGGTGCGCCTGGTGGTGTCGGTCATCGATGACTACAACGCCGCGGGTGGCGGGCTTCTCGCCTCCGGGCTGGCCTTCTCTGCCCTGTTCGCTCTCATCCCCGGGCTGCTGCTCGTGGTGAGCGTGCTCATCGTCGTGGTCGACGATGCGACGACCCGGCAGGCTGTGATCGACTGGCTGGTGGGCCAGGTGCCGCCGCTGCGCGACGTCGCGGCCGTGATCGTCGGGACCGTCGCGTCCGATGCCCGGGTGGGCAGCCTGCTCGGGTTCCTCCTGTTCGCATGGGGGGCAAGCGGCTTCTACCTGGCCCTGAACGGCGCCATCGAGCGGACCATCCCGGGCGGCCACCCGGAGAATCCGGTCCTCGCACGCATCCGCGGTGTGGCGGCCGTGGGCCTCATCGTCATCGTTGTCCTGGTCGCGTTCAGCCTGAGCGTCTTGGGCTCGGTCGTGTCGCTGGGACCGTTGCTGCCCATCGCCTCACCGCTCCTCGCGGTGGCGGTCGCATCACTCCTGTGCTTCACCGTCTACCTGGCTCTGCCCAACGAGCGTCCCGCTGTCCGCGATGCCGCCCCGGCTGCGCTCGCCGCAGGGACGGGCATCGGCCTGCTCACGACCGGGTTCGGGACGTTGGCGCCGCTCCTGGTCCAGGGGTTCATGGCGCTCGGCGTCATCGCCTCGGTGTTCGTCGCGCTCGTGTGGTTCAACTGGACCTTCCAGATCATGCTCATCGGGGCCAGCTACGCGCGCCTGCGCCGCGATCGCGTCGGGGCCCCTGCAGGCACGAAGCCTGCGGCCGGGGAGGGTTTGCGCGGCTCGGGCCGTCAGTGGGGCGAACCTGCAATGCAACTCACGAGTGACCCAACGCAGCCGAAGCGTGGCGAATGTCAGGCTGGCATTCAGCGGCATGGAGATCAGTAGATGCTCGTGGACATCGTCACCGGGGTCGTGCTCGGACCATCGCCGGCATCGACCGTGCTTGGGACCATCGGCGCGGCCGTCGGCCGGTTCATGGCCAAGGTTCTGGGCTCCGGCACCGTTGTCGCAGTGATCGGTGCGGTCGCGGTGCTCATGATCGTGCGCCTGCTCTCGCGCGGCGCGGCGGGTCGGGCGCCGGCTAGGCCCCGTACCGCCACGACCACGAAGCGCTGATTGAACGCTCGCAGCGGGTGTTCTCCGGGGCCCCAGCCCCGGAGACTCCGGTGATCGGGCGGCGGACGTGTGGCTCAGCCGCGCGGGTGGGCCCTGACGGTCAGTCGGGCGATGGACGGATCCTGCGTGGACCAGCGAGCTCGGATGACCTCGAGGTCCGTGTCCTCGTGCTCGACGATCTCACCCGCCCTGGGCACCGACGATGACCACCGCCATCGACCGAGGGGTTCCGACGAGCCTTCCAAGACCAGCTCGATCCACAGCCCGATCTCCTGCATGATCTCCTTCATGGCGTAGGTCCTTTCCTGCGGGTGTTGCGCGAACTACCATTCGATCGCAGGCGCCAGCCTCGCGACGAGGGCTTCGAGGGCATCGCGCGAGCGGTCGAACGTCTCGCGTGAGCGTTCCAGCAGGAGCTCCTCAGCCGTGCGCGGTCGTGAGCGCGGTCGAAGGCCCCAGATCACCGCGACCAGCACGACCACGGCCACAGCGCTGACGATGGCGATGAGCACGGCCATCCAGACTCCTGCGGTCGAAGGCTGGCCCTGGGCCTCGAACTCCTCGACCTCACTCCGCGCACGCCCCGCCTGCCCGTCGGCCTGCTCGATCATCGTCGTCATTCCTGCTCCTGTTCGGTGTGGGCCGACCTTGTTGCGGTCAGGCTAGCTACCGAAGAGGCACAAGTCCAAGCGGGCTCGGGCTCTCGGGCGTCACGGCCACGTATCAATTCCGCGGGGTCTGAGGCACCCGGTCCCTCGGCGCATTCTCGCGCCGGACGGACTCGGCGCAACTACGCCCGTTCCGGGGGGTGGATCCACGCGCCTGCAGCGGATCCCGCCATTGGACTCCGAGGCCTCCCGGCGTCCGGCCCTGCGGGGCAGGTCGCGGGGTGAGCCTCGGCCGGCAGGCGGGCCCGTTCGGCAGCCGGGCCGTTCGGCTCTTGGCGCGGAGGGCTGCCGCTCCTAGCCTACCCCCGAGGGTTCGTGCCCCCCGGGCCCTGGGCTTGGCGCTCTGGTCTCAGGATCACGAGGGGGGATGTCGCATGACGCTCAAGGTCAGTCGTCGCAACCTGATCAAGGCTGGGGCAGCGGCTGTGGCCGTGGTCGGTCTCACGGGACGGCTCGACGGCCTGGTGGCGGCGAGTCGCGGTGCGCCAGCCCCACGTGGTGCCCGTCGCAGCCTCGCGGCGGATGCACCGCCAGCCAGCCCGAAGCCGGCGACCGCCACGACGGCCAACCTGAACGCCGCGCTGCTCGAAGAGCTGCCCTTCAGCGACGAGCAGGACTTCTCCGATGCTGCGCTCGGGCTCGTGGCCGTGATGCCCGATGGCGGCTACATCGCCAACCCCCCCGCATTGCCGTTTCCAGCGATGGACCTCACGGCCTATTCGTTCCTGGCCGACGAGACCGCGCCCCCGGAGGCCAACCCGAGCCTCTGGCGACAGGCTCGCCTGAACATGAACAACGGTCTGTTCCAGGTCGTCGACGGGCTCTACCAGGTGCGCGGGGCCGACATGGGGAACCTGACCATCATCGAGGGCGAGACGGGGGTCATCCTCGTCGACCCGCTGACCACGACCTCACCGGCGGCGGCCGCGCTGGCGCTGTACCGGGAGCACCGCGGCCCGCGGCCCGTCGTCGCCGTGATCTACACCCACAGTCACACCGACCACTACGGCGGTGTGCGGGGCGTCGTCGACCAGGCTGACGTCGATGCCGGGAAGGTGGCGATCCTGGCACCCGAGGGGTTCATCGACAGCGTCTGCCGCGAGAACGTGTTCGCGGGCACCGCGATGAGCCGCCGCTCCGGGTATTCCTACGGCATCGTGCTGCCCCGCGGCATCGACGGCCAGATCGACGTCGGTCTGGGGAAGGCGATGTCGATCGGCCCGATCACGCTCATCCCACCCACCGACACCATCACCACGACCGGCGAGACGCGCGATCCTCGACGGTGTCGAGTTCGTCTTCCAGATGGCCCCCGACACGGAAGCGCCCTCGGAGATGATGTTCCACCTCCCGGCCTTCCGGGTCCTCGATGCCGCGGAGCTGGCCTGCTCGACGCTCCACAACATCTACACCCTGCGCGGTGCCGAGGTCCGCGATGCATCCGCCTGGTCGGGCTACCTGGACGAGGCCATCGAGCGCTTCGGAGACGAGACCGACGTCGTCATCGGGCAGCATCACTGGCCGACCTTCGGTCACGACGCGGTCATCGCCTACCTCAAGCACCAGCGCGACCTCTACAAGTACCTTCACGACCAGACGCTCCGCCTGGCGAACAAGGGCTACACGATGACCGAGATCGCGGAGGCGCTGGCGCACGACCTGCCGCTCCCGGCCAGCCTCGCGCAGGAGTGGTACGCCCGCGGCTACTACGGCAGCGTCAGCCACGACGCGAAAGCCGTCTACCAGAAGTACCTCGGCTGGTACGACTGCAACCCCGCCAACCTCGAGCCGCTGCCGCCCGAGGAGGCGGGCGCCAGGTACACCGAGTTCATGGGCGGGGCTGACAACGTGCTCGAGCAGGCGCAGGCGGCGTTCGATGCGGGCGACTACCGCTGGGTGGCGACCGTCACGAACCATGTCGTATTCGCCGACCCGGGCAACACCGCCGCGCGAGCGCTGTGCGCCGACGCGCTGGAGCAGCTCGGCTACCAGTCGGAGTCGGCCATCTGGCGCAACCAGTACCTCATGGGTGCCTACGAGCTGCGCAATGGGCGCGTCCCCATGCGAGGGAGCTCGGCCAACGTGGACACCCTCACCGCGATGTCCGTCGGGCTGATCTTCGACTACCTGGGCGTCCGCCTGGACCCGCAGCGGGCCGAGGGCCAGCACATCGTGCTCGACTGGATCCTGACCGACCCCGACGAGCAGTACACGCTCAACCTGGAGAACTCAGCGCTGACCTACCGGTCGGGGACGCTCGCCGCATCGCCAGATGCCACGATCAGCCTGTCCCGAGCGACGCTCGACGGGCTGCTGACCGCCGCGGACCAGAAGGCAGCGCTCGAGGCGGCCCTGAAGAGCGGCGCTATCCGCATCGAGGGCGACGCGACCAAGGTGGTCGAGCTGCTCGGCATGCTCGACACCTTCGGCACGGAGAGCTTCAACATCGTCGAGCCCTGACGGGGCCGGACGCCGTCAAGCGGATGCCACCCTCAGGACGTCGCGACGAGCCCCTGGCTGATGGCCACACGCGCCGCCTGGGTGCGCGACGAGACACCCAGCTTGGAGAGGATGTGGGAGACATGCACCCCGGCTGTGGACTCACTGATGAACAGCTCCTCGGCGATCTGCCGGTTGGTGCGGCCGGCCCCGACCAATGACAGGACCTCGCGCTCGCGGGATGTCAGTCCGAAATCGGTACTGGCAGGTACCGATGCCTCGGAGGCCGCCCTCACATCCAGGCGCACACGCAGCTTGCGAGCGACCAAGTCGAGTTGGAGCATCAGCGGCCTGGCTCCAAGGCGTACCGCGATAGCGTGGGCCCCTTTCAGGGCGTCCACAGACGCGCTGCGTTCATCCGAGCTGTCCGTTGCCTGCGCAGCGCGCCAGAGCGCGTAGGCCTCGGGATACGGGTAACCGATGGCATGCCACCGTGTCGCCACGGCACGCCAGCCCTCGGCCGTGGCATCTCCGCACAGGCGTTGCCGCTCCATCTGTACCTGCGCCTCCCCGGCATCGAAGACCGCGTTGAGCGCCCAGCTCGGGTGTGCCATCCTGGCCCGGCTCACACGCATCAGCTCGATGAGGCTGTCGAGACGATCACGGGCCTCCTCGAACGCGTCGTCATCGTTGGCCATCGCCGCCCTTCTGCCGACGTCTGCGAGGGGTCGTGAAGCGGCGCGAACCAGGTCGTCGACGCGATTGAACCCGTTGATCGTCCGGAGCAGATCCAGTCCCTCTTCTGCGAGCTCGACGGCCTCCTCGAACCGCTCCTCGAAGCAGGCCGCCTCGATGGCCGCCGTCAGGGTGGGTAGGGACCACGCACTGTTGGGGTGCTCCGAGCGCATCTGGTGAGCGTTCCTCCAGACCGCGGCCGCTTCCGAAGCCCCGCTGCTGACGAGGTACCCAAGCGCGTACTCGGCGCGGTAGGCCTCGGTGCCGACGCTCGGGTCGGCGGAGCGATCCGCGGCAGCCAGCAACTCTGCGGCCTCGCCCCACTCTCCGACGGTGTACGCGAACGAGACGGCGTTGAGACGGATGAAGGTGCCGTAGCTGGTCTCCATGCCCAGACCGGAGACGATCTTGATGCCGGCTCGTGAGGCCTCCAGGGCGCGCTCAGGGTAGCCAGCCCACGCGAGCACGTCACCCTTGTTGACATAGGCGCGTCCGATGTCGTCAGGCAATCCGAGTCCGACAGCGATGTCCAGGGCCCGGTCGATGGCCTCGATGGCTGCCTCGGGCTCGCCCATGCCTGCAAGGTCGACCGCCAATGTGTTGAGGCCGTGACCCTCGAGGTCATGGGCCCCGACCGACCTGGCCAGCTCGATCGCCTCTTCACACAGCGGCCGGGATCGGCCCAGCCAGCCAAAGAGCATGTACGCCTGCCCGAGGCCTGCAAGCGCGCGGATGCGGGCGAGGTGAGGCGCCGGAGGCGCAGCTGCGAGTGTCTCCTCGTAGGCCTCGAGCGAGGCACTCCAATCGCCCGAGATCCAGAGCGCACGAGCCAGAAACAGTCCCAGCTTGCTGCGACGCGCCGGGTCGGCATCGTCGGTGAGTTCAGCCATGGCTTGCCGAGCCACGGCTACTGCTCGACGGGAGTCGGCTAGGTAGTAGGAAGCTTGTCCCGCCTTGGCCAGCAGATCGATGTGGTCGATGTCGTCATCGCCGGCTGTGATGGCGTCGGCCCAGAGGTCGAGGGCGTGGTCGTACTCCTGGGCCGCCGTGCTGAATGCGTAGGACTCCATCGCTGCGTCGCCCGCCAGGATCGAGGCACCCAGCGCTCGATCATCACGTGCCTCGCGCCAGTGCTGCGCAAGCTGGACCAGCAAGCGTACGTCGCCCGATGAGGCATCGCCTCGCTGCTCGAGGCGCTCGGCGTACTCGCGGTGCAGTCGGCGACGCTGCGGCGGAAGCAGCGCGTCGTGCACAGCCTCCTGCACGAGCGCATGCCTGAAGGCATAGCCGTCGTCACCAGGTCCCGCGATGGGTACCAGCAGACCGGATTCCACCAGGGCGGCGAGGTCCTTCGTGGGCGACGGGCCGCTGCGGTCGGCGACGGCAAGCAGCATGTCGTGATCGACTTCGCGGCCACCGATGGCTGCCACGCCGAGCAGTTCCTGGGCGGACGGCTCCATGTCATCCACGCGCGTCAGCAACACCTCGCGCAGTGACGGGGGCAGGGGGCGGTCCTCGTCGGCGCCGGAGGCGAGCAGCTCCTCGATGAAGAAGGGGTTGCCATCAGAACGCCGATGGATGTCCTCCAGCGCGGCAGCTGGCTGATCGATCCCGGTGATGTTGCGTACCAGCTCCGCAGATTCGGTCGCTGTCAGCGGCTCCAGGTCCAGGCGTTCCACCCGTTCGGATCGATTGACCTCGGCGACCCAGGGCCGAAGTGGATGCCGCCTGGTGACCTCGTCGGAGCGGATCGTGCAGACGATGACGATCGGCTCGTCGCGGATGGCCCGGAACAAGAAGGCCGTTGCCGCGAGGGTTCCGGCATCAGCCCAGTGCAAGTCCTCCAGCTGGATCAGCAACGGCTCACGAGCAGCGAGGCGCCGGAACAGCTCCAGCAACGACTCGTACAGGCGTGACTGCGCCCACCGCTCCTGCCTTGGCATCTCGCCGTCGCTGCCCAGCGACGGAAGGAGGCGGGCAAGATCCTGGCCGAGTGCCCGGCGAGCGCCGCGGTCTCTGCCGCTCCATCCTTCGCCACCAGCCCGCGCACGATCTCGGCATACGGCGCGAACGGCAGGGCCGCCTCACCCATGCTCACGCAACCGCCCAGCAGGACGCGCCCGCCGCGGTCGCTCACGAGCTCACCGATGCGTGTCAACAAGCGGGTCTTGCCCACGCCAGCCTCGCCGCTGACCAGGACATGGCGCGTCTCGCCGGCTTCGGCAGCCGCGAAGGCAGCGAGGACCTGTTCCACTGCATCAGCGCGGCCCACCAGCTCTGCGCTGATCATCCGACGGGTCATGGGTCTCGATGATACGGGTCCTCGTGGCACCGGCCCGTGGGTCACGACGTTGCGATCGGAGCTGCAGTCGGTCTCGACGTCAGACGGCGGATCGACGGAGGATCCTGGCAAGGCTGAAGCGATCGCGGAAGCGGGGCAACACCAGCGCCCAGCGAGACGAACGAGCCTGATGACGGCCGTAAGCGGCCAGGCGGCTGCGGTCGGCCTCAGCGCGCAGTCGGTTGGTTCGATCCTGCGAGAGCTGGGTCATCTGGAAGTCGTTCATCGTTCTCTCCCGGTCGGTCGCGGCTTGGGGGGTGCCGCGTTCGAGAGGAACGATGGGTCTAAAGGCGGCGTCCGCACATCGGCAGAGCCCTCTATTCGCGAGCTGCGCGTACCTTTATTCCGTGTCGCCCAGCATGTAGAGGGATCGCCCGCGTTGGCCTTCATCCGGCTTGCGGGCCCGGACGTCTCGGTCAGCTCGGTCGTCAGGGGCGAGGAGTAGGACCCTTGAGGCAAGGATCGCCGCGTGGTCTTCCAGTGAGTCGGTACGTCCGTCGCCCAGGCGTCAGCCGCGGACGACGGACTGCAGGATCTCTTCGGAGTGGCGCGCGAAGAGCGAGAAGTGGCCTTCTCCTGTCACGAAATGCTCAGTGACAAGTGGCAGCGCCCGAGCCAGGATGTGGGCCTGCTCCGGCGACACGACGCGGTCGTCGTCGCCGTGCCAGATCTCGATCGGCACCGCGATCCGTTCGAACGGCACACCCCAGGGCCGGGACTCGAGGGTCAGGTCGTACGCTGGGCCGCGGCCACCCTGCCGGAACGCCTCGGCCGCGTCCCGGTCGAGAGCCTCGCGGAACCCTGGGATGGCCAGGACCTCCTTGTCGGCGGCTCCCACGCTGCGCTCGACGCTCGAGAAGAGTGCGTCCGGGTCTCGCCTGAGGTCGCGCGCGACCTTCGCCAGGAAGAGACGGACCAGCCATGGAGCTCGGTCGGCGCTCCGGTACAGACGCCGGTCTTCCGCGGTCCACGTCGCACGGGCTCCCGGCAGGTCGAACGAACAGGTCGAGGACACGAGCGCGACCCGTGTCACCCGGTCGGGCAGTGCCCAGGCGCAGGCGCAGGCGTACTTGCCACCGCCCGACACGCCGGCGACGGCGAACCGGCCGAGCCCCACAGCGTCGGCGAAGCTCCGGACCAACCGCGGGTAGTCCGCGATCGAGTAGCGGCGGAACGTCGAGCGGCCCATGCCCGGGCGGTCCGGGGCAATGACCCAGAAGCCGAGTGCCTTGGCGGCCTCTCGGATGCCCGGGAGACCGATCTCCAGGCGCGAGCTCGGACTCCCGTGCAGGTACAGCACCGGGGGGCCCACGGGGTCACCTGCCTCCGCGTAGCCGACCACGGTCCCGTCCGGCAATGTCACGCGAAGATCGCGCCGCATCTCTCCTCAGTCTTCCCGATCCCCTCGCGAGGACCTTGACTAGACTCGCCGCGCGGGTCGGACCCTCCAGTGGCTCAGCGCGGTCCTGGACGGCCAGTACGCCAGGCCGTGCCTCATCGTTTCCGGGCTCACGAGGCATGACGCCACATGGCTACCACGGGGTCAAGAGTCGGTGGTCCCAAGCGCGCCTCCGGCGGGTCGATCGCCACCATGCAGCGATGGTGTGGGCGGCAGCCCTAGCGGACTGACACCGGATGGCGCAGGCTAGCGTCCTGGTCCCTGGGCTCCCGACCCGCCCGCTGATGGAGCGGGCGCCTGGTGACCGCGAAGCGGGTGGCCCAAGAGACGATCATGGTGCTCGTGACGCACGGCGAACGGGAGGACGGACGATGAGGCTGGGCATCAGCCTGCCACAGGGTTGCGACCGAGAGTACATCGGGCTGTCGCCCCACCAGGCGTGGCAACGGACCATCGAGATCGCGCAGCTCTGCGAGGAGGCCGGCTTCGAATCGCTCTGGATCAACGACCACTTCCAGGTCGACCCGCCGGTGGTCGAGGCACCCATCTTCGAATCCTTCGTCGAGCTGGCCGGGTTGGCCATGGTCACGCGTCGCGCTCGACTCGGGCATCTGGTGCTCGCGGCCGCCTACCGCAACCCGGCCCTCACCGCCAAGGCCATCTCGAGCATCGATGTCCTCAGTGGCGGTCGCGCCGTGCTGGGCATCGGGGCCGGCTGGAAGGAGGACGAGTGGATCGCCTACGGCTACGGGTTTCCCGACGTGAAGACACGTCTGGCCATCCTCCGCGACCACCTCGAAGTCATCAGCCGGATGCTGGCACCCGGAAGAGCCACGTACCGAGGCCCGTATGCCCACGTCATCGATGCGGTGCATGAGCCCAAGGGAGCGGACGGTCCGGTGCCCATCCTCATCGGCGGCAACGGGCCCAACGTGACGTGGCGGCTTGCGGCCCGCTTCGCCGACGAGCTCAACCTCGACGCGTTGATGCCTGTCCAGGCGGCCGCCGCGCTGCCGGTCATCCGGGAGCGCTGCGAGGAGATCGGCCGCGACCCCGCCAGCCTGAAGGTTTCTGTCTACGTCTGGGGCCCGCCTGCCGACGTGAGCCCCGGCCAAGAGCGTGTCGATCGCCTGCTCGAGTTCGCAGAGGCGGGACTCGACACGGCCATCGTGCAGGGCTACATGGGCACCACCGACCCCGCTGCCCTGGACTCCCTCATCGAGGACTGCCTGGCGACCGGACTGCTGTGCCCTGTCAGACCATGTACTGGTCGTGGCGAGCGTACAGCTCCGCCCACTCCTCCTCGGTGAGCTGCCGCGCGCTCCTGCCGATCTCCGCGAGCTCCTCGAAGTAGCGCTCGCGCGCGTGGCCCGGCGCGAACAGGATGAGCATCGACGCCGCGGCGTCGCTGTCGTTGCGGAAGCCGTGGATGCCCCCCTCAGGCACATAGAGGAAGTCATCGGCGCCGGCCATCTGCCACGCGCTGCCGGTACACAGTTCGATCGTCCCTGACAGCACGTAGAACGACTCCGAGAACGTGCGGTGGAAGTGGGGCTTCGCGCCTCCCGACCGGGCCGGCATCTCCCAGCGGAAGAGCCCATAGCGGCCGGCGGTCGAGGAGCCCGGGGCGACAAGATGCGCGACGGTCCCGGACCGCATCCGGATGGTCGCGGCCGCGTCCGCCCGAACGAGGGCCGAGCTGAACTCACCGTCGCCCTGATACGTCATCGTGCGCTCCCTCGATCCGCTTGGCCGTCCCGCCGCTGAAAGGGTCCGTCCCCGGGGCGATCCCCGCTGACGCCGCCGTGGCGTGCCGGTCGTCCACGGCCGGGCCGACGCGGTCAGTCGTCGGCCGACTCGAAGCTGAGCGAGGCCACCACCCGCTCCAGCTCGTCGATGTCGACATCGGTCGCGTCGGGGGAGTAGGTCGCGTCGACGACCAGGCGCTGGCCGTCGACGTCAAGGACCCACAGCTGGTCGACCTGGCCCGCGACCTGTTGCCAGCGCTCACCGTACCCGTCGCCGAACCAGCTGACGAAGTCGGCGTGTCCCTCCTGGACATCGCAGCCCTCGAAGTCCGCGTCGCCGGTCACCACAGCGTCGTCGGGCACCGACCATTCGAGGTAGCGGCCCGGATAGCCGGCGAGCAGCACGTCGGTCGGCTCCGAGGCATCACGCTGCGCTTGGGCGACAAGCGCCGACACCAGGTCGTCGACGCTCGGACCAGGGTCCTCCAGCGTCGAGCTCCACTGACAGGGGTCGCGGGGGACCTGCCCGACATCCCAGACGCTGATGCCCATCACGATGGGACCCGGCTTGATGATGAATCGGTCGCCCTCGATGGACCAGCCATCGGGAACCTCGACGGCGTAGCCCGGATACGTCCCCGCGCCGACGACCTTGCCGGCCAGCGGCCGGACCCCGCTGAGCGCAGCGCTCGCATCCGGTGCTGCGACGGCGCCCCCCGCGGCTGTCGGAGCGTGCGTCTGGCCCTGCGCCGCGCCACTGGTCGGGAGCCAGGCGACCAGCGACACGACGATCGCCATCCCGCCCACGATGGCCTGACGATGCATCGGAGAGGACCTCCCTCTCCCCCCAACGGCGGTCCAGCCACCGACGGCCATCACACCGCCACGTGCGACCGTGTTGCTGCACGATGATGGGGCCTGCCACGCCCAGAGTCCAGTGGGGCCTGCCAGTCAGCCCACGAGACGAGGCTGGTCAGCGGCGGCGAGTCCCCGGCCTCGACGAGACGAGCCTTGGGGGTGGGAGCATCTATCGCGACTTCCGCTACAGCCCGGGCGCCCTCCGTCTCCTGGAGTCGGGGTGACCTGGCGGCCGACTGCCCACGGCAACGTCATCATCGACCGCTCGACCCAGCCTGAGGCCCAGACCGTTGTTGCAGCACCGCTCCAGACTTCCGGGTCACCGGCCGCCCTTATGGCACCCATCAAAGGCACACCACCGCGGTTGACATTGGTATGCCGCCCTGCCACCCTGCCAAAGCGGCAGCCGTTCGAGCATCCGAGACGGTTCGCCGAAGGAGGGTGACGAAGGAGCGTGCTTCGTGAAGAAGCGACCGATGATCCTGGGCCTGTCAGTGGGGATGCAGACCCGAAGGATCAGCCAGGTAGCGGGATCCGCCATGGAGCACGGACGAATCGGCAGGAGGCGCGCGCGCCTCATCGGCATCACGATCACGGGCGTGGCCGTGGCGGCGCTGGCGGCCACCGGCCCGACACTCGGCCAGTCGACCGAGGGCGCGGCGGGCGAAGGAGTGCGGGCCGGCTGGTCGCTGCACACGTCTGACGCGCCGGCCTTCTCCATCCAGCTGCCGGCAGGCTGGGTCGTCGATCCGGCCGCTGAGGGCTTGCTCGTCGCCACGGGGCCGAACGGGGAGAGCCTCGCCTTGCGCCTCGACGAAAGCGTGGCTGGCGAACCCTTGGAGAGCTTCACGCAGCGCTCCTGGCGCTCCGTCGAGAAGGACGTGGAAGCGCTCCTGGCCGACGGCAGGGACGTCGCAGGCGGCACGCCGGCCCAGCCGACATACCGGCAGGCCGCGGGCGGGCCCTTCGCACGTCTCGGCGTCGCTCGGTCCGCGGACGAGGTGAGCGACGACAGCCACGTGACGGCGCGCTTCCTCATGGCGCCATGCGAGGACGGGGCGCGCACGCTGGAACTCACCGGGCCGGCTCCGGAGCCGGTTCTGGACGGAGGGCCCGACGCGTGGGACAGCATCGCGGCTTCGGTCTCACCCTGCTCCAGCGAGCCGATGCCCGAGCTCGAGCTGGGACCCGAGGTGGACACCCTCCGGGCGGCATACGTCGCGCGCGGCGAGGAGTTCAACCCGCGTCTCGTCGCGGCAGTGGACCAGCTCTACAGCGGTGGGACCTTCGCGAAATGGGCGAAGGACTCCCGTCGCGTCGCCGACGTGTACGACGAGCTGGTCCAGTCCAACGCGGGACTACCGTGGACCGCCGAGACGCTTCCGCTCGCCGAGGCTCAGGCCTCCAAGTACCGTGAGGCCGTGAGCTTCTTCCGTGATCGGATGGCGAAGGCCACGACGAACCGGCAGATCAACCGTCTGGTCAAGCAGCACGAACGCCTTGACGCCTCGATCCTCGAAGCGAGCACCGCGATCCGGCTGTCCATCGGCCTTCCGGCCGTGACGGCCTCTCTAGACGTCGGCGATCCGGTCGAGTAGCCGGGCGCTCGGCTGGATCGCCGATAGCGAGGTTGACCCCGGTCGTCAGGCGGCGACCCTCAGAAGACGATGACCTTGTCAGCCCAGGCGGTCCACTCGGCGAGCTCGGCCATCGACGAACGATGGGTGCCCTCGGCGAGGTCGGCCTCACTGCAGCCCCGGGCGTCCAGGCAGGTGCCGCAGCAGCCGATGGCGATGCCACGCCCGACGAGGCCCTTGATCATGCGCCCGATGTTGTAGTAGCCGTCGGGGGTCGTCTGGCCGGGCTTGGCGCAGGCCACCGCGTCGGCCATGAGAAAGACCCGCACCTCGCTGTCAGCGAGCTTGGCGAGGGCGGTGGCCAGGCGCAGCCCGTTGTAGGGTCGCTCGTTGCCGTAGGGGGCGTCATTGAGGATGAGCAGCGTCTTCATGGCGCGAGGGTAGGGCTGACAGCCAGCGCAGCGCCCGTGCCGTCCGGCCCGACCTGCCGGACCGCAGCGCGCTCAGCAGGGTGGGGTATCCACATCGTCAGGCCGGTGGTCGCCAACGACGCCGCGTATCTCGTGTATGCGCAGCAGGGTCTTCTGTTCCTTTCCCCCACAGGCAGCGTGGTCGGGTCAGCCTCGGATGCGGTAGACGATGTGGGCCACCCCGGTCTCGTCGACGCTGCCGGATGCCGCCAGCGCGACCGGCCGATCCTCGGCATCGGTGAAGAGACGCACTCCATCGCCAAGGAGGATCGGCACGATGTGCAGTCGCAGCTCGTCGAGGTCCCCCGAGTGGAGATACTGCCGGACCATCGCGGCACCGGCCACTGCGATGTCCTGGTCGCCGGCCGCCTGGCGTGCCAGCCGCAGAGCGGCGCCCGGGCCATCGGTCACGAACGTGTAGCTCGTTCCGCGCCACGCTGCCGCCACCCTGCTCCTCGGTGCCGGCGTCCCCCCGCGTGTCGCCCAGCAGCTGCTCCGTCACGCCTCCTCGAAGACGACGACCGAGATGGATCCGGGGAGTCAGATCGGGGCCCGCTGCCGTGGGAGAATGGCCGCGGGGCCAGCGATGCACAGTCGATCCCATGGCTGCCGGAATGCTAGGAAGCCGCCGGCGGACCCGACCCGTCGGAGGGGTGCTGCTGCCTCGGCCACGACTACAGGGGGGCGGCATGATGGCACACGCGTTCGTTTCGATGGCGCTACGGGCCGTGGGCGCCGCAGCGGTCCTCACGATGGTCCTTTCGACGGGCGCCCCAGCCGTGGATCCAGCCCCCAGCCGAGGCGTGGGAGAGGCTGCCCCGACTGATGCGTTCACCGAAGGGCTGGTCAGTGACCTCACCGAAGGAGGGTTCGCGGTCAGCCAGGGCTACCCGAAGCTCTACACCGTGCAGGACTGTATCGACCAGACCTACCCGTCCCTGCAGAACTGCGTCATGGCCAACCCCGCAGCGCCGTACGTGTTGCCGATCGTCAAGCCGTGGCCGGACGAGTACGTCGATCCGGCAGCGGTGAATGCGATCGTCGAGACGGAGCCCGGGTACAGCGCCACCTACCGGCTCGACCCACGGGAGGCGATCGTCGTCTTCGGCCGGATGCCGCCCCCGGCGCGATACATGGGGCTGCAGACCGTGGTGTTCAGCGAGAACGGGCCGTGGCAACCCGAGGAGTACGACAGGTGGGCGAGCGTGGCGGATCCCACCTTCCCGATGCAGTACCTGTTCAATACGCTGCCGCCCAACGACCCCACGTCGCAGCGGATCGTGAGCTTCACGTCCGTGGGAGACATCGTCAACAACGTCGTCATGGAGCGCGCGTCCGGTTCCCCCTTCGGCGAGATCCGCTACTTCATCATCACCGCGAACGCCGCGACGGACCAGGATGTCCGCCTTGCCTTGCAGGCCCAGGGAGTCCCGGACAGCCACATCTTCACGGAGCGTATCGCCTCGGCGGACGGTGCCGGCCCGATCGGGCCGCTCGGGATGAGCGAGGATGCGATCGACTTCGTGACCACCATCCGCTTCGCCGTACCCGAGGAGCCGGCTGCCGCCCAAGCCTGGCGGGCGGCGCTCCCTCTGACGGTCCTGCGGGTCCGTGGCTCCACGAGCGCGGTCGAGCCCTACCCCACCCTGGCGTATGAGCCGCGAGCCGGGATCAGCGAGGCGGACCTGGCCAAGGACCTCCAGGATCTCGTCGTCGCGGTGTGCGACGGACTCAGCCGCCAGGCCAACCTCACGAGCACGGACTGCCTGCAGCCGCCGCCTCCGACAGCCTCCATGCAGGAGATGACGCGGGACCTGGACTGGGTCGGGCCGTCCTGCCGCGACGCAGGCATGAACTGCAATGTCGACCAGAACGACATGGCCTTCTACCTCTCATCGTCGCCCCGACCGCTCGATTCGGGGCAGGTCATCGCGGTCCTCGGCACGCTCGCCACCGAGACCGGCAACGCCACCTACGTGGGTCTGTCGGCCAATGACGCCTCGATCATGGCCGGGGTCGCCAACGTCCTTGACAGCGATGTCACCGACAGTGATGGCAACGTCATCATCAAGGGACTGCAAGGCTCCGCGGACGTCTTTCAGGACGGCGTGGACAACACCGACAAGCTCTTCGTGCACTACTTCACCAAGGACTGCGCCGTCCTCGAGGATGTGCCCGGCGGAGTGACAAGCTGCAGCCCGACCGATGGGGTGGAGCCGGCGATCGGGGATCCGGCCCTGCGCGGCACGTTCATCATCGCGCTGCGCAACTACATGGTCCCGGGGACGCAACGCGGAGCCGACCCCGACAGACTCGTGACACCCATGATCCTCACGTTCACTCCGTAGAGTCCCGCTCCCAGGCGGTTGACCCCGTCGGTGCGCCGAGCCGCAGCATCTCGCGGACGAGCGGTGTGCCGACGTTGCCGGGCGCGCCAGTGACGAGGACCGGAGCGCTCATCCTCGCGCTCGATCCTCGGGCGCAAGACACTCCCAGATGGTGTCCACGGCGCGATCGAGCCACGCCGCGTCGAGCGACTCGCCCGCCATCGCTCGAGCCAGGAGCCCACCGAAGAGCAGCGCGCTCACGACCTCCGGGTCGACATC
The DNA here is from genome assembly GCA_963707395.1 of uncultured Chloroflexia bacterium. GTDB lineage: Bacteria > Chloroflexota > Limnocylindria > Limnocylindrales > CSP1-4 > JAFMJV01. Next base: position 21,259 of record CAVPPQ010000026.1, read on the forward strand.
CGGGCGCAGGCGGCCCGATGCGATGCCATCCGCCACGACCCGCTCCACGCGCACTTTGCGAGGTCGGAACACCGACCTCCGGAAGACCTCGACGAGTTGCGGGTCGTGGCGCTCCTCGGCGAGCAGCGATCCCAGCACGGTGAGCGCACCCGTCGCCGCGATCGCAGCGGCGGCGGCGCCCATGAGGCTGCGCAGCGCCGCACGGGCCTCGCCACCCTGTGCGGTCTCGGTCGCCTCACCGACCGACACGAGCGCCGCGGCCACCAGGTTCGCCTTGGTGGCATGTCGGCGGTACAGGGTCGGCTTACCCACACCCGCCCGTTCGGCGACGGACTCCATCGTCATCGCCTGGTATCCATCCTCGGCGAGCGAGCGCAGGGCTGCCGCCAGGATCGCCCGGTCGGCGTCACCGCTGCGGGGTCGTCCAGGGCCACGAGGGGAGCTCGGGACCACGCCGACCGCTGACGGCACGCCCATCATGCTGGTCCGCCGACCGCTGCCTCCGGTGTGCCGTCCACCGGGTCGAGCCGATGGGACCCCGGCGGAGGCGACGATCTCATGATCGTCCGTCGCTCGCGCCCAGGGTGACGAGAAGCTCGTTCAGCTGCTCGAGCGCTTCGGGCATCCCGGAGATCCCCGTGGACCCGGATGCGATCGCGTCGTCGAGCGCTTCCATGGAGGGATACAGGTCGCGCACGACCACCAGCGTCCTGCCTCCGGTCTCCTCGAACGTCACCGTGGTGACCGGTCCGCCCTCATCCCCTTCGTCGTTGGTCCAGGCCAGGCGCGAGAGCGGTGTCACATCGAGGTACCGGCCGAAGAACTCCATGGTCGCGCCCTCGTGACCGAACGCCAGGCGGTACCTACCCCCGACGCGGACATCCATCTCGCAGGACAGCAGCGAGATGGGGAACGACTTGGGCACCCACCACCGCTCGAACAGCTCAGGCTTGGTCCACGCCTCGAACACGATGCGCGCCGGGGCGTTGACGATTCGCGTGACGACGAGCTCACGCTCGGACGTCCGTTCCACGGTCGCGCTGGGCTCCACGACGGAGGGCTCGCTGTTGGTCGTCATGTCCATCGACCGTCTCCTTTCCTTGTAGCCCCCCGATGAGTCGTTCCAGCTCGTCGAAGCGTGCCTCCCAAAGCTGGCGGTGCCGCTCGATCCACGCGGTCTCTTCCTCGAGCTGGCGCGGTCCGAGCTTGCAGGTCCGTACCCGCCCGACCTTCTCGGTGGTGACGAGCCCGGCCTGCTCCAGGACCCCCACGTGCTTGCGCATGCCCGTGAGGGTCATGTGGAACGTCCTGGCCAGGTCCGTGATCGAAGCGTCCGCCCGTCCGAGCTGCTCGAGGACACCGCGTCGGGTGGCGTCCGAGAGCGCGGCGAACGAGGCATCGAGTCGGCCGCTCGTATACTGAACCATACGGTGCAGTATATCCAATGAGCTCGCGGATGCAGGCGGGCTCGATGCGGAGGATGCCGCTTCGGTCGACCCTCGCCCGCGGAGCTTCCCCGATCCCATCAGTCACGCCGTCAGTCACGGGGCTCGAAGATGGGGTCGTCCGCAGTGGCACAGAGTCGTCCACAGAGGGCGATCCACGAGGGAAAGTTGGCTCCGGCGGTAGGATTCGAACCTACGACCAAGCGGTTAACAGCCGCCCGCTCTACCACTGAGCTACGCCGGAACGCGTCCACGGCGCGCGTCGGGGAGTCCAGACGCAGCGTCCGTGCGGGTCGCCGCTGTGAGCAGCGCCGGCGGAAGGATAGCATCTCGAAGCCCCTTCCCGGCTGGCGGCCCGTCATGAAGCGCGACCCGGACGCAAGGACGGTACTGTCGGCGGCCTTCCGACGCACCGGCACGGGCCCTAGCATCGGGCGCGGCATGAATGACTCACTCGGCTATGTGCTCGGCCTGGCGACCATGGGCTTCATCGGCGGTCTCATGCTCTTCGTTCGAGGCCTCGTGGCCTATCGGCGGGACAGGCTCATCTCGGCCGTGGCGACCTCCAGCCTCGATGGCCTCGCAGCCGGCGAGGTGCGGGTCACGGGCGTCGTCCAGGCCATCGGACAGCAGTTGATCTCGCCGCTCCAGTCGCGGCCCTGCGTCTGGTACCGCGCCCGCATCGATGCGACCGACGACAGTCATCGCGTCCTCCTGGACGAGGAGCGAGCCGTCCACTTCCGTGTCGCCGACGAGCGAGGCACTGTCCGGGTCGTGCCGCGCGGCGCCCGCTGGGAGGTCGACGTGGCCTTCGACGAATCGACGAGCCTGACGGGCGCCGAGCCACCAGGCCTCGACCAGAGGCACGGTGCCGGCTACGGCCTGGTCATGCCGGACGATCCTGGGGACATGACCGCGGCGCAACGGCAGGCTGCCATCGATTCGCTCCTCACCGTCAGGCTGGCGGGACCATCGACGCCGGACCGTGGTGGCCGGCGCGGGAACGACGGCCTCGTCGGCGCCAGTGCCACATCGGGCGAGGGCGGCTCCTTCGACGTCAACCTCGCCTCGGGCGGCGGTCTGCTCGGCGCCAGCGTCGCATCGGCCGGGGGCGGCTCCTTCGACGTCAACCTCGCCTCGAGCGGCGGTCTGCTCGGCGCCAGCCTCGCCTCAGGCGGGCGACGCTACCGCGAGTCCCGCCTGGAGGTCGGGGAGCGCGTCACCATCCTCGGCCAGGCACTTCCCTGGTCGGACGTGCGGGGGCAGATGGACCTCGCCGATCGCGGCGGCAACGTCGAGCGGGACATGGCCGGCGATCTCGCGGCCGCACGCGAGGCTGGACTGCTGGCCGGCTCGCCAGGGGAAGCCTGGGGCAACGCGGCCATCCCGGGCTTCGGCATCGGCCGACCGACGCGCCCACCGGAACTGGACCCCGCAGTGCGGCCACCCGACCCACAGGAGCCGATCGCCGATGAGCAGCACGCCGAGCGCTTCGACATCCCCGAGGATGAGCTGGTCGTGGCGCGCACGGCGGGCGAGCTGGTCATCTACCGTGGCAGCCCAGCGGTGGCAACACGGCAGCATGACTCGGCATTCCTGCTCGGCCTCGTGGGTGCCGTCATGGTGGTGTGCTGCACGCTGGCCCTGGTGGCAGCGCTGACCGGTAGCGTGTAGCCGTGGCCATCGAGCTGACCCTTCTCGTCGCAGTCGCCCTGGCGACGACCCTTGCGCTGTTCCTCGGCATCGTCACGTACAACGACGTCATCGGGCTGCAGCGCCGGTGCCAGCGTGCCTGGGCCAATGTCGACGTGGCCCTCAAGCAGCGCCACGACCAGCTGCCGGCACTGGTGTCGGCCGTCCGCGGTGCCATGGCCTTCGAGCAGAGCGTGCTCGAGGAAGTCACCCGGGCGCGTGCGCGCTACCAGCCCGAGGCACCGGTCCAAGACCAGGCCGTCGTCTCCGAGGCGACGAGCCAGGCGCTGCGCTCGCTGTTCGCCGTCGTGGAACGCTACCCGGAGCTGCGCTCGCAGGACAACGTCATGGCCCTCCAGGAGGAGATCGCCCGCCTGGAGACCCTCATCGCCCGTCGCCGCGAGCTCTTCAACGAGCAGGTGTACCAGTACAACGCGACCATCCAGCAGGTGCCCGCGGTCATCCTCCGGCCGGTCTTCGGCTGGAAGACGGTCGACCCCTTCAGCGCCGACCCGGCCGAGCGGGAGCCGCCCGCCGCCCCGGTCCAGGGGCCGTAGAACGATAAGTGGCGCGTGAGGGTGCGGCGCCATCATCGGGCCATGGCGGGTCACGAGAAGCGCGACGAGCGCGCGCAGCGGCTGATGTCGGAGGTGCTGGCGGTCATGGGTCGCGAGCTGCGAACGGCACGCCTTGGCCTCGACCTCAGCCAGACCTCGGCTGCTCGAGCCATCGGTCGTTCCAGATCGACGTGGAGCCGCATCGAGCGCGGAGAGGTGCCGGAGCTTCCGCTCGCCGAGCTGGGACGCGCCTTCGCCGTCGTTGGCCTGGATGTTCACGTGCGTGCCTACCCCGGCGGCCAGCCACTCCGTGACATGGCCCACGTCCGCCTGCTGGAGCGCTTGCGGCTGCGGCTCGGGCCGAGCGTTGGGTGGCGGACGGAGGTGCCCCTCCCCCTGAGCAGCGACCAGCGTGCCTGGGACGCGCTCATCTCCATCATGCGGGTGCGGATCGGAGTGGAGGCAGAGACCCGGGTTCGTGACGCCCAGGCGCTGCAGCGCCGGCTCGGGTTGAAGCAGCGTGATGGCAACGTCGATCGCGTGGTGCTGCTTCTGGCCGACACGCGCCACAACCGCCTCTTCCTGCGCACCTGCGGGGAGGGCTTCCTGGCCAGCTTCCCGATCGCGGGTGCGCTGGCACTGGAGCGGCTGGCGGCCGGGACGGACCCTGGCGGCAACGCCATCATCCTGCTGTGAGGCCGCCGGCCGGGGCTGATTCGCCCCGAGGGGCGCCAGGGGCACTCGAAGCGCGCCAAGGGCACGCCCCGGCGCCGCACAAGGGCACGCCCCGGCGCCGCACAAGGGCATTCCCGCGTGGCGGGACATCCTGACCGGCGACAGGCTCGGGAGCGGCGCAGATTCCCGCGTGGCGGGACATCCTGACCGGCGACAGGCTCGGGAGCGGCGCGATTCCCGCGTGGCGGGAATGTCTGCCACTTCATCCCATCCGCTGACGCCCGACGGTGCGGCGGGGACACGTCAAGGCGCGTCGGGCGTCGAGTTGTCCCGCCACGCGGGAATTGCAAGTCGTGTCACCCCACGAGACCTCGAGGCACACGGTCTCGGGGCGTGCCACGGTCGTCAAGAGCTTCGCCCGACGGCTGCGAGCGCCCGCGGCGGCGCGGCACCGCGGCACCCGGTGGCGCCGGCCAGCGCCCGACGACAGCACCCGACGGCACCGCAGCGCCCGGCACCCGACGGCACCGCGGCACCCGGTGGCGCTGGCCAGCGCCGTGGCACCAGCCGTGGCCCCGAGGCGCAGCTCGCGGCTACTCCAGGTAGTCCTTGAGCTTGCGGCTGCGGGACGGGTGGCGCAGCTTGCGCAGTGCCTTGGCCTCGATCTGGCGGATGCGCTCGCGGGTGACGTTGAACTCCTTGCCCACCTCTTCCAGGGTCCGGGAGCGCCCATCTTCCAGGCCGAAGCGCAGCTGCAGCACGCGCCGCTCACGCCCGGAGAGCGAGTCCAGCACGGCCTCCACCTGCTCCTTGAGGAGCTGGTGCGAGGCTGCGTCGGCCGGTGCCAGCGCGGCGCGGTCCTCGATGAAGTCGCCCAGGTGCGAGTCCTCCTCCTCACCGATGGGCGTCTCCAGCGAGACCGGCTCCTGGCTGACCTTGATGATCTCGCGCACCTTGTCCGGCGTGATGAGGACGACGGAGTCGATCTCCTTGTCCTTCTTCTTGGGCAGCTTCACGTCGTAGGTGTGGTCCGAGCCGATGATGGCGTAGTCCTCGCTCTCCTTCGGCTTGACGAGCTTGTCGTCGAGGACGTGGACGATGATGGTGGCCTGCTTGTGTGTGTTGACCTCGATGTTGGCGAAGTTGTTGGCACCGCCAAGTCGCTTGAGGATCTCCGTGGCGAACTCCGGCCCGACCGTCATGGCGAAGGCGATCTCCTCCACGGTCGGCTCGCGGCCGAGCTCCTGGAGCAGCCCGCGCGAGACGCGGATGAGCCGGTTGATGGTCTCCACCATGTGCACCGGGATGCGGATGGTGCGGGCCTGGTCCGCGATGGCACGCGTGATGGCCTGCCGGATCCACCAGGTGGCGTAGGTGGAGAACTTGAAGCCCTTCTCGTAGTCGAACTTCTCGACCGCCCGGATGAGGCCGATGTTGCCCTCCTGGATGAGGTCGAGGAAGGACATGCCGCGCCCGATGTACTTCTTGGCGATGGAGACGACGAGGCGCAGGTTGGCCGACGTGAGCGACTCGCGGCCCTCGCGGCCATAACGCACGATGACGCCGCGCCGGTTGCGGGGCTTGAGGTGCTCCTGGGTCATCTCGGGATCCCAGCCCCACTCGTCCATGACCTCGGCTTCCTTGCCGGCCAGGATGAAGCGGCGCAGAGCCTCCAGGGCGACGCCCTGGCTCCAGTCGAAGAGGGCGCGCAGGCCCTTGTTGTCCCGGGCGTCCTCGTCCCCGTTGTGGACCGACATGTAGGAGAAGTCCACGAGGGTCACGAAGGCGTCCGCCGTGCGCGCTTCCTCGTAGCCAGCCAGGACGTGCTTGGCCTCCCTGAGTGCCGCCTTGGTGGATTCGGTGGTGGCGGCGCGCTGGGCCCCGGTCAGCTTGAGATCCGGCGCGGGGACCAGGAGGCCGTCCTCGTGCGCCGAGTCGAAGGCGCCAAGCACGATGCGCTCGGCGTCGGCGGCGTAGTGGTCGAGGCGGTGCTCAGGGCGCTTGAGGCGACTGTCGCGCTCGGTGTGGTTGCGCGTCCACAGCCAGAGGGAGAGCACGGCCCGCCAGGGCTCCTCCACGATCTGCTCGCCAAGCTCGATGGCCTTGGCGAAGACGACCTCCTCCTCCGCGTTGAGGAGCGGCACCTTGCCGATCTCCTTGAGATACATGCGCACCGGGTCATCGATGCCGACCATGTCCTGGGCCATGGCATCGAGCTCGGCCTGCGTGGAGGGCTTGTCCTCCTCGTCCTCCTCGATCTTGGCCGGCGGCTCCTGCCAGGGTTGCTTCTCGCTCTCCTCGACGCTGACCTGCACGCCCAGCTCGGCGGCGGTGTCGAAGTTGCGAGCGCCCAGGTCCTCCTCGTGCTCGGGCACGATGATGTCCCCGTCCATGTCGCGCTTGCCGCGCTCCAGGACCGAGGCCACCAGAAGCTTGTCAGTGGCGTCCATCGCCATGTGCGACCTCCATGTTCTGTGTCGTTGGCTTGGGGTGGATGCGTCGTCGTGAAAGCAGGGACGTGCCGGCCACGGCCCGGTCCAGCGCAAGGCGGCGCTGCTGCAGCACCAGGGCTTCCTGCTGGAGCGTTTCCAGCTCGCCCGCGTCATGGGCTGCCTCTGCCTCCGCGAGGCGAGCGCGCGTGAACTCGATCCGCTCGGAGAGTCGGGCACGTTCCAGGGTCAGGAGGCTCTGGTCGATGGCCTGCTGCGTCTCGACGCTGCCCGCCGGCAGCGGGTCGGTGCGCGCCAGGAGCGTCCGGGCCACCCCCGCCAGCGTGGGGTCCAGGGCGGCCACGAAGGCGGTCCGGTCGAAGGCGCCGCTCGAGTCCGAGCCCGTGCTCGCGCCGGTGCCCGCGCCGCTGCCCGCGCCTGTGCCCGCGCCCGTGCCCGCGCCGGTGCCAAGGGCGACCACGAGGGCCTTCCAGAGCTCCCGTGCCGGCGTCGTGACGAAAGGGTCCTCCGTCATGCGAGCCACGGTGGCCGCCAGGTGGCTGGGGTAGGTGAGGAGCAGCCGCAGGAGGGTCGCCTCCGCAGGCTCCAGGGCACGCTCCACGGCCCGCGGGTCGAGCGCGTCCGGCTGGGCCATGACGGCCTCCAGGTTGATGCGCGAGCCGGCGTGGCCCTCGTCGCGGCCGCCGCCGGAGCGGCTGCCCCCGGCGCCCGACTGGCGCAGCGCCTCAAGGAGCGTGCGCTCCTCCACGCCCGAGCGGCGCGCCAGCAGCTGGACGTAGCCATCGCGGCGAACCGGGTCGGCGATGGTGCGCAGCGTCGGCAGCACGGCCGCCACGAGCCGCTCTCGACCGGGCACGGTGCGCTGGTCGTGCCGTGCCGCGGCGCGGTCGATGAGGAACTCCATGATGGGCTGGGGATGCTCGGTGGCCGCGCGCCACAGCTCCGGGTCGTCGCGGATGACCTCGTCGGGATCACGGTCGTCCGGCAGTCGCACCACATCCACATCGGTGAGCCGGCCACGGTAGGGCGAGCGCTCGATCTCACCCACGAGCGCCGTCAGCTCCGTGGCGCCGAAGGTGGCCGCGCTCTGCCCGGCGGCATCGACGTCGTAGGCCAGGGCGATGCGCGGCGCGTAGCGCGTCAGGAGCTCCACCTGGCCGGCCGTGAGCGCCGTGCCCATGCTGCAGACGACGTTGTCGAAGCCAGCCTGGTGGGCCATGAGCGCGTCCGTGTTGCCCTCCACCAGCACGGCCCGGCCGGTCCGGCGGATGGCGCCCTTGGCGCGGTCGATGAGGTAGAGCGTGCGGCCCTTGTCGAACAGCAGCGTCTGCGGGGAGTTGAGGTACTTGGGCCCGCTTTCGCTCGTCTGGGGGCCGAGGATACGCCCGGCCAGGCCCGTGGCTCCGCCGCTCGCGTCGCGGATGGGGAAGATGACCCGGCCGCGGAAGCGGTCATACACGCCGCTGCCCGAGCGCCGGCGACTGACGAGGCCGGCTGCCTCCAGGTCGACCTCCGCCATCTGTCGCTTGCGCATCAAGGTGCTGCTGAGAGCATCCCAGGCGTCCGGCGCCCATCCGAGCGCGTGTCGGGTGATGGTGTCATCCGTGAAGCCGCGACCGTGAAGGTAATCGCGCGCAGCGGCAGCCGATGGATGGTCCGTCAGCACCAGGTGGTAGAAGGAGATGGCCGCCTCCAGCGCGTCGCGGAGGCGCTTGCGCTGGGCGTCTTCGCGAGTCGTCCGCTCGGACATCTCCACACCGGCACGCCCCGCCAGCGAGCGCAGGGCGGTGGGGAAGTCCACGCCGTCACGCTCCATGACGAAATTGAAGATGTCCCCTCCTCGGCCGCAGCCGAAGCACTTCCACGTCTCGCGGGATGGCGTGACGGTGAACGAGGGTGTCTTCTCACCGTGGAACGGGCAGAGCCCCTTGAACGTGGTCCCGGCCTTCTTGAGCTGCACCGTCTCGCCGATGAGATCGGCGATGTCCAGCTTCTCCTTGACCGTGGCGGCGACGCCGACTGACAACCCTGCTGGCCCCTTGATACGGCTTCCGACTGCGACAGCCCGGGGGTTCCCCTGTGGCCGCCGACGAACGACACGGCATCGCGCCTGCCGTCCGATCGTGGGGTTGATCTGCCGCCGGCCCCTAGCGGCGGAGACACGCGTGGCCTTGTCAAGACTTGACAAGGCGCTCCGAGAGAAGTCTAGCCTCTTGACAACCCCTTGACAAGAGGTCGAGGGTGACAGGAACGTGACAAGGCGAGGCCGCAGGTGAGGCCGCGGCCGAGCCCGAGCGCGCGTGCAGCGCCCGATGCTGCACGTGATCTGGACGTGGATACTAGAGCCCCTGAGGGCGCGGCAGCGAGGCCGCGACGACGCAGCCCGGAGGAACACGTGCGACTGGCGCCGTCCCTGCACCGCCTCGGTGACGATCATGTCAACTGCTACCTGGTCGAGGAGTCCGGCGAGGTCACCATCGTGGACGCCGGCGTGTCCGGCTACTACGGGGACCTCCTGCGCGAGCTGGAGGCCATGGGGCGCACGGTCGAGGACGTCCGTGCGGTCGTCCTGACGCATGGGCACCCCGACCATGTCGGCTACGCCGAACGCGTTCGGGACGAGCATGGGGTGCCGGTCAGCGTCCATGAGCTGGATGCAGCCCTGGCCCGCGGTGAGGTCCCCAATCCGAGCTCCGGGCTGGGTCGGGTCCGCTGGCGCTCGATGCTGGGCTTCCTGCTCTGGGGCATGCGTCGTGGCGCGCTGCGGACCAGGGCCCTGACCGATGTGAGCACGTTCGGCTCCGGAGCGACCCTGGACGTGCCCGGCGCCCTGCAGGTCATCTCCACCCCGGGCCACACACCGGGCAACACGGCGCTCCTGGCGGCGGGCGCCAGTGCCCTCTTCGCTGGCGACACCCTGTCGACGTACCTGGTCACCAACGGGGCCACGGGGCCCCATGTGGCCGCCTTCAGCGCGGACCCGGAGGAGGCGCTGGCCTCGCTCGACCGCATCGTGACCGTCGAGGCCGACTGGCTGCTGCCCGGCCACGGCGCACCCTGGACGGAGGGGGTGGCACGCGCCGTCCAGATCGCCCGCCAGAACGGCATCGGCCACCTGACGCGACGGTGACCGTGTCGCTCGCTGCGTCGGTCGCTGTGCCGGTCCCTGCGTCGCTCGCTGTGCCGCCAGCTCAGCGCGCAGGCCCGTGTGGAGACCCGCGAGCGCACGAGGGCCGGACGTGACCGCCCCCAGCGGTCCCATCGGCATCCTCTGTGCCATGGAGGAGGAACAGGCGCTGCTGGTGGCGGCCCTGGGCGACCCGCCCGCGCTGCCCGGCGCCGGCCTGGAGGCGCGCCGTGGACGGCTGGATGGACGCGACGTCGTCGTGGCCGCCGCCGGTGTCGGCAAGGTGCGCGCCGCGACGACTGCCACCCTGCTGCTCGAGCGACTGGGCTGCCGGGCCCTCATCCTGTCCGGCGTGGCCGGCGGGCTCTCGGCCTCGCTGTCGATCGGTGACCTCGTCATCGCCGACCGGGTCGTTGACATCGACTACGGGCGCATCTCGGACAGCGGCCGCCTCGTGTACCAGCCAGGGACGCTGCCGCTGCCAGGTGTCGCGCCCGATCCCGGCTACGAGCTGCCGGCCGATCTGCGGGCCAGGGTGGAGACCCGCCTGGCCGAGGCGGGGCTGAGCGCGACGCTCGGGCTGGTCCTCACGGGCGATGCCTTCCTGGCTTCGGCCAGGGCGCGAGACGAGCTGACGGCACGCTGGTCGGCGCTGGCCATCGAGATGGAGGGCTCCGCCATCTGCGGCGTGGCCGAGCGCTTTGGGGTGCCCTGGCTCATCGTCCGGGCCCTGAGCGACCGCGCCGGCGACGAGTCGGTCACCGACTTCACGGCCGTCCTGTCGTCAGCCGCCGCGGCCTCCGCCGGCCTGGTCCGCGAGCTGCTCCCCGTCCTCGACGCCATGCCCCCAGGGAACTTGGATATGCCCGTAGTGGACTGAGCAGGCCCCTGGGCCCCGGCCGCCGAGCGCCGCCGGCCCTGGCCCCGGCCGCGAGCGCCGCCGAGCGCCCCTCAGTGCTTGAGGATCTGCGACAGGAAGAGCTTGGTGCGGTCGTGCTGCGGGTCCTCGAAGATCTGCTCAGGCGTCCCCTCCTCGACGATCGTGCCGGCGTCGAAGAAGACCATGCGGTCCGCGGCAGCCCGGGCGAAGCCCATCTCGTGCGTCACGCACAGCATCGTCATGCCCGAGCCGGCCAGCTGGCGCATGACGTCGAGGACCTCGCTGATCATCTCCGGGTCCAGGGCAGAGGTCGGCTCGTCGAAGAGCATGATCTTGGGCTGCATCGCCAGCGCCCGGGCGATCGCCACGCGCTGCTGCTGCCCGCCGGAGAGCTGAGCGGGGTACTTGCGCGCCTGTTCGGGGATGCCCACCCGAGTGAGGAGCTGCATGGCCGTCACCTCAGCCTGCTCGCGCTGGACCTTGCGCACACGGATGGGCCCGAGGGTGACGTTCTGCAGCACCGTCAGGTGCGGGAAGAGGTTGAACGACTGGAACACCATGCCGATCTCGCTGCGGATGGCGGCGATGTTGCGGATGTCATTGGACAGCTCGATGCCGTCGACGATGATGTCGCCGCGCTGGTGCTCCTCCAACCGGTTGATGGTGCGGATGAAGGTGGACTTGCCGGACCCGGACGGACCGGCGATGACGAGCACCTCGCCGGCCTTGACGGTGAGGTCGATGCCACGCAGGACGTGCAGCTGCCCGAACCATTTGTGCACGTCGCGGCAGACGATGATGTCGCTCACTGACATGTCGCTCAACGCTCGCCGACCCCCAGCTCCTTCTCCAGGCGATAGCTGGCCTGTGACAGGGCGTAGCAAAGCACGAAGAAGACGGCCGCCACGAAGATGTAGACCTCGAACGAGGCGCCCAGCCATTCCGGCTGTGCCAGCACGGCACGGCCGATGCCGAGCAGCTCGAGCAGACTGATGATGAAGACCAGCGTGGTGTCCTTGAGCAGGCTGATGAAGAGTCCCACATTGGCGGGGATGGTGATGCGCAAGGCCTGCGGCAGGACGATGTACAAGTCGCATTGCCAGCCGCGCAGGCCGATGGCCTGGGCCGCCTCGATCTGGCCGGCCGGGATGGCCTGCAGTCCGCCTCGCACGTTCTCGGCCACATAGGCAGCCGAGAAGATGACGATGCCGCCCATGGCCCGCAGGACATTCTCGATACGGACGCCTTCCGGCAGGAAGAGCGGCAGGAGCAGTGCCGCCATGAACAGGATGGTGATGAGGGGCACGGCCCGGATCAGCTCGATGTAGGCCGTGGCCAGGATCCGGATGACCGGCAACCGGCTACGGCGGCCGAGGGCCAGGGCCACGCCGAAGGGGAAGGACAAGGCGATGCCCACGACCGACAGCAGGATGGTCAGCAGCAGGCCGCCCCACTGGTTGCTGGACACGGCGGGCAGGGGTGTCGCCCCTCCGAGCCCCGCCAACAGCAACGCCGTGAGTCCGACCGAGGCTAGCCAGCCCAGCATCAGCCAGCGTCGCGAGATGGGGCGGCGCTGGCTGCCCAGCATGGCGAGCATGACGAGCAGCGCGTTGGCGGCCAGCGCCGCCGTCGCAGCGATTCCCAGCCCAGAGGCGATGACCAGGAACGCCAGCGCCAGCTGGCCCGCAGCCAGCATGATGGCCAGCATGCGCAGGGCGCTGCTGCGCCATGTCCCGGCCGAGAGCCCGGTGACGAGCGAGAGCACGGCCATCGTCAGCCACACGCGCCAGATCTCATCCGGCGGGTAGAGGCCCACGAGGAAGAGGCGCATGTTCTCGGTGATGACGCCCCAGCGGGCCTCGAAGAGGACCCACGCCAGGAACAGCCAGCCGATGACCGCCAGGACGCTGGCGATGATGATGGTGGCGAGACTGCTGGCAAGGCTGTTGAAGAGGTTGTGGCGCAGCCAGCCGATGACCCCGACCTCGGTGATCGGGGGCCCGACCTCGGTGGCATCGCGAGGCGTCGTGGACGATGCCATCTAGCGCTCCGGGATCTGCACGGCGCGGTTGTAGAGGTTCATCAGCACGGATGTGACCAGGCTGATGACGAGGTAGATGGCCATCACGATGACGATGACGGCGACCGGCTGGCCGGTCTGCTCAGAGACCGTGCGGCTCACGTTGAAGAGGTCGGCATAGCCGATGGCGAGGGCCAGGCTGGAATTCTTGATGAGGTTCAGGTACTGGCTGGTGAGCGGCGGGATGATGACGCGCAGGGCTTGCGGTAGCACCACCAGTCGCAGTGTCTGACCTTCCCGCAGGCCGATGGCGCGAGCCGCCTCCCGCTGACCCTTGCTGACGGCCTCGATACCGCCCCGGATGATCTCGGCGATGAAGGCCGCCGTGTACAGGGCCAGGCCGGCCGTCAGGGCGGCGAACTCGGGCGTGAAGCGCAGCCCGCCCTGGATGTTGAACCTGGCCAGCTCCGGCGCCTCGAAGGACAGCCCACCGCCGGGCACCGTGATCCAGACGAGCAGGGGGATGCCGATGAGCGCCACAAGGGCCACCAGGCGCAGCCCGGGCACGGGCCGGCCGGCGGCCTCGCGGCGACCGGCCAGCCACCAGGCGAACCCAGCGAGCACGATGCCGACCACCACCGACAGCAGCCACGCACCTCCACCCGACGTCAACTCCGGCCGGGGCAGGTAGACGCCACGCTGATTGAGGTACAGGGCGCCTGGCAGGGCCAGGGACTCCCGCACGGGCGGCATCTGCAGGAAGACCACGAAGTAGAGCATGAAGAGCTGCACCAGCAGCGGCGTGTTGCGGAAGAGCTCGACGTAGCCCAGCGCCAGGCGATTGAGCAGCCAGTTCCGCGACAGCCTCGCGATGCCGACCAGCAGTCCGAGGAGGGTCGCCAGGACGATGCCCACGAGGCTGACCATGAGCGTGTTGAGGAGCCCCACCAGGAGGGCGTCCGCATAGGTGTCGGAGGGCGCGTAGGCGATGGTCTTCTCGGCGATCTCGAAGCCGGCCGTCAACCCCAGGAAGCCCAGGTCGGGAAGGAAGCCCTTCTGGTCCATGGCCGTGACCAGGTTGTTGAACAGGTACGCCCCGACCGCGAAGACGACCACCAGCACGAGGAGCTGGCTCAGGACGGCCAGCACACGGATATCGCGCCAAGGGGCGACCGCATGTCGCGACGCCGCCGACGGCGCGCTGCGCTTGTCAGGCATGTCGGGCGTTCACCTGCAGCCAGGACAGACGATGGACCCCGGGGTGCCGCGGAAGCGTCGCCCCGGGGTCATCAGGTCATCGCGTCGATCAGCGGAAGGGCGGCGAGTACATCAGCCCGCCATTCGTCCACAGCTCGTTGAGGCCGCGCTCGAGCGCGAGCGGCGTGTCCGGCCCGAAGGCGCGGTCGTAGATCTCACCGTAGTTGCCGACCGCCGCGATGACCTTCGCGGCGAAGTCGTTGGAGAGGCCCAGCATGGCGCCCAGCTCGCCGGTCTCGCCCAGCAGGCGCTGGATGTTCGGGTTGGTGCCACCCTGCATCTCGGCCAGGTTGGCCGAGCTCACACCCAGCTCCTCGGCCTCGATGGTGGCGTTGACGACCCAGGTGACGATGTCGCCCCACTGGTTGTCGCCGGTGGCCACGACGGGCGCCAGCGGCTCCTTGGACATGACGACGTCGAGGATGACGTGGTCGTCGGGGTTGGCGAAGGTCGACTTGCGGCCGACCAGCTGGGAGCGGTCCGAGGTGACCGCGTCGCAGCGACCTTCCTCATACTGCCCGTAGACCGTGTCGATCTCGGCCGAGACGACGGGCGTGAACTCCACCCCCAGGAAGGTCATCTGGTCGGTCAGGTTGAGCTCGGTCGTCGTGCCCGAGGTCACGCAGATGGTGGCGCCGGCCAGGTCCTCCAGCGTGGCCGCCCCGACGTCGGCGCGAACCATCATGCCCTGGCCGTCATAGAAGATGGTCGGGCCGAAGTCGCCCCAGGTGGCATCCCGGCTGATGGTGTTGGTGGTGTTGCGGAAGATGACGTCCACCTCGCCGCCCTGGATGGCCGTGGCGCGCTGGTCGGCCGTCAGCGGACGGTACTCGACGGCGTTCGCATCGCCCAGGACGGCAGCCGCCACCGCGCGGCAGAAATCGGCATCCATGCCGTCGTACTGGCCGGTCGCCTCGCTGAGGACGCTCATGCCGGGCAGTCCCCCGTTGACGCCGCAGACCAGCGTGCCACGCGCCTGGACGGTCGCCAGCGTGCCGGCGTCCTGGCCCAGCGTGGCCGACGAGCCCATCACCAGGGCCCCCATGACAAGGCCCACCACGAGTCTCTTCAAGGTGTTCCCTCCTCTCGGGCCGTGCCGGTCGCGATCGCTGCCCCGGCCGGTCGTGTCCGGGCATCATACGACGCTCGATACCAGGGTCCCAGCCGCTCGTAGGCGTCGACGAAATGCGCCTGGTCCTCACGGGCCCGTTCGTGCCGGACGGGATCGGGCTCGAACGTGGCCTCCACACCCGACAGCGAGCGGGCCTGTCCCCAATCGTCGACGAGCCCGACGGCCATGCCGCCGATGACCGCCGCACCCAAGGAGTTGGCCTCGTCCCTGACCGAACGCCGTCGCACGGGCAGGCCCCACGTGTCGGCCAGGATGCGCAGCCAGGTATCACCGCGGGCGCCTCCGCCGACGACGTCGACGGCCGCCACCGTGCCTGCCAGGTCGGTGATCGCCCGGAGGATGCCGGAGAGATTGAAGGCCACGCCCTCCAACACGGCTCGCACGAGGTGCTCGGGCTGATGGTGGCGCTCCAGGCCCAGGAACGTGCCGCGCACGGCGGGGTCCCAGATGGGCGCTCGCTCGCCCAGCAGGTAGGGGAGGAAGAAGAGCCCCTCGCGGGCCGCCTCGACCGTGCCGGCTGCCTCCACGATGGCTGCCAGCTCAGCCCGTCCGGACACGCCCAGCGTCGCGGCGATCCACTCCAGCGAGGCGCCGGCCGCCTGCATCGGTCCCAGCGGCACGAAGCGGTCGGGGACCACGTGGTCGTAGGTCACGAGTCGCATCCCGGGGTCGCGCAGCGGCTCAGCCGTGACCACGGAGATCCAGGCTGACGAGCCGATGGTGGCATTGGCCGCCGAGCCGTCGTCGGGCAGCCCGGCACCCAGGACAGCGCAGCTGCCGTCTCCTCCCCCGACGACGACGGGCGTGCCCGCCAGCAGCCCGCAGGCCTGCGCCGCCTCGGCGCGCATGCCGCCCGCCACCGTCGCCGATGGCACCACCTCCGGCAGCAGGTCGAGGCCGATGTCCCCGGCCGCCAGCAGCTCGTCCGACCAGGCGCCGGCGGCCTGGTCCCAGGCGTTGGTGCCGGAAGCGTCCGACGGGTCCGTGCACCGCCGCCCCGTGAGGCGCAGGGTGAGGTAGTCCTTGGCCACGAGCAGGCCGGTCGCCCTCGACCAGGCCCCCGGATCGTGGGTCCGCAGCCACATCCACTTGGGCAGACAGTAGGAGGCGTCGAGTCGGTGCCCCAGAAGATCGAAGGCGCGCTCGAAGCCGACACGCTCGGCGAGCAGCGCGGCCTCCCGCTGGGCGCGCGTGTCAGCCCAGATGATGACCGGGCGGAGCGGCTCATCGTGCGCGTCCACCATGACCACGCCCATCATCTGGCCGGACATGGCCACGCAGGCGATGTCCGCGGGACGGGTGCCGGTCTCCTGGAGCAGCGTCCGGGTGGCCTCGCAGAAGGCCGCCCACCAGTCGGCCGGATCCTGCTCGGCCTTGCCGCCGGTACCGAAGTCGGTCGGGTAGGGCACGCTGCGCGCCGCCAGCAAGCGACCATCAGCGGCGTGGAGCGAGGCCTTGTCGCCGCTGGTGCCCAGGTCGTGCGCGAGGATGAACGGGCCACCCGCGGCGCCCCCACCACCCGCACCGCCCGGGCCACCCACGCCGCTCGCACCGCCTTCGGTCACGCTCGTCAGGCCCTCACGGGGGAGAGACGGTAGACGCGCGTGGCGGTCAGTCCGCCGATCTCGGCCTGCTCGTGGGCGGAGAGCTCCGCCACCAGGTAGCGCACCGAATCGATGACGTCCCCGTAGGAGCCCGCCAGCAGGCAGCGCGGCCAGTCGGAGCCCAACATCAATCGCCCGCAGCCGAAGGCGTCCACGGCCAGCTCCACGGGGTGGCGCAGGTCGTCGATCGACCAGGTGTGCCAGTCGGCCTCCGTCACGAGGCCGGAGACCTTGGCCACGACGTTGGGCAGGTCGGACAGCGGCACGAGCGCCCGGCCCCAGTCGGCCAGGTCACCCGATGCGATGGGTGGCCGGGCCAGGTGGCGGAGCACGAAGAGGAGGTCCGGCAGTGCCTCGGCTGCCGCCAGCGTGGCCGGCAGCTCGCGAGCACGCACCGCGACGTCGAACGCCAGCCCCTTGGCGGCCAGCGTCGCCAGCCCCCGGCGCACGGCGGCGTCCGCCAGCCACTCGGGATCCGGCTCGTCGTGGACACGGTGACCCAGGCCCACGAGACGCTGCCCGCCCGGCCCGGCGCGAAGCTCGTCGATGACGTCGGCCAGGTCCGGGCGCGTGAGGTCGGCCCAGCCCACGACCCCGAGCACGAAAGGCAGCGAGGCCGCCAGGGCCAGGAGATCCGCGGTGTCCGCCGTGTCGGTCGAGGCCTGCACGAGGAGTGCCCCGCTGATGCCTTCTGTCTCCAGCTCGGGCAGGAGGTCGTCCGGGCCGCAGAGGAGCCCCAGCGGCGCGAGCTCCTCGACCAGTCCGTCATCGTGGCGGCGTGCCGGATCCCAGTCCTGGAGATGAGCGTCGATGGCGGGCAGGGTCACGGGGCCGAGCCTCCGTGCGGGTGCAGCGAGCGGGTCGGCGACGCGCAGGCGGGCTCACTCCGTGGTGTGCGCGCCTCCGCCCGACCTCTCGCCGGCATGTGCGTCCTCCCCGTCGCGCGCCAGCCAGGGCCTCGGCCGGCCGCGCCTCGTGGGTCGGAATCTAGCGCCTGTGACGGGCGCCGATGAAGACATCCAGCCCCTGCGCGCCGTCGGTGCGGCGCGCCTCGAAGCCGACGTCGGCGAGCAGGTCCAGCCAGGTCGACCTGGAGAAGATGCCGAGCACGTGGACATCGTGGTGGACGCTGACCTGCTCCCCATCGCGAGTCACGATGACGTAGTCGGTCTCGACGACCTGGCTGCCCGGACGTAGCGCGCGGTCCCACTCGAGGTAACGGAGGCCTCGTCCGCCCGTGTCACGGCCACCGTGCTCGGTGCGCGGCTGGTACGTGTCGAGCACCCAGTCGGGCAGGAAGACGGCCGCACCGCCGGGCCGCAGGTGGACGAAGGCCGTCTCGAGGGCCGCCCGAAGGTCAGCCTCGGTCGTCATGTAGGTGATGGCGTCATGGGCGATGACCGCGTCGAACGAGCGGCCCAGGCGCAGCGTGCGCATGTCCGCCTCGAGGTGTTCGGCATGGGGGTTGACCGCCCGGCTCAGGGCCAACATGCCGGGCGAGATGTCCGTCAGGGTCAGGCGCAGTCGAGAGAGGTGGGAGGCCAGGTTGCCGCCACCGGAGCCCAGCTCCAGGGCGGAGATCAGCGGTCCCTGGACGTGGGCCTCGAGCAGCTCGAGGACCTCGGCCGCCTCCTCGGCGTATTCATCGGGCGCGGTCAGCAGGTGGAACCAGTCGGCAAGCTCTGCGTACATGCGCGGCGTCGCGTCGGCCATGCGTGTGGCCTCCTCGTGGCGAATGATCGCGGTTAGAGCGGCCAGACGACCGTTCAGATCGCCTGCAACGTCCATTCCCAGCGGTAGGTGCCGGGCCCCAGCAGGTAGGGCTCGGTCGTGTCGGGCCCGCAGGAGGCCGTGCCCAGCCCGCGGTGGGCAGCGTCAAGGTGGACGACGACCTCCGGGCGCGGGATGAGCTCCTCGGCGTGGGTGGCCGCGGCCAGGTCGGACGCCTGGTGGTGAGTGGCTGAGACCTGCATCGGCGCGCCCATGGTCAGCCGGACGCCCGTGCCCGCTTCGTCGCGCAGCTCGATCCAGCGCACGTCGGCACGACCGCCGGCCTCCTGCGGCCGCACGTAGGGCGTGAAGAGGTCGCCGACCGTCGAGCGCCAGCGACCCACGAGGCCGGAGCGCTTGCGGTCCGGGTAGGACTCGTGGGGACCGAGGCCGAACCATTCGACCTGCTCCAGGCCGGGGACCAGCTCCAGCACCGTGCCCACGCGCGGCAGGTCGTCCAGCCCGGGCGGGATGATCGCCTCCTCGGCGACGTGGATGCCGCCTCCGGGCAGGGCTGTGAAGGCCTGTCGATGGGCCACGTGGTGCGACCCGACGGCGACCTCGCGCCGCACGGTGGTGACGCCTCCCTGGCGCTCCACCTGCGCGGGGCCGGGGCTCAGGTCGGCCAGGCCGGCCGACTCCCAGCGGGCCGCGATGCCGCCGAAGCGGTCGTTGTCGGTGGGCGCACGCCACAGGGAGAGGCGCGGTCCCGCCGCCAGCAACGGGTGGGCCAGGTACCCATCGGCGTCCAGCCCGACGGGGCTGCTGTCCGCTGCCTCGCGTGTCGCCGTTGCCTCCGGTGTCGCCGCTGCCTCCGGTGTCGCCGCTGCGCTCGCTCCCTGAGCGCCAAGGCGACCGCCGAGGGCGAGCTGCCCCCAGCCGACTTCCGTGCCGGCGGGCGTCCAGGTCTCGTCAGCGGTCGTCTCGAAGCGGACCGTCAGCCATCGCGAGCCGCCCGCGTCCGCCATCGGGCCCGGGCCCGCGACCGCGACCGCGCCCTCCCAGCCGACCAGGGCCACCTCGGCCTCCTCGCCGGGACCGATGCCCCCCAGGTCCGCGAGCGCGCCGGAAGCCGCCACCGCGCCGTCCGCGCCGATGAGCTCCCAGCGGCCGCGCAGCCAGCCCAGGTCGCGGAACGACTGCCGATTGGCGACGCGCACGCGACCATCGGGGACCTCGCCGTCGCCCGTGGCGGCCACCACGCGCACCGGCGAGAAGAGGTACGCCACCTCGCGCATGGCGGGCTTGGGTCGGCCATTCGGCCAGGTCAGGCCGTCCGCGCAGAAGTTGCCGTCGTTGGGCTGGTCACCGAAGTCGCCGCCGTACGCCCAGCGAGTGCCGCCGTCCGGACGTGCCTGCACGAGACCGTGGTCCCACCACTCCCAGATGAAGCCCCCCTGCAGGCCCGGCGTCGACTCGATGGCGTCCCAGTACTCGGCCAGGGTGCCGTTGCTGTTGCCCATGGCGTGCGAGTACTCGCACATGATGAGCGGGCGGTCCAGCCGACCAGAGGTGGCGAACTCGACGATGGCGCTGATGGCCGGGTACATGGGGCAGACGATGTCGGTGACGCGCTGCCCAGCGGCCCAGTCGAAGCGGATGGCGCCCTCGTAGTGGAGCGGGCGGGAGGGGTCGTGCCGGCGGACCCAGGCGGCCGCGGCCTCGTGGTTGCTGCCGTAGCCCGATTCGTTGCCCAGCGACCAGGCGATGACGGACGCGTGGTTGCGGTCGCGCAGCACCATGCGCGAGACGCGCGAGACCCACTGCGGGAGGTACCGCTCATCGTCGCAGAGGCTCGCCTGGAAGGCGTGCGACTCGATGTCCGCCTCACCGATGACGTACAGGCCCAGCTCATCGGTCAGGTCCAGGAAGACCGGGTCGTTGGGGTAGTGCGACGTGCGCACGGCGTTGACGCCGTGGCGCTTCATGGCCAGCAGGTCGCGGCGCATCGCCTCCGGGGTGACGACGCGCCCGGTGTGCTGGTCGAAGTCGTGGCGATTGACGCCCTGGATGAGCACTCGCCGGCCATTGACGAGCAGGTCCGTACCGTGAACCGCGACGCGACGGAAGCCGACCCTCAACCGGGCACGGTCGACGACCGACCCCGAGGCATCCAGCAGCGACACCTCCAGGTCGTACAGTCGGGGCACCTCCGCCGACCAGGGCTGCACGCCGGGCACGTCGGCCGCCAGCCGCGCGGAGCCCGTGCGGGCCGGTTCGAGGTGCGGGTGCAGATCGCGCCAGCGCGCCTCGTCCTCGCCCATGCCCGTCTCGCCGTACAGCTCATGGCGGCGGATGAGGGCTCGACCTGGTCGGTCCGTCGCCCAGTGGGGCAGCTCGAAGGTAGCCAGCTCGGCCGTGAGCACCTCGGTCAGGCCCTCCAGGCGGGCCTGCACGCTCCAGCCCGGCACCGGGTCACCCCGCAGGCCGCCCAGCTGGACCTCGATGGCCAGCCGGCCGGTGGTGCCAGTGATGCCGGTGGCCCCATCCTCGACCAGCCCTGCGGTGACGGCCACGTCACCCAGGAACACGGGCGGCGTGGCGTACAGGTAGACCGAGCGCGTCAGCCCACCGTGCCACCACTGGTCCTGGTCCTCGATGAAGGTGGCGTCGGACCACTTCACGACGGTCAGGCGCAGCGTGTTGCCTCCGGCCACGAGATGGCCGCTGACGTCGAACTCCGAGGCCAGGTGCGAATCCTTCCCGACCCCCACACGCCGCCCATTCACCTCGACGATGACGACCAATTCGGCGGCTCCGACGTGGAGGACGATGCGCTGGCCGAGCCACTCCGCGGGGATCTCGAAGTCGCGCTCATAGACGCCGGTGGGATTGGCCTCCGGAACGTGCGGTGGCTCTCCCGCGAAGGGCATCTGGACGTTCGTGTACTGGGGCAGGTCAGCGGTGCCCTGCATGGTCCAGCAGCCGGGCACGGCGATCTCGCGCCAGTCGGGGCCCAGTGCCGCGTCGGGACGGGGGAGCAGCTGGAAGCGCCACGTGCCGTCCAGGAGGAGACCCGCCTCACGGCGGACGGCGTGCATGGGCTCGCGGCCGCGGGCGACGAGCTCGGGATCCTGCCACGGTGCGGGCATCAACGCTCTCCTTCTGGGCCGACGGCGAGGTCGGCCAGGGTCGCCAGGTCGGGCACGACGAGGTCGGGCGTCGCGTCAGCGGGCGGCGTGGCGCCGGAACCCACCCGGCCACCCCGACGGTCCACCCAGGCCGTGGTGAGGCCCAGGGCCTTGGCCGGCACGTGGTCGTGGAAGAGGCTCTGGGCCACGTGCAGGATCCGCTCGCGGGGTACGCCGAGGCGCTCGAACATGACCTCGAAGTGCCGGGGGGCCGGCTTGTAGCTTCCCACCTGCTGGGCGGTCACGACCTCGTCGAAGGCGATCCCCAGTCGGCGCGCCGAGGCAGCGAAGAGGTCGTCATCGCAGTTGGTCACGACCCCGAGGCGGAAGCGCGTCGCCAGGCGAGCGAGCGCCGCTGGCGAATCCGCGAAGGCCGGCCACTCCCCCACCGAGCCTCCGAACGACGCCGCATCGGAGTCGCTGACGTCCGCGCCGAGATCGTGGCCGATGGCCCGCGCCACCTCCGTGAGGATGCCCCGGTAGGACTGGAAGGGCCCGGTCTCCACGCGGTGCTCGTGCCGCGCGAAGGCCTCCAGGATGGCGTCATCACCAGGCTCCGCGCCAGGCTCCGCGCCGGCCGGGCCGAGCAGGCGGCGGGCGGCCTCGAGGATGCCGCGCTCCCAGTCGATCAGCGTCCCGTAGCAGTCGAAGGTGAGGACCTCGAAGCGGTCGAACGAGAACGTCATGCGGGCAGACTGCCACACATCGAGGCGTCCTGGCAGCGTGAGCCCGGGACCCGCATGAGGCGTCGTCGTCAGGTGCATGCGCGTCCTGCGAGACGAGGGCTGGTCAGGCACGCTACCCTACGCAGATCACGGTCGATGCCCGCCCCAGCGGGCACGGCAGTGAACGAGGGATGACCCAGGCCAGTGCCCGGCCGAGAGCCCCAGCTCAGGTCACCCGGGGGAACAAGCACGACGGAGGCCCACCGTTGGATACAGCCGTGAAGCGCCGCGGAGCTGCGGCATGATGCGTTCGACCACGCGCATCAACGTCGTCATCGTTGTCCTGATGGCACTCCTCATCGTCGGCTCCACGGCCGCGCCGGTGTCCGCCGAGACGCGGCGCTTCCGGTCGACGGAGCAGTATGCCTTCCGGCTCCTCAACTGCCTGCGCACCGGCGGCAAGGTGACCCCGGCCGGCATCTGCGTGGGCTACGGCAGCGGCCGCTTCTCGGCCTATCGGAAGCCGCTCGACTTCAGCCAGAAGATCTCCAACAAGATCGCCTTCAGCTACTCCTCGCGCATCGCCACGGCCGGTCAGTGCCGCCACGACCTGGGTTCCACCACGGACCAGCGCTTCCGGACGGTCGGGCTCCGGGATGACACGAACGGCGAGAACCTGGCCTGCCATTGGGCGGCCTCGCCGCGCCGCATGGTCGTCTACTGGATGCGCCGCTGGTACAAGGAGACCAGCTACGGCGGCGCGCACTGGCACCAGATCAAGGACCCCGACTTCCGCGTGGCCGGCTTCGGGGTGGCGCGCCATCGCAGCGGTCGCACGACCCTCGTCGTGGACTTCTACGGCAAGCGCGTCGACTGACGCCCGGGTCGGGCACCCGCGGGATGCGGGCGGCTCGGGCTCGGGGCGCCTACGCGGACTCGTCGAAGATGCGGTCGAAGAGCTTCTGGACCTCGAGGACCTTGGGACTGATGACATAGGTCCCGGGCACGATGCGCGCCCAGCGGACCGGTTCGAGTACCACCGAGCGGACGGTCGAGAGGTCAGCCTTCAGGGCCAGTTCCATCACGGCCGGCGCCGCCAGCATGGGGATGTCGGTGAGGGTCTTCTTGCGGATCAGCGCCACGAGCGCGGGTAGCGCGGCGAGTCCCTGCGAGCGCACCTTCTCCGCCGCCGCCAGGATCACCTGCTGCTGGCGCCGCGAACGATCGTAGTCGCTGCTGGTGTGGCGTGATCGCGCGTACGCCAGTGCCTCCTTGCCACCCAGGTGCTGGAGGCCCGCCCGCAGCTTGAGGCCCTTCTCGCCAAGGTGCATCGTGGGGTCCACGATCGGCGCATCCAGGGTCACGTCGATGCCGCCGATGCTGTCGATGAGCTTGACGAGGCCATCGAAGTCCACCAGTGCGGCGTGGTCGATCTCGGTGCCGAAGGCATAGGCGAGCGAGGCACGCAACTCTTCAAGGGCTGCCTTGCGCTTGCCGGTTGACTGCTGCAGATCGAAGTAGAGCGTGTTGATGCGTTCCGCGTAGGCCTCCCCGGGCGCGATGGGAACGTTGACCGTGTCACGCGGCAGGCTGACCATGGCCACCTTGCCGGTGCCGGGATCGACGGTGGCCACGATGACGGTGTCGGTGCGTTCGCCGACGATCCCGTCGCGCAGATCGCTGCCCAGCAGGAGCACCGTGAAGCGACCGTCACTGCCCAGCAGGTCTCCGACCTCGAGGGGCGCCCGCGTCGGCTCCGGAGTGGGTGTCGGGGCGGGCGTCGGACGCGCGGCGCGCTCCTCCGACTTGCGCTGCGTGCCGCGGCTCGGCGCCTTCTCGCCAGCGGAGCCAGCGGCCAGGTCCCCACAGCCTGCCAGGACAAGGCAGAGCGCGGCGCAGATGAGGGTCAGCGTGGAGCGGCTCATGCGGGGCGGATGCCTTTCCGGTCGTGCGACGATCCCGTCACGGCCTGACGGGATCTGGGCACACCCTCGCCAAAGGGGACCCCGCGTGCCGGTGCGTGATGGAAGTCTAGCGGGACAGCCGCTCGCGCGCCGTGGCGGCCGTCCCCGCCTCCGAGCTACCATGCCCGGCCATGTGCCGATCCATCAGGACGCTGCGGGGTGCCGGCGACCCCGTCAGCGACGAAGACATCCGCGCCGCAGCCCTCCAGTACGTGCGCAAGCTGAGTGGCTATCGCGCGCCATCGCAACGCAACGCCGCGGCCTTCGAGGCGGCCGTGGACGAGGTCGCCACGGCCACGCGCCGCCTCCTCGACGGCCTGGTCACCCGCTGACCGAGCATCGAACTCCCGCCACTGGCGCGAGTGCAGGCTCGGAGGAGTCGATTCCCGCCTGACGTGCGATCTCGACCAGCGCAGCCCCGGAAGGCTCGCCGGTTCCCGCTGGGCGGGAAGGAATGGTCCCTTATCCCATGGGGCGGGAAGGATCGGCATGACCGTCCCCTGAACGGGCGTGACCGTCGCTTTGACGGACGTGCCAGGCCCCTCGTGGGTCACGTTGTCCCGCCTCGCGGGAATGCCCGGCGCCGGTCAGGGCCCGCTCGATCGCTACCCTTGGCCGGCGCAGCGGCTGGCATCGGCCGCGCTCGGCGCTACCCCTGGGCCCGGTGCGGGCGCCGGGAGCTGGCGCCGGTCGGCGTCCCCTCGGCGCTACCCCTGGGCCGGGGCCGCGGCTGGCGGCGGCGCCTCGGCCCCGCTCGGCTGCTCCCCTCCTCCGCGCATGAAGCGCTTGCGGAAGCCTTCCTTGCCGCCATCCACGAGCGAGTAGATGACGGGGATGACCATGAGGGTCAGGAAGGTCGAGGTGAAGAGGCCGCCGATGACCACGATGGCCAGCTCCGCCGCGATGATCGAGCCATGGGCGAAGCCAAGGGCGACCGGCGACAGGGCCAGGATGGTGGCGATGGCCGTCATGAGGATGGGCCGCACGCGCGTGTTGGCTCCCCGCACGAGCGCCTCGGTGGTGGGCACGCCGCGCTCCCGCAGCTGCTCCACGAAGTCGAGCAGCACGATGGCGTTGGTGACCACGATGCCGATGAGCATCAGGAAGCCGATCATGGCGCTGATGCCCAGCGGGTTGCCGGTGACGAGCAGAGCCGGGATCGCGCCGATAAGCGCCAGCGGCAGGCTGAAGAGGATGATGAAGGGCGTCAGGAGCGAGCCCAGCGCCAGCACCATGACGACATAGACGGCCAGGATGGCCACGCCCATCGAGAAGAAGAGGCCGCCGAAGGCCTCGTTCATCTGGGCGGTCGCGCCGGCGAACGTGGTCGTCACGCCCTCCGGGATGGCCCCCACCGCCTGAAGCTCGTCGATGATGGCCTGCGCCTCCATCGACACGGCGCCCGTGTCCTCGGTGGTGATATCGGCGGAGACGGTGGCCGCCGGCGCGCCGTCGACGCGGGTCACGGTGCCCTGGATCTCGACCTGCTCGACGTTGGCGACCTGGCCCAGCGGTTGCGTGCCCACCGTGCCGCTGACGGGCAGCGCCCGGAGGCCTTCGACACCGTCCACGCCTTCGTCGTCGAGCCGCAGGATCGTCTCCACCACCTGGCCGTCCTCGAGCGCGTACGAGCCGATCGACTGGCCGACCAGCACGCTGCGCAGAGCGGAGCCGATCTGTGCGGTGGAGGAGCCGATCATGGCCGCCCGGTTGGGGTCCACCGCCACGGAGATCTGGGGCGCCTCCGCCACGGCATCGCTGGCCACGTTGTCGACCCCGTCGAGCATCTTGAGCTCGCGCACGATGAGGTCGCTGGCCAGCTTGATGTCAGAGGCGTTCTGGCCGCTGACGACGATGGCCAGCCCACCCCCGGCACCGGTGAAGTCCTGCTCGGAGATGGTGACCTCGAAGCCGTCCTGCGCCACCGGGGCGAGGGACAGCTTGATGTCCTCACGGGCCTTGCCCAGGTCGACGTCGTCGGCCAGGCGCACGATGAGCACGGCGCTGTTGGAGGCCCGGCCGGCGAAGGCCGCCTGGAGGGCCTGGGCGCCCGTGTCCGCATCCCCCGGGATGGTCGACTGCACGAGCTCCACGTCCTCGTTGGCCATCAGGATCTCCTCGGCCTCGATGGTCCGCTCCTGGACGCCGGCCGTGGAGGATTCCTGCGGCGGTGACACGGTGACGGAGAGGAAGTTCTCGCCGCCGGCATCGATGAAGGCCGTGGGCAGCAGCGGCGCGAGCGTCATGGCGATGAGGAAGAGCACCGTCGCGACGGCGAGCGTGCCGAACTTGGTGAGACGGTTGCGCAGGGCGACCACGAGGACCGGCGTGTAGAGCCGCTGCCAGATGGTCATCTCCGGCTCGCCATCGGGACCAAGCTGCATGCTGGTGCGATCGACGAACCAGTAGGCCAGCACCGGGATGACGGTGAGAGCCACGAGAAGGGAGGCCAGCAGGGCGAAGGTGACAGCCAGGCCGAAGGGCAGGAAGAACTGGCTGACGATGCCGCCCACGAAGCCGAGCGGCAGGAAGACGGCCACCGTGGTGATCGTCGAGCTGGTGATGGCGCCCGCAACCTCCTTGGTGCCGTTGAGGACCGCGGTCTTCTTGTCGTCACCCATGCCGCGATGTCGGTAGATGTTCTCGAGCACGACGATGGAGTCGTCCACGACCCGGCCGACGGCCACCGCCAGTCCACCCAGGGTCAGGATGTTGATGGACAGGCCGGCGATGCCGAACACGGCGATGGCCATCAGGATGGACAGCGGGATGCTGATGGCGGCGACCAGGGTCGTGCGGGCGCTGCGCAGGAAGATGTAGATGACGATGATGGCGAAGAGGGCGCCCAGGAGTCCCTCCTGGACGAGCCCTGTCTGCGATTCGCGGATGAACTGCGATTGATCCTGGATGATGGCGATGCTGACGACGTCGCCGTGCTGCTCACGGACGTCGTCGAAGACGGCCTCCACCTCGTCAGCCACGCTGATGGTGTTGGCGCCCGAGCGCTTGGTGATGCTCACCGTGAGGGAGGGCTGGCCGTCCGTGCGGGCGTAGCCGCTGGCGTTGACCTCGCGCTCTTCGATGGTGGCGATCTGGCCCAGCGTCACGGGCATGGGGATGGCGGCCAGGGCCTCGTTGAGCTGGCTCAGGTCAGGCAGTGCCAGCCCGCCCTGGGCGTCACCCTCGGCGACCGGCACCGGGCTGGCAGCCGGATCGGGGCTGGCAGCAGGATCGGGGCTGGCGGCGGGGTCCGCGCTCGCGACCGGGGCAGCGATGGCAGCCGGGGCCCCTGGGGGCATGGCGCCGGGCGCGGCGCCGGCAGGGGTACCGGGCATGCCTGCGGCCGAGCCGCTGTTGCCGGCCGGCGAGCTGGCCCCCACGATCTGGCTTTCCAGGGCCTCGATCGATTCGAAGCGGTGCTCCGTGGAGACGGGCAGGCGCAGGTTGCCCTCATCGATGGACCCGGACGGGATGGTGATCTGGTTGGCGAAGAGGATGCCCTGAACCTGCTGCAGCGAGATCCCGTACTCGGCCATCTTGGCCGGGTCCAGGACGATGTCCAGGATGGGCGTGGCGCCGCCGGTCAGCTCGGCCGTGGAGACACCCTCGATGCCCAGGAGCGCCGGCACGACCTCGTCACGGGTGATGGCCGCGGCCTCCGCGGGGTCGGCACCCTCCACGGGCCCGACGGTGGCGACGATGATGGGCTGGCTGTTGAAGTCGAAGGAGCTGACTTGCGGCTCGATGCCCTCGGGCAGCTCCGCCTGCGCCACGGCCGACTCGACGTTGTCGATGGTCTCCTTGAGGTCCGTGCCGAAGTCGAACTGGGCGAAGACGAGCGAAAGGGAGTTCGAGGACGACGACTGCATGGTCTCCATGCGCGGGACGTTGGCCAGCGAACGCTCGATCGGCTCCGTCACCTGGCTGGCGACGTCCTCCGCCCCGGCGCCCGGGAGCGGCGTGATGACCGTCACGAAGGGCAGCTCGATGTCCGGGATGAGCTCCTGGCGCAGCTGCCCCCACGAGTAGATGCCGGCCAGGAAGATGCCCACCGCCAGCAGGATCATGACCGACTTCTCGCGGAGGGCGAACTGGGTGAGACGGATCATGCGCTGGTCCTTTCGTGGCTCTCGGCGGCCGCACGGACGCCGGCCTGGTTGATGGATCTGGCTTGCTGATCGAGGGCGGCCATGCCCTCGCGAAGGGAGACGAGCTGATCGATCGTGAGTCCCGCCAGGAGCCGCCGCAGGAGCCCGGCATTGAGCTCGCGGGTGCGCTCCACGACGGCCGCGCCGGAGGGCGTGATGAGGACCTGCTGCTGGCGCCGGTCGGTAGGATCCTCGTGGCGCAGGAGGTAGCCGTGCTCCACCAGCCGGTCGACGAGGCCGCTGGCCGACGAGAGCCCGACCCCGAGCTGCTCGGCCAGGGCGGACATGCCGATACCCGGCCGGAGCGCCACGACGTACAGGCACTTGGCCTGCGACATCGTCACCTCCAGGCCCAGGAAGTCGGTCGCGTGCCAGCCGGCGACGTTGCGCATGAGCGATCCGAAGTGGCCCAGGATGGCCTCGACGGCATCCGTCGCCGGGGCGTCAGGCGCGTGGCTCACGTGTCACTTCTCGTCGTACACATAGTGTTCATGATGCGGATAGTTCGCACGCGCCGAACTATACACGCACGCATCGCGGGGCGCCTCACAGGCGCGGGGGCGATACCAAGGGCCCGGTCGCTCGTCGCGACCGGGCCCTTCGTGCGTCAGGCTGGCGGCGGCCGTCAAGGGCCGCCCCCTGGGAGCTACTTGTCGCGTTCGCCAGCGTCCACCATGGCCGCCTGGGCCGCCGCGAGCCGCGCCACGGGGACGCGGAACGGCGAGCAGGAGACGTAGTTGAGGCCGATGCGCTCGCACTTGTGGATCGAGGCGGGGTCGCCGCCGTGCTCGCCGCAGATGCCGACCTTGAGGTTGGGGCGCGCCGAGCGGCCCTTGTCCACGGCCATCTGCATCTCGTCAGCGATGACGTCGTCGAGGGTCTGGAAGGGGTTCTCAGCCAGGATGGGGAAGGGCTTGTCCTCGCCCGGGATGGCCACGCCCTCGACGTACTTGAGCAGGAAGCCGCCCTCGGCGTCGTCACGGCTGTAGCCGAACGTCATCTGGGTCAGGTCGTTGGTGCCGAAGCTGAAGAACTCGGCGTGCTCGGCGATCTTGTCCGCGACCCACACGGCGCGCGGGATCTCGATCATGGTGCCGAACTTGAAGTCGATCTCCTCGCCCGCGGCGGCCACCACGGCCTCCGCTTCCGCGTCCAGGAGGGCGCGCGTGGCGATGAGCTCGTTCACGTGGCCCACCAGCGGGATCATGATCTCCGGTCGCGGATCCTTGCCGGCCTTCTTGACCGCCACCGCGGCGTTGAGGATGGCGCGGGTCTGGATCTTGACGAAGTCCGGGATCATGAGGCCCAGGCGGCAGCCGCGCAGACCCAGCATGGGGTTCTGCTCGTGCATCGACTTGATGGTCGCCAGGAGCTCCTTGTCCTCGTCCGTGGCGGCATCGCCGGCCCGGGTGACCTTGACGAGCTGCTCCTCCAGGTTGGGCAGGAACTCGTGGAGCGGCGGGTCGATGAGGCGCACCACCACTGGCAGGCCGCTCATGGCCGCCAGGATGCCCTCGAAGTCGCCCTGCTGGAGGACCTCCAGCTTGGCCATGGCGGCGTCGAACGTGGCCAGCGCCTCGCTCTCGTCAGCCGAGAGCTCCTCGCCCGCGGCGACCTTCGCCTTGGCCCGGGTGGCCACGTTGGCCACGAGGATGGCACCCCGAACGATCTCGAGCCGCTCGCCCTCACGGAACATGTGCTCCGTGCGGCAGAGGCCGATACCCTGGGCGCCGTAGCCGCGGGCCTGCTCGGCCTCCTCCGGCTTGTCCGCATTCGTCCAGATCTGCATGCGGCGGATCTTGTCCGCCCAGCCCAGGATCATCTGGAGCTCCGGCTGATCCTCGAAGCGGGCCTCCACGGTCGGCAGGGCGCCGATGAAGACCTCGCCGGTGGAGCCGTCGACGCTGATCCAGTCACCCTCGCCGAAGGTCCCCTCGGTCAAGGTCGACTTGGCCGACTTGGTGGCGTAGTCGACGATGAGCTCCGCGCAGCCGGCCACGCAGGGCTTGCCGATCTGGCGAGCCACGACCGCGGCGTGCGACGTGGCGCCGCCGCGGGCGGTCAGGATGCCCTGGGCCACGGCCATGCCGTGGAAGTCGTCCGGGCTGGTCTCGACGCGCACGAGGACGACCTTCTCGCCCTTCTCGACCCACTCGACGGCGGTGTCGGCGTTGAAGACGGCCCGACCCACGGCAGCGCCGGGGGAGGCGTTGAGGCCCTTGGCGACCTTCTGGGCGCCCTTGCGGGCGTTGGGATCGAACTGGGCACGCAGGAGCTGGTCCACCTGCGCGGGCTCGATGCGGGCGACGGCCTCGCGCTCGGTGATGACGCCTTCCTCGACCATCTGCACGGCGATCTTGACGGCGGCGGCGGCGGTCCGCTTGGCGATGCGCGTCTGGAGCATGTAGAGCTTGCCGCGCTCGATGGTGAACTCGAGGTCCTGGACGTCCCGGTAGTGGGCCTCGAGCTGGTTCCCGATCCTGAGGAACTCCTCGTAGGCGGCGGGCATCTCGTCCTTGAGGTGGCTGATGTCCTCGGGAGTGCGGATGCCGGCCACGACGTCCTCGCCCTGGGCGTTGACGAGGTACTCGCCGTAGAGCTCCTTGGTGCCGTCGAAGGTGTTGCGGGTGAAGGCGACGCCGGTGCCGGAGTCGTCGCCCATGTTGCCGAAGACCATGGTCACGACGTTGACGGCCGTGCCCAGGTCGTGGGCGATCTTCTGGCTGTTGCGGTAGTCGTTGGCGCGCTTGCCGAACCAGGATGCGAAGACGGCCTTGATGGCGAGGTCCAGCTGCTGGTACGGGTCGCTCGGGAAGTCGGTGCCGGTGTCGGCCTTGACGGCGGCCTTGAACTCGGCCACGAGGGCCTTGAGGTCATCGACCGTGAGGTCGGTGTCCTTGGCATCGGGGCCGTGGGCGTGCTTGCGAGCCTCGAGCGGCTCATCGAAGCGAGCGGCATCCACGCCCATCACGATGCGGCCGAACATGCCGATGAAGCGGCGATAGGCGTCCCAGCCGAAGCGCTCGTTGCCCGAGAGGGCGATGAGGCCCTGCAGGGTCTGCTCATTGAGGCCCAGGTTGAGGACGGTGTCCATCATGCCGGGCATGGAGAACTTGGCGCCCGAGCGGACCGATACCAGGAGCGGGTTGGCGGCATCGCCGAAGCCCTTCCCGGAGACGGCCTCGACCTCACTGACGGCTTCCAGGACGTCCTCCCAGAGGCCCGCGGGCAGCTGCTTGCCGGCCGCGAAGTAGTCGTTGCAGGCTTCCGTGGTGATGGTGAAGCCGGGCGGGGTGGGCAGGCCGGCGTTGGTCATCTCGGCCAGCCCTGCGCCCTTGCCACCAAGGAGGTCCTTCATGGTGCCGTCGCCTTCGGCGCGGCCGTTGCCCCAGGAGTAGATGTAGCGCTTGGTGGCGTGCTGGGTCCGGGTCGGAGCAGACATGGGCAGGGAAACCTCAGGATGTGGGCTGTCAGGCATGGGAGGCCGCAGCGCCGGGGGTGTGAACGCTTCGCATGGTACCCCAAGCCGGTGCCGGGACCGACCTGCCATCCGGCCCCTCGTGGGGCAGTCCCTGTGGCGCCGATGTGGGGTGCGCTCGGCGTGAAGGTAGCCGCGCGAACGTGACCGGCTGGGTGGACTGGGTACACTGGCGGTCATGACCGATCACACCGATGACACCCGCATCATCACGCCGAAGGCGGAGCAGTACAACGCCACGCTGGTGAAGCGCGAGGACGACAAGAGTGACCTGGCCCGCTTCTGGGTCCGCGCCGATGGCGCGGCTGCGCACTTCGAGCCGGGCCAGTACATGACCATCGGCGTCTACGCGGACGGCATGCTCTACCAGCGTCCCTACTCCGTCGCCTCGGCCCCGGGGGACACGGGAGAGGAAGGCTACGAGTTCTACGTGCGCCTGGTGCCCGTGCTGCGCTTCACGACGCTGCTGTGGCGCCTGCCCGTGGGGCACCCGATGCGCATGATCGGGCCGAAGGGACGCTTCATGCTGGAACCGGACGACGAACGCACGCACCTCTTCGTCTCGACGGGCACGGGCATCGCGCCCTTCATCGCCATGAGCCGGCACCTGCTGGCGCAGGGCACGCCGCGCCGCACGATCATGCTGCACGGCTGCAGCTACCAGGATGAGCTCGGCTACCGGGACCTGCTCGAGGGCTGGCAGGCCGACGGCAGCTATCCCATGACCTACGTGCCCACCATCTCTCGACCCGGAGACCCCCGCAATGCCGGATGGAACGGCTACGCGGGCCGCGCGGAGGCCGTCGTCCGGGACGTCTGCAAGGCAAACCACCTCACGCCGGAGCAGACCGTCGTCTATCTCTGTGGCAACCCGGAGATGATCCTCAACGTGGAGAGCGTGCTCATGGACGCCGGCTTCCCGGAGTTCCACGTCAAGAAGGAGCTTTACTGGCCGAAGGGCAAGAAGCCACCCGCGTAGCCGCAGGTCAGCCCGACGTCAGGGGCCCTGGCCCAGGATGCCCTGACGTGACTCCGTCTGGCGTCGATCGCCGTGGCTGGGGGCCGGGCGACCGCGTTCCGCCGTGGGGACGGATCGGCGCCGGGCGTGCTCCGGAGGAGACCGATGACCTTCGGCCCGGCAAAATGGTTCGCTGGGTGGTAAACATTCGTGAGCACGGAGGCGCAGGCTGGTGCAGGTCCGCAGACGCGAGCCCGCACCGGACGCGACACATCGAGAGGTAGGCTTCAAGGATCGATGCATCCACTCGTCAGGAGAGAGGTCCTCTCGCCGAACGTCACGCGGCTCGTCATCGAGGCCAGCCGCATCGCCGCGGTGCGCCAGCCGGGCCAGTTCGTCATCGTGCGCCGGGAGGAAGGCGCAGAGCGCATCCCCCTCACCATCGCGGACGCTGATCCGGAGGCGGGCACCATCACGCTCGTCATCCAGGCCGTGGGCAAGACCAGCTGCGACCTGTGCGTCATGAAGGTGGGCGACTCGATCCGTGACGTCGCCGGCCCGCTGGGCAAGGCCACCGAGCTCATCGACTCCGGCCACGCCGTCTGCGTCGGTGGCGGCGTGGGCACCGCGGTCGTCCACCCCCTGGCCCAGGGCCTGGCTGCCCGCGGCGTGCAGGTCACCAGCATCATCGGCGGCCGGGCGAAGGAGTGGGTCATCTTCGAGGACGAGCTGCGCCGCTACGGCGACGTGCGCGTCTGCACCGACGACGGCTCCTACGGCCGCCACGGCTTCGTCACCGACGAGCTGCGGGAGCGACTGGAAGCAGGTGGCGTGGACCACGTCTACGCGGTCGGCCCGGTGCCCATGATGGGCGCCGTCTCGGAAGCGACGCGCCCCTACGGCGTGCCCACCACGGTCTCGCTCAACACGATCATGGTGGACGGCACGGGCATGTGCGGAGGCTGCCGCGTCAGCGTGGCGGGCAAGACCGTCTACGCCTGCGTGGATGGCCCGGAGTTCGACGGTCACACGGTCGACTTCAAGCAGCTCGCCGACCGTCTGGCCATGTATCGCGAGGTGGAGCGAGAGTCCTTCGCCGGCAGCCGCTGTCTCATCGATGGGCTGGCTGAGGCCGCCGGGGCGGACACGCCGCGATGACCACGGAGCGCCCCGACCTCTCCCCCCGGGAGCGGATGCGCATCGAGCGACACGAGATCCCGGCCCGCTCCGCCGTCATCCGGGCCATGGACTTCCGGGAGGTCAGCCTGGGCTACTCCCAGGTGCTGGCCATGGAGGAAGCGGAACGCTGCCTCGACTGCCAGAACCCGCGCTGCATCGATGGCTGCCCGGTGCGCGTCAACATCCCCAAGTTCATCGAGCTGCTGGCTGGCGGGGACCTCAAGGGGGCCGCCGAATCGCTTCTCGATGACAACGCCCTCCCCTGCGTCACCGGGCGCGTCTGCCCCCAGGAGACGCAGTGCGAGGGTCTCTGCATCCGCGGCAAGAAGGGCGAGCCGGTCGCGGTCGGCGCCCTGGAGCGCTTCGTGGCCGACTGGGCCCTGGAGCACCTTGACGAGCTGGAGGGCCGCCACGATCCGGACACCGGGCGTCGCGTGGCCATCGTGGGCTCCGGGCCGGCCGGCCTGACGGCCGCGGGCGAGCTCGCCAAGTCGGGCCACCAGGTCACCGTCTTCGAGGCCTTCCACGCCCCGGGCGGGGTGCTCATCTACGGCATCCCGGAGTTCCGCCTGCCCAAGGACATCGTCCAGAAGGAGGTCGATCGGCTCAAGGAGCTGGGGGTCACCATCGAGGTCAACGCCATCGTGGGCAAGACCTGGACGCTACGCGAGCTGCGCCAGGACTTCGACGCGGTCTTCATCGCCGTGGGCGCCGGCCTGCCGGTCTTCATGGGCATCCCGGGCGAGGACCTCAAGGGCGTCTACTCGGCCAACGAGTACCTCACCCGCGTCAACCTCATGGGCGCCTTCCGCAAGGACACGGACACGCCCGTCCTCCAGGGCCAGCGCGTCGTCGTCGTGGGCGGCGGCAACGTGGCCATGGACGCGGTACGCACGGCGCTGCGCATGGGCGCCACGGAGGCCATCGTGGCCTACCGGCGCGGCAAGGATGAGCTGCCCGCCCGGCGCGAGGAGGTGCACCACGCGGAGGAGGAGGGCGTCAAGTTCGAGCTCATGGCCTCCCCCGTCGAGGTCATCGGCAACGAGCAGGGCTGGGTGACCGGCCTGCGCTGCCAGATGATGGAGCTGGGCGAGCCGGACGAGTCCGGTCGGCGCCGGCCGCGAGCCATCCCGGATTCCGACTACGTGATCGGGTGCGACATGGTGGTGGTGGCCATCGGCACGCGCAGCAACCCGATGCTGACCTCCAGTGAGCCGGATCTCAAGATCAACGAGTGGGGCTATCTCGTGGTCGACGAGACCGGCATGACCAGCGTGCCCGGCATCTTCGCCGGCGGCGACATCGTGCGCGGCGCGGCCACGGTCATCCTGGCCATGGGCGACGGCAAGCGCGCCGCCCGGGCCATCGAACGGTACCTGGACACCGTCGCGGAGCTGCTGCCGGCGGTTCGCTGAGCGAAGCTAGCCCCGCGCGGCTGCCATGCGGTCGAGGATGACGCGCTTGACGTTCTCGGCGGGGATCCGCTCCTGGGTCATGGTGTCCCGGTCGCGGATGGTCACGGCGCCGTCCTCCAGGGAGTCCACGTCCACCGTCACGCACCATGGCGTGCCGATCTCGTCCTGGCGCCGATAGAGCTTGCCGATGGCGGCCGTGTCGTCGTAGACGGCCATCATGTCCCGCTTGAGGTCGGCCTTGATGCGGTGGCAGAGCTCCACGATCTCCGGGCGCTTCTTGAGCAGGGGCAGGACGGCCACCTTGTAGGGCGCGAGATCGGGGTGCAGGCGCAGCACGACACGCTTCTCCTCGCGCACCTGCTCCTCGTGATAGGCGTCGATGAGGAAGGTGAAGGCAGCCCGGTCGGCGCCGGCCGCCGTCTCCACGATCCAGGGCACGAAGTGGACCTCCGTGGCTGGGTCGAAGTACTCGAGGTTCTCGCCCGACGAGCGGGCGTGGCTGCCGAGGTCGAAATCGCCACGGTTATGGATGCCCTCCAGCTCCTTCCAGCCGAAGGGGAAGCGGTACTCGACGTCGATGGCCTTCTTGGCGTAGTGCGCCAGCTCGTCGGAGGCGTGCTCGCGGAAGCGCAGTCGGGCGGGCTCCACGCCGTAGCGCTCGTACCAGGCCTTGCGCGCGGGCAGCCAGGTCTCGAAGGCCTCCGCGGCGGCCTCGCCGGGAGCCACGAAGTACTGCATCTCCATCTGCTCGAACTCGCGCATGCGGAAGACGAAGTTGCCGGGGCTGATCTCGTTGCGGAAGGATTTGCCGATCTGGGCGATGCCGAAGGGCACCTTCTTGCGGCTCGACTGCTGCACGGACTTGAAGTTGACGTAGGAGCCCTGCGCCGTCTCCGGACGCAGGTAGACGACGGCGGCATCCTCCTCCACCGGGCCCATGTGCGTCTTGAACATGAGGTTGAAGCGCCGCGGCGGTGAGAGCGGGCCTTCGTCGGCCGGGCAACGCAGGCCGAGGCGCTCGACGATCGACTCGTCGCGCAGGTCCGTGGCCGAGAGATCCTCCGCCCCGGGCAGCTCGTCGAGGCGGTAGCGGCGGTGGCAGGTGCCGCACTCCACGAGCGGATCGGAGAAGGAGCCCACGTGGCCGGAGGTGACCCACACCTGGGGGTGCATGAGGATGCCCGCGTCGAGGCCGACGATGTCGTCCCGCTCCTGGACCATGGCCCGCCACCAGGCTCGCTTGACGTTGTTCTTCAGCTCCACGCCCAGCGGCCCGTAGTCCCACACGGCATTGATGCCGCCGTAGATCTCCGAGGACGGGAAGATGAAGCCGCGGCGCTTGGAGAGCGACACGATGGTGTCCAGGTCGGCGACGGCCGGGCCGGGGTCGGCCTGCGCGGCGGCGGCGAGGAGCGCGGGGTCAGCGGGTGGCTGGGTCATGGGGCGGGGTCTCCTGCAGGGGCGCCGGCGGTGGCAGTGCCGGTCGGCTGCGCGGATTGTGGCAGAAACGGCCGACCCGGCCATACCGGCCGGATCGGGTCTCGTGGTGGGGCACTGCCGGCGCCCGCGGCGCCGGCGGCCGGGCTACGGGTTGGGCAGACAGCGGTCCATCTCGGGCGTCGATGATCCTGTGTCGTACCACTGGTAGCGCAGCGTGGTCGCACCTTGGACCTTGGACTTGCTCCCTGGCTTGTACCAGCGGATGGCCGCCAGGGCACGGAAGTGCGGCGTGCCCGTGTAGTCGGCCTGCCAGCCGCGCGTGCCGATGGTGACGGCCTTGTCGTCATAGGCAAGCTTCTTGGTCATGGGTGTCTTGGACACGGTCTCCCAGGGCCCCGCCCCGCCGTCGAGCTGTGACCTCTGGAAGATGAGGCGCAGTCCCACCCACTGGCGATCCCGCGCGGCGCTGCGGTCGCGTGCGAAGGCCTTGGGGCTGCGGGCCTCGATGACTTCGAGGTCATAGGAGCCGCCGACGTCGTACGTGCACGAGCCGCCCGGCTGCGCGTTCGTGTCGACGACCGTGTATGTCCCGCGAACGCCCTTCTCGACGAGCGGCTCCGCCGCCTGAGCAGCCGGAGCGACGATGACCAGGGCAAGTGCCGCGAGCGTGAGGGATCTCAGCGAGCGCAATCTCAGACCTCCGTGGTGATGGTTTCGCCGGACGGAATGATGGCGCACCGGCGGGCGCTTGGCTAGTCCTGAGTGCGCCACGAGGCGCCGGTCACGTGGCGAACCTCGTCCACGAACGACAGCGAACGCGCCTCGCGCTCGAGCACGAAGCGCGTGTAGCGGCGCATGTGTGTCTCCACCTCCGCCTCCACCCCCGCCGGCAGGCGCAGCGCCGCGACGGCCTCCACGTCCAGGCGGCGGTAGGCCCGCATGAGCTTGAGCGCTTCGAGCGAGAGTGGCGATGTCTCGGTCGGCGGGCGCGGGTGGGCCGCGCAGAGCACGCCGCCCAGGGCGGGCACCCAGCGGAAGGCGTCGTCGACCTCCAGCCGGCGGTCGCACTCCACGCAGCGGTCGAGGTCCGGCCGGACGCCCAGGGCATCGGCCAGGCCGCTCTCGAACCAGCGTGCCACCCGCCCCGGCGCCATGCCGTCGTCGAGCAGCTGGCAGGCGCGTCGCAGCAGGCCGTAGACAGGGTGGGCGCCGGCCCGTTCCTCGACGGCACGGTCTGCCAGCTCGCCCAGGTACCAGGCCGTGGCCGTCGACTCCAGCTGATCGCGCAGCCGCAGCCAGGCGTGCGCCACGTCCACGGAGGTGACGACGTCCAGGTCCCGACCACGGGCCAGGACGAGGTCGAGCTCCGCGAAGGGCTCCACGCTGCCACCGATCCGGCTGCGCTGTCGCCGCACGCCCTTGGCGATGGCGCGGAACTTGCCGTCCTCCGGCGTCAGCAGCGTGATGATGCGGTCGGCTTCGCCGAGGTCGAAGTGAGCGAGGACGATGGCACGCGTCTTGTAGCTGCGGGGACGAGGCACAGGCGCGAGCCTAGCCCAGCCGCCGCAAGGGCGTGGCACCCGGGGGTCCCCTGTGGGCCGGGCAGTCCCGCGCGGGAGGATTTGCTAACGACAGGTACCATGTTCGAGTGCTGACCGGCATCGACCTCGACGAGCTCATCGCCGATACGGAGTCCACCATCCTGGCCGTCATCGCCGACGCCGAGGACGAGCGCACCCGCGAGCTGTACGCCATGGTGCGCTACCACCTCGGCCTGGACGGCGATGCGCCGCGAGGCAAGCGGATGCGCCCGCTCATCGGGCTGCTGGCCTACCAGTCCATCGCGGGCGACCACGTGCGCGCGCTGCCGGGTGCAGCGGCGGTGGAGATGGGACACAACTTCAGCCTCGTGCACGACGACATCGAGGACCGTGGGCTGGAGCGCCGCCACCGCCCGGCGCTGTGGACGGTGTCCGGCATCCCGCAGGCCATCAACGCCGGGGACACGCTCTTCACGCTCAGCCGCATGGCCCTCTACCGACTCACCGATGCGGGCTTCGAGGACGCCCGGGTGCTGCGCCTCATGCGCCTCTACGACGAGACCTGCCTGGCCCTCTGCGAGGGGCAGTTCATGGACATCTGGGGCTCGGACCACGACGAGTGGATGTCGGTGGATCACTACTTCGACATGATCGGCCGCAAGACGGCCTCGCTCATCGCCGGCTCCGCGGAGGCGGGCGCCATCCTGGCCACGGACGACGAGTCGGTGATCGCGGCCTACCGCCGCTTCGGCTGGTCGCTGGGCCTGGCCTTCCAGGTGAACGATGACTTGCTGGGCATCTGGGGAGATGCCGCCGTGACCGGCAAGGAAGCCTCGGACATCGCCACGCGCAAGAAGACACTGCCCCTGCTCTACGCGCTGCAGGAGGCTGCCGGCCGGGATGCCGACCGGCTGCGGACCATCCTGGCGCCGTCGGACGAGCCCGCCAGCGACCGTGAGGTCCAGGAGGCGCGGCTCATCCTGGAGCGCGTCGGTGCCCTGGAGTACACCCGCAGCCTGGCGCGCCGCCATCGCGACGACGCCCTGGCGGAGATCGCCTCCGTGCCGCTCATCGACGCTGAAGCCGTGAACCGGCTCGATGAGGTCGTGCGAGCCGCCATCAGCGCCTGACCCCGGCGGTCGGCCCGGGCCGTGGCACCGGTCCAGCGGGCCATGGTGTCGGTCAAGCGGGCCATGGTGTCGGTCAAGCGGGCTCTGGCGCCGGTCAAGCGGGCCGTGGCGCCGGTCCGGCCGGTCGGTCGTCCCCGCGGGACTGCGGCTGGGCGTCGTGGGTCAGTCGTCCTCGGGCTCACCCTCGGTCTCGGCGGGAGCCGGGCGCGCCACGTGCACGGTGCGCACGCGGCGCCCGTCCGTGGCCTCGACCGTCAGTCGCAGCCCGGCCACGTCGACCGTGTCGCCGACCCTGGGGACGCCGCCGATGTAGTGGTAGACGAGTCCGCCCACGGTGTCGAACTCCTCCTGGTCGTCTCCCTCAAGCGTGGCATCGAAGTGCTCCAGCAGGTCGTCCACGTCCGCGCGGCCATCGACCCGTGCCTCGTCCGCGCCGAGGGCCACGATCATGGGCTCCTCCTCGTCGTATTCGTCCTGGATCTCGCCCACGATCTCCTCGATGAGGTCCTCGATGGAGACCAGCCCCGCCGTGCCGCCGTGCTCGTCGAGGACGATGGCCATGTGCACGCGGCGCCGCTGCAGGCTGTGGAGGAGGTCGTCCACCAGCATCGACTCCGGCACGAAGAGCGGCGTGCGCACGAGGCCACGGATGGAGGGCGGCCGGTCGTCCCCGACCAGGAATGGCAGCAGGTCCTTGGCATAGAGGAGGCCGACGATGTTGTCGATGCTGCCGTCGTAGACAGGGATCCGCGAGTGCCCGCCGGCCACGATGGTCTGCACGATCTCGTCCAGCGAGGCCTCCACCGGCAGGGCCACGATGTCCACGCGCGCCACCATGACCTCGTGGACGCGGCGCTCCCCCAGCTCGAGCACGCCGCCGATCATCTGCTCCTCCTCGGCCTCGATGGTGCCCTGCTCGCTGCCGCGCTCCACAAGGATGCGCAGCTCTTCGCTGGTGATGGCTTCGTCAGGCACGTCGCGCACGCCGAGCAGGCGCGTGATGCCGTGCGTGATCGTGGTGAGCAGCCACACCAGCGGCGCGAGCAGGATGCCCAGGACCTCCACGGGACGAGCCAGGGCCAGGCTGTAGCGCTCCGCGTGGGCGAGGGCCAGCGTCTTGGGCACCAACTCGCCGAAGACGATGGTCACGAGGCTGACCACGAGGGTCACGACGAGCAGGGCGATGACGTCCGCCGAGGTGGTCAGCAGGCTGATGCCGCGCAGGCCGTCGGCCAGGTGACGGGCGATGCTGGCACCCGCGAAGGCGGCCGCCAGGAAGCCCACGAAGGTGATGCCCAGCTGGATGGTGGCCAGCAGCCGGCCTGGGCGATCGGTCATGCGACCGACCCGGCGAGCGCGTGGATCGCCCTCGTCGCTGAGCTGCCGGATGCGGCTGCGGCGCACCGTCACGAGGGCGATCTCCGCCGCCACGAAGACGGCGTTGACCAGGATGAGCAGGGCGATGACGAGGATCTCGAGGAGCGAGCTGCCCATCAGCGGTCCGCGGCGTCCTCCGCGGTCTGGACCTCCGGCCGCGGCGTGCGCTCCCGGATGCGCGCCGGCACGCCGAGGGCCATCTTGCCGTCCGGCACGTCGCGCGTGACGAGCGACGCGGCGCCGGTCAGGGCATCCTGGCCCACGCTGACCGGGGCCCGCAGGATGGTGTCCGAGCCGATGAAGGCGCGGTCGCCGATGCGCGTGCGGTGCTTGCGCACGCCATCGAAGTTGGCCGTGATCGTGCCGGCGCCGATGTTGACCCGCTCGCCCACGTCCGCGTCGCCAAGGTAGCTGAAGTGGTGGCTCTTGGTGCCGGCGCCGATGTTGCTGTTCTTGACCTCGGCGTAGTTGCCCAGCTGCACGTGGCTGCCGATGTGGGCACCGCCGCGCACGTGCGAGAAGGGCCCGATGGTGACGTCCGACTCCACGACGGAGCCCTCCAGGACGCTGGCCCACACGACCGAGCGTTCCCCGATGCGCGTGTCGAAGACCTGGCTGCCGGAGCGGATGACCGCGTCACGCTCGATGACCGTGCGGCCGTGCAGGCTGACGCCGGGCTCGATGGTGACGTCCGGAGCGATCTCGACGCTGGCATCGATGAAGGTGCTGGCGGGGTCCTGGAGCGTGACGCCCGCGCGCATGTGGGCCTCATTGATGCGCAGCCGCATCTCCACCTCGGCGTCGGCCAGCT
The DNA here is from genome assembly GCA_963707395.1 of uncultured Chloroflexia bacterium. GTDB lineage: Bacteria > Chloroflexota > Limnocylindria > Limnocylindrales > CSP1-4 > JAFMJV01. The sequence continues at coordinate 63,105 of CAVPPQ010000026.1, forward strand.
GGACGCGGTCGTTGATGCCGAGCAGGGTCCCGTCGTCCTCCACCTCGAGGGTGGCGACGGGCCGATCGTCCGCCCGGGCCAGCGGCACCAGCTCCGGCAGGTAGAGCTCCCCGGTCACCGCCGAGGGCGCCACGTCGCCGATGCGCCCACGCAGCCAGCCCACCTCGAAGGCGTACAGCCCCGCGTTGATCTCGCCGATGGCGAGCACGTCCGGCGACGCATCACTGGCCTCCACGACGCGACTGATGCGGCCCCGACCGTCCCGCACGACGCGGCCGAGGCTAGCCGGATCCTCCATGTCCACGGTCACGAGGGCCATGGCCGCGTCCGTGTCGCGTCGCGCCGCGGCCAGCTCCACGAGCAGGTCCGGATCGACGAGGGGCACGTCGCCCGACAGGACGAGGATCTCCGCGGCGTCCTCGGGGAGTGCCTCGAGCGCGGCGCGCAGGGCGTCTGCCGTGCCGCGCGGCTCAGCTTGCAGGGCGAAGCCGGCCTGGCCGGCGAACGCCTCTGGCACCGATCCGGTGGCCGGCGAGACGACCACCAGCGGGAGCCGGCCTGTGGCGGCAACGGCGGCCTCGATGACGTAGGCCAGCATGGGACGGCCGCAGATGGGGTGCAGCACCTTCGGCAGGCGCGACCGCATGCGGGTGCCCAGCCCGGCCGCGAGCACGACCGCGATGAGCGGCCGGGGTTGGTCCGTGTTCACGTCAAGGCCGGGAGGCCCGGACGAGAAGGGGGCTGATGGGGCATCGGGTGGCACGACTGTAGGGGCCGGGTCGGCGGGGTGTCAAACATCGCGTGGGGGGCCTCTGCGAGGCTCGGCAGGCCGCGCCTTCAGCGGCGGACCGCGACGGCCTCGATCTCGACCAGGATGTCCATGGGCAGGCGGGCCGCCTGGATGGTCGTGCGTGCCGGGTAGGGCTCGTCGAAGTACGACGCGTAGACCTCGTTGAAGGCCCGGAAGTCGTCCATGTCGGCCAGGTAGCAGGTCGTCTTGACGACGTCCGCATAGCCAAGCCCGGCGGCCTCCAGGATGCCCCCCAGGTTCTTCAGGGTGCGGTCCGTCTGCTCCACGATGCCGCCCGTCACCAGCTGGCTGGTGGCCGGGTCGATGGGCCCCATGCCGGCGCAGAAAAGGAGCCCCTCCGTGGCGATGGCCTGGCTGTAGGGACCGATGGGCCGCGGCGCGGCGTCCGACTGGATGCGTTCCTTCACGATGACCCTCCCCTGGTGCTGCTCGACGTGGCCAGGATCGTGGCGCCTCGCAGGGCCGGCGGCCGGTCCTGCTCGAGACGAGCGGCGGCCTCGGTGGCCACCTCGGGGGAAGGATAGACGGCCAGCAGGGTCGGGCCCGACCCGGTCAGCAGGGTCGGGCAGCCGAGGCTGCGCTCGAGCGCATCACGCGCCGGCGAGAGGCCCGCGGAGAGGCGCGTGGCCGCCGGCCAGAGGTCGTTGGCTTCACGCAGTCCAGTCGCCAGCGTGGCCAGGGCCGGCCCGTCCAGCCCACCGCGCAGGGCGTCTGCCAGACGCTCGATGAGCTGGCTCGAGGTCGCCGAGGTGGCACCCGCACGGCGCGCACCCCGGTCGAACTCAGCGAAGACGGCGGCCGTGGCGAGCCGGTCGGCGGGGGTGACGAGCAGCACCCCGGCCGGTGGCCACGCTTCAGGCAGTGGCTCGACGATCTCGCCGATGCCGCTGACGAGCGCCGCTCCATGGCCGGCCGTGAAGAAGGACACGTCCGCACCGACCCGGCCCGCCACCTCCAGGAGCGAGGCAGGGTCGAGCGGCAGGCCCCAGGCACCGGCCGCCAGCGCGATGGCAGTGGCGGCGTCCGAACTGCCGCCGGCGAGGCCTGCCGCGGCCGGGACGTGCTTGTCGAGGCGGAAGCGCAGGGCTGGCAGCGGCTGGTCGGTCGAGCCTCGCGGGTCCGCCACGGCGCGCAGCTGGGCAACGGCGCGCAGTCGGGCAACGGCGCGCAGTTGGGCAACGGCGCGCAGGATCAGGTTGTCACGCACGGGCAGCCCAAGGTCACCCTCGACGACCAGCTCGTCCGCCCCGGCGGGGTCGGCGGCCGGCCGGACCTCGAGGTGGTCGTGCAGCGCCAGGCGCAGGAACACGGAGCGCAGCTCGTGGTAGCCGTCGCCTCGGCGGCCGGTGACGGCGAGGCCCAGGTTGACCTTGGCAGGGGCCTCCGCCCAGGCGGCGGCCAGGGGGCGTCGCGTCACGTGCGTCGGCTCACGGCAGCGGACCGAGCGCCACGCGGAGGGCCAGCCACTCGTCCACGGAGAGGGTCTGGGGACGCCGGTCGGGGGCGATGTCGCAGGCCGCCAGGGCGGTCGCCAGGCGGTCGCGCTCGAGGCCGGGGAGCTGCCGCTGCAGCACGTTGCGGATCATCTTGCGGCGCTCCCGGAAGGCCGCCTGCACGAGCCGCCAGAGGTCGTCCTCATCGGCCACATCCAGTCGCCGCGGGCGGGCGACGCCGGCCAGGACCGCTGAATCGACCGCGGGGGCTGGCTCGAAGGCCGCGGCCGGCACGGTGAAGGCGACACGCACGTCGGCGTGGTACTGGACGAAGACGGAGAGATAGCTCATGGCACCCGGCGGCGCGGCGATGCGCTCGGCCACCTCGCGCTGCACCATGAGGACGAAGCGCTCCGGCCTGGGCTCCTCGCCCAGCACGTGATGCAGGATGGGGCTGGTGATGTGGTACGGGACGTTGGCCACGAGAGCCCAGGGCCCGCCGGCGACCCTCGCGACCTCGACATCCAGGAAGTCAGCCGCCAGCAGCGTCATCCGCGGCTCGTCCGCGAAGCGTTCGCGCAGGTGCTCGGCCAGGCGGTCGTCGAGCTCGACCGCGGTCACGCGGGCGCCCGCGTCCAGGAGCCGAGCGGTGAGGACGCCCAGGCCCGGCCCGACCTCCACGATGTGCTCGCCCGGTGCCACCTGCGCCAGGGCCACGATGCGCTCCAGCACATCGCCATCGGCCAGGTGGTTCTGCGAGAGCGAGCGGCGCGCGGTCAACCCGTGGCGCCGAAGGTAGCGCTCGACCGACTCCGGCCCCAGGTGTCGTGTGTCGAGCTCGTGTCCGTCCGGCATGCCCGCCTCAGACCGCCAGCTTCAGCGAGGGACGCGCGTCCAGCGAGCGGTCGGCGCGAGCGCCGGACGCGAAGCGGTGCCAGCCAGCGGCGCCGATCATGGCCCCGTTGTCCGTGCACAGCCCTGGCCGCGGCACGACGAGCGGGATGCCCAGGCCGCGGGCCCCCTCGGCGATCCGCTCGCGCAGGACGCCGTTGGCGGCCACGCCGCCACCCATGACGATGCTCCGGGCACCCAGCTCGCGGGCCGCCCGCAGGGTCTTGCTGGCGAGCACGTCGACGACCGACTCCTGGAAGGCCCAGGCCAGCTCGGCGACGTCCGCCGGCGCGAGCAGCGAACCATCGAGCTCGCGGTCGTCGGGCGAGCGTCCCAGGGCTTCGCCGACGGCACGGCGAGCGGCGGTCTTGAGCCCGCTGAACGAGAAGTCGAAGGAGTCGCCCAGCCAGGCTCGCGGGAAGCGCCGGTCGTGCGCCGTGGCTGTCGCGGCGGCGGCCATGATGGCGGGACCGCCCGGGTAGGGCAGGCCCAACAGGCGGCCGACCTTGTCGAAGGCCTCGCCGGCGGCATCGTCGACGGTCTGGCCCAGCAGCCGGTACTGCAGGTGATCGATCATCTCGACCAGGAAGGTGTGACCACCGCTGACCACGAGGGCCACCAGTGGGAAGGGCGGCCCCGGCCGCTCCTCCTCATCCGGGTCGAGCAGCCAGGCGGCGTAGATGTGGCCCTCCAGGTGGTTCACCGGCACCAGCGGCAGGCCCTGGCTCCAGGCCAGCGTCTTGGCCATCGTGATGCCCACCAGCAGGGATCCCGCGAGACCGGGGCCCTCCGTGACGGCCACGGCATCGAGCTCCGACCATCCGGCCAGACCCGCCCGCCGGCGCGCCTCGTCGAGGACGGGGATCATCCAGCGCAGGTGGGCCCGGGCGGCCACTTCCGGCACGATGCCGCCGGTGGCGGAGTGGAGCGCCACCTGGCTGGCCACGACGTTGGCGACGATGCGACGACCGCCCTCGACCACCGCCACGGCGGTCTCGTCACAGGACGATTCCACGGCCAGCAGCAGGCCCCGCGATCGGGTCACGTTCCGGACCCCTCCGGGTCATGGGGCACGCCGTCCCCACCAGGCGCGCCAGCGGGCCATCCGTCCTCGCCCGGCTCGTCGTCCCCGCCGGGCACCCAGCCCGGGTCGTCGGTGAGGACGTCGCGGACGTAGCGCTCAGCGAGTCGGCGGCGCAGGTCCTGCATGTCCGGCTGATCCAAGGGCTCCGTGGTCATGATGAGCGCATCCTCGCCGTTGTCCGAGTAGTAGCGCGGACGCACGCCCACCGGTCGGAAGCCGAAGCGCTGGTAGAGGCGGCGCGCGGCGACATTGCTGAGGCGCACCTCCAGCGTCACGACCGTGGCGCCCAGGTCGGCGGCCAAGTCCATGAGGTCGCAGAGCAGCCGGCCGGCAAGGCCGCGCCGCCGGTAGGCCGGCAGCACCGCGAACGTGGTCACGTGAGCCTCGTCCACCATGATCCAGATGCCGGCGTAGGCGACGACCCGGTCGCCCGCGCGGACCACGAGGTAGTGGGCCATGCGGTTCGACTCGAGTTCGCCCCGGAAGGCGTAGGGCGGCCAGGGCGTCGGGAAGGAGGCCGATTCGATGGCGTGGACGGCCGGGATGTCCTCCGGCCGCATGCGCTCCACGCGCAGCATCACCGGAGGTCGGGCGACCATCCCAGCTCCTCCGCGCCACGCGGCACCCCGCGTGGCAGCACGACATAGGCCGGCACCAGCTCGGCCGGCGCGTCCACGTGGCCAGCCGCGAGGTGTTCCCCGGCGAGGGCCAGCAGCCCGGCAGGCAACGCGGCCACGGCTGCTGCCCCGAGGCGCGCTGCGGCCTCGCCCAGCGGTGCGTCTTCGAGGTCCACGGTCATGGCGGGCTGCCCGGCCAGGGCTGCCACCAGGCCGCCCGGCGGCACGAGCGTGGGGTCGTCACCCGCCCGCACCAGGTAGTGGTCATGGGCCCCGGCCGCCAGCACGACCGCGATCTCCGGCGGCGCGGAGACGGCCATCACGGCGGCGCGGCGGAGAGCGTCGCAGGAGCGCAGCCCGAGGAGGGGCAGCCCTGCCGCATAGGCCAGCGTCTTGGCCGTGGCGAGGCCCACGCGCAGGCCCGTGAAGGAGCCGGGACCGGTGCCGACCGCGATGGCGGCCACATCGGCCATGGCGAGGCCCGCCGTCGCCAGGACCTCGTCCACCTGCTCGAGCAGGAAGGAGCCGTGGCGGTGGCGCACGGCCCGCTGGCTGACCGCCAGTGGCTCGAGGCGGCCGATGGCCACGACGCTGGTGCGCGTGGCCGTGTCGATGACCAGCCAGGGACCGCTCCCGGCACGGGGCGAGACAGGCAGCGGGGCCACCGGCGGCACGTCCGCGGATCGGCTCATGCGCCGGCCGCCTCCCACGCCCGGGCAGCCGCGATGTAGCGCTCGGCGACCTCGCCCTGGCCGCGCAGCTCGACGGCCCGCACCTCGTCGTCGACGGGGTCGATGGTCACGGTCAGCCGCGCCGGGTCGAGCGCGTCATCGAGCCGATCGGCCCACTCGGACAGTGTCACGCCCTCGTCCTGGCGCTCGTCGAGCAGGCCCCCGGCCAGGGCGTCGGCCGTGCCAGCCAGTCGGTAGAGGTCCTGGTGGAAGAGCGGGATGCGCCCCTGGTACTCCGCCATCAGCGTGAAGCTCGGGCTGTTGACCACCTCGCCGATGCCCAGGCCGACCGCGAAGCCCTTCGCGAACTGCGTCTTGCCGGCGCCCAGCGGACCGACCAGTGCGAGTCGGTCGCCCGGGCCGGCCGCGACGGCCAGCGCCGCCGCCAGTGACCGCGTCCGCTCCGCAGATGTGCTCAGCCCACACCACGACAGACTGGCGGCTGGCAGGGACCCTGGCACCGTCAGCCGACCAGGTCGAGCCGTTCCAGCGCGGAGAGCGGCAGACAACGACGCCGCATGCGGCCATCGGAGGCCGCGAACTCGACGAAACCCCCGGGCGCATAGATGCCGCCAGGCCAGCGGCGTGGGCCAGCGAGGCCCACCAGGCGGCCCTCGAGGTCCCTCCCCTCGCCGCTCGTCACGCGCACCGTGCCGGCCGGCCGCGCTGCGGCCGCGAGCAGGGGCCGTGGGTCGTCGCCGATGACGAGCGTGCGTGAGGCCGGATGGATGCCCGCCGAGCGGCCGTCAGCCGCGACCAGGAGATCCCAGAGGTGTGCCGGGATGGACAGGCGTCCGTAGCCAGCCAGGGCGAGCAGCCCAAAGGGAGCGGCCGCGTGCAGGGCGGCCTGCTGGCGTGCCTCGGACGACCCCAGCTGTCGGAGGTGGCGACTGGCGACGCCCCCGGTCACCACGGCGGTCACGCCGATGGCGCGGGCACGCGACATGGCTTCCAGGTCAAGGCGGAGGCCTGCCACCAGGATCGCGCCCGCGGCGCTGACGTCGATGCGCGACGCCGGGAGCTCCGCGTCCGGCGCGTCCACGGCGATGACGATGCGACCGACGGCCGGGCGGCCCCAGCCGACCTGGGCGTCCACGGCCAGGCCGTCAGCCCGGATGTCGATGCGCCCTGGCAGCACGGCCTCCACGACCCCGGACGCAGGGGCGTGGATGACGGTCTCTCCGCTGCCCGCCGCCAGCCGCGTGAGGCCGTCACGTCCGTGCTCGCAGACCCGCGTGCGATAGGTCGCCTGTGGGGACTTGCGGCCGAGGCGTCCGGAAGGCGAGGCCGGCACGTGGTCCAGGAAGTCACCAGGACGCAGGCCAACGATGGCGGCCGTGGTCGGGGTCTCCACGGCCTCCTGCTCCCGGAAGTGCTCGATGATGGGCTGGCCCAGCTCCACGCGCTGCCCGGGGACGACGAGGGGCCGGTCCGGCAGGCGCAGCGGGAAGCGCAGCACGCGACCGGTCGCCACGCTCGCGGCCGGGGCCACGAAGCGCAGCAGGTCGCCGGCGGATGGCGTCGCCATCATCGTTCGCTGCTCCCCCAGGCCGGCGCCTCCCAGGCCTCCAGCAGGGCACGGCGCTGCTCGCCGTTGCTGGGCAGGTCGAGGGGGATGGGACGCGTGTCCAGCAGCAGGCCGCCCAGGCCCCCACTGACCTCCAGCCCGAGGCGCTGCCCGGAGACACCCATGAGGCTGGCCTGGCCGGGGTCGATCTCCAGGCGCGCCAGGATGCCCGGCGGCAGGTCGATCAGCCGCAGGCCGGCCTCCAGCGGCATCTCGTCCTCGAAGAGTGGCGTCGAGATGGAGACCCGGCCGTGGTCCTTGCCGTTCTCGCCCGGCGCTCCGGTCAGGATCGCGCTGCCCACGGGCAGCAGGCAGTCGTCCATGAGGTCAGCCAGCAGGCGGCGGCGGTCGCCTTCCGCGGGCAGCGCCCCGAGCGGTGCCAGGACGGCGGCATGATCGTGCAGGATGGTGAACGCGCCGGGCCGGCGGATGCCATCTGCGATGGCGAGGGCAGCGGCCGTGGCGGGCAGCATCGCGAAGCCGCCCCCGGAGAGGACCACCACGTCCGCGGCAGACTCATCAGGCCGGCCCTCCGGCGCCAGCGCGTCCCACGCCAGCCCAAGGCGCTCCAGGGCGGCGCGCAGCATGGCCATGCGCAGGTGCAGGCCGTCGCCGTCCATGGCCGACCAGGGGTGAAGCACCAGCTCGCGGATGCGGTCGAGTCGAGTCGCCGGGTCGCCGGCCACGGTCGACCAGCGCAGGACGGCTTCGGCAGCCTCGTCGTCGTCGAGGATGTCGCGAGGCAATAGCCCGGCCGTGGCCAGCACCGCGTGGCGGAGTTCGCCATCGGCATTGGCGAGCGTGCGGGACGCCGCCGCGGCGCCCACCTCGATGCCCTCCACTCGCCGGCCCAGGAGCACCGCCAGGGACGCCACGGAGCGGCGCAGCGCCAGGCGGCCGTCCATGGCGGGCCGGTCCCCGGACACGAGATGGGTGCCCACCTGGGAAGCGGCCTGGAAGAGCGGCGACGACGGCCCGGTGGCTCCGACCTCCGGCGCCGGGAGAGCGAAGAGTCGCTCGTCGGGGATGCCCTCCGGGCGCTCGATGAAGGGGCCGCAGGCGATGACCACCAGGTCGTCACGCAGGCGCGCCAGGGAACCGGCTCGTGGCCAGAGCAGTCGCGCGCGGTCGCGCTCCTCCTGGTCGGCCTCCTCGCGACCGGCCACCACGACGGCATCCAGGCCCGGGTCCAGGCAGGCGCCGCCGAAGGCGATGAGGTCCGGGTCGGAGCCGAAGAACCGAGCCTGGATCTGCCAGCCCGCGCCCACGAAGGTGCGCTCCAGGAGGGCACCCGTCTCCGCGGAGGCAGCCACGAGACAGGCGCGCGGCGGACGGGCGCTGCGTACCTCCAGGCGCGACCAGGCCCGCCAGTCCTCCATCGAGCCGGCCACACCGGCATCCGTTCGGGCGACCCGCCAGGCGAGATCCTCGAGGAGGGCCTCCGGATCGACCGCGGCCGGGGCAGCCGAGGCAGCCAGCATGCGATAGCGGCCCTCCACCGGCGCGATGAGCGCAGCGGCCGTGGCGACGGTGCCGCGGTCGAGCGTGAAGAAGGAGGGGGCGTCCGGTGTCACTCGGGAGATGGTAGCCGCGAGCCGGCTTTCAGGCGTCCAGGCCGACCTCTGCCTCGAGCTCCTCGAGACGGTCGATGAGGCGCTCGATGCCGTCCTCGTCGGCGAGCAGGCTGCGCGCGCCCGGGACGTCACCCCCGAAGACGCCGCGGATGACGGGGTCGAAGAGCAACATGCCCAAACCGTCGAGAGAGCCCATGCCGCGGTTGGCCTCGAGGAAGAAGACCGCGGGCACGGTGGCGCCACGCAGCTGGATGGCCCGCGCCACGGCTTCCACGTCGTCGTCATCCAGGCCCGTGACGTCTCGCGGATCGAGCAGCGGATCGAACGTGGCGGGTGTTCGCAGCAACCCCGGTTCCCCTCCTGTGGACATGCCGCGGGCCGACCCTGTGGCGGTCTCGGGACCCTCTCTCCCCGGGTTCCGCGCGATCGGTGGCTTCATGTCTGGCACGGCGCCGGTGACTCGTTCGGATCGGTCTGACCGGCTTCCGGATAGTACACCCGGTCCAGTCGAGCGGCCATGCTGGAGAGCACCTCCCAGGCGATCGTGTTGCGTGCACGCGCCAGATCGGCGGCGCTGATGGCTGCCTCGCCCTGCCGCCCCAGCAGCACGAACTCGTCCGCCCGGCCGACATCGGGGAGGTCGGTGACGTCGACGGCCACGGCGTCCATGGAGATGACGCCCACGAGCGGCGCCGCTCGTCCGCGCACGAGCGCCGTGGCACCGGGCTGGGAGCCGCGCAGGTAGCCGTCCGCGTAGCCCACCGGCAGGATGGCGATGCGCGTCGGCCGCTCCGCCCGCCAACGACCGCCGTAGCCGACGGTGCCATCGACGGGGATCTCGCCGAAGGCCACCGGCCGCGCCTTGAGCGAGAGGACCGGCTGCAGGCGCCTCGTAGCCTCGAGAGCCCCGGGGGCCAAGGGCTGCCCGGCCTCCAGGACCCCGTAGACCGCCAGGCCGGGCCGCACCATCTCGAGCATCGGCACCGTTGCCGTGAAGAGGCTCCCGCTGGCGACCACGTGCCGCGCCGGCACCGCGACGCCCGAGGCCCGGAGCCGCAGGACGGCCTCCTCGAAGCGTCCCACCTGGAGACCGGCTGCCTCAGGATCCTCCGGCGTGGCGATGTGCGTCCACAGGCCCGCCAGCCTGGCACGCGGGTCGGCGACCACCATCGCGGCCACGGCGGCCACGTCTGCGGGCTGCAGCCCGCCACGACCCAGGCCTGTCTCGACCGCGACGTGCAGTGCGACAGGTGGACCGTCGGCCGGGATGGCCGACAACAGCGGCGGCAGGTCTTCCGGCGACATGACGGTCAGCTCTGCGCCGCTGGCCACGGCGTCCGCGGCCGCGCCAGGCGGCACCGGGTAGAGCAGGATGACACGGCCGCCGACCGCCGACCGCACACTGATGGCCTCGTCCAAGGTCGCCACGCAGAGCGCGTCGGAGAGATCCCGAAGGGCGCCGGCCACTTGCTCGAGCCCGTGCCCGTAGGCGTTGGCCTTGATGACGGGTGCCACGGCCGCGGGTGCCACCAACGAGCGGATGATGCGAACGTTGTGACGCAGGGCGCCGAGGTCGATCTCCAGCCAGGCGGCGCGGTGTCGTGCCCGGTCGCCCGGTCCGCTCACCGGCCGGAAGCCTGCCCGCTGACGGGCCGTCCGCCTGGGGCAAGAGCGCGCAACTCGCGACGAGCGCGTGGGATCTCCATCAGCAGGTCGGTGGCCAGCAGGCCGGCGTCTCCCAGGTCCTCCGTCAGTCGCTCGGCCGATCGCGCGTGCAGGTAGACACCCAGGGCTGCCGCCTCCAGGCCCGCCAGCCCCTGGCCGGCCAGGGAGGCGATGATGCCGGCCAGCACATCGCCGCTGCCGGCCGTGCCCAGGAGTGGCAGGCTCACAGGCGATCGCAGGGCCCGCCCGGCGGGGTCGACGACGACGGTGTGGGCCCCCTTCAACACCACGACCTGGCGCCAGGCGGCCGCCGCCTCGCTCGCGGCCCGCAGCCGGGCCTCGTCATCGTCGCCGGCGGCGCGACCGAGGCGCTGCAGCTCCCCGGGGTGCGGCGTCAGCACGCAGGATCGCCCCACACGTCCAGCCCAGCCGGCGATGCCCGCCAGCGCGTCGAGCGCGCCGGCATCCACGACGGCGGGGGGGCCGGCGGCGGACAGCAGGCGCTGCACGAGACCGCTGGTGCCCGCGCCGGGTGCCAGGCCCGGGCCGACCAGCAGCGCATCGTGCGGCGCCTCGAGCACGAGGTCCGCGGCGGCTGCCGCGTGGACCTGTCCGCTCCCCCGCTCCGGCAAGCCACGCGTGATGAGCTCGGGGACCCGGCCAGCCAGGATGGGCTGCAGCGAGGCCGGCAGGTAGAGCGTCACGAGACCACTTCCCGTGCGCAGGGCGGCAGCCCCCGCCATCAGCGCCGCCCCGGCGTAGTCGAGCGAGCCGGCCACCACGGCGACGCGACCGAAGGTGCCCTTGTGGCCCCGCGGGTCGCGAGCCGGCAGCAGGCTCGCTGCGAGTGCCGCGTCGATCGGCTGGACGACGCTCACGTGCCCGCCTCCGTGTCGCCGGCCGCCCTGGGGGCGCCTCGATCGTCGACCGTCTCGCCGCGCACGGAGCGCTCGGCGGAACGCACCTCGGCGTCCAGGGCGCGCAGGCGGTCGAGCCGAGCCAGCAGCTGTTCCTCGCGATCGTCGAGCCGGGCATCGATGTCCAGGGGGAAGACGAACGTGCCGCCCGCGGTACGGATGCCCAAGGCGATGGCCACGGCGTACTCGTGCTCGTGGCTGATGGAGACGGCGACGCGCTCCATGCCCAGTTGCTCGGCCCGCTGCAGCGCTCGGTCATGGAGTCGCACCGTGGGCTGCCCGGTGGGCAGGCGCACGATCTCGATCTCGCGCCAGCCGACGCCCCGCACGCCGAGACCAAGCACCTTGCTGACGGCCTCCTTGGCCGCCCAGCGGCCAGCCAGGTTCTCCGGTCGGTCGCGCACGTAGGCATCCTCGGCAGGCGTCAGGATGCGCAGCGGGAAGCGCCGGCCGTGCTTCTCGAGCGCCCGGACGATGCGGTCGACGCGGATGATGTCGATGCCCAGCTCGGTGGTGCCCGCGGGTGGCACGGGTACGCCCGGTCGGCTCACTCGACCGTCACCGACTTGGCCAGGTTTCGAGGCTGGTCGACGTCCGTGCCGCGTGCCACCGCGGTGTGGTAGGCGAACAGCTGCAGAGGGATGATGGCCAGCGCCGGGCTCAGGATCTCGTGCGTGGCGGGCACCCAGAGGATGTCGTCCGCGACCGAGCGCATGCGCTCGTCGCCCTCGGTCACCACGGCGATGACGCGGGCGTCGCGAGCGCGGCCCTCCATGAGGTTGCTGACGAGCTTGTCGTGCACGGCGGTGCGCGTCGCCACCGCCACCAGGGGCACCTCGGCGTCGAGCAGGGAGATGGGGCCGTGCTTGAGCTCGCCGGCGGCGTAGCCCTCGGCGTGCACGTAGCTGACCTCCTTGAGCTTGAGCGCCCCTTCGAGGGCGACCGGGTAGGTGATGCCACGGCCGACGTACATGTAGCCCCGCGAGCCGACGTAGCGGCGGGCCAGCTCTCGGGCGGGCGCCTCGTTGAGCTCGAGGGCGCGCTCCGCGGCGGCGGGCAGGGCCCGCAGGGACTCCACCAGCGCGGCCTCGTAGCGCGCGTCGAGGCGGCCGCGCGTCTTGGCCAGCTGGGCAGCCAGCAACAGCAGGGTCACGACCTGCGTGACATACGTCTTGGTGGCCACGACCGCGATCTCCGGACCAGCCTGCAGGAAGAGCACGGCGTCCGCCTCGCGGGTGATGGCCGAGCCGACCGTGTTGGTGACGGCCACGATGGGACAGCCCGCCTGGCGGGCCAGCCGCGTGGGCGCCAGCGTGTCCGCCGTCTCGCCCGACTGGGTGACGGCGATGACGAGCGTGCGCGCATCCAGCGGCGGGGGGTCGTAGCGGAACTCGGAGCCGATGTTCCAGCGGGCCGGCAGCCCGGTCCAGGCCTGCAGGGCCTGGCAGGCCACGGCCGAGGCGTAGGCGGCACTGCCACAGGCCACCAGCTCGATGCGATCGATGCCGTCCAGGCGTGCCGCCAGCGGTGCCAGCTCGGGGACGCGCACCTGCTGGCCGCGGATGCGGCCCGTGATGGCGGCCAGGATGGCCTCCGGCTGCTCGTGGATCTCCTTGAGCATGAAGTGCTCGTAGCCGCCCTTCTCAGCCGCCTCGATGTCCCAGTCCACCTCGCGCACAGGGCGCTCGAGGTGACGGCCCACCATGTCCGTGATGGTGACCCGGCCCGGGCCGAGGTCGGCCACGTCGCCCTCCTCGAGGTAGATGACGCGGCGCGTGTGGGCCAGCACGGCCGCCACATCGGAGGCCAGGAAGGCCTCACCCTCGCCGAGGCCGACGATGAGAGGCACGTTCATGCGCGCGCCCACGACCCGCTCCGGCTCGCCCTTGTGGATGACGGCCAGCGCGAAGGCACCTTGCGCACGCTGCAGCGCGGCACGCACCGCCGCCGCCAGGTCACCCTGGTAGGCCTCCTCGATGAGATGTGCGATGGCCTCGGTGTCGGTCTCCGACTGGAGGGTGTGGCCGCGAGCCTCGAGCTCAGCTCGCAGCTCGATGAAGTTCTCGATGATGCCGTTGTGGATGACCGTCAGCTCCCCGGTGCAGTCGGCGTGGGGATGCGCGTTGAGGTCGTTGGGGCGGCCGTGCGTGGCCCAGCGCGTGTGACCCAGGCCAGCGTGGGAGGGCGGCGTGCCGGCGGCCAGGGCGGCACGCAGATCGGCGACCTTGCCAGCTCGCTTGCGCACGAAGAGGTCGCCCGAGGCGGTCACCAGGGCGATGCCCGCGGAGTCGTAGCCGCGATACTCGAGCCGGGCGAGGCCCTCCAGCAGGATGGGCGCCGCCTCCCGGGCACCCACGAAGCCCACGATGCCGCACATCGCGTCGCGCCGCGCCTCAGCCCAGCCGCTCGCGGACGAGCCCCGCCAGGCCGTCGGCCAGGCGCAGCACGCGATCCGCGTCGCGACCCTCGACCATCACGCGCAGGGCCGGCTCCGTGCCCGATGCCCGCACCACGATGCGCCCGTCACCCGCCAGCTCACGCTCGGCATCCGCGACGGCGGCGCACAGGACACGATCGGCACGCCATTCCTTGCGCCGGACGCGCACCGTGCGTTGCTCCTGGGGGTCAAGCGGGATGGCCGCCGCGAGCTCCGAGAGCGGGCGGCCGCGCCGGGCCAGGATCGACAGCACCTCCAGCGCCGTGACGATGCCGTCGCCGCTGCTGGCGTGCTCGGGGATGATGACGTGGCCGCTCTTCTCACCGCCCAGGCCGGCACCGGAGACAAGCATCGAGTCGAGGATGTAGCGGTCGCCCACGGGCGTGCGCAGGACCTGCCCGCCGGCGGCCTCGATGGCCCGCGCCAGGCCGCCGTTGGAGAGGATGCTCACCACCACGGTCCGCTCGGCCAGGCTGCCGCGAGCCAGGCGGTCGAGGGCGATGACGCCCAGAAGCTGATCGCCGTCGACGACCTGGCCGTGCTCGTCCACGGCCACGCAGCGGTCGGCATCGCCGTCGAGACTGAAGCCCACGTCACCGCCGTTCGCCGCCACGATGCTCGCCAGGGCCTCAGGCACCGTGGCGCCACAGCGCAGGTTGATGTTGATGCCGTCCGGGTCATCGAAATGGGACTCCACGGAGGCGCCGCTGGCAGCCAGGATGACGGGCGCCAGCGCGGACGCCGAGCCGTTGGCGCAATCGACGTGGAGGCGCAGGTCGGAGCGGATGGCGCGCGCCAACCCGCTCCGGTGCTCCACGTAGCGGTCGAGATCCGGGCGCGCGTCCACGATCCGGCCCAGGCCCGCGTTGGTCGGGCTCTCCAGCTCGTCCGCCCGCATGACCAGCGTGGCCAGCTCCTCTTCCAGGGCGTCATCGAGCTTGAGGCCGCGTCCATCCAGGACCTTGAGGCCGTTGTCGTCAGCCGGGTTGTGGGAGGCAGAGACCATGATGCCTGCCCCGTATGGGCCAACGGCCGTGACATGGGCGAGAGCCGGCGTCGGGCAGACGCCGAGCACGTGGACATCCGCCCCTGCGGACGTGCCGCCGGACATGAGTGCCGCCACGAGCATGTCCCCGGAGCGACGCGTGTCCTGCCCGACGAGGATGCTGCCGCCCGGACCGGCCAGGCGCGTCGCCACGGCCCGTCCCAGGGCGTGGGCCAAGGCGGGCTTGAGGTCCTCATTGGCGACGCCGCGGATGCCGTCAGTGCCGAAGAGCCGGCTCACGAGGGCACGCCGGGCACGTCGTGGCCGGAAGCGGCGGTGGCGGGGAGACGAGGACGCGCGCAGCGCTGCCGTGGTCGAGGGCTGGCCAGCATGGGGCCATTGTCGCCGGTCTTGCAGCCCACGTCAGCGGCAGCAGGGCGGACCCTGGTGCCGCGCCGCGTGGAGTGCGACCACAGGCTCCGGCAGGCGCCGGTCAGGCAGGCAGGGGCGCCGGTCAGGCAGGCAGAGCGGCCAGTTCCTCGAGCGCCGGGTCGAGGGCCCGGTAGTCACGCGCCAGCGCCTGCAGCGCGGCCCGCCGGCGCGGATCCGCGTCGATGCCGAGTCGATGGTCGATGAGCTTGAGGCGCTGAACGCCAAGGTCCGCCCAGCCACGCTGCAGGTAGAGGTGTGCCATCGTGAAGTGCACGTCGATGGCTCCCGGCCGTGCCTCCAGGGCCCGCAGGCAGGCGTCGATGGCCACCTCGAACGCGCCGCTGCCGGCGTAGCCGAGGGCGGCCGCGTGGAAGGCGGCGGCGGCGCGGTCGAGCTCGCCGGCTGCGCGGGCCTGCTGGCCTTCGACCACGATGCGTTCCAGGCGTTGGCGCTGCTCGTCGGCGCCCACTGCCCCGGCTCGGCCGGCCCGCTCCATGGCTTCCAGCTCGGCCGTTCGCTGGGCGAGGGCGCGGGATTCTTCGATGCGTCCGTCCGCCTCGAGCGCGATGGCCTTGCCGCGCATGGCGTCGATGTCGCCGGGAGCCCGTTCCAACGCCCGGTCGAAGGCACGGATGGCCTCACGCGGCTGACCTGAACGGAGGTGGACCGAGCCCATCGACACCAGGGGCAGGGCACGGCGCTCGGCCAGCGTGGCCGCTTCCTCGTAGTGGGCGACAGCCTCGCGGGGACGCCCCCTGGCCACGGCCACGTGGCCGCGTCTCAGCGCCTCCCGGTAGCGAACGGAACCCTCATCCACCATGGCTGCCAAGGCTCGCGCATCAGCCCCCGGTGGGCGATCCGCCGATGGTCCCGGAGCCGGTCGCCGACCGGCCCACGCGCCCGACTAGCGCTTGGTGAACTGCGGCGCCTTGCGAGCCCGCTTGAGACCGTACTTCTTGCGTTCCTTCATGCGCGGATCTCGCGTCAGGAAGCCGGCCTGGCGCAGCGGTGCCCGGGCACCCTCCGGATCCGAGGCCAGCAGGGCCCGTGCGATGCCGTGGCGGATGGCGCCGGCCTGACCGTGATGGCCCCCGCCCTGCACCTTGACCATGACGTTGTAGCGACCTTCCGTGCCCGTCACGCGGAAGGGCATCATGATCGCGTTGAGGTCCACGGCGTTGCCGAAGTGCTCCTCCAGGCTGCGGCCGTTCACCACGACCTCACCCTCGCCGGCCAGCAACCGGACACGGGCGATGGCCGTCTTGCGGCGGCCGGTGCCCTCGTGGAAGGTGACCTGGTTCATGAGCGGGCGCCTCCTGCTGCCGGCTCAGGCTCCGGCTGCTGTGCCTCATGCGGGTGATCCTTGCCGGCATAGACCTTGAGCTTTCGCATCTGCTGCGTGCCCAGCGTGGTGTGCGGCACCATGCCCTTCACGGCACGGCGCACGACCTCTTCCGGGCGCCGCGCCAGGAGCTGGGCCAGCGTCTCCTCGCGGTAGCCGCCGGGGTAGCCGCTATGGCGGCTGTAGCGGATGGTCTGCGCCTTGTCACCGGTGACCCGGATCTTGGCTGCGTTGACCACGATGACGTGGTCTCCGGTGTCGATGTGGGTGGCGTATCCGGGCTTGTGCTTGCCCGTCAGCAGTCTCGCCACGCGCGTGGCGAGACGGCCGAGCGTCTGGCCGTCGGCGTCGACGACCAGCCAGCGGCGCTCGATCTCACTGGCCTTCGGCGTGTAGGTCCTGCTCATGGCCCCTGTCGTTCTTCCTCGTTGTCCTGTCACGTCGTGGCAGACCGATCGTCACCCGCCTCAGGCAGAGCCCGTGCGGTGGGACGACCGCTCCGGCGAAGGCTCGTCCCGGCGAGCGAAGCTCGCCCACCAGGTCCTCCGCAGTGGCTCGTCCCATCCCGATGCGGATGAGCGCGGCCACGATGCTGCGCACCATCTGGCGCAGGAAGGCATCCCCGATCACGTCGATCGTCACCAGGTGGCCCTGCCTGCGCACCCGGACCTCGAACAAGGTCCGCACGGCGCGCTCCTTGACACGCCCGAATGCCGAGAAATCATGGGTCCCCACCAGGTGACCGGCGGCGGCCTGCATGGCCTCGACATCGAGGTGCTCATCGAGTTCGTAGCGGTAGCGCGCGCGCAGCGGACTGCGCGCTCCCGTCCAGACGGAGTAGCGGTACTCCCTCCGTGTCGCGTCGCGACGCGGATCGAAGCCCGGTGCCACTTGTCTCAAGGGCCCGATCGCGACGTCCCGGGGCAAGAGTGCCCCGATCGCCGGACCAAGCCGCTTGGCGGGCATACCCCCCGTCCAGTCGAATGAGATCAGCTGGCCAGTGGCATGCACCCCGGCGTCCGTCCGACCGGCCGCGGAGACCCGGACGCGGCTGCCACCGTTCAGGTGGGCAAGCGCACGCTCCAGCTCTCCCTGGACGGTCCGACGGCCAGGCTGGGCCTGGAAGCCGGCGAACTCGGTGCCGTCATATTCGACCCGTGCGCGATACCGCACGGGGCCGCCCTCTCGGGCAGGCTTGCTGTGGTCCGTCCGGCCGCGACCACCAGGGCCGGTCCGGGCGGGTTGGCTAGACCAGCTCGAGCTGGACGATCGGGGCGGCATCGCCGGCGCGAGGGCCGAGCTTGACCACCCGGGTGAAGCCCGAGTTGCGATCCCCGTAGCGGGGCACGATCTCGTCGTAGAGCTTGTCGATCACGAGTGGTTCATTGGGCAGCTCGGCCACGATGCGGCGGCGCTCCGCGAGCGTGCCGCCCTTGGCGAGCGTGATGACGTGCTCGACCATGCCGCGCACCTCGCTGGCGCGCGCCTCGGTCGTCTTGATGCGTTCGTAGCGCAGCACGGATACCACGAGGTTGGCGTAGAGGGCCTTGCGGGGTCCGGTCTTGCGACCCAGCTTGCGCCCATCGATGCGGTGAGCCATGGGCTACACGTCCTCCTCGTCCTCGTCGAAGGGCTGCTCGTCCTCGTCCTCATCGTCGAGACCCTCGAAGGCCTCGTCCTCGGGCGGCAGGAAGCCCCGCATGCGCAGTCGGTCCTTCATCTCGTCCAGGGACTTCTTGCCGAAGTTGCGCATGCGCAGCAGGTCGTCGTCCTGGAGCTGCAGCAGCTGTCCGACCTTGACGATGTTGTTGCGCTTCAGCGAGTTGTAGGCCCGCATGGGCAGGTCCAGGTCCTCGATGGGCATGTCCAGGACGTTGGCCGGCAGCGCCTCCGCGCCCGCCACGGCCTCCACCTCGCTGGTCAGCTTGCGGCCGGCCGCGGTGAACTGGCTGAACTGCTCCACGAGCATCTCGGCCGCTCGCGAGAGGGCCTCCTCAGGCGTGACGGTGCCGTCGGTCTCGATCTCGATGGTGAGCTTGTCGTAGTTGGTGACCTGCCCGACGCGGGTGTTCTCGACGTGGTAGTCGACGCGGCGCACGGGCGTGAAGATGGCGTCCACCGGGATGACCCCGATGGGCAGGCCTTCCTTGCTGTCGTCCGCGGAGAGGTAGCCCGTGCCACGTTCCACCGTGAGGTCCATCTCGATGGTGGCGTCCGGTTCCAGCGTCAGGAGGTGCTGGTCCGGGTTGACGATCTCGACGTCCGCCGATTCGACGATGTCCGCAGCCGTGACCGGGCCGGCGCCGCTCTTGACGAGCTTGAGCTGCGTGGGGTGGGGCACATAGCCCTTGAGGCGTAGCCGCTTGAGGTTGAGGAGGATCTGGATGACGTCCTCCTTGACCCCGGGGATGGTGCTGAACTCGTGCGAGACGTCGCGGATCTGCACGGACGTGACGGCGGCGCCCTCCAGCGACGAGAGCAGCACCCGTCGCAGGGCGTTGCCCAGGGTGACGCCGTAGCCGGCTCGCAGCGGGCTGGCCTCGTACTTGCCGTAGGTCTGGCTCTGCAGGTCCTCGACGGACGCGATCTGCGCGTTCTCCAGTTCGATCATGTCGCGGCCTACCTCGAGTAGTACTCGACCACCAGCTGCTCGTTGAGCTCGAGCGGCATCTGGTCGCGGGTCGGCAGCGAGGACACGGTCCCGACGAGCTTGTCGGCGTCCACGGCTACCCAGTCTGGCTTCTGGGCGCCGCCGAGGGCGTCCTTGAGGGACTTGAAGTACTCCGTCTTGCGGCTGCTCGGGCGGACCTCCAGGCGGTCGCCTTCCCGCACGTGGTACGAGGGGATGTTGGTGCGCCGACCGTTGACCAGGAAGTGCCCGTGGCCGACCAGCTGGCGGGCCTGGGCGCGACTGCTGGCGAAACCCATGCGGTAGACGACGTTGTCCAGGCGGGTCTCAAGCAGGCGCAGGAGGTTCTCACCAGTCACGCCGGGGCGCGATTCAGCGGTCTCGAAGTAGCGCTTGAAAGGCCGCTCGTTGACCATGTAGACGCGCCGCACCTTCTGCTTCTCGCGCAGCTGGATGCCGTAGTTGGACATCTTGCGGCGGCGCACCCCGTGCTGGCCGGGGGGCGTCCCACGGCGCTCGAACGGGCACTTCTTGGTGTAGCACTTGCTGCCCTTGAGGAAGAGCTTCATGCCCTCGCGCCGGCAGAGTCGGGAGACGGGGCCGCGGTATCGCGCCATTTCAGGTTGCCTCGCTTAGACGCGGCGCCGCTTGGGAGCGCGGCAACCGTTATGCGGGAGCGGGGTGACGTCCGTGATGGCGCTGACCTCCAGGCCGGCCGCCTGGAGCGAGCGGATGGCCTGCTCGCGTCCTGATCCCGGGCCCTTGACGAAGACCTCCACGTGGCGCATGCCATGCTCCATGGCGCGCTTGGCGGCGCCGTCCGCGGCCAGGGCGGCCGCGTAGGGCGTGGACTTGCGCGAGCCCTTGAAGCCCGCCGTGCCGGCGCTGCCCCAGGACACCACCGCGCCACCCAGGTCGGTGATGGTGACGATGGTGTTGTTGAAGGACGCCTGGATGTGGACGTGCCCCATGGGCACGTTCTTCCGCTCCTTGCGCCGGACCTTCGTGGCGCGCTTTCGTTCCGCCATCGATCGAGTGTCTCTCCTGCGTGGGGGCCGCGCGGTGGCTCCGGGCCCGAAGCCGGCCCGCTGCGGCGGTCGGGGTTACTTCTTGCGCCGGACGCCGACGGTCTTCTTGGGGCCGCGTCGCTGGCGGGCGTTGGTCTTCGTTCGCTGGCCCCGGACGGGCAGGTTGCGACGGTGGCGCAGTCCGCGGTAGGAGCCGATCTCCGTGAGCCGCTTGATGTTCATGGCCACCTCGCGGCGCAGGTCGCCCTCCACCGTGTAGCGGCGGTCGACGATGTCGCGCAGGCGGTTGACCTGCTCCTCGGTGAGGTCGCGGACGCGGGTGTCCGGGTTCACGTTGGCCTGGGCCAGGATCTTCTGGCTGGTGGGCAGCCCGATCCCGTAGATGTAGGTCAGCGCGATCTCCACCCGCTTCTCGCGAGGGATATCGATGCCGGCGATACGAGCCACGGTCCCTCCTAGCCCTGACGCTGCTTGTGCTTGGGGTTCGTGCAGATGATCATCAGGTTGCCGTGACGGCGGATCACCTTGCAGCGCTCACAGCGCCGTTTCACCGATGCCGAGATCTTCACGATCGTTACTCGCGTTCCCTACTTGAGCCGATAGGTGATGCGGCCGCGGGAGAGGTCGTATGGCGACAACTCGACGCGGACGCGATCGCCGGGAAGGATGCGGATGAAGTTCATCCGCAGCTTGCCGCTGATGTGGGCGAGGACCTGGTGCTTGTCTTCGAGCTCGATCCGGAACATGGTGTTCGGCAACGGCTCGATGACCGTTCCCTCGACCTCGATGGCATCCTTCTTGCCCACAGGCGACCGCTGACTCCCGACTACTGTGCTTCTGGAATGAGTCCGGCGCTCTTCCCGAAGGATTCGGGACGGCGCCAGCAAGCGCCGGGGCACTCCCGGCGCGCGAAGGGAGAGTGTACCAGATGTGGCCGCGGCTCAGCAAGGACCTCGTGGAGGCTCACGATGCCACGGCCTCGAGCGGGCCCCCGCCGGCTGCCACGACCTCGTCACGGCCCAGGGTCAGGATCCGCGGCCCGTCCTCGGTGATGGCGATGGTGTGCTCCCAGTGGGCGGCCAGGCTGCCGTCCGCGGTCGCCACCGTCCAGCCATCGGGCTTGACCCGTGTCTCGTGACTGCCGAGCGTGAACATGGGCTCGATGGCGAGGCAGAGCCCGGGTTCGATGCGACGGCCCCGGCGGCCCGTGCGGTAGTTGGTGACCTGCGGTTCCTCGTGCATCTCGTTGCCGATGCCGTGACCGACGTAGGCGCGCACGATGCCGTAGCCGTGGGCCAGGCCGACGTCCTCGATGGCGCCGGCCACGTCCTCCAGGGTGCGGCCAGGCAGCGAGGCGGCGACGCCCGCGAGCATCGCCTCGCGCGTGGCGGCCGAGAGGCGGCGGGCGTCCGCGGAGACCTCGCCCACCAGCCAGGAGCGGGCGCTGTCACCGTGCCAGCCATCCACGATGGCGCCGCAATCGACGGACACGAGCTGGCCCTCTCGGATGACCCGACCATCGGGCACCCCGTGCACGACCTCGTCGTCGATGGAGACGCACACGGAATGCGCGAAGGGCGACCGCGGCCCGGGCACGCCGATGAAGGATGGGGTCCCACCCCCGCGTCGGATGACCTCCGCCGCGATGGCATCCAGGTCCAGGGGTGTCACCCCCGGGGCGATGGCCTGCCCAACAGCGTCGAGGGCCTCCCCGACGAGTCGGCCCGCCTGCGCCATGCGCTCGATCTGCGACCGGGATTTGAGCGTCACCCGGCGGCGGTCGAAGAGCATCCTCTAGGCTTTCGCCCGGATGGTAGCCAGGGCGCGGAGGAGGTCCTCCGTGACCGTGTCGGCGTCGGCATCACCGCGCACCGAGTACAGGACGCCGGCCTCGGCGTAGTGGTCGATGACCTCGTACATGGGCGGCAGCTGTGCGTCGAGGCGACCCTGCACGGTGGCCACCGAATCATCGGGGCGCTGGTAGAGCTCCGCACCGTCGATGTCGCAGAGTCCCTCCCGGCGGGGCGGCCGAGCCACCACGTGGTAGACATGCTGGTCGTCCAGGGTGCAGATGCGGCGACCCGTGAGGCGCGCCGTGAGCAGGTCCGCCGAGACCTCCACGTAGAGCGACGCGCACACGGACTCGCCGCGCGCGGCCAGCATCTCGTCGAGGGCCACGGCCTGGGCGACGGTGCGAGGGAAGCCGTCGAGGATGGCGCCACCAGCCGTGTCCGCCTCCGTGAGGCGCTGGCCGACCATCTCTACGACGATGGCGTCTGGCACGAGGCCACCTGATTCGACGGTCTTGCGGACCTTCGCGCCGAGCGCGGACTGGCCCTTGAGGGCCGCCCGGAAGAGCTCGCCCGTGGAGACGTGGGGCAGGCCCAGGCTGGTGGCCAGGCGCTCGGCCTGGGTGCCCTTGCCGGCCCCGGGGGCGCCCAGCATGACGATGATGCGGCGGCCCCGTTCGGGTCGGGCTGCCGGGCCGGCGGCAGCGATGGATGTCACCGGATGAACCCCTCGTAGTTGCGCATCATCAGCTGTGCCTCGAGCTGCTTCATCGTCTCCACGACCACGGAGACGACGATGAGGATCGCCGTGCCACCGAGACTGAAGGAGCCGAAGACGCTGCCTGCGAAGATCAGGCCGAAGATGATGGGACTGACCGCGACGATGCCCAGGAAGAGGGCCCCGGCGAGGCTGATGCGGTAGACGACCTTGGCCAGGTAGTCACGCGTTGGTGCTCCCGGCCGGATGCCTGGGATGAAGCCGCCGTTCTTGCGAAGCTGGTCGGCCGTGTCCGCGGGCTTGAAGGTGAAGGCTGTGTAGAAGTACGTGAAGCCCACCACCAGCAGGAAGAAGATGATGGCGTAGAGCGGGCTCCCCTGGCTGAGCCAATCGACGATGACATTGGCGAAGTCCTCGACGATGCCTCCCGAGTTGCTGAAGTAGGTCGCCAGCTGCACTGGGAACAGCAGGATGCTGATGGCGAAGATGATGGGGATGACGCCGGCCTGGTTGACGCGCAGGGGCAGGAACGTGGCGCCGCCCTGATACATGCGCCGACCGCGAACGCGGCTGGCGTACTGGATGGGGATGCGGCGCTGGCCCTCCTGGATGTAGACGATGACGGCCACGGAGGCCACGGCCAGCCCGGCGAAGAGGATGCCAGTGGCGAGGTCGGGGTCAGCCAGGAAGGTGTTCACGGCGGCCGGCAAGCCGGCCACGATGCCCGCGAAGATGATGAAGCTGATGCCGTTGCCGATGCCGCGCTCGGTGATGAGCTCACCGATCCACATGAGCAGCACCGTGCCTGCTGTCAGGGCCACGATCTGGGTCAGCGTCGTGAAGCTGGTGAGGTCGAAGTCCTGGACCACGCCGTTGCTGGGCGAGGACAGCAGCGCCAGGTAGCCGTACGACTGCAGGATGGCCAGCGGCACCGTCAGGTAGCGCGTGTACTGGTTGATCTTGTTGCGGCCGTACTCGCCTTCGCGCGAGAGCTGCTGGAGGCGGGGCACGACGCCCGTCATCAGCTGCATGATGATCGAGGCGTTGATGTAGGGGTTCACGCCCAGGGCGATGATGGAGAAGTTCTCCAGGCCACCGCCCGAGAAGAGGTTCAGCAGCTGCAGGAAGCTGTTGGCCCCGATGACACCCTCGAGCGCCTGGCGGTCGATGCCGGGCACGGGCACGTTGGCCAGCATCCGCACGATGACGAGCATGCCCAGGATGAAGAGGATCCTGCGACGGATGTCCGGGGCACGGAAGGCATTGACCAGCGCTTCGAACACGGCTTACTCGGCGGCCGTGCCGCTGTCGAGGTCGGCCTTCGAGGTCTCGTCCGCGGGCTCGGTCTCGCTGGCCGCAGCCGGCGCCTCGTCGGTCTCGCTGACCGCAGCCGGCGCGTCGGAGGCAGCGGAGGACGCGGTCTCGGGCGTGGCCGCAGCGGGCGTCAGGAGCTGTACGAAACCGCCGGCCTGCTCGATCTTGGCGCGGGCCGAGGCCGTGAAGGCATCGGCGGCGACGAAGAGCTTGACGTCGGTGTCCCCAAGGCCAAGGACCTTGACGGGCCGGTCGGCGTGGCGGATGAGCCCGGCGGCGGCGAGCACCTCGGCATTGACGGTGAGCGGCTCCTTGCCGCCCGCCTCACCGCCGAAGCGGCCGGCAGCAGCGTATCCGGAGATGCGGCCCACGTTGACGACCTGGTACTCGACGCGGTCGCGCCGCTTGAAGCCGCGCAGCTTTGGCACGCGCACGTGGATGGGCGTCTGACCGCCTTCGAACCAGGCCGGGATGCTGGCGCCGGCGCGTGAGCGCTGGCCCTTGGTGCCGCGGCCGGCGGTCTTGCCCTTGCCGGCCGCGATGCCGCGACCGACGCGGATGCGGCGCTTGGTGGAACCGGGCGCCGGCTGCAGATCGTGGAGCTTCACGACCCTGCCTCCTCCTTCTTGCTGATCGCGGCCTTGCCCCTGCCCGGCACGGCGCCGACCTCCTCGACGTCGAGGAGATAGCGCACGGCGCGGACCTGGCCACGCACGGCAGGATCGTCAGCGAGCTCGACGGTGTGGCCGATGCGATCCAGGCCGAGGGCGCGGACGGTACCGCGGGCGCTGGGATTGGTGCCCACCGTGGAGCGTCGCAGGGTGATGCGCAGCTTAGCGGTCATCGAGGGCCTCCTCCCTGGCGCGGTCCGTGGTGGGCTGCCCCGGGATGACGCTGCGCAGGGTCTTGCCGCGCCAGGCCGACAGCTCGGCGGCGGAGCGCATGTTGCGCAGGCCCTCGAGCGTGGCTCGGGTGACGTTGACCGGATTGGTCGAGCCCAGCGACTTGGAGAGGATGTCGCGGACGCCGGCGGCCTCGACCACAGCTCGCACGGAGCTGCCGGCGATGACGCCGGTGCCCTGTGAGGCGGGCTTCAGCAGCACGGTGCTGGCCCCGTACTGCTGGCGGACCTCGTGGGGCACGGTCGTGCCCACGAGCGGCACCTTGATGAGGTTCTTCTTGGCGTCCTCGACGCCCTTGCGGATGGACTCGGGCACCTCGCCGGCCTTGCCCAGGCCGACACCGACGTGCCCGGCGCCGTCACCCACGACCACGACCGCGCTGAAGCTGAAGCGCCGGCCGCCCTTGACGACCTTGGCCACGCGGTTGATCTGGACGACGCGCTCCTCGAGCGTGAGCTTGTTGGGATCGATCCGGGCCATGGCCGCTCCTCCTAGAAGTCCAGGCCGGCCTCTCGCGCGCCATCGGCGAGCGAGCGGATCCGTCCGTGGTACTTGAACCCGGCCCGATCGAACACGACGCGGTCGATGCCGGCGGCCCTGGCACGCTCGCCCACGAGGGCGCCCACCTGCCTGGCCCGCTCGGTCTTGGTGCCGGCGGCGCCACGCAGCGAGGCCTCCAGGGAGGAGGCGCTGGCGAGCGTGTGGCCGCTGGCATCGTCGATGACCTGGGCATAGATCTGGTTGATGCTGCGGAAGACCGCCAGGCGCGGTCGCTCAGCGGAACCCGCCACGCGTAGGCGGAGCCGCGAGTGACGCTTCTGACGGGCGCTGGTGCGGCTGTTGGCCGGTGGCATCGCGGTCGTCGGTCTCCTGCTATCGGCCGGGGCGCCGGAGTGGCACCGCGACCAGGGGTTGCTGGTTCGTCAGGTGAGAGCGGCGGATCAGCCGCCGACCTTGCCGGCCTTGCCGGCCTTGCGGCGCACGATCTCGCCTGCGAAGCGCACACCCTTGCCCTTGTAGGGCTCAGGCTTGCGGCAGGCTCGGATCTTGGCCGCCACGCGCCCGACCAGCTCCTTGTCGATGCCGGTCACGGCGATGCGCGTGGGGTTGTCGACCTCGAAGGCGATGCCCTCGGGGGGTTCGATCTCGATGGGGTGGCTGTAGCCGAGGTTGAGCTGCAGCTTGCTGCCCACGAGCTGGGCGCGGTATCCCACGCCCTGGATCTCGAGGCCGCGCCGATAGCCCTCGGTGACGCCCACGACCATGTTGTTGATGAGGGTGCGGGTCAGCCCGTGGAGCTCCCGGGCGCGCTTCTCGTCGTTGGGACGCTGGACGCGCAGCTGGCCGTCCCCGGTCACCAGCGAGAGCAGGGGGGCGATGTCGCGCTCCAGGGTGCCCTTGGGACCCGTGACCACGACGTGATTGCCGTCGACGTCGATGGCGACGCCGGAGGGGATGGTGATGGGAAGCCGGCCGACGCGGGACATCGGCGACTACCAGACGTAGGCCAGGACTTCACCACCGAGCTGGCTCTTGCGAGCCTGCGCCCCGGTCATGATGCCCTGGCTGGTGCTGACGATGACGATGCCGAGGCCGCCCAGCACGCGCGGGATCTCGGTCTTGGCCGCGTAGACGCGCAGGCCTGGCTTGCTGATGCGCTTGAGGCCGCTCACGACGGGCACCTTGCCCACGTACTTGAGCCGGATGGTGATGTCCTTGTGGACGCCCGACTGCCCCTCCGAGAAGTCCTCGATGAAGCCCTCCTCCTTGAGGATGCGGGCGATGGCCAGCTTGGTGCGCGAGGCCGGCATGGAGACCTCGGTGTGGCGCGCCCGGCTGGCGTTGCGGATGCGCGTGAGCATGTCGGCGATGGGATCGGAGACGTTCATTGACCTACCAGCTGGACTTGGTGACGCCCGGCAGCTCGCCCAGCAGGGCGCGCTCCCGGAAGCAGATGCGGCAGAGACCGAAGCGGCGCATGTAGCCACGAGGCCGGCCGCAGACGAAGCAACGGTGGTAGGAGCGGACCCCGAAGCGCTGCGTGCGCTGCGCCTTGGCGATCATCGACTTCTTGGCCATCGATCGTTCCTCTAGCTCGCGTAGGGCATGCCGAGCAGGGCCAGCAGACGCTGGGCCTCCTCGTCGGTCTTGGCCGTGGTGACCATGGTCATCTCCAGCCCTCGCAGTCGGTCGACCTTGTCGTAGTCGATCTCCGGGAAAGCCAGCTGCTCGCGCAGGCCCAGCGAGTAGTTGCCGCGCCCGTCGAAGGACTTGCTGGGCACGCCCCGGAAGTCGCGGATGCGGGGCAGGGCGATGCGGGTCAGGCGCTCGAGGAAGTCCCACATGCGCTGGCCGCGCAGCGTGACCTTGACGCCGATGGTGTTGCCCTCGCGGATCTTGAACTGGGCGATGGAGCGCTTCGCCTTGGTGACCACGGGCTTCTGGCCCGTGATCTTGGTGAGGTCGCCGACGGCGGCGTCCACGGCCTTGGCGTTGGTGAGCGCCTCGCCCAGCCCGATGTTGACGACGATCTTGGTGAGGCGCGGGACCTGCATGGGGTTCGCGTAGCCGAACTCCTTCTGGAGTGCCGGCACCGCCTCGTCCTGGTAGCGCTGACGAAGTCCGCTGCTCACTTCTTCCTGGCCTCCACTCGGGTCACCGTCTCGCCGCAGTGGCCGCAGGAGCGAGCGCCGCGGCCGTCGGCCGAGCGCTCGTGGCGCACGCGCGTGGGGCGCGAGCAATGTGGGCAGACGAGCATGACGTTGCTGATGGCGATGGGCTGGGGGATGTCGAGGATGCCGCCCTGCTGGACGCGGGGCTGGCGCTCCGTGCGGCCGGCCACCGCGCGGGGCTTGGTGTGGCGCCGCGCGATGTTGAGGCCCTCGATGACGACGGCCGCCCCCGCCAGCGGGGCGCGGTCCTGCCAGCCGGCGCCGAAGCGCTGGGTGGAGCGGCTCCAGCCCTGCTGATGACGGACGACTCGCTGGATCAGGCCGCGCTTGCCGGCGTCCTTGCCGGTCAGCACCAGGACCTCATCACCGGTGCGCAGGTCCGGGACGCGGGTGTGCCGACGGGGCTTGGCGGTCGGTGCCATCAGAGCACCTCCGGCGCGAGCGAGATGATCTTCATGTAGTTGCGGTCGCGCAGCTCGCGGGCCACGGGGCCGAAGATGCGGGTCCCGCGCGGGTTGCCCTGGTTGTTGATGAGCACGGCGGCGTTCTCGTCGAAGCGGATGTAGCTGCCGTCCGGGCGGCCGTACTCCTTGGCCGTGCGCACGATGACCGCACGCACGACGTCGCCCTTCTTGACGGCGGCGTTGGGGATGGCCTGCTTGACCGCCGCGATGATGACGTCACCGACACCGGCCGTGGGCGCCTGGGAGCGGCCCATGACGCGGATGCATTCGATGGTCCGGGCGCCGGTGTTGTCGGCCACGCGCAGGCGGGTGGTGGGCTGGATCATGCGGAGGCCTCCTCGGGGCTCGCGTCGGCAGCGGCAGGGGCGGTCGCCTCCACCTCGCCGACAGACCCGTCAGGATCGGTCGCCACGGACGCCTCTGCGGCGGCCTCGCGCCCGGGATGGGCGGCCATGTGGATGGCCGCCGCGGTCGCCGCCTCCTCAGCCACGATGGTCTGCCGGGCGCTGTCGCTGGCTCGGGCCACGACCTCCACCAAGCGCCAGCGCTTGGTGGCCGAGAGAGGGCGAGCCTCCTCGATGCGGACCGTATCGCCGACGTGTGCCTCGTTGTGCTCGTCGTGCGCCTTGAACTTGGTGGTCAGGCGGATGACGCGCTTGTAGATGCGATGGCGGGCCAGCCGCTCGACCGAGACGACGATGGTCTTGTCCATCTTGTCGGATACGACCCGGCCGACCTTGGCCTTGCGCTTGCCGCGCGCGGGTGCAGTCACGGCGCTCATCTACTTCCCTCCGCCAGCCGAGGCCGGGCGTGCCCCCGCCGAGCGTGCCTCGAGCTCGCGCTCCGTCTGCACGGTCAGCAGGCGGGCGATGTCGCGCCGCGTCTGCGAGATCTGGCTGTAATCGGTGAGCTGGCGCGTGGCCAGCTGGAATCGCAGGTCGTAGAGGTGGCGTCGCGCGGACACCAGCTCCTCGGCGAGCTCCTGCTCGGAGAGGCTGCGGGCCTTAGCGATCTCCATCGTGGACTCCCTCGCGGACCAGGAACTTGACGGCTGTCGGCAGCTTGTGGCTGGCCAGGCGCATGGCCTCGACGGCATCCTCGTGAGGCACGCCGGCCATCTCGAAGAGGATGCGGCCGGGCTTGACGACGGCGACCCAGTGGTCGGCGGCGCCCTTGCCCTTGCCCATGCGGACCTCGGCCGGCTTCTTGGTGACCGGCTTGTCCGGGAAGATGCGGATCCAGATCTTGCCGCCGCGCCGGACGTAGCGGGTCATGGCGCGTCGGGCGGCCTCGATCTGGCGGCTCGTGATGTAGCCGGGCTCCTCGGTCATCAGCGCGTAGTCACCGAAGGCGATGCTGCTGCCGCCCTTGGCGATGCCGCTCATGCGGCCGCGCTGCTGCTTGCGGTGCTTGACACGTCGGGGCATCAGCATGGCTACACCCCCACCCCGGTCACGACGGCCTCGGTCGGTGCGGTCCGCTCGGGCAGGACCTCGCCGCGGTAGATCCAGACCTTGACGCCGATGGCGCCGTACGTCGTGCGCGACAGCACCTGGCCGTAGCTGATGTCGGCGCGCAGCGTGCCCAGCGGGATGCGACCTTCGCGGTCCCACTCGCGTCGGGCCATCTCCGAGCCGCCGAGGCGACCCGAGACCTGGACCTTCACGCCCTTGGCGCCGGCCTTCATGCTGCGCTGGATGGACTGCTTGATGGCCTTGCGGAAGGCGATGCGTCGCGTGAGCTGCTGGGCGATGTTGGTGGCCACCAGGACGGCATCGAGCTCCGGCTGGCGGATCTCGCGGATCTCCAGCTTGACCTTGCGGTCGGTGAGCTTGCCGACGGACGCGCGCAGGGCCTCCACGTTGGCACCGCCCTTGCCGATGACGATGCCCGGCTTGGCCGTGTGCACCGTGACCGTGACGTGGTTGATGCCGCGCTCGATCTCGACCAGCGAGACGCTGGCGTTGGCGAGGCGCTTGGTGACCAGGCTGCGGATGGCGATGTCCTCGTGCAGCAGCCCGCGGTAGTCCTTGTCGGAGTACCACTTGGCATTCCAGGTGCGCGAGACACCCAGGCGGAAGCCGTTGGGATGGACCTTGTGACCCATGCCTAGGCCTCCCGGTTCTCGACCACGACCGTGATGTGGGTCATGGGCTTGATGATGGGGAATGCGCGCCCCTGGGCGCGTGGTCGCCAGCGCTTGATGGTTGGTCCCTCATTGGCGATG
Source organism: uncultured Chloroflexia bacterium (assembly GCA_963707395.1). GTDB lineage: Bacteria > Chloroflexota > Limnocylindria > Limnocylindrales > CSP1-4 > JAFMJV01. Next base: position 93,335 of record CAVPPQ010000026.1, read on the forward strand.
GCCTCGGCGACGAAGAGTTCGTCGGCAGGCAGGTCATGGTTGTTCTCGGCGTTGGCCGTGGCGCTCTTGAGCACCTTGGCCACGTCGCGGGCGGCACCCTGCGGCATGAAGCGCAGGATGGCCTCGGCCTCCTCCACGGGACGCCCGACGATGGCCTGAGTGACCAGGCGCGTCTTGCGGGTGGAGCGGCGGATGTACTTGGCGGTGGCAGAGACTCGCACGTTCGGGGCCCCTACTTCAGCGACGTCGACCGCTCGGTGTGGCGCCCGTGCCCGCGGTAGTTGCGGGTGGGGGCGAACTCACCGAGCCGGTGGCCGACCATGTTCTCTGAGATGAACACCGGGACATGCTTGCGGCCGTTGTAGACCGCCACGGTGTGCCCGATGAAGTCCGGGAAGATGACGCTCGCGCGTGACCACGTCTTGAGCACCTGCTTCTCGTTGTTGCGGTTCATCGTCTGCACGCGGGCCAGGAGCCGCTGCTCGACAAACGGTCCCTTCTTGAGGGAACGTGACATTGCGCGCCTCCCTGCCTACTTGCGGTGACGGGAGGTCGCGATGAGCCTCCCGGTGTTCTTGTTGGTTCGGGTGCGGTGACCCATGGCCGGCTGACCCCAGGGGGTCTTGGGCGGCATGCCGGTTGGCGACTTGCCCTCGCCACCGCCGTGCGGATGGTCCCGCGGGTTCATGACCACGCCGCGCACCTCGGGCCGCTGGCCCATGTGACGGGCACGGCCGGCCTTGCCGAGGCTCTGGTTCTCGTGGTCGATGTTGCCGACCTGGCCGACGGTGGCCATGCAGCGCACGTCGACGCGGCGGACCTCGCCGGACGGCAGTCGCACGAGGGCGTGCGTCCCCTCCTTGGCCATCAGCTGCGCCGAGGTCCCCGCGGAGCGGACGATCTGCCCGCCGCGGCCCGGGATGAGCTCGATGTTGTGAAGCTGGGTGCCCAGCGGGATGTTGCGCAGGGGCAGGGCGTTGCCGACCCGCGCCTCAGCGCGCTCGCCAGCGACGACCGTGTCACCGACCTGCAGGCCGTGCGGCACGAGGATGTAGCGCTTCTCGCCGTCCGCGTAGTGGAGCAGGCCGATGCGAGCCGAGCGGTTGGGGTCGTACTCGATGGTCGCCAGCTTGGCCGGGACATCCAGCTTGTCACGCCGGAAGTCGATGCGCCGATAGTGCTGCTTGGCGCCGCCGCCGCGATGGCGGACCGTGAGGCGACCCTGCTGGTTGCGACCGGAGCCTCGCTTCTGGGACTCCAGGAGCGGCTTGTGGGGCTTGTCGGTCGTGATCTCCTCGAAGGTCGACCGCGTCATGAAGCGGCGACCCGGGGAGGTCGGCTTGTAGGAGCGGATGGGCATCTCTAGACTCCCTCGAAGAACTCGATCGAGTCGCCGGCCTTGACGGTCACGATGGCCTTCTTCCAGGGAGTCGTGTAGCCGACCTGGCGACCCCGGCGGCGATTCCGGGACTTCTCCTTGGGCTTCATGGTCAGGACGTTGACGTTCAGCACCGTGACCTTGAAGAGCTCCTCGACGGCAGCCTTGATCTGCAGCTTGTTGGCCTCGTCCGCCACCGCGAAGGTGTACTTCTGGCGCGTGGTGCTGTCCATGGACTTCTCGCTGATGACGGGTCGCAGGACGATCTGCGTGGCTTCGAGCGTCATGCGTACACCTCCGACATGGTCGGGATCGACGGTGCGGTGATGACGATGGCGTCAGCCGCGAGGACGTCCACGATGTTCAGCGAGTCGGAGCGGATGACGGTCACGCGGGGCAGGTTGCGAGCCGAGAGCTCGAGGTGCTCGTTCTTGCCGTCCTCGACGAGGAGGATCCGGCCACCGGCCTGCAGGGCCTGGAGGTGGACGAGCAGCTGGCGGGTCTTGATCTCGTCCAGCGCCAGGTCGCTGACGACCTTGACGGCACCGTCGTCGAACTTGCTGGTGAGGGCGCCCACGAGCGCGGCTCGCTTCATGCGCTTGGGGAAGCGCTTCTCATAGCTGCGCGGGGTCGGCCCGAAGACCACGCCGCCGCCAGCGTAGTGGGGGGCCGAGCGCGAACCCTGGCGGGCACGCCCGGTCCCCTTCTGGCGGTAGGGCTTCTTGCCACCACCGCGAACCATGCCGCGGGTCTTGGTGGCGGCCGTGCCGATGCGCCGACCGGCCAGCTGCGCCACGACGGCCTGGTGCATGAGCGCCGTATTGACGGGCGCCGCGAAGAGGGCGTCGGGCAGGTCGATGGTGCCGGCCTCTGCGCCGGACTTGTCGAAGAGCGGGCTGGTGGGCATGGCTACGCCTTCCTGACCACGATGAGCGCGTTGCGCGGGCCGGGGACCGGTCCCCGCACCAGCAGCAGGTTGCGCTCGGCGTCGGTGCGCACGATGGTGGCGCCCTTGACCGTGACACGGGCGTGGCCCATGTGGCCGGCCATGCCGGTCCCCTTGAAGACCTTGCCGGGCGTGGTGCCGCCGCCGATCGAGCCGGGTGCTCGATGGGAGTCGGAGCCGTGCGTCTCGGGACCGCGTCGGAAGTGGTGCCGCTTGACGGTGCCGGCGAAGCCCTTGCCCTTGGAGACGCCGGTGATGTCCACCGACTCCCCGGCGGCGAAGAGGCTGACGTCGAGCTTCTGCCCGACCGAGTACGCGCTCACGTCGTCCATGCGGAACTCGCGCACGTCGCGAACGCGTGGCAGATCCTTGAGCTGGCCCAGGCGCGGCTTGCTGAGCCGCTTGGCGGTGCCGGCGCCGACCTGCACGGCCGTGTAGCCGTCACGCTCCAGCGTGCGCAGCTCGGTCACGGTGTTGGGTTCGATGGATAGCACGGAGACTGGCACCATCGTGCCGTCCTCCGCGAAGACCTGTGTCATCCCGACCTTGCGGCCGATCACTCCGATCGTCATCTACATCCTGATCTCGATGTCGACGCCCGCGGCGAGCGAGAGTCGCATCAGGGCGTCCACGGTCTTGGACGAGGGGTCCAGGATGTCGATGAGCCGCTTGTGGGTGCGGATCTCGAACTGCTCCCGGCTGTCCTTGTCGATGAACGGCGAACGCAGCACGGTGAACTTCTCGATGCGCGTCGGCAGCGGGACCGGGCCGACGACCTCAGCACCGGTGCGCTGTGCCGTCTCCACGATCTGGAGGGCGGACTGGTCCAGCAACCGGTGATCGTATGCCTTGAGGCGGATGCGGATCCGCTGCCGTGCCATGGCTTAGTCCTGGACCGCGATGACGGCGCCGGCGCCGACGGTGCGGCCGCCCTCGCGGATGGCGAAGCGCTGGCCGGGCTCGAGGGCGATGGGCGTGATGAGCTCGACGTCCATGTCGACGTTGTCACCGGGCATGATCATCTCGGCCCCTTCCTGGAGCTTGATCTCACCGGTGACGTCGGTCGTGCGCAGGTAGAACTGCGGGCGGTAGCCGTTGTAGAAGGGGGTGTGGCGGCCGCCCTCCTCCTTGGACAGGACGTAGACGCGGGCGGTGAACTTGGTGTGGGGCTTGATGGAGCCCGCCTTGGCGAGGACCTGGCCGCGCTCGATGTCGTCGCGCTCGATGCCCCGCAGGAGGGTCCCCACGTTGTCGCCGGCCTGGCCCGAGTCGAGCAGCTTGTTGAACATCTCGACGCCGGTCACGACCACCTTGCGGGTGGTGCGGATGCCGATCATCTCGACCTCGTCGCCGACCTTGACCACGCCGCGCTCGATGCGCCCCGTGGCCACGGTGCCGCGGCCCTTGATGCCGAAGACGTCCTCGATGGGCATGAGGAAGGGCTTGTCGATGGCCCGCTCGGGGGTGGGGATGTAGGAGTCGACCGCGTCCATGAGCTCCTGGATGCAGACATAGGCCGGGTCGGACACGTCATCGGGGGCCTCGAGGGCCTTGAGGGCCGAGCCGCGCACGACGGGCAGGTCGTCGCCGGGGAACTGGTACTTGCTCAACAGCTCGCGGACCTCGAGCTCGACGAGCTCGAGGAGCTCCTCGTCGTCGACCATGTCGACCTTGTTGAGGAAGACGACGATGTAGGGCACCTCCACCTGGCGGGCCAGCAGGATGTGCTCGCGGGTCTGGGGCATGGGCCCGTCGGTGGCGGCCACGACGAGGATGGCGCCGTCCATCTGGGCCGCGCCGGTGATCATGTTCTTGATGTAGTCGGCGTGGCCCGGGCAGTCGACGTGGGCGTAGTGGCGGGCGGCCGTCTGGTACTCGACGTGGGCGATGGCGATGGTGATGCCGCGCTCGCGCTCCTCGGGGGCATTGTCGATGCTGTCGAAGGCGCGGTACTTCGCGTCACCCTTGAGGGCCAGGTACTTGGTGATGGCCGCGGTCAGGCTCGTCTTGCCGTGGTCGATGTGACCGATGGTGCCGATGTTGACGTGGGGCTTGGTGCGCTCGAACTTCTGCTTGGCCATCCTCGTATGTCCTCTGCTACGTCCTTGACTGCGACTGCTGTCCTACGCGGTTGATGGGTGGCCTGACGTCAGGCCCTGGCCTTCTGGACCAGCTCGGCGGCGACGGATTGGGGAACCTCGGCATAGTGGGAGAACTCCATGGAGGAGGTCGCCCGGCCCTGCGTCACGCTGCGCAGGTCGGTCACGTAGCCGAACATGGAAGCGAGTGGCACGAAGGCACTGACGACCTGCGTGCCGTTGCGGTTGTCCATGCCCTCGATGTGACCGCGGCGGCTGTTGAGGTCGCCGATGACGTCGCCCATGAACTCCTCGGGCATGACGACCTCGACGCGCATGACCGGCTCCAGGATGGTCGGCGAGGCCTTCTGGACAGCGTCCTTGACGGCCATGGAGCCGGCGATCTTGAAGGCCATCTCCGAGGAGTCGACCTCGTGGAAGGAGCCGTCGAAGAGCGTGGCCTTGACATCCACCATCGGGAAGCCGGCGTAGACACCCGTCTCCAGGGCCTCGCGGATGCCGTTATCGATGGGCCGGATGTACTCGCGCGGGATGACGCCGCCCACGATCTTGTCCACGAACTCGTAGCCGCTGCCCTTCTCGCCGGGCTCCAGGTTGATGACGGCGTGGCCGTACTGACCGCGTCCGCCCGTCTGGCGCACGAAGCGGCCATTGCCCTGCGCGGCGCGGCGGATCGTCTCGCGATAGGAGACCTGGGGCTTGCCCACGTTGGCGGCGACCTTGAACTCACGCGTCATGCGGTCAACGAGCACGTCCAGGTGCAGCTCACCCATGCCCGCGATGAGGGTCTGGCCCGATTCCTCGTCGTTCTTGACGCGGAAGGTGGGGTCTTCCTCCGCCAGGCGCTGAAGGGCGATGGCCAGCTTGTCCTGGTCGGCCTTGGTCTTGGGCTCGATGGCCACCTCGATGACCGGCTCCGGGAAGACCATCGACTCCAGGATGACCGGATGGTCGGGGTCGGTGAGCGTGTCGCCGGTGAAGGTCTCGCGCAGGCCCACGGCAGCGGCGATGTCGCCCGCCGAGACCTCCTCGATCTCCTCGCGATGGTTGGCGTGCAGTTCGACGATGCGCCCGATGCGCTCCTTCTTGTCCTTGCTGGCGTTGTAGACGTAGGAGCCCGTCTTGAGCCGGCCGCTGTAGACGCGGAAGAAGGCCAGCTTGCCCACGTAGGGGTCGGCCGCGATCTTGAAGGCGAGGGCCGAGAAGGGCGCCTTGTCGTCGACGGCGCGAACGACCTCCATGTCGGTGCGCGGGTCGCGCCCAACGATGGGCGGCACGTCCAGCGGCGAGGGCAGGTAGTGGACGACCGCGTCCAGCATGGGCTGCACGCCCTTGTTCTTGAGGGCCGAGCCGGTCAGCACGGGCACGATGCGGTTCTGCAGCGTACCGATGCGCAGGCCGTGACGGATCTCCTCGATGCTGATCTCCTCGCCCTCGAGGAACTTCGTGGTCAGGTCGTCATCGAGCTCGGCCACGGCCTCGATCATGGCGTTGCGATGCTTCTCGGCCTCCGCCCGCAGGTCCTCCGGGATCTCGACGACCTCGATCTCCTTGCCCAGGTCGTCGCGATAGATGATGGCCTTGCGCTCGACGAGGTCGATGACGCCGAGGAAGCGGTCCTCTTGGCCGATGGGGATCTGCACGGGCACGGCGTTGGCGCCGAGGCGCTCCCGGATGGAGGCCACCCCCCGCCAGAAGTCGGCACCGGTGCGGTCGAGCTTGTTGATGAAGCAGAAGCGCGGCACGCCATAGCGGTCAGCCTGGCGCCAAACGGTCTCCGACTGGGGCTCCACCCCAGCCACGCCATCGAAGACGACGACCGCGCCGTCCAGCACACGGAGGCTGCGCTCGACTTCCATGGTGAAGTCCACGTGCCCGGGCGTATCGATGATGTTGAAGCGATGATCGTTCCAGAAGCACGTCGTGGCCGCGGCCGTGATGGTGATGCCCCGCTCCTGCTCCTGGGGCATCCAGTCCATCGTGGCCGCGCCCTCGTGGACCTCGCCGATCTTGTAGATCTTGTCCGTGTAGAACAGGATCCGCTCGGTGACGGTGGTCTTGCCGGCGTCGATATGCGCGATGATGCCGATGTTCCGCGTTCTTGCGAGCGGAACGCCTCGTGCCACGGTCGCTACATCCTCGTCTGTTGGGGTCCGCCTACCAGCGGAAGTGGCTGAAGGCCTTGTTGGCGTCAGCCATCTTGTGGGTGTCCTCGCGCCGCTTGACGGCAGCACCGAGGCCGTTCATGGCATCCACCAGCTCGAAGGCCAGCTTCTCGCTCATGGACTTGCCGTTGCGCTTGCGGGCTGCCTGCACCAACCAGCGCACACCGAGTGACATGCGGCGGTCACCGCGGATCTCGACGGGCACCTGATAGGTGGCACCACCGACGCGGCGCGGCTTGACCTCGATGATGGGCGTGGCGTTGCGCAGGGCGAGGTCGAGCACCTCCAGGCCGGGGCGGCCGGAGGACGCCTCAGCGCGGGCCAGCGCCTGGCGCAGGATCTTCTCTGCCAGGCCCTTCTTGCCGTCGCGCATGAGCTTGACGACGAAACGGTCCGTGTTGCGGGCCAGGGGCGTGGAGTACTTGGCCTTGCGCGGGATCTGGGCTCGACGGGGCATCTACTTGGGCCTCTTGGCGCCGTACAGGGAGCGTCCCTGCCTGCGGTTGTTGACGCCGGCGGCATCAAGCGTGCCGCGGATGATGTGGTACTTCACCGAGGGCAGGTCCTTCACACGGCCGCCGCGCACCAGGACCACGGAGTGCTCCTGGAGGTTGTGGCCGATGCCGGGGATGTAGGCCGTGACCTCCATCTGGTTGGTGAGGCGCACGCGTGCGATCTTGCGCAGGGCCGAGTTGGGCTTCTTCGGCGTCATCGTGCGCACCTGCAGGCACACGCCCCGCTTCTGGGGCGCGCCCGGCGTGGGCACCTGGCGCTGGCGCAGGCTGTTCCAGTTCTTGCGCATGGCCGGAGCCTTGATCTTCGCCTGCTTGGGCCGGCGGCCCTTGCGCACGAGCTGGCTGATGGTCGGCACGGAGCTCTCGTCTCCTCCTTGGATGGACGACCTTCGTCCGTCTCTTGGACCGCGCGCAGAGCGCACGGTCCCCTGTCCTGGTGTCTTCCTTCTGGGTGCGGCGGCCGTCCGGGTCCCCGGGGTCAGGTCCCGCTCGCGGGCCCCTCGCGGGGAGTGCCGCCCGGTGTGCCTGCGACCGTCAGGCCGACAGGCAGATACCGACGCGGCCGTCCGGGCCGCGACGGCGAAGTGTAGCAGCGGACCGCATCAGCGTCAACGACCGGGTCCTGTGCGAGGACCCTGGCCCCGACCCGACGGTCGCAGGCGCTCCGCAGCCGTGGCCCCTCAGTCGCGATCGGCCGGCGCATCCTCCTCATCCTCATCCTCATCCTCGCCGTCACCCAGGAGCGCGCTGACATCCACGTCGTCGTCAGACTCCGCCTCGGCGGCCCCTGCGACGTCCTCGAGGAAGGGGTTGGCGATGAGCTCGTCGTCGCCGCTCCCACCGCTCTCGGCGAGGAAGATGTTGTACTCCTCGCCGTAGCCCTCGGGCAGCTCGCCTCCGGCCAGCGCTTCCGCAGCAGCCCGACGCTCGGCCTCGCGGCGAGCCGCGATGTTGGCCGGGGCGCCCGTGCCCGCCGGGATGAGCTTGCCGATGATGACGTTCTCCTTGAGCCCGATGAGCTTGTCCTTGGCGCCGTTGATGGCGGCCTCGGTCAGCACGCGGGTGGTCTCCTGGAAGGAGGCCGCGGCCAGGAAGCTGCTCGTGTTGAGCGAGGCCTTGGTGACCCCCAGCAGGACGGTCTCCGCGGTGGCCGGCTCGCCACCCTCGGCCAGGACGTGGTCGTTGATGTCCTCGAACTCGAAGCGGTCCACGAGCTCGAAGGGCAGCTGCTCGGTGTCACCGGGCTGGTCGATGCGCACCTTGCGGAGCATCTGGCGCACGATGATCTCGATGTGCTTGTCGTTGATGGTCACGCCCTGGCTGCGGTAGACGCGCTGCACTTCCTTGACGAGGTAGCGCTGCACGGCATCGCGGCCGCGGGTCTCGAGGTATTCCTGCGGGTTGACCGGTCCGTCGGTGATCTGGTCGCCGGCCCGGATCTGCTGGCCGTCCTGGACCATCAGCTTGGCGTTGTGGGGGATGACGTACTCGCGCTCGACGACGTCCTCGCCGGCGATCTTGAGGCCCTCCTCGGTGAAGGTCACGAGCCCGCCTTCCGGCGCCCGGACCTCTTCCGGCTCCTCCCCTTCCCGCTCGAGGCGGGCGAGGAGCTGGTCGGCATCGACAGCGTCCCCGTCAGCCACGAGGCGCTCGTGGCCGGCCGAGAGCTTGAGGGGCACATCGAACGCTTCACGGCTGGTGACCTTCACACGACGACTGCCGTCCTCGCCCTCGAGGATCTCGACGATCCCGTCGATGTGGCTGATCTCGGCCTTGCCCTTGGGCATGCGCGCCTCGAAGAGCTCCTCGACGCGCGGCAGGCCGGCCGTGATGTCCATGCCGGCCACACCACCGGTGTGGAACGTCCGCATGGTGAGCTGCGTGCCGGGCTCACCGATGGACTGGGCGGCGATGATGCCGACCGCTTCGCCGATGCCCACCAGCTGCCCGGTGGCCAGGTTCCGGCCATAGCACTTGCGGCAGACGCCGTAGCGCGACTGGCAGGTGAGCGGTGAGCGCACCACGACCGCATCGATGCCGGCCTTGTCGATGGCTCGGGCCAGGTCCTCGCTGATCTCCTGGTCCTGCTCGACGATGGGCTTGTCCTTCTTGCGCGCCGCGGGCAGGCTGACCGGCCCGGCGGCGAAACGCCCCACGAGCCGCCGCATGAAGGCGTCCGCCTCCGAGCCCGCGAACTCCTCGGTCTCGGTGCGGGTGATCCAGGTGCCCTCCTCCGTGCGGCAGTCGTCATCCCTGGTGATGACATCCTGCGCCACGTCCACGAGGCGCCGCGTCAGGTAGCCCGAGTCGGCGGTGCGCAGGGCGGTGTCCGCGAGGCCCTTGCGGGCGCCGTGCGTGGAGATGAAGTACTCCAGGACGGTCATGCCCTCCCGGAAGTTGGAGCGCACCGGCACGTCGATGATGCGACCGGAGGGGTCGGCCATGAGGCCGCGCATGCCACCCAGCTGGCCGATGTTGCCCTTGTTGCCGCGCGCGCCCGACGAGGTCATCATCGTCACGGAGCCCTCGGGATCGAGGCCGTCCATCATGGCATCGCTGACCTTCTGGGTGGTGTCCTTCCAGACACTCACGACGCTCGTGTAGCGCTCGTCCTCGGTGATGAGGCCGCGCTGGTACTGCTCGTCGATGGCCTTGACGCGGCCGTCGGCCTCCGCAAGCAGGGCCGGCTTGGACTCCGGCACGCGGATGTCATCCACGGCGATGGTCATGCCGCCCTGGGTGGCATAGCGGAAGCCGACCGTCTTGATGCCGTCCACCAGGTGCGCGGTCTCGATGCGACCAAGCACGTGGTAGCAGTCGGCCACGACCTCCCGCAGCGCGGTGCGGGCCATGGGCCGGTTCGTCTTGTCGCTGTAGCGCAGCCGCGGCGGCAGGATCTGATTGAAGATGAGCCGACCGACGGTCGTCACCAGCGAGCGCTCCGCGTATACCTCGGTCTTGTCGTCCCAGCTCGTAACGCTCTGGATGCGCACCGGGGTGTGCAGTCGGAGCCGGGCCACACGGTGGCCAGGCAGCGAGTCGAGCGTGTCGCGCGTGTCGATGCCGCCCAGCTCGAAGGCCAGCAGGGCGTCGCGATCGGTGAGGAAGGTGGGCACGGTGCCCTCGATGGGCACCGCCGCGTCCATGGTCAGGTAGTAGCAGCCCAGGATCATGTCCTGCGTGGGCGCCACCACTGGAGCACCGTCAGAAGGCGACAGGAGGTTGGCCGTGGAGAGCATCATCTCGCGAGCCTCGTCCTGGGCCGCCTTGCTGAGGGGCACGTGGACGGCCATCTGGTCGCCGTCGAAGTCGGCGTTGAAGGCGAAGCAGACGAGTGGGTGGATCTGGATGGCCGAGCCCTCGACGAGCTTGGGCATGAAGGCCTGGATGCCCAGGCGGTGCAGCGTGGGGGCGCGGTTGAGGAGCACCGGGTGGTCCTGGATGACCTCTTCGAGGACGTCCCAGACCTCGTCCTGGACACGCTCCACGATGCGCTTCGCCGACTTGATGTTGTGGGCGAAGCCCTTCTCCACCAACTGGCGCATGACGAACGGCTTGAAGAGCTCGAGGGCCATCTTCTTGGGCAAGCCGCACTGGTGCAGCTTGAGGTCGGGACCGACCACGATGACCGAGCGGCCCGAGTAGTCCACTCGCTTGCCCAGCAGGTTCTGGCGGAAGCGACCCTGCTTGCCCTTGAGCATGTCCGACAGGGACTTGAGGCGGTGGTTGCCGGTGCCGGCGATGGCGCGGCCCCGGCGGCCGTTGTCGATCAGCGCGTCACAGGCTTCCTGGAGCATGCGCTTCTCGTTGCGGATGATGATCTCCGGGGCGCCCAGCTCCAGCAGCCGCTTGAGGCGGTTGTTGCGGTTGATGACGCGGCGGTAGAGGTCGTTGAGGTCGCTGGTGGCGAAGCGGCCGCCGTCGAGCTGGACCATGGGGCGCAGGTCCGGCGGGATGACCGGCAGCACCGAGAGGATCATCCACTCGGGACGCGCCCCGGAGCGACGGAAGGCCTCGATGAGGCGCAGCCGCTTGATGGCCTTCTTGCGGCGCATGCCGGAGCTCGTGCGAACCTCCGAGTGGAGCTCGCGGGCGAGTCCCTCGAGGTCGAGCCGCACGATGCGCTCGCGCACGGCCTCCGCCCCCATGCCGGCCCCGAAGAGCCGCTGGCCGCCCTTGATGCCGCTGCCGTACTTGCGGTCGAGGTCGCGGAAGCACCAGCCGTCCAGCGAGGTCTCCGGCAGGAGGTCACCGGCCTGCAGGCGGGTGATCTCGTCCTTGGCGCGGCGGATCTCCTCCTTGAGGCCGTCGGCGTCCACGCGGAGACGCTCCTGCTCGGCCTCGAGCGTGGCGCTCTTCTGGAGGTGGGCGTCCTCGATGCGCTGCTGGACGGCCGCCTCCTCCTGTGACTCGCGGGCCTGGATGTCGTCGTTGATCCGCTCCACCAGCTCCGCGGTCAGCTTGCGCAGCTGTGCCGACGTGGCCTTGCTGGCCTTCTCGCCGGCGGCGACGAGGACCTCGCCGGTCTCCTCGAAGACGATGGCCTCCTCGGCCACGGCCGAGCCGAGCCCCTTGAGCCGGGCCTCCGTGGCCTGCTGAGCCTCGACGAGCTGGGCAGTGCGCGTCTCGCGCTCCTGCTCGCGCTCCTTCTTGAAGCGAGCCAGGTCGGCGTTGAGCTCGTCGGAGAGCTTGTTGATGTCCGCGCTCAGGCGGTCCTCGAGCTCGGAGAGGGCCTGGCCGCCGCGTCCGCCGCGTCCAGCGGCCTCGTCATCGAGCTGCTGGAGCAGCTTGGCGCGAGCCTCCTCGTCGACCCAGGTGACGATGTACTTGGCGAAGTAGAGGACGCCCTCGAGGTTGCGAGGGCTGATGTCGAGCAGGATGCCGAGGCGGCTCGGCGTGCCCTTGAAGTACCAGATGTGGCTGACCGGGCTGGCCAGCTGGATGTGGCCCATGCGCTCGCGGCGGACCTTGGCGCGGGTGACCTCCACACCGCACTTGTCGCAGATGATGCCCTTGTAGCGGATGCGCTTGTACTTGCCGCAGTAGCACTCCCAGTCGCGGGAGGGGCCGAAGATGCGCTCGTCGAAGAGCCCGTCCTTCTCTGGGCGCAGGGTCCGGTAGTTGATGGTCTCCGGCTTGGTGACCTCACCCTTGGACCAGTCGCGGACCTGGTCCGGCGATGCCAGCGAGATGCGGATGGCGTTGAAGTTGTTGACCTCGAGCATCGTTCTCCTTCAGCCGCAGCACGGTCAGCGATGCGGGATGCGCGGGCGGCCCGGAGCGGACTCCGGACCCTGCGGCCCTCGCTACGTCGTTCAGTCCTCGAAACCGGCCAGGTTGATGCCGCCCAGGTCAGGCAGCGGATACGCCGAGGGATCCTCGGCGAAGTGGATCTCCTCCTCGTTCTCGTTGAGGATCTCCACGTTCAGACCCAGGCTCTGGAGCTCCTTGATGAGCACCTTGAAGGACTCCGGCACGCCGGGCGGCTGGATGTCCTCACCCTTGACGATGGCCTCGTAGGTCTGCACGCGGCCCATGACGTCGTCCGACTTGACGGTCAGCAGCTCCTGGAGGATGTTGGCCGCGCCATACGCCTCCAGGGCCCAGACCTCCATCTCGCCGAAGCGCTGGCCACCGAACTGCGCCTTGCCGCCCAGCGGCTGCTGGGTGATGAGGCTGTAGGGGCCCGTCGAGCGGGCGTGGATCTTGTCCTCCACCAGGTGGTGCAGCTTGAGCATGTAGATGAAGCCCACCGTGACCTCGCGGTCGAAGGGCTCGCCACTGCGGCCGTCGCGGAGCCGGACCTTGCCCGTCACGGGCAGGCCGGCGTCGAGCAGCTCCTGCTCGATCTGCTTCTCGCTGGCACCGTCGAAGACGGCCGTGGCAGCCTTGATGAGGCGCCCTTCCTTGCGGCCTCGCTCGTGCAGGGCCCAGCCCAGGTGGGTCTCGAGGATCTGGCCGATGTTCATGCGGCTGGGCACGCCCAGCGGATTGAGGATGATGTCCACGGGTGTGCCGTCAGGCAGGAAGGGCATGTCCTCCTGGGGCAGGATCTTGGCCACGACGCCCTTGTTGCCGTGCCGGCCGGCCATCTTGTCGCCCACCGAGATCTTGCGCTTGGCGGCCACGCTGACGCGGATGAGGCGGTTCACGCCCGGCGGCAGCTCGTCACCGTTGTCGCGGTTGAACTCGCGGATGTCCACGACCTTGCCGCGCTCGCCGTGGGGCAGGCGCAGGCTGGAGTCCTTCACCTCGCGGGCCTTCTCGCCGAAGATGGCGCGCAGGAGGCGCTCCTCGGCGGTCAGCTCGGTCTCACCCTTGGGCGTGATCTTGCCGACCAGGATGTCGCCCGGCTGGACCTCGGCGCCGATGTAGACGATGCCGTCCTCGTCGAGGTCCTTCAGGGAGTCCTCGCCGACGTTGGGGATGTCCCGGGTGATCTCCTCGGGGCCGAGCTTGGTGTCACGCGACTCCAGCTCGTGCTTCTCGATGTGGATGCTGGTGAAGAGGTCCTCCCGCACGAGGCGATCGCTGACGACGATGGCGTCCTCGTAATTGCCGCCCTCCCAGCTCATGAAGGCCACCAGGATGTTGCGGCCCAGCGCCAGCTCGCCGGCGTCCGTGGACGACGAATCGGCCAGCACCGCGCTCTCGGTCACGCGCATGCCCACCTCCACCATGGGGCGGTGGTTGATGCAGGTGCCCTGGTTGGAGCGCACGAACTTCTCGAGGGGGTACTCGCGCAGCTCGCCGGAGTCCTCTTCGACCATGATGCGGTCGGCTGTCACCGAGGTCACCACGCCGGCAGCACGGGCCACGATGACCTGGCCCGAGTCGCGCGCCGCGCGCGACTCCATGCCGGTGCCCACGATGGGCGCCTCCGGCTCCAGGAGTGGTACGGCCTGACGCTGCATGTTGGATCCCATGAGCGCGCGGTTGGCATCATCGTGCTCGAGGAAGGGGATGAGCGCGGTGGCCACAGAGACGACCTGCTTGGGGCTGACGTCCATGTAGTCGATCTGGTCCGGACGAGCCTCCGGGAACTGGTCGAGGTGGCGGGCAGGGACCTTGGCGTCGACGAAGTAGCCACGATCATCGAGGTGAGCGTTGGCCTGGGCGACGTACTTCTCCTCCTCGTCGTAGGCAGCCAGGTATTCGATCTCCGAGGTGACCCGCGGCTTGATGGGGAAGGCCTTGACCTTCTGCGACTTGAGCTCCGCGACGGCAGCCTCGGTGAAGGGCTCGCCCTTGGCCAGCACGACCTTGCCCTGCGCGGTCACGACGTCGGCGCCGGCGATCTCGGTGAGGAGCTCCTTGTCCTTGTGGTCGACGCTGCGCTTGACCTTGCGGTAGGGCGTCTCGATGAAGCCGTACTCATTGATGCGCCCGTAGGTCGCCAGCGAGCCGATGAGGCCGATGTTGGGGCCCTCCGGCGTCTCGATGGGGCAGATGCGGCCGTAGTGGCTGTGGTGCACGTCGCGGACGTCGAAGCCGGCGCGCTCCCGTGAGAGGCCCCCGGGGCCGAGCGCGGAGAGGCGGCGCTTGCTGGTGAGCTCCGCGAGCGGGTTGGTCTGGTCCATGAACTGCGAGAGCTGGCTGCCGCCGAAGAACTCCTTCATGGCCGCCACCACGGGACGGATGTTGACGAGCACGTTGGGCGTCGCCTTCTCCGGCTCCTGGATGGTCATGCGCTCCTTGACCACGCGCTCCATGCGCAGCAGCCCGACGCGGAAGGCGTTCTGGATGAGCTCCCCGTTGGCGCGGATGCGGCGGTTGCCGAGGTGGTCGATGTCATCCGCGCTACCCAGGCCGTTGTCCAGCTCGATGAGGTGGCCGACGATGACGGCGATGTCCTCGCGTGTGATGGTGCGCTCGACCTCGGGCAGCTTGATGCCCATGCGGTCGGCCACGGCGCCCAGCTTCTTGTTGAGCTTGTAGCGGCCCACGCGGCCGAGGTCGTAGCGCCGGAAGTTGAAGAAGAGCGACTCGACGAGCTTCTCGGCGTTGTCGCCGGTGGGCGGGTCACCCGGGCGCAGCTTCTTGTAGACCTCGATGAGGGCTTCGATGCGCGTGCTGGTGGCGTCCCGCTCGAGGGTCTCGCTGATGTAGCTGACCTCGCCGTTGTCCACCTTGGCGAACAGGGCCACCATCTCGTCGTTGGACTCGTAGCCCACGGCGCGCAGGAGCTTGGTGGCCTCCAGCTTGCGCTTGCGGTCGACCTTCACGTAGAGCTGGTTGCGGGCGGCCGTCTCGAACTCCAGCCAGGCGCCGCGGTTGGGGATGACCTTGGCGCTGAAGAGGCGGCGCCCCGTGTTGGGATCCTCGGTGTAGGTGTAGTAGACGCCCGGGGAGCGCACCAGCTGGCTGACCACGACGCGCTCGGCGCCGTTGATGATGAAGGTGCCGCGCTCGGTCATGGTCGGGAAATCGCCCATGTAGACGCGCTGCTCGATGTGCTCGCCCGTCTCCTTGATGTGGAGCTCGACGTCGACGTAGAGCGGCTTGCTGAAGGTCAGGTCGCGGGCGCGGCACTCGAGCTGGTCGTACTTGGGTTCGCCGAACTCGTACTTGTTGAAGTGCAGGTCCATGGACTTGCCGGTGAAGTCCGAGATGGGGCTGATCTCGTCGAGCAGGTCGCGGAGGCCGTGCTCCACGAACCAGTCGTAGGAGGTGCGCTGAAGCTCGATCAGGTCGGGGATGGGCAGGACCTCAGGGATCCGTGAGTAGCGCTCGCGCTCCAGGGACATGGGCGCACGCCGACGATCGACTTCAGACACGGTCATGGGGCACTCCTGCCTCGACATCGAGGCGAACAAGGCACGGGAATCCGACAGCAAGGGTCAGTAGGACAAGAGGGGCCGCGCTCACCGACCGCGTATGGTACCGCGGACAGGCGGGCCGGTCAAACGTCGAAGCGGGCGACGTCGGACCGGGCCGCTGAGAGGCCTCCCGCCGCACGGCCGGGCGGACGCTCGCCGCGCTGCCGGCGGGGCCAGGCCGCCGAGACGGCGGATGGGGGAGGCCACTGGCCTCCCCCATCCGGTCTGGCAGCGCAGGGCTACTTGATATCGACCTTGGCGCCCTGCTCCTCGAGCGCGGCCTTGATCTTCTCGGCCTCGTCCTTGTCGACGCCTTCCTTGACCGGCTTGGGCGCCGCGTCGACGAGGTCCTTGGCCTCCTTGAGGCCAAGGCCGGTGAGCTCACGGACGACCTTGATGACGGGGATCTTGTTGGGGCCGACCTCGGCCAGGATGGCCGAGAACTCGGTCTGCTCCTCGACCGCCTCAGCCTCGGCTGCGGCTGCCGGGGCTGCCACGGCGACGGCCGCGGGGGCCGCCGCGGTCACGCCGTAGCGCTCCTCGAAGGCCTTGATGAACTCGGAGAGCTCGAGCACGGTCATGCCGTCGATGGCCTCGAGGATGTCGGTCTGGGAGAGCTTGGTGGCCATGGTGCGGGGTTCCTTTCGTGTTCGGGAGGGGACTGTCAGTGGGGCCGCTGGCCCCGGGTCTGCCTGGGCGTCAGGCCGCCGGAGAGGCTTCGCGCCGTTCCTTGAGCTGGCTGAGGCCGTAGCCGAGATTGCGCAGCGGTGCGGCGAAGAGACCGGCCATGGTGCCGAGCGGCGAGGCCATGGCCCCGGCCAGCTGGGCGAGCAGCACGTCTCGCGGGGGCAGAGCCGCCAGTGCCGAGACACCTGCGGCATCGATCGTCTGGCCGCCCATGGCGGCACCGCGGATCTCCACCTTGAAGGGTCGTACGGCGTCCATCAGGCCCTTGGCGAGGGCCGGCTCGTCGCTGCCGCCGACAGCCAGCGCGGTGGGGCCGACGAGCAGCGGGATGAGTTCCGCACGCCCGGCCTGCTGGGCCGCGATCCTGGCCAGCCGGTTCTTGACGACGCGGTAGCGGATGTCCTTGTCGCGCAGGTCCCTGCGCACCTTGGACAGCTCAGCCACGGACAGGCCGCGATGGTCGGAGACGATCGTGGTGTTCGCCTCCTTGAGGAGCTCGGTGAGCTCCGCGATGTCAGCCTGCTTGGCTTCTGTGGGCATGTGACCTCCTTTCCCGTGAGGCGCCGCGGGCGCGACGTCCCCTGTGGGTCCCGCACAGGGGCGTCGCTGCGACTGCAGCGCCCGGACGTGGAGGTCAGGGCTCGACACCTGCCTTGGCGTGCCCGTCGGCGTCCCCGCTGGCGCGGTCCGGTCGACGATTTCGGTCCGGTCCGACGATCGGGTCACCCCGTTCGCGGCCAGGCACCCGTGAGTGCCCGCGGACGCATCGCTGTCTCTGGCGGAACGTTATTCCCTTGTGACGGGCCGAGGCCCGTCGCTGGCTTGCTGCGGGCGCTGACCCGCTGCGCTCAGGCGGCGGCCTTGGCCAGGAGGGCCGGGACATCCACGCGGATGCCGGGACCCATGGTGGACGCCACGGTGAGGCTCTTGAAGTACTGGCCCTTGGCTTCCTTGGGACGGGCGCGGTTGATGGCGTCCGTCAGCGCGGCCAGGTTGTCCGTCAACTGCTCAGGCTCGAAGTTGGCCTTGCCGAAGGGGACGTGGATGATGCCGCCCTTGTCCACCTTGAACTCGATGCGACCGCCCTTGAGCTCGTTGATGACGCGCGCCAGGTCGAAGGTGACGGTTCCGGCTTTGGGATTGGGCATCAGGCCGCGCCGGCCGAGGATGCGGCCGAGCTTGCCCACGCTGCCCATCATGTCCGGGGTGGCCACGGCCACGTCGAACTCCAGCCAGCCGGCCTCGATGCGGGCGGCGAGGTCCTCCGCACCCACGACGTCCGCGCCCGCGGCGGTCGCCTCCGCGGCCTTGTCGCCCTGGGCGAAGACGGCCACGCGCACGACCTTGCCGGTGCCGTGCGGCAGCGACACGGTGCCGCGCACCATCTGGTCGGCGTGGCGCGGATCGACGCCGAGGCGGATGTGCGCCTCGACCGACGGGTCGAACTTGACCGTCGAGGTCTCCTTGAGGAGCACCATGGCCTCATGCGGCTCGTAGACCCTGCCTCGCTCGACGAGCTTGGCGGCTTCCTGGTAGCGCTTGCCGTGCTTGCCCATGCCTTCGATCCTTTCCGTTCGGCCTCGTCGGCCTCCCCCTGGTGACGCGGGGTGGACGTGCCGGTGCGGGCGTGCCCGCCAGTCGCCGCTCCGTCCGCTCCGGCAGGCGGACAGCGGTCCTGGGTCGACTAGTCGACGATGTCGATGCCCATCGAGCGCGCCGTGCCCTCGATGATGCGAGCGGCCATGGCCGCGTCATTGGCGTTGAGGTCCGCCTTCTTGACCTCGGCGATCTCGAGCAGCTGGGCGCGCGTGACGCGGCCCACGGTCTGGCGCCCAGTGGTCGCCGAGCCGCGCTCGACCCCGGCCGCCTTGCGCAGCATGTCTGCCGCCGGCGGCGTCTTGAGGATGAAGGTGAAGCTGCGATCTTCGAAGATGGTGATGCGGGCCGGGATGATCTGGCCGGCCTGGGCGGCCGTGCGCTCGTTGTAGGTCTTGGTGAAGTCGACGATGTTGATGCCATGCGGACCGAGCGCCGTGCCCACGGGCGGGGCGGGCGTGGCCTTCCCGGCGGGCAGCTGAAGGGTCAGGATGGTGCGGATCTTCTTGGCCATCGGTTCGTCTCGTCGTACCTCGTTGGTTGAGTGGGCCCCAGGGCGGGCCGGCTAGAGCTTCTCGACCTGCAGGAAGTCGAGCTCGACAGGCGTCTCGCGCCCGAAGATGCTGACCAGGACCTTGAGCTTGTTGCGCTCGGGGTTGACCTCGTCGACGGTGCCGATGAACTCGGCGAAGGGCCCGTCCGTGACGCGCACGCTCTGGCCCTTCTGGAAGGCGACGCGGTACTTGGGGGTCTCGACGCCCATCTGGCGCAGGATGCCCTTGACCTCGTGCTCCTCGAGGGGCACCGGCTCGTTGCGCTGGCCTGGGATGTTGCCGCCACCCACGAAGCTGGTGACGCCGGGGGTGTTGCGGACCACGAACCAGGATTCCGGGTCGAGGATCATCTCCACCAGCACGTAGCCGGGGAAGACCTTCTTCTGGACGGTCACACGCTGGCCGCCGCGGATCTCGATCTCATCCTCCTCGGGCACGAGGACCTGGTAGATCTTGTCTTCCATGCCCATCGTCTCGATGCGGTGCTCGAGATTGGTCTTGACCTTCTTCTCGTACCCGGAGTAGGTGTGGATGACGTACCAGCGCTTCTCCGGCTCAGCCGCCTCGGTGAGGTGCTCCAGGAAGCCGGTCATCCGAAGGCCTCCGTGATGATGAGGAAGACCTCGCGCCAGACGGCGTCGAAGAAGCCGATGAAGACGCCGATGATGGCGCTGATGACGAAGACGAGGATCGTCAGGTTGCGGACGTGCTCCCGCGTGGGCCACGTCACCTTCTTCAGTTCCGACCACGACTCGGTCAGATAGCGGCGGATCCTGTCGATCACGTTGTTCGTCGTTCCCTCATCTGGGGCAGCCTGCGGAGGTGGCAGGCGCGGCGGGACTTGAACCCACAACCCCTGGTTTTGGAGACCAGTGCTCTGCCAATTGAGCTACGCGCCTACGCTGGGCCTGCGCCTCCTACTTGGACTCGCGATGGAGTGTATGGCTTCGGCAGCGCGGGCAGTAACGGCGCAGCTCCAGCCGGTTGGGATCGTTCTTCTTGTTCTTCTCGGTGGTATAGGTGCGCTCCTTGCACTCGGTGCAAGCGAGCGTGATGGTGGGTCGGTTCTCGGCTGCCTTGGCCATCCGAGTCTAGTCCTGGACCGCGATGACGGCGCCGGCGCCGACGGTGCGGCCGCCCTCGCGGATGGCGAAGCGCTGGCCGGGCTCGAGGGCGATGGGCGTGATGAGCTCGACGTCCATGTCGACGTTGTCACCGGGCATGATCATCTCGGCCCCTTCCTGGAGCTTGATCTCACCGGTGACGTCGGTCGTGCGCAGGTAGAACTGCGGGCGGTAGCCGTTGTAGAAGGGGGTGTGGCGGCCGCCCTCCTCCTTGGACAGGACGTAGACGCGGGCGGTGAACTTGGTGTGGGGCTTGATGGAGCCCGCCTTGGCGAGGACCTGGCCGCGCTCGATGTCGTCGCGCTCGATGCCCCGCAGGAGGGTCCCCACGTTGTCGCCGGCCTGGCCCGAGTCGAGCAGCTTGTTGAACATCTCGACGCCGGTCACGACCACCTTGCGGGTGGTGCGGATGCCGATCATCTCGACCTCGTCGCCGACCTTGACCACGCCGCGCTCGATGCGCCCCGTGGCCACGGTGCCGCGGCCCTTGATGCCGAAGACGTCCTCGATGGGCATGAGGAAGGGCTTGTCGATGGCCCGCTCGGGGGTGGGGATGTAGGAGTCGACCGCGTCCATGAGCTCCTGGATGCAGACATAGGCCGGGTCGGACACGTCATCGGGGGCCTCGAGGGCCTTGAGGGCCGAGCCGCGCACGACGGGCAGGTCGTCGCCGGGGAACTGGTACTTGCTCAACAGCTCGCGGACCTCGAGCTCGACGAGCTCGAGGAGCTCCTCGTCGTCGACCATGTCGACCTTGTTGAGGAAGACGACGATGTAGGGCACCTCCACCTGGCGGGCCAGCAGGATGTGCTCGCGGGTCTGGGGCATGGGCCCGTCGGTGGCGGCCACGACGAGGATGGCGCCGTCCATCTGGGCCGCGCCGGTGATCATGTTCTTGATGTAGTCGGCGTGGCCCGGGCAGTCGACGTGGGCGTAGTGGCGGGCGGCCGTCTGGTACTCGACGTGGGCGATGGCGATGGTGATGCCGCGCTCGCGCTCCTCGGGGGCATTGTCGATGCTGTCGAAGGCGCGGTACTTCGCGTCACCCTTGAGGGCCAGGTACTTGGTGATGGCCGCGGTCAGGCTCGTCTTGCCGTGGTCGATGTGACCGATGGTGCCGATGTTGACGTGGGGCTTGGTGCGCTCGAACTTCTGCTTGGCCATCCTCGTGTCCATTCGGCCCCAGACGCGCGGCACCAGTGCGGTGGGCGTCGGAGGTTGATCAGGTGGAGCCCACAATGGGACTTGAACCCATGACCTCTTCCTTACCAAGGAAGTGCTCTACCACTGAGCTATGTGGGCCCGCTGGGCGTATGTGTGGGACTTCCAGAGGGCGCTGGTGATGGTGGGCAGGGAGGGAATCGAACCCCCACAGTCGTAGACGGCTGATCTACAGTCAGCGGAGCTCACCACCTGCTCAACCTACCCATGATTTGTCCGTGCACCCCTCGGGACCGGAGTCCCTGTGGTGAGGGGGATACAGCGTCCTCTGTTGTTGGAGCCGACGACGGGACTCGAACCCGGAACCGGTGGTTTACAAAACCACTGCTCTGCCAATTGAGCTACGTCGGCGGCGACGCAGAATAGTAGCGCAGGAATCGGCCGGCCCGCAAGCGCCGGGTCACGGCCCTGATGCGATGTCAGGTCGGCAGCAGGTCGTCGTCCTCCCGTGCGGTTCCCTCATCGAGCTTTTCGGACAGCTCCGCGGTCGGCGCACCACCGGCATCCGGCGCGCCGTCCGGCGCGGCGGGGTCTCCCGGCGTGGTGGGGTCGGTCGACGCTGTGGGGTCGACTGGCAGGGCGAAGTCGGCTGGCTGGTCGAGCGCCGCCGGGCCTGCGTCCTCGGCTCCCTGCGCAGCATCGTCCAGGCTCACGGGTGGCGGGGGCGGTTCGGCCCAGCGCTGCGTGGCGGCCTCGAAGAGGAAGACCGAGCCCGCCACCGAGGCGTTCAGGGATGCCACGCGCCCGCGCATCGGGATGCGTGCCATGACGTCGACGCGACGGCGGACCCTGGCCTCGAGCCCGCGACCCTCGCTGCCGATGACGATGGCGAGGGGCCCGCGCATGTCGACCTCGCGGACGGTCAGCGGGGCATCCCCGTCGGCGCCGACGATGCGCACGCCACGGGCGTGCAGGTCGACGAGGCCACCGGGCAGATCCCCCATCGGCACGAGCAGGAGGTGCTCCACCGCACCGGCCGACGTCTTGATGGCCGCCGGGCTGATGGGTGCCGCGCCGCGCGACGGGAACAGGACGCCGTGGACGCCGCATGCCTCGGCCGAGCGGAGGAGCGTGCCGACGTTCTGGGGATCCTCGAGGCGATCGAGGACGAGCACGAACGGCGGCTCGCCGCGGGCCCTGGCCAGGGCCAGGACGTCAGCCAGCGTGGCCCAGCGACGCGGCGCCACGACCAGCGCCACGCCCTGATGCCCGTCGAAGCCGCTGATGGCCGTGATGGTGCCGCCCTCCACCTCGACGACGGGGATGCGCAGGGTCGTGGCGTGAAGGACGATCTGGTCGAGGGCAGCGCGACGCTCCGGCACGACGTACAGGCGCCGAGCCTCGCGTCGGGCGGCGAACGCCTCCTCGACGGGCCGCCGACCGGCCACGATCTCGTCGTCCCCGGAGAGAGCCTCGACGGGTGGCGGTCCCTCGCCGCCTGCTGCCGCCAGCGCCGCGACGACCGGCGGCCACGGACGCCGCGGTCCGAGATGCTCGGGAGGTCGGGCGGACGCCGGTCGGGGCGGACCCGGGCGCGGCCGGAAGGGCGCACCGCTGCCGGGGCGGCCCGGCCCGGGACGCCCGCCAGGGCGAACGTGGGCGGGCCTGTCGATGGGGCGTTCGCCGGGAGGCTGCCCTCGGTCCGCCCGCCGCCACTCGTCGGGCGCGGAAGGGCCGCCGGCGGCGCGCTCGGGCCAGGGCTGGCGAGTGGGTGCTCCTCGTCCCGGACCGGCACCGGGCGGGCGGCCAGCTCGCTCCCGGTCGTCCCAGGACCGTCCCCCGGACGGTCGGTCCCCGTACGGCCGACCGGACGCGGGCCGCTCTCGGTCAGGCCGGCTGCCCCCAGGCCGAGCGCCGTAGGGCCTGCTGCCATACGGCCTGTTGTCGTAGGGCCTGCTGCCGGGGGGCCTGTCGCCGGGACGTTCGTGGCCGCCGGTGCGGTCACCAGGGGATGCGTTCCCGCGAGGCCGGTCGTCCACGGGTCGATCGCCGGAGGGTCGATCGCCGTAGGGGCGCGGGCGGAAGGATGGTCCTCCGGACGGTCGCGCGCCCGGGGGGCGTCCAGCGGACGGTCGGCCTCCGTAGGATCGACCACCGGATGGTCGGCCACCTGGCGGCCGGCTGTTCGGACGGCCCTCTCGAGGTCGGCCATCCCGGGGTGGATCACCATTCGGCGGACCGCCGCCTCGCTCGTCGTCAGCCATCAGCCCACCGCCCTTCGCCAGCGTTGTCCGTCAGGAGTGTCCTCGACCGTGATGCCGGCCGCCGCGAGGGCATCCCGCAGCTCGTCACTGCGCCGCCAGTCGCGCGCTCGGCGCGCTTCGACACGTGCCTCCAGTATCGCTTCCAGGTCGGCGTCCAGGACCTGATCGCCGTCGTCCAGGACCCTCAGGACCAGGTCCAGCTCCCGGATGGCCTCGGCCGCGCGCTGCGCGTCCGAGGTCGAGAGGCTACGGGCCGCGACGCGGCCATTGAGGTCGCGCACGAGGTCGAAGGTGGCCGCCAGGGCGGCCGAGATGTTGAGATCGTCCCCCAGCGCCGACGCGAACGCCGAGCGCGCCACGGCCAGTCGCTCGAGCAGCGACGGATCATCGGCACGCGCCTCCCGGTAGCCCTCGAGTGCCGAGACAGCCGTCGTCAGCCGCTCCACGGCCGCGGTCGCGTGGGCCAGCGAGTCGTCCCCGAACTCGAGCGGCGAGCGATAGTGCGTGGCCAGCAGCGCATAGCGCAGCGCTCGCGGGCTGAAGCCGGCGGCATAGACATCGGACGGCCGGGTGATATTGCCGGTCCGCTTGGCCATCTTCTCGCCGCCCATGTGCAGGTGGGCACAGTGCAGCCAGGTGCGCACGAAGCGCTGGCCGCTGGCCGCCTCTGACTGCGCGATCTCGTCCTCGTGGTGCGGGAAGACCAGGTCGATGCCGCCCGTGTGGAGGTCGAAGCTATGACCCAGGTAGCGCATGCTCATGGCCGAGCATTCGATGTGCCAGCCTGGGCGCCCCTCCCCGAGGTCGGTCGACCAGCTGGGCTCGCCGGGCTTGGCGGCCTTCCAGAGTGCGAAGTCGCGCACGTCGTCCTTCTCGTACTCGTCCGCTTCGACGCGCTCGCCGATGCGTTGCTGGCCCGGGTCCAGGCGGGCCAGCCGGCCGTAGGCCGGCCACGAGGCGATGCGGAAGAAGATGGAGCCGTCCTCGGCCCGGTAGGCGTGACCGCGTTCGAGCAACGTGGCGATGAGGGCGACCATGTCGTCGATGTGCTCGGTGGCGCGGGGCATGACGTCCGGCATGTCGATGCGCAGGCGTGCCAGGTCCTCAAGGAAGCGGGCGGTGTGGCGCGCCGTGAACTCGCCGATCGGGACGCCCTCGCGGCCCGCGTCACGGATGATCTTGTCGTCCACGTCGGTGATGTTCATGACCCAGGTCACGCGCAGGCCGTGGAAGAGCAGCACGCGGCGCAGCAGGTCCGCAAAGACGAAGGAGCGGAAGTTGCCGACGTGGGCGGGGGCGTAGACGGTCGGGCCGCAGGTGTACATGCGGACATGTCCCGGCTCGAGTGGCTCGAGCGGCTCCATGCGGCCGCCCAGGGTGTTGCGGAAGCGCAGGCTCATCGAGACGCCAGGGTCACGAGGCAGGTGGCGCTGATGGCACGGCCAGCGCCCTCGTCTCCGGCCAGGTTGCCGGTCATGGCCTTGACCGAGACGCGGCCCGGAGGCGCGCCCGTGAGCGCCGCCATGGCGGCGGCCATGGCATCCAGCCGTCGGCCGCCGAGGTGCGGCCGCGCCCCGCGGATGGTGGCATCCAGGCTGTCCACCGCCAGGCCGGCCTCCGCGAGGCGGGCCATGACCTCGGTCACCAGCGCTCGGCTGTCCACGCCGCGCGTGGCTGGCGCCCCGGACGGGAAGAGCCGGCCCAGGTCGCCCTGTCCGGCGGCCGCCAGCAGCCCATCGCAGAGCGCGTGGAGGAGGACGTCGCCATCGGAGTGACCGTGCAGTCGCGGAGCGCCGTCGATGCGCAGCCCTCCGAGGCGGAGTCCGTCACCTGGGCCGAAGGGGTGGCTGTCCGCGCCGAGGGCCACGCGCAGGCGGTCATGCTGGTTGGCATCCTGCGCGGAATCGCGACCGGCCAGCCGGCGGGCCAGGGTGAGGTCCTCGGGGAGAGTGACCTTGATGTTGGTTGCCTCGCCCTCGACGACGTGCACGACGACGCCGTGGCGTGCCAGGAGCTCGGCCTCGTCCGGGAGATCGTCAGGGCCTTCCGCGTGAGCCTCCACGGCGGCCAGCAGGAGGTCGCGCCGGGCTGCCTGCGGCGTCTGTGCGCGGGCCAGGCCGGACCGGTCGGCGGCGCCGCTGATGCGGTCGCCCTCGAGGCGCTTGATGGCGTCGGTCACGGCCAGGGCGGGGATGACCGCGCCGTGGCGCTGCGCGCCCTCCACCACGCGTGTGATGAGCGCCGGCGAGACGAATGGGCGTGCCGCGTCATGGACGAGCACGATGTCGGCGTGCGCAGCCCTTACGCCGGCCGCGACGGAGTCCTGGCGGCGCCTTCCGCCGCGAACGACGCGGGCGCCCAGGCGCCGCAACCAGTCGGCCTCGCGCAGCGCGGCCTCGCGATCGGCCGACGCGACGACGATGACATCGGCGATCTCCGGTGCCGCGGCCAGCGACTCGACGGCCCAGCGCAGGACTGACCTGCCCGCGACCAGCGCCGCCAGCTTGTCTGCGCCACCCATGCGTCGGCTGCTGCCCGCCGCCACGACGACGGCGTCAGCCACTCGATGTCCTGTCACGATGCAAGTGTGCCCTGCGCCGTGGATCCCTGTCGTGCGGGTGTGGCAGGCGACCGCGGGCGGCCGGCGCGGCGGCTGGCGCCTCGGGCGCGGTGGCTGGCGCCTCGGACCCGGTGGCTGGCGCCTCGGACCGCCGGGCGGCGGCTGTCGCCTCGGGCCCGGTGGCGGGCGACCGCGGGTCCGGTGGCTGGCGCCTCGGGCCCGGTGCCAGGTCAAGACGTGGCAGCCATCTCCGCGAAGATCATGCGGCCGGCGACCGTCTGCAGGATGCGCGTGACGGTCACCTCGAGCTCACCCTCGATGTGCCGGCCACCGCCCTCCACCACCACCATGGTGCCGTCGTCAAGGAAGGCCACCCCCTGGCCGGGTTCCTTGCCCTCCTGGACGACCTTCACACGCAGGGCCTCCCCGGGCAGGAACGAGGGCTTCAGAGCATTGGCCAGCTGGTTCAGGTTCATGACCCGCACGCCCTGCAGCTGGGCGACGCGGTTGAGGTTGTAGTCCGTGGTCAGGATGGCTGCGTCGCGCTTCTGGGCCAGGGCCACCAGCTTGCCGTCCACGGTGGAGACGCCCGGCTCGTCGTCCGTGCTCACCTCGATGCCGATGCGGTGATCCTTCTGGAGCACGGCCAGGACATCCAGCCCGCGGCGACCCCGGTTGCGGCGACCCGGATGCGTGTCATCCGCGATGTGCTGCAGCTCTCCGAGCACGAAACGCGGCACCACCAGGAGGCCGGAGAGGAAGCCGGCCGCCACGACGTCCACGATGCGGCCGTCGATGATGGCGCTGGTGTCCAGGTACGTGATCGGGACGGCCGGCCCGGGGGGCGTCGCGGCCGCGCCGCCTCCGCGGCGGAGGCCCAGCGATTCCAGGGCGGCACGCAGGTCGTGTCGCTTGGCCACGGTCAGGCCCATCATGCCCAGCGCCAGGATGACGGAGACGCCGATGGGCAGCACCAGGCCGGCCGGTGCCGGCAGGCTCGTCAGGGGCAGGCCCAGGAGGAAGCCCATCAGGAGCCCCAGGAGCAGGCCCGCCACGGCGGCGATGAACTCGTCGGTGGACATGTCTGTGACGGCACGCAGCATCCAGCGCGCCGGGATGATGGTCAGGTAGGGCGCGATGACGAAGCCGATCACACCCCAGGCAGCGATCCAGGCCAGCAGCAGCAGGCGCCCCTCGAGCGAGGGCTCCAGCAGGGCCGTGGAGGTCACGTCGAAGCCCACGAGGGCGATGGCCAGGATGACCCCCAGGGCGCCGCCGAACAGGCGGATGAACCTCAGCATGGCACCGGAACGCTACCAGAACCACCGGGCGTGCGGCCCTTCACCCAGAGGTACCAGTCGGCTCGAGCGCCAGGTCGAGGGCCTGTCGCAGTGTGGCCACGCGCCTGACCTCCAGGCCCACGGCCGCGGCCTGCCTGGCGCCCAGGCCGGAGCCTTCCGGGACCAGTGCCCGTCGAAAGCCCGTGCGCGCGGCTTCGCGCAGGCGGCGCTCCAGGCCGGGCACCGGCCGGATCTCACCGAGCAGCGAGACCTCGCCGCAGGCCAGCAGGTCACCGGCGATGGCGTGGTCCCGGTGCGAGGCGGCGACGGCCAGGGCCAGGGGCAGGTCGAGCGCCGGCTCGCTGACGGTGATGCCGCCGGTCAGGCTGGCGTAGACGTCGCGACCGACGACGTCGATGCCGCCTCGCCTCGCGAGCACGGCGATGAGCAGCACGAGGCGGTTGACGTCGAGGCCGGCCACCGTGCGGCGAGGCGGGCCGAAGCCGGCCGGGGCGACCAGCGCCTGCACCTCGACCAGCAGCGTGCGACTGCCCTCCAGGATGGCCGCCACCGACACCCCTGGCGCCGTCCGCGATCCGTGACCGAGGAAGGCGGCGGCTGCGTCCCGCACCTCGCGAAGGCCATCCGGGGTCATCTCCATGACCCCCACCTCCTCGGTCGAGCCGTGGCGGTTCTTGAGCGCGCGCAGGAGCCGCAACGAGGCGTAGCGGTCACCGTCGAGCATGAGGACGGCGTCGACGAGGTGCTCGAGGGTGCGCGGCCCGGCCAGCGTCCCGTCCTTCGTGACGTGTCCGACGAGCAGCACGGGGACGGCCTGAGCCCGGGCGAAGGCTCCCAGGCGGGCGGCCGACTCGCGGACCTGGCCGACCGATCCGGGGGGGCCGTCGAGATCGTCGATGGAGACCGTCTGGATGGAGTCGACGACCAGCAGCAGCGGCCGAAGCGCCGTGGCGGCGGCGATGATGGCATCGACGTCCGTGCTGGCCAGGACCGACAGGGCCGAGCTCGCCGGGCCCGTGGTCAGGCCCAACCGTGAGGCACGCAGGTGCAACTGCCCCGCCAATTCCTCGGCGCTGGCGTAGAGCACCCCACCACGGCGCCCGACGCCCGAACCGGCGGTGCTGTCGCCGTGGTCGCGGGGGGCAGCGGCGCCGGCAGCCAGGGCTCCCGCCACCTGGAGAACCAGGGTGGACTTGCCGATGCCCGGTTCGCCACCCAGAAGCAGGAGCGAGCCGGGTACCAGGCCGCCACCAAGCAGACGGTCCACCTCGGACACCCCGGTCGGCTGGCGCACCGTGGCCGCGACGTCCAGGGAGCCCAGCGGTGTCGGCTGAGCGGCTCCGCCGAACCCCGGCGAGCGTCCCCCCGCGGACTCGGCGGAGCGACGCATGGCGGGGCGGGCCAGCGTCTCCACGAGCGAGTTCCAGGCGCCGCAAGCGCGGCACTGGCCCTCCCACCTCGGGTGCGAGGCGGCGCAGGCCTGGCAGATGTAGGCGCTCGCGAGCCGAGTCCGGGCCACGGGCCTACGCGGCCTCGACGGGGGCCTTCTCCACGGCCGGCTCGATGGTCAGGCCGGCGTCTTCCGAGCGGTCGACGAGGACCGTGTCCCCGGCCTTGAAACGGCCCACCAGCAGAGCCTCGGCCAGGGGGTCCTCGATCATGTTCTGGATGACGCGGCGCAGGGGTCGGGCGCCGTAATCGACGTCATAGCCCAGCTTGATGACGTGGTCCTTGGCCGCCTGGCTGACCTCGAGGCCGATCTGCTGCGCCTTCAGCTGGCTCCGGACGCGGGCCACGAGCAGGTCCACGATCTCGCGGATCTCGTCCACGGTCAGGGAGCGGAAGACGACCTGTGAGTCGACGCGGTTGAGGAACTCCGGCCGGAAGGTCGTCTTGAGCTGCTCGAGGACCTTGACCTTCATGCGGTCGTACTGCGCCTCGCGCTCACGGTCCTCGTTGGCGGAGACCGGCCGGAAGCCCAGCGAGGTGTCCTTGAGGAGGTCCTTGGCGCCCACGTTGCTGGTCATGATGATGACCGTGTTGCGGAAGTCGACGCGCCGGCCCTTGGCGTCCGTGAGCTGGCCGTCCTCCAGGATCTGGAGGAGCATGTTGAAGACCTCAGGGTGGGCCTTCTCGATCTCATCGAGGAGCACCACGGAGTAGGACTTGCGACGCACGGCCTCCGTCAGCTGGCCACCCTCCTCGAAGCCCACGTAGCCCGGAGGGGCTCCGACGAGGCGGCTCACGTTGTGGCGCTCCATGAACTCGCTCATGTCGATCTTGATGAGTGAGTCCTCGCTGCCGAACATGAACTCCGCGAGCGCCTTGGCCAGCTCCGTCTTGCCCACGCCGGTGGGGCCCAGGAAGATGAAGGAGCCGATGGGCCGCTTGGGGTCCTTGAGTCCTGCTCGAGCACGCCGCACGGCGCGCGAGACGGTGTCGATGGCCTCCTGCTGGCCGATGACCCGCTTGTGCAGCGCGTCCTCCATCTCCAGCAGCCGCTTGGACTCCTCCTGGGCGATGCGCGTCACCGGGATGCCCGTCCAGAGGGCCACGACCTGTGCGATGTCCTCCTCCGTGACTTCCGGGGTCTCTGCCGCCAGGGCCGCCTGCCAGTCGCTGCGCAGCTGGTCCGCATGGGCCTTGGCCGCCGACTCCGCGTCGCGCAGCTCCTGGGCACGCTCGTAGTCCTGATCGTTGACGGCCGCTTCCTTCTCCTTGGCGATGCGCTCCAGCTCCTTCTGGGTGGCCTTGAGCTCGGCGGGCGTAGAGCTGTGCCGAAGCCGGACACGGCTGGAGGCCTCGTCGATCAGGTCGATGGCCTTGTCCGGGAGGTGCCGGTCGGTGATGTAGCGGATGGAGAGGTCGGCCGCGGCGCGGGCAGCGTCGTCGGTGATCTTGACGCGGTGGTGGCGCTCGAAGCCCTCGCGGATGCCGAAGAGGATCTCGACGGTCTGCTCCAGGGTGGGCTCCTCGATCATGACCGGCTGGAAGCGGCGTTCGAGAGCGGCGTCCTTCTCGATGTACTTGCGGAACTCGTCGAGGGTCGTGGCGCCGATGCACTGCAGCTCCCCGCGCGCCAGCGGCGGCTTGAGGATGTTGGCGGCATCGATGGCGCCCTCCGCGGCCCCGGCACCCACGAGCGTGTGCAGCTCGTCGATGAAGAGGATGGCGTCGTTCGTGCTGCGCAGCTCCTCGATGATCTTCTTGAGGCGCTCCTCGAACTCGCCGCGGTACTTGGTGCCGGCCACCAGGGAGCCGATGTCCAGGGTCAGGACACGCTTGTCGGCCAGGCTCTCCGGGATGTCGCCGCTGACGATGCGGTGCGCCAGGCCCTCCGCGATGGCGGTCTTGCCAACGCCGGGCTCGCCGATGAGGGCCGGGTTGTTCTTGCGGCGGCGCGACAGGATCTGGACGACGCGCTCGATCTCCTTCTCGCGACCGATGACCGGGTCCAGCTTGCCCGCACGGGCGGCGTCGGTCAGGTTGATGCCGAGCTGGTCGACGGTGGGCGTCTTGCTGCTGCGCTTCGTCTCGGCGGGGCTGGGCCCGGAGGCGCTGGATTGGCTGAGGACACGGATGACCTCATGGCGCACCTTGTCGAGGTTGACCCCGAGCGACTCCAGCACGCCGGCGGCGATGCCCTCGCCCTCGCGCACGAGACCCAGGAGCAGGTGCTCGGTGCCGATGTAGTTGTGCCCCAGGCGGCGGGCCTCGTCGATGGCCAACTCGATGACGCGCTTGGCGCGGGGGGTCAGGCCGACCTCGCCCACGACGGGACGGTCGCCTCGCCCGATGATGAACTCCACCGCGGTGCGCACCTTGGGCAGCTCGACGTTCATGTTCTCGAGCACGCGCGCGGCCACGCCCTCCCCTTCCCGGACGAGGCCCAGGAGGAGGTGCTCCGTGCCGATGTAGTTGTGGTTGAAGCGCTGCGCCTCATCTTGCGCAAGGGTGAGGACCTTGCGCGCGCGGTCGGTGAACTTGTCGAACCGGTCCATGGGGGTTGGCGACGACTCCTGGGTGCAGGCGACCCCTTGACGGCCGCCCAGCCATGCTACCACCGGCGACCGGCGGAGCCGACGCGCCGGTCGCGGGGAGCGTGCGCCGAAGACGTCGAGCGGCCCGCCGGGAGTCCGGCGGGCCGTTTCGGGTCGGGCGCCCCTTGAGGGGCTGCGGAGATGGTGGTCGGTCTAGTCGTGGATGTCCCGCAGCCCACGCCGTGGATGCGGCACAGGGGCGTCGTCGACCCAGCGGAGGACCCCTGACGCTTCGATGCCGGTCACGGCTGCGCAGGGCGTCGACGATCTCGCTGACCTCGACCGCCTCGATGACCTCGCTGCCGTCGGGCTCGACGATCTCGGTGACCTCGACCGCCTCGATGACCTCGCTGCCGTCGGGCTCGACGATCTCGGTGACCTCGACCGCCTCGATGACCTCGCTGCCGTCGGGCTCGACGATCTCGGTGACCTCGACCGCCTCGATGACCTCGCTGCCGTCGGGCTCGACGATCTCGGTGACCTCGACCGCCTCGATGACCTCGCTGCCGTCGGGCTCGACGATCTCGGTGACCTCGACCGCCTCGATGACCTCGCTGCCGTCGGGCTCGACGATCTCGGTGACCTCGACCGCCTCGATGACCTCGCTGCCGTCGGGCTCGACGACCGCCGCGTCCTGCTCGGCGATCTGCAGGCGAACCTGCGCGAAGGCCGCCGCCAGGGTGTTGTCGATGCCGCCCTCGGGCTCCTGGATGGCCTGCGAGCGGTCGTAGCCGGCGCGCTCGGGGCGGGGTCGCCGCTCGCGCGGGGGCCGGGCAGGGGCTTCCTCGGCCTGCTTGAGGCTGAGGCCCAGGCGATGGCGCTCGGAGTCCAGCGAGATGATCTTGAGCTTCAGCGTCTGGCCCTCGTGGACCACGTCACCCGGGTGGGCGACACGCTGATGCGAGAGCTCGCTGATGTGGATGAGGCCCTCCAGGCCGTCCTTCACGCGCACGAAGGCGCCGAAGTTGACGATCTTGGTGACGGTGCCGTCCACGAGATCGCCGACCTTGAGGTCGCCGACGGTCGACTGCCAGGGATCCGGCTGCATGCGCCGGATGGAGAGGCTGATGCGGCCGCGCTCGTGGTTGATGTCGATGACCTCGGCCTCGACCTCGTCCCCGACCTCGTGGGCGCCTTCCGGATTGTTGACCTTGTTCCAGGAGAGCTCCGACTTGTGCACGAGCCCGTCGATGCCGCCCAGGTCGATGAAGATGCCGAAGGGCGCGATGGAGCGCACCGTGCCCTTGACCTGCTGGCCGACCTGGAGACTGCTGAAGAGCTCGTCGCGCTTCTCGCGGCGCTCCTCGTAAAGGGCCACCTTCTCCGAGAGGATGAGGCGGTTGGCCTTGCGGTTGACCTCCAGGATCTTGAGGCGCAGACGGCGGCCCACGTAGGGCTGCAGCTTCTCCGCGATCTCCTGGGCCGCGTCGCGAGGCTGGTCGTTCTGCGGCCGGCGCGGGAAGTCGACGATCTGGCTGATGGGCACGAAACCGCGGATCCCGCAGTCGACGATCAAGCCGCCCTTGTTGTGGTCGATGACCGGCGCATCGATGATGTCACCGGCGTCGAACTGCTCCTGCATGGAGCGCCACTTGCGCTCCAGGCCGGCGCGCCGCAGCGAAAGGACGGCGTGGCCGTCGGTCGACTCCGGCTGCAGGACGTAGACCAGGACGGTGTCCCCGACGTTGAGCTCGGGCTGACTCTCGGCATTGCGGCCGTAGAGCTCGCGGTTGCTGACCACGCCCTCTGACTTGGCACCGACATCGACGAGCATCTCGTCCTTGTCGATGCGGACGATGGTGCCCTCGACCACGTCCCCGTGCTTGAGACTGGGGATGTCGCCAGACTGCTGCGCGAGCAGCTCCTCCATGGTGGTGGGCTCAGGGCGTTCGTCGACAGGCTCCACCTGGGCGACCGGCGCGGCCGCCAGCTCATCCTCGGCCACGGGCTCAGGCTCCGTGACGGGCGCGACGGCGGTGGCCACCGATCCTGTGTCGGCCTCAGCGGCCACGAGCTCGGGCTCGGCAAGAGGCTCGGCGGGCTCAGGCTCCGGGTCGGCCTCAGCGGCCACGAGCTCGGGCTCGGCAAGAGGCTCGGCGGGCTCAGGCTCCGGGTCGGCCTCTGCGGCCGCGAGGGCTCCGACCCCTTCGTCAGCGACAGCCGCTTCATCGATCGCCGGCTCGACCTCGGGTACGGCCTCGACAGGTGCGACATCCGTGGCTGCGGCCTCGGGGGTGGCGGTCGCTGTCTCGGTCTCGATCCCGGCATCCTCCGGGCTGGTCGTGACGCTATCTGCGTCGGTGATCTGCGGCTCTTCTACGGTCAACGATCTGGTCTCCTTGGTGGCTGGGCTCCTGTCCTCCGAGGATGACGACAGCCCGGGTGCGAGCCCGGGCTGCTGGTGCATCGGGTGCGTCGTCCGTGTCCTGCGGGGCGGGATGACTCCTCCGGTACCGGGCCTGCGCGGCCTGCGTATTCTCGTTCGACAGGGCCCGCGCATCCTATCATGGGCACGACCGCGCAACAATGGCGCGATGCCGGAACTGCCTGACCTGCGCATCCTCGCCGAGGCCTTCACGGCTGCCCTGGTCGGGACGACCACTGGGACACACCGCCGTTGCCCAGTCATTGGTCCTGCGGGGGACCGCCGCCGAGCTCCTTGGCTTTGAGGGAAGCGTGCTGGAGAGCGTCTCGCAGCGTGGCAAGTTCCTGACCTTCTCCTTCGGCGGCCAGAGTCGGATCGTGGTCAACGCGATGCTCACCGGGCGCCTCGGGCTGGCGGCACCTGGCAGCAAGCCCTTCACGTCGACGGCCATGGTCTTCACCTTCGGCCCGCGCACCGCCGGGCCGCCGGCGGTCGACCTGGCTCCTTGGACGCTCGGCGCGACCTGGCTGCCGACGGATGACGCCATCGTCGAGCTGCGCTACCGGGATCCGCGCAGGATGGGCAAGGTCTACCTGCTGCCGGAGGGCCTGCCGCGGGAGGTCGCCGGCTGGGAGGCGCTCGGCCCGGACGTCGACGACCCGGCCCTGGACTTCGCGACCTGGCAGGCACGGATCCGGAGACACGACGGCGAGCTCCACAACCTCCTCAAGAACCAGGCCTTCGTGGCCGGCATCGGCAACGCCTACAGCGACGAGGTGCTCTGGCTGGCGCGCCTGGGGCCCTTCCGGCGACGCGGCTCGCTCGCCGACGAGGAGTCGGAGCGCCTGTGGCGAGCCAGCCGGGAGACGATGGCCTGGGCCGTCGCCGAGCTGCGCAGGCGGGTCCCGCCCCGCTTCGAGGAGCAGGCGCGCGACTTCCTGAACGTGCACCTGCGGGGCGGCCAGCCCTGCCCGCGTTGCGGGGCGACCCTGGCCGAGGTCTCCCCGGGCGGCTTCGTGACCACGTGGTGTCGATCCTGCCAGGCCTGAGCCGGCGACGCTACTCCACGTACCCCTGGAACCCCGGGACCGCCTCGATGTCCGCCCGCGCCATGTCGGGCGAGACGGGAACGATGATGATGTCGCCGGGCTCCGTGTAGGGCCGCTGCTCGGCGATGGCCGGGTTCGCCAGCAGGATCTCCCGGCGGCTGGTGCCGAAGGTGGCGGCGATGGCGATGAGGGCCTCGCCCTCCTGCACCTGGTACTCGATGCGAGGACCTTCGAGGGCCACCGGCTGGTCGGTGGCGGCACTGGCGCCGGGCGACGACGGCACGCTCGTCGGCGGGGTGGTCGGTCTTGGGGTGACGGACGGCGCGACCGTCGGGGCGACCGAAGGGAACAGCGATGACCCCGGTGACGAGCTGGCATCCGGGCCCGGCCCGGACCCCCCACCGCCACTCAGCAGCAGCACGATCACGAACGCCAGGACGGCCAGTACCACGATGCCGAGGCCGGCGGCGATGATCAGTCCGCGCGAGTCGCGGCCCTGGCCGGAGCCGCTGCCGCTGGATGGGCCGAGGGCGAGCGGAACCGACCGCACCGACGGCCTGAAGCGCGCCGAGCGGACCTGCTCCGGGGGGATGCCCTCGCGGTCGAAGGCGGCCGACCGGGCCGACTGGGCGACCTTGTACATCTCACAGCGGAGATGGCGCTCGGAGAGGCAGTAGCGTTCCTGGAACGCCAGCGGAAGCGAGCTCGGCGGATCCTGGGCCGTGCAGCGGTGCCCGGCATCTGGTTGGCTCGAGCGGTAGGTCCCGCTCTCGGAGAGCAGATACGGGCAGATCCGATCCAGCCAGTCCTCCGAGCCCGCCAGCGAACCGGCCTCCTCGGATCCCATCGCCAGCGTCCCTCCGGTGTCGTCCATTGGCGCGTGCCCGGCGGTTCCTTCCACGACAGGCCCGGGAGTCTGCCGCGCGGGAGCCACCGGCATGGGCGCAGCGGGCACGCGGGGCGGAGGCGGTGCGCCGACCGGCGCCGGGAACGAAAGCGCGGGGGGGCCAGCCGGCCGAGGGCCCGGGGGCGGCGGCAGACCCGGGGGAGTGGCTGGTGCTGGCGCCGCGGACGTCTCACCCACGCCTGCCGCGGGGGGCGGCGGGGGCGCGCCCCCAGAACCCGGCGCGGGGCGCGGAGGCGGTGCCCATCCTGTCGCGCCCTCGTCACCCGGGAGCGGCGCACGTGGCTCGCCCCACGGTCCGGTCACGGGTTGCGACTGACCGTCCGGCGGTGGCATCTGCTCACGGCGAGGGTCCGGCTCCACACCCCGATGATACGGTGTCGCCGACGGCACGACCCCGCAGCTGCCAGGTCGGAGCCCAGCCTGGGCCCACGGTACGTGGACTCGGGCGCGGTCGCACACACGCTGGCCGGACGAAAGCTGCCAACGGCGGTCAGCGCCGGGACGGGTCACCAAACACCGTGCCTGGAAACGCAAAAGACCCCGGCGACGGCCTATTTTCCCGAGGGGCTGCCCCCTGAGTATCTTCGGCGCTGGAGAGCTTAACTTCCGTGTTCGGGATGGGAACGGGTGTGGCCTCTCCGCTTGAGTCACCAGGATCTCGTGCGTGTGGTCGTGACGTGAATACGTGATCGGCCGGCGGGCTGCTGGCCTGCCTGTGAGTCTGAACCTCGATCCCTGCCGCTGCCGGCGACCATTGGTCGCCACGACGCGGTGATGATGCCGTCATCCCTTCAGCTGCCCGTGGGTGGGTTGCTGAAAAAGGTCAAGCCCTCGACCATTAGTACGGCTCAGCTTCACTGGTTACCCAGCTTCCACATGCCGCCTATCAAGCAGGTGATCTCCCTGCGGTCTTACCCGGTTGACCCGGTGGGGAACCTCATCTTGAGACTGGCTTCGCACTTAGATGCTTTCAGCGCTTATCCAAACCGAACATAGCTACCCAGCGACGCCCTTGGCAGGACGACTGGCACACCAGCGGTTCGTCCACTCCGGTCCTCTCGTACTAGGAGCAGCTTCTCTCAAGTTCCCTACGCCCACGATGGATAGAGACCGAACTGTCTCACGACGTTCTGAACCCAGCTCACGTACCGCTTTAATTGGCGAACAGCCAAACCCTTGGGACGTACTACCGCCCCAGGATGCGACGAGCCGACATCGAGGTGCCAAACAGGGCCGTCGATGTGAACTCTTGGGCCCTATAAGCCTGTTATCCCCGGGGTAGCTTTTATCCGTTGAGTGATACCCCTTCCACTCGGAGGTACCAGATCACTAAGCCCGACTTTCGTCTCTGCTCGACTTGTTGGTCTCGCAGTCAAGCTCCCTTATGCCTTTGCACTCTTCGGCTGGTTTCCATTCAGCCTGAGGGAACCTTTGGGCGCCTCCGTTACTCTTTAGGAGGCGACCGCCCCAGTCAAACTACCCGCCTGCCACTGTCCTGCGCCCGGATCACGGGTCGCGGTTAGAACCAAAACACAACAAGGGTGGTATTTCAACGTCGGCTCCACCGAGGCTAGCGCCCCAGCTTCTCAGCCTCCCACCTATCCTACACGTGCTGAATCCCGATCCAATGACAGGGTGTAGTAAAGCTCCACGGGGTCTTTTTGCCCTATCGCGGGTAACCTGCATCTTCACAGGTACTTCAATTTCGCCGAGTCCCTCGTTGAGACAGCGCCCAGATCGTTACGCCATTCGTGCGGGTCGGAACTTACCCGACAAGGAATTTCGCTACCTTAGGACAGTTATAGTTACTGCCGCCGTTTACCGGGGCTTCGATTCAGAGCTTGCACCCCTCCTCTTAACCTTCCGGCACTGGGCAGGCGTCAGCCCGTATATGTCAGCTTTCGCTTTGGCACGGACCTGTGTTTTTGCTAAACAGTCGCCTGGGCCGTTTCACTGCGGCCTCGAACACACGAGCATAGCTGCGTGCCGAGGCGCCCCTTCTCCCGAAGTTACGGGGCCAATTTGCCGAGTTCCTTAACGAGGGTTCTCCCGTTCGCCTTGGTATTCTCTACCCGCCTACCTGTGTCGGTTTGCGGTACGGTCACCTTTGATCTCGCTAGACACTTTTCTTGCCAGCTTGGCTCACTCGAATCGCAGCGGATGCCGCTTTCATTCGCTTCTCGGCGTTTGGGTGGGATGACGGATTTGCCTGTCTTCCCCGCCTACCGGCTTAGACGTGTATAGCCAAAACACGCTCGAACTACCATGCTGGGTCATGCCCTTGCTCTCACCTGGGCTCAGCTCACCCGCTTCGAGATGACCTCTACGGCCAACTCAACCACGGGGTCGCATCCTCCAGGCGACACCTTGCGGTGCAAACGATCTCTGGTGGTTCCGGAATATCAACCGGATGTCCATCGCCTACGACGTATCGTCCTCGGCTTAGGCCCGACTAACCCTGAGTGGACAAGCCTTCCTCAGGAAACCTTAGGCTTCCGGCGTGTGGGTTTCTCACCCACATTTCGCTACTCATGCCGACATTCGCACTCCTGCACGCTCCAATCGTCCTTACGGTCAACCTTCGCTGCATGCAGGACGCTCCCCTACCGCCCATGACCCGCGAACGGGTCACAGACCCGTAGCTTCGGTGCCAGGCTTAAGCCCCGTTGGATCTTCGGCGCGGAACCACTTGACCAGTGAGCTGTTACGCACTCTTTAAATGATGGCTGCTTCTGAGCCAACATCCTGGTTGTCTAAGCGACTCCACATCCTTTCCCACTTAGCCTGAACTTAGGGACCTTAGCTGACGGTCCGGACTGTTTTCCTTTTGACCACGAAGCTTAGCCCTCGTAGTCTGACTCCCGAGCTCTGGAATCACGAGATTCGGAGTTTGATTGGGGTTGGTAAGCGGGAAGCCCCCTAGCCCATTCAGTGCTCTACCCTCGTGATTGAACGCTCGAGGCTAGCCCTAAAGCTATTTCGGGGAGAACCAGCTATCTCCGGGTTCGATTGGCATTTCACCGCTATCCACAGCTCATCCCCTAGCTTTTCAACGCTAGTGAGTTCGGTCCTCCACGGGACATTACTCCCGCTTCAACCTGGCCATGGGTAGGTCACCCGGTTTCGGGTCTACTGCATGCGACTGGACGCCCTATTCAGACTCGCTTTCGCTACGGCTCCGTCCTTCGCGGACTTAACCTCGCCACACACAAGTAACTCGTCGGCTCATTCTTCAAAAGGCACGCCATCAGGCTACCGGCGGTGAAGCCGGCAACACCCTCTGACTGTTTGTGGGCACGTGGTTTCAGGTACTATTTCACTCCCCTTCCGGGGTACTTTTCACCTTTCCCTCACGGTACTGGTTCACTATCGGTCGCCAAGAGTATTTAGCCTTGGACGGTGGTCCGCCCGGGTTCCCACATGAGAGACCTTCCACGTGGTACTCAGGTGGCTGACCTGGAGGTCGCTCGCTTCGCGTACGGGGCTATCACCCTCTCTGGCCCGCCTTTCCTGACGGGTTCAGCTCACGATCGACTTTGTAACTCCAGTGGGGTCCGGCAGGTCCCCGACGTCAACTCCTACAACCCCGGCCCAGAAACGGCTGCCGCCTATCACGCTGGGCTGGTTTAGGCTCTTCCCTTTTCGCTCGCCACTACTCAGGGAATGATCTCCTTTCCTCCCGCTACTGAGATGTTTCAGTTCGCGGACTTACCTCTACCGGGCCTATAGATTCAGCCCGGAGTGACTGGGCATTACCCCAGCCGGGTTTCCCCATTCGGACATCCCTGGATCTACGCTTGCTCGCAGCTCCCCAGAGCGTTTCGTCGCCTGCCACGTCCTTCATCGGCTCTTGGCGCCAAGGCATCCAC
Organism: uncultured Chloroflexia bacterium; assembly: GCA_963707395.1. Lineage (GTDB taxonomy): Bacteria > Chloroflexota > Limnocylindria > Limnocylindrales > CSP1-4 > JAFMJV01. The sequence goes on from CAVPPQ010000026.1 coordinate 132,734, forward strand.
CCCGTGCCCTGTGTAGCTTGACCTCCCTCAACAACTCACCCAACGGCCAGTTGCCAAGGGATGTCCGGGATCATCACCTTGTCGTTCTATCTCGGCAGAAATCGAAGTTCAAAAAAGACTCAATTTCTTCCGATCACGTATTCACTTTGTAAGGTGCTGCGAGTCGCCTCGCGATCCAGCGATCCGCTGGTCGGTGACCTCAAGGTTGCTGCCTTGAGCCCACGGACCAGGTGATCCCAGGTGGCTGACACCACAAGACGGCTCGAAGACCTCGAGCCGTCGATTGGATCAGCCTGGGGTGCGCTCTTCGAGAGCCGCCGGGGTCTACCCGATATTCGATTCCATTGGCAGGTGCGCTGTTGCCAGCCTCAAGTCCTCCGTGCCTTCGTGGACGGCGCCAGCGTGGTGGAGACGAGGAGACTCGAACTCCTGACCCTCTCCTTGCAAAGGAGATGCTCTTCCGACTGAGCTACGTCCCCTTGCGCGCGCCGGCCATCTTGTCGGTACGTGGTGGGCGTTTCTGGACTCGAACCAGAGGCCTCTGCCTTATCAGGGCAGTGCTCTAACCAACTGAGCTAAACGCCCGGCGTTGCCCCTGGGCGAGCGGACTCACCGAGGGTCTGCACCTTAACACTTGAAGAGTGGCAGCCAGCGTCTTGTACGAGCGGTTTCGGTGCTTGTTGCTGGGTCGTCACGATCTCGTGCGGACGGATCCGCGCGCCGCCCCCACCCAGCCGGGTGGCGGTCTCGATCGTGGCGATCAACCTGGGAGGGTGTCTAGCGCTCCGGCCTCACCGATGGCCTCGGCTCCCTCTCCCTAGAAAGGAGGTGATCCAGCCGCACCTTCCGGTACGGCTACCTTGTTACGACTTCGTCCCAGTCACCAACCCCACCTTCGACAGCTGCCCCCTTGCGGTTGGCTCACTGGCTTCGGGTGTTGTCGGCTTCCATGACGTGACGGGCGGTGTGTACAAGGCCCGGGAACATATTCACCGCGGTATGCTGACCCGCGGTTACTAGCAACTCCGGCTTCACGCAGGCGAGTTGCAGCCTACGATCCGAACTGAGACCGGCTTTAAGGGATTAGCTCCACCTCGCGGTTTCGCAGCCCGTTGTACCGGCCATTGTAGCGTGGGTGTAGCCCAGGACGTAAGGGCCATGCTGACTTGACGTCATCCCCACCTTCCTCCGAGTTTCTCTCGGCAGTCCCGTGTGAGTGATACAACACACAGTAGGGGTTGCGCTCGTTGCGGGACTTAACCCAACATCTCACGACACGAGCTGACGACAGCCATGCAACACCTGTGGCCAGGCCCCTTGCGGGGCGCCGACGTTTCCGCCGGATTCCTGGTCATGTCAAGCCCTGGTAAGGTTCTTCGCGTTGCATCGAATTAAACCCCACGCTCCGCTGCTTGTGCGGGCCCCCGTCAATTCCTTTGAGTTTTAGCCTTGCGGCCGTACTCCCCAGGCGGAACACTTAATGCGTTAGCTACGACACTGGCGGGGTTGATACCACCAACATCTAGTGTTCATCGTTTACGGCTAGGACTACCGGGGTATCTAATCCCGTTTGCTCCCCTAGCTTTCGCGCCTCAGCGTCAAGAATGGGCCAGAAAGCCGCCTTCGCCACTGGTGTTCCTTCAGATATCTACGCATTTCACCACTACACCTGAAATTCCGCTTCCCTCTCCCATCTTCAAGCCGAGCAGTATCGAATGACCCTCCCCAGTTGAGCCGGGGGCTTTCACATTCGACTGACTCGGCCGCCTGCGCGCTCTTTACGCCCAGTAAATCCGGACAACGCTTGCCACCTACGTATTACCGCGGCTGCTGGCACGTAGTTAGCCGTGGCTTATTCCCCAGGTACCGTCATCATCGTCCCTGGGAAAAGAGGTTTACAACCCGAAGGCCTTCATCCCTCACGCGGCGTTGCTGCTTCAGGCTTTCGCCCATTGAGCAAAATTCCCGACTGCTGCCTCCCGTAGGAGTCTGGGCCGTGTCTCAGTCCCAGTCTGGGTGATCATCCTCTCAGACCACCTATCGATCGTCGCCTTGGTGAGCCGTTACCCCACCAACGAGCTAATCGAACGCAGGCCCCTCCGGAAGCGCCTTGCGGCTTTGGTCATACGAACGAACGTATGGCCACATGCGGTATTAGCCACCCTTTCGGGCAGTTATTCCCCACTTCCGGGCAGGTCACCCACGCGTTACTCAGCCGTTCGCCACTAACGACCTCGAGCAAGCCCGAGGTCGTCCGTTCGACTTGCATGTCTCATGCACGCCGCCAGCGTTTATCCTGAGCCAGGATCAAACTCTCCGACGAAAAGGACGTTCCTTGCGGTTCATCCTTTGAATTCGGGGTTTGCCCGCTCGCACAAACAAATGACTCTGTCTGCCACTCTTCACTTGTTAAGGTGCTCGGCCAGACTCCAAGTGTCCTTGGCTGCCGGCACGGCCGCCCATGATGACACATGTCCCTGAGGAGTGTCAACCGCAGGTCTGGCCGCCCCCGAACCTTACGGCCCGGGTGGCGCTGCGCGTGGTCCGCGCGGCGCAGAAGAGGGATGATAGGTGCTCGGCGCGCTCACGTCAAACGGTCCACCGCTGGGCATGCGGGGCCTCAGATGATGCCGGTCTCCGCGAGCAGGATGAAGGCCGAGGTGCTCAGCCAACAGACCAGGAAGAGCAGGGCCGATCCGGGCTCGCCAAGGAGACCGGTCAGCACCCAGTAGAGGATGACGGCCAGAAGCAGAGCGATGAGTGGCTTGATGAGCCGCAGGAGCGCCTCGTTCACGAGGTAGCTCATCGCCCGGGACCCTGCTCGACCTGCTGCCGACCCTGAAGGGCTCGCACGAGGGTCACCTCGTCGGCGTACTCAAGGTCGCCACCCACCGGGATGCCCCTGGCGATGCGTGACACGAGTCCCACCTGGCCCGTGATGCGCTCGGCGATGTACATCGACGTGGCCTCTCCTTCGAGGGTCGGGTTGGTGGCGATGACGACCTCCTCGAACGGGGCCCCCGCGGCGACCCGCGCTGCGATGCGCTCGAGCAGGGTCCCGATGCGGAGGCGGTCGGGACCGATGCCGTCCATCGGCGAGATGGCGCCGTGCAGCACGTGGTAGCGGCCCCGGAAGGCCCGCGTGCGTTCCAGCGCCAGGACATCGAGCGGTTCTTCGACGACGCAGAGGCGAGCGTCGTCGCGCCCTGGATCGCTGCAGATCGGGCACAGGGGACCGGTGCTGATGTCGTGGCAGCGCTCGCAGAAGACGACGTCGTCGCGGACGGACACTAGGGCCGCCGCCAGGTTTCGGGCCTCCGACTCAGGCGCGCGCAGCAGGTGATAGGTGAGCCGCTGGGCGGTCTTGGGCCCGATGCCGGGCAGCCTCGCGAACGACTCGATGAGCCTGGCGACCGGCTCGATGAGCTGGCTCACGGGCGCCGGGCCGATGGCGTGAGACGCGCCGGCCGCTGGGTGACCCTAGAGGCCCGGGATGCGCAGGCCACTGGTGACACGGGACATCTTGTCCTCGCCTGTCTTGCGGGCATTGGCAAGGGCGTCGCCGACGGCCGCCACGATGAGATCCTGGAGCATCTCCACGTCATCTGGATCCACGACGCTGCGATCGATGCTGATCGAGACGATCTCCTGCTTTCCGGTCACGACCGCCTTGACGACGCCGCCACCGGCACTGCCCTCGACCTGCAGGTCGCGCAGCTCCTGCTCGACGCGGGCCATATCAGCCTGCATCTGCTGAGCCATCCTGGCCAGGTTGCCCATGCCCACGCGCTGTCTCCTTCGTGACTAGTCGATGTCCTCGACCCCGGCCAACTCACCGTCGAAGATGCGCCGCGCCTGGGCGACGAGGTCACCTTCGCCAGAGTCGACGGGCTCGACGAGCTCAAGGTTGGTCACCACGCAGCGTACCGCCACCGGCCGGCCCATGACGGCCGCGATGCCGTCCTCCAGGACGAGGCGCTTGCGTTCGGCGATGTCGCGCATGAAGGCCTGGCCCTCTGGGAAGCCCAGGACCAGGAAGCCGTCGCGGAATTCGACCGGGCGGCACGAGCTGACCAGCGGGCGATTGGCCGGATTGGCCCCGATGGTCGACACGATGTCGGGCCAGGACGAGCGAACGGCAACGATGTCGCCCTCATGGGGCGGATCGATGGCCCGGGCGCCCCGTGCCGGCTTCCGCGCCTCCACCGGCGCGGGCGACACCGCCGTCGAGGGCTCGGCCGTCAGAGGCTCGGCCGTCAGAGGCTCGGCCGTCGCTGCCATGCCGGGCTGGCCTGCGATCGATGCCGCGCGCGGCGGGGGCCCCGGCCTCACTGAGGACGAGGGCGTCGCGGTCGTCGGTGGCGCGGGTGCCGCTGATGCCGATGGGGCTGGTGACTCGACCGGCGATGCCACCGACACGACCCCCGCAGGGGTGGCGTCCGCTGCCGCCAGCAGGCACAGCTCGAGCTGCCAGCGGTAGCCCCCCAGGCCGCTGCGGCTGGCGTCGACGCCAGTGAGGCGCCGGGCGGCATCCGTGAGCGTGCGAGCCCCGGCTCGAGACTCGCGCGGGGGTGCTGACAAGCGCTCCACGAGCAACTCCCGCAGGCGCGTCACGAGCTGTTCGCTGAAGGCCACCAGGTCACGACCTTCGGCTTCCAGCGCGTCGAGGATGCGGATCCCCGCGAGCACATCGCCAGCCACGAGCGCGGTGATGAAGTCGTCGACGACCGTGGCCTCCGCCAGGCCGAGCAGGTCGGCCACCGAGGCCGCGCTGATGGGATCGGCCGAGCTCACCAGCACCTGGTCGAGCATCGATTCGGCGTCCCGCATGCCGCCGCTGGCTAGCCGGGCGATGAGCGCCAGCGCCTCCGGCTCCACGCGGCGCCCCTCGGCCACGAGGATGCGCCGGAGCTTGCCTTCGATGTCGGCGCTGGCCAGCGGACGGAAGGTGAAGCGCTGCAGGCGTGAGACGACGGCCGGGCGGATCTGGCTGGGGTCGGTCGTGCAGAAGATGAAGAGCACACCCTCCGGCGGCTCCTCGAGGGTCTTGAGGAGGACGTCCCAACCCTCCTTGATGCGCTGCACCTCGTCGATGATGAAGACCTTGCGTCGAAGGTCCGCAGCCCCCGTGTAGACGCGCGGCACCAGCTCCCGCATGTCGTCCACCTTGTTGTTGGAGGCAGCGTCCAGCTCGATGACGTCCAGGGCGCGACCCTCGCGGATGGAGACACAGCTCGGGCAGGCGTCACAGGGCTCCCCGTCCCGAAGGTCGGTGCAGTTGACGGCCTTGGCCATGATCCGCGCCATGGAGGTCTTGCCGGTCCCGCGCGGGCCCACGAAGAGGAAGCCGTGCCCGACGCGATCGAGGCGGACGGCGTTGTGGAGCGTCTCCACCACCGGGCCCTGACCGACCATCTCCGAGAACGTCTGGGCGCGGAAGCGCCGGTAGATGGCCTGCCTCTGGCCCTGCATCGCGGGGCTCATCGTGCTCGGTGTCTCGGCCATCGGTCTCCCTGCGCCGGGGCGCGCCTGCGAGGGCCGGCCCCCGGCCTGGTCGGCATGTCCGCCGGGCGCCGGCGGCGGCCGGCCGCGCGCAGCGGAGCTGGGTCTAGTGCCGTGCACCCTCCGTCGATCACGACCGCTCGCGAGCCCGACCGTGGCGTCCGGCTCGGACCAGGCCGGTCCGCGGCACCCGGCGAGCAGCGCTTAACGCTGCTTCCTTCCGGACCTGACGTGGTTCACGCGTCGCCGCTGCGCGGGACCCGATCCTCAACACCGATCGCCCCGTTGGCGTCCGCGGGCAGCGGACCTCGGGAGGGGATTCAGCCCTGCTGGAGCGGATTGCAGGTACAGGGCACCGCTAGTTCCCCGCCTAGCACGGCCTAGGCATCATAGCGGGCAGCGGCAGGAAGGGGGCTTGGGATGGCGGAGAGGGTGGGATTCGAACCCACGATGAGTTTCCCCATACGGCATTTCCAGTGCCGCGCCCTAGGCCTCTAGGCGACCTCTCCATGGCGCCGCCCGATGCGAACGGCAGGAAGACTGGCGGAGAGGGTGGGATTCGAACCCACGGTGCTTGCGCACACCGCTTTTCGAGAGCGGCACCTTCAACCACTCGGACACCTCTCCGCGGGCGAGTCTAGCAAAGCAGGGCTGGAGACCGGGGACAGGCGTGGCCCGGGGACGAGAGACGCTTCAGCCAGCCTGCGCTCCGGGCACCCCGCATCGCGACTCGCCCGCGCCGTCAGGCCCGCAGGCGCTCCGGATCGAGGTCAGGCCGCAGGTCCGCGGCGTCGTCGCGCAGGATGCCGGAGACCACGGTGAGGCGACGCGGCAGGCCACGGGCCTCCGCCAGGGCGACCACGGAATGGCAGGCTCCCTCGCCAGGGTCGGCCAGCGAGTACACGACACCGTCCGCGTCTGCCTGCTGCAGAGCTCCGACACACATGGCGCAGGGCTCCACGACGCAGAAGACCGTCATGCCGGCCAGCGATCGACGACCCAGGCGTGTGGCCGCCTCCCGGACGGCGATGATGACGGCGTGGGCCGTGGGATCGCCACTGCCGCGCACGGACTCGCGGCCGTGCGCCACCATGGCCTCGTCCAGCACGGCCACGGCGCCATCGGCCCGCTCACCGGCGCGGGCCGCCTGGACGGCCTCCGAGAGCGCCGCTCGCATGTAGAGCTCGTAGTTCATGGTCGCCTGCGTGCCATCCTCGTCCTTCGAACGCGTATCGCGCGTGGCATTCATCGTAGCGGCCGCACGGAGGCGCTACCATCGTGAACCGCAACGTCATCGGTCCGCGCGACCGTCCATCACACGTGATGTCAGGCAGGCGCCAGGGGTCTGCCTGGAAGAGGGGAATCAGCAGAACGTCATGAGCACCACGCGCCGCATCGGGATCCTCACCGGGGGTGGTGACGTCCCCGGCCTCAACGCCGCCATCAAGTCGGTCACCTATCGCGCCACGGAGCTGGGCTGGGAGGTCGTGGGCGTCCGGCGCGGCTGGAAGGGCCTGACCCACCTCCAGCCCGGGGTAGCGGAGTCGGAGGCCGAGTACCTCGTGCCCCTCGACCGGCTCGTCACGCGCACCATCGACCGCACGGGCGGGACGTGGCTGCACAGCTCACGCACCAACCCACGCAAGATGAAGCGCTCGGCGCTTCCGGCGCACGTCTCGGACGCCCAGGCCGAGCAGATGCGCGTGGGCGAGGACCGCTATGACATGACCCCGGTCGTGCTCCGCAACATGGAGGCGCTGGGGCTCGACTACCTCATCCCGATCGGCGGCGACGACACGCTGAGCTACTCGCAGATCCTGCACGACGCGGGCGCGAACCTCATCGCCATCCCCAAGACCATGGACAACGACGTGCAGGGCACGGAGTACTGCATCGGCTTCTCCACGGCCATCACGCGGGCGCGTGATGCCATCAACCGGCAGCGCTCCACGATCGGCTCGCACGAGCGCATCGGCGTCTTCCGCATCTTCGGTCGGGACGCCGGCTTCACGGCCCTCTACTCCGCCTTCGTGACCTCCGGCCGCTGCCTCATCCCGGAGGCACCGTACGACGTGGAGGCCCTCGCCGCCGTCCTGGCATCCGACCACGCCACCAACCCCAGCCATTACGCCTTCGTCATCACCGCAGAGGGCGCCATCTGGGAGGGCGGCAGCATCGCCGAGGTGGGTGAGGCGGACGCCTTCGGCCATCGCCACAAGGCCAACGTGGCGGAGATCCTGGCGGCGGAGATCAAGAGCCGCACGGGTATCGACACCGTCCATTCCGACCTCACCTACGACCTCCGCTCAGGCGAGCCGGACTCGGTGGACCAGATGGTGGGCATGGTCTTCGGCAACACGGCCGTGGAGCTCGTGGCGGAGGGTCAGCGCGGGCGCATGATGGCCATCCGCGAGGGCCGCTACTCGCACGCGCCGCTGCCGGATCCGGAGCTGGGCGCTGTCTCGGTGGACGTCGACCTCATGTACGACCGGGCTCGTTTCCGGCCGCGCTACGACGGCCTCCTGGGCCGCCCGCTCATGCTGGGCCACGGCGTGGCCCCGCTGACGGAATAGGCAGCCCGGGGCGCACGCGCTGAGGTGGCCATGGACAGCGACCTGACCAAGTCGGGGACCGGGTCCGCGTACCTTCGGCGCGTGCTGACCTTCTGGGGGCTGCTGGTCGCCATCCTGCTCGTGGTGCTCATGACGGCGCTGTCGGAGCCATTCGAGCCGGACGGCTTCGGGCCTGGGCAGGACGCCCGGGCCTACTGGGCCGCGCCGCTGGCTGATCCCTACGATCCCGGCTCGGTCGGACACGAGAGCGCCTACCTCTACTCGCCGGCCTTCCTGGTGGCCATGAGCCCGCTGCGTGCCCTGCCCTGGCCCATCTTCGTGGGGCTCTGGACGGCCATCCTGCTGGCGGTGCTCTTCTGGCTGAGCGGACCGCTTCTCTTCCTGCCCCTCGCGGTGCTGGCCATGCCGGAGATCTGGGGCGGCAACATCACCATCCTCCTGGCGGCCGCCATCGTCGTCGGTCTGCGGCGCCCGGCCGCCTGGGCCTTCCCGCTGCTGACCAAGGTGACGCCCGGCCTCGGCATCCTGTGGTTCGCGGCGCGCCGCGAGTGGTCCCCGTTCCTGGGGGCGCTCGCAGCGACGGTGGCCGTCATCGCCGTCACGGCCGTCATCACGCCGGGCCTCTGGGCCGACTGGTTCGCGCTGCTCACCAGCAGCACCGGCTCGAGCACCGTCCCCGGCTCCATCCCCATCCCGCTGTTGCTTCGCCTGCCGCTGGCTGGCCTGGTCATCGTCTACGCCGCACGATCGGGCCAAGCCTGGCTCCTGCCGGTGGGCGTGCTGCTGGCCATGCCCGTCATCTGGTGGGGCAGCCTCATCATCCTGGCGGCCTCGGTAGCGCTCCGCCGCGAGGAGATCGAGGCCCGCTTCGACCGAGGCCTGGCCAGGGTCGAAGCGCGTTACGGCCGACGCCCCTCGGCGCAACGGGCGACGGCCAGCACCGGTTGAGGCAGCGGTCACGACGCTCGTCCTGGTCGATCGGTGCCGCCCAGACCCCCGGGTCGACGGACCTGGCGACCGGCGACCCAAGACCCGCGACCCGCGACCGGCGACCGGCGACCGCCCTAGACTAGGCGCGTCCGGATGACGTGACTCGACGATGACCTGACCTCTGCCGAGCCGGCCTGGAGTCCGGATGCGACGCCCGCTCGTGCCCGCGGGCAAGGATGCGGAGGAGAACGATGTCCCGACACCGAACCCTGTGGCTGGCGCCGGCCGCGATCCTGGCGGCGACAGCACTCATCGGCAGCCCCGCTGTCGCCCAGGAGGACCCCGAGGAGCTCGTCATCGGCTTCGTGCCGTCCGTCGAAGCCGGTGCCCTGGTCGAGGATATCCAGCCTCTGGCCGACTACCTGAGTGAGACCCTGGGCATCCCGGTCGAGGGCTTCGTCTCCAGCGACTACACGGCCCTCGTGACCGCCATGCAGACGGGCCAGGCCCAGATCGCTGCCCTGCCTCCCTTCGGCCTCGTGCAGGCCGTGGACACCGCCGGGGCTGAGCTGATCCTGCAGTCGGACCGCTTCGGCAGCGTCTCGTACCACACGCAGTTCATGACCACCGACCCGGCCACCTACTGCCTGGACGAGCCGGTCGCGAACGAGCGCCAGGAAGGCGACGCCATGGTCTCCGTCCTCAACTGCAACGGCACGGCCCGTGCCTTCGACGAGTCGCCGGAAGGACCCATTGGCCTCGAAGCCCTCGAGAAGGTCGAGCCGGGCACGACGGTCTCCTTCACGGAGCCGACCTCGGCCTCCGGCTACATCTTCCCGGCCACGATCTTCGCGACCATGGGTATCAACCCCGAGACCGACCTCGAGGCCGTCTTCGCCGGCGGTCACGACGCCTCGGTCATCGCCGTCTGCAACGGTCAGGCAGAGATCGGGGTCAGCTTCGACGACGCCCGCACCGACGCCGTGACCGACTGCGACGTCCCCGGCACCGTGGTCGTCTTCGCCTACGGGCCCGAGATCCCGAACGATGGTGTGGCCGTGGCCGGCGACCTCTCCGATGAGCTCACGGCCAGCATCAAGACGGCGCTGCTCGACTACGCGGCCACCGAGGAGGGGCAGGCTGTCCTCGAGGAGATCTACAACATCACCGCCTTCGGTGAGCCCAACCTGGACTCCCTCCAGATCATCCGTGACGCCGTCGCCGAGCTCGGCTACGGCTCCTAGCCAGACCGGGGTCGGGTGGCTCCCTCGGGGGCTCACCCGACCCTTCCCCTGCCGCCCGTGATCATCTTCGAGCACGCCTCGGTCACCTATCCCGGAGGCGTGCACGCGCTCAAGGACCTCACGCTCGAGATCCCCGATGGCCAGATGCTCGTCACCGTGGGGCTCTCCGGCGCGGGCAAGTCCACGCTCATCCGCGCCATCAACGGCCTGGTGCCACTGACCGGCGGCGACGTCATCGTCGACGGCGTCAGCGTCCGTCAGGCCAACGGACGGCAGCTGCGCGAGCTGCGCTCGCACATCGGCATGATCTTCCAGACCTTCAACCTGGTGAAGCGGACGAGCGTCCTCAACAACGTGCTCATGGGGCGACTCCACGCCACGGGCACGTGGCGCTCGCTGCTGGGCTGGTACCGACCAGCAGACATCGAGATCGCCATGCAGGCGCTGGAGCGCGTCGACATCGTGGAGAAGGCCTACGTCCGGGCCGCCAACCTCTCGGGCGGTCAGCAGCAGCGGGTGGGCATCGCCCGGGCGCTCGCGCAGCAGCCCACCATCCTCCTCGCCGACGAGCCGGTGGCCAGCCTTGACCCACCCACCAGCCACGTCGTCATGCGCGACCTGCAGCGCATCAACCGCGAGCTGGGCATCACCACCATCGTCAACCTTCATTTCCTGGACCTGGCCAAGGTCTACGGCGAGCGCATCATCGGCCTGCGCGCCGGGGAGCTGGTCTACGACGGCACCGGCGCACATGCCGACGAGCACGTCTTCCGAGACATCTACGGTCGCTCGCTGACCGCCGACGACCTCATGGGCGAGGCCAGTCCCGCCCCCGCCTCCATCAGCGCGTGACCGCTGCGGCGCCCGTCAGCCGGCGACCGGCCAGGCCCCGCCGCTCCCCCCTCATCTATCTCGGGCTCGCCGCCGTCGTCGTCATCACGCTCCTCTCGATCAGCGAGGAGTGGGGCATCGGCCTGGACATCGAGTCCATCCTCGAGGATATCGGCCGCGGGCTGCCCATCATCGCCCAGCTGCTCAACCCGAACTGGGACTTCCTGCCCCGGGTCATCGAGCCGCTCATCGAGACCTTCCAGATCGCGGTCGTGGCCGCCTTCATCGGTTGCGCGCTGGCCCTGCCCATCACGTTCTTCGCCGCGCGCACGACGGTCCCCAACCGTGCCACGCTGACGATCTCGCGAGGCATCCTCAGCGTCGTTCGTGCCATCCCCGACTTCCTGTACGCCCTCATCTTCGTGGCCGCTGTCGGGATCGGTGCCCTGCCAGGCATCCTGGCGCTCATCTTCTTCAACGTGGGCGTCGTGGCCAAGCTCCTCTCGGAGACCGTCGATGCCATCGACAGCGGGCCCACCGAGGCGGCGGACGCCGTCGGCAGCAGCAGGACGCAGATGGTGCGCTGGGCAGTGCTGCCGCAGGTGCTGCCCAGCTACGTGGCCTACTCGCTCTACGCCTTCGAGCTCAACGTCCGCGCCTCCACCGTGCTCGGCTTCGTCGGCGCGGGCGGCATCGGCTTCCTGCTGCGCACGCAGTACCAGTTCCTCCAATGGAGCAACGTCTCGGTCATCATCATCTGCCTCTTCATCATCGTCTTCGCCATCGAGCTGGTCTCCATCCGGCTGCGGCGGCGGCTGGTCTGATGGCGGCGCCGCGGCCGGAACGGCCCTCGACCCTCAAGCGCAACCTGTGGATCGCCGGGGCGGCGGCGCTGTTCGCGTGGGCCACCCTGACCGTCGGGGTCGACATCACCGACCTGGCCGCGTTGCCCGCCGGCCTGTGGGCCATCCTGACCAGGATGTTCCCGCCGGATCTGGCGTATCTCGAGAACGCAGCTCCGGCCATGATCGAGTCCCTTCAGATGGCCTGGGTGGGGACCATCATCGGCGCTGTCCTGTCGCTGCCGCTGGGTTTCCTCGGCGCGAAGAACGTGTCGAGCGGCCTCGTCTCGAACGTCATGCGCCAGATCCTCAACGCCATCCGCGCCTTCCCCGAGCTCATCCTCGCCATCGCCATCTTCATCCCCATCGCCGGGCTCGGTCCGGTGGCCGGCACCCTGGCCATCGGCGTGCACTCCGCTGGCACGCTGGGCAAGCTCACCGCCGAGGCCATCGAGGGGATCGACACGGGGCCGGTCGAGGCGGCTCGCGCCGTGGGCGGACGAGGCCTTCAGGTCCAGCGCTGGGGCGTCCTGCCGCAGGTGCTGCCTGAACTCATCGGCTTCTGGCTCTACCGCTTCGAGATCAACATCCGAGCCGGTGCCGTGCTGGGTGTCGTCGGTGCTGGCGGCATCGGGTTCCTGCTGGATCAGACCATCAAGTTCGGACGCTGGCCACAAGCGGGCACGGCCATCCTCGTGGTCGTCGTGGCCACCATCGTGGTCGATACCATCTCTGGTGCGGTACGACGGGGCATCATCGAAGGAGCCGACATGAAGATGACACCCGAGGCCGAGATCTTGGTCGATCCGGCTCTGGCAGCTCGATGAGGCTGTCATGAGCGGCGCATTCATCCGGCGCGATCGTGAGGCCCGGGAGGCCGAGGAGACCGTGCGGCTGGCCCCGGCCGCGATGCGCTCGGCCGCATCGCGTGGGCGTGACCGCGTGGAAGAGCCGGACCGCATGCGCACCATCTATGAGCGTGACCGGGATCGCATCCTGCACTGCAAGGCCTTCCGGCGCCTCAAGCACAAGACGCAGGTCTTCGTGAATCCCGAGGACCACACCGTGACGCGCCTCACGCACACCATCCAGGTGACCCAGATCGCGCGGGCCCTGGCCGCGGCACTGTCCCTCAACGAGGCTCTCACGGAGGCCATCGCCCTCGGCCACGATGTGGGGCATTCACCCTTCGGCCACACCGGCGAGGAGGCCCTCTCACCGTACTTCCCGACCACCGGTGGCTGGCACCACGCCGCCCAGAGCGTGCGCGTCTTCGAGGTCCTGGAGGACCTCAACCTGGCCTGGGAGGTGCGCGATGGCATCCGCGCCCACTCCTGGAAGATCGACCCGCCGCCGGCGACGCAGGAAGCTCACTGCGTCCGCTACGCCGACCGCATCGCCTATCTGACGCATGATGCGCTCGATGCCGTCCGCGCCGGCCTGCTCACCCCCGACGCCTTCCCGGCCGCCATGGCCGCACGCTTCGGACCGCCGGGCTCGCCATGGATCGGCGGCATGATCGACGCGGTCATCACCGGCTCGCTGGCGGCTGGCACCATCCGCATGAGCGACGACGTGCTGGCGGACATGCACGAGCTGCGCGGCTTCATGTTCGAGCGGGTCTACCTTGCGCCCTCACAACGCCATCACCATCGACAGGCCATCGAGGTCATCCGGCGACTCATGGACCACCACCTCGAGCACCCCGAGGACCTGCCGCGCACCTATCGCGATAACGACGCTGATCGGGTCACGCAGGCCGCCGATTACGTGGCCGGCATGACCGACCGCTTCGCGCTGCGCACCCACGAGCGCCTCTTCGGCCCCGCGGACATGGACGACCCCGGGCTGTGAAGGCGGAGTTCGACGACCTGCTGTCCGGCATCCGTGTCGGCCTCGACATGGATGGCGTCCTGGCCGACTTCAATACCGGCTGGATGCGGCGCTACAACCACGAGTTCGGCACCCACCTGGATGCCTCCATGGTGCGCGAATGGGATGGCCTCGAGCGACTCACCCACTTCCGTTCCATGACCGAGTTCTGGGAGTGGGCACGGGGCCAGGTCCACTCCACGTTCCGGGACGCACCGGCGCTGCCAGGTGCCGTGGAGGCGGCCCGCCGCATCGCGCAGCGCCACCGGCTGGTCATCGTCAGCTCCAAGTTCGAGTGGGCCATCCCTGATTCGCTCGCCTGGCTGGCCGACCACGCCATCCCCGCTCGAGAGGTGCATTTCCTTTGGGACAAGTCACTGGCGGGCTGCGACATCTATCTGGACGACGCACCGCATCACCTGCGCGATCTGGCGGCTGCGATGCCCGATGCCACCATCTGTCGCAGGGTCCACGCCTGGAACGAACCCGTACCCGGAGTGGTGGACATCCACTCGTGGACGGAGTTCGAGGATCTGGTCGACGGCCTGGCCGGTGAACGAGCCGTCGGCGACGGCCAGAGCGGCCGACCGCCCCATCCACTGCCGGCCTGACCCGGCGGGCCTCGGTCTTCCGCTCAGCTCCCGGCGCAGATAGTTGCAGTCGCAACTATCCTGTGGCATGATGTGCGGGTCCCCCCAGGAGGTCTGTCCCATGCCCGCCATCACCGTCGACGACATCACGTCCCTGCCGCGCCTGCCCCGCCTCGACGCGCTGACCAGCCGCCCGCGCGCGGTGAAGTCGGTGACGAGCGCACCGAGCGCCTTCGAGGGCGAGGGCTTCCCGGTCCGCCGCGCCTTCGCAGGTGTCCCGCTCACGGACCTTGACCCCTTCATCCACCTCGACCAGATGGGCGAGGTGGAGTACGCGCCGGGCGAGCCGAAGGGCACACCGTGGCACCCGCATCGCGGCTTCGAGACCGTCACCTACATGATCGACGGCATCTTCGAGCACAGCGACTCGAACGGCGGCGGCGGCGTCATCACCAACGGCGACACCCAGTGGATGACGGCCGGCGCCGGCATCCTGCACATCGAGAAGCCGCCGGAGCACCTCGTCGTGAGCGGCGGGCTCTTCCACGGCTTCCAGCTCTGGGTCAACCTGCCACGTTCGCAGAAGTGGGCAGCTCCCCGCTACCAGGACCTGCGCGCCGACGCCGTGGCGCTCGTGGCCTCGCCCGACGGGGGCGCCCTGCTGCGCATCATCGCCGGCGAGGTGGCCGGCCATCGCGGGCCGGGCTCCACGTACACGCCCATGACCCAGGTCCACGCCACCCTCAGCCCGGGGGCCGAGCTCGAGCTGCCCTGGAGAGCCGACCACAACGGCCTCCTCTACGTGCTCAACGGCGACGGCAGCGTCGGCCCCGAACGGCGACCCATCGGCATGGGTCAGCTGGCGGTGTACGGGCCAGGTGACAGTCTCGTGGTGCGGGCTTCCCCACTCCAGGAGAGCCGCAGCCCAAGCATGGACGTGCTCATCCTCGGCGGCCGGCCCATCGGCGAGCCGGTGGCCTGGATGGGTCCCTTCGTCATGAACACGCGTGAGGAGGTCGTGCAGGCCTTCCACGACTACCAGGCGGGCCGGCTGGGCAGTGTCCCGGCCGTCCACGGCACCCCCAGCCACGTCGTCTCGACGGAGGGCGGGCCGGCCGACGCGCTCGCCTGACCCGCTGGCCGACGCGGCCGCTATCCTCGGCTTTCGATGAGCCGATGATGGAGGAGGCCACGATGCGACGCTTCCAGCAGGTCGATGTCTTCTCACCCGAGCCGCTGCGCGGCAACCCGGTGGCCGTGGTCGTCGACGGCGAGGGGCTCACGGGCGAGCAGATGCTGGCCTTCACGCGCTGGACGAACCTCTCGGAGGCGACCTTCCTGCTGCCCCCCTCGTCCGCGTCGGCCGACTACCGGGTGCGCATCTTCACCGCGGCCGGCGAGCTGCCCTTCGCCGGTCACCCGACGCTGGGCAGCTGCCATGCCTGGCTGGGGGCTGGCGGTCAGCCGGTCGACCCGGAGCGCATCGTGCAGGAGTGCGACGCCGGCCTCGTCCCAGTGCGGCGCGTCGAGGGGCAGCTGGCCTTCCAGGCGCCGCCACTGCGCCGCTTCGGCGCGGTCGATGAGGCCGACCTCCAACGCGTGGCGAGGGTGCTGCGGATCGAACGCGACGCCATCGTCGACAGCCAGTGGGTCGACAATGGACCGGGTTGGGTGGCCGTCATGCTGGCTTCGGCGGAGGACGTGCTGGCGGTCTCGCCGGCGCTGCCCGACGATGGCGGGCGCGTCGACATCGGCATGGTGGGCCCCTATCCGTCCGGCTCCCCATGCGCGTACGAGGTGCGAGCCATCTTCAGCGACGACCATGGCCGGATCCTGGAGGACCCGGTGACGGGCAGCCTCAACGCCTCGCTGGCGCAGTGGCTGATCGGCAGCGAGCGCTTCGTGCCGCCCTACCTCGCCAGCCAGGGGACGCTGCTGGGGCGCACCGGGCGGCCACGCATCAGCCGGGAGGCGGATGGCTCCATCTGGGTCGGCGGGGCCACCCACACCATCGTGCAGGGCGCGGTCCGGCTGGGCTGATCGCGTGCCGGAGGGGCGGGCGGCGCGCCCCGCTCAGGCGACGGTGAGGGTGATCGAGTGGTGGCCTCGGGCGCCGTCGGGGGCGGGTGGCGTGGGCTCGTCGGTCTGGACCTCACCGTCGCCGTCCGTGGCCCGGACGCGGACGGTGTGGGTCCCGGGTTCCGTGGCGACCCAGGGCAGCTTCCACTGCACCCAGGTGGCATCGTTGAGCGGCAGGGAGAGCTCGGCAGGCTGCCAGTCACCCTCGTCGATGGCGACTTCCACGGCCTGCACGCCCCGGTCCGGGGCCCAGGCCACGCCGGCCAGTGCGACCGTCGCACCCGGCTCCAGGGTGGTGCCGCTGCGTGGCACGTCGATGCGCGACTGGGTCAGGATGGGCGCCTCCTTGGCCCATCCGCGGGGGATCCAGTAGCCGTCGAAGGCCTCCCAGGTGGTGAGCTCGATCTCACTCAGCCACTTGGTGGCGCTCACGTAGCCGTACAGGCCGGGGATGATGAGACGGGCCGGGTAGCCGTGATCGACGGGCAGGGGTTCGCCGTTCATCCCCAGGGCGATCATGGGTCGGCGCTCAGGGTCCATGGCCCAGGCCGTGGGGAAGCCTGCCGTGAAGCCATCGACGGAACGACCCACGATCTGGGTCGCCTCCGGCTGGACACCCGCCATGTCGAGCACGTCCCGGAGATCGACGCCCGTCCACAGGGCATTGCCGATGAGCTTGCCGCCGACCTCGTTGGAGACACAGGCGATGGTCACGTACTGTTCCATGAGCGGCAGCTCGGAGAGCTGCTCATAGTCCAGCTGGACCTCGCGGTCCACGAGTCCCCTGACCGTCAGCTGCCAGTCCGCCACGTCCACCTTGGGCGTCACGAGCGCCGTGTCGATGCGGTAGAAGGACTGGTTGGGCGTCACGATGGGCGTGATGCCCTCCACGTCGAGGGAGGCGCCCGCGGGCACAGCCGGCTGAGGCCCGCTCGCGGTCGTGAGCGTGGTGCCCTCGCGGGCACCACCAGGGCGGTGATCGAGGAGGTTGCGGCCGAGCAGTCCGAGCACGAGCGACCCGGCGGCCACGCCGCCGCTGACCTGCAGGAAGCGTCGACGGTCCCAGTCGGGCGTCTCTCGGGTGGCCAGGCCGGCGCTGGCGTCGATGCGACCTGCGGCGGCCGGTCGTGCCCAGGCGGGGCCGGTGGTCCGCAGCAGGACGCGCAGGGTCCCGAGCGCGGCGGCGATGGCCACCGCGACGGTCAGGACTGCCAGGAGCGGGTCGGTCAGGGGCTGCGCGAGCGCGGCCACGAGGCCCACGGCGCCGGCCACCAGGAAGCCCGCCACGGCGATGCCCCAACGGCGCCGGCCGGCCACGCCCAGGAACCCCGCCACGACGATGGCAGCCACGGTGATGGCGGCGTTGAGGGCCAGCTTGTTGTCGGTGCCGAAGAGCTCGACCATCAGCTCCTTGGCGCCCGGAGGCTGGTTCGCGATGACGAGATCGCCGATGGCGATGATGAGCGAAGGCGCACCCGCGACGAGCCCGGCCAGGAGCTCGGCGATGGCGATGCCCAGAGCGGCGGCCAGCCCACCCGCGATGAAGCCCGCCACGTCCGCGGAACGCGACGGGTGTGACTCGCTGGCGGAACGGCCGGCGGCCGGCGTCGGGCGAGGCGACGGAGCGTTCATAGGGTGCCATCCAAGCAGACGTCTGTGACGATGGCAAGACGGTGAGGTGCGGCATACTCGCAGGTCATGGGTCAGCGCACGACAGCCGAGCTTGAGCAGGGCATGGATGACGTCCTCGCGTCGCCTCGCGACGAGGGACCGGTCCGACTCATCGTGCGCCGGACCGGCCGGGGCCAGCGGGAGATCCTCGCGGTCGGTGAGCTCGATCCCAGCGTCGGACTGGTCGGCGACGACTGGGTCGATCGCCCGAGCAGGGCCACGGGCCAGCCCAGCCCGTATGCGCAGCTCACGGTCATGAACGCACGCTTCGCCGAGCTCATCGCCGAAGACGCGGCAGCCGCCGCGTGGGCGCAGGCGGGCGACCAGCTCTACCTGGACCTCGACCTCTCGGAGGCCAACCTGCCCGCGGGGAGCCGGCTGGCCGTGGGCAGCGCCATCATCGAGATCTCGGCCGAGCCGCACACCGGCTGCGCCCAGTTCGTCGCCCGCTTCGGGAGGGACGCCATGGTCTTCGCCAACTCGGAGCGGGGACGCGCCCTGCGTCTTCGCGGCGCCAACGCCGTGGTCGTCCGGCCGGGGGTGGTGCGCACTGGTGACGTGGCGCGGAGGATCCCCGAGCTGGGCTGACCGGGCTCACGAGGCCGGATCGACCACGATCGCTGCGAGGCTCAGCCGGCCCTTGACAGAGGGCGCACTATCGGTGCATCCCGCGCGGGGGGCGGCATGACGTGGTGCGGGAGCACCCGGAGGTCTCTTTTCCATGGCCGACCCCACGCCGATCCTGGCGACCATCCTTCGTCAGCCGTCGCCCGATGCGGTGTGCACCTGCCACCACTGGCCCGACTGCGACTGCGGCTGCCACAGCCGTCGCTGTGATCCCAGCGAGGACATCTGCAACGTGGAGTTCCTGCCCGACGAGGGTGGCCTGGCCCATTGGGGCTGCACGCGCTGCACGCCCGGCCAGGAGGCGCCGCACGTGCTGGGCTGCGAGCTCATCGGCTGGAACGTGCCCCTGGCTCCGGGGCGCCCACATCCGGGTCACGAGCACGCCTGGGGAACCAGCCTCGCCTGAGCCCACCCCTCGCCCACCGCTGGAGGTGGCAACATAAGCCTCCGCCTCGGTGATGCTCGCCGCCTCGGCGAAAGAGAGGTGATGGGAGGCCGGAGTGGACAGGACCAGGGTGCTGATCATGGGGGCCGCGGGTCGCGACTTCCACGACTTCAATGTCGTCTACCGAGCCGAACCGACGGTGGAGGTGGTGGCCTTCACGGCCACGCAGATCCCGGGCATCGATGCGCGGCGCTACCCGGCGGCACTGGCGGGCGAGCACTACCCAGGCGGCATCCCCATCGTCCCTGAGGCCGACCTCGAGCGGATCATCGCTGAGGAGCGGGTGGACGTCGTGGTCTTCTCCTACAGCGACGTGAGCCACCTGACGGTCATGCACGCGGCCTCGCGGGCGATCGCGGCGGGCGCGGAGTTCCGGCTGCTGGGACCGGCCCGCATGATGCTGCCGTCCAGCCGGCCCGTGGTGGCGGTCTGCGCCGTGCGCACCGGCGCCGGCAAGAGCCAGACCACGCGGGCCGTGGCGGCGCTGGTGGCGGAAGCCGGACACACCCCGGTCGTGGTGCGTCACCCCATGCCCTACGGGGACCTCGCCGCCCAGCGCGTCCAGCGCTTCGCGAGCCGCGAGGACCTGGCCCGCCACCAGACCACCATCGAGGAACGCGAGGAGTACGAGCCGCACATCGAGGCCGGGCGCGTCGTCTTCGCCGGTGTGGACTACGAGGCCATCCTGCGCGAGGCCGAGCGCGAAGCGGACGTCATCCTCTGGGATGGCGGCAACAACGACCTGCCCTTCTTTCGGCCCGACCTGCACATCGTGGTCGCCGATCCGCTGCGCGCCGGCGACGAACAGCGCTACCACCCGGGCGAGGCCAACCTGCGCATGGCGGACGTGGTCATCGTCAACAAGGTCGACTCGGCCGACCAGGCCTCGCTCGACGCCGTGCTCGGCACCATCGCCTCACTGAACCCCGCGGCAGAGGTGCTCACGGCGCGCTCGGACCTGATCCTCGAGGGCCCGTCCATCGAGGGCAAGCGCGTCGTCGTCGTGGAGGACGGCCCGACGCTGACCCACGGGGGCATGACCTTCGGGGCCGGCGTGGTGGCGGCGCGCCGCTTCGGGGCGGCCGAGCTCATCGACCCCGAGCCCTTCGCCGTGGGCTCCATCAAGGCGGTCCTGCAGCGATACCCGGACCTGGAGCCGCTGGTGCCGGCCATGGGCTACGGTGAGACGCAGGTGCGGGAGCTGAAGGAGACCCTCGAGCGCGTGGACGCGGACGTCGTCCTGGTGGCCACACCCATCGACCTCGGACGTCTGCTGGAGCTGGACAAACCGGTGACACGTGTGCGCTACGAGCTGGCCCAGGTCAGCGGTCGCCCGCTGCGCGAGATCGTGGAGGGTGTGCTGAGGCGCTGAGGCGGTCCGGGCCCTGAGGCGCCCCGGGCCCTGAGGCGCCCCGACTAGAGCCGGGGCCGCTGGATCGAGGGCGGACAGCGAGCCGGGCCCAGGATGGTCGTCCCGGGCCCGGCCTGGATGCCAGGTGCTGGTGGGCGTTACCGCAAGCGGGCCTGGCCCGTGCTGCTGTCGTTGGTGCTGACCGGGTCCGTGCCCTTGAAGGACACTGATGCGGTGAGGCGAGCCTTGGCGCCGCCGCCGGCCTTCTGGCACGTGGCGACCACCTTCTGGCTGCGACTGTCGCCCGCGGCCAGCTTGTCCTGGGGCTGGCTGCCCACCAACGGGGCCGTACACGTCGCCCGCTGCGTGGAGAGCGCCAGCTTCAGCGTGTAGGGCACCGCGTCCGGGCCGTTGTTCTTGACGACCACGGTGAACGTCACCGGGCCAGCGACCGCCTTGCGGGGTGCCTTCACGGTCACGGCCAGGTCGGCGCGGTCCGGCGTCGGGTCAGGCTTGGGTTCGGGCTTGGGGGTGGGATTCGGGGTGGGCGCTGGCCCTGGCCCCGGTGCGGGCGCCGGGGCGCTGGACTCGCAATTCACGACCGTGCCGCTGCCGGCGCCCTGGGAGCAGGCGTCCGTGCCAGCGCCGCCGTCGATGCGGTCATCTCCGCGCAGGCCGCGGATGGTGTCGTTGCCGCCGGAGCCAGCCAGGCGGTCGTTCCCATCGTCGCCCTCGATCGTGTCGGCCCCGGCGCCGCCCTTGACGCGGTCGGCGCCGCCGCCACCCTTGATGATGTCGGCGCCGCCGCTGCCGCAGATGATGTCGTTCCCCCCGCGGCCGCTGATGCGATCCTTGCCGCCGAGGCCGACGATGACGTCGGCACGGGCCGTGCCGTTGAGCGTGTCGTTGCTGGCCGTCCCGACGATGGTGGCCGGCTTGCCCATGCAGGTCGGCACCGCAGCATCAGCGCGCTGCGCGATGGGGACGGCGAGCGTGGCCGCGGCCAGAGCCGTGATGACGACCCATGCCACCGACGAGCGGCGCATGGGGATGGCGATCGAATGTGACACTCGAGGCTCTCCTCCTGGATGATGGGACGATCTCGTGGCTGGGAGTGCTCGGAGTGACTCTATCGTGAGCGGACGGCAGTCCTCCGTCCCTGGTACGGAAATCAGGCGCGGCCACGCACCACGTCCGTACCCATGCGGCGTCAGCCTTGGCCCGCCCAGGCGAGGGTCAGGCGCCTCTCACGCTCTATCAAGAGAGATGGCAGCGGCGCCGGCGGCAGCGTGGACGGGGAAGATCCGGGGCTCGATGCCCGTGGCCGTCGCGTAGGCCGATCGGACGTGCGCGCTGAAGGCCGGCGCGGACCCCTGCTCCACGAAGGCCACCAGGCAGCCGCCGAACCCGGCACCGGCCTGGCGACGGGCGATGAGCCCCGGGGCCTCGCGCATGGCTTCGTGCATGGCGGTCATGGCGGGCACGCCGATCTCGAAGAGCCGGGTGGCGCCGTCGAACGAGGCGTCCAGCAGCCTGGCCAGGGTGGTCGGATCACCCTCCGGCAGGGCATCCGCGAGCTCCAGGACGCGGTGCTCCTCCTCGACGATGAAGCGACACCGCGCGGCGACCACGGGCGGCAGATCCGCCTCGTGCGCGGCCAGCAGGGCCGGACTGACGTCGCGCAGCGCCGTCACGCCCGGGTCGATCGTGCGCAGGTGCGCGACGCCGGCCTCGCATTGGGCTCGCCGCTCGCCATACCCGGTGGCGCCCAGCTGGCGCTCGACTCGAGTGTCCGCGATGACCACAGCCAGGTGCGGCGCCATGGCCACGGGCCGGCTCTCCAGGTGACGGCAGTCGAGCAGCAGGGCGTGGCCGGCCTGGCCCAGCACGGAGGTGTACTGGTCGAGGATGCCGCAGCTGACGCCCACGAAGTCGTTCTCCGCCCGCTGGCCGAGGATGGCGGTCTCCAGCGGTGCGAGGTGGAAGCCGCTCACGGCCGCGAAGGCCAGGAGCGCGGCGACCTCGATGGCCGCCGACGAGGAGAGCCCGGCACCGAAGGGCACGCTCGACTGCACGAGCCCGTCGAAGCCCACCACGTCGCGGCCTTCCGCGCGCAGCACGTGCGCGGCGCCGCGGACGTAGTCGGTCCAGGGGACTTGGGCGTCCCGCGTGATGTCGTCGAGGCTGAACACGGCCTCGCCGGGCAGGTCCAGCGAGGCGATGGCGACGCGGCCGTCGGACCGCGGCCGAACGGCCAGCCACGTGTCGAGATCGACGGTCATCGTCAATACGTGGCCCTCGTTGTAGTCGGTGTGGCTGCCCATGAGATCGACGCGGCCCGGGGCACGGCACCAGGCTGTGGGCGGGCCGCCGTAGCGCTCTCTGAAGGCGGCCTCCAGGCGTGCCAGCCGCTCTGTGTCGCCCACAGCCTCAGCCCGGCTGCCCGAAGGCCGCCAGCATGGCCTCCACGTTGGCCATGGGGATGTCCGCCATGAGGCGATGCGAGGGTGCCAGGAGCAGCCCGGTGCCGTCAGGCGCCAGGCTGAGGCGGCAGGCAGCGACGGCTTCGCCCACCTGGTCGGCCGTGCCGTGCGGCAGCACGGTCTGCGTGGAGACCCCGCCGTAGAAGGCCAGGCGTCCGCCGAACGAGGCACGCAGCCAGGCGTGGTCGAGCACCTCCGGCTGGACCGGGTTGAGCGCCGTCAGGCCGATCTCCACGAGGTCCGGGACGATCTCGTCGATGCGGCCGTCGGAGTGGATGAGGACGGGCAGGCCGCGCTCCACGAACGGCTCGAAGAGCCGCGCCAGGCGCGGCTTGACGAGGCGACGCCAGGTCGCCGGTGAGAAGAGCAGGCCTGCCTGGGCTCCATAGTCATCGCCGAAGTAGCCACCGTCCACGCCGAGGTCCAGGAAACGGCCGATGAGCACGAGCTGGATCTCCGTGATGCGGTCCAGCAGCTCGGCCACGTAGCCCTCGTCCGCAGCCAGCTCGAAGAGGAGCTGCTCGAAGCCGCGCAGCGACCAGGCGCGCTCGAAGAGCGCGAAGCCCAGGTTGGGCACCACGAAACCGTCCTCGCCCGTCTGCTCGCGGAGGCGGGCAGCCTCGTCGAGCAAGCCGGCCGCCCAGGGGTCCGGCCAGGCGAAAGCGTCGAGATCGGGGTCCGTGGCCAGCGGGCTCTCGCGGATGAAGTAGCCCTCCTCCTGCGCGTCGTGGCCGGCACCCCACCAGTCGGTGCGGGTTCGGCCATCGGGGCTGAGACGTGGTTCGTGGCTCAGGTCGAGACGCACCAGGTGGTTGTCGAAGCGGGCCGCCAGGTCGGAGACCGGGACGCCGAAGTGCCGCGCCAAGCGGTCGCCCATCGGCGCGGTCCAGCCGACCTGGGTGGGCAGGCGATCGAGGGGCTCGTGGCGCAGCGCGCGGCGCACGCGCTCGCGGCGACTCAGGGTCATGTGGGTCCGGTGCTTCTTCGGCCTGCCGGTCGTGCTCGGGTCACGGACCTGAGGATACCCGCCTCCCCGACTCCATCGTGGGCCTGCCCGGCTGCGCCGCCACCAAGACGTATCCCTGCCGACACCGAGCGCCGCGCTACACTCGCGACGGCGACCCTCGTCGCCAACGGGCTGAGCGCCGGCGCGGCCGCGATGCCGGCCCATTCGCAGGGAGGACCAGAGCACCCATGAGACTGCTATCCCCGTGGCCCCGCCTGATGGCCCTGAGCACGATGGCCATCGTCGCAACGGCCGCCCTCTTGCCGGCCGCGGCCGTCGCACAGGAGCCCCAGATGGGCGGCTCGATCGTGGCCGTCGTCGAGGGTGAGCCCACCTCCGTCGACCCGGCCTTCGACTACGACTTCGTGTCCGGCCTGGCCACCTCCAGCATCACGGAGCCGCTGCTCAAGTTCTGCGAGGGCGACACGGCCCTCTGCCCCAACCTGGCCTCTGACTGGACCGTCAGCGAGGACGGCCTGACCTACACGATGACCATCCGCCAGGGCGTCACGTTCCACGACGGCAGCCCCATGACCGTCGATGACGTCATCTTCAGCCTGAACCGCGTGCGCGACCCGGAGCTGGGCTCCTACGTGGGCTGGATGCTCGCCAACGTGGCCGACGTCACGGCCCCGGACGAGCAGACCGTGGTCATCACGCTGAGCCAGCCAGATGCCCTGCTCGAGTACGCGCTCGCCTCCACGGCTGCGCACGTCGTGAGCAAGGCCTTCGTCGAATTGGTCGGCGAGGATTACGGCACCCCGGGCGTTGGCTCCATCGGCACCGGCCCCTTCAAGTTCGTCGAGTGGGTCAGCGGGGACTACCAGAAGCTGGCGCGGAATGACGACTATTGGGACAAGGCCAGCGGCGGACCCTATCTCGACGAGATCACCATCAAGATCCTGCCTGAGCCCACCACCCGAGTCGCCGGCCTCGAGACGGGTGAGATCGACTACCTCGTCAACAACGTGCCCTCCGACCAGTACGAGACGGTCAAGGGCTTCGACAACGTCAGCCTGACGTTCGTGCCCTCCTTCTACGGCGAATGGATCACCTTCAACACGCAGCTGCCGCCCTTCGACAACGTGAAGCTGCGCCAGGCCCTCAACTACGCTCTCGACAAGGCCGGTCTGCGCGCGCTGTACCGGCCGGAGAGCCCGGACACGAAGGCCACGCTCGTCTATCCGACGATGTGGACCTTCGAGCAGGAAGCCTGGCAGGCGGCCTGGGACGCCCTGCCGGCCTACGACCAGGACCTCGAGAAGGCGGCCCAACTCCTGGAGGAGTCGGGCGTCGCTGACCAGCTCAACGGCATGACCATCTCGTACTACGAGTCCACGCCGTCCATCAAGGGCATCGCCGAGTCGTTCATCGATGCCATGGCGCAGCTGGGCATCACCATCGAGGCCAACAAGACGACCTACCAGGAGAACATCGCGCAGCAGTTCGGACCGCACGACGACTACGAGATCTTCGTGGGCTCGTGGGGCTCGGATTTCCCGGATTCCTCCGGCAACCTGCGCCCCAACTTCGGCACGGAGAACATCGTGGCCGGCGGCGCCAACGCCTCCGCCTACAGCAACGCCGACGTGGATGCCCTGCTCCAGCAGCAGAACACGCTGACGGACAAGGCCGAGCGAGCCAAGCTCCTCATCGAGGCGCAGGCCATCATCGCCGAGGAGTCACCCCTCATCTCGGTGACGAACCCGGGCTGGCCGCTGGCCGTCAACACGCGCATCCAGGGGGCCGAGGTCGGCCCGCTGTGGTACTGGGCGTCGCTCTTCAAGAACGTCTGGGTCACCGAGTAGCCATCTGAACGGCGCATCCGGGCTCGCTGGGCGGACCCGGATGCGCCCCACATCCAGCAGGGAGGGGAGACCGCATCGTCATGGCCGGCTACGCCGTACGCCGTCTGCTGGCCGCCATCCCCACCCTCCTCTTCGTCTCGTTCGTGACCTTCGGGCTCGTCCGGCTCGCGCCAGGCGACCCAGTCCTCATCGTCCTGGGCGGCAAGCGCATCAGCCCGGAGCTCATCGTTCAGCTGCGCGAGAAGTTCGGTCTCGACGGCGACCCCATCACCCAGTACGTGGCCTGGCTCGGACGTGCCCTGCAGTTCGACTTCGGTGAGTCCTACAAGCTGAAACAGGAGGTCAGCGACCTCATCCTTGCCCGGCTCGACATCACCGTCCAGCTCGTGGCCCTGTCGGTGCTGCTGGCCATCCTCATCGGCATCCCGCTTGGCGTGCTGCAGGCACGCAGGCGCGATAGCCCCGTCGACTACGCGGGCTCCTTCCTGGCCTTCGTCGGCGTGAGCTCGCCGGTCTACTTCACGGCCATCATCGGCATCCTCGTCTTCGCGGTGTGGCTGGGCTGGCTGCCCGCCTTCGGCAGCGGCGACGATCCCGTGGACCAGCTCCGTCACCTCATCCTGCCCGCCGTGGCGCTGGCGCTGGGCATGATCGCCCTGACCTCGCGGATGACGCGCAGCGCCATGCTCGAGGTGCTGGCTTCGGACTACATCGAGGCTGCCCGTGCCAAGGGCCTGCCCGAGCGCACCATCCTCGTCAAGCATGCCCTGCGCAACGCACTCATCCCGGTGCTGACCGTCATCTCGCTGCAGGTCGGCTTCCTGGTCGTGGGCACCGTCCTGGTGGAGTCGACCATGGGCCTTGGTGGCCTCGGCTCGCTGATCACGGATGCCATCCAGAACCGCGACTACCCGGTCATCCAGGCGTCCGTGCTGCTGCTGACGGTGCTCTTCATCCTCATCAACCTGCTCACCGACCTGCTCTACGCGGTGATCGATCCACGGATCCGCTACTCGTGATCGGCCGGATGTACGCCGCCCTGCCGCTGCCGCCGTCGTACCGCATGGTCATGCGGCGCATCGCCGCGGCACCGCTGGTGCGCAATCGGGCGGCACTGGTGGCGGTCATCGTGCTCATCCCGCTGCTCATCGCCACCGTCGCGCCGTGGCTGCTGACACAGGCGGACCCCATCGCCCAGGACCTCGGCAACTCACTCCTGGGCGCCAGCGCCGAGCACCCGTTGGGCACGGACAAACCCGGGCGGGACGTCCTGGCGCGTGTCATCTACGGCGCGGCGCCGACGCTCGTGGGGGCGCTCGTGGTGGTCATCGTGAGCGGTGTCGTGGGTGTGCCGCTGGGACTCATCGCGGGCTACTACGGGGGCACCCGCGAGGCCGTCATCATGCGACCCCTGGACGCCCTGCTGGCCTTCCCGGCACTGCTCCTGGCCGTGCTCGTGGTGGCGACCTTCGGCCGCGGCCTCAACACCGTGGTGCTGGCGCTGGGGATCATCTACGTGCCGGCGATGGCCCGGCTGGTGCGCAGCGTCACCCTCGTGCAGCGCAACCAGGCCTACGTGGACGCCGGGAGGGCCCTCGGCTACTCCGACCGGCGCATCCTCTTCCGGCATATCCTGCCCAACCTCGTCGGCCCGGTGGTCGTGCAGTCCACCATCGACCTGGCCTACGCCATCCTGGACATCGCGGCCCTCAGCTTCCTGGGCCTCGGGCAGCAGCCGCCCGACCCGGACTGGGGCTCGATGCTCGCCGACGGGCGCTCCTACCTCCTGCAGAACCCGCTGCCCGCGGTCTCGGCCGGCCTGGCCATCATGATCGCGGTCATCTGCTTCAACCTGGTCGGTGATGGGCTGCGCGTGCAGCTCGACCCGCGGGAGCGCGAGCGATGAGCGTATCCCTGCCGCCCACGCCGGGCGCCACACGCCCACCGAGCCTGCTCGAGGTCCGTGACCTCTCCGTCCGGTTCCGCACCATCGCCGGCCTGGTCAACGCCGTCAATGGCCTGGACCTTTCCATCCAGGCCGGTGAGATCGTCGGCCTCGTGGGCGAGTCAGGGTCGGGCAAGTCCGTCAGCAGCCGGGCGATCATGGGACTGCTGCCGGCGCGCACGAGCAGCGTGGGGGGCAGCATCCGCCTTGAGGGTGACGAGCTCGTGGGCCTGCCCGAGTCGAGCTACCGACGCGTCCGGGGCGAGCGCGTAGCCATGATCTTCCAGGACCCCCTCACGGCCCTCGACCCGCTCTACCGGTCCGGAGAGCAGGTGGCCGAATCGCTGCGCTTCCACTTCGGTCTCGGAAAGCCGGCGGCCCGCGCGCGAGTGCTCGAGCTCTTCGCCTCGGTGGGCCTGAGCGACCCAGCCAGCGTGGCGGAGCGCTACCCGCACGAGCTCTCAGGCGGCATGCGCCAGAGGGTCATGATCGCCATGGCGCTGGCCGGCGAGCCGGAGTTGCTCATCGCCGATGAGCCGACGACAGCGCTGGACGTCACCGTCCAGGCCCAGATCCTGGAGCTCATGCGCTCGCTCGTGCGCGACCGCGGCATGGCCCTCCTGCTCATCACCCATGACCTCGGCGTCGTGCGCGAGCTGTGCGAGCGCGCTGTCGTGCTCTATGCGGGCCGCGTCGTCGAGGAAGCACCCGTCTCGCAGCTCCTCTGGTCGCCCCACCACCCCTACACCTCGGGGCTCAGCGCCAGCATCCCCTCGATCCTCGAGCGGCGCCGGCGCCTGCCCCAGATCCAGGGCACCCCGCCGGACCCCGCGACGCTGCCGCCGGGCTGCCCGTTCGCGCCGCGCTGCCCGGTGGCCGTGGAGCGCTGCGGGACCGAGGTGCCGGCCCTGCTGTCGACCGGTCCAGGTCGCCGGTCGGCCTGTCATCGGAGCGCTGAACTCGTGGATGGAAGCCTGCGAATCGAATGGGAGCAAGGAACATGAACGACTCTGCACTCGTGACGATCGACCCGGCGCTGGGCGCCGAGGAACGCTTCATCACCTTCGAGGGCCAGCGGACCTGGGTGGCGGTGGTCGGCGATGCGGATCGGGAGCGGCAAGAGGGACACGCTCCGCTGCTGCTGCTGCACGGCGGCCCCGGTGCCTGCCACGACTACATCGAATCCATCGCCGCCGTGTCGGCCACGGGCCGGCGGGTCATCTTCTACGACCAACAGGGCTGCGGCAACTCCGACCAGCCCGATGACCCGGCGCGCTGGACCGTCGACTTCTATGTCCGCGAGGTAGACGCCATCCGAGAGGCGCTGGGCCTGGAGCGCGTCCACATCCTGGGCCAGAGCTGGGGCGGCATGCTCCTCATGGAGTACCTCGTGCGGCAGCCGGCCGGTGTCGTCTCCGGGACCATCGCCAGCTCACCGGCCAGCCTGCCGCTCTGGGTGGCGGAGACGGGCCGTCTGCGAGCGGACCTGCCGGCGGAGGTCATCGAGGTGCTCGACCGTCATGAGGCCGCCGGGACGTGGGACGACCCCGAGTACGAGGCCGCCGTGAACGTCTTCTACGAGCGCCACGTCTGCCGGGTGGTGCCCTTTCCGGAGTTCGTGACACGGACCTTCGCCAAGATCGCCCGCAACCCGCAGGTCTACCGCACCATGAACGGCCCCACCGAGTTCCACGTCGTGGGCACGCTGCGCGATTGGGACATCACCCCGCGGCTGGACGAGGTGGAGGTGCCGGTGCTCATCACGAGCGGCCGCCACGACGAGGCCACGCCGGCCCAGATGGCCATCATCGCCGAGCGCATCCCGCAGGCCGAGTGGGTCGTCTTCGAGCAGTCCGGCCACATGTCGCACGCCGAGGAGCCCGACCGCTACATGGCCGTCCTGGCCGACTACCTGTCACGTGCGGAGCAGGGTCTTTCACTCACGCGTGCCCAGGCCCTGACCTCGCCTCGGCAGCGCCAGCTGCCTCGCAGCGCCGGGCTTGGCCCACTCACGGGCCGTCCCGGACCGGCGGTCGGGTGACCGTCAGCGCGCCGGCGGCCGCGTGGCCGCACGGTGGACCGGCCGCCCCGTCGCCCCTGCTCGAGGTCGAGGGCCTGCATGTCACCTTCACGCGTGGCGGCGGGATCCTGGACCGCCTGACGGGGCGTCCCGCGCGCAGCGTGGCCGCTGTGCGAGGCGTCAGCTTCTCCATCGCGCGCGGGCAAACGCTCGCGCTCGTGGGCGAGTCGGGCAGCGGCAAGACGACGACGGCCCGGGCGATCCTGCGGCTCGTCGAGGCCACCGGCGGGCGTATCACCTTCGACGGCATCGACGTGCTCGCCGCGCCGGCCGGCCAACTGCGCCGGCTGCGTGAACGGATCCAGATCGTCTTCCAGGATCCCTATTCCTCGCTCAACCCGCGCATGACCGTGGCCGAGACGATCGCCGAGGTGCTCACCGTCCATGGCATCGGCGCGGGTGGCAGCGAGCGTCGCGACCGAGTCGCAGCACTCCTGGCCGATGTGGGCCTCGGGGCGGAACACGCTCGACGCTACCCCCACGAGCTGTCCGGCGGGCAGCGTCAGCGTGTCGGCATCGCCCGCGCCCTCGCGGTGGATCCAGAGCTGCTGGTGCTGGACGAGCCTGTTTCCGCGCTGGACGTCTCCGTGCAGGCCCAGATCGTGAATCTCCTCGAGGACCTGCAGGAGGAGCACGGACTGGCGTACCTCTTCGTGGCCCACGACCTGGCCGTCGTGCATCACGCCGCCGACCGCATCTCCGTCATGTACCTCGGCGAGATCGTCGAGGAGGGCAGCGTGGACCAGATCTTCGATGAGCCCCACCACCCCTACACGCGGGCGCTGCTGGCCTCCATCCCCGGCGAGGATCCCGCCTGGGCCGCGCGCCTGCGCACCGAGCGCGCCGGTGGCGAGGTCACGCTCGAAGCAGCCGAGGGCCCGGGCTGCTCCTTCCGCGATCGCTGCCCGCACCGGTACGACCCCTGCGACCGGACCCCGCCCTTCGTCCGCCTCGGCGAGGGCCGCGCCAGCCGCTGCTGGCTCGACTGACCCAGACGCACCCCGACCATTCAATACGAGGAGGAAGAGATGGCAGCCCACATCGGACGCGACACCTATCACCTGGCCTGGGATGCGGCCATACCGCCGGTCCTGAGCGTGGCCTCCGGGAGCGTCGTCTCGTTCGAGGTCCTGGACGCGTCCTGCGGCCAGCTGACCGCTGCCTCCACGGTCGCGGACATCCCCGTGCTCGACTTCGGGCGCGTCGACCAGGTGGGCGGCCCGGTCTTCGTCGAAGGCGCAGAGCCGGGCGACACGCTCGAGATCGAGCTGTTGGACTTCCAGCCAGCCGACTGGGGTTGGACGGCCTCGATCCCGGGATTCGGCCTCCTGGCCGACGAGTTCCCCGACCCAGCCCTGCGCATCACTCGGCTGGCTGGCGGCCTGGGCGAGTTCATGCCCGGCGTGCGCATCCCCCTGGCGCCGTTCTGCGGGGTGCTTGGGCTGGCATCCCCCGGCGAGGCGCGCAGCACTATCCCGCCCACGGAGGCGGGCGGCAACATGGACACCCGCCACCTGACCGCCGGGGCACGGCTGTGGCTGCCAGTGCAAGTCCCGGGCGCCCTCTTCAGCCTGGGTGACGGCCATGCGGCCCAGGGCGATGGCGAGGTCTGCGGCACCGCCATCGAGACACCCATGGCAGCCCAGGTGCGGCTGACCGTGCGCAAGGACGTGTCGGTGCAGGCGCCCGAGTTCGAGACGGCCGGACCGCTGGGCAGCGCCACGAACACGGGCGCGTGGTTCGCCGCCGATGGCGTCGGCCCGGACCTCTTCGAGGCGGCGCGGGATGCCACGCGGCGCATGATCGACCGCCTCGCGGTTCGCCACGGCCTGGCGCCGGCCGACGCGTACATGCTCATCTCCGTGGCCGGCGAGCTGCGCATCAGCGAGATCGTGGACCAGCCCAACTGGATCGTGACCTGCTACATGCCGACCTCGATCTTCGACTGAACCGAGGCAGCCCTCCCGCCCCAGCGCGCCCCGGTCCCGGTCGGTCAGCCGGCGTTCGCCCGGACTTTCGCCCAGCTGTCCTTCAGTGTCAGCGTGCGGTTGAGGACCGGTCGACCCGGCCTGGAGTCGGGGTCAGGGCTGAAGTACCCCAGGCGCTCGAACTGGACCGTCTCGCCGACGGCCAGGTCGGCGGCGGCCAGCTCCAGCCAGCAGTCGGACAGGATCTCCTCCGAGTCGGGGTTCAGGTCCGCCAGGAGGTCCCCATCGGCACCCGGATCCGGGCGCACGAAGAGCCGATCGTAGAGGCGGACATCCGCCGGGATGGCGTGCGCGGCCGAGACCCAGTGCAACGTGGCCTTGGGGCGCCGGCCGTCCGGGGCGTCCCCTCCCCGCGTGGCGGGATCGTGGGTGCAGCGCAGCTCCACGACCTCCCCCGCAGCGTCCCTGACGACCTCGCGGCAGGTGATGAAGTAGGCGTAGCGGAGACGCACCTCGCGGCCCGGGGACAGGCGGTAGAACTTGGCGGGCGGATCCTCCATGAAATCGTCGCGCTCGATCCAGAGCTCGCGCGAGAAGGGCACGCGGCGCATCCCGGCCGAGGGGTCCTCCGGGTTGTTGACGGCCTCCAGCTCCTCGACCTGGCCCTCCGGGTAGTCCTCGATGACGACCTTCAGGGGGCGCAGGACGGCGAAGCGCCGCGGGGCGCGCCGGTTGAGCACGTCGCGGACGACGTGCTCAAGCTGCTCGATCTCGACGACCGCGTCCCTCTTGCTGATGCCGACCTCGGTGGCGAATCGGCGGATGCCCTCGGCCGGGAAGCCGCGCCGCCGGAAGCCGGCGATGGTGGGCATGCGCGGGTCGTCCCAGCCGCGCACGCGGCCGTCCTCCACGAGTCGCAGCAGGAAGCGCTTCGAGAGGACCGTCCAGGTCAGGTTGAGCCGCGCGAACTCGTACTGGCGCGGACGCGAGGGCACGGGCAGGTGCTCGATGAACCAGTCGTAGAGCGGACGGTGGTTCTCGAACTCGAGCGTGCAGATGGAGTGCGTGATGCCCTCGATGGCGTCCGACTGGCCGTGCGCGAAGTCGTAGGTCGGGTAGATGCACCAGTCGTCGCCGGTGCGCGGATGCGTCGCGTGGAGGATGCGATAGAGCACGGGGTCGCGCAGGTTGAGGTTGGGCGAGGCCATGTCGATGCGGGCGCGCAGCACGCGTGAGCCGTCCTCGAACTCGCCGGCGCGCATGCGGGCGAAGAGATCCAGGCTCTCCTCCGTGGAGCGGCCGCGCCAGGGGCTGTCCGTGCCGGGCTCCGTGAGCGTGCCGCGGTGCTCGCGGATCTGCTCCGCGGAGAGGTCGTCAACGTAGGCCAGGCCGCTCCTGATGAGGTGGACCGCCCATTCGAAGAGCTGCTCGAAGTAGTCCGAGGCGTGGTAAAGGTGCTCGCCCCAGTCGAAGCCGAGCCAGCGCACGTCGGCCTCGATGGCGTCGATGTACTCCTGCTCCTCCTTGGTGGGATTGGTGTCGTCGAAGCGCAGGTGACAGCGCCCGCCGAACTCGCGGGCGATGCCGAAGTTGAGGCAGATCGACTTGGCGTGGCCGATGTGCAGGTGGCCGTTGGGCTCCGGCGGGAAGCGCGTCACGATGGTGGCGTGGCGCCCGCTGCGGAGGTCCTCGGTGATGGCGTCGCGGATGAAGTCGCTGCGCTCCGGGTTGCTGAGGTCGGTGGTGCTCATGAGGTCCCTAGTGTGCCCCGAGCGCAAGGCGCCGGCACGACGCGCGGGACGTCAGCACAGCATGCGGTGCGCAAGAACGGCATACGGGGCGTCAGGAGCGCCGCTCGATGCCGGCGACGGCATCGAACCCCCGGTCGAAGCTCATGATCGTCCGCACGGCGTGCCGCTGCATGATGGCGACGTGGACCGCGTCACGAGCGGAGAGCGACGTGGACATCACCAGCCGCCGAGCCCGTTCGACGTCCTCCCGTTCCACCGGGAAGACACGGTCGACCACGTCGAGCAGGACATCGGTGGCCGGGCCGATGGCCTCCCGGCGGTCGATGGCGACGTAGCGATGCAGGATCTCCTGCAGCACCTCCGCGTCGGTGACGAGGGGCTCGCGATCGATGAGGGCACGCTCCAGGAGGGCCCGGGAGGCGTCCTTGTTTGGATGCGCCGCCCCGACGAGGTACATGGGCACGTTCGAATCGACGAAGATCACCGAGTCTCAGAGCCTTCGTAACCGCGCTCGATCTGGGCCAGCATGACGTCGATGTCCCCGCTCGGGTACGCGTGATCAGCTGCCTCGCGCACGGCGCGCAGTCGACTGGCCGTCTCCGGGTAGGCTGCCCCCTCGCGGGCGCGGCGAAGGGCATCGCGGACCCATGCCGCAGTGGTCTGGTGGCGCCGGCGAGCCAGCTGCTGGATCGTCTCCATTTCCTCGTCATCGAGCAGCACTTGCAGCCGTTTGGTCATGCGATGAGCCTATTTGACTCAGCTCACTGAGTCAAGCTGACTGTGGCAACGGCGTTGCGGCGAGCGCCCCGAAGACTCTGAAGCGCTCGTCGTCGGCCTGCCCATACTGGGTCCGTCCCCGCCGAAGGAGAGACCTGACCGTGCACTCCCGAGAACGAGTCCTCACCGCGCTCAGCCACCAGGAGCCGGACCGCGTGCCGGTCACGTTCGGCGTGCCGGTCTATTCCAGCATCTGGGACGCGCCGCCCCACGGCTACCGGGCCCTCTGCGCAGAGCTGGGCATCGAGGACTACGAGGAGCCCCGCATCTTCGGCGACTCGCACACGGTCATGAATGCCGACCGTCGGCTCCTGGACCGCTTCGGGGCGGACCTGCGCGCGGTTTGCGGGGGCTCGGACCGCACGGGCGAGCCCCTGGGTGGCGGACGCGAGCGCGACCCCTGGATGGGGCTCATCGTGACCACCGTCGGCCCGTTCACGGACGTCGTCAACGACGAGGCGCCCCTGCGCGACGCGACCGAGGTCGATGAGATCGAGGCCTACCCCTGGTGGCCGGGACCGGACCTGCTGCACGAGCCGGCCATCACGCGCGGCCTCGTCGAGCAGGCCAGCGCTGCGCAGGCGGACGGCTTCGCCGTCGTGGCCATCCCGGGCTCCGCCACGCAGTCGCTCTTCCACATCTACGACTTCCTTCGCGGCTTCGACACCCGCATGATGGACATGCACCTGAACCCGCGCTTCTACCACGCCCTGGTCGAGAAGATCACGCAGGTCACCGAGGAGTATCTCGAGGAGTTCTTGACGCCCCTGGGGCCATCTGTCGACCTCATCTGCATGGGTGAGGACCTGGGCACCCAGCGCGGACCCTTCATGAGCGTCGCCGACTACCGCACCTTCTGCAAGCCGTACCAGAGACGCTGGATCGAGGTCGCCAAGCGCTGCGCCCCGGACGCCCGGTTGGTGCTGCACTCCTGCGGCGCGGTGCGGGACTACATCCCCGACTTCATCGACATCGGTGTCGAGGTCCTCAACCCGATCCAGCCCAAGGCGACGGGCATGGAGCCGGCCGGCATCAAGCGCGACTTCGGGCGTGACCTCAGCTTCATCGGCGGCTTCGACATCCAGGAGCTGCTGCCCTTCGGCACGGAAACGCAGATCCGCGACGGCGCCCGACGCCTCATCGAGGACATGGCCGATGGCGGCGGCTACATCTTCGCGCCGGCCCACCAGATCCTGCCGGAGGTCCCGCCGCGCAACGTCATCGCCATGTACGACGGCGCCCTGCAGGCCGCCGCGTACCGCTGAGGTCGTGGGGCGGCCACGGACAAGACCGGCGTATCCGGCGTCAGGGTGCCCGGTCGCCGAAGGAGACGCCCATCTGGCGTGCGGCCCGCACGAACGCCCCGTCCGGCGGCACCGTGCGCAGACTGTCCACGGCCTCTGCCAAGGGCACGCTGTCCACGCCGTGCCCGGTGTAGATGACGAGGCGGCCGAACTGCTCCTCGGCCATCATCTCGACGGCCTTGGCCCCCAGGGCGGTGCACAGCACGCGGTCGAAGTGGGTCGGGCTGCCGCCCCGCTGCAGGTGGCCGAGGACGACGTGGCGCGTCTCCTTGCCGGTGCGGCGCTCGATCTCGGCCGCGACCTCCTGCCCGACGCCTCCCAGGCGGACTTCGCGTTCAGCCCCCCCGCCGATGGTCGCTGCCGAGGCGCTGCCGGCCAGCCGGGCGCCTTCTGCAGCCACCACGATGGTGTGGAAGCGGTCCGTGCGGTCGCGCTCGCGAACGGCCTCCGCGATGTGCTCGTGGGTGAAGGGGATCTCGGGGATGAGGATGACGTCCGCGCCGCCAGCGAGGGCGGAGTAGAGCGCGATCCAGCCGGCGTGGCGACCCATGACCTCCATGACGATGGCGCGCCGGTGGCTCTCCGCCGTGGTCTGCAGGCGGTCCACGGCGTCCGTCGCGTAGGCCACGGCGGAATCGAAGCCGAAGGTCTGGAGCGTGGCGCCCAGGTCGTTGTCGATCGTCTTGGGCACGCCCACCACGGGGATCCCGTAGGCGTCCAGTTGGAGCGCGATGCTCATGGTGCCGTCACCGCCGATGACGACGAGCCCGCGCAGGCCGAGCCGCTCGACGGCCTCCTTCGTCGATGACAGCAGACCTTCCGGCAGCTGGCGCACCTCGCCGCCGCCGACCTTGGCCGCGAACCGGCCGCTGTTGGCGGAACCCAGGATGGAGCCGCCCTTGGTGAGCAGGCCGGTGAGATCCTGGTAGTCGAGGGCGTGGCAGGCCTGCGGATCGAAGAGCCCATCGAAACCGCCGGAGACGCCGATGGCTTCCCAGCCGCGCAGGCGAGCGGCCTTTGCGACGGCGCGGATCACGGCATTCATGCCGGGACAGTCCCCTCCCCCGGTGACGATGCCGACTCGAGCCGTGTCAGTCATGGCTGCCGCACGGGCTGGTGGCACGCGACGGACCCGGTGGCTGGGGCGACGGTGGCTGGGGCGACGGTGGCTGCGGACGACAAGCGGGCCTCCTTTCTGCGTAGGGCAGGCTGCCATCGGCGTGGCGACCGCTCCAGAGCCGGATGGCCCGTCTGCCCGGTCCGGGCCGCGCTCGGTCGTGTCGGCACGCGGCGCAAGGGCGGACCGCTGGCAGCTCTCGTGGTCGCGGCGCCGCGCGGCTGGGCAGGACGCGAGCGTCAGGCCCGGCTGGGGCCTCGATGGACTAGGCTGCGCCTGGGCAGCCCGTGGTGGTGGGCAGGCCCGGGACGGAGGATGCGATGCGCTCGAGGTTCGATCGCCGGGCGAGTGGGCTGGGCCTCGTGGGGCTGCTCCTGGCCGCGGCCCTGGTCGTCATGCCGGCCATGGCCATCGGGCAGGGCTCGGAGCCCGGCCTGGTGACAGGCACGATCAGCACGGCTGAGCCACTGTCGCCGTCGGCCAACGCGGTGGCCGTGGTCACCATCGTGGATCGTTCGGCAGGTGAGGGTGACGTCATCGTGGGCCAGCAGCGCCGGGCCGACCCGGGACCCACGCCCATCACGTTCAAGGTGGCTTACGACCCGGCGCGCATCCAGGCTGACCACGCCTACGTCATCTTCGCTGCCATTCTCGACGGT
Source organism: uncultured Chloroflexia bacterium (assembly GCA_963707395.1). Taxonomy (GTDB): domain Bacteria; phylum Chloroflexota; class Limnocylindria; order Limnocylindrales; family CSP1-4; genus JAFMJV01. The sequence continues at coordinate 170,149 of CAVPPQ010000026.1, forward strand.
GAGGCAACCTGGCAGAACAGCGATGGCACCCCAGTCATCACGGGCGGTCCCACCTCCGGCGTGAACGTCGCCGTGAAGCGCGTGCCCGGCTCCTCGCCGATGGAGGTCCAGGGCCAGATCACCAAGGACGACAAGTCATCCCTGACCGGCAAGGCCGTGGCCCTCGCCGCGCTTCAGGACACGACCACCGGCCGGACCATCGCCTGGACGGCCATCTCACCGACGGGCCAGGTCCCCATCGACTTCCGCCTCGGCTTCGACCCCGCCAGCGTGGGCGCCGACGCCTCGCTGGGCGCCTGGGCGGCCCTCGTGGATGACACCAGCGTCTGGCAGAGCCAGGGGACGCAGCCGCTCCTGGCCGCTGGCGACCAGCTGAGCGCGGGTGTCATCACCGTCTCCGGGGCGACCGCTGTGCCACTGCCGCCCAAGCCCACGCCGACACCGGAGCCGACGCCGCAACCACCCACCCCGGCACCCACGCCCGAGCCGACCCCGGGGCCGACGGCGACGCCCACCCCGGCGCCCACGCCGGCTCCCACGCCGGTCACCGTACCCAGCGTCTCAGGCCAGACCGAGGAGCAGGCCGTCTCGACCCTGGAGGGGCGCGACCTGCGCGTGGACGAGACCAAGCGCAAATACAACGAAGAAGCGCCCCAGGGCACGGCCACCAAGACCGACCCGTCAGCCGGCACGGCGGTGCCCCCCAAGTCGGCCGTGGACCTCTTCATCTCCAAGGGTCCGGAGCCCACGCCGGTCATCGTCCCCAGCGTCACGGGCCAGGCGGAGGCGCAGGCTGTGACCACGCTGCAGAGCGCCGACCTCGTGGTGGCTGAGACCAAGCGCAAGTACGACGAGAACGTGGCCAAGGGCACGGCCACCAAGACCGACCCCTCGGCCGGAAAGGCAGTGCCCCCCAGGTCCAAGGTGGACCTCTATGTCTCCAAGGGCCCGGAGCCCACGCCAAGTCCGACGCCGGCCGCGACGCCAACGCCCGGCCCGACACCCAAGCCGACCCCGACAGCCAAGCCCACGCCCAAGCCAAGCCCGGTCGCGGTGCCAAACGTGAAGGGCATGCCGGAGGCCGACGCCATCGTCGAGCTCAACGACGCCGACCTCAAGGCCGGCGAGCGCACCCGCAAGGCCAACGAGTCGATCAAGGCCGGCTCCGTCATCAAGACCGATCCGGCCGGCGGAACGAGCGTCAAGCCCGACAGCAAGGTCGCCCTGGTCATCTCGACCGGCCCCACGCCGTCGCCGACTCCCAAGCCGGTGGCTGTGCCCGACGTCCGCGGCCTGCCCGAGCCTGACGCCATCATCACCATCACCGGCGCTGACCTCAGCGTGGGCGACCGCCTGCGCAAGTCCAACGACGACGTCCCGGCCGGGTACGCGCTCAAGACCGACCCGACGAAGGGCACGAAGGTGCCGCCAGGCACGCTCGTCGATCTGTTCGTGTCGTCCGGACCGGCCAGCAGTCCAAGCCTGGTGCCGACGGCGAGCCCGTCGCCGGCACCCACGCCGGTACCACAGCCGTCGCCCACGGCCGACGGCAGCTACCCGACGACGGGGACCGGCCTCCTCTCCGGTGTGCTGGCCTACCGGGAGCCTGTCCCGGCGACCCCCAAGCGGCAGGTCATCCTGAGTCTGCTGGAGGTCGGTTCCTTCGGGACGCGGGCCGTCCCCGTGACGCAGTATGTGGCCGCTGGCACCTCGCCGCAGGCCTTCGTGCTGGGCTTCGACTGGGCCCAGATCGACCCGGCCGCGAGCTATCGCGTCATGGCCGCCATGGTCGACGGGCCGCACACCTGGATCAGCCGGGAAGGCACGCCAGCCATCACGCAGGGCGCACCCACGAGCGGGCTGATCGTGCCGCTCTCGTATCGCGCCGACGTCCTGGAGGGCGAGGTGAGCGGCATCATCATCGGCACGCCGGCGGACCTCTCCCCGAACGCCTTCCGCGAGGTCTTCCTGGTCCGTGGTGACAGCGGCGCGGTCATCGGCTACGACGCGCGGCGCGTGACCGACAGCGAGTCGCTGGCATTCGCCATCCCGTTCCTGCTGGAGGACATCGACGAGGCCGTCACCTACCTGGTGGTGGCGCGCGTCACCGATGGTCTGTCACTGTGGACGGGCCCCGGGGTGCCGGTCATCACGCAGGGCGCGCCGTACCGCGTCGCGGTGCCCGTGACGCTGACCAGCGACCCATCGGTCGTCCTGGGCGACCCGGTGCCGGAGGTCTCGCCGTCACCACAGGCATCGACGGCCCCGTAGCCCAACACCCGAGGAGGGATGCTGATGGGAGACCCCGAACCCCTGGTAGGACCACGTTCGACCTATCGGGCACCCGACCAGGGCATCGCGGCCGCGGCTGACTACCCCGGGGCGCCGGTCAGTCGCATCCTCGACGAGACATCCCCGGGAGCCGAGCTGTTCGCCGTGCTGGTGGCCATCACGGGTGACATCCCGCTCCACTACCACCCGGTCATGGAGCTCCAGTACGTGCTCTCGGGGCATGGAGTGGCACTCGACGCCGATGGCGGCGAGACGCCCATCGCCCCGGGTGGCACGGTCATCAGCCCGGCGGGGCCGTCCGGCGCGCACGGCTTCCGGAGCACGGGTTCACTGCCCCTCACGCTGCTGTGCGTCTACCCAGCGCCCGGCGGGGTCGCCCCTGGACGGACCCCGTTCACGCTGGCCACCACCACGAGGCCCAGCGAAGCGGACGCCCCACGCTGAAGACGAGGGCGAGCCCGCTGCAGCAGCGAACGGCAGCAGGACCCGGACGCGGCGAGAGGCGGCCACCGCGCCGGTGGCCGCCTCTCAGATGAGGAGGAGCTCAGTACTGGAAGAGCAGCTCGCGGTACTTCGGAAGCGGCCAGAGGTCGTCGGCGACCAGCGTCTCCAGTTCGTCCGCGACGCCGCGCAGGGCCTCCTGGGCCGGGATGACGGAGTCACAGAAGGCCTTGGCCTCAGCCTGCACGGAGTCCGCGTCGTGGGCCGCGTGCTGTGCGTGCTCCAGCGCGTCGATGGCGGCGACCAGGTCGTCCACCTTGCCCGCCACCTGCCTGGTGACCGTGCTGATGCCCTTCGAGGTGCCCGCCGAGGATAGCTGGACCAGGTAGCGCACGGCGGCCGGCAGGATCATCGTGCGTGCCATGTCCACGGCACAGCTCGCCTCGATGTTGCTGACCTTGACGTAGCGCTCCCAGTTGATCTCGGCGCGGGCTGTGAGCTCGCGCTCCGACAGGACGCCGTGGCGGGAGAAGACGGCGAGGGCCTTCTTCGGTCGTCAGCGCCGGCAGGGCATCCACCGTGGTGCGGTTGTTAGGCAGGCCCCGCTTGGCCGCTTCCGCGTGCCATTCCTCCGAGTAGTTGTTGCCTTCGAAGAGGATCCTCCGATGCTTCTTGGCCGTCTCGGACAGGATCTTGGTCAGGCCATCGAAGTCCCCCGGCTTGAGCGTGTCCAGCTTGCCGGCCAGGGCTTCGAGTAAATCGGCGACGGCCGTGTTGAGGACCGTCTGCGGCCAGTAGATGGGTGCCGACGAGCCGACGGCGCGGAACTCGAACTTGTTGCCCGTGAAGGCGAAGGGCGAGGTCCGGTTGCGGTCCGTGGCATCACGGGGAAGCACCGGCAGCGAGGTGACGCCCAGCCCCACGGAGCCGCCCTGCTTGGAGGCGGAGGCGCCACCCTTGCCGAGCTGGTCGACGACGTCTTCGAGCTGCGAGCCGAGGAAGATGGACATGATGGCCGGCGGCGCCTCGTTGGCCCCCAGGCGATGGTCGTTGCCGGCGTCCGCGATGCTGGCACGGATCAGGTCGGCGTGCGTGTCGACAGCCTGGATGACGGCCATCAGGAAGGCCAGGAACTGCGCGTTGGCGTGCGGGTCGTTGCCCGGGTCAAGGAGGTTCTCTCCCGTGTCGGTCGCCATCGACCAGTTGTTGTGCTTGCCCGACCCGTTGATGCCGGCGAAGGGCTTCTCGTGGATGAGGAGCATGAGGCCGTGCTGCGGTGCGAGACGGCGCATCGTGCTCATGACCACCATGTTGTGGTCGGAGCCGACGGATGTGGGCTCGTAGACCGGGGCCATCTCGAACTGGCCAGGTGCGACCTCGTTGTGGCGCGTCTTGGCCGGGATGCCCAGGCGCCAGAGCTCACGGTCGAGATCCATCATGAAGGCCAGGATGCGCTCGCGGATGGGGCCGAAGTACTGGTCCTCGAGTTCCTGGCCCTTGGGCGAGGGGGCGCCGAAGAGGGTGCGACCAGTGAGCACGAGGTCAGGCCTGTGCTCCGCCAGGCGGCGGTCGACCAGGAAGTACTCCTGCTCGGGACCGATGGCGGTCTGGACGCGCGTGGCCGTCTCGTTGCCGAACCAGCGCAGGATGCGCAGGGCCTGCCTGCCGAGGGCCTCCTGGGAGCGCAGCAGCGGGATCTTGTGGTCGAGCGCCTCGCCCGTGAAGGACACGTAGGCCGTGGGGATGGTCAGCGTGACGCCGTTGGGCTCCACCTGCAGGAAGATGGGGCTGGTGACGTCCCAGGCGGTGTAGCCGCGCGCCTCGAAGGTGGCGCGGATGCCGCCCGACGGGAAGGAGCTGGCGTCGGGCTCACCCTGGACCAGGTTGCGGCCAGAGAACTCGGCGATGGTGCGGCCCTCGCCCATGGGCGTCAGGAAGGAGTCGTGCTTCTCCGCCGTGGCGCCCGTCATGGGCACGAACCAGTGCGTGTAGTGGGTGGCGCCGTGAGCCAGCGCCCACTCCTTCACGCCGTGGGCCACGGCGTCGACGATGCCCGGGTCGAAGGGCTCGTGACCGTCGATGGTCTGGCGCAGCTTCCGGAAGATGGGCTTGGCGAGATACTCCCGCTGGGCGTCCTCGTGGAACACGTACTGGCCGTAGATGGCCTCCCCGGCGTGCTCCAGGTACTTCTGCGTGGGGGTGACCCGGTGGCCGGCGATCCCGGCGATGGCCGATTGGCGTGCGGTCATGAGACTCCTGTGCGTGGCTGGCGGATGGTTGGCGGGATCGCGGGCACACGGGGGCCGCGACCGCTGTCAGCGTCTGTGGCTCGAGTCTATCGAGCGGCAGGTTGCGGTTCCACAGCGGGAGCGGCGCGGTACGGGAACGAATCGCGCGCGTCTCGTGGCGCGGTGGCAGGTGGGGGCGTCGTCAGCCCGGCCGTGCCCACTCAGGCGGCCGTGCCGAGCTCAGACGGCCGTGCCGATGGCCTGGCCGATGAGGAACGTGATGAGGGCCGCGACGCCACCCAGGCCGAGCTGCCGCAACCCGCAGCGGAGCGCCGGGCGACCCGTCAGCCGACTGACCCCCAGGCCCAGGAGGAAGAGCGCGCCGAGCGAGACCACGACACTCGTGACGAGGGCCGTCGTCCCCGCGAGCAAGAGGAAGGGCAGCAGCGGGATGAGCGCCCCTGAGACGAAGGCCAGGAACGAGCTGGTGGCCGCGGCCCACGGGCCGCCGATGGACTTGGGGTCAAGGCCGACCTCGTCACGCATCATCGAGTCGAGCGCCCGCTCCGGCGTCGCGAAGAGCGTGCCCACGATGGCCTTCGCCTCCTCCGCGGTGAAGCCGCGCTCGCAGTAGATGTCCTCCAGGATGGCTCGTTCGCCGGCCTCGTCCGCCTGCAGCTGCCGCACCTGCAGCTGGCGCTGGGCGTCGAAGAGCTCGTGCTGTGACCGCACCGAGATGTACTCGCCGACGGCCATGGAGAAGGCGCCCGCAAGCAGGCCGGCGATGCCCGCGATGACGATGGCCTGGTTGTCCGAGGAGGCGCCGGCGACGCCCATCACGAGCGCCAGGTTGGAGACGAGGCCGTCGCTGCCGCCGAAGACGGCGGGACGCAGGAAGCCGGTGGCGCGGGTCTCGTGTGGCGAGGTCGGCGGGGGCGGGATGGGGTTCATGACCCGGAGTCGCGCGATCAGGTCCATGCCGGCGATGATGCCCCAGCCTCGGCGGCCCCGAGACGCGTTCGCGCAGCCGTTGTCCGGACTCAGGCCGCCGGCTCGAAGGCCTCCTCGAACTGGCTGGCGTAGAGGTCGTGGTAGAAGCCGCGGGCGGCCATGAGCTGCTCGTGGTTTCCCTGCTCGACGATGCGGCCCTGGTCCATGACCAGGATCGTGTCGGCGTCGCGGATGGTCGAGAGCCGGTGGGCGATGACGAAGGCCGTGCGGCCCTCCATGAGTCGGGACATGGCGCGGCGGATGAGGACCTCCGTGCGCGTGTCGACCGATGAGGTCGCCTCGTCGAGGATGAGGATGGGCGGGTCGGCCAGGAAGGCACGCGCGATGGTCAGCAGCTGCTTCTCCCCGGCCGAGACGCTCGTGGCGTCCTCGTCAAGCACCGTCTCGTAGCCGTCCGGGAGCGTCCGGACGAAGTGGTCCACGTGGGCCGCCTGCACGGCCGCGTGGAAGGCCTCCTCGCTCACCTCGCCCTCGACGCCGTAGGTGACGTTCTCGCGGATGGTGCCCTTGAAGAGCCAGGTGTCCTGGAGGACCATGCCGAAGGAGCGACGCAGGTTGTCGCGAGTGAGCTCGCGCGTCTCGATGCCGTCCACCTCGATCCGCCCGCTGTCCACGTCGTAGAAGCGCATGAGCAGGTTCACGAGGGTCGTCTTGCCAGCGCCCGTGGGCCCCACGATGGCGGTGGTCTGACCGGGCTCGACGCGCAGTGACAGGTCCTCGATGAGCGGCTTGTCCGGCTCGTACCGGAAGGAGACGTGCTGCAGCGTCACGCGGCCGGCAGCCGGCTCCGCGAGGACCTGCGGGGTCACCGGGTCCGCGATCTCCTCGGGCTCGTCGAGCAGCTCGAAGACGCGCTCCGCAGAGGCCACGGCGGACTGCAGGGTGTTGGCGATGGCAGCCAGCTGCATGATCGGGAAGGTGAACTGCCGGGAATACTGGATGAAGGCCTGCACGTCTCCGAGCGAGATCTGGCCCGTGGCCACCTGGATGCCGCCGATGACGGCGATGGCCACGTAGTTGAGGTTGGAGATGAAGCTGATGGCCGGCTGGATCATGCCCGAGAGGAACTGGGCGCGGTAGCTCGCCTCGTAGAGCTCCTCGTTGCGCCGGTCGAACTCGGCCACGGCCTCGTCCTGACGGCCGAAGAGCTTGACGATGGCGTGCCCGGTGTGCATCTCCTCGACGTGGCCGTTGAGCGTGCCGGTGCGCTCCCACTGGGCCGCGAACTGCTTCTGGGAGCGCGTCGCGATGAGCATCGTCACGATCACGGAGGCGGGTACCACGAGGAGCGAGACGAAGGCCAGGAGCGGGCTGATGCTGAGCATCATGATGAGCACGCCGAGGACGGTGAAGACCGACGTGATCAAGGTGGTCAGGCTCTGCTGGAGCGTCTGGCTGATGTTGTCGATGTCGTTGGTGACCCGCGACAGGAGGTCACCGCGCGATTCGCGGTCGAAGGTGGCAAGCGGCAGGCGCCCGATCTTCTCGTCCATGCGGCGCCGCAATCGATACACGACGCGCTGCGTGACGCCGGCCATGATCCAGGACTGCGCCCACGAGAAGACGGCCGAGATGACGTAGGCCACGGTGACGACGAGCAGGATCTCGGCCAGCGCCGCGAAGTCGATGCCCACGCCAGGGATGACGTCCATCGAGGCCAGCATGTCGGCCAGGTTCGCCTGGCCCTGCGCCTGGAGCATCTCGACGACCTGCTCCTTGGGCACGTCGGCGAGGCCCATGGCGCCCATCTGCTGGCCGACGACACCCTCGAAGATGATGTTGGTGGCCTCGCCCAGCAGCTTGGGGCCGATGACCGCCAGCACGACGCTGACGATGGCGAAGGCGACGACGATCAGGACCCAGCCCCGTTCCGGGCGCAGCTCGCGAAGCAGGCGCAGGAAGGAGGTGCGGAAGTCCTTCGACTTCGCGACGGGCATGCCCATGCCCATGTGCCCGAAGCCGGGCCCGCCACCAGGTGGCCGGCCCGGCCGGGCCGCCGTGCCTGCGGCACCGACTGGCCGTCCCGTGGGCCCGCTCACAGGGTCACCGGCCCGCGCCCGAGTGGTGCCGAGACAGCCCGTGGGTCCCGGACCCTCATGCCGCCTCCTCCTCGGACACCTGCGAGAGCACGATCTCGCGGTACGTCTCGCACGAGGCCATGAGCTCCTCGTGGGTGCCGATGCCGGCCACGGCGCCGCCCTCCAGGACGACGATGCGGTCGGCGTGCAGGATGGTGCCCACGCGCTGGGCCACGATGATGACGGTGGCGTCGTCCAGCTCTCGCCCGAGCGCGGCGCGCAGGCGGGCGTCAGTCCTGAAGTCGAGGGCGGAGAAGCTGTCGTCGAAGATGTAGAGGTCGGGGCGCTTGACGAGGGCTCGGGCGATGGCCAGCCGCTGCCGCTGACCGCCGGAAACGTTCGTGCCGCCTTGGGCGATGGGCGCCTCCAGGCCCTCTGGCATCTCGCTCACGAAGTCGCGAGCCTGGGCGATCTCGAGGGCCCGCCAGAGCTCGTCGTCGTGGGCAGCTTCGTCGCCGTAGCGGAGGTTGCTGGCCACGGTGCCGCTGAAGAGGTAGGGGCGCTGCGGCACCATGCCGATGCGCTTCCAGAGCTCCTGCCGGTCGACCTCACGCACATCCACGCCATCCACGAGCACGGCACCGTCGGTCGCATCGTAGAGACGCGGCAGCAGGTTCACGAGCGTCGTCTTGCCACTGCCCGTGGAGCCCACGATGGCCGTCGTCTCGCCCGGGCGGGCCTCGAAGGAGACATCGCGGAGCACCGGCTCCTCCGCGCCGGGGTAGCCGAAGGTGACGCCCCGCAGCTCCACGTGGCCACGCTGTGACGGCAGCGTGGAGGTCGCCGGGTCCTGGATGGAGGGCTCGGTGTCCAGCACCTCCTGGATGCGGCCCCCGGAGACAGCCGCGCGCGGGACCACCACCAGCATGAGCACGGCGGTCATGATCGCCATGAGGATCTGCATGATGTACTGCAGGAAGGCGGTGAGGTTCCCGATGGGCATCTCACCGCTCTCCACGCGGAAGGCACCCAGGTACAGGACGGCCACGAAGCTCAGGTTCATGAGCAGCATGAGCGCCGGCATCGTGATGGCGAAGAGGCGGTTGAGCGAGAGCGCCGTGGCCATGTAGTCACGGTTGGTGGCGTCGAAGCGCCGCTCCTCGTGGTCGGTGCGCACGAAGGCGCGGATGACGCGGATGCCCGTGAGCGTCTCGCGCATGACCAGGTTGATGCGGTCCGTCCGTCGTTGCAGGTCGCCGAAGAGCGGGATGGCACGCCGCATCACGAGCGCGATGATCAGGACCAGCAGCGGGATGATGACGAGCAGGATGCCGGACAGGGGCACGTCCTGGCGGAGGGCCATGATCAGCCCGCCGACCAACAGGATGGGGGCCGTGATCATCATCGTGAGGGCCATGAGCAGGACCTGCTGGACCTGCTGCACGTCGTTCGTGTTGCGGGTGATGAGGGTGGCCGTGCCGAAGCGGTTGATGTCCGCCTGGCTGAAGGACTCCACGCTGCGGAAGATGGCGCTGCGCACGTCGCGCCCGAAGCCCATGGCCACCCGCGCGCTGTAGTAGACGGCCACGATGGCCGCGGCCATGAGTGCCAGCGAGACGACGAGCATGACGGCGCCCAGGCGCAGGATGACATCCGTGTCGCCCGTGACGACGCCGTCGTTGATGATCTCGGCATTGAGCTCCGGCAGGTAGAGCGTGCCCACGGCCTGCACGAAGAGCAGGACGATCACGAGCAGCAGCGGCCAGCGATAGGGCGGCAGGTAGCGACGCAGGAGGGCGATCACGGTGTTGGTCGAGCCCGTCTCACGAGCAGAGGGTAGCGCCCCCGGTCGCGGTCCTGTGCCGGAGATCGACGGCGCCACAGCCGAGTCCCATGCCGCAGGCAGCGACGATCGGGCCGACCTGCTCGTCATTGCCATTCGTCGACGGGCCGCGCTATGCTGCGGGCGTCCGGGTCGTGGCCGCCGTGGCCTCGTCGGGGGCTGGGACCGCATCGCCGTGCGATGTGATGCAGTTCGGAGTCCCCTCTCAGATGAGCGACACCCTCTTGGAGCAGGATGACATGGCGCTGGCGGAGTCCGAGGCGCCCCGGGTCGGGGTGCCTCGTGAGAGCCACGTCAGCTGGTTCCGCGGCAGTCTGGCGCGACTGCGCCGTCTGGCCCCGGAGCGACGAGACGCCGCCTACGGCACGCGCGTCCTGACCGGCAAGGCCTGCCGCCTGGCGGACGGGTCGATCGGTCAGGTGGCCATCCACGAGGCGGATGGCGAGTGGGTGGAGGTCTGCGTCCAGGCCTGACACCGCCCGCAGGTGGGGCCCCAGCCCGGACCGGTCGTTGCGTTGTCAATCATCGACCCGGCGGGTAGGATAGAGCCGATGGCGCGCTCCCCGTCCCCGGACACCGTGACGTCATCGGGACGCGTCCGGGAGCGTGTCTCGTTCGACCCGGAGGACCCCCGCATGCGGGCCTGGCGCGCGTTCCTGTACGCGCACGCCGCGGTCATGCGCGAGCTGGAGGCACAGTTGGTCGCGGAGCGTGGCATGACCCTCGCCGAGTACGACGCCCTCGTGCAGCTGGCCGGCGCTCCGGGCGCGCGCCTGCGCATGAGCGAGCTCGCCGAGCGCGTGCTGCTCAGCCGGAGCGGCGTGACCCGGCTGGTCGACCGCCTGGAGAAGCAGGGCCTCGTGCGGCGCGAGCACTGCGGCAGCGACGCCCGCGGGGCCTTCGCCGCGTTGACCCCGTCCGGGGTGCATCACCTCAGGGAGGCCATGCCGGTGCATCTGCGGGGCATCGACCGGGTCTTTGGCGACGTGATCGGTGACGATGATGCATCGGCCGTCCAGCGCGTCATGGCGGCGGTGGCGGGGGCGGCCGGCCATCCGGTGCCGGGCGACACCGTGCCGGGGGTCGCGGTCCCGGGCCACGCGGTCCCGGACGCCGCCGGGATGACAGGACGCCCCGGGTGCGAGGACCTGGCGGATGACTGATGTCATGACCATCGGCCAGGCCCTCGACGGTGCGTTGACGGCCTACGAGCAGCTGACCGCGCTGGCGGAGACGGTCGAGGATGAGTGGACCTACGTGACGGACCTCGCCGCCGCCTGGCGCGAGCGGCTGGAGGTCGTCCTGGCGGAACGGGGTGGCGAGCCTGCCGGGGCGGCGGAGCAGGCGGCCATCGAGCGGGCCATCGACGAGGTCGGACGCATCCGCGACCCGCACCGGGCCATCGACTGGCTCTCGACGTTCCCGCAGGTCCTGCTCGCCGCTCTCGGAGAGCAGCCGTGAGGTTCCAGGACGCAGCCAAAGACGCCCGCGCGGTCACGTACGCCGCCATCCAGGCTGACCCGGTCGTGGCACGCGCGGCAACCCTTCTGGCCGATGCCACCGGCACGCAGCGCTTGCTGGCACGGGCGGTCATGAACGGCGAGACGATCCACGCGGACGGCTGGCGAGCGATGTTCCCGACACTCTTCGGTGCAGAGGCGAGCTCGGCCGACCGGGATCGCTCGCGAGGCCATCCTGGCCGTCGCGCTGGCCATCGCCGATCGCGGCGACCAGGCTCGCAACCAGTTGCGCGGCGCGCTCGTGGAGTCGCTCACCGCGGAGCTGCTGGCCCGACGAGTGGGGGCTGGCGCGGTCCACCGCGAGCGACGCATCCTCTTCGACGGCGTGCCCGCCGAGATCCACCCCTATGACGTGACCGTCGAACTGGCCGGCGCCGCGGAGGCCTACGACTGCAAGTGGGGCGCTCGCGGCATCGACGCCGACGTGCTCCACCAGCTCGATGACGCCCACGCCAACGCGGAGGCGGAGGGTGAGCGGCTGCGCGTGGCGCTCGTGGTCTTCGACGCCGAGCGCTCCTGCCGGGTGCGCCTGGACCGTCAGACGGCTCGCCACGACCACACGGTGCTGCTGTCGATGGAGTCGCTGGCGCTCCTGGCCGGCTGACCGTCAGACCCCCAGCGCCTCGAGCAGCTGCGGCATCGCCTCGTGCAGCGATCGCTCCCAGGAGGGCCAGTCGTGCCCCCCTGCGGGGTCGATGGCGACGGTGACCGGGATGCCCAGCTCATGGAGTCGGGCGATGAAGGCCTCGTTCGTGCCGGCAAGCCAGTGCTCCCGCTGGTCGACTGGCGCATCCGGGTCGTCGGGACCCTCGCTGTCACCGTACGAGACGTACAAGGAGATGCCCTGCAAGGCAGGCGCGAGCGAGAGGGGATCGTGCTCCTGCCACGTGTTGGTGGGGTCGCTGCGCGGCCCCCAGATGTCGTCCCCGTAGCCGAGTGCCGGGTCGAACAGGTCGAGCATGCCACTGAATGACGCGGCCGCCCGGAAGAGTCCAGGGTGGCGTGCGGCATAGGACATCGCACCCAAGCCGCCCATCGAGACGCCGGCCACGGCCCGCGCGTCGCCCGCGTGCCAGTTGCGCTCGAGCAGCTGCCGGAGCTCGGTCAGGTGGAAGGTCTCCCACATCGCAGCGCCGCAGGCACTGGCGCGCCACCAGTCGGTGTACCAGCCCCACGAGCCTGCCGCCGGCATGACCACGAGGATGGGCTCGCCAGCCGTGAGCTCCTCGACGTCGGTCTCACTGGTCCAGCTGGTGTGGTCGTCCATGGAGCCGTGCAACAGGTAGAGCACCGGCCAGCGCTCATCGGGGGCCAGGTCGAACCCGACTGGCAGGAGCAGCCGGACCTTCTGGATCTCCACGCCGGGTGACTCGATGACCAGGTCGACCGTGCGCTCGTCCCGCCAGTCGGCTCGCATGATGCGTGCCCCCGAGTCGGCTGACACCCAGGTCGGCTCCGCGTCCTGCGCCGTGACGGTCGCGCGCGGACCGAAGGCCACGGTGAGCACCAGTGCCATCGACATCGCTCCCGCCAGGACGGTTGGCTTGCCACACATCTGTCGTCTCCTCTCGTGGGCGGCAAGGTTCGGGGCGGCACGGGACGGACTCGTCCGGCATGGTTGTCGGCCGGCCCCATGGCTTGCGCTCACCACGGATGACGGTCGGAGTCGTGGCCCGGGTTCAACCTAGTGCCCACGGTGCGTCCTTCCTTGAGATAGCGGACGCGACGCGCGAGGACGTACGATTCGCCACGGTTCCGGCTCTCGAGGGAGTGCGACATGACCGTGCCGTTGGTGCCCGCGCCACTCGGACCGACGCGAGCGCGTCGGCTGGCGGTCGGTGTCGGGCTCGTGGCGACGGTGGCGCTCGTGGTCATGACGGTCCTCGTCTGGGTCCGCACGGGGTTCCGGTTCTCGGGCGGCTACACCCCGCTCATCGTGCCCATCACACTCGGGGCCGCACTGGCGTACGCAGGCACGGGAGCCGTGATCCTGCTGCGGCGGAGCGAGACTCGCATCGGTTGGATCCTGGCAGCCATGGGCCTGCTCATCGCCGCCATCTACCTCGGGTTCTCGATCGCGGCCGCGCCGGGGACGCCGCTCGACGTGCCCGACAGCACCGCGGCCAGCGCCGGGCTGATCTCGGCAGGCGTGCTCTCGCCGGCGGGCGCCACGCTGGCGATCCTCTTCGGCCTCATCTTCCCGACCGACCACCTCATCGCCCCTCGCTGGCGGTGGGGCATCGTCCTGTCGGTCACCGGGGCCGTGCTCTCCGCGCTCGGGAACCTCCTGCGACCGGGACCGATCCTGTTCGTGCCAGAGATCGACAACCCGCTCGTCGCGGGCGGCTCCGCCGCGATCGGAACGATCCTGCTGGTCACGGGGATCGCCCTGCTGGCCGCGGGGGCGGCCCTGGCGGCGGCGTCACTGCTGCTGCGCTACGGGGAGGCGGGCGGTGAGACACGCCGACAGATCCGGCTCGTGGTGGCGGCCGGCATCGCGATGGCCGCACTGTACGTGACGTTCCTGGCGTTCTCCGTGGTGGGCATCCGCGGGACGGCCAGGGACGTCGTCTTCGTCCTCCTGTCGGTGACGCTGCTGCTCAGCCCCATCGCCATCCTGGTGGCCATCGCCCGCTACCGGCTCTACGACATCGACCGCCTCGTGGGTCGCGGCTTCGTGTACGGCGGCCTGCTGGCCCTCCTGGCGGGTCTCTACGCTGCCTCCATGCGGCTCTTCACGGCCCTGTCGGCCGGCCTCCTCGGGGAGTCTTCGGAGGTGGCGCTCGTCATCACGACCCTGGTGCTGGCCACCACCTTCACGCCCATCAAGACACGCCTGGAGGCCATCGTGAAGGGCTGGGACGCAGATGACGGCGCTGCCGGCCCGGGCACTGCAGCCGGCCCGGGCAGTGCTGCCGACCCGGGGAGTGCTGCCGACCCGGGGAGTGCTGCCGACTCGGGGAGTGCTGCCGACCCGGCCGCCCGCGGGCCCGCGACCACGTCTGCCCTCCTCGACCCCGCGACCCGCGAAGCCATGCGGCAGATCGTCCGGGAGGTCATGGCCGAGGAGCAGCGAGGCGATCCCAGAGCGGAGTAGCTGGGACGGCGCGGTGGTCGGTCAGGCGCGCGCGGCAGCCGGTCCAGGCCGCCCTGGCGTTGGCACCAACCGCACGAGGATGGTGCTCGCGCCGATGCTGATGGCGACCGCGGCGATCATGGCCACGTAGACCGGCGAGGCGATGGCACCGTCCGCCGCCAACAGGGCGACCAGGACGAAGCTGAACTCACCGATCTGGCCGAGCCCGACCGCCAGCTGCAGCGGTCGTGTGCCGATGGCCGCACGACGGGCGATGAGGTACGCGGGGATGACCTTGGCGCCGACGATCAGAGCCAGGAAGAGCCCGAGCCAGCCGAGACCCGCGGCCAGGTCACGGGGATCGATGAGGGCCCCGATGGCGACGAAGAAGAGGACCGCGAAGAGATCGCGGAAGGGCAGCAGCTGGCGCCGTGCTTCGCGTGAGACGGGGTCCTCGGTGATGGCCAGGCCGCCGATGAACGCGGCCAGCGCGAGCGGCACGCCAAAGGCGATGGCCCCCAGACCGGCCAGCGCCAGGCCCGACCCCACGGACGTCAGCAGGAACAGGTCGGGCTGCTCCCGCAGTCGTCGCAGCAGCCGTGGGAGGGCCAGTGCCGTGACGATGGCCACGGCCGCGTACGCGGCGAGACCCACCAGAGACGAGATGAAAGCGCCCGGCTCGCCTTCCAGCATGGCGAGCGCGATCGCAGCGAGGACCACACCGGTGACGTCCTGAACCACGCTCCAACCGAGCATGGCCACCTCGGTGGGGTGGTCGGTCGAGCGCCGCCGACTGCGAGTGATGTTGACGATGACGACCGACGAGGACAGGGCGATGGCCAGGCCGATGACGACGGCCGCGATCGGCTCGAGCCCCAGGACCAGGACGATGGCCGCCGTGACCAGCGTCGTGATGAGGACCTGCAGCGGGGCGGCCCAGGCGAGCTGACCGTGCTCGCGACGCAGGCGCCACAGGTCGACCTCGATGCCGACCTCGAAGAGCAGGAGCACGACGCCCACGTCCGCGAGCAGCTGGAGCTGCTCGCGATCGGCCACGAAGCCGGGCGTGAACGGCGAGACGGCCACGCCGAGCGCCAGGTAGCCGATGACGGCGGGCAGCCCGAAGCGTCGGGCCAGCCAGCCAGCCGCGACCGCGGCCAGCAGCAGCGCGCCGAGCTCGAAGACGGAGGGGGCGGTCTCCACGTCCCAGATGGTAGCGAGGGGCCGCTCGCGACCACGCGGTCGATGCCGCTGCCCGCCGCGCGGGGCTGCGCGGGCTCACCGTGACCCGCCGCCTGGGGTCCCGCTGCGGCGGGGATCGACGCGCGACCGGATGTGGTGGATCAGCCTCGCTCGACGAGCGGCTTCACCTCGCCGATGAGGCGCTCGAGCGTCTCGTCGTCGAAGGGAGCCATCTCCTCGATGGTGAAGCCCGTGAAGCCGGCCTCGACAAAGGCGGCCATGCGCTCCGCGACGGACTCGACGTTGCCAGCCCAGAAGCTGGCGTCGGTGCTGTCGGGGTCGAGGGTGTTGTTTTCCAACTGACGTTCCAAGACCGCCCGGGCGTCAGCCTCGCGATCGCGGATGACGATCTTGCAGTTGTAGGTGAGCTCGATCTCCGCAGGGTCGCGCCCGACATCGGCGCAGTGGGCGTGCAGCACGCTGATCTTGTGGGGTGCCTCCGCCAGCTCGAGCTGCGCATTCCACATGTCGGCATGGCGAGCCACGCTGCGGAGCGTCTTCTTCTCGCCCACGCCGCCGACCATGATGGGGATCCGTGACTGGAGCGGGGGCGGCGCGAGGCGCAGTCGATCCGTCCGGTAGTGCGGGCCATCGTGCGTGACCTCCTCGCCGGCCATCAGCGGACGCACGACCTGCAGGGCCTCCTCCAGCCAGTCGAGCCGGTCGCCGAAACCGCGCCCGAACTCCAGCCCGAAGGCGGCGTGCTCACGCTCGTGCCAGCCGCCGCCCAGGCCGAGGATGGCGCGACCACCGCTGATGTGGTCGATGGTGGCGACCGTCTTGGCCACGACCGAGGGGTTGCGGAAGGTATTGGCGCCGACGAGGAGCCCGAGTCGGGTCCGGCTCGTCACCGCGGCCCACGCGGCCAGGCTCGTGTAGCCCTCGAAGACTGGACGGTCCGGGTCGCCTACGGCGGAGAGGAGGTGGTCCCACGTCCAGAGATGGTCGTAGCCGAGCTCGTCCACGCGGCGCGCGGCCGCCAGGTACGACGGCCAGTCCGTGTTCTGGGCCCACAGCTGGATCCCCAGTCCGATCGTCGGCATCCTGCACCTCCCTGTCGGGTACGGCCGTGGCTGGTGAGGACCTCACGACCGACCACTGAACTGGCACGCCTCACCGCGCGATGGTAGGGCACTCCCGTTCATCGACCGCCACTCGCCCGCCTGCACACCCCGGATCCGTCAAAGTGGGTGATGCCGTGCCAGACAACCTGGCACGCGGCGCGGCGATGCTCCTGGGTGCAGGGAGGTCACCCATGGTCCAGGCGCTCATCGCTCCATCAGAGACGCCGGCACAGGTCCCGGCGCCGCCGCGGGGTTCGGAGAGCTACTCGTCACTCACGATGTATGAGCGCTGCCCGCGCAGCTACGCCTTCCGCTACCTGGAGCGGCTGCCCGGCCACGTGCCGGCCGGTCGCTTCGCCTTTGGCTCGGCCGTCCACCGCGCCTTCGAGGTGTTCGTTCGCGAGCGTACGCGCGCCGGTGCCCCCTGGGCTGACACACTCGACCTCGAGGTCCTCCTGGCTGCCTGCCACGAGGTGCTCGATGGCGCCGGTCTCGAGCTCGACGAGCTGGCCCGCCTGCGTGCGGCCGCGAGGCCGGTGCTGGAGCGATTCCTTCGGCGAGAGGCACAGCGGGAGACAGCGCCGATCGCTGCGGAGATGGGCTTCGGGGTGGAGGTGCTGCTCCCTGGTGGACTCGGCACCGTCCGCTTCGTGGGCTACATCGACCGGGTCGACCGGGCGGCGGATGGCTCGACCGTCATCCTGGACTACAAGACGGGGCGCACCCGCTCGCAGGTGGAGGTCGATGCGGACCGTCAGCTCACCGCCTATGCCTACGCGGCCGCCCACGGGGCCCTGCGCGACCCCGCCTCCGGCGCGCTGCTGCCGCCCGCCTCGCGGCTGGGCCTCTACTTCGCGGACGAGGGCGTGGAGGTCAGCACCACGCGGACGGTCGCGGACCTCGTGCGCTTCGAACAGGACCTCGTGGAGATGGTGACGCTGGCGCGGGAGGGCCGTTTCGAGCCTCGACCGGAGCGCTGGTCCTGCCACTGGTGCGAGTATCGCCAGGACTGCCCGGATGCCATGGCCGGCGAGTGACCCGGGCTCGCGGGCAAGGCTGGGTCACTCCCGAAGGATGCCAATGGTGACCACGCCGTCCGGCGCCGCGGTCCGTTGATTGCTCGTCGCAGCCAGGCACGCATCCACGGATCACGGAGGCGCCAGCCGGCCCATAAGTGGGGCCGTGTGCCATGTGGGCGGGGAGGAGAAGGCTCGGGTACCGTCCTGGGAAGGGTCGCTACGGCGGGACACCATGAACGTCGGGCTAGGTAAGACGACTGCATAGGGTCGGGATCCGTCCGGCCACCTATCGCCTGCAGAGCTTCGGACACGATCCGCTGCTTGGCTTCCTCGTCGGCGTAGCCGACCTGATGCACGGCACGGGCTCGTACGTCCACCTGACGGGCAAGATCATGCGGGTCGCCACGGCCATGGAGCCAGTGGACCTGGTCACGGCGAGCCGTCAAGGTGAACCCTGGTCCGCCGAGCAGCTGCCCCCGGGCGTGGACGCCGTCGATGTGGTGATCACCCTGTTGGAGACGTGGCGGTCTGGGCCGGCACGCAGCGACTCTTCGCCGAGCGCCGGACGCCGTTCTCCCGTTCGGACGGCATCGACTGGCTGCCCAAGTCCTGGCAGCAGCGCTGGCGCGAAGAGATCGCACCGTACGACTGGCGGTTCGACTCTTACTGACCACCCGTCCCACCCGCGTTTGACGCTGTAGCATCCCACGGGCGCACTTGACACCCACAATCTGGGTGTCGATACTGAACCCATGCCTGCCAAGACCAAGCGCACGTACAACCTGAGTGTCGAGGTCGTTACCCATGTCCGCGATCTGGCCGGGCTCATGGGCACCACCGTGAGCCAGGACAGGGTCGTGGAGCTCGCCGTTGAGCGGCTCTACCGCGAGATCCGCGAACGCGAGGAAGCCGCGGCCTGGGCCACCGCCTCGGAGGACCCGGAGTTCCGATCGGAGATGCGCGCCATCGCGGCCGCGTACGGTGACCAGGAGTCCTGGCCGGCATGAGCCGGCCGTTGCGCTGGGCGGTGGTCCTCGTGGACTTCGACCCGACCGTCGGACACGAGCAGTCGGGACAGCGGCGGGCGCTCGTCGTCTCGTACGAGGCCTTTCATGCATCCGGCATGGCCGCCGTGTGCCCGATCTCCGCGCGCGCACCCAAGTACCCGGGAGAGGTCCCCATCCGCGAGGGCCACGCCGGCCAGACCAGGGATGCCGTCATCCTCTGCCACCAACTCCGCACCATCGACCTGACCCGGGTCACGGCGTTCGAGATCGGCGGGCGACCTCAGGTCGTCGCGGAGCCACAGACGCGCCAAGGTGTTCGCCAGGCCCTGGCCCGACACCTCGGGCTGGACCTCCCGCCAGCCGAGGACGGCGCCGCCTGATCGTGGCGGCGGGCGGGTCGGGTCACGCGAGCTCGGCCACGATGGAGCTCGGGCGACGACCGAGGCCGCTTCCCAGCAGTGCCTCGTCGAGCGTGGCGAGCACTACGCCGCGGACCTGGGCGACATCGTGCGCAAGTCGGTGTTGAGGCCTACTCGCACGTCCAGCCGTTCGCGTACAGGCTTGCGCGCATCTTGACCGGGAAGACGATGGGGTCGCCGGCCGAGGAGTCGGGATGGTCGCACCGGAGCGACACGCCGGATGCGGATCTCAGCATCGATGGGGGGAGCAGCACGACCCACAGGACCATCGCCCCGATGACCGCGAGCATGAGGGCCAGGACCGTGAGATGCGCGGTCAGGTAGAAGGACACGACCGACAACGGCAGCAGCAGGCCCATGCCGAGGACGGCCAGCCCGACGAGCCCGGCACCCGTCAGGCGCTCCATCAGTGGGTCTCGACGAGGAGTCACGCCGCCGCTCGCTTCGCGGCCTCGCGGGCGTGGCTGCAGTCGCCGCGGTACGAGAAGCCCTTGCAGGAGCAGGTGGCCACGCCGCTGACGATGCGCACCGTGTTCACTTCCCCCGGCCGGGAGCGGCTGGCGATCTCGATGACCTGCTCCGCGCTGATGGCGCCCAGGCCACGGCCGGCCCGGGCCAGGAGGTCAAGCACGTCCCCCAGGAGGCCCATGGAGCCGCCCTCGGCGGCCGTCGCGACACGCTCCGCCTGCTCGACGCCGAGCCGGCCCCAGTCCGGACGCTCGCCGCTGACCGCGGCTTCCACGACCGCCTCCACGAGCGTGGCGCCGTCCGCCGCCTCCGCCTCCAGGACACCCACGAGGCGGGCCTTCTGCTCGAGCAGCGCTGCGACGTAGTCGTCCAGCGTGCCCTCCGCGACGAGGTAGGTGACGAAGGCCGGCCGCATCTGGCCGATGCGGTAGGTGCGGTCCTCGGCCTGCCAGCGCCCGAGGATGGATCGCCGCCGCGATCAGGCGAGCAACACGGTGGCGAGGCCCGGGATGTCCTCGAAGTCGCCAGGGTTCAGGGTCCAGAGACGGGCGTCCCTGCTGATGGCGTGGGCGGCGATGGCCAGGTCCACCTCTCGACCCCGGGGCCGACTCACCGATCCGTAGAGGCGCGCCGCGATGTCTGCCTGCTCCACGCCGAAGGGCAGCGCCGCCTCTGCCGGGAAGAGGGCTTCCTGGGCCGCGAGCTCCTCGTGACGCCGCGGCCCGCGCCACCACTCGTAGAGGACGAGGGTCGGGAGCGCGAGACGCTCGCCAGCTTCGATGAAGGCGCGCATCCGGGGCGCCGAACGCCTCGGGCCGGCGAGACTGTCGATGAGCGCCGACGTATCGACGACGATCACGCCGATGCCCGTCCTCTTCCGCCCTGGCGGCGGGCCTGCCGGAGCTCTGCGAGCTCCGCATCGACCTCATCCACGGGCCTCGCCGGGATGGCCGGCACGAGCTCGTCAAAGACGCCGAGGAGCCGGCGTCGCTCCGCCTCCGTCAAGCGGCCGACACGCTCGGCGTAGTCGCGGATGGCCTCCCGCACGATCTCGCTCTTGGGCTTGCGCAGGGACGCGGCCGACTGCTCCAGCCGAGCCGCCGTCGGCTCGTCCAGGCTGAACGTCATCTTGATGGTTGCCATACTATGGCCATAGTACCATACCAAGCACGTCCAAACGATAGCCAAGTGCGATACCGCCCTCAGTCGTAGCCCCGGATGGGACGCATCAGTCGAGTACCTGGAGGGCAATCACCTCGCGGGCGTCGTGATCGAGGAGCGCTCGCGACGCCTCGACCTCCGGTTTCGCCCTCGGCGTGGAACCACTTGAGTGCGTCATCCCGCTGAGGAGGCGCCCTGACCCATCAGCCCGTCCGCCAGGCTGACCAGCCGCTCCCGGCCCTCCAGGTGGGTGAGCCAGGCGCCCGGGATGGCTTCCGCACCGAGGTGTGCGCCCGTGATGGCAGCGGCCATGGAGGCGATCGTGTCGGTGTCACCGCCGATGGCGATGGCGTAGCGGATGGTGTCCGACAGGGACCCGCCCGCCAGGAGGGCGGCAGCCAGGGCCGCCGGCACCGACGACAAGGCGTCGACGCCGTGACCGAGGCGAGTCGCCACCTCCGCCGGCAGCGCGTGAGCCGCCAGCTCCCCCACACGCGTGAGCTGCGCCCGCATGGCCTCCTCCGTCACGAAGCCGCCGGCCGCGGCCAGGACGACCCGGCGATCGAGCGGCTCGTCCGCGGGTGAGGCGAGGGCCAGCGCCACGACGCCGGCCGCCAGTGCGGCCCCGTCGATGCCCAGCAGATGGGCGTGGGTGACCTGCGCGGAGCGTCGTGCCAGGTCCAGGGTGCGCGGGATGTCCCCGCCCGCGAGGAGAGCAACGGGGGCGACGCGCATGGCCGCGCCGTTGCCGTAGGAGCCGCCCTCGAACTGGGCCGGCGCCAACTCACGCCACGAGCCGCCCCCGTGGATGGCACGCAGCAGCGAGGCAGTCCCCCGCCCGTAGCCGCGCCAGGGCTCGGCATGCCAGTGGCGCGCGAAGGAGGCAGCGAGCTGGTCCTCGTCCAGGTCGCCCACGGCCACCAGCGACTCGGCGAGAGCGATGGTCATGGCCGTGTCATCCGTGTAGCGCAGGGTGCCGTGCGCCCGCAGCCCGTCGCTGATCTCTGACGCCGACGGGGCCGGGTGCCCTTCGAAGCCCCGGCCCAGGGCATCACCCAGCGCCGCACCCAGGAGCACCCCTCGAGCCTTCGATCGCAGGTCCATGGTCAGCCCTTCACCATGCACGATGAAGCCGAACGATGCGCGCTGCACCGGGGATGTGCAAGCCGCCTCCATCGGCGGCGGGCATCGTGGTTGGCTGGGTCGGGACGGACCGCACGCACGTCTGCGTGGAGCTGACGGAGGAGGCCAAGGCCACGGGGCTGGCAGTCGCACTGCCCCAGAGTGTGGCTTTGGCGCGCCCGGCGAGACTCGAACTCACGACCTTCAGGTCCGCAACCTGACGCTCTATCCACTGAGCTACGGGCGCATGCACTGGCGGAGAGGGAGGGATTCGAACCCTCGGAGCAGGTTACCCCACTCAACGGTTTAGCAAACCGCCGCACTCGGCCTCTATGCGACCTCTCCGCTGAGGCCGGCCGATGGTAGCACGCCCTCGACCAAGGCCGGGTATCATCGAGGCCCCACCACGGGAGGAGCTGTGTGGGCGAGCCGCACATGGCCCTCGGCGGCCGTGGCATGCGGGAATCCTCCTACTCGTTCACGCCGCGGGCCCTGACCGCCTGCGACCCTGGAGATGATGACCATGGCCCAACGCGTCGTCCTTCTCGGCCACCCGGTGTCCCACTCGCTGTCGGAGGCACTGCTCAAGGCTGCCTTCGTGGCCGCTGGCATCGATGCCACGTATGAGCCCGTCGACACCCCCACCGTGGAGCTCGCGGAGGCGGTCGCCGCCCTGCGCCGCGATGGGTACCTGGGGGCCGCCATCGGCGTGCCCCACAAGGAGCGCGTCGTGCCCATGCTCGACCGCCTGACGGACGAGGCCCAGAAGACCGGGGCCGTGGACACCGTCACGCGTGACGGTGTCCAGCTGGTCGGTCACAACACGGAGGTCCTGGGCTTCAAGGCAGCACTGGAGGCGCTGGTCGGCAGCCAGAAGATGCCCAAGACGGCCGTCGTGCTCGGCGCGGGCGGTGCGGCTCGATCGGTCGTCTACTCGCTCATCGCATCCGGCTTCCTCAACGTCGTGATCTTCAATCGCCACCTCCATCGCGCGGAGCGTCTCACCAAGCACTTTGCACGCAGCTCGTCGCACATGGACCTCAAGGCCAAGCCCTGGCACGAGTCGGTCATCGAGGCGGAGCTGGCCAAGACGGACATCCTCATCAATGCCAGCTCGGTCGGGCGTGAGGTGGAGGAGTCGCCCCTCCCCTCCGAGCTGCTGCCACCGGATCTCCTGGTGCTGGACCTCCACTGCGTGCCGGAGGAGACGCGCCTCCTCAAGGAAGCCAAGACAGCCGGTGCGACCCGCACCTTGAACGGTGACGTCATGCTCATCACCCAGAGCGCCGCGGCCTTCGGGCTGTGGACTGGCCAGCCAGCACCGCTGGAGGTCATGCGCACGCAGCTTGGGGCCTCACGCGATGAGCCCGAACTCCCCGTCCTGCCGGCCGACGGCCCGGGTGAGCTCGGCGCCGCCGGCGCGGAGGCGTGACCCTCAGTCGCCCCGCTGTGATCGACCGCGACCCTGAGGCCCTCGACGGGCCGACCATGAGCCCCCTGGGGGCCGAGCGGCGCTTCGCCATCTCAGCGGTCGTGGCCGCCAGCCGGCTGACGCGCGCGGTGCGGCGCGACTTCGACCCATCCCAGGCAGCCGCCAAGGCGGACACCTCGCCCGTCACCGTGGCCGACCTGGGAGCGCAGGCACTCGTGAGCCTGGCGCTCACAGACACCCTGCCGGCCGATGGCCTCATGGGCGAGGAGGACTTCGGGCCGCTGGCTGCCTCCCCGGAGCTGGCGGATGCGGTCCTGGCCCGCGTGCGCGAGCAGCGGCCGGAGGTGACGCTGGTCGACCTGCGTCTCGCGCTCGATCGCTGTGACGACCCCGGCGGTCCGGGGCGCCGATGGTGGACGCTGGACCCGGTGGACGGCACAAAGGGATTCCTGCGCAACGAGCAGTACGCCGTGGCCCTGGCGCTCATCGAGAACGGCGAGGTCGTGCTGGCCGCCATGGCCTGTCCGAACCTGCCGCTGGTGAGCGAGCCCGGGTCGGGCGAGGCTCCCCGGCCGAGCGAGGCGCGCGATGCGGCTGAAGCCGACGCGATCGGCTGTCTCTTCGTCGCCGAGCGTGGCCGCGGGGCCGTCATGCTGCCGCTCGACGAGGCCGCACTCGGCACGACTAGGCACCCCCGTCCGCGTGGCATCACCGACGTCGACCTCAGGCGGTCGGTACGCGGAATCGGTGGAGGCCGCCCATTCCGACCAGTCGGCGTCCGTGCGCATCGGCCAGCTCCTGGGCATCACCGCGGAGCCCCTGCAGCTGGACAGCCAGACCAAGTACGCCGTCGTCGCTCGCGGGGACGCCTCCATCTACCTGCGGCTTCCGCGCGGGGGCTACGTGGAGAACGTCTGGGATCACGCCGCGGGCTTCCTCATCGTGACCGAGGCAGGCGGCCGCGTGTCCGACGTGCAGGGCCGGCCGCTCGACTTCACGACTGGCACGCGGATGACCGCCAACAGCGGCATCGTGGCCACGGCCGCCTCCATCCACGACGAGGTGGTGGCCGCCGTGAGGTCCGTGCTGGAGGCATAGGCCGCCGAGTCGGCGCATCGCCAAGTCGGTGCGTCGCGAGGCCGCCAGCCGCGGAGCAGCGGGAGCCGTGTCGCAGCCGTGGATACCACGAGCCGATGGCTTCTCGCCATGCCGTGGTGACTGAACGAGCAGGCCTGAACGCCGTCAGGCGTCGGATGGCCCACCGAGGCAGGCATGAGGGCCTTGAGGTCCGTCTTCCCAGTCACCAGTGACTGGAACAGGCAGTCGGACGCACGGACCAGTCACCGGGAACATGAGACGAACAGGCACCCGCGATGTGCTTGTTTCGTTCAGTCACGGTGGCATGGCGGTCGCGCCACGTGGCCGCGATCCATGGTGGTGGCATGGCGGTCGCGCCACGTGGCCCCGGCCGGTCGTGGTGGCGGGGCCAGGGACTGGCCGCTGCGCCTACTTCCGCGCCGTGGCCTCGCACAGCGAACGGACCAAGGCGGCCATGCGCTCGACATCGCGACCATCAGGCCCCAGCGCGTCGACGAGCGCGGAGGCCACGATGATGCCGTCCGCGACGCCTGCCAGCTCGCGCGCGTGGGCTGGTTTCGAGACGCCGAACCCGACCGCGACCGGCACTGGGCTCACGCTGCGTACGTCGCGCAGGAAGCCACGCACGCCGGTGGGCAGGCGTGTGCGGGCACCCGTCACCCCGGCCAGTGAGACCGCGTAGAGGAAGCCCTGGCTGCGCGCGGCGATGTACGGGCGGCGGGCCGCTGGCGTGGTCGGCGCCACCAGGTAGACGATGCCGATGCCGTGGCGGGCGGCCTCCGCCTCCAGGTCCGCGCCCTCATCCGGCGTGAGATCGGCGAGGATGAAGCCAGAGACGCCAGCCTCGCCGAGCCGCTGCAGGACCGTGGCGCCATCGCGCCCGCCGAGGACCTGGTTGACGTAGCCCATGGCTACCAGCGGCGTGTCCGGCCGGGCGGCGTGGATACGCGCCACGAGCTCGATCGAGTCATCGAGCCGAGCCCCGTGCCGAAGGGCGACAGCGCTGGCGCGCTGCAGGGTGGCGCCGTCCGCGAGCGGGTCCGAGTAGGGCAGGCCGACCTCCAGGAGGTCGGCGCCGGCGTCGATCTGGGCGACGGCGATGGCCAGCGACGTCTCCGCGTCCGGGTAGCCGGCCACGGCGTATGGGATGAGCGCGGCCCGTCCGGCCCGGGCGGCCGACTCGAAGGCAGCCCTGATGCGGACAGGGCCAGCCGGGGGGGTCGCGGCGGGACCGTCGACCGCGCCGCCGGCCGCGCCGACTGCGGGGGCGCTGCCACGGTTCCTGGCGGCGCTCACGTGGCACCCCGTCCGGACATGCCGGCCATGAGCCGTACCTCGATGGCGGCCAGGTCCTTGTCCCCGCGGCCTGACAGCCCCAGCAGGATGATGTCGTCGTCACCAGCCGGCTCGAGGCCCCGCCCGGCCAGCAGATCGATGAGGGCGTGGATGGCGTGGGCCGGCTCGAGGGCCGGCAGGATGCCCTCGGTCCGGGTCAGCAAGCGCACGCCTTCGAGCGCCTCGTCGTCGGTCGCACTCAGGATCTCCAGTCGGCCGGCGTCGTAGAGGGCCGAGAGCTGCGGCCCGATGCCCGGGTAGTCGAGCCCGGCCGAGATGGAGTGGGCCTCCGTGACCTGGCCGTCCTCGTCCTGCAGCAGGTAGGAGCGCGAGCCGTGCAGGACGCCGGGGGTGCCACCGGCCAGTGCGGCAGCGTGTCGACCGGCCAGCCCCTCCCCCGCGGCCTCGACCCCGACCAGGCGCGTGTCGACCTCGCCGATGAAGCGGGCCAACAGGCCGATGGCGTTCGAGCCACCGCCGACACAGGCCATGGCGATGTCCGGCAGACGACCCTCAGCCGTCCGCACCTGCTCCGCGGCCTCATCGCCGATGACGCGCTGCAGGTCGCGAACGATGGTGGGGAAAGGGTGCGGCCCCACGGCTGAGCCGAGCACGTAGTGCGTCGTGGCCACGTTGGTGACCCAGTCACGCATCGTCTCGTTGACGGCATCCTTGAGCGTGGCCGTCCCCGAGGTCACCTCGCGCACCTCCGCGCCGAGGGCACGCATGCGCAGCACGTTGGGCGCCTGGCGTCGGATGTCCTGCGCACCCATGTAGACGACGCAGTCGAGGCCCAGCAGGGCGCAGGCCGTGGCCGTGGCCACGCCGTGCTGGCCGGCGCCGGTCTCGGCGATGACACGCGGCTTGCCCAGGCGTTGCGTGAGGAGCGCCTGCCCGAGGGCGTTGTTGATCTTGTGAGCGCCGGTGTGGTCGAGGTCCTCGCGCTTCAGGTAGAGGCGCAGGCGGCCAGGCTCACGTCCGGCGCGACGCTCCAGCTCTGCGGCCAGGCGGTCGGCGCGGTAGACAGGCGTGGGGCGACCCACGTAGCGCGCCAGCAGCTCGCGGAAGGCCGCCCAGAAGGCGGGCTCGCGGCGGATGGCGTCGTAGGCGGCTTCCAGGTCGAGCAGGGCAGCCATGAGCGTCTCGGGCACGAAACGTCCGCCGAAGGCGCGGTCGGCTCCCCAGCGACCCTGGGCATCGGCCTCCAGCAGACCGGGCTCCACGGGCTGCGGGCCGAAAGGCACGGTGGGCCGGTCAAGCCGGGCCTGCCCGGCACGCTTGATGAAGAGGGCGACCGCGAGTGGGTCCTTGGCCGGCCGGGCTGCGGATCGAGGGCCCGACTGACCCTCGCTGGGGGGGCCGCCGGCGTGCCGGTCGGGCTGAAGGCGCGGCTCCACGCCGCTGGAGACGTCAACGCCGATGGCCGGGATGTCGATGAGCGCCGCAGCCACGTTGGCGGCGTCCAGCCCACCCGCCAGGACGACCGGGATGCGGCTGGCGATGGCGCGCGCAAGCTCGCTCGCAGCGCGGCGGCCGGTGCCGCCGAGGGCACCGGGTGTGGCGGCGTCGAGCAGGATGGCCTGCAGGTTGCCCTTGGCGAGGTAGCGCTCAGCGTCGGCCACGAGGGCCTCGACGCGTTCGGGGTCGGGAGCGAGGTCGGGGGCCAGGTCGGGGGCCAGGCCTCCGTCCGCGTCGGTCCGGGGCTCGGCCGGCGCGGCCACCGGGACGTGAAGGGCTTTGAAGACCGGCAGTGGGATGCGGTCGAGGTCGGCAGGCTTCTCGTGACCGTGGAGCTGCACGGCATCCAGGCCAAGGCGCGCGGCGATGGCCGCCACCTCGCGCGCCGGTCGGTCGGCGAAGACGCCGACGATGAGCGGGCCGTCGCCAGGAGCGACCGCCGCGCGGGCAGCGTCGATGAGCTGCGCCGCTTCGTCCTCGGCCAGCGCCCGCGGCGTGCCGGGCACGAAGTTGAGTCCGATGGCGTCGGCCCCGGCGGCCAGCGCTGCCGCCAGCCCGGCCGGCTCCGTGATGCCGCAGATCTTGACGAACGGAGCGCGGCCATCCGCGGCAGGGTCCACGCCGGGTGCCGGCACCGCGCCCGCCGCCACGTACGCCGCCACCCGGGCCTCCACGGCACCAGGGTCGCCTCCGGTACGCATGAGGTCCTCGCCCACGAGCGCGGCATCGAAGCCGGCGGCCCGCCAGCGACGCACGGTGGCGGCGTCGCGCAGGCCCGACTCGGCCACCACGAGGCGGTCGTCAGGCACGAGCGGCCGGAGGCGCACGGCCAGCTCGACGTCCACCTGCAGCGTGCGCAGGTCACGGTTGTTGATGCCGATGAGCCGGGCGTCCGTGCCGATGGCGGCACGGAGCTCGCGGGCGTCGTGCGCCTCCACCAGAGGCTCCAGCCCCAGCTCCAGGGCCAGCGCGACGAGTCGGGCCAGCTCGCGCGGAGGATGGAGGGCCGCCAGCAGCAGCACGGCGTCCGCTCCAGCTGCCCGCAGCAGCGGCAGCTGACGCGCATCGACGACGAACTCCTTGGCCAGGACCGGCAGCGAGGTGGCGGCGCGGGCCGCCTGCAGATCCGCGATGGAACCGCCGAACCAGTGGGGCTCGACCAGCACGGAGAGCATCGACGCGCCACCCGCCTGGTAGGCCCGAGCCTGGGCGGCCACGTCCAGCTTCGCGCCGGCCAGCGCGCCGGCTGACGGCGAGCGGCGCTTGATCTCGGCGATGAGGTGCAGGCCGGGGCGGGCCAGCCGACCGGCCACGTCGCGGCGCGATGGACCTGGCGGCGTGTCGCGACGGATGGTTCGCAGATCGCGGTCGTGAAGCTCCACCGCAACGTCGGCAGCCCGGCGCCCCGCGATCTCGAACAGCACGGATCCCGGGGCTCGGCCGGCCCGATCCCGCGCCTGTGTCGTGGCGGCCATCAACCGACCTCGCCCGAGGCGGCTGGGGCGGACGAGGCGGCTGGGGCGGACGAGGCGCCCGCCTCAGCGGCGCTCCGGCGAAGGCGCTCCAGCTGCGCGAGCGCCGCCCCGGAGGCGATGGTCGACGCCGCCAGGGCCACTCCCTCAGGCAGGTCGTCGGCGCGGCCGGCCACCATCAGCGAGGCGCCTGCGTTCAGCACCACGACATCGTGCGCCGGGCCATGCTCACGCCCCTCGAGGATGGCCCGGATGAGGGTCGCATTGACCTCCGGGCTGCCGCCACGCAGCGCGTCCGTCGGTGCCTCGGCCAGGCCGTGATCCTCGTGACCGACCTGGCGCCAGGCGATGCCCGCCGGAGAGACGTCGTAGATGAAGCCGCTGCCGTCGAGCGGCAGTTCGTCAAGTCGGTCGCCGTGGACGACGAAGGCACGCTCCGTCCCCAGCTCCAGGAGCGCAGCCGCCACTCGCGGCGCAGCATCCGCGTCCGGGACACCGACCAGCTGCCGGCGCGGGCGAGCGGGGTTCGCGAGGGGGCCGATCATGTTGAAGGCCGTGCGCACGCCCAGCTCCTGGCGCACTGGCCCGGCGTGGCGCATGCCCGGGTGGAAGGCCGGGGCGTGGAGATAGGCGAAACCGTCCTTGCGCAAAGACAGTTCGGCGTCGGCCGGCGTCTGCTCCACCCGGAGGCCCATGGCCGCCATGACGTCCGAGCTGCCCGCCTCCGACGACACCGCGCGGTTGCCCGCCTTGGCCACGGGCACGCCGGCGGCCGCCACCACGAGCGCTACGGCCGTCGAGATGTTGAAGGTGCCACGCACATCACCGCCGGTGCCACAGGTGTCGATGGCACCGGCCGGGGCCTCCACCGACAGGGCTCGCGAGCGCATGGCCCGCACGAACCCGGCCAACTCGCCCGCGGTCTCACCGCGGGCGTGCATGCCCACGAGCACGCCACCGAGCTGCGCCGGCGTCACCTGGCCATCCAGCACGGCGGCCATGAAGTCCTCGGCCGCATCCGGCGTGAGGGTGCCGCCCGTCGAGACGGTCCGCAGCGCGCTGCGGATGACCTCGGTCGTCGGTCCGGTCACGGTGGGTCTGGCCTCCTTGGGTCGGGACGGGTCCCCGAATGCTACCGGGCGCACGAACGGGCTGCCGACGAGGGCGTGACCGACTGGCGGACGCCATGGCGCGGCGGGTTGCTATCGTGCCCGCATGACGACGCTCCCGACCACCCCGGCCGACCGCGCCAGCGCGGTGGAAGCCCCGACCCCCGAGGACGTGCGGGTCGCCTTCGCCGACATCTGGGGTGACATGGGGCCGGCCTGGAACGTCACACCGTCGGTCGCACGCGTCCACGGCTACCTGCTCATCTGGGGTCGCCTGCTCACGGAGCGCGAGGTGCGCGAAGCGCTGGGCCTCAGCCACCGGGCGGCCTCGCTGGCGCTCGCCGAGCTGGAGGAGTGGGGACTCGTGGAGCGCGTCGAGGACGCCCCGCGCGAGGCCAGGCCGGGTCCTCCGGCGGTCGCCTGGCGCGTCGTCGGTGACCGCTGGCGCTGGTTCCAGCGCGTGGCTGAAGAGCGGCGAGCGCGCGAGGCCGACCCACTGCAGCCCCGACTGGCGACCTGCCTGGAGCTGGCCGAGCAGGTCGTGACGGCCTGGCCCGACGACCGCGAGGCCCAGCACGTGCGCGGCTGGCTGGCCGAGATCCAGGGCTTCGTGACGCTCTTCGACCGCGCCCTGCGGGCGCTCTCGCGCGCCGAGTCCGGCGAGATCGCCCGCGGCTTCACGGTCCTTTCGCGCATCTCGGACGAGACGCTCGACCGACTCCTCCGACTCCTCGCCTCGTTGCCCGACGAGGAGCTGGCCGAGACCCTGGAGACTGTGGCGCGCACCTCGCCGGACACCGCGCGCCGCGTCATGCGCGCCGCCAACCGCATCGCCCGCCTGGCGCGCTGAGCGTCCCGACTTCGGCCCCGATCCCGACCCTACAATCGGAGTCATGACCGACACGACCGCCAGCAGCGTCCAGATGACCGGGCTCATGAAGAAGGCGAAGGGGGCTGAGAACGTCAGCCTGGGCCGTGTGCCGCGCCCAACGGCGGGCCCCGGGCAGGTCGTCATCGAGGTCTACGCGACGGGCATCTGCGGCACGGATCTGCACATCCAGCACGACGAGTTCGTCAGCGTCCCTCCGGTCGTCATGGGCCACGAGCTCACCGGTCGCGTGGTGGAGGCCGGACAGGGAGCGGAAGAGCACCTCGGCAAGCGCGTCGCCACGGAGACCTACTTCTTCACCTGCGACAGCTGCGCCGCCTGCCGAGCCGGCCGCCGCAACCTCTGCTTGAAGCGCCGCTCCATCGGCTCACACGTGAACGGGGGCTTCGCGCCCTACGTGCTCGTCCCTGCCCGCAACCTGCACGAGGTGCATCCCTCGGTCGGCGAGCACGCCGGCGCCCTCTATGAGCCGCTCTCGTGCGTCACGCAGTGTCTCTGCGACCCGGCCGTCGCCTCCCCGGGTGACACGGCCCTCGTGGTCGGTCCGGGCGCCATGGGCATCCTTTGCGCCCAGGTGCTGCGATCCCAGGGCGCGCGGGTCACCATCTCCGGCACGCCCGCCGATCGTCAGCGCCTGGACATCGCCGCCTCCCTGGGCCTGGAGGTCGTGGAGGCCGGCGACCTGGGCACCGTCACGCCGGAGGGCGGCTTCGACGTCGTCGCGGACGCCTCGGGCAATGAGCGCGGCATCGACGCGGCGCTGCGTGCCACGCGCAAGGGCGGCCACTACGTGCAGGTCGGCCTGACCGGTCGGCCCATCGCCTTCGACATCGACCTCATCTGTCTCAACGAGCTGGTGGTGACCTCCGGCTTCGCCAGCACCCCACGGTCGTGGCGGCGCCTGGAGAAGCTCGTGGCCGAGGGCCACGTCGTCCTCGACCCGCTCGTCACCGACGTGCTGCCGCTCTCGCAGTGGGAGACGGCCTTCGCCCGCACCCGCGCCGCCGATGGGCTCAAGCTCATGCTCGATCCCCGCCTGGACGCCGCCGGCTGACGACGCCGACCACGCCCCACGCCTGACGCCATCGACACCAGCAGCCCCGGAGGAGGACCCATGAGTGACGTCTACAGCCTGGCCGGCCGGAACGCCGTGGTCACCGGCCTCTCGAGCGGCATCGGCCAGGCCATCGCGGTGGCCCTCGCCCGCGAGGGCGCCAACGTGGCCGGTGACTTCCTGAGCAACGCGGAAGGCGCCGCGGAGACCGCCCGACGCATCGAGGCCCAGGGCCGCGAGTCGCTCATCCTGCAGGGCGACACCGGCGACGAGACCCACATCGAAGCGCTCGCGGACGCCGTCGTGGAGCGCTGGGGCCACCTCGACGTCTGGGTCAACAACGCCGCCCGACTCATGGTGCGTCCCTTCCTGGAGACCACCACGGAAGCTTGGCACGGCCTCCTGGCGGCCAACCTGCACGGCTACTTCTACGGCTGCAAGGCCGCTGCGGAGCACATGCGCACGACCGGCTGGGGTCGGATCATCAACATCACCTCGGAGGCGGACGTACAGGGCATCAGCGGCCTGTCGGCCTACGTCACCGCCAAGGGCGGCATCGTGGGCCTCACCAAGGTGCTGGCTCTCGAGCTGGCAGAGCACGGCATCACCGTCAACGCCGTCGCCCCGGGCGCCACGGAGACGCCCCTCAACGCCGTCGCCTACACGCCGGAGGTGCGCGCCACCTACAACGCGCGCATCGGCCTGGGACGCATCGGGGTGCCCGAGGAGGTCGCCGACGTCGTGGCCTTCATGGCCTCCCACGGGTCGCGCTACATCACCGGCCAGGAGATCCTCGTGGACGGCGCCCTGTCCATCAACGGCAACGTGGGCCACGCGCGAACCTGAGCCGCAAGACTGCGGCGCCTCCGGCGCAGCAGGGATCGCGCCCGGATCGCGTCAGGACCGCGGCCTGGTCACTGGGCCGGGGGAGATTCTCCAACCACTGCCGCGGCCGCTGCCAGCGCCCCGCTGGAGGGTGTCATCTCGCCGCCGATGAACTCCAGGTCCCCGGTGATGACCTTCTCGACCTGCTCGATGGTGGTCTTCTTGGGGTCGATATCATCGGCGACCACTCGACCGCGGCGCAGGACCACGATGCAATTCACCACCTGGAAGACGTGGTGGATGTTGTGGGCGATGAAGATGCAGGAGTGACCGGAATCCCGGGCGTTGCGCACGAACCGCAGCACCCCCTGCGTCTCGGCGACGCCGAGGTTGTTGGTGGGCTCATCGAGGATGATGAGCTCGCTGTCGAAGTACATGGCGCGTGCGATGGCGACGGCCTGGCGCTCACCGCCGGAGAGCGAGCTGATGGGCGTCTTGGGCGGGATCTTCTTGGTCAGACCGACCTCGCCCATGAGGCGTGCGGCCACGTCCTCCATGAGCCGCTTGTCCATGCGGTTGAGGATGGCGGGGCCCTTGAGCGGCTCCCGGCCCAGGAACAGGTTGCGCGCGATGGAGAGTTGCGTCACCAGCGCCGAGTCCTGGTAGATGGTCTCCACACCCAGGGCGATGGCGTCGTTGGTGTTCCGGATGTCGACCTTCTTGCCGTGGAAGTAGATGGCGCCGTTCGACAGCGGGGTCACCCCCGAGATGATCTTGATCAGCGTGGACTTGCCCGCTCCGTTGTCCCCGAGCAGACCCACGATCTCGTTGGAGCGGATGCTGAAGCTGACGTCTTCAAGGGCCTGGACACGCCCGTACCACTTGTCGACGTGCTCGAGGCGGACGAGTTCTTCGCTCACGTCTAGGCCTCCGCCCGCTGCCGTCCGGCCATGTAGGAATGGAGCGCCATCATGCCCAGGATGATCCCTCCGATGAAGATCTTGTAGGCCAGGGCGTCGACCCCGGCCATGACGATGCCGTTGCGCATGACGCGAAGCAGCAGGACGCCGATGATGGTCCCGATGATGGTGCCCTTGCCACCGCTGAGGACGGTGCCTCCGATGACGGTCATGGCGATGACCTCGAGCTCGTAGCTCTCACCGCTGTTGGGGTTCGCCGCGCTGACGCGGATCGAGCTGGTGATCCCGGAGTAGGCCGCCAGGACGGCGGTCAGGATGAAGAGGGCGATCTTGGTGCGGGCCACCCGGACGCCGCGCGCGGTGGCGGCCATCGGGTTGCCGCCCGCAGCCTGGATCCAGTTGCCGTACTTGGACGCCATGAGGACGTAGCCGAGGATCAGGGCGAACAGCGCGAACCAGAAGAGCGACATGTAGAGGCGCAGGTCACCCCAGGGCGTGGGAACGTGGATGTCCCCCACCAGGATCTCCGAGATGAGCGAGCCTTCCGCCTTCCAGGTGCGCTGCGGGAAACCCTGCGTCAGCAGCAGGGCGGCGCCTCGCACGACGAGAAGCATGCCCAGCGTGACAAGGAATGACGGGATCCTGAGCCTGGTGGTGAACAGGCCGTTCACCAGGCCGATGAGCATGGCGATGGCGATGGCGATGACGAAGCCGACCTCAAGGGGGGCGATGCCCTCGTTGAAGATGAACCACATGACCACCGGCGCGAACCCGAACACGGAGCCGACAGAGAGGTCGAACTCGCCCGACGTCATGAGCAGCGTCATGGCCAGGGCGATCATGCCCAGCTCCGGCGTGAAGGCCAGCAGGTTGCCGACGTTGAGCATCGACGCGAACGTCGCGTTCAGCAGGGTGAACGTGACGATGGCGCCGACAAGCAGGGCGAACGGCCCTGCCTCCGGTTTGTTCAGAAGGGACCGAGTCCGGGCCATGAACCTGTCCGAGGTCGATGGCTGGCTGGGTGCGGTCGCTGCCTGGTTCATCTCGTGTCCGGTACCCATCTCTAGCGGATTCGGCGAACCCCAGGCCTGGCAGGCCTGCCTAACGCGTGAGGCCGGCACCGAGGTGCCGGCCTCGTGGCGAGGAGGATGCGATCCAGCGGTTGCCGAGGCACCTGCCGGACCGCATCGGTCCGCGTGACTACTGGCTCATCACGTCCAGGTAGACAGGAGCGGTCTCCTTGTCATACAGGGCGCCGACGAGGATGTCGAAGCCGGGCGGGATGCCAGCGGAGGCTGCAGCGGCAAGGCTGAGACCCAGGTAGCTGGTCATCTGGGGGTCCTGCCACATGCCGGCGAGGACGTAGCCGTCGATGATCTCCTGGGCGGTGTCGACCGAGTTGCCCCAGCCCACGACCGGGATCTCACCGGGAGCCACGCCGACCTGGTCCCAAACACGCTGGACGCTGCCGGTGACGAGGTCGCCGAGGCCGATCATGGCGTCGATCTTGTCGCGGTTGGCGGTCAGGTAGTTGGTCATCTCGTCGATGACGGTGGCCTGCTCATAGGTCGCGTCCGTGACTTCCCACTCGATGCCGAGCGGCTCGAAGACGCTGGCGACGCCCTCTTCCTCCTGGACGCCGTAGGTGGCGCCAGGAACCTCGACGGGCATCCACACGAAGTCGCCTTCCTTGACGTAGCCGCCGTCGACCAGGTACTGCGCCCAGCGCGCGCCCACGACCACGTTGTCGGTTCCCACGTAGGCGTCGAAATCGACGGTCGGGTCAGGCGTGTTGATGTTGATGATGGGGATGCCAGCGGCATGAGCCTCATCCGCAAGCTCGACCAGGCTGCCCGGGTCAGGGCTGCTGGTGACGATGCCTGCCGCGCCGGCCGCGATGGCCGAGCGGATGGCTTCCTGCTGCGAAGCCACGTCATTGCTGTGGAAGGACGTGTTGACGGTGTTGCCGGTATCGGTGGCCCACTGGTTGGCGCCATCGAGGAAGTACGTCCAGACCGGATCGGCGGGATCGCCATGGGAGATCCAGAAGAAGGTCTTCTTCTCGTCCTGAGCGCCGGCGGCGAGCGGTAGCAATAGCACCAGCAACAGGCTTGCGCCGATGGCCACGAGAGAGCGTCTGTTGATCATCGAGATGGGCTCCTCCACTGTTCCGGACATGACGTCCACCGAGTCCCTGATGGGAACCGATCTGGTTGTTGCGCTGCGGCGGTCCTCCTTTCGCTCCGATGCGTCGCCCGGTCGGACCAAACGACGACGTCAGAGCCCGAGTCTACGCCCCCTGCCAAGCCGCGGCGGGGCGCTTCGCGCACGTCGCTCGGCCGCCCGCCAGGCTGCTCCTAGACCGGTATCTCCGTGAGCCTGACCGTGCGCCGCTCGGCCGCGGAGCGATAGCCGGCTTCGATGAGACGCAGCGTGCCGAGGTTGTCGGCACCCGAGATCGAGGGCTGGGTACCGGTCTCGATGGCGCGGAACAGCTCGCCCATGGTGCCCACGAAGGCGTCCGGGAACCACTTGCGGGTGAAGGCGGGTCGCGACCAGGAATCGGGCCGCTGGAGCGTCGTGTACTCGAGGGTCGAGGACTCCCCGCTGGGCCAGCCGATGGTTCCACGTGCGATGGCTTCCAGCCCTTCGATGCGATAGTCCTCGCTCCAGTCGCGGGTCCACGGGAAGCCATCGTCGAAGGCCGTGGCCATGAGCCCGTCGGCGTACCGCAGGACGTAGAGGGCGATGCTGTCACCTGCCCACGGCTGGCCCGGGTAGGTCGCGGTGAAGGCGGTGATCTCGTCCGGGTCTCCGAAGAGGAAGCGGAACTGGTCGAGGTGGTGGATGGACATGCCCAGCAGCATCAGACGGGGATAGTGCTCCTCGTCCTTCCAGAACTCCTGCCACGGCTGGCGGGTCCGCATCTCGATGGAGGCCGTCACCAGCTGGCCGAAGATGCCGCGATCGAGCAGCTCCCGGCAGGCACGCATGGCCGGATCCCAGCGGCCGTTCTGATTGACGGCCAACGTCACGCCCGCCTGCCTGGCCGCCTCCACGATGGCACGCGCGTCCTCCAGGGTGGTGGCCATGGGCTTCTGGAGCATGACGTGCTTGCCGGCCGCGAAGGCCGCCTCGGCGACCTCGCGATGCAGGTGCGGCGGCAGCGAGATATCCACGACCTCGACGCGCTCGTCACGGACGACGTCGAGCAAGTCGTCCGAGGTCTCGGGGATGCCGAAGGCATCGGCCGCAGCCTGGGCGGTCCCGAGCGTTCGAGACGCGATGCGCACGACCTGCCAGCCCATCGAGCGATAGGCGGGCAGGTGGCATTCGCGCACGATCTTGCCGGCACCGATGATGCCGATGCGATAGGCCCGCGAGCCCAGCGTCGGTCCGAGGTCCAGGTCGCGTGGATCGATCATGTCTCTCCCCCATGCGTATGCCTTGGCTGCGTCGGCGGTCCGATCGTACGCCCCTCCGTACCGCTCCGGCAGCTTGGGCCCACAGGCGGCGGTCCTCACCCGTACCATCGATGCACCCGCATCCGGAGACACCCGTGGATTCCCGCCAGCGTTTCGTCGCCACCCTCGAGCACCGCGAGCCGGACCGCGTGCCCATCGACCTCGGCGGCATGGTCACCGGCATCACCACCGGTGCCAGCCGGGCGCTCAAGGCCCACCTCGGCATCACGGAACCGGACGAGC
Organism: uncultured Chloroflexia bacterium; assembly: GCA_963707395.1. Lineage (GTDB taxonomy): Bacteria > Chloroflexota > Limnocylindria > Limnocylindrales > CSP1-4 > JAFMJV01. The sequence continues at coordinate 207,379 of CAVPPQ010000026.1, forward strand.
TCGCGGATCGTGTCCAGCAGCTGGCACAGCCCCACCCGGCCATCCTGGAGCGGCTCCACGTCGACTCCCGCTACCTGTACCTGCGCGCCTCGCGCGACTGGCAGGACATCGAGCTCTCCGACGACACCTTCGAGGATGAGTTCGGCATCCGCCGCCAGGCCGCCATCCGGCCCGACGGCCACCTCCTCTACTACGACTTCGTGGGGCATCCCCTGAGCGAGGCGCGCAGCGTGGCGGACCTGGCCCGCTACCCGTGGCCGGATCCCCACGACCCGGCTCGCTACGCCGGGCTGGCCGAGGCTGCGCAGGCCCTCGCCGAGGGCACGGACAAGGCCATCTCGTTGAACCTCATCGCCTCGCTCTTCGAGTTCTCCTGGTACCTGCGCGGCTACGTCGGCTTCATGGAAGACCTGCTCACCGACCCGGCCCTGGCGGAGGCACAGCTCGACGCCATGCTCGAGTACCAGACGGCGCTGCTGGGCGAGGTCCTGGAGCGCATGGGCGAACACCTCAGCTTCGTCATGACCGGCTCCGACCTGGGCACCCAGCGCGCGCCGATGATCGACCCCGAGGTCTACCGGCGCATCATCTGGCCTCGCTACCGCAGGCTCTGGACGTTCATCCACGAGCGCACCGCGGCCAAGATCTTCTACCACTCCTGCGGCAGCATCGTGCCCATGATCCCGATGCTCATCGAGGGTGGCGTGGACGCCGTGCATCCCGTGCAGCCGGGCGCGGAGGGCATGGGGGATCGCCGACTTCTGAAGCGCGAGTACGGGGCGGACATCACGTTCTGGGGCGGCTTCGACCAGCAGAAGACGCTGCCCTTCGGCACGCCCGATGAGGTCCGCACCGAAGCCCGGCGACTGCTCGACGAGTTCATGCCCGGCGGAGGCTTCGTCTTCGCGGCCGGACACAACATCCAGGCCGACGTCCCGCCGGAGAACATCCTGGCGCTCTTCGACACCGTGCTCGAGCACGGCCGGTACTAGCGGGGGGCGCGAGGTGGCCGGCATGAGCTCCGTCGAGCGGGTCGAGACCGTGCTGGCGGGCGGCATCCCCGACCGGGTGCCGGTGGACCTGCACGACTTCATGGTCGCCGCACGTTCGTCTGGCGCCTCGTTCGCCGACCATTTCCGCAGCAGCGAGGCCATGGCCGAGGGCCACATCGCCAGCTGGCGCCGCTTCGGGCACGACGTGGTGCTCGTGGAGAGCGGCACGGCCTCCCTGGCCGAGGCCTGCGGAGTGGGCGTGGAGTACCTGGCCGACTCGGCGCCGGTGTCCTTCACGCCGGCCATCACCAGCCTCGACGAGGTCGACCGCCTGGTCGTCCCGGATCCTCGCCAGGCCTCTCCGCTGAAGGAGAACCTGGAGGCGACGCGCCTCGTGGTCCGCGAGATCGGCCGCCAGGCCTTCGTCATGGGTCGGGCCGACCAAGGGCCGTTCTCGCTGGCCTCGATGCTCCTCGGCATGGAGGGCTTCCTGATGGCCCTCGCCGTGCCCGGGCAGACGGCCGGGCTCCTGCGCCTGCTCGAGTTCTGCGAGGAGGTCGTGTACCGCTACGCCGTGGCCCAGGTCGAGCAGGGGGCCCACATGACCTCCATCGGCGAGTCGATCGCGGGCCCGGACGTCTGCTCACCGGCGGTCTACCGAGCGCTCGCCTGGCCGGCCGATCGGCGCCTGGCGCAGCGCCTGGCGGCCGACGGCATCCGCCTCGCCTGCCATATCTGCGGGAACGCCACGCCCATCGTGGCCGACATGGTGGCCACGGGGGCGACCGTCCTCGAGCTCGACTACACGTGCGACCTCGCGGCGGCCAAGGCGGCCACGACCGGACGCGCCACGGTCCTGGGCGTCATCGATCCGTCAGGGATCGTGGCACGCGGCACGCCGGGGGCGGTAGAGGCAGCCGTCCGCGAGGAGCTGGCGGTCCTGGCGCCCGGCGGCAGGCTCATCCTGGGCCCGGGCTGCGCGCTGCCGCCGGAGACGCCCGCGGAGAACATCGAGGCGCTCGTGGCTTCCGCCGAGCGCTGGGGCCGCTATCGCCCCGACGGGTCGCTCGCGGCATAGCCCTCGACGCTCGGTGCGGGCTCACCCATTCCGAATGTCTCGAGCTCGTGGCGCAGGGCGAGATAGGCGGCATGCGACCAGAGCAACGGGCGGGCCGAGTCGCCCCAGCGCCGGCGCCACTCGTCGATGCGTCGCGGAGCGAGGGCGCGGTCGGCGACCTGCTCCGGCAGGTTCCCGTCGGCATCCGCCTGGGCCTCGATCCAGTGGAGCGCATCGCGGGCACGCTCCAGGTCACCAGGCCCGCGGCGCCGCAGCAGGACCCGACCGTAGGCCGACGTCAGGACCGGCCAGGCGCCACCGCCGTAGAAGCTGTCCGTCGCGTAGCGGTGCAGGCCGCCGTCGGCATCGATGAGCTCGTCCTCGATGCGCGCCAGGGTAGCGGCGAAGCGAGGCTCCGCGACGGCCAGCAGGCCATAGGGCGCCGCCATCCAGAGCAGGCTGGCATCGACCTCGCCGCTGCCGGCCCACTTCGTGTAGCGCCCGCTCGAGGCCGCCAGCCGGGCGCCGATCGAGGCTCGGGCAGCCGCGACCTCGCTCGCGCCGGCGAGCTCCGGGACCAGGGCGGTGGCGGCGTCCAGGCCCACCCCGATGGCCGCCAGGGTGCTCGTGTGGACCTGCTCCGGCCATTCCTCCCAGGCGTCCGCACAGGGCAGAGACCACAGCGCGGCCAGGTACCGGGCAGTCAGACGTGCGGCCTCGCGGAGCCCCTCGTCGAGCCGTCCCCCGCGTCGCACGTGGTGAGCCACCGACCAGAGCCAGATGCCCGGGCCGTCGAGCTGGAAGGTGTGCCACGCTCCCTCGGACCGGCTGCCGTCGAGGTCGTAGCGGCAGTGGAGGTACTCGTCGGTCGAGGGCAGCTCGCCCCGCCGTGCCTTGTCGATGGCCTGCTCGAGCCCGTCGGCCGAGCGGCGCACGATGCCGGCCACCCAGGCATGGAAGCGGGCCGATCGCTCCAGCTCTCCGACGAGGTCGAGGGCCTCGGCGATGAAGGCACCGTCACGCAGCCAGGCGAAGCGATACTGGTGGAACGTCGGACTGGCCACGAAGGCACCGTTGGTCGACTGGCCGGCGGCGATGACGCGGAGGCTGGCCGCCACGAGGTCGGTTCGGTCGGTCGGCGGCGTGGCCATCGCGTATCCCTCAGCCCGGGCGCCCGGCCAGGCAGCGCTCGATGTCCGCAAGGGTCACCCAGTCGCCCGGGCGCACGGCGCGCGGGTCGGCCAGGACATCGGTCCGCTCGCCGTCCGGCTCGCCAAGGGAGGTGACCACCAGCGCGGCCTCATCGAAGCCCTCCCCCCGCGTGTAGTCGTTGACGGTGACGATGGTCGTCAGACCGGCCCCGATCGCGGCCAGGAGCCCCTGGCGGGAATCCTCGACGACGGCGATGGCCTCCCTCGGCAGACCGAGGCGCGCGATGCCCAGCTCGTAGATGTCGGGTGCGGGTTTCTTGCGGGCCACGACGTCGCCAGCCAGCACGAGGAACTCGGCCGCCGGCCCCGGTCCCACGGTCACGGCCAGGATGGCGCGTACCGAGGCCTCCGCAGACGTGGAGCAGACCGCCAGCCGCCAGCCGGCGGCGTGGGCCTCGGCGGCGAGCCGCTTGATGCCAGGCCGCGCCGGGATGCGGCCCTGCTCCACGAGCTCGACGTAGACCTCCGTCTTGCGTCGGTGCCAGCGCGCCACCTCGGCGAGCTGTGCTTCTCGGTCGGCCGGCAGGCCGGCCGCCGCCACGAAGGCCGGCGTAAGCAGGCTGGCCATGCGCTCCTTGCCGCCCCCGATGCGAAGGGCGAGACGGTAGTCCTCCTCGGACCAGCGCACCGGCAGGCCGAACTCGGCGAAGACCTGGTTGAAGGCCGGCAGATGGCCGTGGCGCTCGGTGTCGGCGAGGACGCCGTCGCAGTCGAAGACGAGGGCGCGAGTGCCTGACGCGGCGTCGCTCACGCGCGACCCTCGGCACCGAAGAGGCGGATGTGCATCCGCGCCATCTCCATGACGGCCTCGCGGACGACCTCGAAGAGCTTCGGCGGATCGGCGGCCTCGGGATGCTCGACGAGGTAGCGGCGGCTGGCCTCCATGGTGGCGATCTTGAGGGCCGTGGAGACGTTGACCTTGGCGCAGCCACGGGCGATGAGGTCCGCGAACTGCTCCGCCGAGAGGCCCGTGCCGCCGTGGAGCGCCTGGGGCACACCAGTCGCGGCCACGATGTCCGAGACGCGCTGATGGTCGAGGACCGGCGTCTCCGTGTAGAGCCCGTGGGCATTGCCGATGGCGGGGGCAAAGACGTCCACGCCGGAGCGGCGGATGAAGTCCACCGCCACCTCGAGTGCCTGGGGGTCGGGTCCCGCGTCCGCTCCTCCTTCCTCCACGCGACGGATGCCCTCGATCTCACCCTCGACGCCCGCCCCGAAGCGGCGGGCCTCAGCCACGACCTCGCGGCACTGTCGGAGGTTCTCCTCGACCGGCAGCTCGGAGGCGTCGAAGAGCGCCGATGACCAGCCGGCCGCCAGGCAGGCACTGATGAGCGCGCGGTCCGGGCAATGGTCGAGGTGCAGCGAGACGGGTGCGGAGACGCGGGCCGCCATCGGTCGCCACATCCCGGCCAGGACCTCGATGCCGATCGACCGCACCGTCTTGACGGAGGTCTGGACGATGAGCGGCGCGCGGAGTTCCTCCGCGGCGGCGAGGACGGCCTCCAGGGTCAGGTCGTTGACGACGTTGATGGCGGGCACCGCGTAGCGCGCGGCGAAGGCGGCCCCGACGATCTCCTGGGTGGGCACGGCCGGCATGCTCGATCCTCCCCTGTCGATGTGCGCGTCTCTCCGGGTCTCATCTTGCACCTGTCCAGACCGCTGACGTCCATCCGGGGCGCACGAGCCGGCCGAGGGGATAGACTCGTGGCACATGTCCCTGGTCTCCCTTGACCGACTCACGAAGCGCTATCCGGGCGGCGTCATGGCGCTCGACGCCCTGACGGTGAGCATCGAGCCGGGGGTCGTCGGCCTGGTCGGCGCCAACGGGGCCGGCAAGTCCACGCTCATCAAGATCCTGCTGGGACTCCTGGACGCCAGCGGCGGGTCGGCGCGCGTCTTCGACCTGGACGTGGCCACCCAGGGGCTGGCCATCCGCCAGCGCGTCGGCTACATGCCCGAGCACGACTGCCTGCCGGTGGACATCTCGGCCAGCGAATTCGTCAACCACATGGCCCGCATGTCCGGACTGCCCCGCGCCAATGCCCGGGAGCGCACGGCCGACGTGCTGCGTCACGTGGGCCTCTTCGAGGAACGGTACCGACCCATGGGCGGCTACTCGACGGGCATGAAGCAGCGCGTCAAGCTGGCCCAGGCCCTCGTCCACGACCCACGGCTGCTGCTCCTGGACGAGCCCACCAACGGGCTCGACCCGGCCGGCCGCGACGAGATGCTGGAGCTCATCCGCCGGACGGGCACGGAGTTCGGCATCGCCATCATCATGGCCAGCCACCTGCTCGGCGAGATCGAGCGCGTCTGCGACTTCCTGGTCGCCATCGACGCCGGGCGGCTCCTGCAGGCCGCCGCGCTCGGCACGTTCACGCAGCAGACAGGCACGCTGCTCGTGGAGGTCGACGACGCAACGGAGGCCCTGGCGAGACACCTGGCAGCCGGCGGCCTGGTGGTCCGCACCGACGGCCACCACCTCATGGTCCAGGTGCGCGACGAAGCCACCGTCGATGCCGTGCGTGACGCCGTCGTCGAGCTCGACCTGGGCTTGGTGCGCCTCGAGCAGCGGCGCGGGAGCCTGGAGGATCTCTTCCGGGACACCGAGGACCTCCCTGGGGCCCACGGCGAGCCGACGGTCGAGGGCGAAGCGGGCGCTGCTCCGACGCGTGAGCAGGCGGCATGACGTCGAGCGGGAGCGGCGGCTCCATCTACGACCTTGGCTATCGGGGATACGAGGGCCCCCGGCTGGGCCGCTGGGCCGCCGTGGCCGCATTGCTGACGCACTCGGTGCGGACGGCCTACGGCCTCGGCCGCAGCGCGCGCTCCAAGGTCCTGCCCGTGGGCCTCGTGCTGCTGGCAGTCCTGCCCTCGCTGCTGGCGCTCGGCATCATCGCCCTGGTGGCGCAGGTCGGCCCGGCCGGCGAGGCCGTGGAGGCCATCTCGCCCATCCGCTACTCGACGCTCTTCCCCTTCATCGCCATCCTCGTGTTCCTCTTCAGTGCCTCGCAGGCGCCGGAGCTCTTCGGCCGCGACCAGCGCGCCGGGGTCCTGCCGCTCTACTTCTCGCGGGCGACCTCGCGGCTCGATTACGCCGGCGCACGCACGCTCGGCCTGCTCGCCTCGCTGCTGGTGCTGGTGCTCGCCCCGCAAGTGCTGCTGCTCGTCGGCCGCATCCTGGTCGCTGCCGACCCCGTGGCCGGGCTCGGCGAGGAGCTCCCGGAGCTGCCCGCCATGCTCGCCGTCGGCGTGCTCGTGGTGGCGGTCGTGGGCACCGTCTCGGCAGCGACGGCAGCGCTGACGCCGCGGCGCGCGTACGCCACGGTGGCCATCATCGGCATCTTCCTCATCCCCAACATCGCGGCCGCCCTGCTCGTCCAGCTGGACAGCGCGCTGCTCGGACAGGTGGCCGTCCTGCTGAGCCCGGCGGACGTCCTCGACGGCGTCAACGCGTTCTTCTTCGACGTCTCACCGGACAACGAGACGGTCGCCCGTGCCGGGCTGCCCGACTGGTCCTACGCACTCGCCGCGGGTGCCTGGATCCTTGGCTCACTGCTGGTGCTGGTGCGCCGCTACCAGCGCATCGAGGCATGAGCGCCATGCCGGCTGCCGCGACCACGGGATCCTCGATGGCGGCCTCCGCGCCCGTCATCGAGGTCGAGCATGCCTCGCGGTGGTACGGGAACGTCGTGGCCGTCAACGACATCAGCTTCACGGTGGGACCCGGCGTGACCGGCTTGCTGGGCCCCAACGGCGCCGGCAAGACGACCCTGCTGCACATGACTGCCGGGCTGCTGGCGCCCTCAGCCGGGGACATCCGCGTGGCAGGTGAGGCTACCTGGCGCAACCCCGCCATCTACCGCCGGCTGGGCCTGGTGCCGGAGCGCGAGTCCGTCTACCCGTTCCTGACCGGTCGCGAATTCGTGCTGCTCAATGCCATGATCCATGGGCTGTCGGACCCGGACGCCGCCGTCCGGCGGGCCATCGACCTGGTGGACCTCGCGGACGCTGCCGACCGTCGCACGGGGACCTACTCCAAGGGCATGCGCCAGCGCATCAAGATGGCCGCCGCGCTGGTCCACGACCCGCCGGTCCTCATCCTCGACGAGCCCTTCAACGGCATGGACCCCCGCCAGCGCCTGCACATGTTCGAGCTGCTCCAGCGCATGGCAGCCGAGGGACGCACGGTCCTGCTGTCCTCGCACATCCTCGAGGAGGTGGAGCGCATCGCCGGATCCGTGCTGGTCATCTACGCCGGCCGCCTGGCGGCCTCGGGTGACTTCCGCTCCATCCGCCGACTCATGACCGACCGCCCGCACGAGTTCTTCGTGCGCTCGGGCGACGACCGCCGGCTGGGCTCCATCCTGCTGGCCGAGGAGAGCGTCTTCGGCGTGGAGATCGACCCCAAGGGCCTCCTGGTGCGGACGTCCGACTTCGGGCGCTTCACGAAGCGCTTGCCGAGCATCGCGCGCGATGCTGGCATCCGGGTGCTGGAGTTGACCCCGACCGACGATTCGCTCGAATCGGTCTTCGCCTATCTGGTGGGCCGATGATCCGCGCGATGCCCATCGTGGCGCTCACCCTGCGCAACCTCGTGGACCGGCGACGCTTCTGGCTCATGGTGCTGCTGGCCGCCGTGCCCGTGCTGATGGCCGTCGTGGGAGCCGTCTTCGGGGGCGACCTCTTCAGTCGTCGCATCTTCGACCAGCTCATCGTGCGCACCGTGCTGCCACTCATCGCGCTCGTCTTCGGGACGGCCGCCATGGGCTCCGAGCTGGACGACGGCACCATCGTCTTCCTGCTCACGAAACCCATCCGACGCGCCCGCATCGTGGTCGCCAAGGGCGCCGTGGCGGCGGGTCTGACGGCGGCGCTCATCGTCCCGGCCACCGTCCTCACGGGGCTGGCGGCCACCTCGCAGGAGGCCTCGCTGGCGGGCTCCACGGCAGCCTTCGCGATCGCCGCGGCCGTGGGCGGCACGGCCTATGCCCTCGGCTTCCTGGCCCTCAGCAGCTTCACCTCTCGGGCCTTGGCCATCGGCCTCGGCTACGTGCTGCTCTGGGAGGGGGTCCTGTCCGGGCTCTTCGAGGGCACGCGGGTCTTCTCGGTGCGGCAGGCGACGACGGGCCTGGCGGCGATGCTCCAAGGGGGCGAGGGGGTCAGGGACACGCTCGATGGGCCCACGTCCGTCGTCATCCTGGGGACCGTCATCGTGGGCTCGCTGTGGCTGGCCAGCTGGCGCCTCTCGCGCTATCAGCTGCGCGGCGGCGACTGACCGAAACGACCTTACCCCGCTGCCGTGCAGGGAAGCGCGAGTCGGGGAAGAATCGGCATCGCTATGACTGACCAGCACGATCGTCCCGACGCCGGCACCTCGCCGGCCAGCAGCACCCCCTCGCGCGGCCCCCTCTCGGTGCTCGTCTGCGCCGACTGTGGCAAGAAGAACAAGATCCGACCGAGCGAGCGCGGCACGCCCCACTGCGGATCCTGCAGCAAGCCGCTGGCCTGGGTCGTGGACGCCACGGACGCCACGTTCCCCTACGAGGCGCGGGCCTCGGTGGCCGTCCTCGTGGATCTCTGGGCACCGTGGTGCGGGCCCTGCCGCGTGGTCGGCCCCATGCTGGAGGTGCTGGCGCGGGAGTACGCGGGGCGCATCAAGGTCGTCAAGGTCAACGTCGACGAGAACCCCATGCTGGCGCAGCAGTTCGGGGCCAGCAGCATCCCAACCATGATCGTCATCAAGGGTGACCGCGTCGTGGACCGCATCGTCGGCGCCGTACCCGCGAGCGACCTGAAGATGCGCCTCTTCCCCTACCTGATGCGAACCTGAGGCCGCTTCGTCAACCCACCGGCTCGGCGGGTGTGTCGGTCGGACCCAGGGCTGACCCGGTCGCAGCCGTCCCTGACACCGCTGCCGCGGCCGAGGACGCCACGGACTCCACGAGTCGGCTGAAGAGGGCATCGGCGACCGCCGCGTCGTAGCGCTCGCCGGCAGGCTTGGTGCCATCCACGAGCATGTCGACCGAGACAAGCAGCCCACCGTCCGGGTCACGGTCCGCGATCGCGTCCGGGATCACCCGCACGAGGTGGCGCTCGAAGCCGTCGGCACCGCAGTCGAGGGTCGCAGCTTCCGCCCCGAGATCCCGTGGCAGGGCCTCACAGGGGCCCGCGGCGACCTCACTCGCGAAGGCCGCCGACGTCAGGTTGTCAGTCCCGAAGCGGGCGATGTACTGCACCTCGCCGGTGGCCGGCGCCGTCCCCACGCACCAGTGCGCGCCGTCCGGCCGAACCAGCGACTGCTGCTCGACCTCGCTGCCGTCGAGGCCGACCAGCCCGGCCATGACCTCGGCCGGGACGAAGGTGCACGCCTCCGCGCCCAGGTCGAACCGGGCGCAGCCCGGGTCGCCGGCGATGAAGCCGTCCAGCCCCTCGCCCGTGACCAGCCCCCCGCGACCGATGAGCGAGCGGGCGTCGACCAGCGACTCACCGGCCGGGGTCAGCAGCGCAGGTCGTCAGCCAGGGAAAACGTCCAGCGGCCGGCCGGCACGTCCATCGTCAGCGTGAAGGCATGGAGCGCTGGCACTCGCTCGACGGTGGCGTCCACCGTGAGCGGCTCGGCCGGGGCGCCGTCCGCTGGCTCGCCTGCGGTGGCCTCAGCCACCGGCTGGAGCGTGACCGACAGCGTGTCGCCGATGTCATTGAGGGCGGCCAGCATGGCGTCCGCCTCGGCCGGGTCGAGGGCCGGATCCGCCCCGGCCGCATAGCGGATGCGCGTGGTGCCGGTGTCTTCCAGCCCGGGCAGACCGGCCGTCGAGCTGTACGTCTCCAGCGACCGACAGGCCAGCGACGCCCCCAACGCCGGGTCCCAGCCTCCGGCCGGATCGTCCAGCGGCACCAGGTGCCCGCCGCCCGGCAGCTCCAGGCGGTCGATGACCAGGCCATCGGGCGTCTCGGTTCGCAGCGCGACGGACACCGCCCGGGCATCGTTGGGCAGGGGCATGACCAGGTAGTAGGTGCTGGCCTTGTCGTCGTGGAAGCCGAAGACGCCTGACTCCGCGTTGTAGTAGTCGATGGCCTCCCCGGGCAGGCGGCCGCTGACATCGGTGGTGCCGGACGAACCCGACCCGTCACTGAAGGTGCCACTCAGCGAGAAGCGCTCCAGCCCGGCCCGCGTGTCCGTGGCCGCGCCCACCTGGATCGGGCCCGCCGCATCGCCGTCCAACCCGACCTCGACCTGCTGCACCACGAGGTCCGAGGGGAGGCGGGCGGCCAGCTCGAGGGCCACGAAGATGGCGGGATCAGCCCGCGACCAGTCGGCATCCGTGCCGTAGAACGTGCCCTGCGCACCACGCGGGAAGTCCTCGACCATGCGCGCCACGAGCTTGGCGGGCACCTTGATGGGCGCCACGGAGACCGACCGGATGTCCGACCAGGCCTCAGCGCCAGTGGCGGCTGAGCCGTCTGCCAGCACCTGGTCGGCCGTCGCGTCGACGATGCGGGTCACGCGCCTGGCGACCTTGGTCTGCGCCATCTTGACCTGGTCGCCGGTGACCGTGGCGATGGGCGCCCGCGGCTCGGCGGCGGCTTCGCGGGGGGGCGTGCCGCCACGCTCGCCCTTGTCACCCTTGTCGCCCTTGCCAGCGAGCACGGTACCGGACGAGGCCACCAGCAGGAGGGTCGCGAGGAGGACCACCAGGAGGCGACCCGATGTCTCGCGCGCCAGTCTGATCGTCGGCATCGGACCTCCACGTGTCGGCGCTCTCCGTCCCCGGGTTGGTCGACCTTGGGCCGCCCACCGTCAGCACCGCTGACCTCGATTATCGGTGCGCACTGGCGGACGTGTCTTGGGCCCAGATGGACGCTGGACACGCAGGGGTGACAATAGGATGGCTCACGGTCGTACGCAGGAGCATCGACGATGCCGCTCGACATGAGCGCGAGGATGAGTCGCCGCCGGTTGTTGCTGGCCTCTGCCGGCGTCGCCGGCGCGGCACTGGTCGGCCGCTTCGTGCCCGGCTTGGACGCCCTGGCCTCGGGCACCGTGCCCGGCGGCCCGGTCCCAGGAGATGGTGCCGGGCAGTCGGAGAGGGTCGCCGGTGCCGCCCCGGGTGGGGGTGTCGATGGCTCGCGGCTCTGCCTGGGCGTCGCGCTCTTCGAGGCCACGCAGCACGGCGACGAGACGTTGGTCCTGCCGGCCGTCGATCGCTGGCGTGAGCTGACGGGCTTCTACCCGGCCATCCTGCCGCTATGGTCGCCCTTCGACCTGGAGCTGCCGGCTCCCCGGGGCGGAATCTTCCCGGCCGACTGGCTGCTGCAGGGGCTGCGCGAGCGCGGCGTGGAGCCGGCCGTCTTCGCCCACTCGGCGGACGAGGTGCGCTGGCGGACGCACGGCTACGAGGCCATCCTGCGGGGCCAGCGCGACGAGGCGCTGGAGGCCTGGGGGATCGCCGCGGCGGCCTACGGCCACCGGCTCATCCTGCGCTGGGACCAGGAGATGAACGGCAAGTTCCCCTGGTCGGACCGGCCGGCTCCCGAGTATGTGGCCGCCTTCCGGCACGTCAGCGACCGCATCCGCCACGTCGCCGGAGCCCGCAACGTCGAGCTGCACTTCTGCCCCGGGCTGCGCACGGGGAAGCCCGGCCTTGACGACATCGAAGCCTTCTACCCCGGCGACGACTGGTGCCAGCAGGCCGGCTTCGACGGCTACTCGAGGACGGAGACATGGCTGCCACTGGCCGAGCAGTGGGGCCCCATCGTCGACCGGCTCGGGCGCATCAGCCGGCGACCCATCCTGGTGGGCGAGTTCGGACGGCGCATCGACCTGCCCGATCGCGACGGCTGGCTGCGCTCACTGCGCGACGTGCAGGGGGTCGCTGCGGCCGTCTACTTCGACATGGACCTGCCCTTCTTCGAGGCGCCCTCCAACCATTGGCTCATGGACCGGCCCATGCGCGAGGTCTACGCGAGCCTGCCGCGCTGCCGACTGATCCGGGCCGAGCCCAAGGCGACCCCGTCGCCAGAGCCGTCGCCGTCGGGGGTGCCGTCGGCGGAGCCGTCGCGATCGCCTGGGCCGTCGTCATCGGCCGGACCTTTGCCTTCGGCAGGCCCGTCGCCGAGCGCGAGCCCGAGCGTCGGCACCAGCCCAGGTGGGAGCGCGAGCCCCACTCCGGGCCCACGAGCCTGAACGCCGGCAGCAGCCCAGGCGGGAACGCAAGCCCCACTTCCAGCCCGCGACCCTGAAGGGGCGGTCGACGCCACGCCGGTCGTTCCTACCCCAGAGGTCACTATCGACCGAGGAACGCCGAGCGAGCCGCAGCGGACGGTCGAGGGGAGGAGTTCGTTCGCCGATTCCAACGCCAGGGGTCGGACACGGCCATCGGCATGGCCTGCGAACCGTCACGGGAACCACGCCGGGGCGCTCGACGGTCGATACTGACGTCACACGTGGACGAGCGACAACGAGCGGACGCCGGCCCCGCGGGCAGCCTCCCGCGGGCAGAGCTGTTGCGACGCGGCCTGCGGCTCGAGGTCCTGACGGTCGGCTGGAACGTCTTCGAAGGGCTGGTGGCCATCGGCGCCGGCCTCGCCAGTGGCAGCATCGCCCTGGTGGGCTTCGGCCTGGACAGCCTGGTCGAGACCTGGTCGGCCGTCATCCTCATCTGGCGGCTGCGCGTGGAGCAGGCCGGCGCAGACGACGCTCGCGTCGAGTCCGTCGAGCGTCGCGCGGAGCGGCTCGTCGGGCTGGCCTTCCTGGTGCTGGCCGCCTACGTGGCCTTCGAGTCGGTGCGCACCCTGCTCGCAGCAGAGGCACCAGCCGGCAGTCCCGTGGGCATCGCCCTGACGGCCGTGTCGCTGGCCCTCATGCTCTGGCTGGCGCGCGCCAAGCGGCGCGTGGGGGTGGCGCTGGGGAGCCGTGCCCTGATCGCCGACTCGGAGCAGACGCGCGCCTGCTGGTACCTCTCCGCCGTGACGCTGGTCGGCCTCGTCGCCAATGCCGTCCTGGGCTGGTGGTGGGCGGACCCGCTGGCGGCACTCGTCATCGTCGGCTTCCTCGTCCGCGAGGGCTTGGAGGCGATCCGCGGCGAAGGGGACGACCAGGACGAGGTGGGCGCCGACTGAGCGCGGGGTCAGGTCTGGATCAGGGCCGGTGGTTGGCGGCGGAGAGGCCGTACCAGCGGGCGTGCCGCTCGGCGCCGAAGGCCGCCTTCTCCGCGGCAGTGCGCGCCGATGGCGCCGTGAAGGTCCCCGTCGGGTGGCCCGGCGTGGAGAAGAAGTCGACCTCGACGCGTGCCACTTCTTGGTCGCCGAACTCGATCCAGCAGGCGCCCGTGCCGTCATAGCCCGGTGGTTCGGCCACTCCCTGGATCCGCGCGATGAGCTGGTCCGCCACGACGCGCGCCGCTCGCTCGGCGAACACTCCGGCCTTGGGAGTGCCGACACTCGTCACGTCGCCCACCGCGTAGACCCCCGGGAACCGGGTCGCCGCTGTGGCACGGTCGACCGGGACCCAGCCACGGACCGCGAGGCCGGAGGCCTCTACCACGGCCGGCACGCGGTGGACCGGGATACCCAGGAACAGGTCGAAGGGCAGACGGTCGCCATCATCCAAGATCGCTTCGTGTCGATCAGGATCCAGCGCTGCCACGCGGCGGTCGGGCACGAACTCGATACCCCTGTCCGCGAACCTCGCGAGGATGGCCTCTGAGGTCGCCGGCGATGGCGGAACGGGAGTCCCGAAGGGGATCACGACCTGGATCTTGACGGCGTCACGGACCCCGCCCTCGCGCAGGAACTCGTCGAGCAGGAGCGCGGCCTCGCTTGGCGCCGGCGGGCACTTGAACGCAGTGCCGCAGACGCCCACGATGGCCGTCCCGGCGCGGAAGCGCGGAAGGATGTCGCGCAGGGCCTGGGCGCCCAGGACCGAGTAGAACTCGTGGCCGGCCTGTGCCAGTCCCGGCGTGGCAGAGACGTCGTAGTCAGCACCCAATGCCACCACGAGCACATCGGCCTGGTAGGTGCCGCCGTCAGTCTCGACGCGTCGGGCATCCGGGTCGATGGCTGTGACGGTCTCCTGTCGGAAGCCCACGTGCGGTGTCAACAGATCGCGGTAGGGCAGTCGAACGGCATCAAGCGTCCGCCTCCCGTACATGACGTCCAGCTTCGAGAAGCCGAACACGAAGGCATCGGCGCGATCGATGAGCGTGATGTCGACCTGGTCGCCGAGGCCCTCCGAGAGCCGGGAGCAAAGCTCAAGGCCGCCGAAGCCTGCCCCGAGCACGAGTACGGAGGTCGTCATGGGTACAGCATAGGTGCAGGTGGCGGGCCTCAGTCCTGACTGGAGGCACCACCGCTGCCGGCTCGATGGGCGATCCTACCCGAGGCCCTCACCAGCACTGAAGACGGCCTGCAGCTGGCCGCTCGCCAACGCTGTGCTCACTGGACATCAGGCGCCGTGACGGGGATCAGGGGGTCGGACCTGCTCGATGATGACGATCGTCGCCAGCGCGGTCGCGACGACCCCGAGCGGCGCCAGGGGCGCGAGGTTGGCGACCCCCACGGCCGCCAGGACAGCGGCCATCAGGACGAGCACCGCGAGCCGGACGCCTAGAACGGGCCCACCCAGGATGCGCAGCGACAGTGCGGATGACAGGACGAAGAGGCTGACGCCGATGCCGAGGGCGGCCAGGACGGCAGGCAGCATGGCGTCCTCGGGATGCGCCACCGTCTCCTCGACGGCCACGGCGAACCCGACGATGCCGCAGACCAGCGGGAAGTGGGCGAAGCTGAAGGCGTCGCGGGCGAGGGGCCCAAGCCGGTCCGGGCTGGCCATCGCGAAGCGGTGCTCGAGCGAGTCCTTGAGCCATCCGAAGTACGTCCACCAGAGCAGGCAGGCCACCACGATGGACCCGCCGACCGCGGCCATCAGGTCAAGCGTCAAGGGCGCCGCAGCGATGGCCGCCCCGGCGACGATGAGCGACTCGCCCAGCGCGATGATGACGAAGAGCCCATGGCGCTCGGATAGGTGGGCGGGGTTCAGGTCCCAGACCGCCTGGCGTCCCGCCCACGTGGCGGCCGCGAAGTCAGCACCGATGGCGCCGAGCCAGATGATGCTCCGCAGACCCGGTTCGGCCAGGGAGCCGACGAGCACCAGCCCGAGTCCGACGAGCGAGGCGCCCGCCCAGCGGTAGACGGCTGCGTGATCAGCGCCCTCGCGCTCCATCTCGACTCGCACCTGCAGACCGAGGCCGAGCAGTCGCACGGCGATGTATGGGAGCGCGAACCAGAGGGCTTCGTCGGTGAACGCACGCGGTACCGAGGCTGCCATGACGAAGGCGGCAGCAGTCGCCGCGAGCGTCACGACGCGGACGAGGTCGTGCGAAGTGTCGGCGGGGTTGAGGGTCCACGTGAACTGGGTCCATGCCCACCAGATGAGCCAGCCCACGATGACGGACCGAAGCACGCCATCTGCGCTGAGGTGGTGGGCAGTCTCGGCCGTGAGCTGCGTGACGGCGAAGACGAAGACCAGGTCGAAGAAGAGCTCCACGAACGCCACGCCCTGGGGCTGCGACGTCCGGATGCCGCGGGGCATCGGTCCGCTCATGTCACCAAGATCCTGTCTCGTCCGTACAGGACAGCGTCGCTGCGCGTGTGGCACGGTCGACCCTTGACCGAAAGCAGGATCGAGAGCGTCGCATGAGGAGAGTCACCGGCCGATCGTATCGCCTGCTCCTCCCGCGAAACGGAGCGGCCCTGCAGGCGAGTCCATTCCGCCCGGCTCATGCTTGGCGGAGAGGGTGGGATTCGAACCCACGAGGCTTTCGCCCAACGGTTTTCAAGACCGTCGCCTTCAACCACTCGGCCACCTCTCCGGCAGGGCGAGGATAGCAGCGTCAGATGGCCGAAACCGCTGGCAGGAGAGGGCTGGTTCGGCGGCGGCGCTATGCTCTGCGGGCCGTGATCGCCCACAGACCGTCGCGAGTCCTCCGCGCCGCCCTCGCCACTCTGCTGCTGGTGCTGCTCGTCAGTGGCACGTGCCGCCGCCCAGACGCCGGGTGAGCTGGACCCGGTCCTGACCGCGACCCTGCAGGCTCGCCTGGACCGCTGGCGCGTCTCGCACGGGGCCCCCGGCGTGGCCGCTGCCGTGCGATTGCCCGATGGCAGCCGCTGGCTGGGCACCTCCGGTGACCGCGTCGTGGGCAAGGGCGACAAGCCGGTCTCGGTGTTGACACCCTTCGAGATCGGCTCGCTCACCAAGACCTTCGTCGCCGCGCTCGTGCTGAAGCTGCAGGAGGAAGGTCGCCTCAGCCTGGACCAGCCCATCTCGACGTGGCTGCCCGACTACCCGCTTGCCAAGCGCATCACCGTGCGCATGCTCCTGTCCCATCGCAGCGGCATCTACGACTACTTCTCGCACCCCCGCTACGAGTCGAAGGTCTTCGACCGGCCGCGCCACCGCTGGACCGTGAACGAGATCCTGGCGCTGCGGGGACCGCGCTACTGCCGCCCCGACTCCTGCTTCCGCTACTCGAACACCAACTACGTGCTGCTCGGCCGCATCGTCAAGAAGGTCACCGGCGCGCCGATCGCCCGCAACCTGCGTGACCGCTTCCTCTTCCCGCTGGGCCTGCGAGATACGTTCTTCCAAGGGCAGGAACCGATCCTCAAGGTCCCGGCGGAGGGCTACCTGGCCACCCGCAAGGGCTACCAGCGACTGGCCGATGGCAGCCGCTTCCGTCCCAACACCTCGGCCGCGACCGTGGCCGATGCCGCCGGCGCCATGGTCTCGTCCGTGCGCGACGTCTCCGACTGGCAGGACGCGCTTGCTGAGCGGCAGCGTGCTGCAGCCAGCCTCCCTGGCAGAGATGCTGGCCATGCATCCCAAGAGCGGCTACGGGCTGGGGATGCGCTACGCGAGACTGGACGGCATCCTCGGCATCGGGCACGGCGGATCGCTGCGCGGCTTCGTGGCCCTCATGTACCGGTTGCACCGCCAGGACATCGACGTCGTCGTGCTGACCAACCTGGGTCGCACCAACATCCAGGGCCTCGCCGACACGCTGACGCGCGCCTCCATGAACCACTTCGGGATCCCGCGGCCGCCCACCCTGCAGCGGTAGCCTGCTGAGGTTCCTCGGGGGCTCGGGTCGTCCCTCTCAGCCTTGCCGGAATGGATCGAGGATGACCAGCCTCTCGAAGCGGCGTCCATGCTGGAGGTCCTCCGTCGCCAGGGTGGTCGCACCCGAACGCGTGGCCGAGATGATGATGAGCGCGTCCCAGAACGAGAGGCGGTGACGCGTCTCCAGCTCCGACGCGGCGATGAGATCATCCGGGTCGATCCGCCGAACCGGCCACGTGGCATAGCGGCGGACGATCGTGCGAGCCCGGATAGGCGAAAGCGGTTTGGGCAGCTTGTGCGTGGCGTTGACGTAGAACTCCTGGAGCACCTGGGTGCTCAGCACGCCTGTCCGTGACCCCCACAGCCTCACCAGCAGGTCACGCGCCAACTCATGCTTCTGACCAGCCGAGCGGTCGTGCGCATATAGCAAGACATTCGTGTCGACGAAGGTCAGGTCAGCGGTCATATGTGTCCGCCCTCAGCGGCAAGCGGCCTCCGCTCCCAAGGTCCATCGCGGAGTCAAGCTCAGCGAGCGCCTCGATCCGCGCCTGCTCATAGGCTTCGTCCTCGCGCACCAGTCGGTCGATCTCTTCGCCGACGAGACGACTGATGGAGGTGGAGCGCTTGGCGGCCAGGACCTTCGCCTTGCGGATGGTGGCGTCGTCAAGTCGAACGGTCAGGTTCTGCTGCATCGAGAGTATCCTGTGCAGTACGTGCTGCACGTAATCTACGTGCTGGATGGGTCCACGTCAATCGATCGGGGGCCATCGGAGGAAGATCCTCGGCCGGGTTTCTGCGGCCGGCGTTCGATCAGTCGGCGCTGATGCGGTCGCCCAGGCGGGGCCGCAGGACCTCCGGCACCCGGACCGAGCCGTCCGGCTGCTGATACGTCTCAAGGATGGCGGCCACGGTGCGAGCCAGGGCCAGCCCGGAGCCGTTGAGCGTGTGCAGGATCTCCGGCTTTCCGCCCGGCTCTGGCCGCCAGCGGATGCTCATGCGGCGAGCCTGGTAGTCGCGGAAGTTGGAGATCGAGCTGACTTCCAGCCAGTCCTCCACGCCCGGTGCCCAGACCTCCAGGTCGTACTTCTTGGCCTGTGTGAAGCCCATGTCCCCGGTGGCCATGAGCTTGACGCGGTAGGGCAGGCCGAGCCGCTGCAGGCAGGTCTCCGCGCGGGCCGTCATCCACTCCAGCGTGGCGTCCGAATCGGCCGGCTTCTCGAAGGCCACCATCTCCACCTTGTCGAACTGGTGGACCCGCAGGATGCCCCGCGTGCGTGCTCCGGCAGCGCCCGCCTCGCGTCGGAAGCAGGGAGAGTAGGCCACGTACCGGATGGGCAGCGCATCGGCCTCGATGATCTCGTCGCGATGGATGTTGGTGACGGGCACCTCCGCGGTGGGCACCAGGTAGAGGTCGTCACGGGTGACGACGTACATCTGGTCCTCCTTGTCGGGGATCTGCCCGGTGCCGCGGGCGGATGCCTCGTTGACCAGGGCCGGCGGCCAGATCTCCGTCATACCGTGCTCGCGCGTGTGGAGGTCCAGGAAGAAGTCGATGAGCGCCCGCTGCAGGGCCGACCCAGCGCCCTTGTAGACCGGGAAGCCCGATCCCGCGATCTTGGCCCCGGCCGCGAGGTCGATCATGCCCAGCGCTTCGGCGATCTCCCAGTGCGGCTTGCGCACCCAGGCCTCCTGATCGTCCTGTTGCGGCTCGAGGTGCGGAGGCAGCGGCTCGCCCCAGGTGCGCACGATGAGGCTGGCCTCCTCGCCGCCCTCCGGGATGCCGGGGTCCGGCGGGTTGGGGATGCGCAGCAGGAGTTCGTCAAGCCGGCTGGTCACCGTGGCCAGGCGAGTGTCCAGGCCGCTGATCTCCGCTCCGATCCAGTTCGACTGCTCACGCAGGCGCGTCACCTCCGGGCCGTCGGGGGCTGCGCCACTTCGGATGACCTCGCCGATCGAGTCGGACAGCGTCTTGCGCTGGTTGCGCAGGGCGTCCGCCTTGCCCAGCAGGTCGCGCCGCTCGGCGTCCACGACGAGAGCCTCGTCGACGAGCGCCGGGTCCTCGCCCTTCAGCACGCAGCCCCGGCGGATGACGTCCGACTCCTCCCGGAGACGTGCTGCCCCGACGCTCATGCCGTCCCTCCCTCTGCTGACCCGTCGTCGCTGCTGGCCTCGCCGGCATCGCTGGCCGAGCCGGCATCGCTGGCCGAGCCGGCATCGCTGGCCGCGGCATCGCTGCCGCGGTCGCTGGCGCCGGCGGCATGGCCGGGATCGCTGGCGGTGGATGCTGTGGCAGGCGCCGTCCCCGCCACCTCCGCCGCCTGCTGAAGGCGCTGCCTCGCGAAGCCGGGCTCAAGACTGGCCAGCAGCCAGCCCGCGCGGGGGCCGTTGGCGCGGCCCAGGAAGGCCGCGTAGACGGCTTCGAAGGCATCGCGCGAGGAGACTCCGCGGCGCTGACCGCAGCGATAGATGAGGTCCTGCCAGGCGTCGCCCGCGGCGGGCTGCTCGGCGTGCGCGCCGTCGGCCAGGTCGCCCAGGAAGAGGCCCTGGACCTCGGTGAGGCCCCCGACCTCCGCGGGCAGGTCGTCCCGCACGGAGACCTGGTAGCGCTCCGGCGCGAAGCCATCCAGCCACGCCCTGGCCACGCTGGCACGCTCGGCCAGGATGGCGCTCTCGGCATCGTCCAGTGGCGCACCCTTCTCCGCGGCCACCCGAGCCTCCAGGTCCACGCCGGGCACCTGCACCAGCAGCGTGAGATGGCGGAAGGCCGGTCGGAAGCGCGCCGCCTCAGCCTCCACGTCCGCATCCGGGTCCACCAGGCTGGCACGGAAGATGCGCGCGGGGTCCGGCGGCAGCTCACCGCGCACCTCGCGGCCGGCGGCGGCGGCGGCGACGCGGTCGAACTCGTCGAAGAGGCCGGGGATGGCGTCACCTTCCGGGTCGAACTCGAGGGCCCGGCGCGGCTTGTGGCGCAGGAAGAGGAAGCGGATGAGCTCCGGCGGCAGCAGGTCGGCCATCTCGTGGGCGGCAGCACCGCTGCCCTTGGAGGTGCTCATCTTGCGGCCGCCCACGTTGAGGAACTCGTAGGCCACGTTGGCCGGGGGCTCGCGGTGGAAGACCTCCCGGCTCACCGCGTCACTGCGATCGCGGCTGCCGCCCTTCGTGGCGAGGTCCTTGCCGCAGCCTTCGATGGTGATGCCGAAGTGGCTCCACTTGGCGGCCCAGTCCACGTTGAAGGGCAGCTTGGCGCGCCCCTCGAAGGGGACGACACGCCCGCTGTGGCCGCAGCCGGCGGCCCAGGCGACGTAGTCGGGCTTGCAGGCGTACGCGACCGTCTGGCCGTCCCAGTCGGTGGCCAGCGTGGTGCCGATGCGCCCGCAAGCCTCGCAGATGACCGATACCGGCAGCCAGCCGGCCGGCCGCTCGACGTGACTGACGCGCCGGTAGATGTCCCGGATGGTCTCCGCGCCGTCCAGCGCCCGGCGGATCCAGGGGTCCATCGAGCCGTCCGCGTAGAGCTCGCTCATCCAGTAGATCTCCGGCTCCACGCCCAGGCCACGGAAGGTGCCCATGAAGAGCTCTCCCACGAAGTAGCGCGCGTAGCTGGGAGCGGCGCTGCCGGCCGGGGCCGGCACGTGTGCGAGGGGCACGCCCATGAAGCGCTGCACGGCGTCCGGTGTGAGGAGCGCCTGGGAGTCCATGGGGTCCAGGTCGTCCACGCCATACAGGAACCGGCTGGGTCGGCCCGCCTGCACGAGGGCACGATGGATGGCGTCGTGGAGCACCACGCCGCGCAGGGAGCCGATGTGCACGGTCCCCGACGGCGTCTTCGAATCGTTGACCACCTGGAGCCCGTCGAACTGTGCGGCGATCTCGTCAGCCCAGAACATGCGATGCGGTTCCCCTGCACCGTTGGTTCGGGCGGTGCTCCCGGTCAGCGGGCTGGGGCGTCGGAGCCCGGAAGCGTCGGCCGAGGCCCCGGAGACACGCTCCGGCTGAGGTCAGCGGATGTTGACGATGGTGTACGTGGAGGCGCCGGCCGGCACGGTGACGGTCACCGCATCGCCCTTGCGCTTGCCCAGCAGTGCGCGACCGACGGGCGATTCGTTGGAGATGCGGCCCTCCGCGGGTGCGGCCTCTGCCGCTCCCACGATGGTGTACTCCTCCTTGCCCGAGTCGCCCTTGATGGTCACCGTGGATCCGATCTGGACGAACGTCCGGGAGTGGTTCTCTTCGATGATGACGGCGTTCTTGATGATCGAGGTGAGCGCCTGGATGCGGCCTTCCACGAATGCCTGCTCGTTCTTGGCATCCTCGTACTCGGCGTTCTCCGTGACGTCGCCGTATTCCTTCGCGTCATGGATGCGCTGGGCGATCTCCGGCCGCTTGACGTTGGTCAGCTCATCGAGCTCCGCCTTGAGCTTGGCCAGCCCCTCAGCCGAGAGGTATTCGGGCTTGTTCGCGTTCACCGTGGATCCTCGTGATGCGCCCGGCCTGGGGACGCGCTGGGCACAGGCCTTGGCGGCTTGTCAGGTTCGGGTCCTGACGGGCGGCCACGTCGCCTGAATAGAACAGGCGGCTCAGGCGCCGTTCAGAGTCGAGATTGTACACGGTCGCACTCGTCAGCTGAGCCTCGAGCACCGAGGCGCGGCGGTTCGGGGTGCGCGTCCGCGGCGGGGGTCGAGGCGCAGCGCCAAGGCGCAGGGGTCCGAGGTCGCGTGCCGCCGGGACGATCTCGTGACGTCATGCCCAGGTGAATGAACGGAACAGGCACCCCCGAACTGCCTGTTCGTCCCATGCCTCCACTGCCTGGATCGTCGCTGCAGTCTCTGGATCAGTCCTTGGTGACTGGAACCGCCACGCTCGGGCACCTGGCGGGGCGCCAGGGCAGCCTCCAGACGGCCGACCGAAAGGCTGGGCGGCCAGTTCAGTCACCAGCGACTGACGGCCAGCCCGCGACTGACGGCCAGCCCGCGACTGACGGCCAGCCCGCGACGGGTCTTCAGTGCCCCAGGCGGAGCAGCCGATGTCTGACGCGCACGACGGCCGCTTCATCCGCACAGGCCACGAAGACCGTGTCGTCGCCGGCGATGGTGCCCTGCACGTCCGACCAGCGGACGCGGTCGAGGGCGGCGGCGATGGCGTGCGCCGTCCCCGGCACGGCACGGATGACGACGAGCGCGCCGGAGATGCGGATCTCGACGGGCAGGTCGGAGAGCAGGCCAGCCAGGCGCCGCTCCCCGGTGACTTCCGCAGCTGCCTCGCTGGAGGGCAGCGCGTAGACGGGGCCGCCATGGCGGTCGACCTTGACGAGGCCCATCTCCGTGATATCGCGGCTGACCGTGGCCTGGGTGGCACGGTAGCCCTTCTCACGCAACGCCGCGACGAGCTCTTGCTGGGTCCGGATGCGGGACGTGCGGACCAGGTCGCCGATGGCCTGCTGGCGTGCCCGCTTGAGGATCTCCATGCCGCTGTCAGGCGCTCCCGCCCGCCACGAGCAGGACCATGAAGACGGCCGCCGCGATGAGCCGGTAGGCGATGAACACGAGGGTGCTGTGCGTGCGCAGGTAGCGCAGCAGGATGCCGATGGCCAGCCACCCCGAGAGAGCGGCCGCGATGACACCGGCCGCGAGGACGACGAGGTCCACCTGGCCGGCATCGCCGTTGACGAGCTCGCGGGTCTTCCAGGCTCCCGCGCCGGCGATGATGGGGATGCCCATGAGAAAGGCGAAGCGCGCCGCCGCCTCCCGGGTCAGGCCCCGGAAGAGCCCGGCCGAGAGCGTGATGCCGGAGCGGCTGATGCCCGGGAAGAGCGCCAGTGCCTGCGCCGCACCGATGAGCGCCGCGTCCCCGTAGTCGATGTGGTCGAGGTCGCGCTCACGGGTGCCATAGCGCTCCGCGAGCCACAGGATCAGGGCGCCGACCACGAGGATCAGGGGGATGACCAGGATGGCGTCGCGGAAGAACGAGTCGATCCAGTCCTCCAGCAGGAAGCCCACGACGGCGGCCGGGATGATGCTGAGCAGCAGCACCAGCGCCAGGGTGCGCTTGGGGTCGCCCGCCAGGGAGCGTTCCCGCAGCGCCGCCCACCCCGCGGCCAGGAGTTCCAGCACGTCGCGCCAGAAGTAC
The DNA here is from genome assembly GCA_963707395.1 of uncultured Chloroflexia bacterium. GTDB lineage: Bacteria > Chloroflexota > Limnocylindria > Limnocylindrales > CSP1-4 > JAFMJV01. Next base: position 230,884 of record CAVPPQ010000026.1, read on the forward strand.
AGCAACAGCGCCGCCAGCGTGCCCATGTGCAACATGACCACGAATGCGGCGCTGTTGATCAGCGCGTCGTCCCAGCCGAGGATCCGCGGCACCAGGATGAGGTGCGCGGACGACGAGACGGGCAGGAACTCCGTGAGCCCCTGGACCACCCCGATGACGATGGCCTGGACGATCTCTTCCAAGTCGACCTCCGTGTGACCGGCGGGTCAGCGCCCGCCGGTCGGAGGTCGGGTGCTGGGGTTAGCGGATGAAGAGCGGGGCGAAGACCAGGGTCAGGGTCGCCAGCAGCTTCACGAGGACGTGGAGCGAGGGGCCCGCGGTGTCCTTGAAGGGATCGCCCACGGTATCACCGACCACGGCTGCGGCGTGCGCGTCCGAGCCCTTGCCCAGGACGTTGCCGTTCTCGTCGGTGAGGTTACCCGCTTCGATGTACTTCTTGGCGTTGTCCCAGGCGCCACCACCGTTGTTGAGGTAGGTAGCCATCAGGACGCCGGCGATGGTGCCGACCATGAGCAGGCCGGCGACCGCCTCGTAGCCGAGGATGATGCCGACGGCGATGGGGGTGACGACCGCCACGAGACCGGGCGGGATCATCTGGCGGAGGGCGGCCTTGGTGGTGATGTCCACGACGCGCGCGTAGTCCGGCTTCTGGCTGTAGTCCATGATGCCGGGCATCTCGCGGAACTGGCGGCGCACCTCCACGATGATGGCGGCGGCGGCCACGCCCACGGCGCGGATGGCCAGGGCGCTGAAGAGGTAGACGGTCATGGCCGCGATGAAGGCCGCCACGAAGACGCCCACGTTGGCCAGGTTGACGGCGTCCATGATGCCTTCGGCGGCGTCGCGGACGCCCGACTCGATCTGGCGACCGAGGATCAGGTTGACCTTGTCGATGTAGGCCTGGAAGAGCAGGAAGGCGGCGAGGCTGGCGGACGCGATGGCGTAGCCCTTGGTGAGGGCCTTGGTGGTGTTGCCGACCGAGTCGAGCTTGTCGGTGATCTCGCGAGCGGAGGCACCGGCCCGCGAGAACTCGGCGATGCCGCCGGCGTTGTCGGTGATGGGGCCGAAGGTGTCCATGGCCAGGATGTAGGCCGTCGTCATGAGCATGCCCATGGTGGCCACGGCGGTGCCGAAGACGCCGCCGACGTTGTGGCCGGCCTCGTTCACGAGACCGGCCTGGTCACCCAGCCAGTAGCTCACGAGCAGAGCGATGCCGATGGTGATGGCGGTCACGAAGGTCGTCTCGAAGCCGACCGCGGTGCCGGCGATGATGTTGGTGGCCGGGCCGGTCTTGGAGGCCTCGGCGATGTCCTTGACCGGGCGCCACTTGCCGGCCGTGTAGTACTGCGTGATGTAGACGAAGGCGATGCTGGTGGCCAGGCCCACGATGCCGGCTGCGAAATACCAGACCCAGACGGGGATGTCGTTGGCGCCGGAGCCCGCCGAGTTCATCATCAGGTAGGTGGCGATGCCCAGGCCCACGACGGACAGCAGGGTCGTCGCCCAGTAGCCCTTGTTGAGGATACGCATCGGATCTTCGTCCTCGCGACCGCGGACGAAGAACATCGCGATCATCGTGGCGATGAGGCCGAAGGCGCGCACGACGAGGGGGAAGAAGATCCAGGCCTCGGGGTTGGCCCAGCCGGAGCTGAGGGCGATGGCGTAGACGGCCACGCCCAGGATCATGGCGCCGATGTTCTCGGCGGCCGTGGACTCGAAGAGGTCGGCGCCACGGCCGGCGCAGTCGCCGACGTTGTCGCCCACGAGGTCGGCGATGACGGCCGCGTTGCGCGGGTCGTCCTCGGGGATGCCCTTCTCCACCTTGCCCACGAGGTCCGCGCCGACGTCAGCGGCCTTGGTGTAGATACCGCCGCCGAGCTGGGCGAAGAGGGCCACGAAGGAGGCGCCGAAGCCGAAGCCGACGATGAGGAAGGGGGCCTGGGCCGTATCGATGCCGCCCTGAAGGCCACCGAAGAGGGCGAAGATGCCCCACACGCCGAGCAGCGAGAGGGCCACCACGAGGAAGCCGGAGACGGCGCCGCCGCGCATGGCCGTCTGCACGGCGCCCACGAGGCTGGTCTGGGCGGCTGCGGCGGTCGGCACGTTGGCGCGCACGCTCACGAACATGCCGATGATGCCGGCGACCATCGAGCAGGCGGCGCCGACGAGGAAGGCGAAGCCGGTGCGGAGGCCCAGCTCGACGCCGTAGACCTGCGTGTCAGCGACTTCCTGCGTCTCGACGACGGCGATGATGGCGGCCACGATGAGGGTGCCGATGACGGCCAGCAGGGCGATGGTCGAGTACTGGCGCTTGACGAAGGCGTTGGCGCCTTCCTGGATGGTCTTGCCGACCTCCTGCATCTCCTTGGTGCCCTTGTCGCGCGACAGCACGTCACGGGCCAGCCATATCGCGAAGAGGATCGCCGCGATCCCGGCGATCGGGATGATCCAGACGGTGATGTCAGACACGGTGTACGTGAGCCTCCTTCATGGAAATGGTCTCGCGGGTCACGGCAACGGTCGCGACACGGAGCCCTTGGGCATGTCTTGCCGAGACCACGGCCTCGGGTCGCCGTAGAGTGTCACACCGTGCACCCGTCGCGACGCGGGCCTAGCGGCCCCGTCTGGCTCGGGCCATCGGTCACGAGAGTGCTGTGCCTTCGGCCGCGGCGTCATCGCCCGGCAGACGCCTGCGGGCGCCTTCGGGCGTCGGGACGCGGTCAGCCCTCGACGATCCAGGCGTCCACGGCGCGCTGGTAGTCGACCAGCTCAGCAGGCTCGAACCAGAGGGCCAGCTCCGCGGCCGCGTTCTCCGGGCTGTCCGAGGCGTGCACGAGGTTCATGCCCGTCTCAAGGGCGAGATCGCCGCGGATGGAGCCGGGGGCCGCCTCGTGCGGCCGCGTGGCGCCGTTGATGGCACGGCAGATGGCCACCGCGTTGGTGCCCTCCACGGCCATGGCCACCAGCGGCGAGGAAGTGATGAAAGCCACGAGGCCGGGGAAGAAGGGCTTGTCAGCGTGGACGGCGTAGTGCCGCTCCGCCAGGGAGCGGTCGACCTGCAGGAGCTTGAGGCCCACGATGCGCAGGCCGCGCTGCTCGTAGCGCTCGATGATGCGGCCGACCAGCTGCCGCTGGACGCCGTCCGGCTTGATGAGGATGAGGGTTCGCTCGCTCATGGATGGGTCTCCTGTGGCGGCCCTGCCGGGAGGGCCTGGTGGGCGGCTCGATAGGCTGCCGCAGCCTCGTTGTCGCGGCCGAGGATGCGGTAGGCGTCACCCCGGACGAGGTGGATGGCTGCCAGGTCCCCGCTGGCCAGGGGCCTGGCGGTGGCGGCACGCTCGGCCGCGGAGAGGATGATGGGTGCCAGCGCCGGGTCCAGGCGCAGCAGCACGGCCAGCCGGCCCGCGGCAGCGCTGACGTCGCCGGCGGCCAGCGAGCGATCGACGCGCTCCAGCTCCTGGCCGGCCAGGCGCCCGCTCATGACCACGGCCGCGGTGGACGATGGGCCGCCTGGTGCCGTGGCTGCGCCCCGGCCCGCCGGGATCGACTCGGCCGCCACGTCCTCTGGAAGACCGCTGGCCGCGACGCTGACGGGCGCCAGGACCCAGGTCCGTGGCGTGGGCGAGGCGACCTCGCTACCGCCGACCAGCAGGCCGACGTGCCCGGGCGCCTCAGCACCCTCTGGCATCCAGCCGCCGTCGGGCGATGGCCAGATCTGGCTGCGCGGCTCCTGGGCGAAGAGCTGGTCCGCGGCACCCCCAGCGCGGGCCATCACGAAGTCCGCGTAGCGACGGGCATCCGCCGTCTGCCCAGTGCGCATGAGGTCCTCGGCCAGGATCAGCGCGGCCAGTGGCTCGGCACCGCCAGAGGCCTGGTGCGCACGCGCGGCATCAGCCGCGCCCTCCAGGTCACCGCTGCGCCAGCGGGCCTCGGCCAGGTCGGCCATGGCCGGCACGTCCAGGGTCCCGGCACCGGCCATCTGCTCCAGGGCCGCCCGCGCCAAGGGCAGGAGGCCACCGCGCAGATGCAGGCGGGCGAGGCGGGCATCCGCGGCACGGTCGACCGCGGCCGCCTGATCGTCGCCCGGGCCGGGCAGTGGCGCGGCATGAGCGGGCGCGGAAGCGGCGGGAGCCGAACCGGGGGCGGGGCCGGGCACCGCGGCGCCGCGGATGGGCGCCGAGAAGGCGGGGCGAGCGGCCATGGCCGTCGGCGCCTGCGGGGGTCGGGCTCCCGCGGCATGCCCACCTGCAGCCTGCGGGGCCGGGGTCGAGGCTGGAGGCACTGGGTTCAGCAAGGGCACGGGTGGTGGCACGAGGCCGGGACGCGCGGCAGGGCCGGGGGGCTGGTAGCCGGGCGGTGGCCGCTGGGCGGGATCTCGTGGCGGCTGGTAGCCGGGCGGCGGTCCCCCGCGGGGACCCGGCGGAGGAGCCATGCTGCCGCCGGGCGGAGGAGCCATGCCTGGTCCCACTGGCGCGCTGGGGCCAGGGCTGGGTGATGAGCCGCGGGGTGCGGCGGACGAGGGAGGTGGCACGGCGCCCGGCGGTGGCGGCTCCGACGGACGGGGCTGAGCGGCAGTCGGGAGTGCCGGCTCGAGGGGATCGGGCGGCATCCCGGCAGGAGTCTGGCCCGGCTGATCGCTCATGGCAGACGCAGCCCGCTGTCCAGGCCATGGGAGGTGGGGTCAGGGCCGATGACGGCCGCACACAGCGCCTCGTCGCGGAAGAGCCTCCCCGCCAGCGCCTGGACGTCGTCGGCCGTCACCGCTCGCAGCTCGTCCATCACTTCGTCCATCGACATGACCCGCTCGTGCAGTGCCTCCTGGCCTCCGAGGAAGGACGCCATGGCCCGCGATTCCTCCAGGCGCAACTCCAACCGCCCAAGATCGTAGTTGCGAGCTCGCTCGAGCTCGGCGTCAGGCACCCGCTCGTCACGGAGCCTGGAGAGCTCCACGAGGACCCGATCGGCGGCCGCCCGCACGTCGCCGGCGTCCGTATCCAGGTAGACCTGCAGGGTGCCGCAGTCAGCGTAGTCGGTCTGGAAGGAGTGCACGTCGTAGGCGAGGCCGGCCTCCTCTCGGATGGCCATGAAGAGGCGCGAGGAGGTGCCGTCCCCCAGGATGGTGTTGAGGATCTCCAGGGTCCACTGGTCGGCGTGGTCGCGCGGCAGGCCGCGGACGCCCAGGCAGAGGTAGGCCTGCGCGGTGTCGCGCTGGAGCGTGCGCAGGCGCTCGACCGGCGACTGCGGCGCGGGCGGGTACGCCTGTGCCGCATGCTCTCCACGGCCGAAGGAGCGATCGACGAGCGCCACGACGTCCTCGTGGGCGATGTCGCCGGCCGCGGCCACGACCAGGTTCGCCGGCTGGTAGTGGGCGGCCCAGAAGTCATGGATGTCCGAGTCACTCAAGGAGCGGACCGTGTCCTCGTCGCCGGCGATCTCCCAGCCCAGCGGCGAGTCACCGAAGTAGGCCTCATCCCAGAGGTTGTAGATGTACTGCCCGGGGTCGTCGCGGTAGGAGCGGATCTCGTCGACGATGATCTCCCGCTCGCGGGCGATGTCCTCGCTGCGCAGGCGCGGTCGCAGCGTCAGCTCGGCCAGGACGTGGATACCCCGCTCGGCCTCGCGCAACGGCAGCCGCGTCCAGTAGACCGTCGTCTCCCGGTCGGTGGCCGCGTTGCAGGAGCCGCCCACGCCCTCGATGGCGTCGGACACGTCACGCATGGAGGGCAGGTCCCGCGTGCCCTTGAAGGTGATGTGCTCCATGAAGTGAGCCAGCCCGGAGGTGCGGCGCGACTCCCCGCGCGAGCCCACGAGGACGTAGACCGCTGCGGAAAGCGATCGGATGCCGGGCAGGCGAGCTGAGATGACGCGAGGCCCGTCGGGCAGCGCGGTACGTTGGAACATCGGGCCGCCATGCTACACGGGCCGGGCGCAGGGCACGGGCCAGCGGCTCGTCAGGGGGACCAAGCCGCCCTCGCCGGGTGGTCGGCCCGGGGGCCGCCAGCACGCCAAGCCGCCGTCGTCGCCGGGTGGTCGGCCCGGGGGTGGTCAGGTGCTCGAGCCACCCTCTCCGGGCGTCCCGGCACCCCCGTCGGCCGTGGGTGGCAGGTCGCGCTCGGCCGTGGTCTCCTCGGCATCCAGGGCACCGAGCTCCATCTGGATGTAGCCGGGCATGACCTGGAACGGCAGCAGCTCCTGGACGGGCTCGTCCTGGTCGGCCCCCGGGGCCGGTGCGAACTGCAGGACGACGCGCTCGTCACCCTGGACGAGCGTGTAGGCGATGAGCTGGTCGGGCCGCGTCTCGAACTCGAGGTGCTCCCAGGAGGCCACCGAGAGGCAGATAGAGAGGGGCGTGAAGAAGGAGGAGACATCGGGCCGATCGGCAACGATGCGCTCGACCCAGCCGGTGCCGTGGGCGATCACCTTCCCGGCACGCAGGTAGCGGTATGCCACGGTCTGCCGCAGCAGGGGGCGAAGCAGGTGGTAGATGTCCACGGGGTTCGAGGCCAAGCCGCTGTTGACGAAGAACTTGGCTGGCGGCTCGAACGACACGCACCCCTCCTGTTCGCGGTCCGCGCCCGCCGGACCGTGGGATCGACGACGCCGCCGATGGTATCGCAGCCCACTGCGATCGGCCGGGCCTATCATCGACTTGTGATCATCGGCGTGGACATCGGCAACAGTGCCGCGAAGGCCGCCCTGGTGCAGGGCAGCACGGTCCGCGAGGCGGGCCGCCTGGACACCTCCGTGGCCTCCACGGCCGACCTGACGGAGGGCCTGCGCCTCCTGGCCGGGAAGGCCGCCGAAGCGCCCGACTCCATCGTGGCCATCAGCGTCGTGGACCGCTGGACGGCCCGCCTCGAGCGCGCGGCGGCGTCGCTGGGGCTGCCACTGACCGTGGTGAGCGCCAACCGCATCCCGCTGCTGACGGCGCTCCCGCGCCCTGACCTGACCGGCCCCGACCGGCTGCTCGCCAGTTGGGCCGCCACCGTCCTGCACGGCTGGCCCGTCATCGTCGTCGACCTGGGGACGGCCACCACGGTCGATGCCGTGGACGCCGACGGGTTCTTCCTCGGCGGCGCCATCCTGCCCGGCCTGGGCCTCGCCGCACACGCCCTGGCAGAGGGCACGGCGCGGCTGCCGCGGGTGGACCTGGAGCTGCCCGATGACGCCATCGGCACGGACACCGCGGCGGCCCTGCAGAGCGGCATCGTCATCGGCCACCTGGGCGCTGTGCGCGAGCTGGTGACGCGCATGCGGGCGCGCCTTGCCAGCCCGGTCGGCCGCCTCGGGGCTGACCCGGTCGACCCCCAGCCCCCGGGGCCCACGGTGACCCGCGTCGTGGTCACCGGCGGTCACGCCGCCGCGCCCTGGGCCCGCACGGCCTGGTGTCGGCCGGCGGACCCGGACCTGCCCGCCATCGCCGACGTGCTGGATCCCGAGCTCGTGCTGCGCGGCCTGGGCCTGCTCGCCGATCACCTCGCCGCCCGACCCGGAGCTGGAGCATCGCCATGACCGACCGACCCCTCGACGGGCGCCTCATCCTGCTGGGCGTCACCGGCTCCATCGCCGCCTACAAGGCCGCCGAGCTGCTGCGCCAGCTTGTGGCCGCGGGAGCGGAGGTGCAGGTCATGATGACGCGGGCAGCCACGCACTTCATCGGCCCGCTCACGCTGGAGACGCTTTCCGGGCGGCCGGTCATGCTCGACCCGTTGGAGCTGCAGGCCGACCGGCGCATCAGCCACATCGTGGCCGCCGATACGGCGGACGCCGTGCTCGTGGCCCCGGCCACGGCCCGCTGGCTGGGTGCCATGGCCAACGGCTTGGCCGACGACGTCCTCACCGCCACCTGCCTGGCCACCACCGCGCCGGTGGTCGTGGCGCCTGCCATGGACGGTGACATGTACGTCCATCCGGCCACCGTCGGCAACGTGAAGCGACTGCGCGAGTTCGGCTACACGGTCGTGGACCCGGCCTCGGGCCCGCTGGCATCCGGGCAGGTGGGCGTGGGCCGCCTGGCGGCCCTGCCGCTGCTCGTGGAGACCGTGGCTGGCGTGGTCGCCGGGCGGCCGGTGCGTCAGACCGACCCGGCCGCCAGACCAGCGCACCTGGGCGGCGGCCTCGCGCCCGGCGTGTCCCGCGGCGAGACGGACCCGTCACATCATGCGCTCGACCTGGCCGGCTGGCGCCTCGTGGTCACGGCCGGCGGCACTGCCGAGCCCATCGACCCGGTGCGCTTCATCGGCAACCGCTCCAGTGGCCGGATGGGCTTCGCCATCACGGAGGCGGCCCTCCAGCGCGGCGCCCGTGTGACCCTCATCCGGGGCACCACCAGCGTCGCACCACCGGCGGGCGCGGACATCGTGGAGGCAGAGACGGCGGCGGAGATGCGCACGGCCGTCCTTGCGGCACTGGCGGACTGCGACGCCCTGGTCATGGCCGCTGCCGTAGCCGACTTTCGGCCACGCAGCGTGGCAGGGTCCAAGCTGGCCCGCTCGGAAGGCCTGACCCTGGACCTCGAGCCCACGGTGGACATCCTGGCCGAGGCCGCTGCCGTCGCCCGAGCAGCGGATCCCGGCGGCGAGACCGGCGGCCACCCCGTCCGTCGGCCGCTCATCGTGGGCTTCGCCGCGGAGACCGGTTCCCTGGAGCGCGCCCCGGAGAAGGCGGCCCGCAAGGGCGTGGACCTGCTCGTCGCCAACGATGTCGCCGAGCCGGGCTCCGGCTTCGGCACGGAGACGAACCGCGTCACCATCATCGTGCCCGGCCAGCCCCCGGAGCCCTGGCCTCCGGCGACCAAGTCGGCCGTCGCCCACGATCTCCTCGACCGCCTGCTGCACCTGCGCGCGTCGGGCGGTGCATCATTGGACCGATGAGCGCCAGCAAGCCCGACCGCCGCGTCACCATCGCCGACCTCGCCCGCCTGCACGAGAACGGCGAGCGCTTCGCCTGCATCACCGCCTATGACTTCCCGACGGCTCGCATCGTCGACGAGGCCGGCATCCCGGTCATCCTGGTCGGCGATTCGCTGGGCATGGTCATGCTCGGCTACGACACGACCGTGCGCGTCAGCATCGAGGAGATGCTCCACCACACGCGGGCGGTGGCACGCGGCGCCCGGCACGCCCTGGTCGTGGGCGACATGCCCTTCCTCAGCTACGGCGTCTCCGAGGCGGAATCGGTGGAGCACGCCGGCCGCTTCCTCTCGGAGGCCTACGCCCAGGCCGTCAAGGTCGAGGGCGGCGTCCGCTCGGCGCGCACCATCGAGGCCATCGTCTCGACCGGCATCCCGGTCATGGCCCACATCGGCCTCACGCCGCAGGCTGTCCATCAGCTGGGCGGCTTCCGCGTGCAGGGCCGCTCGAAGGAGTCCGCGCGCAAGCTCATCGCCGACGCCCTGGCCGTCCAGGAGGCCGGCGCCTTCGCGGTCGTGTTGGAGCTCGTGCCCGCGGATCTGGCGCGGGCCATCACCGAGCGCCTCCGCATCCCCACCATCGGCATCGGGGCCGGGCCCCACACCTCCGCGGAGATCCAGGTCGTGACCGACGTGGTGGGCCTCACGCAGGGCTTCACGCCGCGCCATGCCCGCCGCTTCGGCGAGGTCGGCACGGCCATCGCGCAAGCGGTGGCGGCCTATCGCGACGCCGTCACCAGCGGGGAGTTCCCGGGCGAGGCCGAGTCGAGTTCCATGGACGAGTCCGTCCTGGCCGAGGTGCTGGGGCGCTCCAGCATGGACCAGCCGGACATGAGCCTGGCCATCCCGCTCGACCGCGACCTCTGAGCGGGCCGAGCCAGCCGACCGCCGACTGACCGCCTGGCCGACGAGGATGCGCGCGTGACCCGGGTCCTGCGCACGCGGACCGAGCTTCGGGAGGCCCTGGCGGGCATGGCCAGGCCGGTCGGGCTGGTGCCCACCATGGGCTGGCTGCACGAGGGTCACCGGGCCCTCATGCGCCGCGCGCGTGCCGAGTGCGCGACGGTCGTGGTCACCATCTTCGTCAACCCGCGCCAGTTCAACGACCCCACCGACTACACCCGCTACCCGCGCGACACGGATGCCGACCTGGCCATCTGCGAGGCGGAGGGCGTGGACATCGCCTGGCTGCCGGACGTGGAGGAGGTCTATCCGCCCGGCTTCGACACGCTCGTCCGCGTCGGCGCGGTGGCCGCACCGCTGGAGGGTGCGGCACGCCCCGGCCACTTCGACGGCGTGGCCACGGTGGTGGCCATCCTCTTCGCCCTCGTGGGCGCGGAGCGGGCCTACTTCGGTCAGAAGGATGCCCAACAGGTCATGGTCATCCGGCGCATGGCCGGCGACCTGGCGCTGCCGACCCGCGTCGTCCCCTGCCCCACCGTCCGGGAGCCGGACGGCCTTGCCCTCTCCTCGCGAAACGTGCACCTCTCGCCGGAGGAGCGGAGTGCCGCGCCGGTCTTGTATCGGGCCCTCTCGGCCGCTCGCGACGCGTGGAGCGAGGGTGAGCGGGAAGGTGACGTGCTGCGCGGGCTCATGGACGAGATCCTGGCCACGGAGCCCCTGGCGCAGGTCGAGTATGTCTCCTGCGCCGACGTCCTGACCCTCACCGAACTGACCCGGCTCGATGGCCCGGCACTCCTGTCCCTGGCCGTCCTCTTCGGCACGACCCGGCTCATCGACAACGTCCTCTTGGGGGTGGAGAGCTAGCCATGCGCATCGCCGCTGCGCAGGTCCACGCTGCCTGGGGCCGCCCGGACGCCGGCGCCGCGCGAGTGGCCGAGTGGATCGGCCGCGCTGCCGCGGACGACGTGGACCTGCTGGCCTTCGGTGAGACACATCTGGGCGGCTACCCCTTCTGGCTCTCCATGACCGATGGCGCGCGCTTCGACGACGCCGGGCAGAAGCGCGCCTACGCCTGGTACCTGGAAGCCGCCGTCGAGCTGGACGGACCGCAGGTGAAGCGCATCGCGGAGGCGGCCGCCGACTACCGGGTCTTCACCTACCTGGGCATCGCGGAGCGCGGCTCCGGGCTCGCTCGAGGCAGCGTCTTCGCCACGCTGGTGGCCATCGACCCGGGACTCGGCATCGTCAGTGCCCACCGCAAGCTGCAGCCGACCTACGAGGAGCGGCTGGCCTGGGCGGCCGGCGACGGACACGGGCTGCGCGTGCATGAGGTCGTCGGCCGCGCCGGGGACTCCATGCGGGTGGGCGGCCTCAACTGCTGGGAGAACTGGCTGCCCCAGGCCAGGCTGGCCATGTATGCGGGCGGCGAGGACATCCACGTCAGCGCCTGGCCGGGCGCCGTGCGCAACACCATCGACGTCACCCGCTTCATCGCCCTGGAAGGTCGCGTCTATTCACTGGCCGCGGGGACGCTCCTCTCGCGTGCCGATGTGCCGGATGACTTCCCGCTGGCCGCCGCCCTCCCCGACGGCGACTGGGCCGACGGGGGCTCGGCCATCGCCGCGCCGGACGGTGGCTGGCTGCGCGAACCGGTCGGCGGAACAGAGGGTCTCGTGGCGGCCGACGTGGACCTGGCGCGCGTCCGGGAGGAGCGGCAGAACTTCGATCCCACCGGCCACTACGCCCGAGCGGACGTCTTCGAGTTGCGAGTCGACCGCCGCAGGTCGGCGGTCGCCCGCTTCAGCGACGACCCCGCCGAGGGCGCCTGACGCGACCCGACCCGCTCAGCCAGCGACGCGCCCCAGGTCATCGAGGCGATCGAGGAGCCCGTCCACGTCGAAGTGGTCGCTGACGAGATGCTTGATCTCCTCGATCTTGGCCCGGTTGGCGGGATGGGTCTTGACGAGCAGGTCGTGGACCCGAGTGGCCACCTCGAAGGTGGGGTCGTCCGCCAGGTAGGCGAAGATGCCGGCCGCGCGCAGCGCGTCGAGGTCGCGCGGGCGGGGCCGGATGCCGCTCGTGAAGATCACCCCGACGGGAGTGGACCCGGCCATCCCGCCCGTGCTCGGGCTGACACTCGTGGGGCCGGCCACGGCCGCGGCGATGAGGTCCCCACGGTCTCCGGGCAGGATGAGCAGCGTCCCCGATGCGATGCGCCCGGCCAGCTGGCCTGGCGGCATGTCGCCGATGACCACCTGCTCGATGGCGTGGTCCATGTCGTCGCCCGGATGCAGCAGCTTCCCGTGCAGTTGTTCGAGGATCATGGCCAGGGTGGCGCGCGAGAGCATCGCCCGCTCGGGCAGCACGCCCAGCAGCTCGATGCCGTGCTGCGCCAGCCCCCGGCGCAGCAGCCCGGTCAGGGAGGCGTCAGCGTCGAGATCCGCCTTGTTGACGAGCGCACCCACCAGGGGCACCCCGCGCTGGGCGAAGAGCGCCGCGTTGAGGACGATCTCATCGATGGGTCGGCCCACGCCAGCGTCACTCACGATGACCGCCGGCGCGTGCAGGCGCGCCGCCACCTCGGCGTTGGAAAGACCGATGACGGCGCCCACCCCGGCGTGCCCGGTGCCCTCGATGAGCAACACGTCACGGCCCGCGGCGAGGCGGGCGTGGGCGGCCTCGAGCCGTGCACCCAGATCCTCGACGATGTGGCCGCGGATGAAGGCCTTGGTGAAGCCGCGCGGGATGTGCACGGGGCTCATCAGCTCGTACGGATCGCGGAGGCCGAACGCGGTCCGCATGAGGATGGCGTCCTCGTCAGCGGGAATGCCGTCCACCATGGCGTAGCGCTGGCCGACCGGCTTGGTGAACCCGGTCGACAGGCCGCGCTGGAGGAGCGCCGCCAGCAACCCCAGGGCGAAGGTGGTCTTGCCGCGGTTCATGCCCGTGGCTGCCAGGTAGACCTGTCGCATGAGCCACAGGGTACGGCGCCGCGCCGCCGATTAGCATGGGGATGTGAACACCGTCGTCTTCGATCTGGGTGGGGTCCTCGTGGACTGGGATCCCCGCTACCTCCTGCGCAAGGTCATGCCCGGCCGCGAGGCCGAGATGGAGATCATCCTGACCGAGGTCCTCAACCACGACTGGAACCTGGCCCGCGACCACGGCGATTCGTGGGCCGCTGCCATGGCCGACCTGGTGGAGCAGCACCCCCAGTGGGCGGACATCTTCCGCGCCTACGATGAGCGCTGGGCGGAGACGCTGGCAGGCTCCCACGAGGACACCGTGGCCGTCCTGCGCGAGCTGCACGAGCGGAAGGTGCCGCTGTACGCGCTCAGCAACTGGTCGGCGGCCAAGTTCCCGCACGCCGAGGAGCGCTACGACTGGCTCGACTGGTTCGAGGGCATCGTCGTCTCCGGGCGCGTCAAGCTGGCCAAGCCCGATCCGGCCATCTTCCGCTACCTGCTGGACACGTACGGCCTGAAGAGCGAGGACATCCTCTTCGTGGACGACCACGAGCCCAACATCGTGGCCGCCCGGGCGCTGGGGATCGCGACCCACCACTTCCGGGGCGCCGCCGGCCTGCGTGCCGATCTCGTCGCCAGGGGCCTGCTGGGCTGAGATCGGGACGCCGCGTCTCCGTCAGCGGCGCTCGCGCGAAGCCAGCTTGCGCTCGAGGCGATCGAGCGCCTCTCGCAGCCGGGCCAGCGTCTCCTCGTCCACGGCATCCTCATCGGTGTGCGGCCCCAGCTGCTCCAGGATGTCGGTGATGAGCCCGTAGAAGACGTGCGCGTCGGCCAGGAAGAACTGCGGCTCGTTGTTGTAGCGCACCAGCGTCAGGCGGCCCTGCAGGACCCGGCGCTCGTCGACGTTGGCGGTCTGGGTGGAGAAGTCGTGGCCCTGGATGCCATCGGGGTTGTTGAGGAAGTTGAGGGCGTTGTCGATGGCCAGGCCGAAGCGCGCCCGCCAGGCGCGCAGGCGGTCCAGCGTCTCAGGCGAGATGCGCACCTCGGCCACCTGGTCGAAGACCTCGGGTGAGACCGTCAGCAGGCCCACCAGCGTGGTGCCCGGGCGCGCTCCCAGCATGACCTGCAGGGAGCGCTCCAGGGTGAAGACCTCCGAGTCGAAGCGCGGGCTGGTGATGACGTCGGTGAGCAGGTCCTCCACGTTGTCCAGGGCGCCGCTCTCGCCGAGCGCCTCGGCGAGCTGCTGCACCTCCTGCTTGAAGAGGAACTGCTCTTCGTGATCGAGCCGTTGCATCGACGTCGCCCGCCTCTGTGACTAGGGGTAGATGCCGCGCAGGGCCGTGGCCGACGCGACGCGGTCGACAGCCAGCAGGTAGGCCGCCAGCCGCATGTCCACATTCTCCCGCAGGGACATGGCCAGCACCTCGCCGAAGCTGCGCACCATGATCTCGCCGAGCTTGGCGTTGACGATGGCCTCCGACCACTGGTCGCGGTTGAGGTCCTGCACCCACTCGAAGTAGCTGACGGTCACGCCACCGGCATTGCAGAGGATGTCCGGGATGACGAAGACACCGTTCCTCGACAGGATGGCGTCGGCTTCCGGTGTCGTGGGCCCATTGGCCCCCTCGGCAAGGATGCGGGGCTGGATCCGCTCGGCGTTGTCCCCGGTGACCTGGTTCTCCACGGCGCACGGGGCGAGGATGTCGCAGGGAAGCTCGAGCAGGTCCGCATTGCTGACAGGCTGCGCACCCGGGAAACCCACGACCGTCCCGTGCTCGGCAGTCCAGGCGTTCACGGCCTTGATGTCCAGGCCACCCTCGCGGTGGATGCCACCGACGACGTCCGAGACAGCCACGACGCGGGCGCCCATCTCATGCAGGAGCAGCGCCACCGTAGCGCCGACATTGCCGAAGCCCTGGATGACGACCCTGGCGCCGACCAGCTCAAGGCCGACGTGAGAAGCAGCTTCCACGATGCAGAACACGGCGCCGCGACCGGTGGCCTCGGTGCGACCCTCAGAGCCGCCGAGGCTGACGGGCTTGCCGGTCACCACGCCGGGCACCGTGTAGCCGACGTGCATCGAGTAGGTGTCCATCATCCAGGCCATGGTCTGAGCGTTCGTGTTCAAGTCCGGGGCCGGGATGTCCTTCTCGGGACCGATCAGGACGCTGATCGCGGTGGTATAGCGACGCGTGAGACCCTCGAGCTCGCGCATCGAAAGCTTCTTGGGGTCGACGCGCACACCTCCCTTGCCGCCACCGAACGGGATGCCCACCACGGCGCACTTCCAGGTCATCCACATGGCCAGTGCGCGAATCACGCTGGGCGAGACGTTCGGGTGGTAGCGGAGACCGCCCTTGGCGGGACCCCGACCCAGGTTGTGCTGGACGCGGTAGCCGGTGAAGAGCTGCACGCTGCCGTCATCCATGTGCACCGGGAAGGTCACGACAAGTTCGCGCTCGGCCTCACGCAGGACGGCCCGCAACGCCGGGTCGAGATCGAGCCGGTCGGCGGCGATGTCGAACTGGCGCTGGGCCACAGCCCAGGGATCGATGACGGGGGCGACGTCGACGACACCCATCGGAACACATACCTCCCACTGGGCGAGCGCCGGGCCGGGTGCGTGGGACGGCGGGCGGGCTCGCATGCGAACCGAAGCCGCGCGAATGTACCGTCAGACTCCCCGGGCGCCGAAGAGCCATTCGGCCTCGGCTAGGCAGGCGTGATGAGCGAAACGCCGTACATGCCGGGCCCCACGTGCGTGCCGGCGACAGGGCCGACCAGGCCGATGGGCACCGACGCGGCCTCGAGCCCGACGAGGGCAGCGAACTCGTCGCGGAAGCTCTCGACCCCGGGAGCGACGGTGTGCAGCACCGTGGCGCGCTCGACGGGACGCTCGCTGACCAGCTCCAGGAGTCGAGCCCGCGCCTTGGCAGCCGTGCGGAGCTTGTCGGCCGTGCCAACGGCCCCGTCCTCGACGAAGAGGATGGGCTTGATGGACAGCAGGGTGCCCAGCAGGGCAGACGCGCGCCCGATGCGCCCGCCTTTCTGGAGGTACTCCAGGGTGTCCACCGCGAAGTAGAGGTGCGAGCGGTCCGCCAGGGCGCGGGCGCGGGCGGCGACCTCGGCCAGCGCTGCTCCCTCACGGGCCAGGGCAGCCGCGCCCGTCGTGATCATGCCCAGGGCGTGCGTGGTGGTGCGGGAGTCGACGACCTCGACGACACCGGGGTCGAAGGCGCCGGCGCCCTGCACCGCCGACGAGTACGTGGCCGAGAGCTTCTGGCTGAGGGTGACGCAGACGACGCCATCGGCACCGCCATCGAGGGCCTCGCGGTAGGCGGCCTCGAACTGCTGCGGGTTCGGTGCTGCCGTGCGGGGCAGCGGCGCGCCGGGGGCCGTGAGGCGAGGGTAGAAGTCCTCGTTGCGCAGCTCGGTGCCGGCCTCGAAGGATTCGTCACCGAAGCTGACGCTGAGGGGCACGAGGCGGATGCCCGCCTCGGCGGCCTGCTCGGGCAGGAGGTCGGACGACGTGTCCGTGACGATGGCGATGGTAGGCATGGCTCATCGTAGGCTGCCGGCGAGCGCCCTGTCACCCTGTCAGCCGCGGACGCGGGTCAGCCGCGGACACATGTCATCCGCGGATGCCGGGGAGCCGCCGGCGCCGGGCGCCAGACCGCCACGCGTCTGCCGCGGGTACGATGCGGGCATGGAACCCTCACGGCCACGCTGTCTCGTCACCGGTGGCTCCTCTGGCATCGGCTACGCGGTCGCCGCCCGGCTGCGCGTCGAGGGCTGGACGGTGACCTCCTTGTCACGCCGCTCCATGGCGCCTGACGGCGTGCTGGCTCGATCGCCGGGGACGCCTCGGATCCGGCGGACCTGAAGGCCGCCATCGACTCCGCCGCGGGAGCGGAGGGACGCCTGGAGGGGCTCGTCTGCGCGGCCGGCCTCCCGCCGAGCGGCCCCTGGGACGACCCCGAGCACTGGGCGCAGGTGATCCGCGTGGACCTCACGGCGGCCTTTGAGGCGTCGCGCCTGGCGTGGCCGGCCCTGCAGCGGGGGCACGGCTCCGTCGTGCTGCTGGGCAGCATCGTGGGCGCCGCGGAGGGCTCGGCCCGGTCACCCGCCTATGCGGCTGCCAAGGCCGGGCTGGAGGGCCTGGCTCGCTCGCTGGCCCTCATCGGGGCGGCCGACGGCATCCGCGTCAACGTCCTCGCGCCGGGCGCCATCGACACGCCCTTCGACGTGGCCCTGCACCCGCCGCACGCTCGGCCGGACGTGCCGCTCGGCCGCATGGGCAGCGCGGCGGAGGTGGCCGCGGTGGCGGCCTTCCTGCTGTCCTCACAGGCGGCCTACGTGACCGGCGCGGTGTGGCGCGTGGATGGCGGCCGCAGCATGCTCTCGCCGGCCACCGCGGCCGGCCGCCACACCAGCGACGGACCCAGCGAGGCGTGAGGATCCGACGCGTCCCACCGGAGGCTGCGGGCTGGGGCGGTACACGGGTCGGGCCCTGGACGCGTCATTCGCGGCGCGTCGCCTACCGGAACCCCTGGATCAGTGTCTTCCACGACGAGGTCACGCGTCCCGACGGGCAGCCCGGCATCTACGGCGTGGTGCACTACGCCAACGTGGCCGTGGGTGTGGTGGCCATCGACGACGATGACCGCGTGGCCCTCGTGGGCCAGCACCGCTACGCCTTCGACGAGCTCTCCTGGGAGATCCCCGAGGGCGGCTCGCCCCATGCCGAGGACAGCCTGGAGGGCGCCCGGCGAGAGCTGCTGGAGGAGACCGGCCTGTCGGCGCGGACCTGGCGAGAGATCGGGCGCTACCAGCTCTCCAACTCGGTCAGCGATGAGGTGGCCGTCGTGTACCTGGCCACCGACCTGGCGCAGGGCGAAGCCCAGCCGGAGGGCACAGAGGAGCTCACGTGGCGCTGGCTGCCCTTCGACGAGGTCATGGCCATGGTCGATTCCGGTGAGATCGGTGACGCCCTCTCCGTGCTGCCGCTGCAGGCCCTGGCCATCGAGCGCCTGCGTCGTTGACGCCGCGACCCGACGAGCTTGGCATCCAACATCACGCCGCGGGAGTCCAGGGCAGAAGGCTGAACCGACCCCCCTGGATCGGCCGCAGCACGGAGAAGTGCCGGCGGTCGAGGGTCAGGATCCGGCGCGTGGAGTAGCGGGCCGCCAGCACCACCAGGGAGGCGTCCGCGATGCCGATGCCCTGGTCGCGGAACCGTTCGATGACACCGGCGGCTTTGGCCATGTCCCCTGCCCCGAACTCGGGCAGGACGTAGGCGCCTCCGCTGATCTCCCGCAGGACGGCCAGCTCTTGTGCCACCCCGATCCTGGTCCCCAGCAGGTAGTCCAGCTCCGCGACCACGTACGGCGAGACCACCAGCGGTCCTGCGGACCGCGCTGCCGCCTCGCAGACGGCCTGGTGCTCAGGCTCCCCGCGGTCGAAGAAGGCCAGCAGGCCGCTCGTGTCGGCGATGATCACCGCTCGCCGAAGCCTTCCAGGAGCTCCTCAGTGCGCGCTGCCAGGCCCCCGGCCGATTGGAAGAGTCCCGCTCGTGGGGCCGGTCGCGTCACGGCGTTGGCGATGGCCTCCCGGATGACCTGGGCTTCCGAGACGCGGCGCTGCTTGGCCTGCTGCTCGACGGCCGACTTCAGCGCGTCAGGAAGGTAGAGCGTCGTCTTCTGCATGCCAGGTATGGTACCACCGGTGGCATTCGTCACCGGGCGCGCAGATATGCCATGTATGGCAACGTCAGGAGTTGACAGGCTCAGGGGTGGTCGCTATGGTCCCGGCACATGGTTCACTATTGGTCCTTTAGCTAGCGGGTACGAGGCAGCCGGGCAACGCCCGGCAGCAGAGGCACTCGTGCCCGCTGACGCAGGAGCCCACCGGGGCCCTGCGTTTTTTGTTGCCTCACGGTGAGCGACCAGCAGGGATGACCAGCCGAAGGACGAGGGTGGTGTCGAGATGATCATCGTCATGCGCACCGAAGCGCAGCAGCAGGAGATCGACGCGGTCAGACAGGCCGTCGCGGACGAGGGCCTGGAGACCTACGTCATGGTGGGCGCGGAGCGCATCGTCATGGGCGTGGTGGGGGTCGGCGTGGAGCGCGTCCGCCACGTCGAGGTCATGCCCGGCGTGGAGCAGTGCATCCGCGTCAGCAAGCCCTACAAGCTCGCCAGCGCCGAGCACCACCCCGATCGTTCCAGCGTGAGGGTCGGTGACGTGGAGATCGGGGCGGGCGCCCCCCTGGTGGTCATGGCCGGACCCTGTGCCGTGGAGTCACGGGACCAGCTGCTGGCCACAGCGCGCTGGGTGAAGCGCGAGGGCGCCACGCTCCTGCGGGGCGGCGCCTTCAAGCCACGCTCCTCGCCGTACGCCTTCCAGGGGTTGGGCGTCGAGGGCCTCAAGCTCCTGGCCGAGGCACGCGAGGAGACGGGCCTGCCCGTCGTCAGCGAGATCACCGACCCGGGCGATGTGGAGGTCTTCGAGCGCTACGTGGACATGCTCCAGGTCGGCGCCCGCAACATGGCCAACTTCGTGCTCCTCAAGGCGGTCGGCCAGAGTCGCAAGCCGGTCCTGCTCAAGCGTGGTCTCTCCGCCACCATCGAGGAGTGGCTCATGGCCGCCGAGTACATCCTCAGCTCAGGCAATCCCAACGTGGTCCTCTGCGAGCGGGGCATCCGCACCTTCGAGACGGCCACCCGCAACACCCTTGACCTCTCGGCCGTGCCCGTCATCCAGGAGCGGACCCACCTGCCCATCGTGGTCGATCCCTCGCACGGCACCGGGCACCGGCCGCTGGTGCGGCCGCTGGCCGTGGCCGGAGCGGCCGTGGGCGCCGACGGCATCATCATCGAGGTCCACCCGGATCCCCCGATGGCCCGCTCCGACTCCGAGCAGTCGCTCTCGTTCCCGGAATTCGGCGACCTCATGGACGACCTGCGCCGCCACGAGTACCTGCGCAACCCCACGGCCCGCAGCGCCTACGTGCCGACTGAGCCGCCGGTCGAGCGGCGCCGGCTGCGCGCCCGCATCGACGACGTGGACGCGCGCCTGGCGGCCCTGCTCGAGGAGCGCGCGGAGCTCTCCGTGGCCGTGCAGCAGACGCGCGCCGCGGACGACCACGGCCACGACGTGAGCCGGGAACGGGAGCTCATCGAGCGGGCGGCGCACCTGGAGGGCAGCGTCCTCACGGCCGAGGAGCGCGAGATGGTCTTCGCCGCCATCCTGCGCGTCTCGCGCTCCGCCCAGCGCCGCAGCGCGGCGGCCCGAGAGGCCGCGACCGCTGCTGCCCACGATCCAGCCTCCAGCCCGGTCACCAGCGCGGTCACCAACGCGGCCCCCAGCGCGGCCCCCAGCGCGGCCAGCAGCCCGGTCACGGGCACGCCACGGTGATCATGGACGGCCCCGACCCTCGCACACCCGGGGCGTCGGGCACGGTCTCGGCTGTCTCACGCCTGGCGGGCCGGCTGCGGCTCCCGGCCGACAAGTCGGTGGCGCACCGGGCGCTGCTCTTCTCGGCCATGGGCGCCGGGTCGGCCACGGTCCGCCTCGACCGACCCGGTGGCGACGTCCTCTCCATGGCCGGCGCCCTGCACAGCCTGGGCGCGCTTGCCGACCTCGTGACGGATCCCGCCGGGGTGACGGTGGCCACCATCCGGGGCGGCGGCACGGCATCGGCGGCGCGCTTGCCGGGCCATGGCGGCGAGACGCTCGACTGTGGCAACGCGGGGACCGCCATGCGGCTGCTGGCCGGCGCCCTCGCCGGCCGACCGGGCACGGCGACGCTGGTCGGTGACGCCTCGCTCTCCAGCCGCCCCATGGAGCGTGTCGCGGGGCCCCTGCGCGAGGTCGGTGCGACCATCGAGACGACTGACGGCCATGCCCCCCTGCGCATCACCGGCCGGCGCCCGCTGCGAGCCATGGCCCACCGGCCCGCGGTGGCCAGCGCCCAGGTCATCGGCTGCCTGAGCCTGGCGGCCCTGGCGGCCGACGGCACGACCAGCATCACGGTGCCGGGGCCCACGCGCGACCACACCGAGCGCATGCTGGCCTGGCTGGGAGCTCCGGTCCGCCGCGAGGGCCTCGTCACCACCATCGACGGGCCTGCCGGCTTCGCGGCGCGCTCCCTGGCCGTCCCGGGTGACATCTCGTCCGCGGCCGCCTGGCTCGTGGCAGGCGCCCTGCACCCCACGGCGGATATCCGCCTCGAGGGCGTCGGCCTCAACCCGTCACGCGTCGGCATCATCGACGTGCTGCGCGAGATGGGCGCTGACATCGAGGTCGTTCTCGACGGCGCGGCGACGGCCACCGGCGACCTGGCGACCATCCCGAGCCGGTGGGCACCATCACCGTGCGCGGCGGTCGGCCCCTGCGCGCCATCGCCATCGGCGGCGACCGGGTGGCCGACGTCATCGACGAGCTGCCCCTCATCGGCGTGGCCATGGCCGCGGCGGAGGGCCGCAGCGAGCTGCGCGACGCGGCGGAGCTCCGGGTCAAGGAATCGGACCGCATCGCGCTCGTGGTGGCCAACCTGTCCGCCATCGGAGCCAGGGTCGAGGAGCGCCCGGACGGCTGGCTGGTCGGCCGGGGTCGGCCCCGGGAGGCGCACATCCGCACGCAAGGCGACCATCGCATCGCCATGGCCTTCGCCATCGCCGCGGTCTGCGGCGTGGCAGGTACCGTATCGCATCGACGATCCCGCCTGCGCGGCCGTCTCCTACCCTTCGTTCTGGACGGACCTGGAGACCCTCAGCCGATGACCCTGCGACGCTTGCGACTCCTGACCGCCGGCGAATCCCACGGCCCGGGCCTGTCCGGCATCCTCGATGGGCTGCCGGCCGGGCTGCGCGTCTCGACGGCTGCCGTAGACCGCGAGCTGGCGCGGCGCCAGCACGGCTACGGCAGCGGCCGACGCATGCAGATCGAGCAGGATCGCGTGGTCTGGACGGCCGGCCTGCGCTTCGGCCGCACGCTCGGCTCTCCCCTCGCCTTCAGCATCCCCAACCGCGACTGGGCCGACTGGTCCGAGCGCATGTCGGTCGAGCCGCGACCCCGGTCGCAGCGCCCCAGGGCCATCACGCTGGCCCGCCCCGGCCACGCCGACCTGGCTGGCGCCATCAAGTACGACACGGGCGACATCCGCGATGTCCTCGAACGAGCCTCAGCACGCTCCACGGCGCCGCGCGTGACGGCCGGCGCCGTCTGCCGCCAGCTGCTCGAAACGTGCGGCGTGACGCATCTGGTCGTTCGTCGACCAGCTCGGCCCGGTGCGCGCCTTCGATGGCGCAGACGACCCCGTGGCGCTCGTCCCGCCCGGTTGGGCCGATGCCGACCGGCGCGCCCCGACGCCGCTGCGCTGCCCCGACCCTGTGGCGGAGGCGGCCATGCTGGCCGAGGTCGACGCGGCGGTCGAGGCCGGCGACTCCGTCGGTGGTTCGTTCGTGGTCGTGGCCGAGGGCATGCCCGTGGGCATCGGCTCCAACGCCGAGTGGGACACGCGCCTCGACACCGCCATCGCGGCCGTGCTCATGGGCATCCAGGCCGTGAAGGGCGTGGAGATCGGGCTCGGCTTCGGCGTCGTGAGCCGGCGCGGCAGCGCGGTCCACGACGAGGTCGTCCCGGGCGCCCCCGGTTGGGCACGCAAGACGAACCGTGCCGGCGGCACGGAGGGCGGCATGAGCAACGGCGCGCCGATCGTGGCCCGCGTCGCCGTGAAGCCGGTTTCCACGCTGCGCAAGCCGCTCGAGGCCGTGGACCTCGAGACCGGCGAGGTGCGCCGCGCGCACATCGAGCGCAGCGATGTGGCCATCATGCCGCGAGCCGCCGTGGTGGGCGAGGCCATGCTGGCGCTGGCCCTGGCCGACGCCCTGCTGGCGGACCTGGGCGGCGACACCATCGGCGACGTGCGAGCGGCCGTGCGCCGCCGCCGCGCCCGCTCGACAGGCCCGCGCGGCCGGGCTGGGGGGTCGGCCGGGCCTGCCGGTCTCGCCGCGCTCCCGGACACGGCTGCCGGGGAGGCCAGCCTGGTCGGCGGCCAGGACGCCTGATGGGAACGGACGCCTGATGGGAACGGACGCCTGATGGCGGACGAGCCGCGCGCCGGGGTCGTTGCCGCCGACGGCCTGACGTTCCAGCTGATCGGCCAGGGCATCGCCTACTCGGCCTCGCCGGCCATGATGACGGCCGCCTTCGCGGCCCTGGGCCTGCCCCATCGATATGTCCTGGCGGACGTGGAACCCGCGGACGTGCCGGCCACCGTGACACGCCTGCGCGCCGCCGACGCGGGTGGCGCCAACGTGACCGTGCCTCACAAGGCTGCCGTGGCAGCGCTCATGGATGCGCTGTCCGACGATGCCCGCGAGGCGCAGGCTGTCAACGTCGTGGTCAAGGACGGCAGCCGCCTCGTCGGGCACAACACGGACCTGCCGGCGACCGTCGATGCGCTGCGGCGGCTCTGCCCGGACAGCATCGACCGGGCCGTCGTGCTGGGCGCCGGCGGCGCCGGGCGTGCCGTGCAGCTGGCCCTGGTGCACGTGGGCGCCGGCCGCGTCAGCATCCTGCGCCGCTCGGATGGCTCGATGGCCCGACTGGCGGAGGAGCTGGCTGGCGCCGACCTGCTCGTGAACGCCACGCCGGTGGGCACCGGCAGCGATGACAGCCCCGTGCCGCCGTCGCTCCTGCGCGCGGACCTGGCGGTCCTCGATCTCGTCTATCGGCCCAGTCCCACGCGGCTCGTGCGCGACGCCCGCGCGGCCGGCGCGTCCGCGGAGGCTGGGGCGGGCATCCTGCTCGGCCAGGCCTGCCGCTCCCTGGAGCTCTGGCTCGGCCAGCCGGCCCCGGTGGAGGCCATGCGCGCGGCCCTCGACGCCGAGCTCGGAGGGCGCTCGGATGCCTGACGCCATCGTCCTCGTCGGCCTCTCCGGGAGCGGCAAGTCCACGGTCGGCCGCCAACTGGCCCGCCAGCTTGGCCGTCCCCTGCTGGACCTCGACGCCGACATCGAGTCGCGCGAGGGCGCCGACCCCGCGCACCTCATCCGCGAGCGCGGCGAGGCATCATTCCGCGAGATCGAGTCGGCCGTGCTGGCCCGGGCCTGCGAGGTCCCGGGAGCCATCATCGCCACCGGCGCCGGCGCGGTCGTGGACCCGCTCAACCGCTGGCGGCTCTGGGAGGCCGGCACGGTCGCCTGGCTGGACGCCCCGGACGACGTGCTGCTGGCCCGCCTGGCCGCGCACGATGAGGAGCGGCCCATGCTCGACGGCGACCCGGCCGGCCGGCTGGCCACGCTGCGGACGGCCCGCACCCCCTTCTACCGCGCCGCCGACCTGCACGTGGACGCCTCCGCTCCGGCCGAGTCGGTCGCGACCACGATCCTTGCGGCAGCAGCGATCGGCCGCCCGGTCGCGCGGCGGCTCTTCGACGCGGAGGTGCGGCGCGACCATCCCATGGGCCCGCGCTCGGCACGCGTGACTCTCGGCCGCGACCTGGACGGGGCCACCTTGAGCGAAGTGCTCGGTCAGGCCAGCACCGGCACGCCGGTCGTGGTCGCAGACCGCCGACCCGCGGACCTGTTGCCCGACCTCATGGCCGCCCTGCCCGACGGCCGCCGGCTGGCGCTCGCGGCCGGCGAGCGCAGCAAGCGCCTGCGGGCCGTGGAGCGGCTGCTGGAGGCGGCCAGCGCCATGGGCGCCGAGCGGGGCGATGCGTGGGTCGGCGTGGGCGGCGGCACGACGACCGACGTGGTGGGTGCCGCGGCGGCCCTCTACCTGCGCGGTGTGCCCTTCGTGGCGCTGCCGACGACGTGGCTAGGGATGACGGACGCGGCCATCGGCGGCAAGGTCGGCGTGGACCTGTCCGCGGCCAAGAACGCCGCGGGTGCCTTCTGGCCGCCCGTGGCCATCGTGGGCGATGTGGCCGCCCTGCGCACGCTGCCCCGCGCGCGCCGCCTCGACGGCATGGCCGAGTCGCTCAAGGCCGGGCTCATCGGCGATGTCGGCCTGTGGCAGCTCGTGGAGTCACGCGGCCGGGCCGCCCTGGCCGAGGACGAGGCCGCCCGCTTCGCCATCATCGACCGCTCCGTCCGGCTCAAGCTCGGCGTCGTGGACCGCGACCCCTTCGAGCAGGGCGAGCGACGCGCGCTCAACCTCGGCCACACGCTCGGCCACGCCCTGGAGATCGAGAGCGGCTACCGCCTGCCGCACGGCCAGGCCGTGGTGCTGGGCCTGCGCGCCGTGGCCGCCATGGCCGTCGGGCGAGGCGCGGAGCCGGCCCTGGCGGATCACATCGACGCAGTCGTGGCCGCCCTTGGCTACCGGTTGCGGCGCACCTTCGATCCTGCGGTCGTGACGTGGGCGCTGGGCAGCGACAAGAAGCGCCACCGGGGACGGCAGCGCTGGATCCTGCCCATGGCCGTCGGTCGTGTCGAGGAGGTCGACGACGTCAGCGAGGCCGAACTGGAGTCCGCCATGCGCGTCATCCAGGCTCAGCCGAAGGGGGCACGGTCATGAGGATCCTGCTGCTCAACGGTCCCAACCTGGGTCGCCTGGGGCTGCGCCAGCCGGAGATCTACGGCACGACCACGCTGGCCCAGGTCGAGCGGGCCGCCGCGGAGCACGCCGAGGCGCTGGGCCACTCGCTGGAGGCCTTCCAGTCGAACCACGAGGGCGCCCTCATCGACCGCATCGAGCAGCGCGACTACGACGCCATCGTCATCAACCCGGGTGCCCTCACGCATACCTCGTACGCACTGCACGACGCGCTCATCGGCGCGGAGTGCCCGAGCGTCGAGATCCACATCAGCGACATCCTCTCGCGCGAGACGTGGCGCCGCGTCTCGGTCATCACGCCCGTGGTGAGCCACCGCATCATGGGGCGTGGCTGGCGTGGCTACCTCGAAGCCATCGACTTCCTCCACGAGCAGGCCGCACGGCCGGCTCGCCCCGAGTCACCCGAGGACCAACGATGACCGCCCTCCTGCCCCGCCCCGGCCTCCACGGCGTCGCCGCCGTGGAACTCAGCGCGGACACCATCTCGCCGGTGACGGCCGCCCTGCGGTTGCGCGACCGTCTTGCCTTCATCCTCGAATCGGTGGAGGGCGGCGCACGGTACGGCCGCTACTCCATGGTCGGCGTCCGCGGCCGCATCCTCAGCCTGGCCGGTGAGTCGGCCAGCGTGCTCGACCGTGACTACAGCGAGATCGACCGCTTCGACGCCCACGACCCACTGGAGGCCCTGCGGCGGCTGCTGCCCAGCGGTTCGAGCCCCGGGCAGCTGCCCGTCTCCCTCGCATCCGGCGTGGGCTACCTGGCCTACGAGGCGGCCGCGCGCTGGGAACGCCTGCCGGTACCGTCGGCGGACCCGGTCGGCCTGCCGGAGGCGCTCTTCCACCTGCCGGACGTGCTCATCGTCTTCGACCACCTGGCCCAGACGGCGACCCTGGCGACCATCGACGGGCCCGGCGCCGAGGAGCGCCTGGCGGACACGGCCGACCGACTGGCGCGCCCCAGCACCGATGAGGCCGCCACCGTCATCCCCGGCGATGCGCGGCGACCCGCCCCGCCCGCGGCCGACCCGCGTTACGAGGCCGGCGTGGCCAGCCTCGTGCGCGACATCCGGGCCGGCGAGATGCTGCAGGCCGTCCTGGCGCGGCGCTTCTCCCGGCCCTGCTCCGTCGGCCCGCTGGAGGTCTACCGCTCGCTGCGGCGCATCAACCCCTCGCCCCACCTCTTCGCCGTGGACCTGGGCCCCGGCCGCTCGATGCTGGGCGCCTCACCGGAACTCCTCGTGCGGGTTCGGGACGGGGTCGTCTCCACGCGGCCCATCGCGGGCACGCGGCCACGCGCGGCCGACCCCCAGCGGGACCTGGAGCTGGAGGCGGACCTCCTGGCCGACGAGAAGGAGCTGGCCGAGCACGCCATGCTCGTGGACCTCGCCCGCAACGACGTCGGCCGCGTCGCGGTCCCCGGCAGCGTGAGCGTGCCGGCGCTGCACAGCATCGAGCGCTACTCGCACGTCATGCACATCGTCTCCGAGGTGGAGGGTCGGCTTCGGCCGGACCGCGACGCCTTCGACGCGGTGCGCTCCGTGTTCCCGGCCGGGACGCTGTCGGGCGCGCCCAAGGTGCGGGCCATGCAGGCCATCGCGGAGCTCGAAGGCGAGCGCCGCGGGCCCTATGGCGGCGCCGTGGGGTTCCTCTCGCCGGACGACGTGGAGGTGGCCATCACCATCCGGGCCATGGTGCTCGTGGACGGCGTGGCCCACGTCCAGGCCGGGGCCGGCATCGTGGCCGACTCGGTGCCGGAGCGTGAGTCGGCGGAGGTGGCCGCCAAGGCCGGGGCCATCCTGGCCGCCATCGCGGACGCGGAAGCCATCCAAGCCGCGCGGGGACAGGAGACAGCCACGTGATCGACCGGACGCCGACCCCCATCGATCAGCCGGGCGCGGGACTGCGCATCCTGCTGCTCGACAACTACGACTCCTTCACCTACAACCTCTACCAGTACCTGTGCCAGCTCGGCGCTGAGGTGGCGGTGGCGCGCAACGACGAGATCGACCTGTCAGGCATCGAGGCCCTTGCGCCGGACGGCATCGTCATCAGCCCAGGGCCGTCACGGCCGGAGAACGCGGGCATCTCGCTGGATGTCATCCGACGGTTCGGGCCGCAGACGCCGATCCTGGGCGTCTGCCTCGGCCACCAGGCCATCGGCCTGGCCTACGGGGGCGAGGTCGTCACGGTGGAGCCCGTGCACGGCAAGCGCTCGGCCGTGGACCACCGCGGCGTGGGCTGCTTCACGGGCCTGGCCACCCCGATGCAGGCCGGCCGCTACCACTCGCTGGCGGTGGCACGTGACAGCCTGCCGGCCGAGCTGGAGGTCACGGCCACCTCGCCGGACGGCCTGGTCATGGGCCTGCGGCACCGCACCTACCCCGTCGAGGGCATCCAGTTCCACCCCGAATCGATCCTCACCACCGATGGCATGGAGCTGCTCGCCAACTGGCTGCGCTCGGTGGCAGGGCGTGGACCGCTGGGCTGACCGCGCACGGCGACGCGCAGCGTTGATCCCGGCAGTCACAGCGTCGGCGACGCGGTCGCCCTGACTGGTGCCGGCCCGGACCGCCGAGCGGCCCGCGCTCGTGTCGGATCAGGTCGGTGCCACGACCCTCAGGCCAAGCGCGGCGGCGCCGGCCGCCAGGCGCCGGTCGTACGTCACCACCCCTTCCAGCTCGTCCCCGATCCCCAGTGCGGCCGCGAGGTGCAGGGCGTCCAGACTCCGCAACCCGCTCGGCTCCAACATGGCCGCCCGTTCGCACATGCTGGTCGTGAGCCGCACCAGCATCAGTGCCTCGAGGACCGCACGCGCCTGCACCATCTGCTCCGGCGCGACGACGCGGGTCGCTCGCAGCAGTTCCGTCCGCAACAGGTCGCTGGAGAACACGCCGTCATCACGAGGGCCGAGCCAGCGTCGCAGAGCCGCCGAACCCCTCTCAGCGACCACGAGCTTCACGGCCGCTGACGTGTCGAGGTAGAACACGTTCAGTACCGCTCGGCCTGACGCATCCGCTCCAGCTCCTCCGACAGGGGCACCTGGCCTGGGCGTCGCCTCGCCGGTGCCGGCAGGTCACTCAGCCGCCGCCGCGCCGGTCGAGCGCGGTCAGCCAGTATCAGGGCAGCAACCGGGCTGGACGCGATGGGCACGAGGAGTGCCACCGGGCGGCCGCGATCGGTGATGGTGATCAGGTCACCGGACGCGGCTTCCGCCACCACGGCCGAGGCGTTCTGCTTGAGGGCGCGGATCCCGACCTCAGTCATGTTCTACATCGTAGCACATGACACCCAACGGACGGTCTGGGCCCTGCCCATCCGGAACCCCGCTGGCCCTGACCTCAGAAGCGCTTGGGTACCTCGTCGAGCAGCATGTCGGCGGCCGCGTATGGGTCCAGGTCGTGGTCAGCGACCCGCTCGAGGACGGCGTCCGTGGCGGCCCGTTGTTGCGTGGACCAGAGCGCCTCGCGCATCCGGTCGGCAAGGATGCCCTCCACCTGGGCGCGCGCCCGGGCCAGCCGGGCGGCCTGCGGCTGATCGGTGGCAGCACGGCGCGCGTGGTGGTCGTCCAGCGCGGCCAGCAGCTCAGTGACGCCGGCACTCGTCAGGCCGGAGGCCAGCAGGACCGCTGGTCGCTTGGGGCTGGAGCGCCGCGCGTCGCTCGTGAGCAGGTCCGCCTGGCCATCGCCCTCGACAGGCTCCGCGTCGGCGCCCATCGTCAACATGGCCCGCAGCTGGGCGGCGGCGCGGTCGGCGCCGGGCCGGTCCGACTTGTTGACGACGACGATGTCGGCCACCTCCAGCAGCCCGGCCTTGAGCGCCTGCACCTCGTCGCCCATCTCCGGCGCCTGGACCACGACCGTCGTGTCGGCGATGGCCGCCACCTCCACCTCGCTCTGGCCGGTGCCCACGGTCTCGATGAAGATGAGGTCGAAGCCGCAGGCCGCGAGGGCCGCCGCCGACTCGGCCGTCGCGCCAGCCAGGCCGCCAAGGTGCCCGCGAGATGCCATGGATCGGATGAAGACGTCACGATCGGCGGCGTACTGCTGCATGCGGATGCGGTCGCCCAGGATGGCGCCACCGGTGACGGGGCTGGAGGGGTCGATGGCCAGGACGGCCACGGCTCGGCCGCTGGCGCGCACCTCCGCGACGAGGGCGGCCACGAGCGTGGACTTGCCGCCACCCGGGGGCCCCGTGATGCCCACGACGTGAGCACCGCCAGCCTCCGGGTAGAGGGTCCGCAGCGCCTCCTCTGCCGCCGCCGAGCGCGATTCGATGGCCGTGAGCAGGCGTGAGAGCGCCAGTCGTGAACCGGCGCGGGCTTCCAGGGCGAGGCGCGTCCCGGCGCTGGCACCAGCTGCAGCCGCAGACCCATCTCCAATGCCGGCGCCAGCCTCAGCCGCCGATGGAGCCCCGGCGCTGGTCGACAGCGACGAGGGTCCGGCGCCGGGAGACGCCGGCCTGGTCACTCTGACCGCTGTGGCGCGTGCTCCCGCATGAAGGCGGCCACCTCGCCGATGCTCGTGCCGGGCCCGAAGACGGCCGCCACTCCGGCCTCCTGGAGAGCGGGGATGTCCTCGTCGGGGATGATGCCGCCAGCCGTGACCAGGACGTCAGCCTGGCCCTGCTCGCGCAGCAGTCGACAGATGCGGGGCAGCAGGGTGAGGTGCGCGCCCGAGAGGATGGAGAGGCCCACCACGTCCACGTCCTCCTGGAGGGCGGCCGTGGCGACCATCTCCGGCGTCTGTCGAAGGCCGGTGTAGACGACCTCGAAACCCTCGTCCCGGAGGCCGCGCGCCAGCACCTTGGCGCCGCGGTCGTGGCCGTCGAGGCCAGGCTTGGCGATGAGCACCTTGAGCGGTCGTACGGTCATCGCCATGATCGTAGCGTGCCCGGTGGTCGATCGGGCAGCTACGGAGCGCCGCTCGAGGGGCGTTGCAGATGGCTGAAGAACTCGGCGCGCGTCTTCTCGCTGCGACGGAAGATGCCCAGCACGGCGGACGTGGTCATGACCATGCCCGGCT
The DNA here is from genome assembly GCA_963707395.1 of uncultured Chloroflexia bacterium. GTDB lineage: Bacteria > Chloroflexota > Limnocylindria > Limnocylindrales > CSP1-4 > JAFMJV01. The sequence continues at coordinate 261,251 of CAVPPQ010000026.1, forward strand.
TGCGGATGCCGCGCATGCTGGCACAGAGGTGCGTGGCCTCCACGACGACACCGACGCCCTTGGGCGCGAGGCGCTCCATGAGGAAGTCCGCGACCTGCTGGGTCAGACGCTCCTGGACCTGCAGCCGGCGCGCGTACATGTCCACGACGCGCGGGATCTTGGAGAGGCCGATGACGCGGCCGTTGGGGATGTAGGCCACCGCCACGGAGCCGGCGAAGGGCAGCAGGTGGTGCTCACAGAGCGAGTGGAAGGGGATGTCCTTCACGAGCACCATCTCGCTGTAGCCGACATCGAAGACGGCGTCGTTGAGGACCTCGTCGGGGTCCGCCGCGTAGCCTGCCGTGAGCTCGGCGTACATGCGCCGCACGCGTGCCGGGGTGTCCACGAGGCCCTCGCGGGAGGGGTCCTCCCCCACTGCCGACAGGATGGCCGTCACGGCCGACTCGATGGCGTGATCGCCAGGCGCCGCCGTTCCCTGGTCCGCCGGTTCGCTCAGCCGGCGATCGGGATCGTCACTGCGTGTGATCTGACACTCCTCGTTGTCGCCGACCGTCCGTCAGGAGCCGGGGCGCGAGCTGCCGTCCGTGGACTCACCGGTCGACTCCTGATCAGCGGCGTCGTCCCCACCGCCGGGCATGTTGTCCCGCGCGCCCTTGACGGCCTTGCCCAGGGCCTCGCCCAGCTTGGGCAGCGTCGACGGCCCGCGCCAGAAGACCACGACGACGAGCACGATGATGAGGATGACGAGCTCGGGTCCCACGATGGCGACATGGTACTCCGCGGGGCGCCCGTCCCGCCTCGTGTCGCGGTCCCGCGTCAGGTCCCGGTCCCGCGTCGGGTCCCGGTCCCGCGTCAGGGGCCAGTCAGCTCGGCGATGACCTCGGCGACGGCGGTCGGGCGGTAGCGCACGAGGTCGTGGCCAGCGCCCGCCAGGCGGCGCACCTGTGCGGGGGGCAGCCCCGCGGCTGCTCGCGCCCGCTGCACGTCTTCCAGGGCCAGCAGCCGTTCGCGCTGGTCCTCGTCATCGGCCGTGGGCGCGTCGGCCACCAGCACGCCCACCGGGCAGCGCACCTCGGCCAGCGATGCCTGCGGCTCGTAGGCGTACATGGCTTCCACGACGCGCCGGATGACGGAGCCCTTGGTCACCAGTCCCACCCGCCCGGCGTGCGTCTCGATGACCTGCGCGCGTGCCGCGACCTCCTGGTCGGCATCCCAGGAGTCAGCGTCGAAGGCTCGGCGGTCAGCCAGCCAGGCATCCATGGAGGCCAGCACCTCCGGCGGCTCGGCCATGGCCTCCACCAGCTGCATGGGCAGCATCCGGGTCGCCTCCAGCATGGACTCCCAGCCGCCATCGACCAGTGCCAGGCCGGCCACCGATGCCGGCTGCAGGCGGGCCATCTGCACGGCCACCATGGCCCCCAGCCCGTGGCCGGCCACGACGGCCGGCGGGCCGGCCACCGACTCTCCCCAGCCACGACCCGCCATCACCGTCAGCACGTCCAGCGCCAGCGATCCGAGGTCGTATCCCGAGAGCGGCGCGTCGGAGGCGCCGTGCCCACGCAGGTCGGGCGCGACGACCGGGTGGCGCGGGGCCACACATCGAGCCACCGGCAGCCAGCTCCAGCCGGTGCGGGTGAGCCCGTGGACGAGCACGATGGGCCGGCCCTCCTGGCGCGCCGACCAGTCCAGGTAGTGGATGCGCTCGCCGGACTGGATCGTCACGACCATCGACTCGGGTTCGACGTCGGTCACGGCAGCGGCCCCATGGTGCAAGGATAGGGGCGGCCCGCGGCGCCGCGGCCGCACACGTGCGATGCTGCCGGCATGCCGTTGCGACGCCGTGGAGAGCTCGCCCGTCGCCACCCGGAGCGGCGTGTCCGCTTGCCGGAGGCGCGTCACGTGCCCTTCGAGACCCTGGTCGAGGAGGCGCTGCAGGACTTGCCCGCGGAGTTCCGCCGCCTGCTCGAGGATGTCGCCATCGTCATCGAGGACGTGCCGGACGCGGACCAGTCGGAAGCCGGAGGCGCGGTCGAGGACGGCTGGCTCTACGGTCTCTACGAGGGCACGCCAGCCACCGAGTGGGGAGCGGACATGGTCGCCTTCCCCAACAAGATCAGTCTCTTCCGCATCCCGCTGGAGACCGACTTCGCGGATCCCGCCGACCTGGCGGACGAGGTCCGTCGCACGGTCGTCCACGAGCTCGCCCACCATGCCGGCATCAGCGACGAACGCCTCCACGAGCTGGGCTACGACTGATCTCGCGCCGGCCGAGTCAAGGCGAGGGGCGTGGCTCGGGCTCGGGCCGCGGGCTCGGCCTTGGTGCCTGGCCACACGCTCGACTTCACCGGCACTTGCGTGTTTGCGCAAATGATGAGAACATCCGCACATGACGACAGCAGTCGACGCCGACACGATCCGCGAGGACGGGTCGGCCGTAACGACGGATGTGGAGCGCCAGCGCTACGCGGCCATCAGCCGGGCCCTGGCCGATGCCAAGCGGCTGTGCGTGCTGGAGCTGCTCTCTGACGGGGAACGCTCGGTGAGCGATCTCTCGCGCGAGGCCAGCTGCCAGGTCCCCAACATGAGCCAGCATCTCGCCGTCCTTCGGTCGGCCGGGCTGGTGGTCTCACGGCGGGAAGGCAGCACCGTCTTCTACCGCCTCACGGATCCCCGGATCCTGGAGGCCTACCGGCTCATCAAGTCCGTCGCCAGCTAGCGTCTCGGTATCCCGCCTCGGGCGGACGGTGACCGCCTCGAGCGGAGAAAGGACAGACAGGAACATGGCCATCAAGGAAGCTACCGACGCCACCTTCGAGGAGCTGGTGCTCAAGAACGACAAGCCCGTCGTCGTCGACTTCTGGGCCGTCTGGTGCGGCCCCTGCAAGCTCGTCGCGCCGGAGATGGAGAAGCTCTCCGCGAAGTACGAGGGCATCGTCGACGTCGTCAAGGTGGACGTTGACAAGAACCCCGGCCTCTCGCAGGCCTACCAGATCATGAGCATCCCCACCATCGCCTACTTCAAGCCGGGAGACCAGCCCCGTGGCGTGGTCGGCTTCCAGCCCATGGAGTCCCTGGAGAAGAAGTTCGGCCTGAACGAGCTGGTGGCCGCCCCGAGCACGGAGGCCAGCAGCGCCGCCTGAGCCCATGCGGCGGCAGCGGGTACCCGGGCGGCCGCGCGGCCACTCGAGGACCAACGTGGCCTCGAGGCCCCGAGCGGCGCCGCCGACGGCCCAGTCCAGTCGTCCAGCCAGACGCCCCGGGGACCCCGGGGCGTTCTGATTCCCTGCCGCTCCCGTGGAGGGGCCGACTCCTCAGCGCCCGGCGGCGTGCCGCCAGGCCATCTGGAACCAGGCCGTGGCGCGGTCCATCACGTGACGCTCTCGCCCGATCGGCGTGAAGCGCAGCCAGCCCACCCCGTCCGTCAACGCCGCGGTGTCCGGCGTTCGCAGTGCGGCGTCCGCGATGTCCGCGGGCAGCCGCACCTCCAGGGCGTCGGCCGAGACACGGGCGAAGACCGTGCCGCCCCGACGGTACGTCACGACCCCACCGTCCCCGGCGCTGCCGACATCGTCGAGCTCAGCCGCCAGGTCAGCGGCCAGCACCATGAGGTCGGGACCGGTCACCTCGGTCGACCCGGGCGGGTCGCTCGCGCTCACGGTCAGCGCTCGAAGCGGCGCTGCAGGATCGCATGGATCGAGACAGCGATGAGGATGACGGCACCATAGATGAACTGCTCCAGGTAGTTGGTGAGCCCCGCGGCCACGATGCCGGCTTGGATGCCGCCGATCATGAAGGCGCCGACCAGCGTGCCGTAGATGCTGCCCCGCCCGCCGAAGACGGACGTGCCGCCCACGAAGACGGCGGCCAGGGTCGGCAGCAGATAGCCATCACCCATGCCCGGGTAGAAGTTCACGATCTGGATGCTGTTGAGCATGCCGGCCAGCGCGGCCGTCAGCCCGGTCAGGACGAAGAGCAGGATGCGGGTGCGCTGGATGGGGATGCCCATCAGGGCTGCGGCCTGCTTGTTGTCACCGATGACATACGTGTTCTGGCCCAGGCGGTGCCGGTTGAGCAGCAGCCAGGCGATGACCGTCACCAGCACGAGCCACCAGAACTCCATGGGGATGCCCAGGACCGTCTTGCCCACCAGGAAGTCGCGCGTCGGATCGCCGCGCGTGGAGGCCAGGGCGAACGACTTGCCGCCCACGAGCACGAGGACGAGGCCCCGGAAGAGGAACTGCGTGCCGATCGTCACGACCAGCGAGGGCAGCCCGATGACCGTCACCACGAGGCCGTTGAAGAGGCCGGCGCCGGCGCCCACGGCCAGCGCCGCGATGGCCGAGAGGGCCACGTTGTCCGTGGCCTCCCAGGTCCACACGAAGCCGACCATGCCGAGGGCCATGATGGAGGGGAACGAGAGGTCGATATCCCCGGCCACGATGACCATCGTGAGGGCCATGGCCACGATGGCGAAGTAGGGCACCGTCTGCGCATACGAGAGGTAGATGCGGTCCGAGCCGAAGGTCATCGGCGCCATGACGAAGAAGATGAGCCACAGCAGCACGAAGGCCACGGTGATGCCGATCTGGGAGGCCCAGCGGCGGGCGAAGATGCCCGCCGAGCTGCGCTTGGGGGCCTGGCGGGCGGGCGCGGCGGCAGCACTCACGCCATCACCTCCGCATGGCTCGCGGCGGCCAAGGCGCGGTCGGACTTGAAGACGCCGGTGGAGGCGATCTCGCGCATGATGTCCATGAGCTCATTGAGGCTGTAGCGCGACGTCGGGAACTCGCCGGCCACGCGCCCGCGGTCGATGATGACGATGCGATCGGCCACCGAGTACACGTGGAAGATGTTGTGGTCGATGAAGATGGCCGACTTGCCGGCCGTGCGGATGCCATCCACGAAGTGGAGGAGCTTCTCCGTCTCCTTGAGCGAGAGGCCCATCGTCGGCTCGTCGAGGATGATGATGTCGGCCTCGAAATGCAGCGCGCGCACGATGGCCAGGCCCTGGCGCTCCCCACCGGAGAGCCCCGTGACCGTGGTGTCCGGCGTGAGCACGGCGGACGTGAAGCCCATCGATTCGCTCATGAGCTCCTCGGTGATGCGGCGCATCTCGCCGACCTTGAGGAACCCGAGGCGGTTCGCGACCGCGCGGCCCATGAAGATGTTGCGCCAGAGCGGCAGCTGCTCCGCCAGGGCCCGCTCCTGGAAGACGGTCTCGACCCCGAGGGTTCGTGCCTTCTGCACGTCGAGACCGTGGACCACCTGGCCGTTGAAGAGGATCTCGCCCTGGTCCGGCTGGTGGACGCCGGTGATGACCTTGATGAGGGTGGACTTGCCGGCGCCGTTGTCGCCCAGCAGGCCCACCACCTCGCCGCTGCTCAAGCGGAAGCTGACGTCCTGGAGGACCTGGACGCCACCGAAGGACTTGTAGACGTTGCGGAGCTCAAGGCGCAGCGAGGCCGGCTGGCGAGGGCCGGAGCCCTCGCCAGCCGGCACGCCGTCCACCACGGCGTGCTGGTCGGTCACTAGCGGATCTGCTTCTCGACGAGCGGAGCGACCATGTCGATGTTGCTGGCGTCGACGAAGCCGCCGCCGGTGTCAACGAAGAGGCCGCTGAAGCCGTAGTTGGCCGAGAGGCAGATCTGGGCGATGGCCTCGAAGCCCTGCAGCCACTGCTGCTGGTCGATGGCCAGGTCCACGTAGCCGCTCTGGATGGCGGCGATGGTGGCCGGGGCCAGGTCGAAGCCGGCCACGTAGACCGCATCGGGCGCGATGCCCGCCGCCTCGAGGTAGGCCTGCGCCGTCGAGGTCACGTTGCCGTGATCGAAGAAAGCGGCCTTGAGCTCGGGATTGGCGGAGGCCATGCCCGTGAAGGTCGAGATGCCGGCCGAAGGATCGGCGTTGGTGGCGTCATCGATCTCGAGATAGATGACGTCCATGCCGGCCTCGGTGAGGGCGTCATGGATGCCCAGGGTCCGCTGGCCGCGTCCCGGCTGGGCCTCCAGGCCCCACAGGAAGACCTTGTCGCCGGCCGCCAGGCCGCCGCGCTTGATGGCCTCCCGGGCCAGGTCGCCACCGGCCTTGTAGAGCACGGCGCCGACGTAGCCGGTGCCCGCGGTCACGTTGGCCGCCTGCGTCTCCGGGAGCTCGGTGTTCATGACGGTGACGACGATGCCGCTGGCGACGGCCTCGTCGATGAGCGGCTTGAAGGCCTCGTCACCGGGGTGGCCCATGACGGCGATGCCGTCCGGGCTGGTGGCCACGGCCTCGCCGAACTGGGTGATCATCTTGGACGGGTCCCAGTCGGACCAAACGTACTGCACGGTCGGACCAAAGGCCAGCTCGGCCGCCTTGGCGCCGTTGGCCACGACGGTCTCGAACGGGCCGCCCTGGGTGCCGCCGGGGAAGAAGACGATGTTCGTGCCGCTGCAGAACTTGCCGTCATCCTGGGCCGCCACGGCTCCACCGGTGACCGCGACCGCCGAGGCCGTCAGGGCCAGCGCGGTGAGCAGCGCCAGGGAGCGGTGCGTGCGAGTAGCAACCATGGACCTCTCCTTTCTTGCTGGGGTCAGGCGACCCCGCCTCTACGACCTGTCGAGAGCCGACGGACCGGTGGCGGGACTGATGCTCCACCGGTCCTGTCGACCCTCGACAGGGCCCTTTAGCCCCATCCGCGCGGTCCATCGACCATGCGGTGGCGGCAGGCTACCCCTCCGGGACGGTGGGCAGGTCGTTGTCGAGCTCAGGCGCGCCCGCGACGGGCTCCGTCCAGAGCTCACCGGCCAGGTAGGCCTCCAGGTTCTCCGGGGTCACGACGACCGATGGGGTGAGCGTGACCAGGGGCACTTCTTCGCCAGCGAAGACCTTGGCGAGGGTGTCGACGATGGTCTTGCCCATGTTCGGACGGGTCGACCCCGAGCGTGGCGCTGAACTTGCCCTCTGCGAGCAGGTCCAGCGTGGGCGGGTTGCCGTCGATGCCGACCGCGAAGAAGTCCTCGTTGATCTTCTTGCCCAGCTGCTCGCCGGCCAGGGCAGCGCCGATGGCCATCTCGTCGCTGTTGCCATAGAAGACGTCGATCTCGGGGTCAGTCTGCCAGGCCGACCGACGCCACGGCCTGGCCGTCCTGGCGCACCCAGTTGGCGGTCTGCTCGCCGACGACCTCGACGTTGGGGCAGTTCTTCTCGAGGCCGGCCTTGAAGCCGCCGGTGCGGCGGTGCGAGAAGATGCGAGTCGATGCCCAGCAGGATGTAGACCTTGCCGGGCGTCTCGGCTGCGGTCGTGCCGTACTTGCCGGCCAGGAGCTCGCAGGTGTGGGCAGCCAGCTTCTCGGCGCCGCCCCACTGGTCGTAGCCGATGTACGAGAGGACGTCGCCCTCGGAGAAGGGCGTGATGAAGTTGTGCGCGATGATGGGCACGCCCTTGTCGTTGGCGGCCTTGACCGCGGTGACGGCGGAGTCGGTGCCGATGGGGTTGATGCTGAGACCGTCGACGCCTTTCTCGAGCAGTTGCTCGACGGTCGTGACGAAGGCAGCGAAGTCACCTTCGCTCGTGGGGGCCTGGACGTCGACGGTCCAGCCCAGCTCCTCGCCAGCGCTTCGTGGCGCCATCGGCCATGGCCACGTGGAACGGGCTCGTGAGGGCCGGCGGCACGAAGCCGATGGTCTTGCTCTCCTCGTCCTGGGCCGTCACGGCCGCGCCGCTGCCCACGATCGCCAGGGCGGTCAGGAGCGCGGCGGCCTTGAAGTGGGAACCGAGGTTCCGCATGTGGACTCTCCTCCTATCGATGCCGCTGGATCGATCCGATCCAGCGCCTCCAGTGAAGGGCGCCTCGATGGGCGCGATCCTCCCCGTGCTCAGCCTCCCGGATCACCTCCCCTCAGTCTCAGCGTCAACCACGGGATCTGACCGCGGCGCGCCGTGTCGAGGAGCACGGCCAGGACGATGATCGTGCCGATCATGATCTCCTTGGCCTGCGATGGGAACGACATGTAGACGAGTCCGGCGTCCACGAGCCGGATCATGAAGACGCCGATGAGCGTGCCCCAGATGCCGCCGACGCCGCCCGTCAGGGAGGTGCCGCCGATGACCACGGCGGCCACGGACATGAGCGTCAGGTTGGTGCCGTTCTGGTAGGCGCCCGACTCGAGGCGACCCATGACCAGGATGCCGGCCATGGCAGCCAGGAAGCCGGAGATGGCGTAGATGGCGACCTTCGTCAGCGACGTGCGCACGCCGGACAGGCGAGCGGCCGTCTCGTTGCCGCCGATGGCATACGTGTACCGCCCGAACTTGGTGTTCTTCAGGACGATCCAGCAGATCGCGTAGATGACGATGGTGAGGATGAGCGGCACGGGGATGTTGAAGCCCAGGACGCCGACATGACCGGTCAGGGCACCGAGCAGGTCGTCCTTCTTGATGTAGATGCCCGAGCCTCGCGACAGCACCAGCGCGAACCCAAGCAGCACCGACCTGACCCCGAGCGTGACGATGAGCGGGTTCATGCGGAAGGCCGTGATGAGGACCCCCTGCCCGGCGCCGATGGCCATGCCTGCCGCCAGCGCGATGGGGATGGCCACCCACGAGGGGAAGCCACCCGCCAGCTGGCCACCGCTGACGTTGGTGCCGGCGATGAGGATGGCGGCGATGACGCCGCAGAAGGAGACCATGGCCTCCACGGAGAGGTCGATGCCACCGGTGAGGATGACGAAGGTCTGGCCGGCCGCCACCAGGCCGAGAGCCGAGGCCTCGAGCCCGATGAGCAGCAGGCTGGTGGGCGAGCGGAAGGCCGGCGACATGACCCACAGCGCGGCCGCCATGGCGATGAGCACGAGGGCCGGACCGGCGCCGGAGACGACGCTCCGGACGAGTGCCGTCGAGCGGCTCGTGGCGGTGCGTGGCTCGGTCACGACGCGACCCCCGTGCGCGTGACCGAGTCCGCAGCCCCGGGGCTGGCGCCGACGTTCCCGGGCGCGGCTGCATCCTCGTGAGACGTGGCCAGGGCCATGATGCGCTCCTGGGTGGCCTCCGCGCGTGACAGCTCGCCGCGGATCCGGCCACCCTGCATCACCAGGACCCGGTCGCTCATGGCCAGGATCTCCGGCAGCTCGGAGCTGACCATGAGGATGGTGTCACCCTGGGCCGCCAGCTCGTTCATGATGGCGTAGATCTCGGCCTTGGCGCCCACGTCGATGCCGCGCGTCGGCTCGTCGAAGATGATGACCCTGGCCTTGGCTGCCAGCCACTTGCTGAGCACGACCTTCTGCTGGGTGCCGCCTGAGAGGTTCAGCGCCAGCTGCTGCTGGCTGGAGGCCTTGATGGCCAGGCGATCGATGAACGCCGACGCCAGGTCCGTCTCCTTCGACCGGCTGGTGAACTGGCCGCGCGTGAGGCGGTCGAGGACTGCGAGCGAGATGTTCTCGCGGACGTCGAAGATGCAGGATCAGGCCCTGGCCCTTGCGGTCCTCGGTCAGCAGGGCGATGCCGTGGTCGATGGCGTCGCGCGGGTTCCTGATGCTGACCGGCCGGCCATCGATATGGATGGCACCGGCATCGATCGGGTCGGCCCCGAAGATGGCGCGCACGACCTCCGTCCGGCCGGCGCCCACCAGGCCCGCCAGGCCCACGACCTCCCCGGCGCAAGCCGTGAAGCTGACTGTCCTCGAAGACGCCCCGGCGCGTCAGGCCCTCCACGCGCAGGATCTCGGCGCCCGGCGGAACGGGCTTCTTGGGAGCGCGCTCCGCCAGCTCGCGGCCGACCATCAGCGCGATGAGCTCCGCCTTGGACAGCTCTGCGCGTCGGCCTGGTGGCCACCTGCCGCCCGTCACGCAGGACGGTGATGCGGTCGGCGAGCTGCGAACGCCTCGTCCAGGTGGTGGCTGATGAAGATGATGGACACGCCGTGACTGCGCAGCTCGCGCACGATCTGGAAGAGGTCGTCGATCTCGCGCAGGCTGAGCGAGGCCGTCGGCTCGTCCATGATGATGACGTCCGCCTCGTGGAGCAGGGCCTTGGCGACCTCGACCATCTGCTGCTGCCCGACACCCAGGCGGCTGATGACGGTGCGTGGATCGATGTCGAGATGCAGCCGGGCCAGCAGCTCGCGCGCCCGGGCGTGCATGGCTCGCCACTCCAGCAGCGGGCCCCGGTGCAGCTCCGTGCCCAGGAAGATGTTCTCCGTGATGGACAGCTCGGGGACGAGGTTGAGCTCCTGGTAGATGGTCACGATCCCTGCGTCGATGGCCTGGCGTGGGGTACGCGGCGCATAGGGCTGACCCTTGTAGACGATCTCGCCCCCATCGGGCATGTAGACGCCGGCCAGGATCTTCATGAGGGTGGACTTGCCGGCGCCGTTCTCGCCGACCAGGGCGTGCACCTCGCCGGGCAGGACGTCCATGCTCACCTCGGCCAGGGCGTGCACACCAGGGAAGCGCTTCTCGATGGCGCGCATCTGGAGGATCGGTTCCGTCGCGGCGGACGCGGTCCCTGGCTCTGCTACCGCGGTGGCAAGCATCCCGTCCTCATCCCT
>CAVPPQ010000027.1:0-280720 GCA_963707395.1 uncultured Chloroflexia bacterium
GCGGCTGCAGGTAGATGACGACCGCCACGATGAGGATGAGCGCCAGGACCAGCGAGAGGTTGTCCACGCCGACCGTGTTGACGACGCGCTTCAGCGTGCTGACATCCTCGTCCGCAGACAGGGGAGCAGGGCTGCGCGGCGCGCCGCCGGGGGCCGGCTCCGGTGCCGGCACGGCCGGCTGCCTCTCGCTCATGAGATCTCCCCTCCAGCCGCGGCTGCCTGACTCGCCGCCCGGCCTGTGCTGAGGTGCTCGTGCATGGCCAGCTCGAGCACCTGCCGTTCCGTGGTCCCTGGTCCGGGCAGCTCGCCGGTGATGCGGCCGCCCTGCATGACGTAGATGCGGTCGGACATGCCCAGGATCTCCGGCAGGTCCGACGAGATGAACATGATGGCCAGCCCAGCGTTGGCCAGCTCGTCGATGAGCCGGTAGATCTCCGCCTTGGCGCCCACGTCGATGCCGCGCGTGGGCTCGTCGAGGATGAGCACCTTGGGGCGCGCCGCCAGCCAGCGCGCCAGCACGACCTTCTGCTGGTTGCCGCCGGAGAGCTTGCCCACCTCCTGGTCCAGCGACGGCGTGCGCACGTTGAGGCGTTCCACGTAGTCCGCGCCGATGCGTCGCTCCATGCGGCGCTGCATGATGCGGAAGCGAGTGAGCCGTCGCAGGATGGCCAGCGTGGTGTTCTCCAGGACGCTGCGGATGAGCACGAGGCCCTCACGCTTGCGGTCCTCCGGGGCGAAGCCGATGCCGTGCGCGATGGCCGCGCTGGGCGAGTGCACGTCCAGCGGCTTGCCGTCCACCGAGACGCTGCCGGAGGTCTTGGGCAGCTCGCCGAAGATGACCTTGGCCAGCTCGCTGCGGCCGGCGCCCACGAGCCCCGCGAAGCCCACGATCTCGCCGGCCCGGATGTCGAAGGAGACGCCGCGGTGCCAGTCGCTGCGGACGTCGTCGACCTGCAGGACGACCGCGCCGGGCGTGGGCCGGCGCCGCTGGAAGACCTCGCCCAGGTCGCGGCCGACCATGTTGCGGACGATCTCGTCCTCCGTCAGCCCGGCCGCCTCGCGCACCGTGACCAGGCGGCCGTCGCGCAGGATGGCCACGCGATCCGCGAGCCGCAGGATCTCGTGCAGGCGGTGGCTCACGTAGATGATGGCCACGCCCTCCGAGCGGAGCCGGCGCACCAGGGCGAAGAGACGCTCGACCTCCTCGTCGGTCAGCGACGAGGTCGGCTCGTCGAGGGCCAGGATGCGCATGCGCGACTTGACGGCACGCATGATCTCGACCAGCTGGCGCTGGGCGGAAGAGAGCTCGTCGCCCATGCGCCGGCGGGGCAGGACCCGCTCGAAGCCGTACTCGGCCAGCTCCCGGTCGACCGCCTGGTTGAGCGCACGACGGTCGACGAAGGGTCCGCGGCGGGGCAGCTCGCCGGCGAAGATGTTCTCCGCCACGTCCACGCCGGGGATGATCTCCGGCTCCTGGTAGATGACGCGCACGCCGGCGGCACGGGCTTCACGCGGGTTGGAGAAGCGCAGTGGCTCGCCGTCGATGGTCAGCGTGCCGCTGTCCGGCTGGTAGTCGCCGTTGAGGATCTTGAGCAGGGTGGACTTGCCGGCGCCGTTCTCGCCCAGGAAGGCGAGCACCTCGCCGGGACGCACGTCGAGCGAGACGTCGTCGAGCGCCTGGACGTTGGGGAAGGCCTTGCTGACGTGGCGGATCTCGAGGACGCCGGAACCACCTGCCAGGTCGGCTGCGGCGGCGTCGGGAGCAGCGGTCAGGGTCATGCCGTCACCAGTGTCGAGCGGGATGTGGGCGCGGGGCCCGGGCGCTGACCCGGACCCCGCGTGCCACGATCGGCTTACTGCGAGCAGTTGGCCAGGGAGACCTCGTTGAAGACGTCCGCGTAGGTCGTGGCGTCGACGATGGTCGTGGGGGCGACGGTGAACTCGGGGAGCTCCACGCCGTTCACGATGTTGTCGAACAGGACCTGGGCCGCGGCGGCGCCGACATCGAGACCGGAGATGAACAGGGCGGCCTTGAAGCCGGAGGGCTGCTCGGCGGCCCAGAACTTGCAGGCCTCATAGGCGCCGAGGCCGACGCCGATGATGTTGTCAGGCGAGACGCCCTGGGTGGCCAGCGCGTTCAGGGTGCCCAGCACGCCCTCGTCGTTGCAGGCGAAGACGACCCAGTGGGTCACGTCCGGGTGGGCGGTGATGACCGGGCCGGCCGCGTCCTGCGCCGACTGCGTCTCACCGGTGTAGGGAACCTGGAAGATGGACTCGGCAGCGACGCCGGCGTCCAGCATGGCCTGCTTGGAGGCGTTGGTGCGATCCTCGCAGACCGAGAGGGTCTGGACTTCCGTGGAGAGGACGCCGAGGACGACCGACTCGTCCTCCAGCCAGCCGCCCTCGGTCAGCAGGCGCGCCGCCTCAGCGCCGACCTTGGCGCCCATGTCCGGGCCGCTGAAGCCGACGAAGGGGACCGGGTTGCCCTCGGAATCGACGATGCCGTCGTCCGTGGCCACGAGAGCCACGCCGGCCGCCTTGGCGGCGTCGGAGATGGCCGGGCCGATGGTCTGGTCAGGCACGGTGATGGCGATGCCCTTGGCGCCGGCCGAGATGGCGTCGTTGACGAGGCTCACGCCGAGGCTCGGATCGAGCTTGGCGTCCGCCTTGAGGGCCGTGGCGCCCAGCTCGGTGGCCTTGGCCTCGAACGAGGTCTGCAGGTCGATGAAGTACTGCTGGTCCGCGCTCTTGTTGATGACGTAGAGCAGCGGAGCCTCATCCTGGGCCGCAGCCGGCAGGGCGCCGAGGGTCAGGAGGGCGGCAGCGCCGAACGTCACGAGCGCCTTCTTGGTGCGAGAGTCAACCACGTTGGAACCTCCAGTGGAGTAGTAGGGATGCCTCACGGACAGTCACAGGACGGTCTCTGGTGCGGGTCCTCCTCCTTGTGCTCCTCGCCCACGAGGCTCCCTTGCGCTCGTGGTTTCAAAGGTACGATTGGTCACGACCAATCGGCCCGACTGTAATACAGTCGCCGGCAGGAGACGACGGGCGACAGGGTCATCGGTCACGAGCACCGCCGCCGCCGGCACTCCCGCAGGAAGGCACCACAGGAGACTACCCGATGGCACACGCGAGCACACGACCGTCCACGCCGGGAGAGGCCCCGGAGCGACGGCCGCTCGTGCTGCCGCCACGACCGTCAGACCAGCGCGACCGCTCGGTGGCGGCCTGGTCGGAGCCGGTCGTCATCGACACCTATCCCCTCCCCGAGCCGGACCGCAACCCCCTGTTCCTGGAGCGGCGCGTCTACCAGGGATCGTCCGGGCGGGTCTACCCGAACCCCGTGACCGATCGCGTCTCCGACATCCCGGAGCCGCACGCCTGGCAGGCCCTCCACCTGGAGAACGAGTACCTGCGGGTGATGCTGCTGCCGGAGATCGGCGGCCGGATCCACGTCGTGCAGGACCGCCACACCGGTTACGACCTGGTCTATCGCCAGAACGTCATCAAGCCGGCGCTGGTCGGCCTCCTGGGGCCCTGGATCTCCGGCGGCATCGAGCTCAACTGGCCCCAGCACCACCGGCCTTCCACGACCATGCCCACCGACTGGGCCATCGAGCGACTGCCGGACGGGGGTGCCGTGGCCTGGTGCTCCGAGCATGAGCCCACCGAGCGCATGAAGGGCATGCACGGGGTGACGCTGCGGCCGGGATCGTCCCTGCTGGAGCTCCAGGTACGCCTCACCAACCGTACGCCGCTGGTGCAGACGTTCCTGTGGTGGGCCAACGTCGCCGTGCGCGTCCACGACGAGTACGAGGCCTTCTTCCCGCCGGACGTGGCGTACGTGGCCGACCACGCCAAACGCGCCACGTCCACCTTCCCGGTGGCGCGCGGCCGCTACTACGGCGTGGACTACGGGTCGCGCCCGGCTGACGAGGCTGACCTGCGCTGGTACCGCAACATCCCGGTGCCGACGTCCTACATGGCCATGGGCAGCGAGCGCGACTTCTTCGGCGGTTACGACCACGCCGCCGGCGAGGGCTACGTGCACTGGGCGGACCACACCATCTCGCCGGGCAAGAAGCTCTGGACGTGGGGCGACCACGCGTTCGGGCATGCCTGGGACCGTGAGCTGACCGACGCGGACGGGCCCTACGTGGAGCTCATGGCCGGCGTCTTCACGGACAACCAACCCGACTTCTCGTTCCTGCTGCCCGGCGAGGTGCGCACCTTCAGCCAGTACTGGTACCCCATCGTGGGCACCGGCCCGGTGCACGAAGCCAACCTCGATGCGGCCCTGCGCCTCGAGCGCTCCGAGCGGGCTGTCCGCGTGGGCGTGGCCGTGACCCGCGCACGCCGGGGCTCGGTCGTCAGGCTCGTGGCGGGCGTCGACGTCCTCCTGGAGCGGACCGTGGACCTGGCGCCGGACGCGCCGTTCGTGGAGGACGTGACCATCCCGGACAGGGGTCCGGCGACGGATCTGCACCTCTCCGTGAGCCATGAGGGCCATGAGCTGGCGTCCTGCCGACCCGTCCCCGCACCGGCGATCGAGCCCCCACCCGCCGCCACCGAGCCCCGCTCGCCGGAGGCGATCGGCTCGCTCGAAGAGCTCTACCTGACCGGGCTGCACCTGCAGCAGTACCGCCACGCCACGCGCCGTCCGGAGGACTACTACCGGGAGGCGCTGCGGCGTGACCCGGGCGACAGCCGCTGCAACACGGCCATGGGCGAGTGGCACCTGCGGCGAGGCGAGCTGGCGGCAGCGGAGCGCCATCTGCGTGCGGCGCTGGCCCGCCTGACCATGCGCAACCCCAACCCCCGCCATGGCGAGGCCAGCTACGTCCTTGGCCTGGTCCTGCGATTGCGCGGCGACCTGGAGGGTGCCGACACGGCCTTCGGCAAGGCCGGCTGGGACGGCGCCTTCGTCTCCGCGTCGGACACGGCGCGCGCGGAGATCGCGTCGCTGCGCGGCGAGGGCCCGCGTGCCCTGGCGCTCCTGGAGCGGGCCCTGTCCGTGAACGCCGCCGCACCGACCGCCCTGGGCCTGCGGGCCAGCCTGCTTCGCCGCGCCGGCCAGCGTGACGAGGCGCGTGCGCAGGTGGCCGCCATGCTGGCCACCGACCCCCTGGACGTGTGGGCGCTCCACGAACGCGCACTTCTCGAGGGCGACGAGGGACCGCTCCCGGGTGGCACGCAGACCGCGCTCGACCTGGCCCACGACGAGGCCCGCGCTGGGCTTCTGGACGAGGCCGTGGACGTCCTGAGGCGGGCCGAGGCCGCCGGCACCGAGCGGGGCACACAGGCCCCCCTCCTCCACTACACGCTTGCCTGGCTGGAGTGGCGTCGCGGCAGGGACGAGGACGTGGTGACCGGGCACCTGGCGCGTGCGGCAGGCACCCCGGCGGACGTCGTCTTGCCCGCCCGTCTCGAGGAGATCGAGGTGCTCGAGTGGGCCATCGGGCGGGCCCCCGGGGACGCGCGTGCGCGCGTCGCCCTGGGCAACCTGCTCTACGACCGGCGGCGCTACCGGGAAGCCATCAGCCACTGGCGAGCCGCGGCCAGGCTGGAGCCGGGGCTGGCCGTCGTGCATCGCAACCTGGGCATCGCCGAGTTCAACGTGTTGCGACGGCCTGAGCGCGCCCGGGCGGCCTACCGCCGGGCGTTGCGGGCAGACCCCGCCGATGCGCGGCTCGAATACGAGCACGACCAGCTGCGGAAGCGGCTCGGGGATGCGCCGGCCGCTCGCCTGCGGGACCTCGAGGCGCGGCGCGAGCTGGTGCTGCAGCGTGACGACCTGGCCGCGGAGTACGTGACCCTCCTCAACCGTGTCGGTCGTCACGCGGAGGCCGGCGCCGTGCTCCGCGAACGGCGCTTCCACCCCTGGGAGGGCGGCGAGGGCCTCGTCTCCGGCCAATGGGTCGTGGCCCACCGGCAGCTGGCTCGGTCGGCTCTTCGCGAAGGCCGTCCGGCGGAAGCCGCCGACCTGCTGCGCACGGCCATGGACTACCCCGTCAACCTCGGGGAGGGCAAGCACCTCCTCACGCCGGAGAACGAGCTGCAGTGGCTGCTCGGACGGTGCCTGGCCGCCAGCGGCGTCCCGGATGAGGCCCACTCCTGGTGGCAACGAGCGGCCGAGCCCCAGGGCGACCCGGACGCTTCGGCGGGAGACGGTCCCTACTGGCAGGCGCTGGCGCTCCGCGAGCTGGGCGATGGCGAGGCTGCCGAGATGCGCCTGAAGGCCCTCATCGCGGTGGCCCGTCGCCAGGCCCGGGCGGAGGTGCGCATCCCGTACTTCGCCACCTCGCTGCCCACGCTGCTCCTCTTCGACGAAGACCTCACCGCCCGAGCACACGTCGAGGCCCGCTACCTGGAGGGACTCGCCCTCCTGGGCCTGGGTCGCCGACGGGCCGCCTGGTCGCGCTTCGCTGAGGTCCTCGCCCAGCGACCCGAGCACCTGGAGGCCGCACTCCGGCTGGCGGAGACCGGGGCCGGCTGAAGCGCGCGCATCACGGGCCGACGGCGCGGCCGACCTGGGACCGCTGCACGAGGCCGGGCGCGGTCAGGCGCCCGTGGGAGGCGACGGCGCGCGCCCTCCCAGCTGGGCGGAGAGTTCCTGGGCGCCTGCCAGGAGCGGCCCCCGCAGCTGCTCGAGGTATTCGAGCGTGAAGCGGGTGGCCGGGCCGGAGCAGCTGAAGCCCATGCGAACGGGTGCGTCACGCTCGAAGATGGGCACGGCGATGCAGCGCATATCGTCCGAGAGCTCACGGTCGTCGATGGCGTAGCCGCGCTCCCGGACGTGACGAAGCTCCCGGCGCAGCACCTCCGGCTGCGTGATCGTGTGGGCCGTGAGCGGCGGGAGCCCGGCAGCGATCACCGATTCGATGGCGTCAGGGCCCTGGAAGGCCAGCAGCGCCTTGCCGATCGACGTGCAATGCAGGCGGCTTCGGTCACCCACCTGGAAGTCGACCGCCACCAGGCGGCTGCCCTTGACGCGCTGCACCAACACCGTCTCCATGCCATCCAGCATGGCCAGGTGGACGCTCTCGCCGGTCTCTGCGGCGAAGCGGTCCAGGATCTCGCGCGCGAGGCGCGCGACCTCGTTGTCAGCGAGGAGGTTCCGGCTCAGGGAGACGACCCGATAACTGAGCGCGTAGCGTCGGGTCCCCGGATCCTGGCGCACGTAGCCCGCCGTCATCAGCGTGGCCAGCATGCGGTGCGTGGCGCTCTTGTGCATCCCGGCACGCTGCGCCACTTCTCCGAGCGCGAGGGCCCGCGGCTCGGCAGCCACGGCCTCCAGGACGCGCAGCGCCTTCAGCGCGGTCGAGCTGGCTGACGCGCCGGATGGCTGGCGCTCCACTGTCACTGGGCGACCCGTCCTAAATCATGGGTGATGCAGTCCATCATGCAGAACAGTGTGCCACAGCCATGCCAGTGCCGGATCCCCCTTGACCGTTGACGTATGATGCGAATGGCATTCTATTATCTACGGCTGCATTCCGACATATGTAATGGAGGGGTCAGATGCGGATGCTCGTCGCCGGCGAGTGGTGCGATGCCTCGGACGGCGCCACCATCGCGGTCCTGAACCCTGGCAGCGGCGCCCTCATCGACCGGGTCCCGGCGGCCACGGAGACAGACGTCGAGCGTGCCGTGGCCGCCGCCCAGGAGGGCCGATGGGCGATGCAGCGCATGCCGGCCCATGCCCGCGGAGCGGCACTCATCCAGGCTGCCGCGCGCCTGGAGGCGGATCGTGAAGCCATCGCCCGAGTGCTGGCCGAGGAGAACGGCAAGCCCATCCGTCAGACACGCGGAGAGGTGGACGCCTCCGTGCGGATCCTGCGCGGCTTCGGCGAAGAGGCCAAGCGCCTCTTTGGCCGGCAGGTGCCCATGGATGCCGTCCCGGGGGCGGAACGGCACGTGGCCATGGTCATTCGCCAGCCCGTCGGCGTGGTGGCGGCCATCGTTCCCTTCAACTATCCGCTGGAGCTCTACGCCCACAAGGTGGGCGCGGCACTGGGCGCCGGGAACGCCGTCATCGGCAAGCCGCCCAGCGACTGCCCGCTGACGCTCCTGCGCCTGGCCGAGATCCTCCAGGCGTGCGGGCTGCCGCCCGCCGCGCACCAGATGCTCACTGGCAGCGGCGCCCGCATCGGGCCGCTTCTGGCGGCCAGCCCCGGCGTGCAGATGCTCACCCTGACCGGCAGCGTGGAGACCGGCGTCGCCCTGGCTCGGATCGCGGCGGAACACCTGAAGCCCTTGCACGCCGAGCTGGGCGGCAATGACGCCTCCATCGTCTGCGCGGATGCGGACCTGGAGCTGGCAGCCCGCGCCATCCTGCTGGGCCGCCTGGCCCGGGGCAACGGGCAGATCTGCTGCTCGGTCAAGCGGGTCCTGGTGGACCGACGCGTGGTCGCCGACTTCACGGCGGAGCTGGAACGTCAGACCCTGGAGCTGGTGGTCGGAGACCAGTTGCGCGAGGACTGCGACGTGGGCCCGCTCATCAGCGAGGCGGCAGCCATCGAGGTCGTGGCCAGGGTGGATGAGGCTGTCCGCGCCGGCGCCAGGCTGGTGGTCGGGGGCACACGCGAGGGCGCCTTCGTGGCGCCCACCATCCTTGCGGATGTGCCCCGTGACGAGCGGCTCTTCTGCGAGGAGACCTTCGGGCCGGTGGTGCCAGTGGTCGCCTTCGACACGGTCGACGAGGCCATCGGCATCGCCAACGACTCGCCGTACGGCCTGCAGGCGGCCGTCTTCACGAAGGACCTCCAGACGGCCATGAACGTGGCCTTCCGGCTGGAGGCCGGCGGGGTCATCGTCAACTGGGGTTCCGCGGTGCGCTCGGAGAACCTGCCCTTCGGCGGTCTGAAGATGAGCGGTCACGGCCGGGAGGCCATCCACGACACGATGCTCTCGATGACGGAGCAGAAGGCCATCCTCTTCCACGACGTCCTGGCCGTGGGCTCGCAGGGCACGGGCAGCCGCGAATGAGTGATACGCCGCGGATCCGGATGGAGGGCATCTCCAAGCGCTACGGTGCGGCCTTCGCCTTGCGTGACGTGGGGTTCGTGGCCTTGTCGGGCGAGATCCACGCCCTGATCGGCGAGAACGGTGCCGGCAAGTCGACGCTCGTGCGGGTCCTCTCCGGGGCCGTGCCTGCCGATGCCGGTGCCATGCAGGTCGACGGCAGCGCCTATCACCCGCGGTCACCCCACGACGCCCGTGACCAGGGTATCCGTGCCGTCCACCAGGAGTTCAGCCTCGTCCCGCAGCTGAGCGTGGCGGAGAACCTGCTGCTCGGAGAGCTGCCCACGCTGGCCCCAGGCATCGTGGACTGGGCGACGGCACATCGGCAAGCCAGCGAGAGCCTGGCGGCGCTGGACTTCGAGGGCATCGATACCCATCTGCGCGTGGATCACCTGGGCGTCTCACAGCGGCAGATGGTGGAGATCGCCAAGGCCCTGCGGGGCACTCCCCGCGTGGTCATCCTCGACGAGCCGTCGGCGGTCCTGTCGAACAAGGAGCTGGAGCGCCTCTTCGCCGTCCTGCGGGCCTTCCGCAAGGACGGCGGGACCGTCGTCTACGTGTCCCACCGCCTCGACGAGGTGCTGCGCATCTCCGACCGCATCACGGTCCTCAAGGATGGGGAGCGTGTGGGCACCGTTGAGACCGCGGCGGTCGGTGAGCAGGAGCTCATCCGCATGATGGTCGGGCGGCCCCTGAGCGAGATCTACCCGGCTCGCCAGCGCCCGCCGGTCAGCGAGCTGCTCACGCTCCTGGGCCTGAGCGGACCCGGTTTCCACGACGTGGACCTGGCACTGGGGACCGGCGAGGTGGTGGGCCTCTTCGGGCTGGTCGGCGCCGGGCGCACGGAGCTGGCACGAGCCATCTTCGGCGCCGCGCGGCTGAGCTCGGGACGCATGTCGCTCGATGGCCAGCCCTACCGGCCACGATCGCCCGCCGATGCCCTCCGGGCAGGCGTGGCGATGCTTGGAGAGGAGCGCGGACGGGACGGGCTGGTCATGCCGGCCAACGTCCTGGACAACCTGACCCTGGCCTCGCTCGGCCAGCTGAGCCGCTTCGGAGTGATCCGGCGGCGGCAGCAGAGGGAAACCGCGAGCGGCCAGGTCGAGGGCCTGGACATCCGGCCGCCGGTCCTCGGTCGGACCGTGCGCATGCTGAGCGGTGGCAACCAGCAGAAGGTGGTCTTCGGGAAGTGGCTCATCCGCGGGGCACGCGTCCAGATCCTCGATGAGCCCACGCGCGGCGTGGACGTCGCGACCAAGGTCCAGATCTACCAGATCATCGCCGACCTGGCCGACCGTGGGTTGGCGGTCCTGCTCATCTCGTCCGACCTGCCGGAGATCATCGGCATGAGCGATCGCATCATCGTCATGCGGCACGGTCGCGTGGCCGGCGAGGTCCCGGCCGCCGAGGCCACCGAGGAGCGGCTGCTGACCATCGCCTCCGGCGTCGTGGGGATGGCCGCGTGAGCGGCCCAGAGAGCAGCATGAGCAGCCCGGGTATGCGCGGCAGCGAGGATCTCCCGACCGGTCCTGAGACCATGGCTGGCCGGCTCAAGTCGAGCCTTGGGTCACGAGGCTGGCTGGACCTGGCGCTGCCGGTCGTGTTCCTGGTCCTCCTGGTGTTCACGGCCGTGTCGTCGGACACGTTCCTGACTGAGAACAACATCAGCAACCTGCTGCGCCAGATCGTCATCAACGGTCTGCTGAGCCTGGGGATGCTGGTCGTCATCCTGTCGGGTGGCATCGACCTCTCGGTCGGCGCGGTCGTCGCCCTGAGCGCGATCCTCGTGGGCGTGCTCATGGAATCGATGCCCATGCCCGTGGCGATCCTGCTCGCCATCAGCGCATCGGCGGTCGTGGGCCTCGTCAACGGCGGCATCATCGCCCGCTTCAAGATCGCCCCGTTCATCATGACGCTGGGAACGCTCTCCGCGGTGCGTGGCCTCGTCTACGTCATCTCGGAGACACCCGTCGTCTATGACGACCCAGCCTTCCTGAGCATCGGCTCGGCGGAGATCGGGCCCGTGCCCGTCATCACGCTCCTCATGATCGCGGCCTTCGTGCTCATGAGCTTCTTCCTCAATCGCACCACTCCCGGCCGCGCCATCATCGCCATCGGTGGCAACGAGGAGGCCGTGCGTCTGGCCGGCATCAACGTCCGCCTCAACACGACGCTGGCCTACGTCATCTGCTCCGCGCTGGCCGGCATCGCGGGTGTCGTCCTGGCATCCCGGGTGGGCATCTCTCAGCCCAGCGTGGCGGCGGGCTACGAGCTGGACGCCATCGCTGCCTGCGTCATCGGCGGCGCCATCCTCGGAGGTGGCGGCGGGAGCGTGCGTGGGACCTTCGCCGGCGTGCTGGTCCTGGGCCTCATCAGCAACCTCCTGAACATGTACAACGTGCAGGCCTACTACCAGCAGATCTTCAAGGGCGCGCTCATCGTCCTCGCGGTGCTCGCCCGACGGAAGGAGCGCTGAGCATGGCGTGATCGAGGTGCCATCACCGGATCGGGCCGACGGAGGCCCATCGTCGAGGCGAGCGAAGCAGCGCTCGCGAACCGAAGCAGGAGATCAAAGACGATGAAGCGAATCAGCGCCGCCATCCTGACGGCGGTCCTGGTCCTGGGCACTGTCGGCAGTGTCGCGGCTCAGAACGACGCAGAGAAGATCAAGATCGGCATGGCCAACCTGTCGCTGTGCTGCCCCTACTTCATCGGCATGTCGGAAGCCGTGGAGCAGGAAGCCAGCGTCTACGACAACGTCCAGGTCCTGGTCACCAACGCCGATGGTGACGTGGAGAAGCTCACCTCGGACATCGAGGACCTCATCGCCAAGAAGGTCGATGGCATCGTCCTTTCCGGCGCCTTCATCAATGCGGCGCCGCAGGCCCTGGCAGCCATCAAGGAAGCCGGCATCCCGGTCGTCATGGTCGACCGCCTGCTGACGGGCGGCGACTACACGAGCTGGGTCGGACCGGACAACCACGCCATCGGCGTGCAGGACGGCGAGTTCATCGTCGAGCAGTTGGGTGGCGCCGGCAAGCTCGGGGTCATCCGCGGAGGGCCGGCCGACAACACCATCGGCTCCGACCGGACCGACGGCATGCTGAGCCAGGTCGAGCCGACCGAGATCGAGGTCATCACCTATCCGGACTTCGCCGGCTGGAGCACGGACGGCGGCTTCACGGCGGCCGAAACCTTGCTGGCGCAGAACCCCGACCTCAACGCGATCTTCTGCGAGAACGACTCCATGTGCCTGGGGGCCCAGAAGGTCATCGAGGACCAGGGGCTGGCTGACCAGGTCTTCGTGGTCGGCGTGGACGGCGAGACGGCCGCCCTCGTCGAGATCATGAAGGACGGCGTCTACAAGGCCACCGGTCTCAACAGCTCCGACCAGATCGGGCGGGCGGGCTTCAACCGCCTGATGGCGATCCTGGCCGGTGCGATCGCGGAGAAGGACACCGTCATGCCCTCGCCGCTCATCACGATCGACAACGTCCAGCAGTTCTACAACCCCGACAGCGTGTTCTAGTCGGCATCACTGGAGTGCCGGATGGGTCTTCTGGGCCCGGCCGGCAGGCGCTGAGCCGCGTCACCGGGCCTCCCGGTGTCGCGGCTCCCGCGTATCGTGGCGAGGGGCGTTCGCAGGAGCGCGGCGCCCTGCGTCAAGGAGGAGGAACCCGTGGTCTCGATCGTCGATCGCATCTCCGAGCTGGCCATCGTGCCGGTGGTCGTCATCGAGGACCCCGCCGACGCGCCGGCCCTGGCGGGTGCACTGCGAGACGGCGGCCTGCCCATCGCCGAGTTCACCTTTCGGACGGACGCCGCGGTAGCCGCCATCCGCGCCGCAGCTGCCGCCTGCCCGGACGTGCTCGTGGGGGCCGGGTCGGTGCTGCTGCCCGAGCAGGTGGACGCGGCGGTCGAGGCCGGGGCGCAGTTCATCGTCAGCCCCGGCATCGACGATGACGTCGTGCTCCGCACCCTGCGACCATGGGGTTGCCAGCCTGCCCGGTTGCGCCACCCCGAGCGACCTCATGCGCGCACGCCGACTCGGCCTCGAGTGCGTGAAGTTCTTCCCGGCAGAGGCCGTGGGCGGCATCGAGATGCTCAAGGCCATCGCCGCTCCGTTCCCAGGGCTGCGCTTCGTACCCACGGGCGGCATCGACCCCGACAACATGGCGGTCTACCTGTCGGACAGCCGGGTCGTGGCGGTGGGTGGCTCCTGGATGGTGAAGCCGGCCCTCGTGCGGGCCCGCGACTGGGCGGCCGTGTCGGCAGCGGCGCGCGAGGCGGTCGCCACCGTGCGTCGCCTGCGGGAGGGATGAGGACATGACGGCACCTTCGGTCGAGGCCCGGCCCCTGGTGGTGACGCTCGGCGAGATCATGCTGCGCCTGCGCTCCCCTGGGCACGAGCGGCTCTTCCAGTCGAACCTGCTGGAGGCCACCTTCGGCGGTGGCGAGGCCAACGTGGCCGTGTCGCTGGCGCAGTGGGGCGTGGCGGCCCGCTTCGTCACCGCGCTCCCGGATGGGCCGCTCGGCGATGCGGCCCTCAGCCAGCTGCGCGGCCTGGGCGTGGACATACGCTATGTCATCCGTCGCCCCGGCCGCCTGGGCATCTACTTCCTGGAGGCGGGGGCAGCGCAGCGGGCCTCGGGCGTCGTCTACGACCGCGACGGCTCGGCCATGGCCCTGGCCGCGTCCGGCCGAGTTCGACTGGCCCGCCATCCTGGCCGGTGCAAGCTGGTTCCACGTCTCGGGCATCACGCCGGCGTTGTCCGCCAGCGCCGCGGAGGTCGCCCTGGCCGGCATCGCGGCCGCCCGAGCAGCCGGGCTGGGAACATCGGTGGACCTCAACTACCGGGCCAAGCTGTGGCGCTACGGCAAGGCCGCCCCGGAGGTGATGCGGACACTCGTGGCGCACGCCGACGTCGTCATCGGCAACGAGGAGGACGTCCAGAAGGCCCTGGGCCTGGAGGTCGAGGTCGACGTCACCGCCGGCCGGCTCGACCAGGCCGCCTACGAGCGCCTCACGGGCCGCGTGCTCGACGAGTTCCCGTCGCTGTCGGCCGTGGCCATCACGCTCCGCGAGAGCCGCGGCGCCGACGTGAACGGCTGGTCTGCTTGCCTGCGCGACGGCGACGGCTTCCACGTCGGGGCCGCCTACGAGATCCTCGACATCGTCGACCGCGTGGGGACCGGGGACGCCTTCGCGGCCGGCCTCATCTACGGCCGGCTCCACGGGCTGAGCGCCTCGGAAGGGCTGGACTTCGCCATCGCGGCCGGTTGCCTCAAGCACTCCATCCCGGGCGACTTCAACCGCGTGACGCTGGCCGAGGTGCAGCGCCTGGCGGCCGGCGACGCCTCCGGCCGCGTGAGTCGCTGATCACCGCGCGGGCGATCGCCGCGCTGACCTGCGGGACTTGACGACGACGATCCGTGGGTGAATGCACATCGCGATGCTGAACATTTGCGGCGGGCGCGCTACCATCCCGACAGTCCGCGCTCGGAGGCCCCTGGGTCGACACGGCCCCGGAACGGGCGGGCAGCGGGAACCGTCCTGGCAGGACCACAGCGAGGAGATCACATGAAGGCCGTCACCACCACCCTCCTGACCATCACCGCGCTCGCCGCCGTGAGCCTCCCGACGTTGGCTCAGGACGAGGAGAGCACGCTGCCGGTCAGCGTCATCACCAACGCTGAGTTCTGTGCCCTCGTGAGCCAGGACCCGGTGGTCTGCGAGGGCATCCTCACCGGCATGACGACGGCGCGAGTGGTGCCGGAGGCGTTCGCCGGCCTCATCAGCGGCGAGATGCCGGGGGCGGAAGCCTCAGCCGCGGCCAGCCTGGAGCCAGCCGCCGGCGAGAGCGCAGCGCCGTTGGCAGAGGCGAGCCCGGAGGTCACCGAGGCGCCGGTCGAGGAGGCCACCACCGCGCCCGAGGCGGGGGTCGGCGACACCCTCGCGCGCGACGACCTGGAGCTGACGCTGCTGAAGGCCGACTGGAAGCCGGACATCTCCGACTCCTTCTACAAGCCCGGCAAGGGCCAGAAGTACGTGTCCTTCCTGGTCCGCTACGAGGCCCTCGAGGACGGCGCCGACTACAACATCACCTTCTGGGACGCGCTGGACGCCTCAGGCAAGCGCTACGAGGCGGAGGTCCTCGGCCAGATCGAGCCGGACCTGACCGTGGGCGACCTGGCCGCCGGCAAGAAGGTCCAGGGCTGGGTCACCTATGAGGTGCCGGCCGACGTGAACGCGCTCCAGCTCATCGAGTCGCAGGTCCTCAAGGACGACCTCACCTGGTCCGTCAAGCGCTGATCCCGCCGGGCCCATCGGTCTCCACGCCCCGGCGTTCCCAGCCGGGGCTGAAGAGCTTCAGCTGGTTCGCCCGCTGGTAGGGGTGGCCCGCCAAGCGGTCCCAGTCGAGGTCGATGCCGAGACCGGGGCGCGTGGGCACGGGCACGAAGCCATCGACGGCCACGATGGGCTCGTCGACGATCTCGCGGGTCCAGGCGGGATTGAACTCCTCGAAGGTCTCCTGCAGGTAGAAGTTGGGGACGCAGGCGCCCAGCTGCGCGGAGATCGCGGCGCAGACCGGTCCTTGCGCGTTGTGGGGAGCGACCACGCCGTAGTGGGCGTCCACCATGGCCGCCACCTGGCGGGTGCGCCAGAGGCCGCCCAGGTAGAGCGGCTCGGGCTGCAGGATGTGCACGACGTCATGCCGCAGCAGCTCGGCGAACTGCTGTGACGAGGTGAAGGACTCACCGGTCGCCACGGGTACCGGTGAGCGGCGTGCTACTTCCACCATGGCGCCCATGGCTTGGTGGGCCACGGGCTCCTCGAACCAGCCTGGCCGATGCTCGGCGAGGCGATCGGCGAGACGCAGGGCGGTGCTCACGCTGAAGCGGTTGTGACCCTCGATGAGGATGTCCACCTCGTGGCCCACGGCCTCTCGGACCGCGGCCACGATGGCCAGCGAGAGGTCCTCCTCCCGGGGTTCCTGCGTCCGCCAGGCGGCGCCGAAGGGGTCGAACTTGAGGGCCGTGTAGCCACGGGCGACGACCCCGCGGGCAGCCTCCGCGAAGGCCTCCGGGGTGCGCGCCACGCGGTACCAGCCGTTGGCATAGGCGCGGGTGCGGTCGCGGTACCGGCCGCCCATGAGCTCGTGGATGGGCCGGCCCACCGCCTTGCCCACGATGTCCCAGCAGGCCACCTCGATGGCGGCCACGGCCGAGCCGTGGATCTGGCCGCCCTCCGTGTAGACGTCGCGCGTCATGCGCTGCGTGATGCGCTCGATGTCGGTCGGGTCCTGGCCGAGCCAGGCCTCCTCCAGCTCGTGGATGGCCGTCTCCACGGTGGCGCTGAAGGCGTTCAGGGAGCCCTCCCCTACTCCGTACAGGCCCTCGTCCGTGTCGACGCGCGCGAAGAGCCAGTTCTTCCAGGGGTTGCCGACCAGGTACGTGCGGACACCGCTGATCCTCATGAGCGCTGCTCGCCGGTCGCACCGGCGATGGCTGCCCGGACCTGCCGGGCGCGCCCGGTCACCCCGGCCGGCTCCCCGTCGCCGATGAGCCAGCCGCCCATGCCCAGGGCCACCGCACCCGCGGTGATCCACTCGCCCGCCGTTGCCGCCGAGACCCCCCCGGTGGGCACCATCGGGATGTCCGGGAAGGGCCCAGCCACCTGGGCCAGGTAGCCGGGGCCCACGGCGGAGGCCGGGAAGAGCTTGACGGCGCTGGCTCCGGCCGACCAGGCCGCCAGGATCTCCGTCGGTGAGAGCGCGCCTGGGAAGCAGGGCACGTCACGCGCTGCACACCAGGCCACCAGATCCGGGTCGCAGTGCGGCGAGACGATGAAGCAGGCACCAGCATCGACAGCGCGGCGCGCGGCGTCGATGGAGAGGACGGTCCCGGCGCCCACGAGGCCGCCCAGGTCGTCAGCGACGCGGGCCAGCGTCGCGATGGATGCCAGGGCCTCAGCCTCAGGCTCGTTGAGGGTCAGCTCCATGGCGCGCACGCCGCCAGCCACGAGGGCCTCGGCGACCCTCGGCGCGGAGGCGGCCGGGATGCGACGCCCGATGGCGATGGCGCGGCTCTCGAGGATGAGGGGCGGGATGGGGGGTCGGGCGGTCATCGCGGTCCTTCGGGCTGCTGGCTGACCCGGCGAGCCTATCGCCTTTGGGTAATCATCGGGGCCGATCGCCCGCGGACTTCAGCTGGAGGAAACCCCCATGGCCCATCGTGTACTTCCAGCTCCCGAGCTCCTGGTCGAGCACGACGCCTTCGTGGGCGAGGGCCCCGTCTGGGATCCACGCAGCGGCCGGCTCCTGTGGGTGGATATCCCCAATGCCACCCTCTTCGTGACCGACCCGGCCGATGGCGCCACCGTCGAGCGCCGGCTGCCATCGGCCGTGGGCGTCGTCCTGCCGCGCGCCTCGGGCGGCTATCGTGGCCGCTCTCCAGGACGGCTTCTACGCGCTCCCCGAGGAAGGCGAGCCGGAGCTCATCGCGGCCGTGGAGGCCTCCGACCCGTCCACGCGCTTCAACGACGGTGAGACCGACCCCCAGGGCCGCTTCTGGGCGGGGACCATGGGTTGGCACGCCGAGCCAGGGCGCGGCTCCCTCTACCGGCTCGATCCGGATGGGACCGTGACGCGCATGCTCGAGGGCGTCTCCATCTCCAATGGCCTGGGCTGGAGCCCGGACGGCCTGACCATGTACTACGTGGACACGCCCACCTGGCGCATCGACCGCTTCGACTTCGACCCGGTCAGCGGCGACATCAGTGGGAGGCGCGAGTTCGTGACCATCCACGAAGGCGGCGGGCGGCCTGATGGCCTGACGGTCGACGCCGAGGGCGCAGTGTGGGTGGCCACCTGGCCGGGCTACGGCGTCCATCGATATCTGCCGGATGGCAGGCTGGATGCCGTCATCCCGCTGCCCGTCTCCAACGTCTCGAGCTGCGAGTTCGGCGGTGCCGACCTGCGCGACCTCTACATCACGAGCGCCTGGGAGTTGCTCTCGGAAGAGGAGCACGCCGCCCAGCCACTGGCTGGCAGCCTCTTCCGATCGCGGGTGGAGGTGCCCGGCCGACCACGGGTCCCCTTCGCCGGCTGACGAGCGGCGCTACCTCGGGTCGCTGACGCGGATCTCGAAGAGCGTCGGCCAGAGCTTGCCGGTGACCAGGAACGTGCCGGTGGCAGCGTTCCAGGCGATGCCGTTGAGGACATCGGGCGCCGGGGCGGACGGGGACGGGCTGGCCGGAGCCTCGGCGGGCGGCGCCTGCTCGAGGAGCCCGGCGAGGTCCAGCGTGCCCGTGATGGTGCCCAGGTCGGGGTCGATGCGCACGATGGTGTCGGTCAGCCACGCGTTGGCCCACACCATCCCTGCCACGCACTCCAGCTCGTTGAGCCGGAAGCCTGCAGGCCCGGCGCCCTCGACACGGACGCTGCCGATCACCTCGAACGTGACCGGGTCGCGGAAGGTGAGTCGATCGCTGCCGTCACTCATGACGAGCCGCTGCCCGTCGTAGCAGAGACCCCAGCCCTCGCCCTCGTAGTCGAAGGTATCGAGCGGCTGCAAGGTGGCGACGTCCCAGGTGTTGGCGACCCCTTCCTGCCAGGTGAGCTGCACGAGGCGATCGTCCACCAGCGCCAGCCCCTCCCCGAACTGCCGGTCGGGCAGGGGCGCGGAACGCAGCACGGCCCCGGTACGCGGATCCACCTCGCGGATCGTCGAGCGGCCGCGCAGCCCCGTCGACTCGAAGAGGCGGCCCGAGTCGTCCAGCTGCAGGCCCTGCGTCCAGGCGAGCGCATCGTGAGGGCGACTCGAGACGATCTCCCAGGCGAGCTGCGGCGGGTCGCTGGCGGCCGAGGCGGCGGGCGTCAGGGTCCCGGGAGAGGACCCTGCCACGGGAGAAGACCCCGTCACGGGAGAGGACCCGGCACCCAGCAGCAGGGACAGCGCCACGGCCAGCGAGACAAGGGACGTCACCACCGCAGTGTGCCTCACCACGGACCGGGAAGGCGGGAGCGCCGGGAAGGATGGAGCGCCGGTCGCTCGCCTGCCTGAGCGGTGCCGGCGCTACCCGTGAGGCTAGGCCGGTCGGGCCGTCATGGGCAGCATCCGGTCAGCGTCGGCCCGTGGCCCAGTCGTACGGGGTCCAGCCGACCGCAGCCCAGCAGAGCCCTCGCGACCGCACGGGGCCCCCGCCACCCGCGATCCCACTTCGCACGCCGCGCGACTTGAGCGCAGCATCCGGCTGGGCGATACTGGGGCGCAGCCGAGAGCGGTGGGAGGTCGATGGTCCGGCGGTCAGGCAGATCGAAACGGCCATCGCGGCCGCGAGCCAACCCGGTAGAGTGGACACCTGCCTGTCATAGGAGGAACGCCTGATGTCTGGACCCGGTACCGAGACCCCCAACGCAGCACCCCAGGGGCAGCCGGCTCCGCCCTCGGGCGGCGGCTCCGCCTCCCAGGCGACCGCAGCCGTGGGCAACGCCGTGGCGACGCTTCGGCAACGGCTCGTGGCTGGTGAGCAGATGGTGCTCACGGCCGCGGCGGTCATCGTCGTGGTCGTGTACCTGCTCTTCCAGTTCCTGCTCGACTACCAGGTCGTCAGCGACTTCACGGTGGTCCTCGCAGTGTTGACCATCCTGGCCATCTGGGTCCACCGCTGGGGTCACTACGACTTCGGGAAGGGCTATCGCGTCATCATCGGCGCCCTGGGCCTGTCGCTGGCACTCTTCGCGGTCATCAACTTCCTGGGCTGGGTACGCCTGGGCGGCCCGTCCAGCGACTTCCTGCACCTCATCGGCCGCATCCTCTTCTGGGTCAGCGGGATCGCCGCCGGCTACGGCGCGTGGCTGGTCTTCCGCACCCGCGAGGACTGACAGGACCCCTTGGCGCGCCGCTGCGGCGGCGGCTCACGGCACGACCGACCGGGTCACCGATCAGGTGGCCCGGTCATCGATTCTGTGGATAACTGGCAACTCCCCGCGTCGGATCGACTGCACGCCACGGCGTAGCCTGTTAGTCTTCGCCCACAAATCCACGCCAACGAGGCTCACCAACAGAAGACCCGCCGCGCCCACGGCAGGGATCTGATGCGCTTCGGTCGCCGTTGACGGATGCGCGTCGCCCCGCGGGCCAGCTTGCGTTCCCCAGGCGCCGGATGCCCGTGACTCGTTGACCGCGCTCGCCTTGCGTGCGCTGCCGACCTGGTCGTCGACCCCAGTCGCGACCACTCCTCCCCCGACCCTGCCGACGTGCGGCGCCGAGCCCTCGTCATCGTCCCCAGCGATGCCGTGCGGCCCGCATGGAGGTACCCGATGCCCGTGACATCACCGCACGCCCTGCCGTCGACCCAGCGCGGTCCCCGGCCCGATGCCGTCGCATTGCGCGTCGGCCTTGCCGCGCTCGCCGTGGCGACGCTCCTGACCATCCCGCAGCTGGCCGCTCCGGCGCCGGCCGCCGCCGGCACGTCGTGCACCGGCTGGACCAGCCAGACCGTGCCGCCCCGGACGATCCGTGTCCTGCGCACCCGCACGGGGCACGTCGAGCGGGTCAACTTCCGCCGCTACGTGGCGGAAGTCATGGCCTCCGGCGAGTGGCCCGGTCGGCTCCACCAGGCCACCCTGGAGGTCGGCGCGGTGGCCACCAAGCAGTACGCCTGGTACTACGCCCTGCGCGGCCACCACCGTCCCGGTTACACGTCCGGAGGCCGCTGCTACGACGTCCGCGACGACACGATGGACCAGCTCTACCGACCGGAGCGCGCCTACCCCGACCTCGACCAGCAGCGCGCCATCGATGCCACCTGGGCGCTCACGCTGCGCAAGTCCGGCCGCTTCTTCCTGACCGGCTACCGGGCTGGCGTGAGCAGCCAGTGCGCTGCCGACGCCAACGGCTGGAAGCTGTACGCACGCAGCGTGGAGGCCTGCGCCCGGCAGGGCTGGACGCGGCAGCGCCTGCAGCGAACCTACCTGGGGCCCGATCTCTCCTTCGTCTGGTCCGACCGCCTCGGCCCCATCCTGGCTGACCCCGACCTGTTCCTCAAGCGCGGCAGCCGGCTGCCCGACTCGCCGGTCACGGTGACCTGGAAGCCCCTGCCCGTCTCACCCGGCGTGAGCCGCTACATGTTGCAGCGGAAGGTCGGCCGGGGTGAATGGAAGGGGATCGCCATCGGTGGGCCAACGGCTCATCAGGCCCGGGTCTGGCTCAAGACGGGCCTGGCGAACCACTTCCGCGTTCGCGGCGTTGACGGCCAGGGCCGGATGGGTCCCTGGTACTACAGCGGCGAACTGACCGCCGCCCTGCGGGGCCCGGTCGGCACGCGCCTCGGCGGTGACGGCATGGTGGCTGCGGCCGCCCGTGGCAGCCGGTGGGTCCGGTCCAGCTTCACGGGCCGCTCCGTGGCGCTCGTAGCGGCCACGGGTCCCGGGATGGGCCGGGTGCGCATCTTCGTGAACGGCAAGCGGGCCGCCCTGGTCGACCTGCACCGCGAGTCGAGCAGCCAGCGCGAGCTCGTGTGGACGATGAACTTCGGCCGCGTCACACCCCGCCGTATCGCCATCAGCGCCGTCGATCCGGGCCGACCGGTGGACTTCCAGGGCTTCTACGTGCTGCGGTAGGGTCGCGCCCGAACATCGGGCTCCTGTGGCACCATCCGCTGGCATGACTCGAACGACCAAGCCCCAGGGCGCCGGCGCGCCGCGTCAGCCGTGGACGCCGGAGCAGGCCCCGCAGGGAGTGACCTGCCCGGCCTGCGGGCTCGCCAATGAGGCCGGCGCGCGGGTGTGTCGGAACTGCGGTCTGCCCATCGCCAGTTCGGCGGACCCGCTGCGGGGCGTCAAGCCCGGGCACGTGGACCTGCCCACGGCGCGGCGCTCGGGTCTGTCGGCCATGCTCGGCCTGGCCATGGTCATCGGCCTGCTCATCGTGGGTGGCACGCTGGCGGTCTCCGGCGGCGGCATCCTCAACAGCGGCGGCCGCCTGGGCGTCGCGCCCGTCGCCTCGGCCACGCCGGCCGCAGCCAGCAACCTCCCGCGAGACGATGGGGCCAGTCCCGTCGCGCGACCCGAGGTTGCCGATCCGTCGGCCCCGCTGACGGGCGAGGAGGTCGCGACCGGGCCAACGACCGCCTTCGATTACACCTGTGAGGATGGTGCCATCACTGACCTCGGCGCCTCCGAGTGGAAGCTGAGCCAGTTCACGGCCGGCCTGCGCGAGGAGGAGACCGAGACCTACGAGCGCATCACCTGGGAGATGTCCAAGCGCGGGACCGCGGACACCGGCACCACGGCGACGATGGAGTGGACGACCCCCAAGGAGGCGCGCACCACCTACGGCGCCACGCTGGTGACCGGCGCGCGAGCCATCGTCGTGACCTTCGATGGGCCCGTGGATAGCACGGCCGGGCAGCAGGTCGACCAGCTGCTCCTGGAGCCCGAGGGCGTCACGCAGATCCGCTCGATCGACATGTTCGAAGGTGAGGACGGCAAGGTGCGCACGGTCATCGGCATCCGCGGTGATAGCTGTGCCCGCATGTCGTCGCTGGGATGGTCCAAGAAGGGCAAGGTCAAGAACGCCAAGGTGTACCTGGACGTCGAGCGCTTCTGAGCTCGAGTCCCTCGCCGGGTGTGGTCGGCTAGTTCGCCGGTGAGAGGCCCAGGGCGCAGCGGCTCAGGGTGAGGCCAGGAGCTCGATGTCGTCCGAGAAGACGTCCGACCAGTGGCCCGCGGCATCGCGGACCTGGCCGAACACGGCCTTGGGTCCCGTGCCTGGCGTGCCGCCCAGCCCCGCGTCTGCCAGGTCCCAGGCCAGGGTCTCCCGGGCGGGCACGGTGATGCCGACCTGAAGCTGTCCGCCCGCGCCGAGGGCCGGGCTGTTGGAGACACGCAGGTGGGTCACCCAGGTGGAGGCGTCGGCGTAGTCGATCGCCAGGTCCACCGCGGTGTCGCTCGTGCTGGCGGCACCGGCATCGATGCTGAGCGTCCCGGTCGGCTTGTCCGTATCGACGGCGCAGGCGTAGATGCGCACATCGTCCACGTACCAGCCGATGCCGCTGACGGCACGGTCGGAGGCCATCCGGAAGCGCAGTCGCAGCCACTGCCCGGCGAACGACGAGAGGTCCACGCGGGACGACGACCAGCCGTGTGAGTCGCCCGTCCAGGCCCGCTTGCCGGCCAGGGCGTTGCCCGTGCCCCGGGCGATCGTGCCGTTGTAGCCCCCGTGGGTGAGCAGCCTGTTCACGCCCTGCCACGGCCCGCCCCCGGCCCTGACCTCCACGACGCCCCCGTCGTAGCGGCGCGAGCCCGCCGCGTCGAAGGAGTAGCCGTGCCCGAAGTGCAGGAAGGCGCCCTCCGGCAGCTTGATCGGGTCTCGGAGCTGGATGATGGCGTCAGAGAGGGCGCCGTAGTCGGCGGCGTAGAAGTTGGTCCGGCCGCTCGACGCCCAGGTGCCGTCCCAGGCCGGGTCGTCGTTGGGGTTCTGCGGGTAGTACCAACCCTTGCGGGTACCCTCCAGCCGCTGCACCACCCAGCGTCCCGCCCCGGGATCCTCCAGGTCGTCCGCGAAGACGTCCACGGGGCGCCGACCTGGAGCGCAGAGCGGTGCCCGCCGAGGCGCCAACGGGCGAGGCTCGAGGTGCATCTGCGTGGCCCGCGTGGCATCGCGTACCGAGGCGCAGTGCGCCATCGTCAGGTCGCCGCTGCCGGCCAGGTCGGCACAGGCCGCCACGAGCCCATCGGCCAGGTCGAGGTAGTTGGCGGCCGGCGTCAGCCGCGTCGTGACGGCCTGGTAGAAGACGCGGGCGGTGCGCGCCTCCCCGATGCCGGCCACGTGGTAGCCGCGGAAGGTGCCGCCGTCGGCCATGAGCACGGCGGCCTTGTTGCCCACACCGCTGTTGCGGTGGACGCCGCCATCATCGCTGGCGTTGTGCTGCCAGCGCGGGCTGCGCACCCGGTCCGGGTGCCCGAAGCGGCCGGGATCCTGCATGTCCCGGAAGGCGCCGCGGGGCGTGTCCTCACCGATGAGCCAGCGCGACGCCGGCGTGTCGGTGCCGGCTGGGTCGGCAAGGTCCAGGAGCTCGCCGAAGACGTCGGTCAGTGATTCGTTGATGGCCCCCGACTGGTACTGGTAGAAGAGGGGCACCTCGTGGTCGAGCAGGCCGTGGAAGAACTCGTGGGCGACGATGTCGTCCGCGCGGGCCCAGCCGGTGCCGAAGACCGCCTGTTGCTCTCGCCACTTCCACTCGGCGTTGCGCCAGGGGCATCCGTAGGGGGCGCAGTAGCGCACGGTTGCCTTCAGCCGCGACCCCTGGCCGTCCAGTCCGTCACGCCTGAAGGTGGCGGCGAGGTAGGCGTCCAGCGAGCCCATCAGCCGGTAGGCGGCATCCACGTCGGCGATGCCCGTCACGGCCTGCCCCTCGCGCCGTGCGAACGGCGGGTCGCAGCGCAGGGGCTGTCCCGGCAGGCTGCGGTTGTCGCAGACCAAGCGCTCCACGCCGTAGACGCGCCCCATGGACGCCAGGACCTGCCCGCCGCGGGCGTCGACGACCACGAGCTGGTCGCGGGCCTCCGCGCGCCCGCTCGCGGGCAGACGGGCGCCGATGCGCCACGCCAGGCGAGCGGCCGAGGGACCCTGGAAGCCGTCGCCCATGAGCCGCGGGTCGTAGATGGCGAGGCCCTCGGAGCGGGTGCTGACCGCCGATGGTGCGCGACCCGTTTGGCGTGCCAGCCACGTGGCGGCGATGCGAGCGGCCTCCGTCGCACCGAAGCGCGGCCGCGTCGCCAACCGGGTCGCCGAGGGCAGCACCTCGCCGGAAGCCGAGAAGACCGCGCCCTGGTCGGAGACCTGGACGACGATCTGGCCGCCCATGACGGGCAGACCGCCGCGGACCTGGTCGAAGCGCACGGTGACGCTGAATGGGTCTCCGGCGCTCGACGCCGTGCCCCTCTGTCCCGTGGAGGCCTCCCCGCGGGCGTCATCGTCGGCCGATGGCTCGAGACGACCTGGCCGTGGCAGGACGTGTCGGCGAGCCGGCTGTGCGCGCAGCTCGCGGCCGGTCGAGGCAAGGCCGAAGAGCCGGCCGTACCGATCGAGGAAGCGCCGCGCATGCGAGCGCGCCTCGGCCATGGTGAAGGGCCGCGCACCAGCCGCCACGGCGGCAGGGCCGGGCGCCAGCGGCCGATCGGGCGTCCCCGACAGGGATCGCACCCGACCGGTCCCCGGGTGGTACCCCAGTCGGGTCTGTGGCGGCAGGCCGCCGAGCAGGTCGCGGTCTCGCTGGCGGATGCCCCCGGCACGGATGGGCCGGGCTGCCCAGCCGCCAGGACGGGCCGACGTGTCGCGGACGGCCGCATCACCGTCACGCCCCCCGTGGCCGGCGGCCCGGGCGATCCCGGACGACCCCGAGGGCACGATCACCGAGAGCGCCAGCAGCAGCACGAGGAGGGTGACCCGCGTCGTCGGCCAGCCGTGCCGGGGCACCGGGCTCCGTGCCGGGCACCGGGTCCGTGCCGCCAGACGGGGCTCGTGCCGCAGACGGGGCTCGTGCCAGGTCACGGTGGCCAGCATCGAAGGCGCGCCGTCATGGGACGGCACGCTCGGGGGGTGGGCATGACGGCCCACAGGGTACACGAGGGCATCGAGGACCCCGGTGCTGATGCCAGCGTCGTCATGCCAGGGCTCACTCTCGCACGGCTGTGGCGCGCACTACCATGCGGCGATGCGCACCCTCATCACCAACGGGACCGTCGTCAATGCCAGCGGCTCCTGCCGCGCTGACGTCCTCATCGAGGGCGAGACGATCGTGGCCCTGGGACGGCCGCGGGGCGAGGCACCGGCCGATGCTTCGATGCCATCCCTCGCTGCGGCCAGCGTGGACCGCGTCATCGATGCCCGGGGGCGACTCGTCATCCCGGGCGGCATCGACCCCCACACGCACATGGAGCTGCCCGTGGCCGGCACGGTCTCGCGCGACACCTTCGAGAGCGGCACCCGGGCCGCCGCCTTCGGCGGCACGACGACGATCATCGACTTCGCCGGTCAGACACGCGGCCGGCCGCTGCGCGAGGGTCTGGAGGCCTGGATGGCCCGTGCGGAGGGTCGCTGCGCCATCGACTACGGCTTCCACATGATGGTCAACGACGTCGACCCCGCGACGCTGGCCGAGATGGACGCCTTGGTCGCCGAGGGCGTCACGACCTTCAAGCTCTTCACGGCCTACCCGGGGGTCCAGCTGTCCGATGATGGGGCCATCCTGCGAGCCATGCTGCGCACGGCGGACAACGGCGGACTCGTGCTCATGCACGCCGAGAATGGCGTGGCCATCGACGTCCTCGCGGCCCGCCACGCGGAAGCCGGACAGCGCGATCCCTGGTACCACGGCATCTCTCGGCCCGCCGGACTCGAAGCCGAATGCGTGGCTCGCGTCATCCGGCTCGCCGAGGCCGCGGACGTGCCCGTCTACATCGTCCACCTGAGCTCGCGTGATGCGCTCGAGGAGGTCGTTCGCGGCCGCGAGCGCGGCGCGCGCGTCCTGGCTGAGACGTGTCCGCAGTACCTCTTCCTCTCCCTGGACGACCTGGGCAACGGCTTCGAGGGCGCCCGGTTCGTCTGCTCGCCGCCGCTGCGGACGCCGGACCACCAGGCAGCCCTCTGGCGCGGCCTGGCCGACGACGACCTGCAGCTGGTCGCGACCGACCACTGCCCCTTCGACTTCGTGGGCCAGAAAGACCTCGGGCGCCACGATTTCCGGGCCATCCCCAACGGCCTGCCCGGCGTCGAGGAGCGCCTCGACCTGCTCTTCCAGGGGGTCGTGCAGGGGCGACTGAGCGTGGAGCGCTGGGTGGAGGTGAGCTCGACCGCGGCCGCACGCATCTTCGGCCTGGCCGGTCGGAAGGGCGTCATCGCCCCCGGCTACGACGCTGACATCGTCGTCTACGACCCGGAGCGGCGACACGTCCTCTCCGCCGCCACGCACCACATGGCCGTGGACTACTCCTGCTACGAGGGCCGCGAGGTGCAGGGCGGCAGCGACATCGTGGTCTCGCGCGGGCAGGTCATCGTGGAGGACGGTGCGTACCTGGGCCGCCCGGGCGATGGACGCTTCCTGCCACGGCGGGCGACGGGCGCCGAGGTGGACCCAAGCGCCGCTTCCAGCGCCGGAGGTCCGTCCAGTGGCCGCGAGGCGCGCCCCTGGCTGCGGAGCTTGGCGGCCAGCTGACCTGTGACGCGCCCGTGGGTGCGGGGCGTGGCGGAGGAGCGGGCCTGGGCGGCGACCCTCAGCGCGGAGCCGGAGGCCAGCGCACAAGCAGGCCGCCGGCCTCTTCGTCCGGGCGGACGTGGACCTGGTCCAGCGCGGCCACGAGGTGGTCGGCCTCGGCCAGCTGCGCCGCGTCGTGCGTGGAGAGCACACCCAGCACCGTGGCGCCGGCGGCCCGGGCGGCGCTGACACCCGCCGGTGCGTCCTCCAGCACGAGGCACTGCCGCGGATCCACGCCGAGCAGCTCCGCCGCCCGGAGGTAAGGGTCGGGTGCCGGCTTGCCGCGGGCCACGTCATCGACCGTGACCATGACGGCCGGCAACGGCAGTCCGATGTGCGCCAGCCAGCGCTGCGCCATGGTCCGCGGCGCGCTCGTGGCGATGGCCCAGCGCTCCGGTGGGATGGCGCCCGCCAGCTCCATCGCCCCCGGGATGGCCAGCACGCCGGCTGCGGAGGGGTCATCGGCGAGAGCGTCATTGAAGCGCCGCGCCTCGGCCACGGCGTCCAGGTGCGGCGCCACGAGGCGGATGGTCTCCGCCGCCGGGCGACCGAAGTGCACGGCGATGATGTGCGCAGGGTCGATGCCCTGACGCTCCGCCCACTGCGCCCAGTGGCGGTCGTAGACACCGCCGGTATCCACCAGCACGCCGTCCATGTCGCTGATGAGCGCGACCACGCGCAGCTCGGACAGGGCCGGACCCTCAGCCTCGTTCACGTCAGCGCGCGGCGCCCGGCGGCCTGTCAGCCCCGCAGCTGCCCCATGGCCACCAGCTTGTCCACGAGCTCCCGGACCGCCCCCGCCGAGCGGTCGAAGGCCGCCTGCTCGTCGGCCGTCAGGCCGATCTCCACCACGCCTTCCACACCGTTGCTGCCCAACCGGGTGGGCACGCCGACGTACAGGCCGTCCACGCCGTACTGGCCTTCCAGGTAGGCGGCACAGGGCAGGATCATGTGCCGGTTGTTGACGATGGCGTCGACCATGGCGCCCACGGAGGCGGCCGGAGCGTAGAAGGCCGAGCCGGTCTTGAGCAGGGCGACCACCTCTGCGCCGCCGTCCCGGGTGCGCTGCACGATGGCATCGATGCGGTCCGCTGTCATGAGCTCCGTGATGGGCACGCCGCCGACGGTGGAGTAGCGCGGCAGGGGCACCATCGTGTCACCGTGCCCGCCCAGCACGAAGGCGTTGGTGTTGGCCACCGAGACGCCCAGCTCCATGGCGATGAACGTGCGGAAGCGCGACGAGTCGAGCACGCCGGCCATGCCCACGACTCGATCGGAGGGCAGGTCGCTGGCCTCCAGGGCCACGTGGCACATGGCGTCGAGCGGGTTGGTGACGACGATGACGATGGCCTCCGGCGAATAGGAGACGGCCTGCTCGACGACGCTGCGCACGATGCCCGCGT
Source organism: uncultured Chloroflexia bacterium (assembly GCA_963707395.1). Classification (GTDB taxonomy): domain Bacteria; phylum Chloroflexota; class Limnocylindria; order Limnocylindrales; family CSP1-4; genus JAFMJV01. Next base: position 28,690 of record CAVPPQ010000027.1, read on the forward strand.
TCTTGGCCAGCAGGTCGTCGCGACTCATGCCCGGCTGCCGGGCGATGCCGGAGGTCACGACGATGACGTCCGAGCCGGCCGTGTCCGCGTAGTCGGTCGTGCCCTGGATGACCATGTCATAGCCGGTCACCGGGGCCGCCTCGGCCAAGTCGAGGGCCTTGCCCTGGGCCAGCCCGTCGACGATGTCCACGAGCCAGACGTCGGCCATGCCCTGTTCCATGATGCGCTGGGCAGTGGTGGCGCCGACGTTGCCGGCGCCGATCACGGTGACGATCGGATTAGCCATGGGGCGGGCGACTCCTCAAGATGGTCGAACAGCCGTGAATCCTACTCCCCGGCAGTGAGGCTCAGGCGGTCAGCGGCCGGGAACGAGCGACGGCTCCGCCAGCGGCAGGGTCACGGTCACCGTGGCTCCCTCGCCCGGCCGCGAGTCCACGTCGATGCTGCCCCCGGCGCCATCGACGATGGCAGCCAGGACGCTGAGGCCCTGGCCGCTGCCGCCGCGGTCGCGCTTGGTCGTGAAGCCCGCCTCGAAGAGGTGCTCCAGGGCCTCGTCCGTGAAGCCCGGGCCCGTGTCCGCCACGACGATGCGGGCGGTGTCATCCGGGCCACGGCTGGTCGAGATGGCCAGGAAGCCGCCGTGGTCCATGGCGTCCCGGGCGTTCATCACCAGGTTGAGGACGATGCGCTCCACGCGGAGCTTGGAGATGGTGACGTGGGCGCCCTCCGATTCGGGCTCCAGGCGCATCTCCACGGAGGTCGGCAGCAGTGCATCCAGCAGGCGGCGCATGGCGTTGACGGTGCTGTCCAGGTTGACGGCGACCAGCGTGGCCGCCGGGTCGTGGCCATCCAGCTGATCGATGAGCTCGAAGAGCGCCGCTGTCACTACGACGGCGTGGGCGACGTCCTCGCGGGCCGGGTCGTCGTGGGAGAGGCCCCGGAGCGCCAGCTCGGCGTGACCCCGCACGGCTGTCAGCAGGTTGCGCATGTCGTGGCTGATCGTGCGCAGCGTCTCAGGCCCCAACTCCATGCGGGCAGCATAGCGAGGATGGGGCCGCTCGGCGGAGGCTGGGCCGCAGCGGCGCTGGCATACTCCGAACATGAGAGCCTCGGGTCGCTTGAACGTCGCCCTGGAGCGCACGCTGGGCCGTGGCCGGGCTCGACGGCTCCGCGGACAGCTCATGGGGCGCGGCCACCTGCTGCCGGACTTCATCATCATCGGCGCCGCCCGAAGCGGCACCACGCACCTGCTCGGACAACTCAACGCGCACCCCAACGTGCTGCCCGGTCCACGCGAGACACATTTCTTCGACAGCCACCGCTACACCTACGGGCTGCCCTGGTATCGCCTTCGCTTCCCCGCCAATGCGGCCCGTCGGGATGCCTTCGGCCGCGGCCTGCACCCGGTCCTCACGGGGGAGTCGAGCCCCTCGTACCTCTCCCACCCCAACGCACCGGCCCGTGTTGCCCGGGCTGTCCCGGACGCCCGGCTGCTCGTCCTCCTTCGCGACCCCACCGCCCGCGCCGCCTCGCACTGGGCGTGGTCGCTGCGCCAGCACGGCGAGACGCGCTCCTTTCGGGAGGCCATCGAGGCTGAGATCGGGCCGCCGGGCGACCGGGCCGGCATCCGGATCCCCCGCGACAAACGTCCTTCCGACCCCCTCGTCGTGCGGCGCGGCATCTACCAGGCACAGCTGGAGCGCTGGCAGACCCACTTCGCCAGGGACCAGATCCTGGTCATCCAGAGCGAGCACTGGTTCCGCGACCCCGTGGGCACCATGGCCGAGGTCTGCGATTTCCTGGGCCTGCCACGCCTGCATCGCCTGCCCCGGGTCATGCGCAATCGCAACAAGCCCCACGAGCCCTACGACCCTGAGGTCCTGGCACGACTGCGCGAGTTCTATCGACCCTACAACGAGGAGCTCGCCGAGCACCTGGACATGGACCTCCACTGGGACGACGAGCCGGGGCCCTGAACGACCTGGATCCGACCTGGTGGCACGGCAGCTCGTCCTGGTGGGACGGCAGCTCGTCCTGGTGGGACGGCAACCCGTCCTGCGGCCGCGAGTGAGCGTCGCGCCGGGGCCCACCACCGCCCGCGTCGGCGTCGCGTGGTAGGGTCGCGCCTAGCCGTGACCATCGACACCGCCCTGGCGGCCTCTGCGCGCGCCCGGATGCCTGACCACCGCCGCCGACCCATCCGAGGGACGCTCCTTGTGTCCCTCGTCGCCGTGGCGCTGCTGGCCGGGGATCTCCTCGTGGCGACGTCGGGGCACGCGCTGCCGGGCCCGCGGGGACTGCCAGGTACGGCACCGGCCAGCGCCGAGGCGGCCCAGACCGGCAGCTCGTGCTCGGCTGGGTGGCGAGAGCTGCCCATCCCGGATGGGACGTTCATCTCGACGCCCTTCGACATCGTCTCGCGCGAGGGCGAGCCCACCTGGATCCTTGGCGGAGCCAGCCGGGGGATCCTGGCACTGCGCTGGGACGGCTCGGCCTGGGTGCGAGCCGGCATCAGCGCTGGTGGCCACCGCGGCCTGGTCGGCGGGGCGCTCCTCGGTGACGACCAGGTGTTCGGCGTGGGCTACTACCGCAAGATGGTGGGCGAGGGCGATGGGTCCATGGAGCCCATCAGCGGCAAGCTGACCAGCAGCTACTGGAAAGCCATCGGCGTGCCCGACCCGGCCGGTCCACGGGCCATGTTCGCCGACGTGGCGGCCCTGCCCGACGGGAGCGCCTGGGCCGTGGGCACGCGCCTGGAGAACGGACTCCTGCGCGCCTATGCCGCGCAGTGGGCGGGCGCTCGCTGGCGGGCCCGTGAGCCCGAGCTCGGCGGACCGGGGGGCCTGACGGCCGTCGAGCGGGCCCCTGGCGGCACCATCTGGGCAGTGGGCTGGCGGGCCGCCGGACGCGCGGTCCCGCGCCCGGTCATCGTGCGTTCCGACGGCAGGGCGTGGCGATCGGTCGAGGTGCCACGCCTGCCTGACGGCATCGCCGTGCTCACGGACGTCGCCTTCCGCGGCGCCCGGGAGGGCTACGCCGTGGGTTATCTCGCGCCCGCCGGCAGTGACCGCCACCAGGCCCTCCTGCTGCGCTGGGACGGCCGCCGCTGGCAGCGCGAGCCTCTCCCCTGGGCGGGAGATGCGGCCGCCATCCCCCGCTCCGTGGCCATCGGCGCCGACGGCACGCTCTGGATCGCGGGCGCACAGACTCCCACCGAGCAGCGCGAGGCACGGGGCTTCGTCGCCCACCGCAGCGCCGGCCACTGGTCGCTCGACGTGCTGGGCGTGCCGGACGGGGTCCGCTCGGAGGTCATGGCCGTGGCAGCCTCGCCCCGGGGAGCCCTCATCACGGCCAGCGTGGCCGCCTCCCTGCTCATCATGGAGAGCTGTCCCGCGGGCACGGCGGCGGCACGCGCCGGCGACGGTGGCCGCCTGAGGGTCAGCCGCATCCAGGCCAGGCGCCGGACCAGCCGCTCGGCAGCCGCCGAAGACTGGGCCGGTGGGCCCCCCGCGGAGGGCGGGACCTTCGTGCCGGCCGACACCAGGCTCCAGCGGCTGGGCAGGCCAGTGGCACCGAGCGGCTTCGTCGTCGAGGACCGCGCCGCTGCGACGGGACTGGCACAGGTGACCGAGACGTTCGGCGGCTTCGTCACGGACCTCGACAGCAACGGCTACCAGGACGTCTTCTACAGCCGCCACGGCGGCACGCTGCCCCGCCTGGCCATGAACGGTCCCGGCGGCTTCAGCGACGCAGCCACCGGTGCCTTCAGCCCCGTCGACCGTCACGGCTGCGACCACGCCGACGTGGATCGCGACGGCAACAAGGACATCCTCTGCTCGGTCGGCGCCCAGCGCGGCAAGGTCGTCCGGCGCCACGAACTCTCGTCGGCCCCGGACAAGCCCGGGGGGCATCTCGTCCGCGGGACCATGGGCCTCTCAGACCCCCTGGGCCGAGGTCGGCACGTGGCCTTCATCCGCCTGGACAAGGATGCCTGGCCGGATGTCCTCATCGGCAACGCACCCGATCGGGAAGATGGGTTGCCGAGCAGCAACCGCTTCTACCGGAACGTGAAGGGCACGTTCGTCCCGGCGCCGGGCGTGGGCCTTGACAGCACGCACGGGACGCTTTGCACGGAGGTGGGCGACGTCGACGCGGACGGCGACCAGGATCTGGCCTACTGCACCGCCTACGACTTCGCGGGGAGACCTGCCGGCTTGCGCCTCATGGTCAATCGCGCCGGCCGGCTCGCGGACCGCACGCTCGCCCAGGGGATCTCGCCCATCGGCGACGTCGACGTCGCCTTCGCCGACGTCGATGGCGACGGCCGGCGGGATCTCGTCCAGGTGGCACCCAGCCTGCTGCGTGTGAGCCTCGCGACGAAGACCGGCTACCGTCGCATCTTCGAGGCTCGCCTCTCGGCGGCCGTGGCGGTGGCCGCCGGCGACGTCGATGGTGACGGCCACGCGGACATCTACATCGCCTGCGGCGACGATGACCGGAACCGCAAGGACCTGCTGCTGCTCAGCGTGCGTGGCGGGCGGGCCTTCAGGTCGATCCGCATCCCGCAGACCGCGGAGGGCCTGGCCGACGACGTCATGGCCATCGATCACGATGGCAACGGCCGCACCGATTTCGTCGTCCTCAACGGCCGTCAGCGTCCGGGACCGGTGCAGCTGCTGGCCGCTTTCCCGGCATGAGCGGCCATCTCTCCGCCGCCCCGGGGTACTGCCGGCACGCCACGGGACCGTACTACCGACCCCGGGTGCGGAGAAGTGCGGTGCGGTCTAATCTCGCGTGTCGATGCCTGATCGCCGCCTGACCGGGCGCCTCACGCTCGTGGCGCTCGGGCTCTCCCTCCTGCTGCTCACCGACCTGCCGGCCGCCTGGTCCGGGGGGACGACGGCGGCTGCCCAGGAAGGCGACGTCGCGACATTCCTCGAGGATGGTGGCCAGGAGAACGGGGCGATGGAGTGCACGTCCGGCTTCGGCGACACCGATTCGAGGCTCGCCCTGGCCCTGCACGGCGTGGCGCTCACGGGCCGTGGTGCCCTGGCGGTCGGCTTCAGCCGGGCCGGTGAGGACGACGATTTCGGCCAGCGGCGGCCAGCGTCCGTCTTCAACGAGAACGGCGCCTGGACCCGCGTGGCCGCCTCCAGCCCCGGCGCGGAGGACGGCCTCGTGGCCGTCACGGCGGCGAACGAGGGCACGGCCTGGGCGGTCGGGTTCACGACCATCTCCGGGCAGACGATGCCGCTGGCGATGCGCTGGAACGGGCACGCCTGGGGCGTCGACCGGCCCCGGCCGAACACGACGCTGGCCTCGCTCTTCACGGACGTCGCCATGTCCGGCCAGAACCCCCTCGCGGTGGGCTACCGCATGACCGCCAACGGAGGCACGCAGCCCATCGCCGCCCGGCGAGACCGCAGGCGCTGGGTGTACGTCAGCCCGCGGACCGGCAAGCGTGAATCGGTCAGCCTCACCGGCGTCGCACCGGACGGGCGTGGCGGCCTCTGGGTCGTGGGGCACGGCGGCCCCGGTACGCAGATCGGCCCGGTCATCTATCGGCGGGACGACGCTCGCTGGACGCGCCACAAGACCCCCTCGCTGCGCGGGGAGGCCGTCCTGGCCGATGTCGTGGCCAACGGCGCCGACGAGGCCTGGGCGGTGGGCTACCAGAGCGTCGGCGGTACCACCGCGCCGCTCGTGCTTCGCTGGGACGGCCGCTCGTGGACACCGGCGGAGGCTCCCGACTTCGGCTCCCCGGAAGTGGTGCTGACGGCCGTGGCGGCGCCGCTGTCGGGCGGCATCTGGGTCGTCGGTGCGGCCTGGGATTCGGCACGCTCGAGCCACGAGGCGGTCGCCGCCTGGTGGGATGGGCAGGCCTGGAACGAGGTCGCCGGGGCGGAGGGCGGCACGGAGCTGCACGACGTGGTGGGCTCGCTCGACACGAACGGGTGGGCGGTGGGTCGGTCGGGCCTTCGATCGAGCGTCGCCCGCGTCTGCCTGCCCGCCCAGTCGGGCATCTTCGGAGGCAGCGAGCCAAGCCCCGAGCCACCCCCCGCCGAGCAGCTCGCGAGCGGTGACAACAGCGAGACCACCGGCGCCGTGACCGGAGAGGCCTCCAGCGCCCGTAACGGGACGGGGGCCGGATCCACACCCGACGACGAGGCCTCCGCGGGCACCACCACCGCAGCCACCAGCACCGCGGCCACCACCACGACGCTGACCGCCCGCCGCGGGAACCGGGACCGGGGGCGGGCACGTGACAAGGACCGGTCGGCCCGCCGACGCGGCACGACCGGGCTGCCGACCGCCCAGCCGGACGCGCGGCTCGTGGCACGCGACATGGCGCAGGAGTCCGGCATCGCCGAGCTGACGCCGACCTACGGTGCCGTCGTGGCCGACTTCGACGCCGACGGAGCGGACGACCTCTTCATCGGCCGGCACGGCCGGGGTGGCCGCCTCGTGCTGGCACAGGATGGCCGGTTCGTCGATCACGCGGCGCTGGCCCAGCCGGACATCGACCGTCACGGCTGCGCCGCGGCCGACGTGGACGGAAGCGGGCTGCCGGACCTCTACTGCGCCGTCGGCGGCAAACGCGGTTCCGGCCTCAAGTCCAACGAGCTTTGGCTCGACCCGGGCGGCCCGGCTCCCGTGCAGGTGGCCGTCGAGCACGGACTCTCCGATCCGACCGGTCGCGGCCGACGGGCCGTGTTCCTGGAGAGTGACGACAGCGACGCGGTGGACCTCGTGGTCACCAACTCGCCGACCCGGGTCGACGGGATGCCGTCCATCGGCCGGCTCCTGCGGACCCCCGGTGACGGCATGTTCGTGGCGCGGCCGCGCGTCGGCTTCGCGGCTCGCCTGGGCTCGCTGACGATGCAGGACGCCGACTACGACGGAGACGGCCGGGAGGATCTGCTGCTCGTCACGGGCGGGCTGCAGGCGCCGCGCCAGGAGGGCTCGCGCCTCTACCGCAACACGCCACGCGGCCTCGTCGACGTGACTCGCCAGATGGGTCTCCGCTCCATCGGCGAGGTGGATGCGGAGCTCGTGGACCTCGACGGTGACGCCAAGCTGGACCTCGTGCAGCTGTCACCCACGCGGCTGCGGGTCAGCCACCTGAGCCGCGGCCGCTTCCGGACCGTCTACGAGCGCCGCCTGACCTACGGCCGCGCCATCAGCGGCGGCGACGTGAACGGCGACGGCCGGGACGACCTCTACGTGGTGCGCGCCAACGGCGACCGCAACATCGACGACGTGATGCTCGTCAACCGCGACGGCGGCAGCGCGTGGTCATCGCTGGCCATCCCGCAGGCCGCCACCGGCCGTGGGGACGATGCCGTGGCGATCGACTACGACCGCAACGGGCTGGAGGACTTCGTGGTCCTCAACGGCAACAACGCGCGCGGGCCCATCCAGCTCATCGCCTTCTTCGAGCAGCCCGTCTCGACCGGCCCCTGAGCGAGGGCCCCGACCCTGACCGACAGCCCCGACCCGGGGGTCAGGGATCGCGCGAAACGGCCGCCGGGGTGCGCCGGTGCCGCCAGGCCGTCGTGGCGATACCGGTGGCGACGAGGACGATGCCGATGAGCACGGCCGTGGGCACCCCGAGGATGGTCCAGTTCCAGCCCTCGCGGAACGACTCGAGGACGAGGCGAACCGAGCCGTACCAGATCATCCAGAAGGAGGCCAGGTCGCCGTCCCGCAGGTGCCCGCCGAAGCGACGGGAGAGCAGCAGGGCGATCAGGCCACCGCTGATGGTGAGGACCGACTCGTAGAGGAAGAGCGGGTGGAAGCCCGTCGTGCCGGGTGCCGGCACGTCCGCGTGCGGGTAGGCGGGCGAACAGGCGTACGCCTCGACGCGGTGCGCACAGTCGATGGCGATGGCCCAGGGCAGATCGGTCGGCGGTCCGTAGAGCTCCTGGTTGAAGAAGTTCCCCCAGCGTGCGATGCCCTGTGCCAGCAGCGTGCCGGGCACGACGATGTCCAGCGCCCGCCAGAACGGGATATCACGCCCGCGCAGGAAGACCCAGATGCCGATCGTGGCGCCCACGATGCCGCCGTAGAGGCCGAGGCCGGCGTAGGGTGGCAGGACCACCCGCAGCGGGTCATCCGCGTAGAGGTCCCAGTCGTCGATGACGTGGTAGAGGCGGGCGCCCACGATGGCGAAGACGGCCACGACGATGATGGCGCTGGTCACCAGGCCGGGGTCGATGCCCTTGCGCCGGGCCTCCGACTGGCTGACGAGGATCATCACGGCTACCGCGACGACGAAGCTGACGCCGTAGAGGCCGATGGTCAGGGGGCCGACCGGGATGCCGGATGGCGGGATGATGTCGATGAGCGCGGTCGGCACCCGGGCAGGATAGCGGAGGCCCGCGTCAGCGCCGGGCCGAGACCAGTGCCGGGCCGAGACCAGTGCCGGGCCGGGACCGCCGTCCGCGCTGAGGCCCGCGCAGGCTTGGGCGCGATATGCTGCCCCCCATGATCGAAGCGTGGGTCCTGTGGGTCTTCCTCGTCGGCCTGGTAGCCGGCGGCGTGGTCACGGGGCTGCTGCTGGTGCGGCTGCCGCGTGCGGAGCACGACGTCGGAGCGACAGAGCGCCCCGCCGAAGCTGCCTGGATCGGCGCCGTCATCGAGCGCGGCGGCGGCGTGGCTCCAGCCTCCCTCGTGGAAGAGGTGCTGGACCTGCACCAGGTCTATCTGCGCGACGCGCGACGCGCGCAGATGCCCGTGCCGTTTGGCGCAGCGGCGCCGGCGCCGCCGTCTCCCTGGCGGGGCGGCTATGGCCAGCCACCGGTGGCTCCCCCCGGATCGTCGTCAAGCCCATACGCGCCGCCAGGCGTCCCAGGTTCGTCGATCGGCCCAGCAGGGCCGTCCTCCGGCGCACTGGGGCAGCGCCCCGGCGTCCCGGGCGGGCCGACGCTCAGCCCGCCTCCACCGGCCCCGCCTCCGCCTCCGGGTCGCTGACGGCCCAGCCCGGCAGGTGCTCGGGGGTCCGCCGGAGGGTGCCAGCCGCGAGGTGTGCCTCAAGGCAGGTCACGCCATCCGGGCCGACATCCGCCGCGTGCAGCGTGCCCGCCGGCAGGTTCAGCCGGTCGCCGGCCGCGAGGAGGACATCCCGGCCGAGCTCCGGCAGATGGAAGGTGATGGCACCGGCAGCCGCGACGAGCACCTTGTCGTAGCCGTGGCGGTGTCCCGGATAGCGGTCGAAGGGAGCGTTGCCCCAGGCGGAGGCAGCGAGGCCCTCGGCCGCCAGGCGCGCCCGGATCTGGCGCTCGGTCAGCACGTGGCGGTGGTGGGAGTCATCGCACAGCGCCTCACGCGACGATGCTTCCCACGCCGTAGGTCATCCGCGCAGCCGCCCCGCCGGTGGCGACGGCGGCCACGCCTCCGTGAGCTGGAACGGGGCCAGCCGCACTACGGCGCCCATGGCGATGGCCGGGAACGAGATGATGACCGCACTCCGGGGGAGCCGAGCTCGTCGGGTCGAGACGCAGCTCTTCGCGCACGTTGGTGTCGAGGGCGTGGGCTGGGTCCGCATGAGCCGCCGGGCACCAGGCCGGCCTCCTGGCGGCGTGCTCTCGCGCGTCCGCGGCCACGACCGGCATCTCCAGGCCAGCCTCCTGGCTTTGGGACAGGGTGGCCAGGTCGCCCTCGAGCGCCTTGACCCTCGACGACACCGACCTGGTGCGGAAGACGCGTGCCACTGCCGGGGCCGGGGTGGCCGGATCGGCAGGCAGGCGGGTGGTCACTCGTCCATCGTATCGACCCGTCGCCCACCTAGAATTGCCGGCATGGACGTGAACCCCCTGCGCTATCTGTCCGCCGCTGACGTCCTGGCCGCCCTGCCCGACGTCGAGGAGCGGCTGCATCTCGCCGAGCGGACGATGCTCGGGCTGGGGGCGGGCGCCCAACTGCCCCCCAAGATCGGCGTGCGACCCGGCCCGGCTGACTCCTTCGCACATGCCATGCCCGCCTTGCTGCGGGGCTCCGCGGACGACGGGTCGGACGACCTGCTGGGCATGAAGTGGGTCGTGGGCTTCCCCGAGAACGTCGCCGCCGGGCTGCCGGCCATCCACGGCCTGACCGTCCTGAGCGACGGACGCACCGGGCGGCCGCGGGCCATCGTGGATGCCGGCGCCCTCACGGCACATCGGACGGCCGCCGTCAGTGGGCTGGCGATCCGACGCTGGGGCCCGCCACCGGGGCAAGCGGCACGCGTCGCGCTCATCGGGGCCGGCGCCCAGGCGCGCAGCCACCTGCCCGTGGTCGCGCATCTGCTGCCCGATGCCGAGATCGTGCTCCACGACCAGGACCGGTCGCGGGCCGACGCGGTCGCGCACGAGGTCACGGAGTCGATATCGAGCTTGGGCCCGATCGCTGCGGTGCGCGTCGCCGACGACCCGGTCGCCGCGCTTCACGGCGCCGACGTGGTGCTGACGATGGTCTCCTTCGGCCCACGGCACCAGGCACTGCCGGCGCAAGCCTTCGAGACAGCCGGCCTGGTGGTCGCGGTCGACTACGACATGTGCGTTCCGGCCGGCCTGGTGCGGAGCGCCGACCTGTTCCTCGTCGACCACCGCGAGCAATACCTCGCCAACGTCACGCCGACCACGTTCGCCGGCTACCCGGAGGATCCAGGAACCATCGGCGAGGCCATCCGCGCTGCTGTGGCCAGACCCGACGGATGCGTCGTCGTCGTGCATCTCGGGGTCGGGCTGGCCGACCTGGTCTTCGCGGACGCGGTGCTTCGTTCGGCCGAGAGGCAGGGGATCGGCACCGTCCTGTCGCGCTGACCGACTCGCGAGTCACCCCTCCCGTCAACACCGACACGCCGGGCCCCGCGACGCCTACGCGTGATCGCTATTCGTTGACCGGGATCTCTCCGTCCGGGAGCTCCAGCACGATGTTCGCGCCCTCCACGTAGACCGGGTAGGTGACCAGTGGCAAGTCGGCCGGCGGGTCGAGCGGCTGTCCGTCACTGAGGTCGAAGCGGGAGAGGTGCAGGGCGCAGGTCACCGAGCCATCGGACAGGAAGCCCTGATCCAGCTCGAAGTACTCGTGGGAGCAGGTGCCCTGCAGTGCGTGCAGGCCGTCCTGATTGACGAGGAGGATGTTCGTGCCGTCGACCTGCACCATAAGCATGGTGCCCTCCTCAAGGTCGGTCGTGCGTGCGACCGCGACGCGGCGCACCGGGCGTATGTCGGGTTCCATCGGCCTAATGGTAGCGGCCGCGCGCCATCACCCGGGCGCGCATCGCCGTCGCGCATCGCTGTCGCGCATCGCCAGCGCGCGTCGCCGGCACGCCGGGCGTTCCCGCCAGCCGCTCTACGAACGCACGCGGCCGGCGCGCGAGGCGCCGGCCGCTCACATGTCGGGTGGATCCCCCAGGGACCCTCAGCCGTCGATCAGGCGGCTGCCGTTCCCGAGGGGCCGCCCCGGTTGACGCCCGGGTTCATGTACTGCTCTTCGGTGATGGCGGCCGAGAGGGTCGCCACGGTTCGGGTCTGGTAGATGGCTCCCGCGAAGGCGAGGGCGATGGCCGCGATGAGCCAGATGATGGAGAGGTCGTGGGTCTGGTAGACGCCGAAGATGCCACTCGCCAGCCCGGTATGGCTTACCAGGCCGAGCGCCACGATGACGCCTGCCACCGCGGCTCCCGCGCCACCGATGGCCGTGGCCACGATGACCAGCACGGCCGGCATGTGCAGCAGGAAGAATCCGACCGCGAAGATGGCACCCACGATGAGGGCCAGGATGAAGGCGACGAAGCCGTCGAAGTCAGGGCTGATCCACTGCAGGACACCGAGCGTCAACTGGTAGCCCAGTGCCCCACCCAACAGGATCACGGCGATCCAGTAGTAGAGGTACGAGAGCACCGCGAAGAGCAGGCCCAGCAGGAAGCCCACCACCCAGCCGGTCGCGGTGGCCAGGAAGGCGTCCCCGAAGAGAGCCGTCATGGCATTGGCGCCCAGCAGGAAGCCGGCGAAGAAGCCCCAGATGGGCAACAGGACCATGAAGACCCTGAAGCCATAGAAGCAGAAGGCCAGACCGATGGCGACGGCCAAAAGCCCGAGAAGGATCCCTTCGATCGTGATGTCCATGGAGTCGCTCCCGCTCGTGGCGTGCAGATGCACGCAGCATGGTGGTAAGCCTAGCGCGCCGTGTGCGCGCTGTGCGCATCAGATGCGCGTCATGCACCTCAAGCCGCGATAGTCGACCGCACAGCGAGTCGGGACGTCATCGGCCGCATTCTAGGCGGCTGTCAAGCGTGCTGCACCCTCCGGCCACTTGCGCTCGAGCAAGCCACGCAGGCGATCCTGCGCCTCCGGCAGCGGGATGCGCGCCACCACGGGCTCCAGGAAGCCCAGGACGATGGCCTTGCGCGCCTCATCACGCGAGAGACCGCGACTCATGAGGTAGAAGACCTGGGTCTCGTCGATGGGGCCGACCGAGCTGGAGTGCATGGCACGCCGCACGTCAGGCTGGTCGATCTCCAGGCTCGGGATCGTGACCGACCGCGCCGACCGCTGAAGGAGCATGCTGAACTCGCCCAGGAACGTATCCGTGCCGCGGGCGCTGCGGGCGATGTCGATGAGGCCCTTGATGTAGCCGCGTGAGGCACCGGTGAAGACGCCCTTGCTGAGCAGGTCGCTGGTGGTGTCCTCGCCCCGGTGCCGCGTGTAGCTGGTGAGGTCGAAGAGCTGCTTGCCGTCTCCGAAGCCGATCTCGGCCTGGCTGACGCTGGCACCACGGCCGATGAGCAGGTTCTCGATGCGACTGCGGTGCAGCCGACCGCCGACGCTGGCGACGGCCCAGTCGACGCTGGCGTCCTGGCCCACGCGTGCCTGGCGCGAGACGAACGCGGCCGTGCCCGGGCCGAAGTCCTGCTCGCCGGCGAAATGGAGCGTGGCGCCCTGGCCCAGGTCCACCTCCGTGGTCCCCCACCAGGCGGCGTCCGCCCTGCTGCCCGCCTCGCGGCTGGCGGCCGCGGACGGCAGCTGCTCCTCGAAGAGCGTGGCGTGGGCGTTGCGGCCCAGCATGACGACACTGCGGCTGACGAGGCCGAAGCCGGGCGCGCCGCCGCTCCAGCGGAGCACGATGGGTGGCCCGATGGTCGCGCCGTCAGGGACGTGGATGAAGACACCCAGCGACGAGAGGGCCCGCGCGACCTGCCCGAAGGCGTCGTCCGCGGGCAGCGACGCGCCACCCTCGATGAAGGGACGCACCAGGTCAGGCCGCTCAGTCGCCGCCTCGGCGAGGGTGCTGATGACCAGGCCCGCCCGTCGAGCCTCCTCGGAGACGAGGCAGCTGACCATGGCGCGCTCATCCACGTGGATGAGCGCCGCGGCGCCCTCCGGCAGGCCTGCCGCAGACAGATCGGCGGCAGCCGGCGTGGGCGGGTAGGGTTCCACGGCCGCGAAGTCCACGGCCCGCAGGTCCAGGTAGGTGATGAAGAGCTGGTTGGGCTCGGCCGGCAGCGACTCCAGCGCATCCAACGCAACGAGCCGATCGGCCAGCAGCCAGTCCGGCTCCCCCTGTGCGCTCGAGGTGCCCCGAACGTGGGTCTCCGTGGCCCAGGGCAGGTTCAGCGGCGCGACGCTCACCCGAGCGCTCCTTCCATCTCCAGCTTGACGAGTCGGTTGAACTCGATGGCGTACTCCATCGGGAGCTCCTTGGTGAAGACCTCCAGGAAGCCCTGCACGATGAGGTTCTGGGCCTCGTTCTCCGTGAGGCCCCGGCTCATCAGGTAGAAGACCTGGTCCTGGCTGACCTTGCCCACCGTGGCCTCGTGGGTGAGCGTGGTGTCATCCTCCTGGATGTCGATGTAGGGGTACGTGTCGCTTCGGCTGGCATCATCGAGCATGAGCGCGTCGCAGCGGACACTGGCCACGGCGTTCGTGGCACCCGGCACCACCTTGACCGAGCCGCGGTAGGTCGCCCGGCCGCCGTCCTTGGAGACGGACTTGCTGACGATGCGGCTGCGCGTGTCCGGAGCGAGGTGGATGGCCTTGGCACCCGTGTCCTGGTGCTGGCCGCTGCCGGCCACGGCCACGGAGATGATGTCCGCGGTGGCGCCCCGTCCGCGCAAGTAGATGCTTGGGTACTTGACCGTCTTGCGAGACCCGGTGTTGGCGTCGATCCACTCCACCCGGGAGTCCTCGTAGGCGTGGGCCCGCTTGGTCACCAGGTTATAGACGTCATTGGACCAGTTCTGGATGGTCGTGTAACGGACCTTGGAGCCCTTCTTGGCGATGACCTCCACGACCGCGACATGGAGCGAATCGGTTGCGTAGATGGGCGCCGTGCAGCCCTCGATGTAGTGCACCTGGGCGCCCTCGTCGACGATGATGAGGGTGCGCTCGAACTGGCCGGTGTTCTCGCCGTTGATGCGGAAGTAGGCCTGCAACGGGAGGGGCACCTCCACGCCGGGCGGCACGTAGACGAAGGAGCCGCCGGACCAGACCGCGCTGTTGAGGGCGGAGAACTTGTTGTCCTCCGGGGGCACGATGGTGCCGTAGTGCTCCTTGAAGAGGTCGGGGTACTCCTTGAGCGCCTGGTCGGTGCCCATGAAGACGACGCCCAGCTTGGAGAGCTCCTCCTTGACGGAGTGGTAGACGACCTCGCAGTCGTACTGCGCACCGACGCCGGAGAGGAAGCTGCGCTCTGCTTCCGGGATGCCCAGCCGCTCGAAGGTGTCCTTGATCTTGTCGGGTACGTCGTCCCAGGAGCGCTCCTCGCGCTCCGAGGGCTTGCGGTAGTAGACGATCTTGTCGAAGTCGATGCGGTCCAGGCCGTCCGTCCAGAGCGGCATGGGGCGCTTGAGGAAGTGCTCGTAGGAGCGCAGCCGATGCTGCAGCATCCACTCCGGCTCTTCCTTGAGCGCGCTGATCTCCTCGACGGTGGCCCGGGTCAGGCCGCGCGCCGCCTCGTGGAGGTAGACGATGTCGTCGTGGAAGGCGTACTCGGCGCGGCGATCCTTGATCTCGGGCTGGCTCACCATGGGGATCTCCTGGGGTTGGAGGCCTGTATCGTTCGGGCTCAGGACCGTCCGCGGGGGCCGCGGTCAATCCCGACCTATCTTATCGGAATTAGCCGCCGGAGCCAAGACCGGGGTCAGGGCTGGAGCCCGGGCCGGATGCCTTGAGCGCGTCCAGGAAGCCCGACACCGGCCCGACCTCGACGTCGACGGGGACATCACCGGCCAGCGTGATGGAGGTTGGCGGATGCGAGGCGTCGGTCAGGCGCCGGCAGGCGTCATCGACGGTGGCCCTGCTGACGTCCTCTCCGTCGATGGCCAGGATCGGTGTGTCGAGCTGGATGTCCGTCGTGCCGGGTGCACCCTCGACGACCGAGCCGACCACGAAGCCATCGTGCCAGGTCGGTGAAACGGAGCGGGGGACCTCCGGCCGTGGGTCGTCCGAGACGGGGTCCAGGTACAGCGCATCGTCCGTCCAGTCGATGGTGACCACGAAGTCGTCCAGGAAGGCGTTGCCCATGATGCCCCGCCCTTCCGGCAGCGCGGCCGTGGTCGCCAGCGGGACATCGGCCAGCTGCCGCTGTCCCAGGGTCAGGTCGGCGGCGGTCCAGGTGAGCCGCGTGGCGATGCGACCGCCGGCCGAGGACGCCAGGGTGGCGACGGTGGGCGCACCAGGCGCGAGCTCGACGCCGGTGCGCGAGAGATCGGCCGGGTGGACGGTCAGCCAGCCGTCCGACCCGGTGTCCACCAGGAAGGTCAGCGTCCCGTCGCCGGCCGGCAGGGACACGAGCGGCGAGGGCGAGGCGTCCGACGCTGGCGTGAAGTCGAGCCGGATGGCCGAATCGACGTGGTCGAGCCCGTCAACGCTGGGCGCGATGGTCAGGCGCTGTGCCTCGTAGTCGAGCTGCCAGACCGCGTCCTGCATCAGGCTCGCGCCGATGATGCCCGCGTCAGCCAGGCACCAGAGCGGGTCGTCGCGGTCGATCGCGGTCTCCACGGCGCCCACGTCGCGGAAGTCGGCCGCCCCGATGCGCACGCGGCGCAGCGAGACCACCGGGCTGCTGATGACCTGGCCATCCATGGCCATGGCACTGACGGTGCCGGACGGGTCGCCGGCGTGCACCGCTGCCAGCGAATCAGCGATGAGCGTCGGCGAGCCGCTGTCGAGGAGCATGGGCAGCGACGTCTCATCGTCACCGAGGCGCGCCTCCACGGCGAGCTGACCGGCGGCATACCGGATGGGCAGCGTGACCGGCAGCGACCCCTCTGCGACGCTGCCGGCCCGCAGCGTGGCCAGCCCCGCGTCCTGCGCGCCGCGGGCGGAGAGCAGCAGGACCGCGATGACGGCACCCGCCATCACGATGATGGCCAGCGGCACCAGCCGCGAGCTCGGCCAGCGGCCGTCAGCCTCGGACGACGGCTCGTCGTCGGGCGCGGACTCCACCGGTCCAGGCAGGGATGGCCTCCCCTGGTCGATCAGGCCAGGCTGACCGGCTGGCCCGTCTCCGCCGATCGGTAGAGGGCCTCGATGGTGCGCGCCTGGCCCATGGCATCGGCCCGGCCGAGGCGGGGGGCCTTCTGCCCACGGATGGCGGCGGCCATGTCGTCCAGTTCGCACTGGTAGGGGTTGATGGGTTCCACGCGCTCCTCCTCGCCGTCGACGGAGAGCAGCCCCAGCGTGGAGTGCCAGGGGTCGGGCAGGCTGATGGTGCCCTCGCGCCCGATGACCTCCAGCGATTCGCTGAAGGCGTCGAAGCCGCTGTGGAACGTGGCCACGAGGCCGGACGGGAAGCGGAGCAGGCCGGCGAAGCGCCGGTCCACGCCATCGGCCGTCGTGACCTGCTGGCCGTAGACGACCTCCGGCTCCTGGCCGGCGATGAGGCGGGCGCCGCTCACGCAGTAGCAGCCCACGTCCATGAGCGAGCCGCCCTCCAGCGGACCGTTGACGCGGATGTCGGCGTCGTCGCGCAGGCGATGGCTGAAGGTGGACCGCACGGCCACGAGCTCGCCGATGCGGGGCAGGAGCGACACGAGGCGCTCCGCCTGCGGCGTGTGTCGCCACATGAAGGCTTCCATGAGCACCAGGCCGGCGGCTTCGGCCGCATCCCAGGCTTCGTCCACCTCCTGGGGGTGGCGGGTGTAGGGCTTCTCACAGAGGACGTGCTTGCCGGCCGCCAGGGCAGCCAGCGTCCAGGGGTGGTGCATCGAGTTGGGCAGCGGGATGTAGACGGCGTCCACCTCGGGGTCCGCCAGCAATGCCTCGTAGGAGCCATGGACACGCCCGATGCCGTTGGCCTGGGCGTACGCCTGTGCCGTGGTCATCGAGCGGCTGCCGACGGCGACGACCTCGGCGTTCGCGGAGAGGCGGGCCCCGGCGAGCAGCTTGGCATTGATGCGGGAGGTGCCCAGGAGGCCCCAATGGATCGTTTCGGTCGTGCTCATGTCCGTCCGCTCCTCGCGCAGGTGACTCGTGATGGCTCGAGGCCTACGGTAGCGGACCAGCAGCAGGCGGTGAGGAAGCGCGGACCACGAGTCATGCGAAAGCGGGATACTCAGCCAGTCTCGAACGCAGCACGACGAGGAGGAGGCAGATGTCCGAGGTGTCCACTGGCGAGGTGACGACCGCGCGGCGGACCACGCCCCGCTCCATCCTGGCGGCCCTCTTCTGGCTGCTCGCCTGCCTCGCCATCCTCGTCGGCGGCGTGACCTTCTGGGCACACCAGACCGTGCTGACGGCCAACGGCTGGGGCACCATCGTGGCCGGCGTGGCCTCGGACCCGGAGGTCATCGCCGCCACCAGCGAGCGCATCGTGGAGCGGGTGTCTGAATCGCTGGACATCAGCGGCAAGGTCGCCGAGGTCCTGCCCGGTGACATGAGCCTGCTGTCGGGCGCCATCACCCGGATCGTGCAGCAGAGGGTCGCCGAGGGCCTCGCCACGGTGGCTGCCACGGAGCCCTTCCAGGATGCCTTCGTGACGCTGAACGAGAGAGCCCACGATGCCGCCATGAAGGTCATCCGCGGCGGCGATAGCGAGGTGCTGACCTCGTCCGAGGGGGCCATCACGCTCAACGTCTTCCCGCTCATCGGCGGCGCCCTGACGGGCCTCCAGGAGGCCGGCATCATCCCGGCCGAGGTGCAGCTCCCGGATCTCACGAACGTCGAGCCCGATCCCGATCGCCTGGCCAAGCTGGAAGGGGTCCTGGGGCGCGACCTGCCCGACGACATCGGGAGCATCACGCTCGTGCAGTCGGACCGCCTGGCCACCGTGCAGCAGGCGGTGCGGGCCTTCGACATCATCACCGTCGTCGTCCTGCTTGCTGGCCGTGCTCTTCGTGGCCCTGGCCCTCTGGCTTTCCCGTCGGCGGCTGCGCATGGTCGTCTGGCTGGCCATCGGAGCCATCGTCGCGCTGCTCCTGGGTCGCTTCGTGACGCGGCTCGTCATCGAGGACGTCACGGGCACCCTGCGCGACGGCCAGAACGGTGCCGCGGTGATCGGGGTCATGGACAGCTCGGTCGACTCACTCCTGTGGTTCACCTTCCTGCTCATCGTCGTGGCCGTCGCCGTGGCCGTCGTGGCGGTCCTCCTGGAGCGTCGCGCTGCCATCGCTGAGGTCGTGGCCGAGCCGGACGGGGTGCGGGAGTGGCTGCGCTCGCGCTCGCGGGCCATCGCCTACGTGGGCATCGGCCTGGTGGCCTTCGTGGTCCTCTGGAACCTGGGCGGGCCGGACATCACCTTCCTGGCGGCCGCCCTCATCGGACTGGTGCTCATCGCGGTGGCCGTCATCGGTGGCCGGGAGCCTGGTACCGGGGAGGCCGCCCCGTAGCGGGCTGAGGCAGCGAAGAGCCGCGGAGGATCGACGGCGTGTGCGGACGCATGACCCAGGTCACCGATCCAGCAGAGGTGGCCCGCATCTTCGACGCCGACGTGCGCCAGGAGGCGGAGGGCCAGGACAGCGGGCCTCGCTACAACGTGGCACCCACGCAGCCGCTGACCGTCGTGCTGCAGCGGGCGGACGAGGGCCGCGTCGTGGAGCAGCACCGCTGGGGCCTCATCCCGTCGTTCTCGAAGAACGCCAAGGACGGTGCCAAGCGCATCAACGCCCGGGCGGAGACCGTGGCCACCAGCCCGTCGTTCCGGACCAGCTTCGTCAAGCGCCGCTGCATCGTGCCGTCAGATGGCTTCTACGAGTGGCGCCGCACTGACGGTCCCAAGCAGCCGTTCTACCTGCATCCGCCGAAGGGCGCGGTGCTGGCCATGGCCGGGCTGTGGTCGGTCTGGAAGGATCCGGAGACCGGTCTGTGGGTGCCCTCGGCGGCGGTCATCACGACGGAGGCCAACCGACTGGTGCTCGAGCATCCATGACCGCATGCCGGTGCTGCTGCCGCGCGAGGCGTGGGACGACTGGCTGGACCCGGCGATGGATGACCACGAGTACCTTCTGTCCCTGCTTGAGCCGGCGCCCAACGACGTCCTGGACATGGTCGCCGTCTCGACCCGGGTCAACAACGTCCGCAACGATGGGCCGGAGCTGATCATCCCGGTCGTCGAGGTGGAGGCGCCTCCCCTGCCCTTGGGGTAGGCGCGGCTCGTTGAGCTGCGAGCCGATCGATCCCGTGGCGTTGACCGAGTAGGCCTCCAGGAGATGGCTACTGCAGCCACTCGACGAACGACCCCGACGCTGAGGTCCTGCGGACAAGCGCCTCGATCGACTTGACCAGCGCCCCGACAGAGCTCGCTCGCTGCGGGAAGCGACGCTGGTTGAGGAGCACGACACCGTGGTGGGCGCGACTCTCGCGCTGAGACTTCATGGCCAGTGCCAGGAACCCAGCGCTGTCGTACGTGACGATGGCACGGCTCTCGCTCTGCGCACGCTCGAATAAGTCCGCGTCCGACAGGCTTCGCAGATCGAGTCGCTCGGAGACCGAGATGGCATCGACTCCTCGACTCCGGAGCTGGCTGGCGACCGCTGCCGAGATCATCTCGTCCAGAAGCAGTCTCACGCGATGACGAGCTGCTCGCGAAGCCAGCGCTGCTCGGACTCGTCGGCCATCTCCTGGTTCTGGCGAACCGACTCGTCGATCTCATCGACGTGGTCTGCGTAGTAACGAATCGCGGTCCGAACCTGCTCGACCGTCAGGTCAGCAAGATCGGCGACCGCCCGAATGGACTCGTCGCCGCGCACGTCCTGATCACGGAGTGCACCGATCACCTGCCAAACGTCGGGTCCGCCGGCGAGGGCAGCCCGTCGGCCGGTGGCTCCGTCCCTGAACACGATCCCGGGGTGGTTCTCCATCCGGATGCCCTCGTCGATATAGCGCTCGGCGAGGCGGGAGCGGTTCGTCCCCGTCCGCGAGGCACGACGTTCGAGTCGCTCCAGCACCGCAGTGTCCAGGCGTGCCGTGAACTGACGCGTCGTGGCCATGTCCGACACTGTAACACGAGTGTCACACGATCCTGACCAGGTCGCCGCGATGGGGCCTGCCGTCAGCCCAGCAACGAGCGGTGGTGCGGGGTCGGGAAGCGGGGCGTGACGCGCTGGCCGGCGAGGAGGTCGCCCAGGCGAGCCGCCTCCACGGCGATGGCGAGTTCCGCCTCGCGGCCGACGTCCTCCAGGAGCCCGGTGACCACCTCTCCTGCGTCGCGGATGGCCCAGCCGCCCACGATGCGGCCGTCCAGCCCAGATGGTCGGGCCGGCATTGCCGTTGCGGTCGAAGAGCTGGGCCTTGTGGCTGCCCAGGTACCAGTCGCGCGCCTGCCAGCCCATCGTGGTGGGGTCGAGGGCGGGCAGCAGGGCCACCCAGGGGTCCGGGGCAGGCGTGGGCTCGACGTCGTCCGGCCGTCACGTAGCCGACCTGCCCGTCGAGGTCCACCGTCTCCGCGCCGACCGCGGCCAGGGCGGCGCGCACGGCACGGGCCGTCAGGCCGGTCCACCAGCGGATGTCGGCCTCCGTGCCGGGTCCGAAGCGCTCCAGCCAGCGGGCCACGAGTCGGGCCCGGGCTGCCTCCGGGTCGAGGACCTCCAGCGGGGCGCCCAGCCAACGCTCCATCAGCGCCCAGCGGTACTGGCTGCTGATCCACGTGCCCCGGGGGCGGCCACGCACGATGCGACCCTCCGCGGCCAGGACGATGAGCACGCGGCTGGAGATGCCGATGTCGCCCTCGTACGTCTTGCCGACGCTGACGCGCACCTTGCGGGCCAGGCTGGGCACGGCGCGCGAGAGTTCCGCGGCGGTCGCCTCCCCTCTCGCGTCGAGGGCGGCCAGGGTGGCAGCCTCCGCCTCGCGCATCCAGGCAGCGGGGTCGTCCTCGCCGAGCATGGCCACCAGCTGCTCGTTGCGACGGCGCTCCGTGCGGGCCACGTCCAGCGAGGCGGCGGCCTGGAGGACGGGCGCCTCGTCAGTGGGCACCACGAAGAGGGTGCGGCGCATGGCCAGCAGGCGCAGGAGGCTGCGCTCGTCGTACATGGCGCGGTCCACGGCCTCCAGCGACGGCTCGCGCATGCGCGCCCAGGCGGAGAGATACACGCTGGCCGGGTCGGTGGCGTGCAGGCAGACCACGCCGCGGGCGGCCTCGACCGACGTCGTCCGCGCGGTGGGCCGGCGCGAGATGGTGACGAACGCCGATGCGCGCCCGGCGCTCGGCGGTGTCGATGCGTCGCATCGGGGGAGTATGTCTGCCCGCAGTGGCGGTGATCGTCCGGCCGATCGTCCTGTCTGGATGGATGATGTCCGGTGGCGTGCCAGTACCATCGATGCAGTCTGCTGAGACAGGCGAGCGATAGCCTCCGGACGGACGATGACCGAGCATGAGCCTGTGACTGCGACCAGGATCGAGACAGGTGCGCTCGTGGCCCCAGCGACCACGGATGTCGGCCGACCACAGCGCGTGGGACTGCTGCGTCTGGTGGGCGTCACACTGGCGCTCGGTGGCTGGGTCTTCGGAGCCGCGGTGTTCCTGTATCTCGTCACGAGAGATGGCGGACTGACCGTGGGCATCGACCTCGCCGCATACCTGCGGGCGGGCGACGACCTGGTCGCGGGTGCACCCGTCTACGTCGGCCAGATCGGCGAGCCCGGCGTCGTTCAGCTATGCGCCGCCATGGGCCGTGTTGTTCGGCATGCTCTCCTGGGTGCCCGGACACGGTCATGCCATCTGCGATGCTGGCGCTTGACCTGCTGGCCATCCGCTATGTCGCCGGCTCGTGGCTGTGGGTCGGCCTCGTCTTCTGGTACCCCGTCAGCGTCATGCTGCTCGCAGGCTCGGCAACATCGAGTTTCTGATCGCGGCCGCCATCGTGCCTGGCGGCCAGGGGCCACGCAGGACCGCTAGCCTTCACCGGGCTAGCGAAGGTGTCCCCGTTCCTGGGAGTGCCACGCTCCGGCTGGCGTGAGGCCGCCCTGGTCGTCGGGATCGCCGTCCTCGTCACACTTCCCTGGCTGCACCTGTGGCCGGAGTGGATCGAGTACCTGCTCCGTCAGCCGACCACCATCTACATCCACATCGGGCCGCCCTGGTACGTGCGCCTGCCCTTCGCGCTGGCATTGCTGCTCGTTTGCGCCGCCCGTGGGCGTCAGCGCACTCGCGGTCGTGGTGGCCATGCCGTCACTGTGGCTGGGCACGCTCGTCATCCTCATCGCCGCCATCCGTCTCTGGATCGACGGCCGGACGGGGAGAGACCCCGTGATGCGCGCATCCCCAGAGCGACGGTCGTCACCCCAAGCCCAAGGTGAGGATGGTGGATCGACCCGCATCGCTCACCTGACAGTGGAGCTTGGGCCTACGCCCTGAAGAGTGCCTCGTACTGGTCAGCGATGGCGGGCCAGGAGTAGGTCGTTGCAGCCCTCACACGCGCAGCGGTGCGCAGGGCTTGGTGCTCCGATGAATCGGGCGCCGCCACGACCTGGGTGAGCGCGTCGGTCAGCTGTTCCTGGTCGTCGAAGAGGATCGCGGTCGTGGCAGTGACCTCGCGGTTCTCCGGCGTGCTGAAGGCGAGGACGAGGTTGCCGGCGGCCATGGCCTCGATGAGCGCGGGGTGCGTGCCGCCCACAGAAGTTGCCTGGATGTAGGCCAGGGCGCCGCGCTGGAGGTCCGTGTAGGCCTCGCCGTAGAGGCCGCCGGTGAGGCGCACACGAGGGTCGGCAGCTGCCAGGCGGGCCAGCTGGGCCTTGTACTCGACCGCGTAGGGCGCGTCACCGACGATGAGCAAGGGCACGCTCCCGGGGACGTCCTCGTAGGCGCGGATGACGAGGTCCGCCTGGTTCTCGGGCTCTAGGCGGCTGACGTAGAGTAGGTAGCCGCCCGGCTGGACGTCCGCCGGCAAGCCGTGGCGAGCAAGGTCCGGCGGGTGGTCGCGGATCCAGCAGGGTGGCGCCGTAGGTGATGAGCGCGGTCTCACGGCCGTAGCGCTCCCGGTAGTAGTCGGCGATGACCTGGGCGTCGGCGACGACGACATCGGGGAGATACAGCGACAGGCGCTCGCCGAGCGTATACCAGAGCCGGCCGGCCAGGCCCCACTTGGCACGCTGGCGCTCGATGCCGTCCACGTTGAGGGCCACCTTCGAGCCCCGTAGTCGAGGGAAGAAGGCGACCGGGGCGTTGGCGGCGTTCAGGAGGAGGACGGCGTCGTGGCGGTGGATGACGGTGTCCAGTGCGCCCATCGCCGTGTGCGTCACGGTCTCCAGGTGCTTGCCAGGCAGCCCACGGACCCAGCGGCGGCGCACCCCAAGTGGGAGGGGGCGAGTCTCGTCCGTGCGGCCGCGGTACGAGTAGACCGTGACGGCGTGACCTCGGAGCGCCAGCTCCCGCGACAGCTCCCAGGCAAACGTCTCGAAGCCACCGTAGGCTGGCGGGATGCCACGGCTACCCAGGATCGCGATGCTCAGGTTCATTGTTCAGTGCTCCGCGCCGAGTGCGATCCAAGTGAGCGCCAGTTGGTGCGGTGTCGGCGATGGTCGATCGGCTGGCATCATAGCCCCACGGTCGTCACGCTCGACCGAACGAAGGGACGAGGAGGGACACCTTGGGGCTGGACCGCCATCGCCAGGAATGGGACGAGTTGGCGGCCTCAGACCCCCTGTGGGCGATCCTGTCCGATCCAGAGAGGCGGCACGGGCAGTGGGACATCGAGGAGTTCTTTGCCACCGGCGCTCACGAGATGGCGGCAGTGATGGCGCGGGCGGCGACGATGGCGTTGCCCGGGAGGCGTGAGCTGGCGCTTGACTTCGGCTGCGGCGTCGGCCGAGTGACACGAGCGATGATGTCCTACTTCGACCGCTGCATTGGCGTCGATGTGTCAGAGGGAATGGTCGACTCCGCGACGACACTAAACGATGGCGTCGCCAGGCTGGCATTCGTCCACAATCAGCGGCCTGACCTCACGCTCTTCGAAGACACGACCTTCGACCTTGTGTACTCGAACATCGTGTTGCAGCACCTGCCCAATAACGCATTAGTGGACTCCTACATGCGCGAGTTCGTGCGCGTCCTGCGACCGGACGGGCTACTCGTGTTCCAACTGCCCGACGCCATCCCATTGCGCCGCCGGATCCAACCCAGGCCCCGTATGTATGCGCTGCTTCGGCGCTTGGGCGTCCCGGCCTCTGCACTGCAGGAGCGGCTCGGCCTCCACCCGATCCGGATGCGTGCGGCTTCGGGGGACCACGTGCGGACCGTCATCACGGCGGCCCGCGCGCACGTGATCGACATGGTCGGGCACAGAGGTATCGACGGGGATCTCAAGCCAGACATACTGGGTCACCAGATCCTAGGCTGTGTGAGCCGGCCGGACGGACGTCAGTCGCCAGCCGCCTGCCGATAGACCTGGATGTGGCGGTCGGCAGACTCAGCCCAGGAGAAACGCTGGGCTCGCGCCCTCCCTTTCCGGGAGAGTTCGCAACGCAGACCGTCGTCGCCTGACAGGCGCAGGATCGCTTCTGCGATGGCACCCTCATCCAGCGGATCGACGATGAGAGCGGCGTCCCCAGCAATCTCAGGTAGCGAGCCGCCTGTGGACGTGATGACGGGCAGGCCACAGGCCATGGCCTCAACGACCGGCAGCCCAAAGCCCTCGTAGAGCGAGGGGTAGACAAGCATGTCCGCGCGCACGTACTCGTCCACGAGTGCCCCATCGGCGATGTAGCCGACGACTTCCAGCTCGGCGGTCCCAGCGAGCTGCTGGCGGAGCATCTCCGCTTGGTATCCGTCCGGGCCGACCACGCGCAGCTGGACCCGTCGCTGCTGCGACACCCGTCCTACCGCACGCATGAGTCGCGTGAGGTTCTTGCGGGGTTGGAGCGTGCCGACGGCCAGCAGCCTCAGAGGTCGGTCGCCGATGGGCTCGATCCTCGGATGGGGCTGTCCAGGAAGCGTCGACCGACCCCATTGTAAATCGTGACGACCCGCTCCTCCGCCAGGCCATAGCGGTCGATGAGGTCTCGCCGTGACGTCTCGGAGACCGTGATCACCACGCGGGCCCGCCGAGCAGAATCGCGGATCAGCAGCTTCCCACGCCATCGCTCGGTGCGACTGAAGTACTCAGGGAAGAGCTCATACGAGATGTCGTAAATCGTCAGGACCAGGGGCCTTCCGCACAGAAATGGGGCGAAGTAGACGGCGTGGAGCACGTCAGGGCGCAAGCCGCGCGCGATCAGGCTCAAGGACGCCAGCCGCAGAAGCCCGGACCGCGGTACGGTCCTACGCTGGAACAAGGACACGAGGGCATCGCTCGCTGCCGATCCTTCGATGAGCGCCGTGATGGTTACGTCGGACCGGCTGCGAAAGGCGCCCAGAAGACCCCGGATATACGTCTCATTGCCCGTCTGGCGCCGACCGAGCTGATGCGCATCGAACAGGATGTCCATGGAGGGTGCGGCCACGGAGCAACGATAGACGGTTCTATGCTCTGCCCATGACGGATGCGACACCGCGCGAGTGCATCGACCTCGTAGTCGTGCTGTTCCGAAGCAGCACGACGATCGGCGACTGCATCCAGTCAGCGCAGGTCGCCGGGGTGAACTCCGGGTTGGACCTGCGGGTCATCCTGGTGGACAACGGACCTGGGGACGGCTCGAGGGAAGCAGCCCTCGAGGTGGCGCCGGACGCGCACGTCCTCAGCAACGCGGAGAACCTAGGCTTCGGGCGCGCCTGCAACCAGGGGTTCGAGGCTGCGACGGGCCAGTGGTGGCTGCTGCTCAACCCGGACGCCACGCTGGCGCCGAACGCCCTGGCGGAGCTGGTCGGCTTTGCCGCATCGCACGGCAGGGTCGGCGCGGTGGCACCGATGCTCACGGGCGCCGGGCTCGACCGGGCCGAATCGGCCGGCATGCTCCCGGGGATCCGTTCTGCGCTCGGCCACTTCCTTCTCCTCAATCGCCTCCTGGCCCGGAGTGACGATGGGCCATGGCGCGGCCTACAGCTGCACCGGCGCCCTGAGCTCGGTCCACGCCGGGTGCAGTGGGCCAGCGCCGGCGCACTGCTCCTTCGACCGAAAGCAGTGCGCGAGGTCGGCGGGTTCGATGAGTCCTATTTCCTGTACGCGGAGGACGTGGACCTCGGGCGGCGCCTCGGAGGTGCGGGCTGGGAGACGTGGCTCCTGCCGAACGCGACGGTGGCGCACAGCGTGGCGGCTTCGAGCGGGGGCGTCAGCGATCGCTGGATCGTGGCGCTGCACGACGACTATGCCCGGCATGCGAACCGCGTGTCCGTGGCGCTCTTCGACCTCATCGCGGCAGCCGGGCTTGCGCTCCGAGCACTGAGTGCCGGATCCGATCGACTGCACCGCGAGCGCATGTCCGCTGCCGCCCGATCGGCCCTGGGGCTAGCCGCGCACACGCTGCTCCACGGGAGGGCGCATGACTGACTCGACCCAGCACGACCCGGAAATCTCCGTCGTCATCGTCAACTATCGCTCGACGGATCTCCTTCGAGACTGCCTGGACGCACTGGCAGAGTCCACGATCGCGGCTCTCCTCCAGGTCATCGTCGTGGACAACGCGACTCCCGGTTTCGAGCCGGACAGCATCCAGCTCGATGATCTCGACCTCACGGTCCTGCCGCAGGCAAGCAACACGACCTTCACCGGTGGCAACAACATCGGCACCGGCAAGGCTCGGGGCCGGTTCCTCCTCATGTTGAACCCGGACACGCGCGTGGATCCGGAGGCCCTCGAGCGGGCAGTCCGCCATTTCGACGCGGACCCGGCGCTCGTGGCTCTCGGCGCCTGGTTCGTAGACGTGCACGGCGCCTTCCGCCCGTACTACCGACGGCTGCCCCGGCTGCGCGACGTGCCGGTCGTGCTCATCCCGCGCCTGCTGGACTGGACCCCGATGGCTCGCCGCTACCGTATGGCCGACGAGACGTTCGCTACCGGGACGATGGTGGAGCAGCCGGCCGGAGCCTTCCTGCTGGCCAGACGATCGTCCTGCCCAAGGCCCTTGCTCGATGATGGCTACCTCAACTTCTTCAGCGATGTCGATCTCTGCCGAGTGTTGGGCGAGGTGGGGCAGATCCGTGTCGAGCCGGACGTGCGCTGCTACCACGCCCGCGGTGGCGCGGGGCTCATCACACACGAACCGGAGGCCCGTTCACGATTGCACCAAGATCTTCGTCTGGGGTGTGCGTCGCTACTTCCGGCGTGTCCGTCTCCCCGGGCGGGTCTGGCTCGAAATCTGGGTACTCGGTTTCTGGCTGATCCGCCTCTTCCAGTCCGTCACGGCGGGGCGACGGCACGTGCGCGCTACAGGGACGGCGATGCTGGCATCACTGCGGGGCAGGCCGCCCCGCTACGAGAGCGAGACGGGAGCGAGCACTTGACCCGGCCGCGCGTTCTGCTGGTCATGCACGAGCTGTCCCGCACTGGGGCGCCCATGGTCGCCCTGCGACTGTTCGAGGCGCTCGCCGACGAACTCGATATCCGGGTGGTGGCCCGCAGTGGTGGTCCCCTGGAAGCGTCGTTCCGACGCGCCTTTCCGCTTGCGGTACTGCGGCCTGATATCCCCGGTGCCGGAGCGTTAGGCCGCTTCCGCGCCGTCACATTCGGGCTACTGGAGGGATCCTGGAGGCCCGACGTGGTCTACGTCAACACGGTCGCGGCGCTGCCCACGTGGAACCGACTGTGGGCTGTCCGTCGCCACAGAAGCGCCGGTGTTGCTGCATGTGCACGAGGGCCCCGCGTACATGGCCGAGGTCGAGTCGACATATCCTGGCCTGATCGCTCAGGAGCCTGATGGGTACGTCGTCGTCGCGGAGTGGATCGGCGAGTACCTGCGAGGCGAGTTCGGTGTCTCGGCCGACGCGATCAGTGTCGTGCGTTCCCCGGTCGGAGACGAGTTCCTGTCGGAGCCGGCGCCAGCCGTCGTGGAGGGGAGGGAGGTCCCTTGGTGATCGGGGGTGCTGGCGGCCCCAGCTGGTTCAAGGGGACCGAGCTGTGGCTGCTGACGGCCGCCGAGCTGCAGGCGTCGAGATGCCTCGGGGGCGCGGTACCGGTTCCGATGGGTGGGCGATCGCGGCGATGAGGCCAGCCGGCAGATGAGGAGCATGATCCACAAGCTCCATCTCGAGGATGTCGTCGAGTTCGTCCCTCACACGCCTGACCCCAAGGCCCTGTACCAGGCCATGGACATCTTCCTGATGTCGTCGTGGGAGGAGTCGGCATCGATCGTGGTCCTGGAGGCCATGGCCCTGGGCATACCCGTCGTCTGCTTCAAGGGCTCGGGCGGTCCGCCCGAGGAAGTGGCCGATACCGGCATCGTCGTGGAGGACTTCTCCCCGACCGCGATGGCTGATGCGATCGAATCCCTTGCCGACGCACCCGATCGACGCGCCAGTCTTGGTGCCGCCGCTCGCGAGCGAGTGCGCGCAGCACTTCGCGCCCGACCTCATCGCCGAGCAGTTGCGCAGGGTCATCTCGAACTCGCTGCGCCGCACGGGCTAATCCAGCGCGTGGGTCCTGCTCGCGGCCACGCAGGCGTCGATAGGCGCGAACGAGCCACACTTCGCGATCGGAACCCAGGTAGCGCCGAATCGCCAAGCGTACTTGTGAGCGGATGATGTCGCGGCGTCTGCCACCAGCGCTTGTCGGTGATGCCGTGCTTCAACTGGGCACGATGGTTCTCGATGAGCAGGAGCGCCTCATGGCGGGGATCGTCACTGATCCCCCCGGACCGCATCTCCACGACCACCAAGTCCGGCATGAACTGCGGCGGACGAAGATGCAACTCCCTGAGCAGGAGCTCGAAGTCACCGCTGATGCGGTAGGACGTGTCGAACCGACCGACGTCTTCGAAGAGATCCCGCCGATGGAAGGTGCCTTGGTGCCCGAAAGGCATACCCACCGAGACAAGCCCTCGGAGGTCAGCCCACGGGCCGCCGACTCGTACGGACCAGCCGCCCGAAGGAGTCGACCACGTTGACCGTGCCGTAGGCGATGCGGACGTCCCCGTCGATGGCCTCCAGCGCCGCGGCGGCGCGTTCGAGCACATCCGGCGCCGCCAGTCGATCGTCGGCACCCAGGAACAAGACCCAGTCTCCAGTGACGTGGTCGAGCGCCTTGTTCCATGCGTCGTAGATCCCGTTGTCAGGCTCTGAGCACCAGTAGCCGATACAATCCTGGTTTCGCTCGATGATCGACTCTGTCCCGTCGCTTGAGTCGCCATCCATGACCAGGACCTGGATCCGTTCGTAGTCCTGGCTCCAGATGCTGTCCAAGCACCGCTGGAGGGAGTCCGCTGCGTTGTACGTCGCGATGACGATCGACAACACCGGGAGTTCGTCGGTCGGTTCAGCCACTTGCGCCATGGTCCACTCTGTTGATCGAGTCGCGGCTGACGTCGCCTAACACCGGCCGAGCAGTAGGCCGAAACGCAGCGCTCGCCCCGGCCGCAGAGCCTTGGGTGCAGTACGGTGTCTCGCGTCCGCTAGGAGGTACAGCATGCGAAGGTTGGCCGCCGGGATCGCGAAGGCCGGCTCTAGAGCGGCGATGGGAGTCGTGTCTAGGTTCGACGCCAGGTATATCGATAACGACGTACCCCGTGCTCGGCTCATCAGTCATTCGCGGTGGATGGATCATCTCGTTGCCATCGCTGACAAGCCAGGGTTCCGCGTGCTGGAGGTCGGGAGTCGCGAGGTGACCGGCGGACCGGCTCGTCGCCATGCGTTCCATCAGGCTGAGTACATCGGCTTCGACTACTACCCCGGTCGCAACGTCGACATCGTCGGTGACGCGCACCGGCTCCTCGAGCATTTCGATCCGGAGGAACCGTTCGACCTGATCTTCTCAGCAGCCGTGCTCGAACACCTCGCGATGCCATGGGTCGTGGCGGAGCAAATCGCACGCCTGCTCAAGGTCGGCGGGCATGTGTTCGTCGAGACGCATTTCTCGTACTCTTCCCACGAGCGCCCATGGCACTTCTTCCAGTTCAGCGACATGGCGCTCCGCGTCCTATTCTCGCCCGCGCTCGGGTTCGAGTGTATCGAGTCCGGTGTTTCAAACCCCCTGATGGGGCGCTTCTCGTCACTCGCTGACGACTACCTCCGGAACCAGCGGGTTCGCAGCATCTACTGCCACACTGAGTACCTTGGGCGGAAGGTTGCAGACGTGGAAGATTTCGCCTGGACGAATGTTGACCTATGGACGTCGTGGTTGGCGGGACCACATATCCAAGCCCCACATATCCACCGACGTGAGCAGGAACGACGCATGAGGCTCGGTGTCGTGCCGATCGACGGGGGCGGGGGCGGCGGTGTCTACCAGTACAGCCTCGCGTTCCTGGAAGCGCTCGCCAACTCCGGCGCGACGACGAGATCGTCATCATTTCTTGGGACGAGCAGGTCGCGGGAGCGCGGCCGCTCATCGAGCGGGGAGCGCAAGTGCACGTCCTGCGCCGACCACCCTGGCGGGTGGCAGTGCGCAGGTCGCTGGACACGCTGGCGAGCGCGCGCCACGCGCCTACGGTCGGACACGACGTCCCGGGTACGGGCACGCCAGCCACCGCCAGCATCGGCGAGCCCGGACGGTTCGTCACCAGGCTCCGTCGCCGCACTCAGGCTGGACTTCATCGTGGAGCTTGGCTATACCGGCTACGGACTGGCCGCTGGCGTTCCCTTCGTGATGCCCGTCCATGACATCCAGCACCGGCTGCAGCCGGAATTCCCCGAGGTCGGGTCGCCGGACGAATGGGCGGCGCGTGATGCGTTCCTCACGCGAGCTCTCGCCGCCGCATCCATGGTCCTGGTGGACTCGGAGGTCGGGCGGACGGACATCCTCGAGCACTTCGGTGAGCACATCGGGGCGGACCGGATCGCGGTGTTGCCGTTCATCCCTGCACCGTACCTGGAGCAGGCGACCCCTGAGGCCATCGCGACGGTGCGCCGAACGTACGCGCTTCCGAAGCGCTACCTGCTCTTCCCGGCCCAGTTCTGGCCGCACAAGAACCATCGACGAGTCATCGAGGCACTGGCGCTGAAGGAGTGCGAAGACCTCCACGTCGTCATGACGGGAGGAGGCGGGGACGAACACCGCGACCGCACCTTGGCCGAGGTTCGCGAAACGATCGCTCGACTCGGGCTGGAGCAGCGGACGCGGATCCTCGGGCATGTGCCCGGATGACGACATGTCGGCGTTGTACTGCGGCTCCGCCGGCGTCATCCTGCCGACCTTCTTCGGACCGACGAACATCCCTGTCGTCGAGGCGTGGTCGCTCGGTATCCCGGTGCTCACATCGGACATCCCCGGCATCCGCGAGCAAGCCGGGGACGCGGCGATCCTGGTGGACCCCCGGTCAGTCGAATCGATCGCCGATGGCATGGCCACCCTGTGGCAGGACGAGGATGAGCGCGCACGCCTCATCACCGCCGGCACCGCGCGCATGCGATCGTGGACCAGCCAGGACTTCGCGGACGCGCTGGCGAGCGTCCTCGACGAGGTGCAACGCCGCCTCGCGGCGTGAACTGAGTCCGTCAGGAGTACCCATGCTCCGTCGCCGATGGTCGTGGTGCGTGCACGCACCTATGGAGGCACAATCGGCCGGCATGAGCACAGGCATGTCCGAGACAAGCCCGAAGCCGAGCCCTCGTGCGAACGGTCATCCAGCCAGGGTCTCGCTGGATGGCCTTCGACCTGCGCGAGATCTGGCGCAGCCGCGAGCTGCTCTACTTCTTCGTCTGGCGTGACCTCAAGGTCCGCTACAAGCAGACGGCCTTCGGTGCGCTCTGGGCTCTCATCCAGCCGCTCGCCATGATGCTCGTGTTCACGCTGGTGTTCGCCAACGTGGAAGGTATCGCGCCCCCGGGTGTGCCCTACTCGCTCTTCACGCTCGTGGCGCTGGTGCCCTGGACGCTGTTCTCGCAGAGCCTCATCGGCTCGTCGGACAGCCTGGTCCAGGCCGCCAACGTGCTCCAGAAGGTGTACTTCCCGAGGGTCATGCTGCCGGTCGCCGCGGTCGGCTCCTACGTCGTCGACTTCGTCATCGGCATGGTCATGCTCGCTCGTGCTCATGGTCATCATGGGCGATCCTGCCCACGCTGACGGCCCTCTGGGTCCTGCCACTGACGTTGCTCGCGGTTCTGGCCTCGCTGGCCTTCGGCATCTGGCTCTCTGCGATCAACGTGCGCTACCGCGATGTCCGCTACGCCGTCCCGTTCATCGTCCAAGTCTGGCTCTTCGCGTCCCCCGTCGCCTACTCGGCCACCCTCGTGCCCGAGGAACTACGCCTGGTCTACCAGCTGAATCCCATGGCGGGCGTCATCGAGGGCTTCCGATGGGCGCTTCTCGACCCCTCGGCCACGGCGCCGGTCGGTGCCATCGTCCTGTCGGGAGTCGTCACGGCCGTCGTGCTCGCCAGCGGGCTGCTCTACTTCCGCGGCGCAGAACGAACGTTCGCGGACGTCATCTGATGTCGGACGTGGCCGTGTCGGTGCAGGGGCTGGGTAAGCGCTACCGGATCATGCACCAGCAGGCGCGCTACGGGCGACTCACGGAATCGGTCGCCGGACTAGTCCGAACGCCATTCGACCGCCTCCGAGGACACCCGCACGAAGATGCCGAGTGGTTCTGGGCCTTGCAGGACGTCAGCTTCGAGGTCAGGGCGGGCGAGGTCATGGGGATCATCGGTCGCAATGGCGCGGGCAAGTCCACGCTGCTGAAGATCCTTTCCAGAATCACCGAGCCGTCGGCTGGTCGGGCCGAGCTGACCGGGCGTGTAGCCTCGCTGCTGGAGGTAGGCACCGGGTTCCACCCTGAGCTCACCGGGCGCGAGAACGTCTACCTCTCCGGGTCGATCCTGGGGATGTCGAAGCAGGACATGGGCCGTCGGTTCGATGAGATCGTTGCCTTCGCGGAGGTGGGGCAGTTCCTGGACACACCCGTGAAGCGCTACTCGAGCGGCATGACCGTGCGACTCGGCTTCGCGGTGGCCGCCCACCTGGAACCGGACGATCCTCATCGTCGACGAGGTCCTCGCCGTCGGCGATGCAGCGTTCCAGAAGAAGTGCCTCTGCCAAGATGGGCGATGTCTCGGGTGAAGGGCGGACGATCCTGTTCGTGAGCGACCTAGCCCCGGACGGTCGCGAGCACGTTCCAGGACGATGGACGGCTCGCCGGTACCTTCTGGGAAGGGCTTGACGTCAGCAAAGACAGCCCTGATCGATTGAGGGACGTCTGCAGCTCGTCCACGAAGAAGTAACGCATGCGGTGAACCTCTTCAGTGACGCGATTTGCAAGACCCTCCCGGCGCCAGCTGATGCGATAGGAGACCGTGCAGAGATGGCGCTCCGTCTCCAGCGATGCCGACGCCTGCCGCACGATCTCGCCTTCAGGCGTCGGGATGACCTTCACCCGCTCTTCGGGCTGGATGGCCTCCACCGCCGGCCCGTACCAGACGTCGAACACGAATTGGCCACCGGGAGCCAAGTGCTTCCTCACTGCACGGAACGTGTCCGCGACGTCCGCGTCGGTTGTCTGGTAGCCGAGCACCGCGAACATGCTGATGACCGCATCGAAGGTGCGGCCAAGGTCAACGGGACGGACGTCGCCGTTGCACGAGTTCGACGTCGGTCGCTGTCGCCTCGGCGCGCACTCTGGCGAGCCGCAGCATCTCTGCAGAGAGGTCCACTCCGACCACGGAGTAGCCACGCTGGGCGAGGCCGACCGCGTGAGCACCGGTCCCGCAGCCCAGGTCGGAACCGTCCGGACCGGCCTGCCAGACTCACGGAAGATTCAGGCTGCCAGCAGGCCGCACTCGGCCTCGTAGTCCTTCTCTGCTAGAGCAGGTCGTAGGCCTCCGCGTACTCGTGACCAAAGACGTCCGTCATGCCAGCGCGGCCTCCATCACCGTGAGGACCATGGAGGTACTTCATCGTCACTGAGGCCAACGCCGGAGGGCAGGTACAGGCCCAGGTCGGCGAGCTCGTCGGCCACGGGGTAGACCGCACCGGCGAACAGCCCGCGCTCGAGCAGGAACGGTTGCCGGTGCATGCCCAGGAAGAACGGGCGGGTCTCGATGCCATCGTCCGCGAGTCGTCGCGCCAGTGCCGTCGCGTCCATGCCCGTCTCGCGCTGAAGGACCAGACCGTTCATCCAGTAGACGTTCCTGGCCCACTCCCGCTCTGCCTGGAATCCGGAGGCCAGGGATGCGTCGGAGGCCCTCCGCATACGCGGCCCCGATGGCACGCTTTCGCTCCACCGTCTCGGAGAATCCGCTCGACCTGCGCCAGGCCGATGGCAGACTGGACGTTGGTGAGCCGGAAGTTGAAGCCGGCCTCGTGGTGCAGGAATCGGCGACCTGGCTCGAAGGCCAGGTTCCGCAGGCGGCGCAGGCGCTCCGCAAGCTGCTCGTCGTCGGTGAGGACCATACCGCCCTCCCCCGTCGTCACGAGCTTGTTGGCGTAGAAGCTGAAGCAGCTGGCATCTCCGAAGCTGCCGCATCGTCGCCAGCCTTCACCATCGTCACCACGCAGCAGGTACTCGGCGCCATGTGCCTCGGCGGCGTCCTCGATGACCGCCAGGCCGTGCTTCCGGGCAAGGCGGAGGACGGGCTCCATGTCCACCGGCAGCCCGTAGATGTGGACGGGCATGATGGCTCGTGTCCGGCTGGTGATCCTGGCCTCGACCTGAGACGGGTCCATGCACCACGTCTGCGGGTCTGCGTCGACAAGGACCGGTGTCGCCCCCGCGTAGATGACCGCCAGCGCGCACGAGACGATGGTGAAGGTCGGCAGGATGACCTCGTCTCCCGGCCCGATGCCCAGGGCCGCGACCGCCAGCTGCAGGGCGACGGTCCCATTTGCCACAGAGACGCCGTGTCGGCGTCCGCAGTACTCGGCCCAGGTGTTCTCGAACGCGTCGATGAACCGCCCATTGGACCGAGATCGACCAGTCTGCAGGCACTCGGCGACATAGGCCGCCTCGCGCTCACCGACGACCGGGGCGCTGACCGGGATCACAGGGGCCGGCCGTCCGGCGCAGTAGCGAAGCGCGCCTTCTCTGCCGGGCCCCCATACGGGCCCTGCTTGATCTCGAAGAGCACGGTGTCTTCGATCATGCGAAAGCCGTGGCCACCACCCAGCGAGAGGACGGCATCGCCGGCCGTCAACTCGTGCGATGAAACGAGTCGGCGGTCATCCGAGTAGATGTCAACGATGCACCGACCGCGGCGGACGACGAGCAGCCCGACGTGCCGACCACCTCACGCACGATCGGCAAGTGCAGGTGGGCCGCAACCTGACCACCGGATGGGTAGACGACGAAGCCAGCCTGGAACGAATCCGCATCCGAAGAGAAGAAGTCGGTCGTCTCGCTCGTGGCTTGCGCCGAAATGATGAACGCAAGAGTCGCGCCGCCGTCGCAGATGGCCTCGATGCCGGTCATGATCGTCCCGCTCCTGCCAGCGGTCTCACCTCGGCGAGCACCTTCAGAGCCCGCTCACTTGGAGCGTTTCTCCGGTCTCGACGTCCACGAGAGGCATCTCGGAGATGAGTGCGCGGCGGTCGGCGTGGCCTGTCACGTAAGACAGACTTCCATCCGGGGCACGCGATTCCCGATAGCGCGACTCGCGCCACGCCTGCTCAGCTGTCACTTCCGCGAGACCGCCGGCCACGTCGCGTCGTACGAAGAACGCATTGTGTCCGGCCCGGTTCGTTCCGACGAGCTGATAGCCCTTGAGGCTCCCCAGGCGGGTCATCGCTGGCAGGGACGCTCCCCAGTACAAGCAGGACGGGTGCGCCAGAGCGCGGTCGAACGCTGCGTCGTAGGGGATCGCCACGGCCCTTCGGCACCCGAACAGGGAGTTGAACTCGATGACCACGATACGTGCGTCCACGACATCGAGGGCCTCCCAGGATCCAGTAGTCGTTGCCATCCACATCGATCGACAGCAAGCCGATCTCCCCCGCCGCCGGAGCAAGGAGGTCGTTGATGTTCTCGCGTGTGATGAAGGCACGCCGCGCCTCGACCGTATGCCGCCACCGAAGGTCACCTTGGTCGAGGAATTGCAGGTGCTGTCCCCAGCGTCGAGGATGAAGCCCTTCCAGTCGTCGTGCTCAAGCAGGAACCGCGTGTTCGACTCGCGGTAGTCGCCCACGCCGAACTCAACGAAGGTCTCGTTATCGATCGGAACTCGCGCCAGAAGCCACTGGATGATGCCGTCCTCCCCGAACTGCGAGAAGCAGCGGAATTCGGCCTCTCGGATCGTTGGAGCCTGCCGCGCGGCGACCGCGTGGAGCGCTCCGATGGAATAGCGGGTTCGATCCAGGTGCGGTCCGTAGTCGACCCTGCCGGTGAGCTTCCGACGGACGCCAGCGAGTCGATTTCACGCCCCGCCACGCGTGACGGTATTGCCACGAGCCTCCGATCGGACGTAGTCCTCGATTGCCCGGGGCAACCCTGCTGGCAAGTCGGTCTCGCCGCGAAACCGAACCGCTCCTGGGCCCGCGAGGTGTCGAGGCCGCGCCGCGGCTGGCCGTCGGGCTTGGTGGTGTCCCAGACGAACCTCGCCCGTGGAAGCCCGGTCAGCGTCGACGATGAGCGCCACCAGGTCGCGGATGGTGATCTCGCTGCCCGGTGCCCAGGTTCACCGGCTCGGGGTCGTCGTAGCGGTCGGCGGCCAGGACGATGCCCTCGGCGGCGTCGTCGACGTAGAGGAACTCGCGGGAGGCCGACGCCCGTGCCCCAGACCTCGATGTGGTCGCGCGCCTGACTCCCGGCGCCTCGACGCACTTGCTGATCAGCGCCGGGATGACGTGCGAGGCTGCCGGGTCGAAGTTGTCGCCCGGACCGTAGAGGTTGACCGGCAGCAGGTAGATGCCGTGAAGCCGTACTGCTCCCGGTAGGCCTGGCCCTGCACGAGGAGCATCTTCTTGGCCAGGCCGTAGGGCGCGTTGGTCTCCTCGGGGTAGCCGTTCCAGAGGTCGTCCTCGCGGAACGGCACCGGCGTGCGAACTTGGGATAGGCGCAGACCGTGCCGATCTGCGACGAACTTCTCCACGCCCGCCAGGCGCGCCTCCTCGATCAGGTGGACGCCCATGACCGCGTTGTCGTGGAAGAAGCGGCCCGGGTTCTCCCGGTTGGCGCCGATGCCGCCGACCACCGCCGCCAGGTGGATGACGACGTCGGGCTCGCGCATCGGCCGAGGGCCTCCCGGACCCCCTCGACCGTGCGCAGGTCGTACTGGGCGCTGCGGGGCACGAAGATGTCGGCCACGCCCTCCGCGCCCAGGCGCGCCACCACGGCCCGGCCGAGGAACCCGGCCCCGCCGGTGACCATGACGCGCGCGGCCGCCGAGGGCGCCCGTCATCGCTCAGCCACCACAGCGTCGGGCATCGCCACGAGGTGCTCGGCCGGGTCCAGGCCGGCCTCCCAGAGGTCCGCCTCGAGCATGAGGCGCACCAGTCCCTCGAACGTGGTCGTGGGCCGCCAGCCGAGCTCGCGCTCGCGCCTTGCTGGCGTCGCCGCGCAGCTCGTCCACCTCGGTCGGCCGGAAGTAGCGCGGGTCGATCTCGACGTGCGCCTGCCAGTCCAGGCCGACGAGCGCGAAGGCTCGCTCGACGAACTCGCGGACCGTGTGCATCTCGCCCGGTGGCGATGACGTAGTCGTCCGGCTCGTCCTGCTGGAGCATCCGCCACATGGCCTCGACGTACTCCGGCGCGTAGCCCCAGTCGCGGCTGGGCGTCGAGGTTGCCCAGGTAGAGCGTCTGGGCGGAGCCGGCCACGATGGCGGCCACGCCGCGCGTGACCTTGCGCGTCACGAAGGTCTCGCCGCGCCGCGGTGACTCGTGGTTGAAGAGGATGCCGTTGCAGGCGAACATGCCGTAGGCCTCGCGGTAGTTCACGGTCATGTGGTGGGCGAAGACCTTGGCGACGGCGTAGGGGCTGCGCGGGTGGAAGGGCGTGGTCTCGTTCTGGGGCGTCTCGCAGACCGCGCCGAACATCTCGCTGCTGCCGGCCTGGTAGAAGCGGATCGGCCAGTCTCGCGGTCGCGGATGGCCTCCAGCAGCCGCAGCGTGCCCATGGCCACCGCATCGGCCGTGAACTCGGGCATCTCGAAGCTGACCTGGACGTGGCTCTGGGCGCCCAGGTTGTAGACCTCGTCGGGCTTCACCGCGTGGAGGTGGCTCATGAGCGACGAGGAATCGGTCAGGTCGCCGTAGTGGAGGTGGAGCCGGGCGCCGGTGGCGTGCGGGTCCGCGTAGAGGTGCTCGATGCGCCCGGTGTTGAAGGAGGACTGGAGCGGCGCATCAGGCCGTGGACCTCGTAGCCCTTGGCGAGGAGGAGCTCCGCGAGGTACGAGCCGTCCTGGCCGGTGATGCCGGTGATGAGCGCCTTCTTCGCGGTCATCGTCCCTCCAGGGCCGCGGGGATGGTGCGGAGCATGATCTGCAGGTCCAGCCAGAGGGACCAGCGGTCGATGTACTCCAGGTCGTCCGCCACCCAGCGGTCGAACTCCGGCTCGCGGCGGGAGCGCACCTGCCAGAGACCGGTGATGCCCGGCTTCATGGAAAGCCGTCGGCGATGCCACAGGTCGTAGCTGGAGACCTCGCTCACCAGGGGCGGGCGTGGACCCACGAGGCTCATGTCCCCGCGCAAGCACGTTCCACAGCTGCGGCAGCTCGTCCAGGCTCCAGCGACGCAGGCGCCGGCCGATGGGCGTGACGCGCGGGTCGGCGGTCACCTTGAAGGCATGGCCCTCGATCTCGTTGGACCCTGCCAGCTCCGCCACGCGCGCCTCTGCGCCGACCGCCATGGAACGGAACTTGAGGATCTGGAAGGGTCTGCCGTGAAGGCCGACGCGCGCCTGCCGGAAGAGCGCGGGTCCACCATCGGCACGGCGAACAGCCCATGCGATGAGCAGCAGGAGGGGGGCCAGCAGCACCAGCGCGACGGCGGCCACCCCGAGGTCCACGGCCCGCTTCAGGAGCAGCGCCAGGGCCCGGTCTGGCCCCGACACGAGCGAGTAGACGGGCGTGCCGTCGAGGTCCTCCACCTTGCCCTGGGCGAAGGAGTGGTCCAGCACGTCCACCGGGACCCGCACGATCTTGCCGGCTTCCTCCGCGATGTGGGCGATGCCGTCGGTGTACTGCCACTGGCTGAAGGGCAGGCAGATGGCCACCTCGTCCACGATCCGCTCCCTCAGCACGGTTTCGAGGTCGGCCAACGGGCCGAGCCACGGCCAGCGCGCACCCTCTGCGAACTCGGGCTCGTCGTCCAGGAAGCCGATGACCCGAAGGCCCAGCTCGCGGTGCGATTCCATCGTCGCGGCGAAGGCCTGGCCGCGTGGCCCGGCGCCCGCCACGAGCACGAAGCGGCCGTTCATGCCGCGCGTGCGGAGATGGCGGAAGGCGAAGCGCAGGATGGCCCGGGTGACGAGGGCGACGGCGAACTGCGTCGGGAAGAGGATGACCAGGAAGAGGCGGCTGACCTCCGGCAGCTTGAACCAGAAGAGCACGGCGAAGGTGGCCACGGCCATCAGCACGGTGGCGCGCACCAGGTCCCAGGCCTCCGTCCGAATCGACCAGCGAGCCCTCGGCCGGTAGAGGCCGTTGAGGGAGAGGGCGACCACCCAGCCCACCGAGTAGACGACGAGCAGGGCCACGGGGTCCGGGATGATCTCGCGCCACCAGACCGCCCAGTTCTCGCCGAAGCGCACGACTGAGAGGCTCACCAGGACGAGCGCCGCCAGGACGCCGTCCGTGAGCATGAGCAGCAGGCGCAGGGTCGCCGCATAGCGCCGGATCATGTCCGCGTCACCTTAGAAAGAAGTGGTGCGTCCGCGCAATGGTACTCATGACCGATCACTCGTCGAGGACGATGAGCCGCGGCAGACCGGGTGCCATGAGGTCCGCCGGCATCGGTCGCCGGTAGAGCATCTGGCCGTAGAGTCGGCCCGAGCACCGACCACGACGCCTGCCTGCGGTTCCCGCCCGCCGACGCGCACGTCCCCGCCCACGAAGCCCGCCCTCGTCAACGAACGTGGCCAGGCGCCGATAGCGGTCGGCCGCGTCCCGGTCGCCGGCTCGATCGCTGAGCCGGGCGGCCCATCCGAGGATCGCCAGGTCGTCGGGTCGTGCGTCGGCTGTCGACTGCACCCGAGCCATGGCCTCTTCGTCACCATCCCATGCGTCGATGATCACGGCGATCGGCAACCCTGAGATCGGAACCGGTCTGGCTCAGAACGCGCGCCCGTCCACTGTCGCCAGCCATCAATGCGATCTGCCAGCCCCCGACGCCCGCTCGCTCGCAGGCCTCGTCCACAAGGCTCGGGAAGCGAGCCGCCATTGCCGGGTCGGCCAGCCAACTCACGTCGGCAGCAAGGCTCGGCGCAGCGACCAGGGCACTCACGAAGGCGTCGTCTGCCTCCTCGGTCAAAGCCACTCGGTCATACAGGTACCCGGCCACGTATGCGATGGTCGGCTGGCTACCGCCGAGCCGCAGCGCGCGCTCGATCGACGCGCTGACATCCGCGGCAGGTAGCCCCATCTCGACCTGGGCCTGGGCCAGGCCCAGCCAACTGGTGGGCAAGTCGTCGCCGTGCGCAGTGCAGTCGCAGCCTGGCGGTACGACTCAAGCGCAATTCGCCAATCGCCGCGTGCGGACGCCGCAGCCGACTGCGTCACGAGGTACGGGGTCATGTCGGGATCGTCTCGGACGACAGCGTTGGCGATCGCCGCTGACGTCTTCCAGTCTCCGGCCTGTGCCGCGTCGATGGCCTGATCATGGGTCGATGCGATCGACTCGATCCGCCAGAGGACCACGATGGAGACCGCACAAGCGACCCAGAAGACGCCGCGGCCGATGCGGCCCGCGACATGACTGGCGCGGGCCGGCAGCCAGGCCGGGATCATCGGCGGAGAGGCGGACGCGTCGAGTGCCGCCACCGGGATGGCCGCAGCCAGCATGACGACCGGCATGTTGGCATAGAAGTCCAGGAGGCTGTGACAGGCCAGATAGGCAAGGCCGAAGATGGCGGCGAAGGCCCAGCGACGCCGCGACGGGTCGTGGTCCTTGAGGCCATCGGAAGACCAGCAGGCCGATGGAGGCGATCAGACAGACCCGCGAGAGCGCCCACGATGCCGGTCTCCGCGATGGTCTGGATGTAGATGTTGTGAGCGTGGTTGACATACCAGTCGGTCTCGCCCGGTAGGGTGTGCGCGGCTCGCTGCGCGGCCCACGTGCCCGTCCCGCTCCCCAGCAGGGGCGCCTCCTGGAACATGCGGATGCCGGCGGCCACGTAGCTGCCCCGGCCTCCGTCACCCCCGACACCCAGGCGTGAGACGACGACCGGCCCGATGAGGGCCGCGGCCGCGACAGCCGCGAACGCTGCGGCGATGACGACGCGACGCGCCCGCTCATCGCGAACGACCCCGCGGATACGCGAGCGCTCGACCACGGCGTAGCACAGCCCCACCAGGATCACGGCCGCCATCAGCGCCAGCCAGGCGCCACGGCTGCCGGTCAGGAGCACCACGACGAAGGCCAGCCCGGCCAGCACGATCCGGGTGACGTCTTTCTGGTCGCCCGCTGGCTCCCAGGCCACCCCAAGCCGCCGCCGTCAGCAGCACCATGACCGGCGCCACGACGTTGGGCCCCCCGAGGATGAGGCTCGCATATGCCGGCCTGAGCATCGGCGCCTCGACCTGGCCGACCAGAGCTCCACCAATCCACCCAGGCGCTCACCACGGTCGCGACGTAGGCGACCCCAACCATGGAGGCCAACAGCGCCGCCCATGCGCCAATACGGGCACGGATGGACGTCAGGGCAAGGGTGCGGACGAACAGGAGGTAGAGGGCCCCAGCAGCACCGCCCAGGCGACGTACTCCAGTCCGAGGCGCGGGTAGCGCGACAGGGTCGTGCTGACTGCCAGGGTCCCGAGCGAGACGACGATGGCAGGCCAGATCGACGACCGCGGTCGCCACCTCGGGTCTCGCAGGGACACGATCACCCAGGCGGTGAGCGCGAGAGCGATGAGGCCAAGGCTCAGAGTCCTCAGCACCGTCGCCTGCGTGCCGACGTATCCGCCACCGATGAAGACCGCGTACGCCAGGAGCAGGAAGGACCCCACCCTGGCCAGGAGGCCGAGCGGAGCCCATCGACGCGCATCAGGCAGCATGAGACGCCTAGTGTGCCGTTGCGCGAAGACACCGCCAATAGTGCCGTGGCGGCATCCGGCGGCGGCGATGGGCCTATCCATGGATGCGCGAAGCCGGGCTCCGTGGGGAGCCCGGCCCGGTGCTGCGGTCGCGGGTGGAGCGGCTACGAGGCCCGGAAGCCTGGGACCTCGATGCGGGTGGCGTCCTGCCAGTTGCTGAGGTTGCCGCGGTTGTCGCGGGCCCGGACCCGGAAGAGGTGCGTGCCGGGCCGCAGGTTCCACGAGGCCTCGCGAGCCGTGGTGCGTCCGATGACGGTCTGCCACCGCCCACCCTGCACCTTGTGCTGGATGCTGAAGCTGTCGAGACCCGCGGTGCGCGTGGCGAGCGGCCGGTCATGGCCCCACCAGTGCAGGACGGTCCGGGAGGTGGCCGCAACCTGCATGCTGGACGTCCGGTTCGGCCGGCCGATGCGGGCGATGGGTGCCGTGCGGTCCGCCTGGTTGACGAAGACGATCGTCCACAGGACCCGTGAGCCCTCTTGCGCGATGCCCACGCCGGCGTAGTTGAAGGAGCGGCTCAGCATCAGCTCGCGGTGCACCGGCGAGTTCTTCCACCAGTCGACCATCCAGCGGCTGCCCTCATCGAGCTCCATGTTCACGGTCCAGCCGATGACCTCGCCCCAGGCGCGGTAGCTGACCCCGTGAGCACGCAGCACGTCGGAGGCGTCGGCCCCGGATGGTGAGACGTGGCCGAAGTAGTCGAGGCGCTTCATGGAGCGCGAGCGCTCGCGGGACACCTCGCGGACGTCCTCCACCATGCGCAGTGGGCCCAGCCCCTGGTTCTCGCGCACGCGGTTGACCTCCGACAGCACGGCCCACTCGGCCGACAGGACCGGGTCGGGCGGCTCAGCCGCCCACGTGACGGCAGGCAGGAGGGTCAGGAGCATCCCGACCACCAGCGCTGCCGGGACCGCTCGACGGGTGGGGATGGTGCGGATGGAGGACATGGCCGCACTGTGTTGGCGGGACGCACCGAGGGCATCCCCACGCGGGTACCACCGGGGATACTACCGAGGGACTGTTGCCCGTCCACTGCCACACCAGACCGCACCAGCGGCGGGAGCCGGATCGCGGATTCAGTCGCCGGTCGGGCGGGTCGAAGGTTCGGCCGAGGCCTCGGCGCCGGGCATCGCAGCTGGCGCGGTCGCCAGTTCGGTCGCCGGCTCGGTCGCTGGCTCCGCGGATCGATCGGCCGTCAGCATGCCTGACGGCGCAGCCGTCCGGGCACTCGCGTCGGCCAGGGCGGCCGACGGGCTCGGGCTCGGGTAGGGCGCCCGCCCCTCCAGCAGGTTGGCGATGGGCTCCGCCAGCCTGGCCATGTAGGTCGCCGTCACGTGATGCTGGTCGCGAAAGACGACGGTCCCGTCCACCACGACGGGGCAGGTGGCTCCCGGGCAGAGCAGGTCGTTGGCGCTGATGACGGTCGCCCCGGCGGCGAGCGCCGCTGCGGCCTCGACCGCGGCGTAGGCATCGTCGACGACCCTGGACCGTGGCGGGTCGCAGCCGCTCACCGTGGGGTCGGCCAGGCAGTCCAGTGGATCGTAGGTGAGGAACGGCGTTTCGGCCAGGAGGACGACCCGGGGGGCCTCCGCGCGCAGCGCCACCAGGGCGTCGGTCAGGCCCTGCTGCCAGGCTGGCAGGATCTCCCGTGTCTGGACGACCGCTCCCCCATCCTCGATCTCGTAGTCCCGGGAGCTGCCCACGAAGATGATGTCCGGGTCGCCCTTGGCGATGCGTCGCATGACCGCGTCGCGCCACTCGAAGCACTCGTCGTAGGCGCGCTTCAGCGTGCGCTCCCAGAACGGCAGGAGCACCGGGCTGCAGGCCGCCTTGGTGTGGTACTCAAGGCGCCAGCCCCGGTCGCGCGCGTAGCGGTCCAGGGCCGGCAGCCACTGGGCCGCGTGGGAATCGCCGTACAGGACGGCCGTGCGCGTGCCCAGCGGGTCGCCGTAGGCGCAGTCGACGGGCTTGCGTGTCTGGTAGTCGTTGATGTGGCACCCATCCGAGTAGCTGACGGGCAGGTCATCGCGCACGCCGGCCAGCTCGACGACCTGGGGGTCTCGTTGCGTCCAGGGTGTCGGGATGCTGATGGCACCCCCCACGAAGAGCGCCCCGATGCCGACGGCGAAGGATGCCGCCAGGCCCAGCTGGACCGTCCCGCGCGACCGTGCGGCCAGGAACGCGCCGCGCCGGAAGG
Organism: uncultured Chloroflexia bacterium; assembly: GCA_963707395.1. Lineage (GTDB taxonomy): Bacteria > Chloroflexota > Limnocylindria > Limnocylindrales > CSP1-4 > JAFMJV01. The sequence goes on from CAVPPQ010000027.1 coordinate 73,508, forward strand.
GCCGCTCGATGAGCTCGGTGCTGAGGGCCGCGACCAGGATGGCCACGCCTGCCAGGGCCAGTCGGAAGGCCACGTCGTCGTTGCCCACCGCGATGGGCACCAGGATGAGGATGGGCCAGTGCCAGAGGTACAGCGAGTACGAGATCCGGCCGAGGTAGCGCGCCGGCGGGTTGTCCAGCAGTCGACCCGGTAGCGTCCGGCCGGCCGAGCCACCCAGGATGACGAGCACGGCTCCGACCACCGGGAGCAGGGCCCACGCTCCGGGGTAGGCCGTGACGTCGCTGACGGTCAGCACTCCGGCAACGATCAGGACGAGGCCGATGGCCACAGCCAGCGATGCCGAGCCCCGCGGCAGACGGCGCGGCAGGCGCAGGAAGCCCACGGCCAGGAGCGCACCAGCCGCCAGCTGCCATGCCCGCGTGACCGGCGAGAAGAACGCCCAGGCGGGTGAGGCCTCCGTCCAGTAGAGCGACAGGCCGAAGGAGCCGATGGCCAGGAGCAGCAGCGCCGGGCCCAGGAGGCGTGGCGAGACCAGTCGCGCCGTGACGAGCAGGATGAGCGGCCAGGCGAGGTAGAACTGCTCCTCCACGCCCAGTGACCAGTAGTGAAGCAGGGGCGACGGCGCCGACGAGGGAGAGGTAGTCGGTGGCCTCGATGGCGAAGCGGAAGTTGGCCACGTACAGGGCGGAGGCAGCCGCGTCGCCGGCGACCTCCGGCAGGCGCAGCGGTGACAGGACCAGCGCGGAGGCGGCCAGCGTCACGACGATGACCACCAGCGCCGCGGGCAGCAGCCGGCGCATGCGCCGCGCGTAGAAGGCCAGCAGGTCCACCTTGCCGGTGGCCTGGCCCTCGCGCAGCAGGAGACCCGTGATGAGGAAGCCGGAGATGACGTAGAAGACGTCGACCCCGACAAAGCCTCCCGCGGCGCCCGGGAGACCGACGTGGAAGAGCAGGACGGCGATGACGGCGACCGCGCGCAGGCCTTCGATGTCCGGCCGAAAGTGCTCCTTGCGGTCAGTGGCGGCTGACGGAAGGCTGGCAGCCTCGGGGGGCCGTGCGACCGCGTAGGGACCGGGTCCGCTCGGCGCCGGGATGGGGGGTCGGCCCCCGACCGGAGGGCCGGAAGCTGCGAACGGTCCAGGCGCCTGGGGCGATGGGGGCGGATAGGCGGCCGGAGCGGCTGGTGGTGGTGGGGGCGGATGGGGCGCCGGCACGGCCGGTGGCGGTGGCGAGACCGCCGAAGCGGCCGGCGGTGGCGGGTACACCGGTACGGCGGCAGGCGCAGAGGCCGGCGGCGCGGGTACACACGGCGCAGCGGGGCCGGCGGCTGGTGGGCCGGCGGAGGGGCCGGCGGCGCGGGCAGGGCGGGCGGAGGATCCACCGCTGGCGAGGGCATCGACGGCGCGGCCGGAGGGACCGCAGGCTCGGACTCGAGCGGCGGCTCGGCCGGCCAGTCGGCCGTCTCGTCCGACATGGGAGCGTGCCGGACCTGGCGCAGGTCCTCGGCTGGCCACTCGAGTTCAGGCCGCGGCTCTCGGGGCGGCTTGGCCCAGTCGTCCGTCATGCGAGCGGAGACACCGGCCGCCGCACAGGGACCGGGTCAGCGGCGTGGCAGACCCCCGGGCGGTCGTGGGGGAAGATGGTCGGGCGAAGCGCAGGCGTTGCCATCCAGCGCCATCATAGGTGCCGTGCGCGGAGCGTCGAATAGCGCGGATGCACTACCACGGAGGCGACGATGGCCGAGTCGAGCACGATCCCCGGCGCGTTCGCGGGCTTCCAGCCGGATGCCCTGCAGTTCCTCGCCGACCTCGCAGAGAACAACGAGCGGGCCTGGTTCCAGCCTCGCAAGTCCGACTACGAACGTCTCATCAAGGAACCCTTCGAGGCCCTCTGCGTGGCCCTCGCGGGTCGCTTCGCGGAGCGCCGGCTGCCGCTTGTCGCAGACCCTCGTCGCTCGCCCTTCCGCATCTATCGGGACGTGCGCTTCTCGAAGGACAAGTCGCCCTACAAGACGGCCCAGGGCGCGCAGTTCCCCTGGCAGGGCGCCGCGCAGACCGGCCGCACCGGCGTGGGCGTGGGCGGCTACTTCCACCTCGAGCCAGGCAGCATCTTCGTCGGCGGTGGCATGTGGCACCCTGATCCGGCCGTCCTGGCCGCGTTCCGCGATCGGGTGGACCGGGACCCGGTGACGGTGCTCGCCGCCCTCGAGGACGAGCGCTTCCACGCGGTCTTCGGATCGGTCGGCGGCGACACGCTGACGCGCAACCCCAGGGGCTACCCGGCCGACCATCCCCACGGCGACCTGCTGCGGCTCAAGGACGTCGTCTTCAGCCGCCGCCTCTCCGACGCCGACGTGGCCAGCCCGGAGCTGCCAGAGCGCATCGCCGACGACCTGGACGCGGCGCGACCGGTGCTGCAGCTGCTCGCGAGCCTGGGCGCCGGCCCGCAGGGCGCGGGGTAAACCAGCCCGGTCGGGCTGGTGGTCAGTCGGTCGGCCGGTCAGGCCTCAGTCTCGACGGCGAGCCTGCGCCCGATGGCCAGGGTGTCGGCCACGAGCGCGTCGACGTGCTCGCGATCGTTGCGCGGGTTGATGAAGCAGGCGCGGATGGCGTAGCGGTCCCGGACGCGGGTGCTCGAGGGCAGGGAGCGACCCTCGCGCCGCAGCTCCGCCAGGATGGCCGCGTTCAGCGCATCAAGACGCTCATCATCCGCCCAGCCGGACGGCCGATAGCGGAAGCAGCAGATCGACAGCTGCGGCTCCGACATGAGCTCCAGCTCGTCCGAGCCGCGCACCTGGGCGGCCACCATCCGGGCGAAGTCGTTGTGGCGGCGGACACGCTCACGCATGCCCTGCGCTCCCATCTCCTTGAGCACGGCCCACACGGCCATGCCCCGCGCGGGCGTCGAGAAGTCGACGCCCCAGTCGGCCGTGCCGCTGCCCGTCGACTCCCAGGGTGAGGGTGCATCGCTGCCGTCGTCGACCGTGCCGCGACGCTCACGGTCGTAGTGGCCTGGCTCGATGGTGAAGGCACGGCTCAGGAGCTCCCCGTCGCGGCAGACGGCGAAACCCGTGCCCACGGGGGCGGCCAGCCACTTGTGCGGATCCACCGCGAACGAGTCGTACGTGCCGGGGTCGCCGTACGCAGCCTCGACACGCTCGTCGAGCATGCCCCAGCCACCATAGGCGCCGTCCACGTGGAACCAGATGCCGTGCTCGTGAGCGATCTCGGCCATCTGCGGCAGCGGGTCGATGATGCCGGTGTTGACGTCACCGGCGTTGCCCACCACGGCCACCGGCGTGCGCCCCGCCGCGAGGTCCTCGGCGATGAAGGCGCGCAGCTGGCGCAGGTTCGCCCGCCGCTCGTCGTCCAGGTCCAGCACCCGGATGGCGGTGCGGCCGATGCCGAGCACGCCCATCGCCCGCGTCACCACGTGGTGCGTCTCCGGGCTGGCGTAGACACGCGGTGATGGCAGGGCCTCGATGCCATCCGCGGCCGGGTCCAGGCCGATGCGCTCACCGGCGTGCTGGCGCGCCGCACCCATGCCCACCAGGTTGGCCGTGGAGCCGCCGGAGGTGAAGTTGCCCACGAACGAGGACGGGAAGCCCAGCAGCTCGATGAGCCAGCGCACGGCCATCGAGTCGATGTGGTTGCCGGGCTGCAGCCACCAACGCTGCGGGCTGGCCACCGCCTGCGCCAGGTGCGCCGCCGTGGCCATCGTCGTGGGCGCCGTGGTCACCCAGCCCGTGAAGCCCGGGTGGCCGACGCGCAGTCCGCGCGGGATGACCACGTCGCGGAGGGTCTCGAGGACCGCCTCGGCGCCCACGCCCTGCTCGGGCAGCGGCTCGTCGATGAGTGGCAGCCAGGCCGAGCGGGGCACGGCCAGATCAGGCCCTTCGAAGCGGTTGAAGGCGTCGAGCGCCGGCAGGAGCATGGAGACTGCCGCACCCAGGCCGTCGGTGCGGGCCGCGTCGGGCTGTCCGGGCGGGAGGTCGGGCGCGAGGAGCAGGTCGTGGGCATCGTTCATGGTTGGGGATTCTAGGCCCGCGGGGTCGCCGCTGGCGGTTGGACCAAGCCATCGGCGCCACCCGGTGACCGCTGGCTCCGCTAGATTGCGCTGCGTGAGATCGGGACGGTGCGCACGATCCAGCCGGCACGTGGCCGTGTCGTTGATCGGCGCGGCCATGCTCCTGGGCGCCGCGGCCGCACCGACCACCGCCGCGACGACGTTCCCGCCGCTGCCCGGCGACCCGCCCGCACCGCCCGGCCTCGACCCCCGCTCGCCGCGCCCGGACATCGTGGTCCTCGTCCTCGACGACATCCCCGAGCTCGACGGCCGGCTCTGGACCCGGATGCCCAACGTGCAGCGCTACCTCGTCGACGAGGGCATGGCGTTCACGGACACCCACGGCGAGACGCCCACCTGCGCGCCGGGTCGCGCCGGTCTGCTGACCGGCCTGCACACCCACAACCACGGGGTGTACCAGACCGACGACGGCACGCTCTTCCAGCCCGACGAGACCATCGCCACCGAGCTCCAGGGCGTCGGCTACCACACCATCGAGGTGGGCAAGTACCTCAACCTCTTCGAACGCATCGATCCCAAGTGGCCGCCCGGCTGGGACGAGTTCCACGGCTACGGGGGCGACTACTACGACTACACGCTTTGGAACAACGGCCTGCCCCGTCGCTACGGACACCGGCCTTCCGACTACTCCACCGACGTCATCGCCGACCTGGCCGTGGGGGCCTTGCGTCGCGCGCCGAAGGACCAGCCGCTCTTCGCCTGGATCACGCCCTACGCCATGCACAAGCCGTGGAACGTGGCGCAGCGCCACCAGCAGGCCAAAGGCTGCACGCTGCCGCGCTGGAAGCCGGCCAGCTACATGGAGAAGGACGTCCGGGACAAGCCGGCCTTCGTCCAGACCCGCAAGCTCAAGGAGCCCGGCGGCTACGAGCTGAAGCGGATCTGCCGGGGCCTGCGGTCGGTCGACCAGCTCGTGGGCCGCGTCGTGCGCAAGCTCAAGGACCTCGACCGGCTGGACAACACGCTGCTCGTCCTGACCTCGGACAACGGCATGACCTTCGGCTCGCAGCGCATCCTGCACGACAAGAAGTCGCCCTACGCCAGCCAGGTCCCCTTCCACGTGCGCTGGCCGCGGGTCCTGGGCCGCGACCCGACCGATGTGGACGAGCGCATCCAGAACATCGACCTGGCGCCGACCCTCTGCGACATCGCCGGCTGCCGGCTGGGCCCCTACCCGACCGGGCAGGCGAAGCCCGACGGGCGCTCCTTCCTGCGCCTGCTCACGGGTGAGCGCACGACCCTCGAGCGGGAGGCCGTGCTGACGAGCTACCAGGACAGCGAGCGCCAGATGCCGAGCTACTGGAGCGTGACCTCGACGGCAGCCTCACCACTGGCGAGGGAGGTCTGCGCGCAGCGTCGCAGCGGCGGCTGCCGCTGGATGTACACGGAGTACGAGACCGGTGAGGTGGAGCTGTACGACCTCAGCAACGGCCCCTGCCACGCCTGGAAGCGACGCCTGAAGGGCGACCCGTGCATGCTCGAGAACCGCGCCGGTGAGCGCCGCTACGCGGATCTGGAGGTCTACCTGCGCCGCGAGCTGGCACGACTCCGGGAGAGCTGAACGTCCGAGCGCGCGAGGCATGGCGGCAAGGATCGGTTGCCTCGGCAGCGGCCGGCCGGCACTCCCTGATGCGGCTACTGGTAGCCGCGGAACCTGCGGTCGCCGGGGTACAGCTGCGCCCGAGGGTCCCGGGGAGCCGGGGACGACTCGACGCGCTGGGACCAGCCCGACCAGTGCAGGATCCGGAGTCGCCGGGACATCCAGGATGCCGGCTCGACGACCGGCCGTGTGCGGTCCTCCAGCGTTGATGCGTCAAGCATGGGTACGCGCTGACGGCTGAACCAGACGGCGACGGCCAAGGTCCCTTCCCCTCCTGACAGGCGTCACGTTCGTTCCGGTCCGGGCACGGCGACCGGCGCGCCCGCGACAGGCGCGGGCATCCGAGAATCAGAGCAGCGCGCAATCGAATGCGTATGGGCGGGATGGCCCTCACCAAGGGGGCCACATGTCATGAGCGTTGACCGTGTGCACCACCCGTGTCGCGGATACCGGGAGCGTCCGCGCATCGTGCCGGCGAGCGACCCAAGCGTGAGATGCCGTAGGCTGACGCCTCATGAGACACCGCGTCATCACCACCGTCGTCCTCCTTGCCGTCACCATGACCCCCTTCACCGTCCTTGCCCAGGATCCACCCACCCCCGGCACCGCGGCGACCCTGGAGGGCGCCCTGCTGGAGCGGCTCTGCGCGGTCGACACGACCGAGGATGCCGACCTGGCCACCTGCCTGCTCACGGCCGCGGACGCCCTGAGCGGCGGCGCCATCCTGGGCGGCGCAGCCGCCTCCCCGGCCGCAGCCCCTTCCGCGGCGGCGCAGGGACGCCTCGAGCAGGCCCGCCAAGCGGTCCATGAGGCGCTTTCGACAGCGCGCCAGACGGTCGAGGACATCGACCTCCAGGCGGCCGTGGACGACGCCGTCGCCTCCGCCCGGGACGTGGACCTGCGGGGCGCGCTGGATGACGCCGTGGCCGCCGTCGGAGCGACCGACCTCCGGGCCAGCATCGACGAGGCGCTGACCGCTGCCACCGAGGTGGACGTCGAGGCTGCCCTCCGCGATGCCATGGCCGCGGTCGACAGCGTCGACCTGCAGGCGGCGCTGGACGACGCGCTCGCACCCCTCCGGGATGCCGTCCCGGAGCTCGGCCCGGTCGACGTGGAGGTGCTCCTTGCGGCCGGGGTGTTGACGGCCCGCAGGGCCGTCGCAGAGGCACAGGCCTGGGCACAGGAGAACTCGGACACCCTCTGCTCGGGCGGCAGCCTCAGCGTCGGCGCCGCGGTGGCCGTCGTCGTGGCACACCTGACCGGCGACCCGGTGCTGGCCGTCGGCGCCTTCCGGGAATCGGAGCGCCTCAGCGGCGACGTCTGCACGGAGGTCGCCCAGTAGGGATCGGCGCCCTGCGCTGACGTCCCCACCTCGACGCCGGGCGCGACCCCCCGGTCAGACGCGGCGCCCGGCGCCGGGGCACCAGCCTCGACGCCGGGCGAGGTTCAGGCGACCGAGCCGCCGACCGGTTCCGTAGACGAGGCCCCTGCCTCCGCCGTGCGGCCGCGGACCTCGGCCAGCCGCTCCAGCGGCAGGCGCTGCTCGCGCAGCGGAAGCAGCACGAGGAAGGCGACCACCACGGCGCTGATGCCCAGCAGGAAGGCATCGCCGGTGGCCAGGCTGAAGGCCTCGTGCATGCCCGCCACGATGGCGTCGATGAATGGCTCCACCACGGCGCGGGCCTCCGGCGGAACGGCCGCCAGGATGCTTGTGCCGAGGTCGCCGACGCTGGTGCTCTCCTCGCTGGCGACGGCGCCTGGGCCACCCGTCAGGCCGGCGACCAGGTCGGCCGGCACCCCACCGGCCCGCATTCGCGCCGGCAGCTCGGAGCGGAATGAGGCTGAGAACAGCGATCCTCCGACGGCCAGCCAGATCGAGGCGCCGAGCTGGCGGAAGAAGGTCAACGTGCTCGTCGCCGTGCCCATGACCGCCGCCGGCACCGTCGTCTGGATGACCGCGGTCAACACCGACGAGATCGGGCCCAGCCCCAGGCCAGTGAGGAACATGGCCCCCCACACGAGCGACATGGGCGCGTCTGCGGTGAGCTGCGAGAGGAGCGCCATGCCCGCCACGCCGATGGCCATGGCGATGAGCAGAGGCACCTTCCAGCGACCCGTCCGGGCCACCACCTGCCCGGCGCCGACGGCGCCCACGATGAGACCCAGCAGCAGGGTCATGATCTGCCAGCCTGATTCCGTGGCGCTGGCACCGTGCACGAGCTGGAAGTAGCGCGGCAGGAAGACGATGGCCACGAACAGCCCGGCCACGGTGAGGAACACCACGCCGCAGGCCACGGCGAAGGTGGCGTCGCGGAAGAGCCGGACCGGGATGATCGGCATGGCGGCACGCGTCTCCACCCAGATGAAGGCCGCGCCGACCAGGAGGCCCAGCAGCATGAGCCCACCGACGTCGGGATCGGCCAGCTCCCCTGTGGGCAGGTTGCGGATGCCGAGAAGGAAGGGCACCACGGCCAGCACGAAGAGGATCATGCCGGCCACGTCGAATGCGTCCGGCTCCACATCCGGCCGCAGCAGCGGCATGAACCGCCACATCACCAGGAGGGCGACGAGACCGACGGGCAGGTTGATGTAGAACACCCAGCGCCAGCCCACGGTGTCTGCCAGGATCCCGCCCAGCGTCGGCCCGATGAGGAAGGCCAGCACGAAGAGCGAGCTGAAGGCAGCCTGCAGCCGCGCGCGGTCGGCCGGCGGGTAGAGGTCGCCGATGACGGCCAACGAGACGGGCACGATGGCGCCCGCCCCCAGGCCCTGGATGCCACGGAAGACCACGAGCTGCCACATCTCCTGGCTGACCCCGCAGAGCGCTGACCCCACCAGGAAGATGGCGAGTCCGCTGAAGAGCACGGGTCGGCGACCGAAGCGGTCGGAGAGCGAGCCCCAGAGGGGCATCGTGGCCGTCATGGCCAGCAGGTAGGCGGTGAAGACCCACGCGTAGAGGTCGTTGCCGTGCAGATCGCTGACGACGCGCGGCAGGGCGGTGCCCACCGCGGTCGAGTCGAGCGAGGCGGTCAGCATGATCAGCGCCAGGCTGGCCAGCACCCCCTTCATGGCCCTGGGCTCCAGGGTCGCGTACCGGTCGCTGATCGGGCGCGGCGCTGGGCCACGCACCTGGGACTGGAGTGTCATCCTCGGCTCCCTCCGGGATGTCGGACCTGTCGCGATGACTCGTGCGACGGCCTGTCCGGCCCAGCCGCCGCACGACATGCGGGATAGTGACACTCTGTGTCATTCGCGTGATAGTGCCATTTGTCCCATGATGCCGGTTGACACTCAGGGCCATACGTCCTACCCTCCCGGCGTGACCCCCGCCCCGGCCGGCCTCCGCGCACGCAAGAAGCTGGAGACCCGGCTGGCGCTCGCCCGCTCGGCGCTGCGGCTGTTCGAGGAGCGCGGCTATGCGGAGACGTCCGTGGATGACATCGCGGCCGCGGCCAACGTGTCGCGCCGGACCTTCTTCCGCTACTTCGGCAGCAAGGATGAGGTCGTCATCGTGGACCCGGAGGGCAAGATGCAGGCCCTGCACGTGGCGCTCGCGGAGGGTCCACCGGATGAGCCCACCATCGCGGCGCTGCGGCGAGGGATCCTGGCCCTCACGGAGGCCTACTTCGAGCCGGACATCATCCGCAGCGTGGCGCGGATCGGGCTGGCGGAGCCGTCCCTGGCCGCGACCGCCATGGCGTACCAGGTCCACTGGGAGGATGAGCTTGCCCGGGAGGTCGCTGCCGACCTGGGCGTGGACGTGTCGCGCGACCCGCGGCCGCGCATCGTGGCCCACACCACGGTCGCCATCATGCGCGCCGCCTTCGCGGCCTGGCTCCAGGACGAGTCGCTGGGCTCACCCGTGAACGCGGCCGCCATCACCTTCGACAACGCCGTGCCCGCCCTGGAGGCCATCCTGGCCATGCCCGTCCGCTGACGCGTGCGGGCCTCCCCTACTCCGTGGTGGGCGGTGCGCTGCTGGGTTGATAGGCCAACCCGCCCGAGAGGACGACATCGTCGAAGGCGACGTCGAAGCGCTTGCCCGTGCCAGCCGCGTAGACCGCTGCACGGTCGAATCCGAACAGCGATCCGCTCGTGAAGTGATCGAGGACGGGGACGCCGTCCACCCAGACCACCACGCGGTCGGCATCGGGGCCGGTCACGGCGCACTCGACGGCCACTCGGTGGCGCGCCGCCGACGCGACCTCGGCCGGCAGGGCGGCGCGGGCGAGTTCGGTGATGACGCCGTCGACGGAGATGCCCACGACGGTCTCGCCACTGGTGTCGATCCCGGCGTAGTAGAAGGCTTCCACGGGGCCGGAGAGACCGCACAGGAAGCCCGCCTCACCGGCCCGCTTGCCGGGTCGCAGGGTGCCCTCAGCGCGCAGGACCGGCACGGCCTCCGGCAGGGACTGCCACGTCCAGAGGTATCGGTCCGGCAGGCGCAGGACGATGCGCAGGACGCCGTTGCCATACTCGACGCGGCCCTCTGTGGCCTTCCCCGTCGCCCAGACGGTCGGGTCGTCGAAGGTGTCCTCCAGCCAGACCGTGTCCGCGCCCAGGCTCGCCAGCGATCCAGCCGGGTCGCCGATGCTCACGACGGCATCATCGAAGAGGACCGCGGTGCTCGCCATCGAGTCGGCATACGCGCCCACGGCCTCGTACGGCCCGTGCTGTGTCGTGCTCGTGACGTCCGCCACGAGCTGGTCGTCGACCCAGAAGGCCATGCGGTCACCCTCGTCGGTGATGGCGCACTCGAGGGCCATGCCGACGGGTGTGCCCCCGTCGATGTCCACGTCCTCGAGCTGACCTCGAGCGATGACCCGGGGCGACCCCAGGATGATGCGCCCGACGCTCCATTCGCCGTCGGCGTTCACGACGCCGAAGGCCACATCCGGCGTCTCCCCGGTGGTGAGGCACATGGGGCCCGCGTTGGCACCGTCAGCGCCGAGCAGCACGTCGATGTCAAGGCGCATCTGGTTCGAAGCTTCTGGGAGGCGCAGGCCCGTCCAGCGGGCGTTACCGCCTGCCTTGATGGTGACGCCCAGGGCGCCGTCCTCGACGGCGATGCGGGTGGTCTCGTCGTCCGTGGTGAACCAGCCGAGCGGCGCCGAGAAATCGTCGGCGAAGATCTCGGTGTCGGCGCCCAGGGAGGTCAGCCCGGGCACGGGCCCGGCGTCGAACGCGGTCGCGTCGTCGAAGCGGATGGCTGAGCCGGCCGTCGTGGCGTCCGCGTACACACCGACGTGGTCGTACGGTCCGTGCGTCTCGTCACTGCTCAGGTCGGCCACGAGCTGCCCGTCCACCCACATGGCGAGGCGCTCGCCCGTGTCGGTCATGGCGCACTCGATGGCCACCCGCACGGGCGTGTCGATGGTCACATCCGTGCCTTCCAGCGCGCCGCTGGCGATGACGCTCACGACGTTGTCCCTCAGGCGTCCCAGGATCCACTGGTCACCCGTGTTGACCGCGCCGAAGGCGTAGTCGGTGGGCGCGACCGTGGTGCCGCACATCGGTCCGGCGCTGGAGCCGTCGGCGCCGATGGCGACATCGACGTCGAGCCGCATGCCTGGCGAGGCCTGGGCCGGGCGCCGCGTGGACGTCCGCGAGGTGGCTGCCTGCTTGTGCGTGATGACCAGCGAATCGTCCTGGTACAGGATGCTCGTGACGTCATCGTCGACGGTTCCCCACAGGCTGGAGACCGAGAAGTCGTCGCTGAACGCTTCGCGATCCGCGCCCAGGCTGGTGAGCGGCGACGGGGTGGGACTCGGCGTGGGCGACGGGGTGGGAGAAGGGCTGGGAGTGGGTGTCGGGGTCGACGTCGGGCGTGGCGTCGGTGTGGGCGTTGGGGCCGCCGTCGGCCGTGGCGTGGGGCTCGGGCTTGGGGTCAGCCGTGGCGTTGGGGTCGCCGTTGGCCGTGGCGTGGGGCTCGGGCTTGCGGTCGGCCGTGGCGTGGGGCTCGGGGTCGGGGTCGGGGTCGGCCGCGGCGTCGCGGTCGCCACGGGCTCGGCGGAGGTCGGTGCCGCCGACTGGGCGGCCGCGGGGGCGGATGCCAGCGGGACCGAGACCGCCATCACGAGAGCGAGGCTAGCCACCAGGGCGGAGCGGTCGCGGCGGGTCACGGACGGATCATGCATCCCTGGGTGCCTCCTGTCGGTCGCGGCCGATGTGTCATTCGAGATCCCCCGGCCAAAATGGTAGCGGTCACGGCCGGTCCCGGCGTCGATCAGCCCTCAACTGCGGGTCGACGTGCGCAGATAGGCCACCCAGTAGACGGCGCCCACGAGCACGGCGCCGCCGATGATGTTGCCGATGGTGGCGGGCACCAGGTTGCCGATGAAGCCGTCAAGGTCCACTGCCCCGTAGGTCGCGGCGGTCGTGCCCGTCTCCGCCCAGAACCCGGGCGGCGCGACGGCCCTCACGACGATGGCCGCTGGCAGATAGAACATGTTGGCCACCGAGTGCTCAAAGCCAGCCGCCACGAAGGCTGCGATGGGCGGCACGATGGCCAGGATGCGGTCCGTCGTGCTCCGTGCCGAGTACGCCATCCAGACCGCCAGGCAGACGAGGGCGTTGCAGAGGATGCCGGCCGCAACGACCTCCAGGAAGGGCTTGCTCGCCTTGGCGTCGGCTGTCGCCAGCAGCGCGGTCCCGATGGTCCCGCCACTCAGCTCGTACCAGCCGCTGGCGATGACGAGGGCCACGGTGCCCAGGGCACCGATGAGGTTGCCGATGTAGACGATCGTCCAGTTGCGCAGGAGGCTGCCCGTGCGCACACGTCGGCTGGCCCAGGCCATGACGATGAGCACGTTGCCCGTGAAGAGCTCTGCCCCGGCCACGACGACCAGGATGAGCCCGAGCGAGAAGGCCAGTCCGGCTAGGAGACGCGCCACGCCGGCGGGCAGCTCGGACGCCTCGGCCGACACGGTCACCGAGAAGATCGCGCCAAGCGCGATGAAGGCGCCGGCGAGCACGCCCAGCGTGAGCATCGTGATGGTGTCCTGCCCAGCCTTGCGGACGCCCGTGGCCTCCGCCCGGGCAGCGATCTGGGGCGGCAGCAGGGAGTCGAAGGACTCCGCCTGCTGGGAGGGCACGGCACTGCCGGGCAGGGTGGAACGGCCCTGTGATCCCCGAACCTCCTCGCCTGCGTCCGTCATGCCCCTCCCCTGTTGCTCGGCCGACCCTCGCGCCCGCGTTGCGACAGGCTAGCGAGTCTGGGTTCGCGCGGCAGGGTGTGCGGCGCAGGCGCTGGCCCGGTCGTGGGGTGCGGCTGTCATGCCAGGTCACGATGCGACCCGGTCGCCGAGCCTACGCCACGGGTCGGTATCGACCGGCGAGCAGGCCGCACGTCGGGCTGGCGGTCGTCAGTGTCGCGCTCGTTGGCCAGACCCGACATCCGGCGTGGCGCCGGACCAAGGAACCGGCTTGGGGAGACCTCGGCGTCGTTGGTCGGACCCGCTCCTTCGCCGATAGCGACGTTCGAGGTAGGAACCGCGCCCGGGCGCTGGGTCGAAGATCGAGTATCGACCGAGTGCCGGAACGTGGCGCCCGAGGAGGCCGAGAACCGCATTCGTTGCGCAAAGATCAGCTGCCGGCGCCAATGCATTCGGTTCACACAGGTGCTCGTGAGGCGTCCCGTCAGGGTTCCCCGCCGCTCCCAGGCCCCTCACTGGTGTTGGCCACCTCGAGGGCAGCCTTGATCTTCACCGTGGTGTCTCCCTCCCTGTAGCCGAGCGACGCCGTGCCGGGCAGCGTGGCCTCGCCGTCCGTGACCGTGACCCCGAGGCCTTTCGGGGAACGGCGCAGCGCGGTCCGCATGGCGCTGTCCCACATGCCGGTGCCCGGGTACTCCATGGTGAGCGACCCCATCTCCCCCTTGGTCATCGTGACCGTTTCGTTGTCGCCCCACGGACTGGCGTCGATCGTGATCGTGCCGCACGGGTCGAACGTCGCCGTGACCGAGGTCGGCACCGAGAGGGTCTCCATCGAAAACTTCGTGCCATTGCCCCTCGCGATCACGCCGCCGTGCTCGGTGATGGTGCCGTCTCCGGCGAACGTCACGGTCAGGGGTGATGCGGGGACCAGCGAGCTGGGTGCGAGACGGAGGTCCGGCGCTTCGAGCGTCGCCTTCGCCTTGGTGGGGTAACCCCGGTCGTCCATCGTCAGCCGCAGGTCGACCGTGACCCTCAACCGCAGGGCATCGGTGAGCGCGTCTGCGATCTCCGGCGTCGTGCCGGCGACATCTCCTCCAGCTTGCCCCAGTCGGACGATGGGTCCGACGAGGCTGTACTGCCTGTCCGCGACGAGCTGCGCGATCAGGTCGCTGGCGATGTGCTGGCCCCAGGTGTGGAGCGCCTCGAGATTGCGCGGGTCCACCCCTGCTCCGCCGTCCGCGCCCTGGCCGGGAACCATCACGAGCGGAACGACGAGCTCCATGATCGGGAAGGCATCAGGCCAATGATGGCCCTGGTCGAAGAACTCGATGGCTTCGCGGACCTGGTCGGATGGACCGACCGCATAGGCCTGCTCGAGCCGTTCCATCCGCCCGGCGAAGGCAAGGGCGATCCCGGCCACACCGCGGTCGGTGGCCATCGCCAGCAGGTCGGCATACTGCGCTCGCACAGGCCCCAGGTCGCGCTCCCAGGGATCGCGGAAGGCGGCGGCCAGCTTCTCGGCACTGGCCTCGACGCCGAGGATGGCGTCGCAGCGGAACGGTGGCGGGGAGACGAGGATGGCGCCCGGCGCGCTCCGGCCCGTCGCCCCGGCCTCAGCCGCCACGATCGCCTGGTCGAGCAGCTCGGCGGCCCACGCCAGTGGGAGGTTGTCAGCTGGCATCTGGATCGCACTGCCCGGGCCACCAGCGGTGCCAGCGGGGGTCGCGTCCTGGGCCACCACCGCCTGTGTCACGAGCACGGCCAGGGTGCAGGTGACCGCGAGTACGAGCTTGAGACGCTTCATCGCCAGCCTCCCCCTCCGTGCCTCGACGTCGTCGCTCCAGTATGCGTCGCCAGGCCGCGCCGTGCCGCCCGCAGACCGTCGGGCCTGTTCCTCTCGCGGGCAGTCAGTCGCGGTCGCTCAAGGGCACGGACGGATGGGGTCCACTGGTCTGAACGAGGGAACGTGGAGCGGGAGACGGGACTCGAACCCGCGACATTCTGCTTGGGAAGCAGACACTCTACCGACTGAGTTACTCCCGCCGCGGCCGCCATTCTAGCGCGGCGTCCACCTCGTCGCTCGAGCCCGATGGTGACGCGCTGGAAGACATCCCATCCGCGGCGGTCAGCTGCACACGCGCCGATGGTTCGCCGAGTAGTCAAGACTCAGGGGGAGACGCTCGGCCTATGAGCCCCGATCGGTTACACGCCCCTACCCGACACACCAGGCGGCGACCGACTCGCTCGTGTGGATCGCGGAGGATGGCAGGCTCGGTCAGTCGATCGCCACGGGCCCGCTCGAGCTCCCTGCCGACCCCTCCCTTGACGAGGATGACGACACGGTCCGCCACGCGCGAGAGGTCGTCCAGCTCGGAGGACACGAGGATGACGGCCGCCGCCGTCATCCGCGAACCGCCGCACGTGCCCGAGCAGGTCGCGGCGCGACCCGATGTCGATGCCGGCGGTGGGATCGTCCAGCAGGAGCACGTCCGGTCCGCGTGCCAGCGAGCGCCCCACGACGACCTTCTGCTGGTTGCCCCCAGACAGGTGCTCGATGAGCTGGCGCTGCCCGGCCGTCTTGATGTCCAGTCGAGCGATGAGGTCCGCACCTTGGTGCCTGGCTCGTGGCTCCTGGATCAGGAAGTGATTCGTCAGGCGGTCCCAGACGCTGAGGAGGAGGTTCGCCTGGACCGACTGCCCGGCCACCATGCCCTGCCGGCGGCGATCTTCCGGGACGAAGGTCACCCCGGCGCGCAAGGCATCGGTGGGCGTGTGAAGCACCACCGCACGACCGCAGATGCGCAGCCTGCCTGTGACGCCCGGCTCGAGGCCCACCATCGAGCGCAGCAGGCTCGAACGGCCGCTGCCGAGGAGGCCGGCAACGCCGAGGATCTCACCCGGATACACGGCCAGATCCACGGAGCGGAGCCGCGAGCCGAGGTCCCAGTCGTTGACCTCGAGCGCGGGAGTGGCGGTGCGGTCCACGGCCGGCCGGCCGGCCAGGCTGCCTGCGACCTGCTCGCCGGGTTTCGCTCCGGTGATCGCGCTGACCAGGCCGTCAAGATCGAGGTCGGAGGACGGTCCACTCAGTTGCACGCGTCCATCGCGGAGGACCGTGATCGTGTCGCAGACCGTCAGCACCTCCTGCAGGTGGTGGGAGATGTAGATCAGCGAGACGCCTGAGGCCCGCAGGTTGGCCAGCACGCCGAAGAGGATGTCGATCTCGGCCTGGGAGAGTGAGGCCGTGGGCTCGTCGAGGATGAGGATCGACGGCGACTTGGAGACGGCCTTGGCGATCTCCACGAGCTGCTGCGACCCGACCGGGAGGCTGGCCACCGTTGCCCTGGGGTCGATCGCGACTCCCAGGCGGCCCAGGATCTCGCGGGTCTCGGCCTCGGCCCGCGTGTCGTCGATGAACAGACGGCCCTGGCGCGGCTCGTGAGCGAGGTGGATGTTCTGGGCCACGCTCAGCGTGGGGATGAGGCTGAACTCCTGGAAGACCATGGCGATACCGGCCCGCCGTGCGTCGGACGGCGTGGCCAACGAGAGCGGACGGTCGGCCAGCTCGAGGGCTCCCTCGTCCGGCTGGTGCACACCATTGAGGATTTTGACGAGGGTTGACTTGCCCGCCCCGTTCTGGCCCACCAGGCCGTGAACCTCGCCACGACGCAGCGAGAAGTCCACCCCGTCAAGCGCGTGGACGCCGCCGAAGGCCTTGCGGATGCCGATCGCCCGAAGGACGACCTCAGCATTGGTGTCGGGAGGAGCGAGCGCGCCGGGAGCGGCCACGTCAGGTCCGGGCCTCGCGCAGGCTGAGGGCCACGGCGGCGATGATGATGACGCCGCGTGCCACCAGCTGCTCGGACACCGTGAGGCCCATGAGCAGGAGGCCGTTGTTGAGAACGCCCATGAGCAGCGAGCCGAACAGGGCGCCCACGATGGAGCCCTTGCCGCCGAACATGCTCGTGCCGCCGATGACGGTCGCGGCGATGACCGTGAGCAGGTCCGCCTCGCCGAGCGTGTAGCGGGCGCCCTGCAGGCGGCCCGCGTAGAGCATGCCGGCCACGGCAGCAGTACCCGCACTCATCATCAGGACCGCGATCTTGATGCGGTCCGTGTTGATACCGGAGTACCCGGCCGCGATCTTGTTGCCACCGGTGGCCAGAACCTGGCGCCCGAAGGGCGTGCGCCGCAGCAGGATGTGGAAGCCAACGAGGAAGGCCGCCGTCCACACGAGCAGGATGGGCACGGGCCCGATGGATCCGGAACCGAACAGGAAGGCGAAAGTCTCGTCCACGACCGGCACGGGCTCCAGGTCCGTGGTGATGCGGGCCAGGCCGACCACGATGCTGAGCATCCCCAGGGTCACGAGGAACGAGGGGATGCGCAACCTGGTCGTGAGCAGCCCGTTGACGAGGCCGATGACGAGGCCCACGGCGAGGGCCCCTAAGACGGCGATGACGAGGTTCGTCTCGCGCAGCAGGATGGCCACGACCATGGCCGAGAGAGCCACGATCGAGCCGATGGAGAGATCGATCTCCCCGGCCGAGAGGACGAAGGTCATGCCGAAGGCCATGATCGAGACCATGGCGGTCTGGCGGGCGATGTTGGCGAAGTTGTCCGCGGTCAGGAAGCCACGGTCCTGGAGGACGACGGCGAAGAAGACCACCACCGCCAGGAAGCCGAGATACACGATGAGGTTGTCCGGGCGCACGGCGGCGAACCACCGCCGTGCGCGTTCGGACAGCGACGCCGGACGGGTATCACCAAGGGACGGCATCAACGCTCCTTCTGAGTCGACACCCGTCCGGACGACGTCACTGGCAGGGTTCTTCGAGAGCCGCCGCGATCTCCGGGCTGACCTCCTGTCCGACGTTGCTGGACCAGGTCTCGGCCACGTTGTCGCGGGTCATGGACTGTGCCTCGACGGTCACGAAGGGCGGGACCTCCTGGCCGAGCAGCGCCTTGGCCGCCAGGTCAGCCATGACCTTGCCTTCCAGGTACGGCCAGTCGAGCGACGTGCCGTACATGTTGCCGCACTGGGCCATGTCCAGGTCGTTGGTGGCGTCGAGGTCGTAGGCCACGACCTTGACGTCCGGCTTGCCGGCCTCGCGCAGGGCCGCGATGACGCCCTGGGCGGCGGCACTCCAGGCCACGTAGATGCCATCCAGGTCGGGGTTCTGGGCGATCATGGCGGCCGCGATCTCCTGCGTGCTGCCCTCATCGGCGAAGCCCTGCTCTGCCACGATCTCGATGTCGGGGTAGAGCTGCTCGATGGCGGCCTTGAAGTAGGCGTCGCGGTTGTTGGTCACGTAGTACTCGGCGTCATGGAAGATGTAGCCGATCTTGCCGGCACCGCCGATGCCGTCGGCCATCAGCTCGGCGGCCTTCTTGCCCATGCCGAAGTGGTCGCCCGTGACGATGGCCACGTAGTCCTGGCCGGGCACGTAGCCGTCGATACCGTTGTCCACGAAGACGAGCTTGGTGCCCGCCTCCACGGCCGGCCGGAAGGCCTGACCGCCGCCACCGGGTCGACCGGCAGCGTCAGGATGATGTCGGGCTGCAGCGCCATGGTCGTCTCGACGTCGGTCTGCTGGCGGGCCGGGTCGAAGTCGGCTTCGGATTCCGCGACGACCTCGATGCCCAGCTCGGCGAGGCGCTCCTGGGCGCCCTTGGACAGGGCGTTGTACCAGGTGCCGGCACCGGCCCACAGCAGGGCCGCCTTGTAGCCGCCCTCGCTGATCTGCGCGACCTCCTCGTCGGTCAGGGGCGAGATGTCCGCGACCGCTGTGCTCGGCTCGCCGGTCGGGCCAACGGTCGCGGCGTTCAGGTCGATGGGCTCATCCTGAGCCATGACGGGAACGGCCAGGGACAGGGCAAGGACGCCGCCTAGCAGCGTCACCATGGATCGCCTGATCCTCATCGAAGTTCCTCCTTCGCCTGTGTCTTGACCTACGACACCCCGACGGTCGGCCGGGCGTCGACGACGTCATACGCGTCACCGAGCCGTGGCGAGCCGTCCTGGTTCCTGAAGAGGGCCCGCGTCCGGGCACGGGTCACGAAGGCCTGCGGCCGGAAGCAGAACACCACCGTGTCACCGACCCGCACATCATGGGCGGGCGGCAAGTGGAGCACGGCGTAGTAGTGGATGGCGCCATCCGCGGCCATCTCGGCCGGGAAGACCCGGTCGATGATGCCCTCGTCGCGACCGCAGAAGGCGCGCAGCCCGTACGCTCCGAGGACCCTGTCGATGTACAGCCCGCCCCCGAAGACGTAGGCGTCGTCGCCATCGAGATGCGAGACCTCGCTGACGTAGACGATGGCGGGCAGCTCGGGCGACTCGTCGTCGAACACCATCAGAGGTGTCGTTCCGTGCAGGCCGTTGCCGGGCTCGGCATGGGTGGCCCCTGCCTCGGCCAGCAGCTTGAGGGCCCCGGACGAGGTGGTGCCTGGCGCGTTGATCTGCTCGATGTCGAACCCGGCCTGCCGCAGCCGCTCGGCCGCCTGCAGGATGGTGGCCAAGTTCGGCGTCACCTTGAGCTGCCGGGTCTCGGGATCGGCGAGCAGCGCGGGGAAGCTCGTCACGCCGACCATGCGGAGGCCGCTGATGGCGTCGATGCCGTGCGCCGCCGCCTCGATGCCCTCGAGCGGCAGGCCACCACCGTGGCCGAAGTAGAAGTGATCCCCGGGCGCGACGACGCGCAGCAGCACCCGCTGGGTCACGCCCGCTCGCGTAGCCGCCGCGCCGAGACGTTCGGCGACCGCTTCGCTGAAGACCGTCACGACCTCCGGACGGGCCGCGATGATGGCGTCCTCAGAACCGCGGTGTGGCTGGACCAGGTGACCCACGTGGCCGATGCGCATGCGACTCCGCAGCACGGCTTCCATACACTGGATGTCCACGGCGACGGCGGCCTCGATGCCCGCCGCGGCGATGGCGTCGCAGGCGTCGGGGTTGCGTCCCAGCTGCTTGGTCATGGCGTACACGCGCAGGCCGAGCGCGTCCGCTTCCGAGCGGATGAGGCGGGTGTTGGCGCCGATGCCGTCGATGTCCAAGAGGTAGGTGTTGGCCGCCAGCTCGCCGCCCTGGTGGAGGGTTACGGCGGCCTCCGCTAGGCCCGGGTTGAGTCGGCGCAGTCGGTCGATGAACACGATGCTCGGCGCTCTTCTCCCTATCCGACCGAAGGTGCGTGGCTTGACATGGCGCTACGAGTGGATGGTCTGACCGATGACTTGCTGCACAGCGTCCCTCTTGGGCAGTCGAATCAGCGAAGCACGGGCGAACTCAAGCGTCCCGCCTGAAGCCTACCCGAACGAGATATGCCGTTCATCCTCGTGCCGGGCGATGCTCGTCTTTCGTCATATCTCCGGGAATGGACACACGGTATTCCCACTGGAGGCTAACCCTCCGAACCACAAGGTGCTCGGGACGGAGCCTTGATGCTGCCCCGGATGGGCATCTTGCCAAGGGTGGCATACTCTCGCCTGGCTTCACCGACACGGAGATCAAGGACCTCGGGGGGCGTCACTCCCCGGGTCTCTGCGGCCATCCAGCCCTGCTGATCCACGTGGAGGAGCCCGATGACCGCAGCCACCACCTCAAGCCCCTTCGTCGACCGCGCGCCGATAGAGCTGGCGCAACCCATCCGCCTGCGGATCCTGCTGGCGGTCATGATCGGCGTCTTCCTCGCCGCGCTCGATCAGACGGTCGTGGGCACCGCTCTGCCGCGGATCGTCACCGACCTGCGCGGCAACGACGTCTACACATGGGCGTTCACCGCGTATCTCCTCACGGCCACCATCAGCGGTCCGCTGTACGGCAAGCTCTCCGACCTCTACGGCCGCCGACCCATCTTCCTCCTGGGCATCGGCATCTTCCTGGTCGGCTCGGTACTGGCCGGCCTGTCACCGTCCATCGAGTGGCTCATCGCGGCCCGAGCCGTCCAGGGGCTCGGCGCTGGAGCGCTCTTCCCGATCGCGATCGCCATCATCGGCGACATCTTCGCACCGTCAGAGCGTGGCAAGTATCAGGGCCTGTTCGGTGCCGTCTTCGGCCTCTCGGTCCTGGTGGGCCCGGCCGTGGGCGGTCTCATCACCGATACGCTGGGGTGGCACTGGGTCTTCCTCGTCAACCTGCCGGTCGGTGCGGTGGCTGCCCTGATGGTGTGGCGTTACCTGCCGGCCTATCACTTGGGCGGTGACCGGCCCCGCATCGACTATCTCGGTGCCGTCCTCTTCGCCGCCGCGCTCGTGCCGATCCTCGTGGGACTCACCAACAAGTCGACCGCAGAATGGACCGACCCGACCGTGGGCGGACTGATCGTGCTCGGCGCGGTCATCCTGGTGGCCTTCCTGTTCGTCGAGTCTCGCGCCGCCGAACCCATCGTGCCGTTGGGTCTCTTCCGGATCCGATCCTTCTCGGTGTCCGTCACGGCCACGTTCCTGGCCGCCTTCGGGTTCTTCGCGGCGGTCGTCTTCCTGCCCCGCTGGTTCCAGGTCGTGAACGGCAACTCGGCGACCGAATCGGGCTACCAGATCCTGCCGCTCCTTGGCGGTCTCATCGTGAGCGCGGTCGTGTCGGGACAGATCGTGAGCCGGACCGGGCGCTATCGGTGGCTGATCTTCGTGGCTCTCCTCCTCACCGCGGCGGGCCTCTATCTCCTGAGCACGATGCACGCTGACACGCCGGTCCCCGTGCTGTGGGCGTACATGCTCGTGACCGGCATCGGTGTGGGCCCCACGTTCGCCGTGTTCATCCTCATCGTCCAGAACAGCGTCCCCATCGCCCGACTTGGCGCCGCCAGCAGCAGTCTGACCTTCTTCCAACAGGTCGGCGGGACGGTCGGGCTGGCCATCACGGGCACGGCGTTCGCATCGGCCATCGCGCAACAGGTCCCGCGTCAGATCGCCGCGGCAGACGTGCCGCCGCAGTTGGCCGAGTCGATGGCCGGCGGCGGCATCGGCCCGGCGCAGTTGACCGGCGTTGGCGATCTCGGCGCGGCCATCCTGTCGGGCATCCCGGAGGCAGCGCGAGCGCAGGTGGAACCATTCATCCCGGCGCTCATCGACGCCATCTACGAGGCGTTATCGTTGGCCACCGCGAGCACATTCACGGTCGGCATCGTGACCGCGCTCGTCGCAGCCGGCCTCGTCTTGCTGCTCCGGGAGGCGCCGGCTCCAGCCTTCGTGACGTCTCCTGCTCCGGCCTCCGCGGGCACCGAGGCGTCCGGCCCGCAGCAGGCAGGCTACGGGGTCCACGGGACAGCGATCGGCTCCGACGTCCCGGTGGCGGTGGAGATCGAGGGTGACATCGGGCCGGCCGGTCGCTACTGAGCCACCGCGCCGGGTACCTGGACCCGGCCTCGTCGGGGCCGGGTGACCAATGGCCGCGACGGCAGTGGGCCGATGAGCCCTTGTCACGATGCCCGTGTCTGCCGACGCTTGAGTCGATGTGGCCCCCGCCTGACATCCGCCGGATACGAGCATTCCGCAACTGGGTCGCCGTGTTCGAGGTCCTTGATCACGAGAGCGGCTCGACGATCGTGGCGATGGCGGCGGCGGGATCGACCGTGCTGGCGGGGCTCGCTGTGATCGAGAGCCGTCTCGTGCGCAGCGACGTGGCGGGTCTCACGATGGTCGCGTTCCTCGCGCTGGCGACGCTTGGAGCGGCACTCGTGATGGCCGCCGGGGAAGCCGTGGCGTGGCTGCTCGCTCGGCCCGTGGGCCGTGACCTGGCGAGGGCCGCGGCCTCGCTCGAACGTGCCCGGGTCGCCGTCGCGCGCATCGGTCCGATCGCGGTCGCTGACGATGTCGACCTCGCCCCGTACGCGGCACGGATCGAGCGCGCGACCGGCGACTTGGCGGTGTGGATCGCTGATGCGGACGCTGCCATCATCGCCTGCGGGGCGATGCCGGACCCCACCACCAGAGCCTCGCGGTTCAGATTGCTGCAGGCGGAGGGGCGAGCGATCGAAGCCGCGGCCGAGGCATTCGACGCCCAGTCCCATCTCCTCCGCTGGATCGCTGCCTGTCCATGGAGCCCGCTGCGCCCTGAGGCACTCACCAGGCTTTCTCGGGACTTGGCCGCTGCAGAGCGGCTCGTGGCCGAACCGGCCTGACCCGAGGGCGGGCCACAGGCGCCGGCACTCGGACACCCGAGAAGGGGCGGCACTCGGCAGCGTGGAGCGGCACGGTGACCCGTCGCAGCCGCGGCCACTGGCCGTGCATGGCAGGATTGAGGGACAGTGAGCGTTCCTCGAGCCGGACTCATCCTGGCGGCCCTGGTCGCTCTCATCCCCTGCGCTGCCCTTGCCGCGGACCCCGGTGCCACCCCAGCTTCGACCCCGGGAGGACCACCGGTCCCTGCGACGCACGCCAGCACCGAGGCTGACCCTTCTCCCAGCGCGGCAGCCGCTCCCCGCACGGAGCGGGTCCTCTTCATCGGCAACAGCCACACTGACCGGTACGGTGGCATGGACTGGCTGGTGGGCAACTTCGTGGCCGCGGCGGATCCGACACAGCCGTACGAGGCCGAGCGTCTGACCGCCAGCGGCGTGACGCTGGAGTACCACTACCAGGCCGGCGCTCCCGAGCACATCCGACGCGGCGACTGGGATGTCGTCGTGCTCCAGGAGTACCTGCCCGCCAGCCCCATTCGCAGTGCGGAGCCCTTCGTCGAGTACGCCAGTCGCTTCGACGAGGTCATCGGTGAGTCGGGCGCGCGGACCGTCTTCTACATGACGTGGCCGCAGGGCAAGGGGGACTGGGCGGACCTCGACGACTTCATCGCCGCCCACCGCCAAGTGGAGGCCGAGCTTGGCGCCCGGATCGCGCCCGTCGGCGTGGCCATGGCGCGCGTCCAGGCCGAGCGGCCCGACCTGGCCCTCCTGGACACAGATGAGGTCCACGCCAGCTGGGCGGGTGCCTACCTGGCCGCCGCGGTCATCTACGCCACGCTCTTCGACCGAAGCCCCGAAGGGCTCGACTACACCTTCGGGATGAGCGCGGAGGATGCCGCCTTCCTGCAGCGTGTGGCCTGGGAGACGGTGACCGACTGGCAGGCAGGCGAACCGCCCGCGCCCTGACGTCCGGGACGCGTCCACGGCGCGCCCGCCGCCCGACCGACTCCGGGGCACACGCGTGCTACCGTCCCCGTCATGGACCTCGTGGTCGAGTGGCTGGGACACCTGCCCTATCGCGACGCATGGCAGCGGCAGCGGTCGCTCGTGGCCGCCCGGGCGTCGGGTGACGCGCCGGACACGCTGTTCCTCGTGGAGCACGACGCGGTGCTGACCCTGGGCCGACACGCGACCGACACGCACGTCCTGGCCTCCCCCGCGGAGCTCGAGCAGCGCAGCATCGAGGTCATCCGAGTGGAGCGTGGAGGCGAGGTCACCTACCACGGGCCGGGCCAGCTGGTCGCCTACCCCATCGTCAGGCTCGCCGATCGCGGCATCCTGCTTCGGCCCTTCGTTCGCGCCCTGGAGCTGGCCATGGCGGACACGGCCGAGGCCTACGGCGTGAGCGCGTCGGTCCGTCCCGGCCATCCCGGTGCCTGGGTGGACGTCGGGGGACCGCGACCGCGCAAGCTCGGCGCCCTGGGGCTGCGGGTGGAGCGCGGCGTCACCTACCACGGCATCGCCCTCAACATCACCACGCGGTTGGCCGACTTCGACCTCATCGAACCCTGCGGCATGGCCGGCCTGGACGTCACGTCCATCGCCCGTGAACTGGGCTGGCAGGGCGCGAAGGCCGAGCCCTCGACCCATGGAGTGCAGGAGGCCGGGCTTCGCTTCGCGGCGGCCCTCGGTCGGCGGCTGGCGGAGGCCGCGCCAAGGCTGGCGGAGGCCGAGCGAGGGATGGCGGAGGCCGAGCCCGCGCAGCCCGCGAGCCCGCCCGGGGCGGCGATGATGACGCCGGTCCCCGGGACACCCATGGTCGTCGCGAGGGCCTGACGACTCATGGCCGGCGGCCTCTTCGAGCTCCGGCGCGACGACATCACCGGCTGGTGGGTGGCGACCGTGGTCGACCGCGAGTTCGACCATGCCCGCTTCGCACGGCCGGCCCGCCGCGTGCCGACGCCCGATGCGGACTGCCAGAACTGCCGCGCCAGCCCTGACCAGCGACCCTGGCTGCGCACGCTGAAGCCGCAGGCCTTCACGCTGGGCTCGAGCCCCGCCTCCGGCCCGGCCCCGGCCCGCGATCGGGGACGCGAGCCTGCCGGCCCCGCGGACCATGCTCCCGAGGAGCTGGCCATGGGTCTGCTCGGCGACGTCGGTTCGTGGGAGGCGATCGTGGCGCCCGACCGGCACCACGGACCGCTCAGCGACGAGACGGAGGCCATCGTCATCCAGATGCTGGCGCTGGCGCGCGAGCGCGTCACCCGCGCGCAGGCCCAGCGCGCCACCGAGTACCTGCAGGTCGTGCAGAACTGGGGTGAGCAGGCCGGGGCCATGACCAACCATCTCTGCTTCGACGTCTACGACCTGCCCCAGATCCCGCACCGCATCGGCGAGGAGCTCGGCGGGGCGGCCCGCTACGTCATCCGGGAGGGCGTGTGCCCCTGGTGCCGCCTCGTGGAGTCGGAGGTTGCCCGTCGCGACCGACTCGTCTTTGACGACGCCGCCAGCGTCTGCTTCGCGCCCTACGCGTCGCGCTCGCCCTTCGAGCTGTGGGTGGTGCCGCGCCACCACGAGGCCGACTTCGGCAAGGCCACCGACGAGCAGCTGACCTCCGCGGCCGGCACGCTGCGCAAGGTCATCCGCATGCTGGGCTCGCTGGAGGGGCCTGCCTACAACCTCGTCCTGCACACGGCTCCGCTGCGGGAGAACGTGCGCGAGACGTACCACTGGCACTGGGAGATCCACCCGCGACTGCGGGAGATCGGCGGTCTCGAGCTGGGCACCGGGCTGCCCGTCAACCCCATCAGCCCGGAAGAGGCGGTCGACGAGCTGTTGGCCTCGACGCGTGCGGCATCGGGGGAGTCGTCAGCGCGCGAGGAGCCTGACGCCGGTCGGACCTGGGACGACTTCCCGCGCCGCTGATCGGGCGGCCCACCGCCGGCACACTGGCCGCCGATGGCCGACTGGTCCCTGGCTGATCCGCCCGGGCCCCTTGAAGTTGGCCTCCGAGCGACGACCGGCCGGCCTACCTCAGCGCGTGGCGGTAGCGCAGCTGCTCGACCTGCGTGTCACCACAGTCCTCGAGCCGCGTGGCGCCATCCGCCAGCCAGCCCTGCCGTTCGAGGAACGATCGAGCCCTGACGTTGGCCGCCACCACCCAGGTGTCCACGCGTGTGAAGCCGTGCTCCCGCAGGTCCTTGAGGACGTGTCGCAGGAGGCCCTCGCCGATGCCACGACCCCAGCAGCCGGGCGCCACGTAGATCTGGTAGATCTCGGCCACGCTGCGGGGGGCCCCTTCATCGCTGGACAGGCCGCCGGTCGAGAAGCCGACGATCTCCTCGTCGACAAGGGCCACCCACGGCTTGCGGTCGGCCGATTCGACCTCGAGCTCCGCGCGCCAGAACTCCTCGCGCCCGCGCGCACGCATGCAGGACAGGTACTCGGGTGGCACCACGCCGATGTGCGCCTCCTGCCAGCCATCCAGGTAGACCCTGGCGATGCCGGCCGCATCGGCCACGACGGCACGGTGGAGATGGACGGGGCCATCACAGGGCATCGCTGGTTCCCCCGCTGCGGATTCCCTGTCCGAAATGGTCACACCAGCCCGATCCACGGCCAAGGGCCACGGGTCGACGCCGATGGGGCCATCTGTCCCGGGCCTCGCTGGCGGCGCCGTTGCCCCCGCGGCATCGATCCGGCTCCTCACGCAGCTCAGTCACGTGACCGCCACCGGGCATCGTAGGATGGACGGCGTGCCCGAGACCTCGTTTCACCTGACCGGCCTGCCTGCAGGTGCCCAGTCATGAGCGCACCCACCGAGCCGCCCGTCTACAAGGGTGAGCCGCTCGACGCTGAGCGCGGACCGGGGCTGGGCTGCTTCTGGATCCAGATCGGCCTGCTCACCTTCTTCCTCATCCTCACGCCCCTCACGGTGACGTGGGGCTGGGATCCATTCATCAGCGGCGCGCTGCTCATCTTCACGCTCGTCCTGTTGCTCTTCAGCGGGCAGACCATCATCTTCCTGCTGCGCCTGGTGGCCGCCGACCGGCGCACGCGTCGGGCGCCGCTCGACCCGAAGGCCCGGCCGACCATCGGCCAGATCGAGGATCAGGGTGCCGCCAACCTGCCAATCCCCGGGCCCGAGCCCGAGGGCGATCCAACCCCCGGGCCCGAGCCCGAGGGCGATCCGGCGCCCGGGCCCGACAGGGACCAGGCGCCCGATCCCCCGGCGCCCGAACCGTCTGAGCCGTCCGACCGTGCCTGATGTCCCGAACCGGGCTCGGGTGAGCGCGGGCATCCTGCTCTTCCGCCAGGTGCCCGACGGTGTCGAGGTGCTGCTTGGCCACCCCGGCGGACCCTACTTCGAGCACCGCGAGGAGGGCATCTGGTCCATCCCCAAGGGCGAGGTCGAGGATGGCGAGGACCTCTGGTCGGTCGCGCGCCGCGAGTTCGGCGAAGAGACCGGCCACGTGGTGGGCTCCGCCGCACGAGCCATCGACCTGGGCAGCGTCACGCAGCGGGGCGGGAAGGTCGTGCATGCGTGGGCGGTTGAGGGCGACCTTGACCCCACGGAGGCGTGGTCGAACACCTTCAGCATGGAGTGGCCGCCGCACTCGGGCATCTTCATCGAGGTGCCGGAGCTCGACCGGCTGGCCTGGTTCCGCCCGGACGCCGCGCGAGCCGCCATGAACCCCGCGCAGGCGGCTCTCGTCGACGCGCTGCTGCACCTGCTTCGCCAGTAGCGAGCTGCCCGAAGCCGGCCCGAACGTCGATCGGCCCGCCCTGCAGGTGCACCCCGGATGCCCGCGGGCCAGGGGCGCCGTCCTGACGCATGCGACAATGGCGGGCACTCGCAGTCGGAGGCAGCGTGCCGGTCCTGGCCACATTCTTCTCGGTCCGCCGTGGTCGCGATCCCTTCTTCAAGTTCTTCATGCAGAAGCTCTTCCCCAAGCAGGTGGAGCGCTACGAGAAGGACTTTGGGATGCGCTTCCTGGGCTGGTACAACGTGGCCTACGGCTGGGACTTCGACAACGTCATCCTGCTCGAGCTGCCGGACTACGAGACCATCGACAAGCTGGAGGGCGATCCCCGCTCGCGGGCCATCGGCCACCGAGCGGGCGAGTGGATGTTCGAGCGTCACCACGCCATGTTCCTGAGAGAGCGCATGGGTCCCGACCTGGAGTTCCACCCCTAGCCAGTCCCGAGGAGGCAGACGATGGACGAACAGCTACGAGCCGCCGCACTGGGCGAGCTCGCCACGCAGGCCGGGATCGAGCGCGCCTCCTTCCTGACGGATGCCGCCAGGCAGTTCGGAGCCTTCATGGATGAGAACCGCGAGCGCATCCGGGAGCTGGGTGGCCTGGTGCTCATCGACGACGAGCCGGAGTACCTGGCCGTCGCGGCGGACGGCACCTTCCGCTCGCGGACGCGCTACCAGGACGACGAGGGCGAGTGGGTGGCCGAGACAGAGGTCATCGAGAGCGCCGCTGAGCTCGTGGAGATCTACAACCCGGCCGACCTGTACGCTGCCTTCGCCGAAGCCGCCCGCATCGAGGCCGGCCTGGAGCCGGAGCCGACGGCCGCTGAGGACCTCCTGGAGGTCGCGGGGGTGGCCTCCGAGATGGGGGTGGAGCAGGAGCCCCAGCCTGAGCCCGCGGAGGGCTGGATCGGGTATCCCACCGCGCCCAGTGGCACGGACGACGCGGCCCGCATGCTCTACGACCTGGCGCTCACCTTCCAGGAGCGCAGCCAGCGGCTGGAGGCCGGCCTGCTGGATGACTTCAAGGATGCCTCGGAGAACCTGGCCAGCGTCCTGGGCGACAGCATGGTCCTGGAGGACGACGATGAGCGCCTCTGGTTCCGAGCCAGCGGCGCCTTCGAGGCAGAGGTCGTGCCGGAGGTGGATGGCGGAGGCGAAGGCGCCTGGCAGCCGCTGACGAGCGCAGAGGAACTCGTCCAGTTCTACGACCCGACCGACCTCTTCGGCGAACTGGCGGAGGCCCTGGCCGACCGGTACCCAGATGTGGCCCCCGAGTTCGATGACGACGCGGAGCCCGAGGGCGACGAGTCCGGGGCCGACGAGCCGGAGGGCGACCAGCCCGCCAGCCCGACCGACGGGCGCTGACCCCACCCACGGGCGCCGGTCAAGCTCGACAGCGCGCCCACCCGCGCCGTGGCGGGACCCTGACCCTGACGCCAGGGGGCGGCGAACGGGCCGGCGGCGAGATCGCGCAGCTCATCGCCTCGAGGGAGGCCCTGCCCGGCCTGCGCCTGCTGACCTGGCGGGTGCCCGGGCTGGCGCGGGGCGTCCAGCCCGGTCAGCTCGTGCACCTGCTGGCACCTCGGCCGGCGGGGTCGCTCCTGCCGGTCATCCCGGTGGCGGGCTTCGACCGCGTCAGAGGCACCGTCGCGTTGCTGGTGGACGAGTCATCACCCGGTGAGGAGTTGCTGCGCCTGCGCGAGGGTGACGAGGTCCATCTTGACGGGCCGATCGGACGGGGCTTCCGCGTGGATGCTCGCAGCCGTCACCTGCTGCTCGTCTGCGACGGCTTCGGCATCTCGCGCGTGCGGGCACTCCTCGACGCGGCCCTGACGGGCGGCCGTCAGGTCACCCTGCTGCTGGGCGTCAGATCGGCAGCGGAGGTGCTGCCCTCGTGGCTCCTGCCGGACGAGGCTGAGTACGCCGTGGCCACGCTGGACGGTTCGCTCGGTCACCCGGGCGACGTGACCGAGCTGCTCCTGCGGTACGAGGCCTGGGCCGACCAGTGCTTCGCCGCTGGCGATCGGTCTCTCTTGGAGCGGCTGGTGGTGCAGGCTCGTGGGCGCGATGCGCGCCTGGGCGTGGCGCGACTCGGTCGCCGACCGGGGCGGCGGGGCAGCGCGGCGGTGACGCGTCGGGCGTCGTGGCTGCAGGTCGCGCTGCCGCACGAGGTCGGCTGCTCGCTGGGCATCTGCCTCGGCTGCGTCGTGGATGGACCCGGCGGCTCAGTGCGGGTCTGTCGGGAAGGGCCCACCTTCGGCGCCGACGAGCTGGCCTGGGAGCGGCAGGGATGACGCCGGGCTCCGGCCAGGCCACGGTGGTCGGGGGCGAGGCGACCACGACCGGGGTGACCCTGGCCGTCGACCTGGCGCCCTTGCGACCCGGCGGCCTGCACTTGGCGCACCCCCTGATCGTGGCGGCCGGTGGCGGAGGCTACGCCACCGAGCTGCTCGACGCGGTGGGCGAGCTGGCCCCGGCGGCCGTCGTCACGCAGAGCACCACCCGCGCCCCGAGGCGCGGCAGCCGTCCGCCGCGGATGTCGCGACAGGCTGGCGGGCTGCTCTGGTCGACCGGGCTCCAGAACCCGGGGCTGGATGCCGTCCTGCGCCGGCAGGCTCCGCGCTGGGGCGCCACCGACGTCCCCATCATCGTCAGCCTCTGCGCCGACAGCCTGGAGGACATCGGCTGGCTGGTCCGGCGGCTGGACCTCGCCCCGGATGTGGCTGGGCTGGAGCTGAACCTGGCCTGCCCGGATCGCGGGCGTGGCGGCATGCCCATCGGACTGGACGTGGAAGCCAGCGAACTGGCCACGGTGACAGCGCGGGCCGTCACGGAGCTGCCGCTCATCGTCAAGCTGACACCCGTGGCGCCGGACCTGCGGGAGATCGCGCGGGCCGTGGTGGCGGCGGGCGCGGACGCCATCAGCGCCATCGGCCCGCTGCCGGCGCTGGCCGTGGACCGCGAGCGCGAACGTGCTCTGCTCGGCACGGCCTACGGCAGCCTGTCCGGACGGGCCCTCAAACCGATCGGGCTGCGCGCCGTGTACGAGGTGGCGCAGGTCGTCTCGGTGCCCATCATCGGGGTCGGTGGCGTGGCACTCCTCGATGACGTCCTGGACTACCTGGCTGTCGGCGCCACCGCAGTGGGCACGGCGACGGCCGCCCTGGCCGATCCTGCGCTTCCCGGCCGCCTGGCGCTCGAGCTGGCAGCCTGGTGCGAACGGCAGCGCATCACCGACGTGCGCGAGCTGGTAGGCGCAGCCCTCCCCCGTCGGCGGGACCGGGGAAGCCTGCGCCAGGGACCCTGGCGCCTGTAGTCCATCGCGCTCGCCCGGCTCATGCCGTGGTGACTGAACGAGCGACGCAGAGCACTCCATGCGCCTCTCGGCCAGCTTGTCGCCCGCTCGGGAGCGCCATTCCAGTCGTGGGTGACTGAGACTGCCGACCGACGGCCGGCTGAGTCACCAGCGGCATCAGAAGAACAGGCAGCAGTGAGCTGCCTGTTCGGTCCAGTCACCAGGGCATGAGCGGCACGCTGCGGCATCGGGCGGCTTGGGGCGGCGCCGGCCCCGCGGGATCGGCCGGCCTCGGTCAGGGTGCCTCGGTCAGGGTGCCTCGGCCAGGGCGTCCTCGATCGCGGCGCGCAGCTCGTCCCCACCGACGATGCCTTCGAACTTGGCGAACACGTCTCCCCGGGCGTCGACCAGGAAGAGGTAGGGCTCCACGGGGATGCCGTAGTCACCGGCCGCGGCGACAGGCTTCAGGCGCCCGTCCGCGTCCAAGACCGGCCGCAACCCATCGACGGTCTGGTGCAGCTCGTAGGGCTCCACGTTGACGAAGGCGACCCGGTCCTCGTACTCCCGCGCCACGCTCTTCACGAGCTCGACGGTCGGCCCGCAGAACCCGGTCTGGCAGAAGGCCGGCGTGGCGAAGAAGATGATCGACGGCCGCCCGGAGGTGACCGCCTCGGCGACCGTGGATGTGTAGGCGGCAGCGTAGGGGTTGGGGTCGGTCGAGATGCGACGCACCTCCTGGAGGGTCGTGGCCGTGGGGCTCTCCGAGCGCGGCGCCGGGGCGCCGATGGCCGGCGTGCTGCCGGATGGCTGGACCTGGAACCGCAGCCGCTCACTGGCCACGGTACCGTCAGCCGATGCCACGCTGATCTGGGCACCCCATTCGCCAGCGCAGTCGAAGTCGACGGTCGCGCGGTAGAGGCCGCGGCCGAGACCGGCGGACAGGTAGCTGGCCGCCACGCTGTGGGCGGGCGCCTCCGCGTCGCGCTCCAGGGCGTAGAAGTCGACGTGGCTGGGGACATCCGGGGCGGCCAGCTGGCGGTAGCCCGAGTCGAGCACGTTGTACAGGAAGCGGCTGGGGCCGACGCTGACGAGCGATGACGCCACCACGGGCAGGAAGGCCGCCTCCGCGTCGCCACTCATGGGCCAGTCGGGATGTTCGAAGGCTGGGCCGTCACCGGGACCGCAGTCGGTCGCCGCCGGCGAACCCGTGACCCCGGAGTGTGGTGCCGCCGGCGAGGCGGTGACCGCGGGAGTCGGGCGCGGCCACACCATCGGCCGCGGGGGAGCCGGTCGCGGTCGAGCCGGTCGCGGTTGAGCCGGTCGCCGTGGACTCGGCCGCCGTGGACTCGGCTGCCGCCGGTCCTGCGCCGGTGGTGGGGTCCCCCGGATCGCCGGCCGGGGCACACGCCGCGACCGCGACGAGCAGACCCGCCATCCACATCACCGACCGCAGCCACCCCCCGTTCATGACACGGCACAGTACCGCTCGGCGGCCGTTCTCGCAGTCGGGCTCCGGTGCCTCCGGCACGATCGCGCACGACCCTTGGTACGATCGCAGCGCCCCATGAACGCCCGCCTCACCGGCTTCCAGAAGCTGGCCCTCTCGTCGGTCGTGGCGACCTACGTGATGGTCCTCATCGGCGTCGTCGTTCGCAGTACCGGTTCGGGCATGGGCTGCCCCGACTGGCCGCTCTGCAACGGGCAGGTCATCCCGGCGCTCGGGGACACGGCTGCCTGGCTGGAGTCGATCCACCGGTGGTGGGGCGTCATCATCGGCTTCCTCGTCCTCGGCCTGGTCGTTTCGGCCGTCAGGACGCAGCGTGGCACGCGGTCCGTCGTCGTCGGCTCCTTCGTGGCCCTCGCCATCGTGGCCTTCCAGGCGTACCTGGGCAAGGTCACCGTGGACATGAACAACTCGGCGGAGACCGTGCTGGCGCACCTGGCCACGGCCATGATCCTGATGGGCGCATTCATCTTCGTGTTCGTCCGTTCCAGCTTCCCGGCCGACCTGCCCCGCCACGCGGCCAGCGTGCGCGTCCCCCTGCTGGTGGGCTTCGCGGCGCTGTCGGTCTATGCGTTGCTGCTCTTCGGCGCGGAGACGACCTGTCCGGGCGTGGACCGTGGCGGGGCCGGCTGTGCCGCGCTCATCTTCCCGGAGTGGCCGCTCTTCGACGGCCAGCTCATCCCGGCCTTCTCGGCCGACGCGGCGGTCGCCAACCTGCAGATGCGCCAGTTCGCACACCGCATCGTGGCCGCCATCGTGGGCGTCATCGTGCTCATCACGACCATCGTGGTGTGGCGCGCGGCACGGGGTCGCTCGGCCCATCCGGTGCCCGGCGCCGACGTGCTGCTCGCCCTCGTCGGGACCGCCGCCGCGCTGTTCGCCATCCAGGTCATGGTCGGCGCTCTCCAGATCTGGATGAAGCTCGAGTGGTGGGTCGTGTCGCTGCACCTGTCCCTCGGCTCGGCCATCTGGGGCCTGCTCTGGGGAGCGGCCCTGTACGGTTGGTATCGGGCCAGGGCCACGGTCGCCGAGGATGCCACGAGTGGTGCCGCGGAGGCACTCGGCCAGCCCGAACCGGGCCACACCCCGCCGACGAGTCGCCGCGACCTGGTGCGTGCCTACGTGGCCCTCACCAAGCCGCGCATCATCGAGCTGCTGCTGGTGACCACCGTGCCGGCCATGGTGCTGGCCTGGCGCTACGTGGACGGCATGGACCCGCTCACCTTCGCCTGGCTCGTGGTGGCCACGCTCATCGGCGGCACGCTCGCGGCCGGGGCCGCCAACGCCATCAACAACGTCTACGACCGCGACATCGACCAGATCATGATCCGCACCCGGCGGCGTCCACTGCCGGCCCACGAAGTCAACCCGCAGGATGCGCTGGTCTTCGGCCTCATCCTGACCGTCGTGTCCTTCGGCTGGCTGGCGTTCACCACGAACCTCGTGGCGGCCTTCCTGTCGCTGCTCGCCATCGGCTTCTACGTCGTCGTCTACACGATGCTGCTGAAGCGCTCCACGCCGCAGAACATCGTCATCGGCGGGGCGGCGGGGGCGCTGCCGCCAGTCATCGGCTGGGCCGCCGTGACGGGCGACATCTCCCTGCCCGCTCTGCTGCTCTTCGCCATCGTCTTCTACTGGACGCCGCCGCACTTCTGGGCGCTGGCCCTGCGCATCCGGGGCGACTACGAGGCGGCTGACGTGCCCATGCTGCCGGTCACGCACGGGGTGCGCGAGACGACCCACCAGATCGCCCTCTACACGGTGCTCATGGTGGCCATCACGCTGGTGTTCTTCGCGGTCGCCCAGATGGGGCTGCTGTTCCTGGCCGGTGCGATCGTCCTGGGCGGGCTCTTCCTGGCCCAGGCGCTGGCCATGGCGCGTGAGGGCACCGACGCCCGGGCGGTGCGCATCTACAAGTACTCGATCACGTACCTGACCGCGCTCTTCGCGCTCATCATCGTGGACGTCGCCTTCTTCGTGCCGATCGGGTGAGGCCAGTCCCGGCATCGCTGATCCGGCGCCTGGCGCGGGGCGTTCCGACGGCGCGCGGGGGGCCGGCACGCGCCAGTGCGGCACATGTGTCGGCGGCCCTGGCCGCAGCTGCCCTGGGCCTGGCATCGATCGCGGCCTGCCAGCCCACGCTGGAGCAGCAGGTCGGCATCGTCTACAGCGTCGATTCGCCGTCTCTCGGGCAAGTGGAGGGCTTCCAGCTGCTCGTGCCGAACGGCCGCATCCTGACCTTCGACACGAGCGAGCTGCGCTTCCGGCCGGAGTTCCCGGCCGCGCACCTATCCGAGCACCAGGTCCTCTCCGACCCCATCGAGGTCACCTACCGCACGGAGGGCGACCGACTCGTGGTCACCCAGCTCGACGACGCCTGACCCAGCGGCGCCGACCGGAGCTGACCGTGCGGGTCTCGGGCGGTTCAGCCGTCGCCGGGCAGACCGGCGCTCGCGGCGCGCTCGCGAGCGGCCTTCTGCCGCGCCAGTCGGGCATCCTCGCGCAGGTTCTCGCGCTCCTCGTGGCGCAGCCAGGCCCCCACGGTCACCACCAGCGCGATCACGAAGGCCAGGTCGCCGCCGGCCCACATGATGCCGCCGGCCCACTGCTGGTCCACGAGCGGCGTGGGGCCCCAGTCGCGCTCGAGGGTCAGGTAGTGCGGGTAGAGGACGGTCTCCGCCGAGAAGATGACCAAGCCCAGGAATGACGAGAGTGGCATGCCCAGGGCCAGGTAGAAGAGCCGCGCCGGAAAGCCCATGCGGTGCGGGCTGGGATCGGCGCCGACGACGGGCCACCAGAAGAGCAGCGCCGTGCCGATGTACAGGGCGTGCTCCAGGCGATGGAGCGTCAGGTCGTCCAGCGCCGCGTCGAAGATGGGCGAGAAATGCGTGAACCACATGACCGTGGCGAACAACAGCCAGGCCACCAGCGGGTACGAGACGAACCGCACCACACGCGAATGGAGCACCGGCAGGATCCAGCGTCGACGCGCCTCTGGTGAGGAAACGCGCAGGAGCAGCGTGATGGGCGCCGCCAGCACCAGCAGAGGTGCCGCGACCATCATCAGCAGCAGGTGCTGGACCATGTGGGCGGCGAAGAGCGTCGTGTCGTAGAACTCGATGGGCGAGGCCAGCGCGAGGACGATGGCCGCCAGGCCGGCCAGCCAGGACCAGAGGCGCCAGCGCGGCACCGGGTTGGCCGGATGACGCTGGTTCACCAGGTCGCGCGCCTTCCAGTAGGCGAGGGCCGCCAGGATGACCGGCAGCCAGACGTCCACGCTGAAGGACCAGCCGTCGATGAGGGTCGCGGGGGTCGGCGCCACGGGCGCCTGGCCGTGCGCCACGACCGCGGAGGGCAGCGCCAGCAGGGCGGCCGAAGCCGCCGCCAGCGCGGGCCGAACGATGCCGAGACGGGGGGTCTCCCGGTGCGCCGCGCGGCCTGTCCGTGGAGCCGAAAGCCGGCGCACTGCAATGTGCATCAAATGGCTATGATATGCGCGTTCCACAGGGAGTCGACACGAGACGGGGGAGAGTCCTTGCCACGACCGGTCTTGGGCGACCGCGCGGGTCGCCTTGCCAGGATCGCACTGGTGCCCATCATCGGGCTGGTGCTGGCCGCCTGCGGCGAGCAGGCCAACAACAACGCCACTGGGGATGACGCCTTCCCCAGCCTCATCGGCGCGGACGGCTTTCCGCATGAGGTGGTGACCACGCAGGGCAGCCAGGCGGCGAGCCTGTACCCGATCATCTTCGGGGTGGCCGTGGTCATCTTCATCCTCGTCGAGGGCCTGCTCCTGCTGGCCATCCTGCGCGGCAGGAACAAGGGCAAGCCGGGTGAGCTGCCGGCCCAGACGCACGGCAACAACAGGCTCGAGATCGTCTGGACGGCCATCCCGCTGTTGGTCGTGCTGGTGCTCTTCGCGGCCTCCACGATGGTCCTCGCGCGCGTCGAGGAGAAGTCGGAGGAGCCCGCCGTCGTGCTCGACGTGCTGGCCTTCCGCTTCGGCTGGACGTTCACCTACAAGGAGCCCGGCACCTTCGACGAGGCGACGGGGACCTACCAGGATGCCGGCGTGACCATCTCGTCCAGCCCGGCCTCGCCCTCCAGCGACCAGCCGCGCGACCCCGCCCAGGACGTCGTCCTGCCGGTCGGGGAGCCGGTCCTCTTCCGCCTGAACGCCGCCGATGTCATCCACTCCTTCTACGTGCCCGCCTTCTTCTTCAAGCGCGATGCCATCCCCGGCCGCACCAACGAGTTCGAGGTGACCATCGACGAAGCGGGTCGCTACGGCGGTCAGTGCGCGGAGTTCTGCGGGCTCAATCACGGCCAGATGTTCTTCAACATCCGCGCCGTCGAACCGGCCGAGTACGAGGCCTGGCTGGCCGAGCAGGCAGCCGGCCCGGGAGGGGACGCCTGATGGCCACGACGACCGCGCCGCAGACGGGTGCCTACGTGAGCCGCCGCTCCACCCTCCTCGAGTGGATCACCACGACCGACCACAAGAAGATCGGCGTGATGTACATCGTCACGTCCTTCGCCTTCTTCATGCTGGGTGGCCTGCTGGCCCTGGGCATCCGCTCCGAGCTGGCGGTCCCGGGCTTGCAGTTCATCGACGAGGCCACCTACAACCAGCTCTTCGGCATGCATGCCGTGATGATGATCTTTCTCTTCGTGATGCCCATGACCACGGGCCTGGCGAACTACATCGTGCCACTGCAGCTGGGCGCCGCGGACATGGCCTTCCCGCGCATCAACGCCCTCTCCTTCTGGATGCTGGTGGCCGGAGCCGTCCTCGTCATGAGTGCCTTCGCCTTCGGCGGTGCCCCCACCGGCTGGACGCTCTACGCGCCGCTCTCCACGATCGTGCCCGAGCTGGGCGTGGACCTGCTGCTGCTGGGGCTGGTGGTCCTCGGCTTCAGCTCCATCTTCGGGGCCATCAACTTCATCGTCACCATCTTCAAGATGCGTGCCCCGGGCATGGGCCTGCTGCGCATGCCCATGTTCTGTTGGACGACGCTGGTGACCGCCATCCTGCTGCTCTTCTCGGTGCCGGTCGTCGCGGCGGGCCTGATCATGCTCTTCATCGACCGCAACTACGGCGGCGGCTTCTTCGACCCGGCGCAGGGCGGCAGCCCCATCCTCTGGCAGCACATCTTCTGGTTCTTCGGTCACCCGGAGGTGTACATCCTCATCCTGCCCGCCTTCGGCGTGATCAGCGAGATCATCCCGGTCTTCAGTCGCAAGCCGCTCTTCGGCTACAAGGCCTTCGTCGTGGCCACGGCGGCCATCGGCGCCCTGGGCTTCACCGTCTGGGCCCACCACATGTTCACGACCGGTGCGGTGAGCCTGCCCTTCTTCGCCTTCTTCACCTTCCTCATCGCGGTGCCCACGGGCGTCAAGTTCTTCAACTGGCTGGCCACCATGTGGGGCGGTCACCTGCGCTTCGACACGCCGATGCTCTACGCGGTCGGCTTCATCGCCCTGTTCCTCATCGGCGGACTGGACGGCGCCTTCCTGGCCGTGGTGCCCTTCGACTTCATGGTCCAGGACACCTACTGGGTCGTCTCGCACATCCACTACGTGCTGGTGGCGGGCGCGGTCTTCGCCATCTTCGCGGCGCTCTTCTACTGGTTCCCCAAGATGGCCGGACGGCGCCTCTCCGAGCGCCTCGGCAAGGTCCAGTTCTGGATCCTCTTCGTGGGCACCAACCTGGCCTTCTTCCCGCAGCACCTGCTGGGCCTGGACGGCATGATCCGGCGCATCCCCGACTACTCCGGCAACGCCGGCTGGACGCAGCTCAACTTCCTGTCCACGGTCGGTGCCTTCCTCATCGCCCTCTCCGTCCTGCCCTTCCTGTGGAACGTCTTCGTCACCCTGCGCAAGCCCATGGAGCACGAGGCTGACCCCTGGGACGCCAACGCGCTCGAGTGGGCCACCTCCAGCCCGCCCCCACCCTGGAACTTCGACTCGCTGCCGGAGGTCCGTTCGGAGCGGCCCTGGTTCGACGTCAAGTACCCCGGCGTGGGGCATGCGCCGACACCTGAGGCGGGCGCCCAGATGAAGGGGACGGCGGCATGACCGCGAACACGGAGCTGCTGACCACGTCCGGACACGACGACCCGGAGGTCTCCGGGCACGACGCCAAGCGGGGCGGCATGGACGCCGCGCTGCTGGGGATGATGCTCTTCATCGCCAGCGAGGTGATGTTCTTCGCGGCCCTCTTCGCGGCCTACTTCAATGCCAAGGCGACGCTCCCGGTGTGGCCTCCGGAGGGCTACGAGGACGTCCTGAAGCTCTTCCCGGTGCCGCTCATCGCGACCGCCATCCTCATCGCCTCCTCGTTCACCATGCAGTGGGGTACCAGTCGCATCCGCAAGGGTGACCGGACGGGTCTCAACCGGGCCGTGGCGGTGACGCTCGTGCTGGGCGTCGTCTTCCTGGCCATCCAGCTCTACGACTACTGGGAACTGGTGACCGTCGAGGGCTTCAGCATCGACAGCGGCATCTACGGCACGCTCTTCTACACCCTGACCGGCTTCCATGGCGCCCACGTCCTGGGCGGCGTCATCGGCCTGGCGGTCATCCTCTCGCGTGGCCTCGCCGGTCAGTTCACGCGACGGCACCACGTGGCCGTGGAGGCCGTGCACTACTACTGGCACTTCGTGGACGTGGTCTGGATCCTGCTCTTCCTCGTCCTCTACGTGATGAAGTAGGGAGTCGTCGGCATGCCACACGTGACCCGCTGGTCGCTCGTCCTGGGCGCCATCCCGATCGCCATCGGGCTCCTCTACCTCGTGGTCCAGGAGGCTGTCGGCGTGGAAGCCTGGATCGACCCGGCCGGCGTCATCATGCTGGTGGCCCTGGGCCTCGCCATGGGCTTCGGGATGCTCGTCATCCTGCGCGGCGCGCGCGACCTCTAGCGCTGCGGCTAGGATGGCGCTGACAGCACAGCCGTAGCGGACGGTCAGCGTGAACCTCGGAGAGATCTGGACCGGCATCCTCGACCTCGTCGCCCAGGTCATCATCCCGGTCTGGAACGACCTCATCGCCTACCTCCCGTTGCTGCTGGGCCTGCTCATCCTGGTCAGCCTGGCCGGGCTGGCGTGGGCCTGGCAGCGCAACGCCAGGGGCAACCGGAGCCGCGTGCCGCGGCCGCTGCCGGCCGGCCGGAAGCCGGAGGACACCCATCTGCCCGGCCCGTCGCTGTGGCCCTTGGTGGCGCCTGCGGGACTGTTGCTCATCGTCTTCGCCGTGGTCTTCGGCCTCGACCAGGTGGCCAACATGGTGCTGCTGGCCATCGGCGCGACCATCGTGGGGGCCGGCGTGCTGGGCTGGTACCTGGATGCCAACCGCGAGTACGCCCAGGTCGAGGCCGCATCGCACGGCCAGCTGGAAGCGGGCTTCGGGACTCGCCCGCCCGACTGGGCCTTGCAGCCGCCGGCCGGCACGCACCTGCCTGGTCCTTCGGCGTGGCCCTTCCTGGCCCCGCTCGGGCTGGGCTTCATGGTTGCCGGGCTCATCTTCGGCCCGGCCATGCTCATCGGCGGCCTGCTGATGGCTGCCATCGCCAGCGTCGGCTGGCTGCTCGACGCCAACCGGGAGCTCCGGGACGTGGAGGACCACGGCCATCCCGCGTCGGCCGACCGGGACCCGGAGAAGGCCTGGCCGCGGCGGCTCATCCCCATCTACGTCCTTGTGGGTGGCCTGGCCATCCTGCTGACGCTGGCCCCCTGGCTGCTCTCTCTGCTTCCGGGCAGTGCCTGAATCGAGGGCGCGTCCGGCCACCGTCGGCCTCATCCTGGTCGGGGCGGTCGGGATCCTCGCGCTGCTCGTCGTCCTCTTCGTCCCGCTGGGCGGGTCGCCGGCTGCCGAGCCTGGTGCCTCGGTCGATGCGCTCGTGGTGGGCGGCCATCCCCTCGTCGGCAAGGCGGCCCCGGAGATCGACCTGCTGACCATCGACGGTGTGCCCGTGAAGCTCTCCGAGTTGCGCGGCCGACCGGTGCTCGTCAACTTCTGGGCGACCTGGTGCCCGCCCTGTCGCGAGGAGTTCCCACTCATGGCGGACGCCTACGCGGAGCACCAAGCCGATGGGCTGGAGATCCTGGGCGTCCTGCACCAGGACCTGGCCGATGGCGCACGCGCCTTTGCACAGGACACGGGCGCCACGTGGCCGGTCCTGGCCGATCCGGACGACTCCGCCTACAAGGACTACCTCGTGGTCGGCCTGCCCACCTCGTTCTTCATCGATGCCGAGGGCATCGTGCGCGCCTTCAGCCTGGGCGGCTTCAGCGAGGACGGCCTGGCCGCGCAGCTCGAGACGATCCTGCCGAAGGCGTAGCGCGCGAGGCGGCCCGCCGGCTGCGGCCGGGCGGCGCAGTGGCCGGCCGAGGGACTCTGGGTGGCACAGCTGCGGGTCGCAGCCCGGCGGTGATGCCGCCGCGTCATCGGCGCGCCTCCAGGGCCTTCTGCCACTCCTCGAGGGCGACCGGCCACCAGCGATCGATGACGGTGGCGTCCCCGTACCAGGGGCC
The DNA here is from genome assembly GCA_963707395.1 of uncultured Chloroflexia bacterium. GTDB lineage: Bacteria > Chloroflexota > Limnocylindria > Limnocylindrales > CSP1-4 > JAFMJV01. Next base: position 114,558 of record CAVPPQ010000027.1, read on the forward strand.
GCCGACCACACCGTGGAGGACGTCGTCGAAGATCAGGTGTCGCGCGCCGGGGAGCCGTGAGCGGACCTCGTCGACGAGACCGTCTCCCCACGCTCCCGGCGTCTGTCCGACGGCGACTCGGGTGATGGTGTGGCCCAGCGCCGCCAGGGAGCGGCTCGGCGTGAGAGGCGAAGGCGGCACGCGGCGAGAGCCCACCGCGACGTACGCCGTTCGAGGGGCGAACCAGGCCCCGGGCGTGACGCGCTCGAGCGACTCCACGGCGCGCACGCCGGCATGGCGCCAGCCTGCGATCAGCGGGTCGAAGGTGGTGGGTGTTCCCAGGGTGACGAGGCAGCCCACGTCGTCCGCGATGCCCGCGAACCGTCCGTCGAGGGGCTCCGGTGACATGGCCAGCCGGGTGATGAGGCCGCCCGCCGAGTGGCCGACGACGACGAGCGGGGCCGGCGACACCCGCCGTGCTTCGCGGATGGCCCGGGCGCCGCGCAGCATCACCGGGCCCATGCCGACCACACCCATGGCCAGCCAGTCGAGCAGGTGCAAACGGGCGATGGTGACGCGGCCGGCGCCCTGCTCGAGCAGGCGGGCACGCATCGGTCGGAACGACCAGGGCTCGGTGAGGAAACCCCCGATGATGACGACGTGCGGTGGCGAGTGGCTGTCCATCCACCAGGAGCGTAGCGTCCGGGCATCGCGCGAGGCGCCACTGCACGGCATCGGTCACCGGCGCGCCCTCTGGCCCGTGGCTTCGCGCCGGATGGCTCACACGGTTGGCAGTGGCACGCCGTACGATGGCGCCACGAACCCCTGAGCAGCGACACTGCCCGCCACACCGCGGGCTACAGGAGGAGGACCATCATGGTCGACGTTCAGCCCACCCCTGCCGACAAGTTCAGCTTCGGGCTGTGGACCGTGGGCTGGCAGGCCCGCGACCCCTTCGGCGACGCCACCCGGCCGCACATGGACCCCGTGGAGGCCGTCTACCGCCTGGCCGAGCTGGGCGCCTGGGGCGTGACCTTCCACGATGACGACCTCATCCCCTTCGGCTCGGAAGAGGGTGCCCGAGCGGAGCACATCCGTCGCTTCAAGGACGCCTTGGAGAAGACCGGCATGGTGGCGCCGATGCTGACCACCAACCTCTTCACGCACCCGGTCTTCAAGGACGGCGGCTTCACCTCCAACGACCGCGACGTGCGCCGCTTCGCGCTGCGCAAGGTCATGCGCAACCTCGACCTGGCGGCGGAGCTGGGCGCCCAGACCTACGTCTTCTGGGGTGGCCGCGAGGGCGCGGAGATCGACTCCGCGAAGGACCTCCGCGCCGCGCTGGACCGCTTCAAGGAAGCCTTCGACCTCCTCTGCCAGTACGTCATCGACAAGGGCTACGGCCTGCGCTTCGCCATCGAGCCCAAGCCCAACGAGCCGCGCGGCGACATCTTCCTGCCCACCATCGGGCACGCCCTGGCCTTCATCGAGTCCCTCGAGCACAGCGAGATGGTGGGCCTCAACCCGGAGGTTGGCCACGAGCAGATGTCCGGCCTGAACTTCGTGCACGGCATCGCCCAGGCTCTCTGGCACGGCAAGCTCTTCCACATCGACCTCAACGGCCAGCACGGTCCCAAGTACGACCAGGACCTCGTCTTCGGGCACGGCGACCTGCAGAGCGCCTTCTACCTGGTCGACCTGTTGGAGACGGCCGGCTACGACGGCCCGCGCCACTTCGACTACAAGCCCGGCCGCACCGAGACGGGCGAGGACGTCTGGGTCACGGCGGCCGCCAACATGCGCACCTACCTCATCCTCAGGGAGCGGGCCGCGGCCTTCCGCGCCGATCCGGAGGTCCAGGAGGCGCTCAAGGCTGCCCGGGTCGACCAGCTGTCCATCCCGACGCTGGCCCCGGGCGAGACCCTGGACGCACTCCAGGCGGATGTGTTCGACGCCGACGCGGCCGGCAAGCGCTCGATGGGCTTCGCCACCATCGACCAGCTGGCCATCGAGCACATGCTGGGCGCTCGCTGACGACAAACCCGGCGCCGGCGAACAGGGCGCCCCGACGACATATCGAAACGACCGCCCTCCGGACGCACCGGGGGGCGGTCTCTCGTTGTCTGCCGCCAGCGAGATCAGCCGGTGCGCGGGCGGAGCGGTCAGATGGGCAGGATCGCGAAGAGCAGGGCCACGGCCAGGCCGCCGATGGCGGATGCGCCGAAGATACCCAGGGCCTTGCGGCGGTCGGCCCGGCGTGCCTCGCTATCCTCGACGCGCTCGATGTCCCCGATGGCCCCCAGGTTGCGGATGCCGCGCCAGCCGTAGTTGGCACAGAAGTGCAGGTGCGCCTGAAGGAAGCCGCTGAAACCCGCGGCCAGGGGCAGCGCCACCAGGAGGCGTGCTGCCGGAGGCGCATCGAGGACGATGAACAGCAGGCCCAGCGCCACGGCCGCAGCGACCCCGAGCACGCCGCCGGCCCGCCGGCGCCGGATCTCGGCCGGACCGATGTTGCAGGCGCCGGGTCGGTAGGTGGAGGGGTCGTCTACGTACTGGATCATTCGCGCAGCGTACCAGATGTATACGGTTTGTGCAACCTTCGTACACCCACTCGCGAGGGCTACGGGTGCGACGCCTTGACGGGGGCCGGTGCGCCGCGCACGCGCCGCCAGGCGAGCCATCCCGGCCGCGCCAGCAGCCAGAGAAGCCCCAGCATCGTCAGCGCCGACGTGATGCACCACATGCAGGTGGCGCCGATGACGAAAGGCTCCAGGAACGTGAGGTAGGCCGAGAAGCACACGCCCAGGAAGGCCCCTGCGGCCATGCCGGCCACGATGAGGTCGGCCATGCGGCCGCGCACCAGGCGGGCCACGACCCAGCCAGCCAGCAGCAGGGCGTAGCCGACCACGCCCAGCACCCCCACCGGGATCCCGAGGACCTTGGCGTACTCACTCTGCTGGACGGCGTTGCAGTCGCCGACCGGACCGCAGACCGCAGAGACATCGTTGGTCTCCACCATGCCCAGGTACGCGGACACAGCGATGCCCAGCAGGGCCAGGAGGGGCACCGGCCAGGCCGGCAGCTCGGGGAGTCGGCGCCGCAGCGCGAGCAGCGGGACGAGCAGCAGGCTGGCCAGGAGGGCGATCAACACCACGATGGCGACGGCGTTGCCGACGGGGTCACGCGTGACCCGCTCCCAGATCGAGAGGGTCTCCGCGGGCAGCGTGACCGCGGGCTCGTCGTCCGTGCGGTCCACGTCCGGAACCTGGCCCGCGTCGGGGAACGGCGCCAGGGCCTCGGCCAGGCCGGGCACGGGCGGCCAGTCGATGCCCCTGCCAGCCAGGCCGGTCGCGATCATGTCCGGCAGGCGCTCGGGGATCTCCACCTCCCCGGTGAGGAAGACATCCGCGATGTCGAGGCGCGGCACGCCGGCGCGATCCAGGCCCAGGCGCGCGGAATCCTCAGTGAACATGCGGGCACCGCCGTCGATGGCCACGTTCACGGCCAGCAACTGGAGGGCGCCGTTGCTCATGAAGTAGAAGGCCACCTCCCCGGGGTCGATGGACTCGTCCACGGAGACCACGGCCGCTCCGCCCGACTGCGCGAAGAAGTCGGGCAGGTCCTCCGTGATGACCTTCTCGCAGTGCGAGCACGTGGGCGAGAAGAAGAAGACGCCACGGACCTGCGGTCCGGATGCTGGCGCCGACGGTGGCGCCGAGGTCGCGCCAACGGACGGGGACGCCGCGGGTTGCGAGGCTCCGGTCGCCGTCGCATCGGTTGGCGACGCCTGGGGCACCCCTGACGCCCGCGTTTCCGACGACGCGGAGGCGGAGGGCACCGCGGACGGATCGGGAGCCTGCGCGGCCACCGGCGCGGCGAAGACAGCCAGCAGGAAGGCGAGGGTGAGCAGGGAAAGGGAGCGAAGACGCATCAAGGCCGAAGGGTAGGCCCTGCGACGGAGCCACGCTAGGTTCCGACGGCCCGCTCCCTGTGTGCCGCGCGGCCTGCCGTCTCCGCAGAGGGTCGCCGGGCCGTAATCCTGACTGGGATGGTAGGCTTTCACGGCTGACAGGGGCGGACCACCTCACTGCGGGGAATCGAAGTCGTGGACATCATCGAAGCCGAAGGGCTCGTCAAGGTGTACCGCTCGCGCAAGAGCGAGGTGCGTGCCCTGGACGGCCTGGACATGACCGTCCCAGAGGGCAGCGTGCTGGGCCTGCTGGGTCCCAACGGCGCAGGCAAGACGACCACCGTGCGCATCATCGCCACGCTGCTGCGTCCGGACGCTGGTCACGCCACGGTGGCCGGTTTCGACACGGTCAAGCAGGCCCAGGAGCTGCGCAGCATCATCGGTCTCTCCGGCCAGTACGCGGCCGTGGACGAGAACCTCACCGGACGGGAGAACCTCTGGCTCTTCGGTCGGCTCTATCAGCTGCCCTCCGGGGACGCACGTGCGCGCGCCAGCGAGCTGCTCGAGCAGTTCGACCTGGTCGACGCAGCCGACCGCGTCATCAAGACCTACTCGGGCGGCATGCGGAGACGGCTGGACCTGGCCAGCGCCCTGATCGCTCGGCCTCGCCTGCTCATCCTCGACGAGCCCACCACGGGCCTCGATCCGCGCAGCCGCCTGTCCATGTGGTCCATCATCCGCGAGCTGGTCCAGGCGGGCACCACGGTGCTCCTCACCACGCAGTACCTCGAGGAGGCTGACGAGCTGGCCGACAGCATCGTCGTGGTGAACCACGGCAAGATCATCGCGCGCGGCACGCCCAGCGACCTGAAGCGCCAGGTGGGCGGAGCCCGCATCGAGGTCATCGCCCATCGCCCCGGGGACATCCCGGGCATCGAGGCTGTGATGGCACGGCAGTGCGGCTGCGATGTCGCCGTGGAAGAGGCGACGCGACGCGTCAGCGTCGCCGCCGGAGACCAGGCGGATCGGCTCTTCAGCATCTTCCGCGAGCTTGATGCGGCGGGCATCAAGGTGGAGGACATCGGCATGCGCCACCCCACGCTGGATGACGTGTTCCTCTCGCTGACCGGGCATGTCGCGGAGGAGGGCGACGCGGGATCGGGGGCCACCCTGGTCCACGCGGCCGACCTGACCGAGGCCCAGCGATGAGCACCCCCATGCCCGCTCCCGCTGGCGGTCTCCGGCAGGCCTGGAGCGACGGGCTCGTGGTGACCTGGCGTTACCTGAAGCGCATCCCGCGCATCCCTGAGCTGGCCATCTTCGCCATCCTGCAGTCGATCATGTTCGTGCTGCTCTTCACGATCGTGTTCGGCGGCGCCATCCCACTGCCGGGCGGCGCCAGCTACGCCAGCTACCTGATGCCGGGCATCTTCGTCCAGACGCTCACCTTCGCCTCGGCCACGACGGCCATCGGCATGACCGAGGACCTCAACAAGGGCATCATCGACCGCTTCCGGTCGCTGCCCATGGCCCGCTCGGCGGTGCTCTTCGGGCGCTCACTGTCCGACGTCATCTACAACGGCGGCATCCTCATCGTCCTCATGGTGAGCGGCGTGGTCGTGGGCTGGAGCGTCAACAATGGCATCGCGCCGTTCGCCTTGGGCGTCCTGCTCATGCTGGGATACGCGTTCGTGATGTCCTGGGTCGGCGTCTGGCTTGGCCTGCGCCTCCCCAGCGTGGAGGTCGCCCAGCAGGTCTCCTTCATCGTCATCCTGCCGCTGACCTTCGTCTCCAACGTCTTCGTGCCCATCCAGACGCTGCCTGACTGGCTGCAGCCCATCGCCATGTGGAACCCCGTGAGCACGCTGACGGCCTCCCTGCGCGAGCTCTTCGGGAACCCCAATCCCTTCCCCGGCACCGGCCTGCCGGCCGAGATGCCCATCGCCGTGACGCTGGGCTGGTTCGTCGTGCTCCTGGCGGTCTTCGCGCCGCTGGCCGTGCGCCGCTACCGTTCCATCAGCCGCTGAGAGCGCTCGGCCACGCGACGGCCCCTCGCGGGGAAAGCACGACGGCCGCCTGGTGGCGGCCGTCGAAGCGTGGCGCCAGAGCGCTGACCTAGAGGTCGGCCACGGGCAGGTAGCGGTCGTAGTCGGAGTTGTAGACGACGGCATCGACGCTGACGCCCTCCGGCATCAGGTAGCCGACGAAGCCGGAGACGCGGTCGCCGGGCGACAGCGGCGTGGACTCGACGTCCTGCAGGAGGTACGGCTGCGGCCGCGGAACCCACGTGGGGAAGTACATCACGCCGTCCGTGCCGACGACGGAGACGCTGCCGGGGTAGGCCCAGAGGGCCTGGTCGGCGGCAGCCTCGAAGGCCAGGTCCAAGCCGACGTATCGCTGGCCCTCGGCGGGCGGCGAGTTCGGGTCGAAGTCGGCGAAGGGATCCATGACCTCGCGCACGGTGACGCTCCCCAGCGGGGTGCCTTCCGCGTTGGTGATGGTCCGGGCTTCCCCGACGGCCACCGCACCGGCGTCCGCGAGGTCGGAGAGCGTCATGAGGCGGCTGCCGTCGCCTCGATAGACGACGCGCACGATCGAGGCATCCGCGGGCAGGACGTAGGGGATGACGCCGCTGACCCGGTCGAAGGGGGCGAGGTTCTGGCTCTGCAGGTCGGGCACTGTGGCGTCAGGTGGACGCGGCACCCAGCTCGAGTAGTGCAGATAGCCGTCGGAATCGAGCAGTTGCACCTGGTACGGGTCGGTCGGGAAGGCCTGATCCTCGGCGGCCTCGAAGGTGACGGTCAGAACGGCGTAACGCTGGCCCTCCGCCGGCGGGCCGGCCGGGTCGAACTCGGTGAAGGGGTCGGCGAAATCCCGGATCAGGATCGTGCCCAGCTGGTTCCCATCGGCGTCGAGGTAGGGGACCGGAGCGGCCTCGTCCTGGCCGGCGGCTGGCCCGGCAACGGAGAGCAGGAGCAGCAGGGCACCAGCGAGGGCGGGGCGACGGCGGACATGCATGGCGAACCCCTTCCGACTGAGGGCCGCCCTGACCCGAGATAGCCTACGCGGCCCGGCGCTCCCATCGTAGTGACGGCCCGCGCCCCTGTCGAGCACGGCACCGTGGCGGACGCGGGAAGGCCCCGGTAGACAAAGGAAAACCCCGGGGGGCGGGACCCCGGGGCTCTCACGTCGATATGCGTCGTTGGTTGCGGGGGTCGGATTCGAACCGACGACCTTCGGGTTATGAGCCCGACGAGCTGCCGCTGCTCCACCCCGCCCAGGGACTATACCATGCCATCCCCGGGACGCCTTACGGCCCACTTACAAGACCCGGTGCCCGGGCGTACCCTGCCTCATCATCGTCATCGCTGCCGCACCGAATGGGCGGCCGGGCCGCCGCACCGAGATGGCCCGTCGCCTCAGACCACGAGAGGAACACAACGATGCAGACTTCCAGGACTCGCCTTGCGGCCGTATCGGCTGCCACCCTGGCACTCGTCATCGCCGGCGGCGCCGCCGTGTCAGCGCATGCCGGCGACCGAGAGGACTTCCCCGGCCGCGGCATGGGTATGGGCCACATGGGTCAGATGGACGGCCCCGGCTGGGGTGATATGGACGGCTTCGGCGCCGGCGACGGCATGCGCGGCCCGCTGGGCGGCATGTTCGCCGAGGCCATGGACGGCCTCGTGCGGCACGAATCCATCTTCCAGACCGCGGACGGGGTCGTCACCCGGCGCACCGACACGGGCACGGTGGGCAGCACGGGCGAGGCCAGCCTCGAGTACGCCCTTGCCACAGGCGAGATGGCCTCGGTGACCACCGATGACGCCACCGAGGTCCTCACGCTGGGCACGGAGACCGTCGAGCTGGGCAACAGCGGACGGACCCGCGATCGCCTGGTGCCGGAGACGGTGGCCCTGGCCGACCTGGTCGCCGGCACGGAGGTCATCGTCTGGTCGGAGTCGCAGGCAGACGGCTCGTTCCTGGCCCAGCGCATCGTGGTGCGGCCTGCCGCCGTCGCCACGGACGACGCCACGACCGAGGATGCCAGCGGCAGTGATGCCAGCAGCGAGATCACCGAGGTGCCCGCCTCCCCGGCGCCCGCTGACGCCTGACCGATCCTCCTCCCCTCCCCGCACCAGCCGACCGCCGGGCATCCGCCCGGCGGTCGGTGTTGTCAGTCGTGCCCAGGCAGGCCCGTGATCGCCAGCGGCTCGATGTCCCCGGCCAGCTCGAAGCCCCACACCTGGGCGTAGAAGGAGAGCTCTGCCTCCAGCGCGCGTCGTCGGTTGAGGGCCTGACGGAACCCGTGGCCCTCGCCCTCGAAGAGCAGGTAGGCGTGCGGCAGGCCGTTGCGCGCCAGGGCCGCCACGATGCCCTCCGCCTGCGATGGCGGCACGATCTTGTCGTCGGCGCCCTGCATGACCAGCACCGGGCAGGAGATGCGGTCAGCGTGCCGGTCCGGCGATCGCTCCCGGTAGCGCTCCGCGGTCTCCGGGTAGGGTCCCACGAGGATGTCCATGTAGCGCGACTCGAACTTGTGCGTGATCTTCGCGAAGGCCTCCAGGTCGCCCAGCCCGTAGAAGGACGTGCCGGCCGTGAAGACATCCTTGAAGCAGAGCGCCGCGAGCGTGGTGTAGCCGCCGGCGCTGCCGCCTCGGATGGCCAGCCGCCGTCGGTCGGCGAGGCCCTGCTCGACCAGCCAGAGGGCGACGTTGGTGCAGTCGTCCACATCCACGATGCCCCACTGCTCGCGGAGTCGATCTCGGAAGCGCCGACCGTAGCCGGTGGAGCCGCCGTAGTCGACGTCCACCACGGCGAAGCCGCGACTCGTGAAGGCCTGCCGCTCGAGGCTCAGGGCCGCGCGCGCCTGGCTCGTCGGACCGCCGTGGGACATGACCACGAGTGGCGGCGCCTCGTCCTCCGGGCCGACCATGTCGGGGTTGGTGGGCGGGTAGTACCAGGCGTAGGCGGTGCGGCCACCGGAGGTCGGGAAGGCGATGTGGCGTGGGACGGAGAGGTAGCTCACGTGGACGGCGAGGCTGGCGGCCTCGCGCATGTGTTCCTCGCCACCGTCGCGCAGGTCGAGGGTCATGAGCACACGGGGCCGGGTGGCGAAGGCACCGATGAGCGTGACGACCCCGTCGCGCACCCGCACGTCGTCGATCTCATCCGCGGAAACGCCCAGGTCCCGCGGCGCCTCCCCTGCCCGCAGGGCCCAGAGGCGCATCTCGCCCATGGCGAAGGACGAGGCCACGACCGTGCCATCGGCGTCGATGCCGTAGTCGGAGAGCCCGAAGACCCACTGCGGGCCGGCGAACTCGGCCTCCATGGGTGCCAGGGCCTGCGCATCCGCCGAGCCCGCCCGCCAGCGGTAGAGGTTGAACCAGTCGCTACGGTCGGAGATGAAGACGAGCGAGCCGTCCGGCGCCCAGCGCGGCTGCACCACCGACTCTCGCGTCCCGCCGGCCACGTGGACCGCCTCACCCAGGCTGCCGTCGTCCAGGATCGGCGCCACCCACAGGTCGGTGCCGTCCCAGGGCATCTGCGGGAAGTCCCAGGAGACCCAGGCCAGCTGGCGGCCGTCCGGGCTCAGCCGCGGGTCGGAGTAGAAGTCGTGCCCAGAGGCCAGGTCCGTGATGGCGCCGTTCGCCAGCGACACCGCACAGAGCACGTTGCGGGCGCCGATCGCGGACTCGCGCTGGTCCTCCAGCACGGCGATGACCCGATCTCGCTCCAGGTCGAGCTCCAGGTCCGCGAAGCGCAGGGACGGGTCACTGACCAGCGCTGCAGGCGCCTCGTGCGGGGTGCGCTTGAGCATGAGGCGGTTGTCAACGAACTCGGAGAAGACGAGGCAGCCCCCGCTGACGGTGTACGCGCCCCCACCGTACTCGTGCACGCGGGTGCGCACGTTGAGACCAGGCGCCATGTCCGTGGCGACGCCGTCCGGCGTGCGCCGCAGCAGCACGACTCGCCCGGCTTCCTCCGGGCGCGACTCCAGCAGGTAGATGTCGTCGCCATCGGGGATGGGCTCGGACAGGCCGCGGGCAGAGCCCACCGCCATCTCGGGGCTGATGGGCGAGGGCCAGGAGCCGTAGGGCAGGGTCGGGCGTTCGTTCATGCGCCCGATGGTAGGACGGTCGCGCGTGGGCGTGCGCAACGGGTCAGCCAGCACAGCGATACTGGTGCCTCTATGGAGCCCCTCATCATCACCCCGGAGCTTCCTGACAGCGAGGCGGTGCGCTGGTGCTTCGCCCAGTACTACGCGGAGCTCGACCGGCGCGTCGAAGGCGGCTTCGATGTCTCGGGCGCGCTGCCGCTCGTTGACGAGGCCCTTCTGCCGCCGCTGGGAGTGGTGCTCGTCGCGCGCCGCTCCGACCAGCTGCTGGGCTGCGGCGCGGTCAAGCTGGGCGACTCAAGGGTGGCGGAGATCAAGCGTCTCTGGGTCTCACCGCCGGCTCGCAGGCGGGGCGTCGGCAGCCGCATCCTGGCCGCGCTGGAGACTCGTGCGGTGGCGGCCGGCAAGCAGGTCGTGCGCCTTGACACCAACGGCGCACTGTCGGAAGCCATGGGCCTCTACCTGCGGCGCGGCTACCGCGAGGTCCCGCCCTTCAACACGGAGCGCTTCGCCGACCACTGGTTCGAGAAGGACCTCGAGACCGCGAGCGGCGTGGATGGGGGTGTCCTCGCATACCTGGCCGCCCTGGCGCCCACGGCCCGTGCCGAGCTCGATCTGGTCCGAGCGACGATCCGCGACCTCGTGCCGGGAGCCGAGGAGTCCATCAGCTACGGCATCCCCACCTTCAGCCTGGCCGGGCGATCCTTCGTCCACGTGGCCGCCTGGAAGCGGCACCTGAGCCTCTACCCGCTGCCCCGTGTGGATGCCGAGCTGGCAGCCGAGCTCACCCCCTACCGCAGCGGCCCGGGTACGCTGCGCTTCCCGCTCGGGCTTCCCCTGCCCCTCGGGCTCATCGGCCGGGTCGTCGAGCTGCTCGTGACCCAGCGGACCACGCCGGGCGTCCCGACCTCGGGCGAGCAGTCCGGGCAGATCACCGACGACACGAAGGAGGAGTCACGATGACCACCCGACCGCTGGTCCACGACCTGCGCGCGCCCGTCGACACGCCGTCAGACGGCATCGTCAGCCGCAGCCTGCACGACGACGACAGCTGCCGCGTCGTGCTCTTCTCGTTCGCACCAGGTCAGCAGCTCTCCGACCACACCGCGGCCGTGCCCGTGACCATCGAGGTCGTGGAGGGCGAAGCCGAGATCGGCGTGGCCGGTGAGCGCTTCGACGCCCGGGCCGGCACCTGGCTGCACCTGGAGGCCGACACGCCGCACAGCGTCGTGGCGCGGACGCCGCTCACCTTATTGCTGACGCTCCTCAAGCGGCACGCCTGAGCGGTCCTGTGGTCAGTCTGCCGCCCCGGTCCCCAGCGGCGGACACGCCTGTCACTGCTCCAACCGCCAGGCCGATGTCCAACCCCACCCGTTGGCGGCATTGAGGCTGATGTTGAGGAAGGCCATCGCCTCCAGCGACCGTGCAGCCGTCAGGGGTCCCGCGTCCAGCGGACTGAAGCCCATCGAGGCTGCCAGCGTCATCACCGTCTGCTTGGCATCCTGGGAGTCGGACGCCACGAAGGCCTGGGTCCCCTCGGCAGGAGCAGCCTGGCTGGAAGCGAACAGCGTGTTGAACGCCTTGACGACCGTGGCTTCCGGAAGCCAGCCCTGGATCGTCTCACCAGCCGAGCTGCCCTCGACGGCCAGGCCGGAGTAGTCGGCCCTGAGAGGGTTCGTGACGTCGATGACCGTCTTGCCCGCGACGGCCTGCCGGATCTCAGCGGTCACCTGTTCCGCCGCACTCACGAAAGGCACGGCGATGACCACGACCTGCGCGGCACGTGCCGCCTCCGCGGTGCCCGCCGTGGCCACACCACCGACCTCCTCTGCGACCTGCAGCGCGTGTCGGGGATCCTTCGAAGCCAGGGTGACGTGGTGGCCGGCGCGGGTCATCGAGAGGGCCAGGGCGCGCCCGACGTTGCCGGTACCGATGATGGCGATGTCCATGCTGGGGACTCCTTCTCCGGGATGCCGCCGAGGCGGCTGATATGTGTGATGACCAATGTACTTTGCCTGCAGCCATCTTCCACCAGAAGTTTGCTATTGTCAAGTCGTTGTTGATGTAGGCATACTGAGCGGCATGGGGAACGTCCGTCCTCGGCCGATGGTCGGTGCACAGGTCCGGCGGCGCCGGCGCGAGCGTGAGCTGACCCTGGCCGACGTTGCCGAGCGGACGGGCCTGAACATGGGCTACCTGAGCCAGGTCGAGAACGACAAGGCCTCCCCGTCGCTGGAGACCCTGGCCTCCCTGGCCGAGGCGCTGGAGGTTCCCATCACCTGGTTCCTGCTGGACACGAGCCCGGCACCTCGGGTGGTGCGGCACGCCGAGCGGCCAGAACGCGTCATGCCCTACGGTGGCGGAGTCATGAGCCAGGTCGACGGCGGAGAGGCGCGGGACGTGGCCATCTTCGAAGGGAACATCAGCCCAGGCGAGCGGACCGGCTTCCACGCCCACCCTGGTGACGAGCACCATCTCGTCCTCTCGGGCCGCGTGCGCTTCACGCAGGGCGACTCCATCGTCGTGGCCGGCCCCGGTGACTACGTCCTGCTCGACGGGACGCTCGCGCACGATGTCGAAACGGTCGGCGACGAGCCCGCTCGACTGCTCATCATCTATGCCCGTGGAGGACGAGCAAGCCGGACCGAGCATTGATGTGAGGCGCCGCTGATGGACGCCTGGATCGCGGGCGGTGTCTTCCTCGTCGCGTACGCGCTCATCGCCTCCGAGCGCTTCGACCGCACGCTCATCGCCCTCCTGGCGGGACTTCTTCTCGTCGCGGTCGGGATCCTTGACCAGGACGAGGCCTTCGCGGCCGTCGACTGGAACGTCATCCTCCTGCTGGCCGGCATGATGGTCATCGCCGGCGTCCTCCGCCAGACCGGCTTCTTCCGCTGGCTGGGCATCCGCTCCGCGCAAGCTGCACGCGGAGACCCGGTCCGGCTGCTCGTGGTGCTGTCGGTCGTGACCGCCGTGGCCTCCGCGTTCATCGACAACGTCACGACGGTCGTGCTGCTCACGCCGGTCGTGCTCTCCATCGCTCGGACGCTGGGCATCTCGCCGGTCCCCTACCTCATCAGCGTCATCCTGGCCTCGAACATCGGCGGGACGGCAACCCTCATCGGCGACCCGCCGAACATCCTCATCGGCTCCGCCTCAGGGCTCGACTTCGTGGCCTTCCTGGCCAACCTGACCCCGATCGTCGTCATCATCTTCGGGGTCTTCCTGCTGACCATGGTGCTGCTCTTTCGCGGCCAGCTCCAGGTGCCCGATGAGCGACGCGAGACCGCCCTGGAGGCCGTCCACGAGGAGATCATCACCGACCGCGGCCTGCTGATCCGGACCCTGGTCATCCTGGGGCTGGTCGTCGCGGGCTTCCTCTTCCACGGGGTGCTGGGCCTGCAGGTGGCCACGGTCGCATTGCTCGGAGCCACGGTCCTGCTGCTCGTCAGTGGCATCGATGTCAACGAGGCGTTGCGCGGCGTGGAGTGGGTCACGCTCTTCTTCTTCGTGGGCCTCTTCATCCTCGTCGAGGCGGTCGTCCGGACGGGCATCGTGAGCGGCATCGCCAGCGGCATCATGGAGGCCACGGGCGGCGATCCGGGCACCACGACCATGGCCCTGCTGTGGTTCTCGGCTGGGGCCTCGGCCATCGTCGACAACATCCCCTACACGGCCACGGCCATCCCCATCGTGCAACAGCTCATCGCCGCCGGTCTGCCCTCCGATGCGCTGTGGTGGTCCCTGGCGCTGGGGGCCTGCCTGGGCGGCAACCTGACCATCGTGGGCGCCTCGGCCAACGTGGTGGTCGCCAACCTGGGCGAGCGCGGCGGGCACCCCATCCGCTTCTGGCAGTTCTTGCGCTACGGCGCGGTGGTGACGGTGGGCTCGATGGTGATCGCCTCCGGCTACGTGTGGTGGCGCTATCTGGCGTGAGGAGCCTCTGCGTGGAGAGGCGGCCCGGGAGGTGCCTGGACGCAACGGCTTGTGACCGGGCACCGACGAGGACGGGGCACACGTCGGGATCGGTTGCGGTAGCGTGCCTGCCAGGACCGGTCCGAGCGAGAGGGATCCCGGTCCGGGCCGGCGGCGCTCCAAGCCGCACAGTCGGATTCGGGGGGATCGACATGAAGAGACTGGTGGGCGCGGTGGCGCTCTCAGCGACCCTGCTGCTGAGCACAGCCGGCGTGAGCGTCGCCGTCACGGACGGCGAGCTGGACGGCACCGGCCATCCATACGTGGGGCTGATGGTGGCGCAGGATGCTGACGGGGATCCGCTGTGGCGCTGCAGCGGCACCCTCATCGCACCCAAGCTGTTCCTGACCGCCGGTCACTGCACGGAGGATCCGGCCGAACACGTCGAGATCTGGTTCGACGCGGACGTTCAGTCGGGCATCCCGGGCAATGGATACCCGTACAAGGGCGACGTTGGCGGCACTCCACACACGCACCCGCAGTACGACCCTGGTGCGTTCTACCTCTACGATCTCGGACTCGTCGTGCTCGACAAGCAGGTCCAGAGCGAGCACGGCGCGCTGCCTGCCCTGGATGTGCTGGACAGGTACAAGACGCGTCGGGGCATCGCGGATGTCGGCTTCGACTCCGTCGGCTACGGCCTCCAGATGAGCTTTCCTGACGCAGCCTCGTGGAAGGAGCAGAACGTCAAGGTGCGCATGGTGGCCCATCCGCGACTCGTCCAAATCAACGGCGGTTCCGTCGGCACGCAGTCGCTCCTGCTCTCGAATAACACCAACACCGGCGGGACCTGCTTCGGGGACTCCGGCGGGCCGAACTTCCTCGAGGGCACCAACGTCGTGGCTGGTGTGACCTCGTTCGGCGTGAACGGCAATTGCGCCGGTTCGGGTGGTGTGTATCGCGTGGATCGCGCTGATGACCTGGACTGGATCGCGACCTTCCTCCCGATGAAGGACAGACGCACTCGCTGACCATCGACTGGCGCGTGCGCGGACGCGTTGAGCCCCCGGGGCTGACCCGGGGGCTCGGTCCGTGTAGCGCCGGATCGCGGGCTCGTCGGTGGGTGGCCGGCGACCCGTGTCAGGTCACTGGGCGAGGATGGCGGCCTTCTGCACGGCGAACTCCTCGTCGGTGAGGATGCCGGAGGTGTGGAGTTGGCCGAGCTTCTCCAGCTGGGCCATCTTGTCGTCCATGCTCGGGGCGGCCGGAGCCGCCGGCGCAGGCGCCGTGGCCGCGTACTGCTGCTGCTGAGCAGCCATCTGCTGATCATACGCGGCCTGCTGCTCGGCCTGCTGCTGGGCAGCCTGGTTGGCGTACTTCTGCTCCTGGTGGTGATGCACGGCGCCTGCCGTGCCCGCCATGACCGCCGTGCCGACCGCCACGCGGGCGATGCCTGGTCCTCGTCGCAACATGTTGACCTCCTGGGATGACTGTCGTTCGTGAGTGACGGTTCCTGCTAGGCCGCGCCGATGGACGCGGCGTACTCGAGGGCTTCCTTGACCACGTCTGCCGGGACCTTGACGTTGGCCACGAGCACACCGTCGGCGTTCATGACGGCCTGCGCGAAGCGGGAGGACCAGAGGTTCTCCCAGACGAGGATCGCCGCCGATGACTCGGGCTCCAGGGCGCTGGCGATGCTGATGATGTCGTCCTCGCTGAGGAGTCCCTTGACCTCGTACTGGAGACCTGAGAACTGCGCTGACTCATCATCCGGCAACTGCGTCACCTCGAGCGACTGCACGTCGCCGGCGGCGTCACGGATGACCAGGACGATGTCGAGGATGCGGACGATATCGTTGTCCACGAGCTCCTGGATGGCGGGGACGATCTCTCCCTTGAAGTGGTTGCCGGGGAACGCGATGACCGCGTACTCGATCGACCCCACAGGCATGTCGTTCGTCCTCCATCGTTCTGGCGTCCCGCGGAGTCGCGTGTGGGCTCCGCTCGGGGACTTGGCTGACTGTGCTCGCGTCACCGCATGGATATCGCGGCGACAGCTCGACGGCATCCACCGGTTCGGATGATGATCGGACGCTACACCACCCGGCCGTCGCTTGCCACGCACCTTGGCCGGAGCAGGGCACGGGCGGGGTCAGGGCGCCTCGGACACCATCGCCTGGGAGAGCCCCGCGGCCCCTGCGATCGACGATGCAGGTGCCGGATCCGACGGCTCACCCGGGTCTCGCGTGGCCATCAGCGCGAGCACCGTCCGCCACGTGACGGCCACCACGCCGAGCGCCGGGACGATGATGAACATGCCCAGGATGCCCGCGATGGCCGCCCCGGCCGGGATGGCCACGAGCACGATGGCCGGGTGGATGTGGACCGTCCGGCCATACACGAGCGGGGCCACGATGTTGCCGGTCACGAGATTGAACACGAGGGTCCAGATGCCCATGACCAGGATATCGACCGGGGTGCCGTACGCGATGGCGATGAGGAACGCCAGCCCGGTGGAGATGAAGCCGCCGATGTAGGGGATGAAGCTGAGGAAGAAGGAGAGCACGAAGATGGGCAGCGCCAGTGGCAGACCCAGCACGACCATGATGACGAACTGGCTGGCCGCCCCGACGAACGAGATGGCGGCCGTGCCGATCATGTAGCCGCCAAGGACCTGGAAGGCTCGCGCGCCCGCGGTCCCGACCCCCTTGGCGGCATCAGCGGGGACCCGCGACAGGACCCGGACCCACAGGCGCCCACCATCCCTGAGCAGATAGAAGGCCAGCAAGGTGCTGAGCACCACGATCGTGACCATCGCGGCGCCCGCATCGGCCAGGGGTGCGATCAACTGCACCAGCGCGAGCGCGCCCGTCGCCACGGCGTCGCTGGTCATCTCCAGCTGACCACCGAGGGCGTCGCTGGCCGACCTGGCCCCGGACACCGCCCCGTCCGCGATCTCCTGGGCCTGCGCGACCAGCGAGGCGAACGCCAGGGCCAGCATCCCCGTGATGACGAGGAAGCCGCCCCCGACGCCGATGGCGGCGGCCCCGCCCCGGGACCGACCCCGGGCCATGAGCCAGCCGACGAGGGGCTCGAAGGTCGCTGCGAGGATGACGGCCAGGATGATAGGGATGGCCACGAGCGGGACGGTGACCAGGGTGCCGACGAGCAGCGCGACCAGGGCGACACCCAGCAGGATGCGCCAGCTGAACTGCGCCACCCGGTCGAGCCAGGCCGGGACGAGCGCAGGCAGCGGCGGCGCGGGAAACGGTTCGACGATGGTCTTCGCCGCGCCGGCCACCGCGATGACGACCGCCGTCAGGGGGACAGCCGCGAACAGGCCGATGATGCCGGCCAGCTCGAAGCCCGCCGGCAGCGCCAGGAGCACGACGGCCGGATGCATGCTGACCGTGCGCCCATACACCAGCGGGCGGACGAAGGAACCCAGGATGGCGGTGCGGATGCCCATCAGCAAGAGCATCGCGATGGCCGGGCCGGGGCCCAGTGCGGACAGGGTCACGAGCAGGATGATGGCCGTCGTGACGATGCCCCCGAAGTACGGGATGTAGCCGCTCAGGAAGACCAGCACGGTGAGCGGCAGCGCCAGTGGCACACCCAGCAAGCGCATGAAGACGTAGTCAGTGATGGCGATGAGGCCGGCCAGGATGGTCGTTCCGCGCAGGTAACCACCTACGCGGGCGAGGGCATCGTCACCGGCGGTGCTGATGATGTCGCGCTTCTGGTCGCCGAGGGCCTGGAACGCCCAGTTCCAGGCCATGTCGCCGTCGCGAAGGAAGAAGAACACCAGAAAGGTGGCCAGGATCGCCACGGTCACCATCTCCGCCGCCGCGGCCACGATGCCTCCCGCGCTGTCGGCGGCGCTGTCGCGCACCGTCGAGATGGCGTCCGTCACGAGGGCGGTGACCCAGTCAGGGATCTGAAGCTCCGCCAGCTCCGCCTGGAGTTGGCTGAGCCCGGAGTCGATCGCGGTCGCGAGCTCGACGACATAGGGGAGGAAGGCCAGCCCGAGCAGCAGCAGCACGCCTCCGATCACCAGGATGGCCGTGGCCCAGACGATGAGGGCAGCCGCGTTCCTCGAGCGCCCCCGGGCGCGAAGACGGAGCACGTATGGCGCGAAGACCGCGGAGATGATGATCGCGACGGCGACCGAAGCCGTGACCGTCCAGAGCAGCGTCGCCAGGAGCCAGAGCACGGCGGCCAGCGCGACCACCGCAAGGACGCGCCAGCTGAGAGACGCCAGATTCTCGAGCCATTCCGGGACCAGGGACGATGGCACCCCCGTGGGCTGGCTCATCGCCGAGGTCGGGCTGCCCGTGTCGACGCGAGGCGCCGCTCCGGTCTCGTCGACCATCGCTCCGTCGGTCACTGGTCCCTCATCCTCCGTCTCACCCCCAGGGCTCGTGGGTCACCAAGCGCCGGATACGCCGGAGGGCAGCACGATCCCTGAGCGTTGCTCATCTTAGAGTCGGCAGGGCCGGGCGTGTCTGCGCTACCGTCGCAAGCGACCATCCTTCGGACCAGCGGTCCAGGCCAGCGGAGGAACGCCACCATGGGCAGCGCCAGCGAGCCCGCGTCGACCAGCGAACGACGAGTCGCACTTCAGGCATCGCTGCGGCGCTTCGTGCCCATCGTCCGCTGGCTGCCCCGCTACGACCGCGCCGACCTTGGCCCGGACCTCCTGGCCGGCCTCACGACGTGGGGCGTCATGGTGCCGGTGGCCCTGGCCTATGCCACGCTGGCCGGGTTGCCACCGGAGTACGGCCTCATCACCGCGTTCGCAGCATTGGCAGCCTATGCCATCTTCGGCACGAGCCGCCACCTGCGCGTCACCACCAGTTCGACGATGGCCATCATGTCGTTCGCCCTGGTGACACCCCTCGCCGGCGGTGACCCAGCGCGCTTCCTCGCCCTGAGCGCCGCACTGGCGCTCATCGTGGGTGCGCTCCTCGTCATCGCCGGCGTCGCTCGCCTGGGCTTCATCTCCGAGTTCCTGGCCAAGCCGGTGGTGACCGGTTTCATCATCGGCGTGGCCGTCACGGTCATCGTCAAGCAGCTGCCCAAGCTGCTGGGGATCCCGGGCTCGACCGGGAGCGTCTTCGACCAGCTGCGATCCATCATCACCCACCTGCCCGAGGTCGACCCACTGACCCTGGCCGTCGGTGGCGGGGCCCTGCTGATCATCTTCGGCCTGCGTCGGCTGGACCGACGCATCCCCGGGCCACTCGTGGCCATGGTCGTGGGCATCGGCGCCGTGGTCGCGTTCGGGCTTGCTGAGGAGGGCGTGGCCGTCGTCGGGGACGTGGCCACGCTCATGCCCAGCGTGGGCTTGCCGAACGTTGGCCTGGGAGACCTGACCTACCTGATCACGGGAGCGGCGGGCATCGTCTTCCTGGCCGTGGGCGAGTCACTGGGTGCGGCACGCTCCTTCGCCGCCCGGCACCACTACGAGATCGACGGCGACCAGGAGCTCGTGGCCCTCGGCGCAGCCAACACCGCCTCCGGCCTGTTCGGCGGCTTCATCGTGGACGCCAGCCTCTCGCAATCGGCCACGGCCGAAGCCTCTGGCGCACGGACGCAGCTCTCCGCACTCGTGACCTCCGGGCTCGTGCTGGCGACCGCGCTCCTGCTGGCACCCTTCTTCGAGAACCTGGCCTGGGCAGTCCTGGCGGCGATCATCATCGCCTCGGTGCTGAGCCTCATCGACGTCGGGGAGCTGCGCCGGTACTGGGCCTGGCGCCGCACCGATGCCCTCCTTGCGAGCGCGGCGCTCATCGGCGTCGCCACCACCGACGTCCTGGCTGGCCTCCTCATCGCCGTGCTGCTCTCGCTGCTCATGCTGTTGCTGCGTGCCAGCCACCCCGACGTCGCGGTGCTGGGACGGATGCCCGGGGACCGTGCCGTGTACGCCGACCTGAGCCGTCATCCCGACGCCGCAGCCATCCCGGGGCTGCTCCTCCTCCGCCTGGACATGCCGCTCTACTTCTTCAACAGCAGCGTGATCCGCGCGCAGATCCTGTCCCTGGTGAACGCTCAGCCGTCTGCGCCGCGCACGGTCATCCTGGACGTGGGCGCGACCGCGGACCTGGACGTGACGACCACGGACATGCTGGCGCAGCTCGTCGATGAGCTGGCAGAGCGCGGCGTGGCACTCTCACTCGCGCAGGCCAGGGCTCGCGTGCGTGACCGCCTGGCGCGCACGGGGGTGCTGGAGCGCATCGGCAGCGAGGGCATCTACTTCTCCGTGGGGCAAGCGGTGGCGTTCGAACAGGATGGCGGTCCCAGGTCCTCCGAAGCGAGGGCTTCGACTTGAAGCGCGGGGCCATCGCACCCTGACGAGCCGGGTGCGGCCGGGCGCCAGCTGCCACCCGCGGCCGGCACTCACTCCAGGGGCAGGACCGGCATCAGCCAGAGCAGGTCGCGCCGCATGACCATGTCGATGAACAGGCGGTAGAGGGCGCTCGATGGTTCCGGGGCGCCCGTGCTCGGGTTGGGTTCGGCACCCGGCAGCGGGGCGCGCACCTCGATGCGAGCCACGGGGAGGGTCCCCGCCCCTGCCGACACGACCGACCCGCTCACCGACGTGACGCCACGCCTGTCCAGCAGCGTGGCCAACGGGGCCTCGAACGACGGTACCAGGCCGTCCTGGAGCCGTCGCGGCATGACGTCTGCGGCCACTGCGGCGTCGGCCTCGTCGGCGAAGGCGAGCGCGATGGTGACGACCTGTTCGGTCGTGGTCGCGCCGTCGATGATGGCCACGGCTTCCGCCGCGGGCATCGGCTCGAGGGTATCCCCGAGCTGGGCGATGAGGTCCGCGGCCTCAGCCGGGGAGAGGCCCAGGAGTCGGTAGATGTCTGGGCCGAGGCCGAGCATGCCGCCGGGCAGGAAGGTCGCCTGCGTAAGCGTCACATCAGGGTCGGTGGCCTGGGCCAGGGCGCGGTAGGCGCGGTCCTCGGCCAGGGACGGCGACGTGCCATCGGAAGCGGCCATCATGGCCTCCAGGGTGGTCAGGTCCGCCGAGTCCAGGATCGCGTTGGTCGAGACCGCCAGCGGCTCGCTGCGGCCGATCTCCGCGCCGAAGGGGAGGCCCGGCTCGGCCGCGGCGAGGTCCACGTCCATGCCCGCCTCGCAGCCTGCCGCACCACAGAGCAGTGTGTCATCGCCGACCTGGGAAGCCGTGAAACCACGCGCGGCGTAGGCGTCCGTGATGGCCTGTGGATCGAAGTCACCCATGACGACGGTGCCGTCCGAGGGCATGGTGCCGAAGGTGAGGTGGCGCTCCACGTCGAGCAGGTCGAAGCCGAGCGTCTCCGTCCAGTCGGTCGCCTGGGGCAGGTGGCGAAGGAGATCCATGTCGCCGCTGCTGGCGCCCATCAGGGCGGCCATCCAGAGGTGGGCAGCCGGGTCGTCGGCTTCCAGGGCCGTGATGGCCTCAGCCAGCGAGGCCGGCTGGGCGGCCCCCGGACGAGCCGCGACGAGCGCGGCCTGGTCCAGGTATGAGAGCGGGACCTCCCGCGCTGCGGTCGTGTCAGGCACGCGGGCGAGCGCCTCCAGGAGGGCGCCGGCGGTGCCGGAGTCGGCGAGCGGCAGGTCCTTGGCGAGCATCGGCGTGCAGCCGATCGTGATGCTGGAGATCGTCAGGGCGATGGCGAGAACGGCCGGGCGTCGCCGCATGGAAGCCTCCTGGTACGGATAGTGTGCGGCGCCAGTGTGACGCGCGCGGGCATGCTGCGGGAGGCCCGGGTCAGCCCGGCGTGACCACCGGTAGCCGGCGTGACGTCCCGGCCAGGGAGGCCGCCGGGCGAGCGGAGGCCGGTTCGATCTCGACGGCCAGGCGGCGGAAACGCTCCACGGCCTCCGGCTTCAGCGAGTACCAGATCCAGGTGCCGCGCCGCTCGCCGCTGATCCAGCCGGCCTCGCGAAGGACCTTCAGGTGGTGGGACACGGTCGGCTGTCTGACCTCACAGCAGGCCGTGAAGTCGCAGGCGCAGACGGGGCCCTCCTCCGACAGCTGGCGCAGGATGGAGAGCCGCGTCGGGTCTGCCGCCGCTTGCAGGAGGAGGACGTCCGGATCGCGCTGCCGCTTCATCCTTGACAGGATATCGATGAGTCGCTATATTTGCAACCGTCGATATAGAGCGGAGGAGACCCCCGATGATCCCCATCAGCCACTTCGTCCACGTCATCCAGGCCGAGCGTGAGCGCGAACTGGCCCGCTGGCAACGGTCCCATGCCGCTGATCTCAGCGAGCAGCCGGGTCCGGCGACCAGCCTCGCTCGGCGCGTGGGGGCAGCCCTGCGGTCGCGGGGCCTGATCGGTGAGCTGCCCGCCAACCACACGCCAAGCACCGAGCGGACCAACGGCGTCATGGCATGCTGTTGACGCGAGAGGGGGACATCGAGATGACGAACGAGGACGCGGCCATCCACGAGGCCGTTCGGGAGCACTATGCCAAGTCGGCCTTGGCCGTCCTGGAGAGCGATGCCAGCTGTTGCGCTCCGGCGTCCGATTGCTGCACGCCGTTGGCCGGCGCAGGTGCCCTGGAACCGGGCCTCGCCGCCCAGCTCTACGGTCCGCTGGCACCGGCGGAGCTGCCCGACGCCGCGGTGCTCGCCTCGCTGGGCTGCGGCAACCCCATCGCCGTGGCCGACCTGCATGCAGGCGAGCGCGTCCTTGACCTGGGGTCCGGCGGTGGCATCGACGTGCTCCTCTCGGGTCGCCGCGTGGGTCCCACGGGCCGCGTCTTCGGCCTTGACATGACCGATGAGATGCTGGCCCTGGCGGCCCGCGCCATCGCGGCGGCGGGCGCCACCAACGTGGAGCTCCTGAAGGGCCACATCGAGGCCATCCCGCTGCCGGCCGGGTCGATCGACGTGGTCATCAGCAACTGCGTCGTCAACCTGGCCGCGGACAAGCCGGCTGTCTTCAGGGAGATCGCCCGCGTCCTTCGTCCGGGCGGCCGTATCGGCATCACGGATATCGTGGCCGATGATCGCCTCTCCCCTGCGGAGCGGGCCGAGCGCGGCAGCTACGCGGGCTGCATCGCCGGCGCCCTCTCCATCTCCGAGTTCGAAGCGGGCCTGCGCGCCGTGGGCCTGACAGACGTCAGCGTGACGCCGACCCACGCCGTCGCCGACGGCATGCACAGCGCCATCATCCGGGCCATCAAGCCCGTCGACTGACACGGCTCCGACGCCACGTGAGCGCGCGGTCGCAGCCTCGTCAGCGCCCCACGCTGAAGAGGGCGGCCAGCCCGAGGACGAGCAGCGCGGGCAGCACCACGGGGAACGTCCGCCGCAGGACCTGCGATTCGCGGCCCGCCAGGCCCACCACGGCCGCGGCCGCGATGAGGTTGTGCGGCGCGATGGCGTTGCCGATGGCGGCACCGACGCCGCCCACGCCCAGCACGGGTGCCACGGGCAGGCCGACCTGCGTGGCCGTGGCCACCTGGAGGTCGGCGAAGAGGACGTTGGAGGCGGTGGCCGAGCCGGTCATGAAGGCGCCCAGCGTGCCCACGGCAGGTGCCACGAGCGGCCAGGCATCGCCGAAGGCGGAGGCAGCCGCAGTGGCGAGGGCGTCGATCATGCCGGCCTGCAGCATGAGCCGGGAAAGCATGAGCATCGCCATCAGCGCCACGGCCACCGGTCCGAGTGAGCCGAGCGTGCCCCGGAAGGCTGAACCGAGGGCAGCCCCGGAGACGCCCTGGATGCGCGTCCCGATGAGCAGCGCCACCAGGATCATCGCGCCCGGGTGATAGAGCGGCGCGACGGTGCCGCTGAACATCCCGTCGGCCAGCGACCAGCTGACCTGCGCCCCGGTGAGCGTTTCGCGCAGGGGTGGCAGGAGCCGGGTCAGGAGCACCACGACCACGAGGATCAGGTAGGGGGCCGCCGCGCGGGCCACGGCCACGAGGTCGATGTTCGGCCGGGTGGCCTTCGGGGCCGACACGTCACCCGCCCGCCGCGCACGCACCAGGAGGACGGCCACGAAGGCGGAGCCGCCGATGAGGGCGCCCCCCATGGTGGGCAGCTCCGGCCCAACGAACAGGCCCAGCAGCGACATCGGCACCAGGAAGGCGGCGGCAGCCCACAGCGCGGTGCCCAGCCAGCGACCCTGGAGCCGCGCACCGGGGCCTCGCTCGCCCGCCACGACCACCAGCACGGCCGGCACGAAGGGACCGATGACCAGCACGAAGGGTACGGCCGCCGCCGCCAGCTGCGCGCCGGTCAGCCCGCTGGCCACGACCTGCGGCACGATCGGCGTGCCCAGGGCGCCGTAGGTGACGCCCACCGCGTGTCCCAGCAGCGCCGCCGTCACAGCGGTCACGGCGGGCATGCCGAGGCCCACCAGGAAGGGCGCCGCAAGCGCACCGGCCGTGCCGAAGCCGGAGGCACCCTCGAGAAGCAGGGCGAAGAACCAGGCGATGAGCATCAGCCGCACGCGCGAGTCTGACGAGAGGGCCACCAGGGCCCCCCGCAGGACACCGATGGAGCCGGTGCTCTCGCCGAGGCGGTGGATGACGAGCGCCGGCACGATGATGGCCAGGATGGTCAGCGCGGTCCAGGCCGCCTCAGCCGTGACGCCCACCAGGAGCCCGACCAGGCCGAGGTCCTCCGGGGCGTTAAAGACCGTGAACGTCAGCAACAGGGCCACGCCCAGGCCGGCGATGGCAGCGCGCGCGGCCGACCAGCCGGCCCCGAGCATCAGCACGAGGATGACGAGGATGGGCAGGGCCGCCAGGAGCGGCTCGATCACGGCCATCCGGAGCGCCTCCCGAGCCGAGCGTGCGCGAACGAGCCCGGGATCGACACGCGGGGGACGAGCCTAGCGGCGCGGCGGCTTCGTCCCCGGCACCTGCCCGTGCGGCGTCACGGTCCTGGCCTGGGGGAACAGCCCGAAGCGGATGGCCTGGTCCGGCCACTCAGGGTGATCGACGCTCCAATGCTGGATCGTGGCCCCGTGCGCATCGAGCTGGTCGATCGCACCGTCCACGCCGAGCATGAGTCGCCCACCCTCCGCCAGTCGCAGCTCGTGAGGCTTGAATCGGCGCCCTCTGGCGACTGGCGATGGGGCGGGTTCTTGCCCGCCGGCCTCGGACGTCATGCTGGTCTCCGTTCCACTGCGAGACCTGACGATACGTCGAACGGCGGACCCGTGCCCACGGCGGCGTGCGGCACGACGGCCGGGTGCACTTCGCGGCCCGGCGAAGCGACCCACGGGCCACCGACGCGGACCGACCTGGCGCCCACGCCTACGAGGCGGACACCGCGGCCACTCCAGCCGGGGGCAGCCGCCCGCTCCGATGAGGCGGCCCTAGATGTTGCCCTTCTCGTCGAGAAGCTCGCCGTCCGGCCCACGCAACTGGAGCACCACCGCAGCCTGGCCCACCGCGTGCGTCGAGCAGCTCAGACAGGGGTCGTAGGCGCGCACGAGAGCAGAGACGCGGTTGACCGCGCCTTCCTGGATCTTCGCGCCGTCCACGAAGCGTGTGGCGACCTGGTGGACGCCCCGCCCGATGGCCAGGTTGTTGTGACCGGTGGCCACGATGAGGTTGGCCCAGGTCATGGCGCCGTCGTCGTTGACCTTGTAGTGGTGGATGAGCGTGCCGCGCGGGGCCTCGATGATGCCCACGCCCTCCAGCTCGTTGACGCCGGCATGGGCACGGACCTTGGTGCCCAGGATGGCCGGGTCCTCCAGCAGCTGCTGCAGCCGCTCCAGGGCATAGGTGGCCTCGATGAGCCGCGCGTAGTGGTAGTGGAAACCGCTCTGCACGATGCGCCCGAAGCGCTGCCGGAACTCCGTCAGCTCCGCGTCCGCCTCCGGTGTACCACAGCGTTCGGCCACGTTGAGGCGCGCCAGCGGTCCGACCCGGTAGATGCCGTCGGGATAGCCGATGGGCCGGAAGTAGGGCGCCTTGAGGTACGAGTCCGAGTGTGTCGCCTCGCCGATCCACGTGGCGTAGTCGTCAGCCGCGACCTGGTCGACCACGATCGAGCCGTCCGCCCCGATGAAGCGCAGCTTGCCGTCGTAGAGCCGCAGCGACCCGTCCGGCGCCACGGTGCCGCAGTACATCGTGGGGAAGTTGGAGAAGCTGGCGATCTCGTCGGGGAAGCGCTCCACGGTCCCCTTCCAGAGCGCCAGGGTGCGCTTCAGGATGGCCATGGCACCCGGCACCTCGGCCAGCGTCTGCTCGCGGACTTGCGGGTCCAGGGGTGCATTGACGCCGCCCGGCACGGTCCACGAGGGGTGCACGCGCTCGCGGGCCAGCCGCTGGATGACCGTCTGTCCGAAGCGCCGCAGGGCGATGCCGTCCCGCAGGGCATCCGGGTGCTCCGCCAGCAGGCCCGCCACATTGCGCGTGGCCGGGTCGTGGTCCATGCCCAGCAGCAGATCCGGCGCGGAGAGGTGGAAGAAGGAGAGCGCGTGCGACTGCACGATCTGGGCACAGTGGAGCAGTTCGCGCAGCATGGCCGCCGTGGCCGGGATGCGCACGGCCATGATGGCGTCGCAGGCCTTCGACGAAGCCAGCAGGTGGCTCACCGGGCAGATGCCGCAGATGCGGGCGGTGATGGCCGGCATCTCGTAGTAGGGACGCCCTTCCGTGAACTTCTCGAAGCCGCGGATCTGGGTGACGTGGAACTGCGTGTCCGCCACCTTGCCGGCATCGTCCAGCTTGATGGTGATGGTGGCGTGACCCTCGATGCGGGTGACGTGGTCGATCTTGATGGTCGGCATGGCTGGTCTCCTGGCCTACCCGAAGCGCAGCTTGGTGCCGACGTCCGGCATCCGGCCTTCGATCAGCTCGCCGAGCACCATGAGGATGGCCTCCGGCTTGGGCGGGCAGCCGGGGACGTGGACCTCGACATCGATGAACGCCCGCAGCGGCTCCGCCTTCGGAAGGAGGGGCGGCACGCCGTCGGTGGGCACGCCCTGCTGCTCGCTGGCACCCTCCACGTAGATGCGCTCCAGCAGCTTGCGGGTGGGGATGCCATTGCGCATGGAGGGCACGTTGCCGGTCACCGCGCAGTCGCCGAGCGCGACGACGATGCGGCTGCGCTCCCGGGCGATGCGGGCCAGGTGCAGGTCGTCCTGGCTGCTGATGGCGCCCTCGATGACGGCCACGTCCGTGCCCTCCGGCCACTCCTGGGCGTCCACGAGCGGGCCGAAGACGATGTCCGCCTTGCCGAGCACATCGACGATGGCCTCGTCCATGTCCAGCAGCGACATGTGACAGCCCGAGCAGCCGTCCAGCCAGCAGGTGCCGATCTTGACCTTGTCCATCACTGGCCCTCGCGCATCGAGCTCAGGCCGCTGACGACGGCACGTTCCTTGGTCATCTCCTCGACACCCCAGCCCTTCTCGACGAGGGCGCCGGTCGGGCAGGCCTGCACGCACTTGCCGCAGCTCGTGCAGGTCGTGGCCTCACCCCAGGGCCGCTGCAGCTCGGAGACGAGCCGAGAGGCGATGCCGCGGCTGGCGATGTCCCAGACGTGGGCACCCTCGATCTCCGCGCAGGTGCGCACGCAGCGCGAACACAGCACGCAGCGGTTGTGGTCGAGCACGTAGCGCGGATGCGACGTGTCCACGGTCAGGCGCGGGTAGTCATAGGGGTAGCGCACGTACGTGACGCCGTGCTCCTGCGCCAGCGACTGCAGCTCGCAGTGGCCCGACGAGACGCAGACCGCGCAGATGTGGTTGCGTTCCGCGAAGAGCAGCTCCAGGGCGATCTTGCGGTACGACTCCAGCTGGGCGGAGGTCGTCGTCACGGCCAGGCCCTCCGCCACGGGCGTCGTGCAGGCCGGCAGCAGGCGCGACGAGCCGGCCACCTCGACCATGCACAGTCGGCAGGAGCCGACCGGCGTAAGACCCTCCATGGAGCAGAGCGAGGGGATGTACTTGTCGTTCTCGCGGGCCACCTGGAGGATCGACTGCCCCGCCGCGGCCGCGATGACCTCGCCGTCGATGCGGACCTTCACCTTCTCGGTCACGCCGGCCTCCCTATCGTTCGGCGCTGCGGATGTCGCAGCGCAGGCATCGGGACGATTCATCGCGGGCCGCCAGGACCGTGAGGCCGAGCGAGACCTCGGCATAGGACTGCACCCGCTCCGCGGCCGGCATCTCACCGGACACGTGTCGCCTGAAGGCTCCAGGCGGGTCAGGCGGCACCATCTCGTAGGCGAAGTCGGGGATGAGCGACGGCGCGTCCTCGCGATCCGTGAGCCGGCGATGGATGTTGCGGGCCGCCTTCTTGCCGAGGCCCATGGCGTTCGAGACGTTGGAGGCGCCGGTGATGAGGTCGCCGCCAGCGTAGAAGCGGTCGCGGCTGGTCTCCAGCGAGTAGCGCTCGACCTCCAGGGTGTTGGTCTCCTTGACCTTGAGGCCGGAGGCCGCGCAGAAGTCCAGGTCGACCGATTCGCCCACGGCCAGGACGACGCTGTCGCACTCGAAGCGGATGACCTCGTCGGTGGGCACGGGGCGGCGCCGGCCGGAGGTGTCGAACTCGCCTGGCCGCGTGCGCACCGCCTCCAGGGCCACCACCCGGCCGTCCTTGTCGCCGATGATGCGGTGCGGCGCAGCCAGGTAGGCGATCCTGGCGCCCTCGTGCTCCGCGGCCACGATCTCCTCCTGGATGGCCGGCATGTCCTTGCGCTCGCGGCGGTAGACGATGGTCACGTCGGCGCCCAGCCGGCGTGCCGTTCGCGCCGAGTCGACAGCCGCGTTGCCGCCGCCGATGACGACGACCTTGCGACCGACGGGGACGGGCGCGTCGCGCGAGACGGCCTCCAGGAAGGGCAGGGCCGGGATGACGCCCGTCAGCTCCGTGCCAGGCAGGTAGACCCATGACTCCTTCCAGGTGCCGATGGACAGGAAGACCGCGTCGTACTGGCCGGCGATGTCGTTGAGCGTGATGTCCTCGCCCACGTTGACGTCGAAGCGGAACTCGACACCCATCCGCTCGATGAGCTCGATCTCCTTGTCCAGGACCGCCTTGGGCAGGCGGTACTCGGGCAGCGCGTAGCGCAGCATGCCGCCCGCCGCGGGCCGCGAGTCATAGCAGGTCACGCTGTGCCCGAGGAGCGCAAGGTAGTAGGCGCAGGTGAGACCGGTGGGGCCGGCCCCGATGACGGCGACCTGGTTCCCGGTCGGCTCCATGCGTCGCTCGCGCACGCGTTCGACCATGGTCTCGAAGCGGTCGGTCAGCAGGACCTGGTCGGCGATGGCGCGATGGACCTCGCGCATGTTGACGGCCTCGTCCAGGGCGGCGCGCCGGCAGCGGTCGTCGCAGGGGTGCTGGCAGACACGCCCGGTGGAGGCCGGCAGCGGGTTGTCCAGGATGACCGAGAGGAAGGCGTCCTCCAGGCGGTCCTCCTTGTAGAGCTGCAGGAAGCGCGGGATGTTCATGTGCAGCGGACAGGAGTTCTCGCACGGCGAGAGGGCCAGGTCCTCGCACACGCCAGCCCGGCAGCGCTTGGCCAGGATGTGGTCCTCGAACTCGTGGCGGTAGTGCCGCAGGCTGGTGAGCACCGGGTTGGGCGCGCTCTGGCCCAGCCCGCAGAGCGACATGTCGCGCACCATGCGACAGAGCTCATCGAGCGCCAGGAGGTCGGCGTGGGTGGCCGTACCGTGCGTGAAGCCGTCCAGGATGCGCAGGGCCTTGTGGAGGCCGACGCGGCAGGGCACGCACTTGCCGCAGGACTCCGAGCGTGTGAACTCGATGAAGTAGCGCGCCACGTCGACCATGCAGTTGTCTTCGTCCATGACGACCATGCCGCCGGAGCCCATGATCGAGCCCAGCTGCGCGAGCGTCTCGTAGTCGACCGGCGTGTCGAACATCTCGGCCGGGATGCAGCCGCCCGACGGGCCGCCCGTCTGCACGGCCTTGATCTCGCGGCCGTTCGTGCCGCCCTCGCCGACGTCGTAGATGAAGCGCGCCAGGGGCGTGCCCAGGGGCATCTCCACGAGGCCCGTGGACTTCACCTTGCCCACCAGCGAGAAGACCTTGGTGCCGGCCGACTTGGGGCTGCCGATCTCGGCGAACCAGGCCGGGCCCCGGGAGACGATGGGCGCGATGTTGTACCAGGTCTCCACGTTGTTGATGTTGGTGGGCTTGCCGTCCAGGCCCTTCTGGGCCGGGAAGGGCGGCCGTGGCCGGGGACGCCCGGCACGGTCCTCCAGCGAGGCGATGAGGGCCGTCTCCTCGCCGCAGACGAAGGCGCCGGCGCCCTCCACGGTCTGGATGTCGAAGTCGAAGCCGCGGCCCATGACATCCTTGCCCAGGACGCCGTAATCGCGCGCCTGCTCGATGGCCCGCTCCAGGCGCAGGACGGCGATGGGGTACTCCGCGCGCACGTAGATGATGCCCGTCGAGGCACCCGTCACGTAGCCGGCGATGAGCATGCCCTCCAGGAGGGCGTGCGGGTCCGACTCGATCTCGTTGCGGTTCATGTAGGCGCCCGGGTCGCCCTCGTCCGCGTTGCAGATGAGGATCTTCTCCGGGCCCGGGGCCTTCGCCAGGAACTCCCACTTGTTGCCGGTCAGGTACCCGGCACCACCGCGGCCGCGCAGCCGGGCGGTCTTGATCTGCTCGATGACGCCGGCCGGGTTCTGGTCGATGAGGACCTTGTAGAGGGCCTGGTAGCCGCCGACCGCGATGTACTCCTCGATGTCGTCGGGGTTGATGAGGCCGCAGTTGCGCAGGACGATCTTGACCTGGCCGTGGAAGAAGGGGATCTCGTTCCAGAGCGGCACCTCCGGGTAGCCCGACCCGTAGCGCACGTGCCCCGTGAGGTGGTCCCACTCCTCGATCTTGCAGAGCACCAGCTCGTCGGGAGGTGCGACCCCGTCCGCCAGGCCATTGAGGATGTCATCCACGTGGTTGCTCTGGACCCGGTGCAGCATGACCAGCGGGTGGCCCGGCAGCCAGACGTTGACGAGCGGCTCCTCCGCGCAGAAGCCGAAGCAGCCCACGGACACGAGGTCCACGGACAGGCCGCGCGCGTCGATGGCGGAGGAGAAGGCGCGATACAGGCCCTCCGCGCCGTTGCCGGAACCGCAGGTGCCCATGCCGATGGCGATGCGCGGCCGCGTGGGGATGAGCTTGGCGAGGCCCGCCTCGCGGACGGCCGCGAACCCGGAGAGATCGGCGATCCTCATCGGGCGCGCCCTCGCAGCGACTCCACCTCGCGGATGAGGGCTTGCTCCGTGACGTGGCCGCGGATGGCGTGGTCGACCTCCACGACCGGCGCCAGGGCGCACTGGCCGAAGCAGGCCACGGTGCGGATGGTGAAGCGCTGGTCCGGCGTGGTGAGGGTCAGCTTGTCGGCCTCGTCGCTCGTCTCCTGGAGGCCCAGCTGGAGCTTGACGCGCTCCAGCAGCGGGCGCGAGCCGCGGGTGTGGCAGGCCGTGCCGCGGCAGATGGCCACGGTGTGCTCGCCCTGCGGCTCCAGGTTGAAGAGGGAGAAGAACGTGGCCACGCCGAAGACCTGCGACTGCGGGATGCCCGTGCGGGCGGCCACGTACTCCAGGGTCGTCATGGGCAGGTAGGTGTGGCGGTTGTGGTCCTGGAGCTTCTCCAGGATGCCGAGCAGCGCGCCGGGGCGGCCGACCTGGTCGGCGATGATCCGGTCGACCAGGTCCTGGTCGTCCACGCGCGGGAGCTCCCTCTCCCGTCCCGTCGTCATCGAGCCCTCCACAAGCGGAGGCCGTGCGCTACGGGCCGGTACAGTGACATGGCCCGCAAGGCGCGCGGCGATATCGAGACCGTACGGGCTGGTCAGTGGGGCACGATAGGGCCATCCGGACCGGGCTGGACCGGGCCGGTCATCCGATTGGTGCGCCGGTCGGCCAGACGACAGGGCGCCCGTGCCCCGATGTCACACGTGGCCATTGCGAGAGGGTGTCCCGATGAGGTGCACCTCGATGTCCGGGAGACGCTCCAGGAGCCGGTCGGCAAGCGACCGCCCAAGGAGCCGCTGCAGTCCCGCGACCTCCCGCTGGGACAGCACGACGTGTGTCACTCGCCGCGACCGGGCCACCTGCTCGAGTCCCTCCAGGACGTCCCTGGCCTCGATGCGCACGAGGTCCGCGCCCAGGTCCAGCGCGTCGTCGACGGCCTCCTTGAGGTCACGCTGACGGTCGAAGGATGAGCGCAGGCTCTCAGGGGTGTCGACGACGACTGCGAGGAATGCGGCGCGGAGTGCTCCAGCCAGCGCGGCTGCCCGGCGTACGGCCCGGGCGGAGGCTGGGCCTCCGTCCACGAGCACAAGGACACGCTCCGTGACCAAGGGCAGCTGCTGACCGTCCTGCGTGGTCTCGAGCTGTCCCTCCACGCGGCGAGCCACGAGGCGCAACGCCAGCTCGCGCAGGGCGGTCAGGTTTCCCTCCGTGAAGAAGCGGTCAAGCGCGACCTGGGCGCGCTCGGGCGGGTAGACGTTGCCGTGCTTCATGCGCTGACGCAGGGCGTGCGGGCTCATGTCCACGAGTTCGATCTCGTCGGCCTGCAGGAGGACCACGTCCGGAATGCGTTCGTGGACCGGGGCGCCCGTGATGGTGGTCACAGCGTCAGCGACGGAGTCCAGGTGCTGGACGTTGAGGGTGCTCACGACGTGGATCCCGGCGTCCCGGATGGCTTCCACGTCCTCCCAACGCTTGGCTCGCTCGGAGCCGGGAGCATTCGTGTGGGCGATCTCATCCACCAGGACGACCGTGGGCTTGCGGGCCAGGATGGCAGCCGTGTCCATCTCCTCGACGACCACCCCGCGGTAGTCGACGCGGCGGCGCGGGATGACCTCGAGCCCCTCCACGAGCGCACCCACGACGGATCGTCCGTGCGTCTCCACGAGCCCGACCACGACATCGGTCCCGCGGCCGGAACGACGGTGACCCTCCTCGAGCATGCGGTAGGTCTTGCCGACGCCCGGAGCCATGCCGAGGTAGATGCGCAGGCGCCCTCGTCCATCGGCGCGCTCCTGGCTCAGGCGCGCCAGCATCTCCTCGGCCGAGGGCCGGACATCGAACGCATCGCGCTCGGGGTGGCTCATATCACGCCCATCAGCATCGCACGCTCCCGATGAGGATCATGGCAACGACCCGTCGAGATCGAGGTTCAGCTCGAGCACGTTGACGCGCGCCTCGCCCAGGAACCCCAGCAGGGGCTCCTCGGTGTGCCGGCTCACCAGGGTGCGCACATCCGCCTCGTTCATGGCGCGGACGGCAGCCACGCGACGGACCTGGTAGTCGGCAGCCGCGGGGCTGATGTGCGGATCGAGACCCGAGGCGGAGGTGGTGACGAGATCCACGGGAATGGCTGCATCGCCGTGGGCCTGCTGCAGTCGGTCGACCTCGGCACTGATGCGCTCGACAAGGGCGGCGCTCGTCGGTCCCAGGTTGGAGCCGCCCGATGCCGAGGCGTCGTAGCCCCCGGCACCAGCTGCTGAGGGCCGGCCCCAGAAGTAGCCGGGGTCGGAGAAGGCCTGGCCGATGACGGTCGAGCCGACAGCCCGGCCATCGGCCAGCACGATGAGCGATCCGTTGGCCTGGTGAGGGAAGACCGCCTGCGCGACAGCCGTGACGAGGGCCGGGTACGCCACGCCGGTGAGCAGCGTCATCGCCGCGAGGAGGACGATGGCGGGCCAGAGGATGCGCCGGAGACCGTGGGGCATGAGGTCTCCCTAGGCCAGTTGCAGCGTCGAGACAACGACGTCGATGGCCTTGATGCCGAGGAACGGGACGAGGACACCGCCGAGGCCGTAGACCATGAGATTCCGACGCAGCAACACGCTGGCGGGTGCGGCCCGAAAGGCGACACCGCGCAGGGCCAGCGGCACCAGGGCGATGATGACCAGGGCGTTGAAGATGACGGCCGAGAGGATGGCGCTCTGCGGAGATGCCAGGCCCATGATGTTCAGGGCCCCCAGCTCCGGATAGACGCCCACGAACAGCGCCGGGACGATGGCGAAGTACTTGGCGACGTCGTTGGCGATCGAGAACGTCGTGATCGAGCCGCGCGTGATGAGCAGCTGCTTGCCGATGGCGATGACCTCGAGCAGCTTGGTGGGGTCGGAGTCGAGGTCGACCATGTTGGCCGCTTCCTTGCAGGCCGAGGTGCCGCTGTTCATGGCCAGGCCGACGTCCGCCTGTGCCACCGCTGGTGCGTCGTTGGTGCCGTCGCCGGTCATGGCCACGAGGTGTCCTTCCGCCTGCTGGGCGCGGATGTAGGCGATCTTGTCCTCCGGCCTGGCCTCCGCGATGAAGTCGTCCACGCCCGCCTCCCGGGCGATGGTGGCCGCCGTGCGCGGGTTGTCGCCGGTCACCATGACGGTCCGGATACCCATCCGCCGGAACTCCGCGAAGCGTGCAGGCAGGCCCTCCTTGACGGTGTCCTTGAGCTCCACGAGACCCAGCACATGCCTGTCGCGCCGGAGCACGAGCGGTGTCGCGCCCGCGTCGGCGATGCGCTCGCTGGCGACGATGACCTCCGCTGGCAGCTCGCCGCCCAGGTCGCGCGCGATGGCATCTACGGCGCCCTTCAAGACCACGACACCATCCCTGGTCCGCACCCCGCTGGTGCGGGTCTCCGCCGAGAACGGGATCGGAGCCTCGATCGAGGCGGCCAGCCGTGCCAGGCCGGCCTCGTCACCCGTCGCGGCCGGGCCGCCGATCGCCGCCAGGCTCGCCCGCGCCAGCTCGACGATGGAGCGACCCTCGGGCGTCTCGTCCCCGATGGAGGCCAGCAACGCGGCCGTGAGAGCCTCCTCCGCCGAGACGCCGGGCCCGGGCACCACGGATGCCGCCAGACGGTTGCCGTAGGTGATGGTGCCCGTCTTGTCGAGCAGGATGACGTCGACGTCGCCGGAGGCCTCGACCGCCCGGCCACTCATGGCCAGGACGTTGAACCTCGCCACGCGGTCCATGCCGGCGATGCCGATGGCCGAGAGGAGCCCGCCGATGGTGGTCGGGATGAGGCACACCAGCAGGGCCACGAGCGCCACCGTCTCGACCGTCGTGCCGGCGTACTCGCCGAACGGGCGGATGGTCACGGTGGCCATGAGGAACAGCAGCGACATGCCGGCAAGCAGGATGGCCAGGGCGATCTCGTTGGGCGTGCGCTGTCGGCGGGCGCCCTCGACGAGGGCGATCATGCGGTCCAGGAAGGTCTCGCCGGGGTCGCTCGTGATGCGGATGGCCAGGCGGTCGCTGACGAGCGTCGTGCCGCCCGTGACCGAGCTGCGGATGTCGGTGCCAGGCTCCTTGAGGACGGGCGCGGATTCACCAGTGATGGCGGCCTCGTTGACGAAGCCGACGCCCTCGATGACGTCGCCGTCACCGGCGATCGTCTGGCCCTCCTCGACGACGATGATGTCGCCCTTGCGAAGCTCGGAAGAACCGACGTCCTCGAGCGTGCCGTCGGGACGGCGGCGATGGGCCGTGGTCTCCGATCGCGTCCGCCGCAAGGTCGCGGCCTGCGCGCGGCCGCGGGCCTCCGCGACGGCCTCCGCGTAGGTGGCAAAGAGGACCGTGAACCACAGCCAGATGGCGACCTGGGATTGGAAGCCGGCATCGGCGCCGGGCGTGGCCTGCAGCCCCGTGACCTGCCCGGCCCAGATGAGGGTCACCACCAAGGCCGTGATCTCCACCACGAACATCACGGGATTGCGGCTGAGCAGGCGGGGGTCGAGCTTGCGGATCGCCTGGGGCAGCGCGGTCCGCAGCAGGTCAGGATCGAGGACGCCGCGCGGCCGTGGCGGCTCGCCGGAGGGCTTCGCGCCACCCAGCGTCACGAAGCGCTGGAAGCGGCGCGTCCCGCGGCCCAGGTCCACCGAGAGGAGCGATCGGGACAGGCTCATCCGAAGACCGTGCCAGCGTCGCGGAGCAGCTGCTCGACGATGGGACCGAGTGCCAGGGCCGGGAAGAACGCCAGCGCGCCGACCACGATGACGACGCCCACGATGAGGATGGACCACAGGACGCCCGTGGTCGGGAACGTCCCGATCGACGGCGCCAGGCGTCGCTTGGCGGCCATGGAGCCCGCCAGGGCGAGGACCGGCACGATCATGCCGTAGCGCCCGAGGAGCATGGCGAAGGCGCCAGTGACGTTGTAGAAGGGGCTGTCACCGGCCAGGCCTGCGAACGCCGAGCCGTTGTTGGCCGTCTGGCTCGAGTAGGCGTACAGGATCTCGCTGAAGCCGTGCGGGCCCGCGTCCTGGGGGCCGGCGAGACCCTCGGGCAGCAACGAAGCCACGGCCGTGAGGCCGAGGATGCCGGCACCCAGGATGATGGCCACGAGCATCGCCATCTTGATCTCGAAGGCCTCGACCTTCTTGCCGAGGTACTCCGGCGTGCGCCCCACCATGAGCCCGGCGATGAAGACCGCCAGGATGGCGCCGATGATGAGCACGCCGTACATGCCCGCCCCGATGCCGCCCGGCGTGACCTCGCCGAGCTGCATCTGGAAGAGCGGCACCAGCCCGCCCAGCGGCTGGAAGCTGTCGTGCATGGCATTCACGGCACCCGTGCTGGTGCCCGTCGTGAGCGTTGCGTAGAGGGCACCGCCCGCGGCCCCGAAGCGCGCCTCCTTGCCCTCCATGTTGCCAAGCCCGATCTGCTCCACGGCAGCCGGGATGAGCGGGTTGCCCGCCGACTCCACGTGCATGGCCACGACTGCGCCAACCAGCAGGATGGCGGCCATGGCCCCGAAGATGGTCCAGCCCTGCCGCTGGTCACCCGCGTACCGACCGAAGGTGAACGTCAGCGCGAACGGGGCCAGGAGGAGGGCGAACATCTGGAGCCAGTCGCTCAGCGGCGTGGGGTTCTCGAAGGGATGCGCGGAGTTGGCGTTCAGGAAGCCGCCGCCGTTGTTGCCCAGCACCTTGATGGCCTCCTGCGAGGCGACCGGACCCAGCGCGATGGTCTGCGCCCCACCTTGCAGCGTGCTGATTCCCTGGGACGAGTCCCACGTCTGGGGCACCCCCTGCCAGACGAGGAGGAGCGCGCCGACCAGTGAGAGCGGCAGGAGGATGTAGAACACGGCACGAGTGAGGTCCACCCAGTAGTTGCCGAGCGTGGGTGCGCTCCGACGCGTGAGACCCCTGAAGAGGGCGATGGCGACCGCCAGGCCGGTCGCGGCCGAGGTGAAGTTGCGGACGGCCAGCACGCCCGCCTGGCTGAGGTAGGTGACCCCAGTCTCGCCGGCGTAGTTCTGCCAGTTCGTGTTCGTCTCGAAGCTGACCGACGTGTGGATGGCCAGGTCTTCACTCATGGCCGGGATGCCAGCCTGGGCCAGCGGCAGCACGTCCTGCAGGCGCAGGACGACGAAGCCGGCCGTGATTGCGACCCCGGCCATGACCAGCACCGAGAAGGCATAGGTCCGCCAGCCCATCTCGCTCGTGGCATCGATGCCGGCCACTCGGTAGACCGCCCGCTCCACGGGCGACAGGAGCGGGCTGAGCCACACTCGCTCGCCCTCCATGACGCGGTGGATGTAACCGCCCAACAGCGGCGTGGCCACGAGGATGGCGACGGCCAGGGAGACCAGGGTCAGGAGGTTGGCCGCGGACATCAGAAGTCCTCGGCCCGCAGCATGGCCAGGAGCAGGTAGGCGAACCCGGCCGCCGCGAGGAGGCCCGACAGGATCTCGAGGAGGCTCATCGGCACAGCGGATCGAGGATGAGGGCACGGACGATCAGGGCGCCGACGCTGACGAGACCGACGAGCAGAAGGGCGTACAGGGCCAACCCGGCGAAGTCGACGAGGCCGACGAGAAGGAGAGACAGGTCGGTCATGGCGTGAGCTGCGCCGCCTCATGGACCAGCGTCCGCTGCACCGCGGCCACAAGGGTCTCCAACGCGAACGGCTTGGGCAGATAGCCCGCGACGCCGAACTCTGCGAGCCGATGCGGACCGATGGTCAGGGCGCTGGCGACGATCACGGGCGGCATGCCGGCCTCGGCCATGGCAGGTCCCCGGAGCAGGTCCCAGCCCGTGTCGCCCGGTAGGTTGACGTCGAGGATGACCAGCCCGGGCCGTGGTCCACGCTGGAGCGCTTCAGTCGCCTCCTCAGCGGAAGCGGCCTCCACGACCGCGAAGCCCACCCCTCGAAGGTGCCGCGCCAATATGCGTCGGAGGGCTTCGTCGTCCTCGACGAGGAGCAGGGGTGCGTCAGTGGCCTGCATCGCAGTCCTCTTCCACGGACAGACCGACGTCTTCGTCGTCACCAGCCGACCAGAGAGGTGTGACCTGTACGCCGGCGGATCGCGCCAGGAGCCTGGCCTCGCCCAGGAGCTGTCCTCCGAAGTGCAGCCCTGCGAGCCGTACGCGTGAGGCGCCCCCAGTGGCCACCATCAAGATGGCCGTGCTCACGACGTCCAGCTCGCGGTCGAGCACCTGCGCGGTGACAGCGAAGCTGGCCTGGGATCTCTCCATGCCACCAACGTGGCATGCGCCTCCAAGAAGCGGGCGCCGCCGACTGACCTGCCGCCCTTAAGCCTGCCTAAGGTTCAGCCGGCTCCACGTCCCTGACCCGGTAGCCGACCCCGGGCTCCGTGGCGATGATGCCGCGCAGCGTGCCCGTCGGGTCGGCCGCGCCGAGCTTGCGGCGCAGCTGGCTGACGTGGACGTACACGTAGGCATCTTCATCTCGATAGGCCTCGCCCCACACGGCCCGCAGCAGGCGGCCCTTCGTCACGAGTCGTCCCCGGTTCGCCAGCAGGACCCGCAGGATCTCGAACTCCCGCGGCGTCAGCTCCAGTGGCTCGCCGTGGACGCGCACCTGGTGACGGAGGGCGTCGAACTCGAGTGGTCCTGTGATGATCCGCCCGTCCGGATCGGCGGCTGATCCGGCGCCATGGCGCAGCGCCACGCGCAGGCGGGCATTGAGCTCGTCGACCCCGAACGGCTTGGTGACGTAGTCATCAGCACCCCGCTCGAGCGCCTCGACCTTCTCGCGCTCTTCGTAGCGGCCCGAGAGGATGACGATGGGCGTCTGCGCGTCGCGCCGCACCCGCGCGATGACCGCGAGCCCGTCCATGTCCGGCAGGCCCAGGTCCAGGAGGATGACGTCCGGGCGAAGTGCTTCCCAGCGCTCGAGAGCCGTACGTCCATCGGGTGCAGGGTCCACGCGGAAGCCCCTTGCGGTCAGCTCGCGAACGAGGGCAGCTCGAGTCTCCGTGTCGTCTTCGACGAGCAGGACCCGAGGACCGGGCCGCGTGCGGCTCATCCGGGCACCTCCGCGGACAGGCCGGCCGGCAGCGCTGCTGCCGGGACATCGATATCGACCGCGAGGCCCCCCAGCTCGCTGCGACGCGCGTTGACACTGCCACCCATCGCCTGGACCAGGCCGCGCGCGACGGCCAGGCCGATGCCGGTGCCGGTGCGAGACCCGCGCGGAGTTCCCGGCACCCGGTAGAACTTGTCGAAGAGGCGGGGCAGAGCCTCGGTCGGGACACCGGGGCCACCATCCTCGAGAGTGAGGCGAATGAGGTCACCGACCTCGGACGCCTGCGCGCGGATGCGCAACGGTGCCGGGGACGGGGCGTACTTGAGCGCGTTCTCCAGGACGTTGGTGACGGCCTCGTCAAGGAACGTGGGATCGACCTTGACGGGTGGTGCCGACAGGCCCACGTCAACCGGGTGCCCATCAAGGCGGGCCCCAAGCCGCTCGAGCGTGCGACCCACGAGGTCGTCGAGTTCGAAGACATCGAGCTCCGCTCGCAGGACCCCGGCCTCGATGCGGCTCAGATCCAGCAGGTTAGTGACAAGGCGGTTGAGGTACTCGACCTCGCGGTCGATGGCATCGACGCTCTCCTGCTGGTCGTCGGCACTGAGGCGCGTGCCTGGCCGGAGCGTGCCAGCTGCGGCCCGGATGGTCGCCAGCGGCGTGCGCAGGTCGTGCGACACGGACTGCAGCAGGGCGGACTTCAGGGCGTCGCTCTGCCGAGCGATCTCGGCGGCCTGGGCGTCCGCTTCGAGCCGGTCATGCGCGACGGCCTGCCCGATCTGGTCGGCTGCCGAGGCGAGCAGGCGCGTCTCGGTCTCGCTAGGCTCGCCCGACGCTCGCTGGCGCGCGGCGTAGAGCGACCCCAGCGGCGACCCCGCGACATCGATCCGGACCCGGAACAAGTCGATGCCTGCGCCTCGTCTGCCGCGTGCAGTCGGCTGATGGATGCGTACCCAGCGGAGGTCCCCATCTCCGGGTGGTCGCTGCAGAACGCTGACAAGCGCGGGCGGGGCTGGCGTTTCGCCCTCGCCCGTGTCGGCCACGATCCGTTCGCTGGCCTCGTCGGCACCAAGCGCGACCCAGACGCGCGACATGACGGCCTGCGGGAGAAGGACGTCCGCGACGGAGGCCAGGCCGCCCTGCATCGAGTCGCGGGTGGCCAGCGAGCGGCTCACCGCGAAGAGGGCGCGGGCCTCGTGCTCACCCGCCACGGCCGCGCGGGCCCGGGAGCGCTGCATGGACGTCAGCTGTCCGACGACGATGCCCACGAACAGGAGGAGGACGAGGCTCAACCACTCTTCGGGATCCTCGACCGAGAGCGTGTGGTACGGGACGACGAACAGGTAGTCGTAGAGCAGGAACGATGCCAGCGACGCGATGACCGCACCGATGGTGCCCGCGATGACAGCCGACACGACGACGGCCACCAGGTAGATGGCCGATGCGTTGGCGATCCCGACGACCGACTCGAGGAGCGCCAC
Organism: uncultured Chloroflexia bacterium; assembly: GCA_963707395.1. Classification (GTDB taxonomy): domain Bacteria; phylum Chloroflexota; class Limnocylindria; order Limnocylindrales; family CSP1-4; genus JAFMJV01. The sequence goes on from CAVPPQ010000027.1 coordinate 155,191, forward strand.
CGCGATGGTGGCCAAGCAGACGGCTGCGACGGTGACGACCACCAGCAGTCCGATCTCCCGGCGCCGCATCGGCGTCACGACCTGCGAGACGGCGGGCAGTGCTGGTCAGTCGTGGGCTGGCGTCGCCTCCTCGGTCGCGGCCTGCGGCGGGGACGCCTCGGCCGCGTCGTCCGTGGGTGCGGCGTGCGGCCCGAAGTGCATGCCGAGGTGCTGCTCCATCCAGCGGCGCAGCTGCTGATAGACCATGGGAGCGCCGATGAGCGGCCCCTGGTCCAACTCCCAGTCGGCGGGGTAGAGCAGGAACGGTCGCGTCTGCGCGCCGCCCAGTCCGCCGTGCGCACCGATGAGCTCCTCGAAGGCGGCGATCTCGCCGGTCTCCGGGTCGTACAGGCTGACGAGCGCGATGTCGCCGACGTTGGCGATGCCGTCGAGGCGCCGCAGGGCCGTCGCCGCCAGGTCTCCGTAGAGCGCCAGCGGGTCCTCGCCCTCCACGCGGTCCTCGTCGAGGAAGTGGATGCCCTTCTTGCCTACCGTGATGGCACCGTGGTCGGCCGTGCGGACCATGAGAAGGCCGATCCCTGGGTGGGCCACCAGCGCCTCCACGAGATCGGGGTAGGCGTCCTCGATCTGGCCCAGCGTCATGCGCTCGTCGCTGACGTTGAAGTAGATGAGGGCCAGGTTGCCGCCCGCCACCACGATGAGGTCGGCCGGCTCGGCTTCCTCCCCGGCCTTCTCGCCCTTGCCGGTGGCGGCCGCGGCAGATGGTGCCCCAGCGGGCGTGTACTGCGTCTCCTCCGGACCGAGCTCGACCTGCTCGCCGCTCTTGCGGTCATGCGTGACGGCGCGGGCCAGCGAGCCGCTGACACCCTTCGTCTCCGAGACCTCGCCAAGGAACGTGTTCAGCTGGCCCCAGTCCTCGATCTGGGCCGTGGCGGCGGCGACGGACGCCTTCCCGCCCATGAGCGAGCGGACCACGTCCTGGAGTGTCACGCCGTAGCGCTGCAGGAACGTCTGGCCCAGGCTCTGGCCGTGGTCGGCGAGGATGACGAAGCGGTACGGGCGTGCCGCGTCCTCGGCCGCCTTCAACAGGGTGCGCAGCTCGCGGTCGACGCCGTCGAGCGCGTCGAGCGATTCCGGGCGCTCCGGCCCGCTGTGGTGGGCGATCTCGTCGTAGTCGGTGTAGTCCATGTAGATGACCGGCGTGCCCCGGTACATCTCCTGGATGATGAGCGAGGTACCCAGGGCCCGGAGCGCGACGTTCGTGGCCGCGCGCACGAAGGGGTACGGGAAGCCACGGTGGGACCCCATGTGGGGCACGATGCCGGCACGCACCTGGCGCCAGGACTGGACGCGCTCCTTGACCACCTCGGCCACGTACTTGGCGCCCATGACGAGGTAGTTGTAGGGGGAGACGAAGAACCAGGCGAAGGCGTCGCTCTGGCCCAGTCCGCGCTCCTTCACCTTGATGGTGGACATCACCAGGAAGGCGCGGTCGGCGTCGCCCGTGAAGATGTTGCTGATGCTCGCACCCCCGGGGCTCAGGAGGCCCTCGCCGTTGGAGATGCGCTGCTCGATGACGGTGGCATCCTCGGGGTGGTTGGCCACCAGCAGCCGGCGCTCCTTCTTCTCCCACCAGCGGAAGTTGGGGATGCCGTCGTTGTTGCCGTGCAGGATGCCCGCCTGGCTGGCCGGGGTGGTGGAGGGCAGCAGCGCGTCCCAGTGGCCCAGCTTGTGCGTGCCCGACCGGATCCAGCGCGACATCTCGGGCACGCGCCCGGCCCGGACCGAATGGCTCATGACGTCGTGCGAGAGCCCATCGACCTGGATGACGACGAGACCGGGCTGGTCGGTCTTGGTGATGCCCGGCTGGCGGCTGGCCATGGTCCGCACGAGCGTCCCGTAGTACGAGTCGTCCTCGCCGAGGCCGAAGAGCCCCGACACCGCGGCCTGCAGAAAGCCGTAGACGAACGAGACGATCAGCAGGCCGATGAGGCCCGCACTCACGGCCACGTCCGGGATGAGCGGGTCGAGCAGCCAGAACACGAAGGCCTGGAAGAGCAGCGTGAGGAGGACGAGGGCGACGACCGATCGGCTGGCGACGAGTCCGATGAGGACCGGCCGGACCAGCAGGTTCAGGGCCGCGATGAGGACCACGGCCGTCAGGCCGCCAGCCAGGCTCTGGATCTGCAGCTGGCCCGGCAGCAGCCAGGCCGTGATGTAGAAGGCGATCAGGGCGGCAAGCAGCGAGATGAGGGCACGTTTGAGGAGCGCGACTCGGCCTGGGCGCCAACGCCACAGCAGCTCGAACTGCGTGCGGTAGAGGCGAGCGGTCCGTTGGAGGGTGTTCATCTCGTGCCCCTTGTCGCTGCGGCCAAGTGTGAGCGAGCGGACCGCCGAAGGACCCCGATCGGATCACGCCGCAGGTGCATGGTAGTGCCACCTGGCCAGGGCGGGGTGGTGCTGCGGCATCCGCTCTGGACCCGCGGGCACGGGATGCGGGGTGCAGCGGGAGGTCAATCCTCGGGCGCAGGCGGAACCTCTCCAGCCCCGGGCCGCGAGAAGCCAGCCATGAGGCGACGCAGTTCGGCCATCTCCTCACGCGTCTGCGCCAGCTCCGCGCGGGCCCGCGCGAGATCCGAGTCGAGGCCATCCGGGATCGGCCGCGCTGCATCGGTCGTTGGTGTCGCGAGCCCGGCGGGGGCCTCGTCCGCGTCCAGGTCGATGCTGCTGGCGTCGGACTCCTTCGCCGGTGCTGGCGCGACCAGCAGGCTGGCCAGGATGCTCGCCAGGGCGCCGATGATGCCGACACCGGCGATCATCACGGAGAGGCCCGTCAGTCGGCCGAGCGGCGTGACCGGGTAGTAGTCGCCATATCCGACGGTCGTGATGGTCACGGCCGACCACCACAAGGCGTCACCGCCGGTCTTGATGTTGGCGTCCGGCGAGCGGCTCTCGAACTGCAGCACGAACAGGCTCGAGCTCACCAGCACGAGCATGGCTAGGGTCAAGGTGATGAACGTGGCGTACTGGCTGCGGTTGTGGAGGATGTCCTCGATGAGCTCCTTCTTCTTCTGACCCTGCAACAGCCGCGCGATGCGGGCGAGCCGGAAGATTCGGAAGAGTCGGAAGAGCCCGAATGCCGGGACGGCTCCGAAGCTCGGGATCGAGCCCAGCAGGTCGATCCAGCCACGACCCCGCACGAAGTACTCACGGCGCGGGTGGGACCCCAGGAGGGAGAGCGTGAAGTCCAGCAGGAAGATGCCGCAGATCAGGTTGTCGTAGAACCGCAGGGTGTCGTGTGTGGCCGGCGAGAGCGGCAGCAGCAGCAGGGCCATGATGACCAGCGAGAGGACGGTCAGGACCAGGATGAAGATCTGGTAGGAGTTGCTGTGCTGTCGGACCCTGGCCACCGACTGGGTCATCACCCTACCTCCACTGGCTTCCTGCTCGGCGTTCACTCCGGGCGGAACCGACCGAGGCCGCCTCGAGCTCCGATGATGCCACCGCCGGGGGGCGCGGGCGACGTGCGTCGTGCCGGTCTGCCCCTCAGACAGGCATGGCCGCGCGAAGCGCGACGTCGCGGGGGTCCCCGTCCTGCTTGGTACCGATGCGATTCGTGACGTATCCGTAGCCGATGCCCGTCGCAGGGTCGGCATACCCGAGCGAGCCACCCGCGCCCGGGGCGCCGAATGCCTCAGGGCCACCGAATGGCCAGATGGGCGTGGGCTTCATGAAGCCGAGTGAGAACTGCACCTCGCCCTTGAAGCAGGCGTCGTAGAAGCCTCGCCTGGGCGGGACCGCGGGCGCCCGCAGTGCCGCGAGCGTCTCGGCCCGCAACCCCAGCTCCTGGCCGTCCGTGGCGAAGACTCCGTAGGCCCGGGCGATGGCGCGGGCCGTGCCGACGCCGCCTCCGGAGGGATCTCCAGATCCCGGGCGAAGATCCGCTCGCGGTCCACGGGCACCATCGTCCCGGGATTGGAGATGAGCGAGCGATACAGCACTGACCGCGGGTTGAAGGCGTCGCGCAGGATCGGCCATGGCAAGCCGGCCAGCATCCGGGGCAGACTGGGCTGGATGAGCGGCGCGAGGCGCGCGTCGGGCATCGACTCCGGCAGGCGGATGTAGAACTCCAGCCCGAGCGGGGCGGCGATCTCGTCAGCGAACAGCTGGCCGAGGGTGCGGTGCTGCGGGTCCACCCGGCGGATGAGCTCGCTCTCGTAGAAGCCCAGGCTGATGGCGTGGTAGGCCTGCCGGTCGCCCGGCTCCCAGGCTGGGCGCTGGCGCTCCATGATCCCGGCCAGCCGGTCGAGGTCCGCGATGGCGGCCCGGTCCACCCGCTCATCGAAGCCGAAGAGACCCGCCTGGTGCCCGAGCAGCTGGCGGACCGTGGTCCGCTCCTTGCCGGCCTGGGCGAACTCCGGCCAGTAGGTGGCGACCCGCTCCTCGTAGTCGAGCCAGCCGCGCGAGTGCGCGAGCGCCATGGCCATGGCGGAGAGTCCCTTGGTGGTCGAGAACACGAGGGTCATCGTGTCCTCCTCCCACGGGGCGCCGCTGGCGCGGTCCCGGACGCCGCCCCACAGGTCCACGACCGGCTCGCCGGCCTGGTAGATGCTGCAGGCCGCGCCGACCTCACCGCGCTGGCGGAAGTTCTCGATGAACGCCTCGCGCACGGGCTCCCAGCCCGGTGCGACCGTCCCCTCGATGGCGATCTCATCTGATGCTGTCCTGGCCATCGTCATCACCTCGTTTCCGTCGCCGCTCTCCGCCGAACGGGGCGAACGGTCCTGACGGTGCCCACCATGGGGCTCAACCAGGGGGCGGCGCATCCATCGACGGACGGACACGCTGGTTGATTCGGTGGCTCACTCCAGGAGTCCGAGCTCGCGGCCGCGCGCCACCGCCGCCACCCGGTTGGCGGCGCCGAGCTTGCCCGAGATGGTGTGCAGATGCGACTTGACGGTGCCCACCGTCACGTACAGCTCCGCGGCGATCTGGCTGTTGGAGCGGCCAAGAGCGACGAGTCCCAGGACCTCCAGCTCGCGGGCCGTGAGCGGTTCGACCAGGCCCTGACCGGCAGGCTCGAGGCGTCGTCGAGGGTCGGCCGCGCGGTGCGAACCAAGCGCCTCGATCCGCTCGAGCGTCGAGCGAGCGGATCGGGCCACCTGCGCGTCACCGGCTCGCGTCGCGAGCTCCAGGCTGCGACGGGCGGCCGCCTCGGCGGATCCGACCTGACCGAGTTGCAGCTGTGCCCGGGCCAGGGCGGCCCAGACCGCGCCGCTCAGCGTGGCTGCCGACGGCGATGGGGCGCGCCCCAGCTCCCCTTCGCACAGGCCGACCGCACCGGCGGCATCGCCGCGCGCGATGGCGAAGGCGGCCAGGTCGGCGATGGCGCGTCCGACGGCGAACATGTTGCCGCCCGCCCGCAGGTCCGGCAACGCCGCCGTGTACGCCTCCGTGGCGCCCTCGACGTCGCCGGCCGAGGCCAGAGCCCGGGCGAGCAGGACCGAGGCATCGCCCCGGAGGGTGGCTTCGGCTTCCGCAGGCAGCCCTCTCGGCACCAGGTCGTGAGCCAGCCGTGCCTGGGCGATGGCGGTCTGCGGGTCGCCGTCCAGGTCAGCCAGCCGCGAGCGCAGCAACGCGAGCTGGGTACGGATCGCAGCGTCGGCCACCGGACCATCGCCGTGACCGGCGGCGAGTGCGTGCTCTGCCTGCGCCAGCAGATCGGCCACCCCGTCGGTCTCGCCCGCCAGCGCGAGGCACCACGCGGACGAGACGCTGAGCTGCGGGTGGCTCGAGACGGCCTCCGGGGGCAGCGCGTCGATCCATCGGCGCACCGTGCTCAGCTCACCGGCGTTGAGGTGGCGCAGCGAAGCCTCGGCCACGAGCTGGCAGGCGTGGGCGAGATCTCCCGACTGGAGCCCGTGGCGGATGGCTTCGTCATCGTCGCCCCGGGTCTCGTGCCACGCCGCTGCCCGAGCGTGCAGATCCGGGACGTCATTGGCATGGAGCATCGCCAACCGCGCCCGGAGGACCTCCGCGAAGAGCGCGTGATACCGGTACCAGCGGCGCTCATCGTCGAGCGGGACGATCAGCAGATTGGCACGCTCGAGCTCCTCCAGCCGCGCCTGGCCCTGCCCCTTGCCCGAAACGGCATCACAGAGCGAACCACACAGTCGATCAAGGATGGAGGTGCGCAGGAGGAACTCCTGGGTCCCGGGCGGCAGTCCGGCGAGCACCTGCTCGACGACGTAGTCGAGGATGAAGCGGTGGCTGGCTCCGAACCGCCGCACACGCTCGGCCTGGTCGGGTCGTCCACGGAGCGAGACGGCGGCCAGCCGCAACGCCGCCGCCCAGCCCTCGGTCCGCTCCGCGAGGTCGGCGACATCGCCTGGCGGGAGCTCGACCGAAGCGGTCCGCAGCAACTCGTCGGCTTCGCCCGCCGTGAATCGGAGTTCGGCCGCGCGGATCTCCAGCAGCTCGCCGCGAGCGCGCAGCTGCGCGAGTGGCAGGGGCGGATCGGACCTCGTCGCGATGGCCAGCCGGGCACGAGGAGGCAGCCGCTCGATGAGGGAGCCGACGAGCCGATGGATGGCCGGCTCGCCGACGACGTGGTAGTCATCGAGCACGATCACGACCGCGCCCGAAGGCCTGTTTGCCGTGGCATCGACCACGTGGTCGATGACGCTCGCCAGGGCCAGCTCGGCGTCGAACAGCCACGAAGGGTCACGCTCGACGGGTTCGTCGCCCCGGCCCGAGAGCCTCGCGACCGCCGCCTCGAGATACCGCGTGAAGCGGACGATGTCCTCGTCACGCCGGTCCAGTGATAGCCACGCACTGTGGACGTCGGCGCGGTCGAGCCACGCGGCCAGCAGGGTGGACTTGCCGAAGCCGGCCGGTGCCGAGACGAGCACCAGCCGAGCTTCGGGTGCGCCATCGAGCAGCGCCCGCAGCCGAGCACGATCGATGGGCCGGGCGCCTCGCGGCTGGGCGCCGATCTTGGTCGCGAGAAGGGCGTCTCGCCCTGGCATCGCCGTCGCCAACGTGAGTGCGGGCCTCCCCAGAGGACGCGTGGCAGGGACTGGGCGCGTGCAGTGTCGGCGCGACGGATCCCGGCGCACAGTGCCGTTCGGCGTGACTTATCAACCCCCGAACCCATCCGAGGATGGATGGCTCGACCGGGGGTTGAACCCCAGGCTGGTCGGTGGATCTCCGGCCAGCTGACGCCGGAGCAGATGGAGGACGAGCATGCCGCGCCCGCAGGGCTATCGCATCCGGATCCGCGTCCACGGTGAGCTTGCCCCTGCGTGGGCCGAGGTCTTCGGTGGTGTCGCGCTCAGGATGGAGTCCGATGGCACGACCGTCATCGACGGCGAGGTCCGTGACCAGTCGGCCGTCCACGGGCTCCTCGACACCGTCCGCGACCTCGGCCTGTCGCTGGTCTCGGTCGACGTCGCGGCGGTCTCGATGCCGTGGACCGACACCGGTCGGACAGCAGGGCCGCCAGGCATGGGCCCGACGGCCCTTGGAGTGGCACGCGAGGAGGCGTCACGATGAAGGCACCAGGGACCAGAGCGCAGGTGATGGCGATGCACCGAGGGATCCATGTCGAGGAGTCAGGCCCGCCGGGCGCTCCTGCCGTGGTCTTCCTGCATGGCGCCGGGGCGAGTGGACGGATGTGGCGCGAGCACACGACGCAGCTTCAGGGATCGTTCCACTGCCTGGCCCCGGATCTCCCGGGCTTCGGACGCAGCAACCATCTGCCGTCGGCATCGAGCACGGAGACAGCAGACCTTGTGGCGGCGCTCATCGAGACGCGCGTACCGAACGGTCGGGCGCACATCGTCGGGCTGTCCTGGGGTGGAGGAGTCGCCCATGCCATGCTGGAACACCACGCCGATCTCGTCGACCGTGTCGTGATCGACGGTGCCGGGCTGCTGTCCTGGTGGGCAAACGCACCGTTTCTGGCTGCCGTCACCGCCGTCACGCCCTTCCTGCACACCAAGCCCGTGATCGCGCTGTTCGGCGGCGTCATCGGCATGGATGACGAAGGCAAGGCGGACCTGCGGGCCGCCTCGCGCCGTGCTTTCCGGCGCGCGTTCGTTGACGGCTTCCACGTCCAGCCCTCCCCGGCCGAGCTTGCGGCCCCGTCTCCCACCCTGCTCGTGGCCGGCGAGGCCGAGAAGGCTGTGCGACCCTCCAACGCAGCCCAGGCGTCGCTCATGCCGCACGCGCTGGCCGTGTATGCGCCAGGCGGGCGACACGGCTGGCTGGCACGGCAGCCGGACCTGCACGTGCGCATGGTGGAGGCCTGGCTCACCGGACACGAGCTGCCAGCCGAGCTGCTGTCTGAGCCGCCGGCGCCGACAGCTGTGGAGCGGCTGCTCCGCGAGCTCGGCGATGCGGCCCGCGATGTCGATGACCGTCGTGCCGCGCAGCCGCGCTGACCGCGGGATCCCCACCTCCCACCTCGACCTCGTGGAGTGCCCGCCGGTGGCTGCCTTGACGACGCTGATGCCGGACGGCTCGCCCCAGACGTCGGTCGTGTGGTGCGACTTCGACGGCACGTACGTGCGGGTCAACACCATGAAGGGCTTCCGCAAGGAGCGCAACATGCGCCGGGACCCGCGGGTCACGCTGCTCTGCTACGACCCCCGCCAGCCGCTGCGCTACCTCGAGGTCCGCGGCAGCGTGGAGCACATGAGCGAGGAAGGTGCCCGGGAGCACTTGGACGCGCTCGCGTCGAAGTACCTGGGGCGGCCCGTCCGCTACTTCGGCGACTGCATCCCGGCCCACTTTGCGGAGGCCGAGGTGCCCGTCCTCTGTCGGATCCGGCCCGACCACGTCGTCGCCCTGGACGCCTCGGGATCGGAGTGTGGGTGGTGACGGCACCTCCGCCCGTCGACAAGCCCGTGCCCGAGTCGCACCGCGACCTGCTGGAGCGGCCCGTCTGCGGCGTGCTCACCACCCTGCTGCCGAGCGGCCAGCCGCATAGCTGCCTGGTGTGGGTGGACTTCGACGGGACCTGCGCGCGGGCCAATACGACGCTGCAGCGCCTCAGCGGCCAGGACCTGGCGGCCGATCCCCGGGTCAGCCTGCTGGTCGTGGACCCGGACGACACAGCCCGCTTCATCCAGGTCCGTGGCGTGGCCGAGCTCGAGTCCGAGGGAGCCGTCGAGCATCTCGATGGACTGACCCGGCGGTACACCGGGCATCCCCGCTTCTATGGCTTCGTCTACCCGGCCGAGCAGGCAGGATGCGAGCAGCGGGTCATCGTCCGCATCCACGCCCGCCGCGTCACGCTCGACGCCATCCACGCCTGACGGCCGGGCCGAGGTCGGGGGATGTCAGCGCTTCTTCAGGGCGATCGGGCCGTTGCTGGTCCGGATGACGATGCTGGTCGCGGCCGCCTGGTCGGGCGCGCCGACCGTGCCCTGCAACTCGCTCTCCGAGGCGACGCCGTCGACCACGAACTCGCTCGTGGCCTTGCTGTTCGAGGTCGTGGCATCGACGGTGAAGGCGGCGTCCGGCGGCAGCCGTAGCTCGACCGCGCCGTTGCTCGTCTCAAGCGTGGCGTCGCCCGGCTGCAGCACCCCATCGAAGCTGATGCCCCCATTGCTCGTCTGTACGGCGAGCGTCACCGGGTCGGCCGCGCTGACCGTGACGGGCGCATTGCTCGTCTCCAGCGCCACGGCGCCGGCGACCTGGCTGAGGTCCACGGGTCCGTTCGAGGTGCGCGCCTCGACCCCGCCGGCAATGTCGCGGACGGTCACCGGTCCGTTGGATGTCACCAGCTCGAGCCGCGTCGAGGCGGGGACCAGGAGCGTGACCGCGGCCCCGCTGCCAGTCGGGATCGATTCGGGGCTGGGCCCATAGACCGCCCGCAGGAGGGCCACACCCTCGACCAGCTCCAACGTCACCTCGATGGCATCCCGGTCCGCCTCGGCCTCCTCCTCATCCGAGCCCTCGCCCGTCCGCTCGACCTGGGCCGAGATGTCGGAGCCGCTCGTGGGCACCACCTCGATGCCACCGTTGAAGGTCTCCACGCGCGCCGGCGTGCCGGTCGGCACCGCCAGCGTCAGCGGCACGGTGTCCCGCGCCTGGACGGTGCGGCCGATCGTGAAACAGCCACTCACGAGGGAGCCGCTCAGCACCAGGACGGCGAGCCCCGCGACGATCAGCGACCGGCCTGCCTTGACGTCCGCCGCCTTCATCATGTGCACCTCCACCGGGGCACCCGCCGACGGTGAGACGACCTCGCGCGCATGGGGGCGACCCGCGACAGCATCTCCAGTGGTTGGCGCGCGCTCCAGAGCCGATCGGCCTCTCGGTGGGCGACCTCGGGACCGCGGCGACGTCTCGCGCACCGCGGCCCGGAGGACCGCTGTGCGGCCTTGCGCCGCTGCGCACGGATGCTTGACGCAGCGGCCGGCCGGGGCGACCCTGTGGCACCTCAGCCCCCCATCGGAGGTCTCCGCGATGCCGACCATCACCCCCTGTCTCTGGTTCGACGGCCAGGCCGAAGAGGCGGCCGCCTTCTACGCCTCGGTCTTCCCTGACTGTGAGGTCGTCGGCGTCACCCGCTCCCCGGCCGACAACCCGAGCACGAAGGCCGGTGACGTGCTCCTCGTCTCGTTCACCATCGCGGGTCAGCCCTTCACGGCGCTCAACGGCGGCCCGCAGTTCGCCTTCACGGAGGCCGTCTCCTTCGAGATCGACTGCACCGACCAGGCGGAAGCGGACTACTACTGGGAGGCGCTCGTCGAGGGCGGCGGTGTGCACAGCGCCTGCGGCTGGCTCAAGGATCGCTTCGGGGTCTCATGGCAGGTCGTGCCGCGCCAGATGGGCGACTACCTCGGGGGTGCGGACCCGGAGGGGAATCGGCGAGCCATGGAGGCCATGCTGACCATGGGCAGGCTGGATGTCGAGGCCCTGCGGCGCGCCTACGAGGGTACGACCGACTCCTGATGGCGCTTCCCTACTTGAGCGCCTCACGGATGGCCGGCAGTCGCTCCGCGTAGTAGTAGGCGCAGCCGGCCTTCACGAAGTCGGCGTCGGTGACCTTGAGGGTCGCCAGCGCCTTCTTCACCGCTGCCGGGCTGGCCTCCAGCTCCTTGGCGATGGCGCCCGTGCTGAGCCCCTCGCGTCCGTTGGCGTCCTTGACCATGACTCGACCCTCCTCGCTGCCTGGTCGCCCCGAGGATGATCCGGGCGCGACCCTCGTCCACGGTGCTGAGTCTAGGCGACGGGTCGCAGACGGCCGGTCTCGACCTCGTAGACGAGACCGTGCACGGGCACGTCCTTGATCCAGGGATGCGCCTTGATCCGGTCCACCTGGGCGCGCAGATTGGCGTCGAGATCGTCGAAGGCGTGGAAGGACAGGTCGACGTCCTCGCCCGTCTGAGCCGCCAGGTGGGCGCGGACCTCGGCATCGTCGAAGGTGAGCATGCCGCAGCCGGTGTGCTCGATGACGATGACCTCCTCGGTGCCCAGCAGGGTCTGGCTGATGATCAGGGACCGGATGGCGTCATCGCTGGCGAGGCCGCCGGCGTTGCGGATGATGTGGGCATCGCCGGTGCGCAGGCCCAGGATGTCCTCCACCATGAGCCGCGCGTCCATGCAGGCCAGGACGGCCAGCTTGCGGCCGGGCGGGAGCGGAAGCTCGGAGCGGTCGAACTGCGTCGCATACCGCTCGTTCTCAGCCAGGGCTCGGCTGTACTCGGTGGAGAGGCGTGGGTTGGTCATGCTGTCGACTCCTCTCGATGGCCGCGGGGTGCGTGTCGCCACATGGTGCCGGATGGCTTCCAAGCTGGGAGGGACGGGTCAGGCGTCGCTGCGGAGGCGCGAATAGACCACGCAGTCGACGGGCACGCCGTCGTCCAGCACGTCCCAGGCCCGTAGCACCCCCTCACGGCGGTACCCGGCGCGCTCGACCATGCGCTCGGAGACCTCGTTGCCGACCATGATGAAGACGTGCAGGCGGATGACCGACGTGGTGGCGAACGTCCACTCCGCGAGCAGCCGCAGCACGCGGGTGCCGATGCCGCGGCCGCGCGCCTCCGCCACGACCCAGCAGCCGAAGGTGGCATGGTGGCCGTCGGGCCCGAAGCGCGTGATCGCGCCGAGCAGTCCGCCGTCGTGCGCCTCGACGATCGCGAACGGTGCGCCCGAGCCATCCTGCCACATGGCCAGAGCGCTCTCGAGGAAGGCCTCTGCGTCGGCCGGCCCGAAGGGCTGCGGCAGGCCGGCCCAGCGCGCGATCTCGGGATCACGGCAGGCAGACAGCAGGGCGGCAGCGTCGGTGGCCCGCCAGGGCCGCAGGACCAGCTCGTCGATGGTCAGGGTCGTGTCCGGTCGCTCCTCCACGCCGCCCATCGTCGCCGAAGCGCGCGTGGCGCGCTGCTCAGCCCTGGTGCAGCCACATGGCGATGTCCCCGGCGGAGGGCACGCGTCCGCTGCTCACGACCTTGCCATCGATGACCAGGCCGGGCGTCCGCAACACGCCGCGCGCGGCGATCTCGCGGTCATCGGCGACCTTGACGATCTCCGCCTCGACGCCGGCCATGGCAACCGCCTCACGGGCGTTCTCCTCCAGTCGGCGGCAGTTGTCGCAGCCGTGCCCCAGGACCTCGATGCTGACCATCTCGCGCACTCCTCTCAGGTGCTGACCAGGTTGAACAGGTAGCCCACGACGACGATGCCGCTGGCCACGACGATGACGAAGGTGGCGATGAGCTCGCGGCGCATGACCCGCCGCAGGATGAGCAGCTCGGGGACGGAGAGGGCGGTCACGGCCATCATGAAGGCCAGCACGGTGCCCAGTGGCAGGCCCTTGCCGAGCAGGGCCTCCACGATGGGGATCGTACCGGCAGCGCTGGCGTAGAGCGGCACGCCGAGCATGACGACGAGGGGCACCGCCAGCGGGTTCGAGCGACCGCCGACCTGCTCCACGAGGTCGGTCGGCATATAGCCGTGGATGAGCGACCCGAGAGCGATGCCGATGACGACCCACGGCGCCACGCGCCGGACGATCTGGCGAGTCGAATCCCAGGCGTCGCGGACACGCTGCTCCATGGTCGGCCGGTCCTCGATGGCCGCGCCCGCGTGGATCTGGTAGACGTAGGGCTCCACGAAGCGCTCGAGATGCAGGCGACCGACGACGAGGCCGGCCCCGATGGCCACCAGCAACCCGGCCACGAGATAGGCGACGGCGATGCCCGGGCCGAAGAGACCCCACAGCAGCACGAGCGCGACCTCGTTGACCATGGGCGCGGAGACCAGGAAGGCGAAGGTCACGCCAAGCGGCACGCCCGCCTCAACGAAGCCGATGAAGAGCGGCACCGCCGAGCAGGAGCAGAAGGGCGTGATGATGCCGAAGGCGGCGGCCGCCGCGGTGCCGGCGAAGACGTTCCGGCCGGCCAGCGTGCGGCGCACCCGCTCCGGCGAGACGAAGGAGCGCAGGAAGCCCACCAGCGTGACGACGCCGACCAGGAGCAGCAGCACCTTGGGCAGGTCGAAGAGGAAGAAGGCGAACGCGGCGCCGAAGCCGCTCGAGGTGTCCAAACCCAGGACGTCCGCGACCAGCCAGTCGACCGCGGGGGCGAGCAGCACCCAGGCCACCAGCCAGGCCGCGACGCCGACCGCGACGACGAGCCAGAAGGGCGGGTGGCTGCGGCGCAACGCCAGGGTCGTCATGCCAGCACCCCGCTCAGGGCACGCGCGGCCGCGTCGATGGCCGCCTCGTCCCGCTCGTAGTAGACCCAGCGCCCGTCGGCACGGTGCCGGCTGGCCCGCACCAACCCGGCATCGCGCAGGCGAGCGAGGTGATTGCTGACGTTGTTCTGGCGCTCCCCGAGCGCGGCCGCCATCTCGCAGACGCAGTGCGGACCGTCGCGCAGGATGGCCAGGATGCCGGCACGAACCGGGTCGCCCACGAGGGCGGCCACGGCGGCTGCCTCGGCGACGTCGGGGCGCTGGAGGTCGAGCCGCAGCTCCGGGATCATGGGCAGCTCGACTCGTGTCATCTCAGCCGCCAGTGTGTCATTCGGCGCTGAGACGACCACGGGCCTCGTGTCACGAAGCGACGGGCTGGTCGGCCTTCAGCCTGTCGAGCCGGCGTCGACCCGCATGCGACAGCTGAGGCCTGTCGCAGCCCTGCGTGCCGCTGGTCGTCGACGGGCGTCAGTTCCTGACGTGCGGGAGACAGTCATCGGCCGGCTGCACGAGCTCGCTCGGGACACACGACTCGAGGCTGTCACTCACCGACATGGCCACCGCGTAGAGATCGGCCAGCACATCGGGCGGGTCATCGAACTCCATGACGACGTGCTCCACGACCCCATCGCGGGCCAGGTCGAGGTAGGCAGCTCCGCCGTCAGCACAGTCCGGACAGCCGTAGACCGGATCGAGTGAGGATGAACCGAGCGCCGCGACCGCCGCATCGACTCGCATGCGACCCTCGGGAGTCAGGCTGCCGCGATTGGTGAAGAGGGGTGGCGAGCCGGTCGGGTCGCTGCCCGTCAGAGCGACGTCGTGCCCATCGATCACGAGGTCCGCGACGCAGGTGCCCACGCAGTGCCCGAAGGACCAGCCAGCCGCCACGAGCGACGGACCATCCGAGACCGACCCGACCTCGATGCGCCCGACCGCCTCCCCGTTGAGGAGGATGGGCAGGGCGGCCGTCTCGAAGGATCCCAGCGGGATGACGAGCTCGAATGGCTCGAGAACCTGCACGCAGAACGCCTCCGGATCGGCCAGGCTCCAGAGTCGGACATCGACGGACGTGCCCAGGTCCTGGACCTCGGAGACGGCTTCGTGGCACGGGGTGGGAAGGTGACCCGTGACGACGAGGTGGACCTGCACAGGTTCGCTCTCGAGGTATCGGATCTCGGTCGAGTCGATGTAGACCGGGTCGACGGCATCCCCGGTGACGGAAGGGGTGGCTGCCTGGGCGAGCCCTCCCGTGGTCCCGACGAGCAGGAGGCCAGCGAGGCATGAGGAGGTGAGAACGTTCATGACCTGCCAGACGTCACTCTGGAGTGGATGGTTCCCGTCAGACGAGCGTGGTGTCCACCCCGAAGGCGTCGACGATGGACTTCGTCTCCTCGTCCGTGAGGCCCTCCGCCCGGCCGCCGGCCACGAGGTCCATGTACTCGTACCGGGCGCCCGTCTCCGCGTATTCGATGCGATCCACGGCCCTCGTGACGGAAACGTCGCTGCGGGCCATGACGCCGTGCTTGGACCAGACCACGATGCGGTGGCTGCGCAGGCTGGCCACGTTGGCGGCCATGAGCGTGTCCGACCCCGGGATCATGAAGGGCAGCACGCCGACGCCGGCGGGGAGCTGCACGATGGTCTCTGGCTCCCAGCGCAGCACGCGACGGTTGAAATGCGCCTCGTCGCGGTAGGCCGGCAGGTGCGAGAGGTAGGTGATGTGCGGTGGCTGGGCGTGGACGACGGCGTGGAAGTTGGTGCCCGTCCGCGCCACGGTGTCGTCGTGGACCGCCAGGTGCGAGTTCCACTCTGATGTGAGCCGCTCGAAGAGACGCGTCGGGGCCGTGCGCAGCGTGGCACTCGACCCGTCAGGCCCGATGGACACGGCGCCCAGGTTGGCCACCGGGTTGGTGGCGATGTCCCGCAGCCGTCGTCCGGACCCCGTGACGATGACGACATGGCCGGCCAGGTGCAGCGCGGGGACCGGCAGCTCGATGGGTTCGACGATGGGGAACTGGCGCCGGATCTCCAGCGGCCAGCCGACGCAGACGGAGATGTTGCCGGCGGCGCCCTCGCCGGCGTCCATGGTGGCCACGCGACGGCCACCCTCACCGATGGAGCCCAGGATCTCGTCGATGTTCGGAAACGGCTCGTGCAGTGCCATGGCTCAGGAAAGATTCAGGAACATGAACAGGCCCAGGCCTGCTGCCAGCACGATGGCGAGGATGATGGCGATCCATACCGGCAATCCCAACGTAAGCGCCACCCAGACGACGCCGAGCACGACGACGGCCACCAGGCCCATGATGAAGGCCAGGATGACCAACCCCCGCTTCTGGTCGGTCGTCATCGGTCGCCTGGGCTTGCCCTGGTTCACTTGGCACCTCCTGTCACACGGAGGGTACAGGGACGGCCGCCGGCTGATGGCCCCGCAGCGCGAAGGCGGTCAGCCGGCGCGCGTACCGGCCAACGCCAGCTCGACCCGGCGCACGCGGAGGGCCTGGTCGACGCCGAGCCAGCGGAAGCCGCGCTGGTCGCCGGGAGGGAAGTGGCCCACAACGGAGGACATGGGCACGATCTCCGGCTGGTCGACCGAACTCGCCTGCCCATCGTGAACGAGAGTGGCAGACCCAGCCGCCAGCACGTTGCGGAGCCAGTTCGTGCGCGCGCCGTAAACCAGCGCGATGACGAACCCGTCATCCGTGGCCACCGCTCCCACTGGCGTCTCATAGGCCTGGCCCGAGACACGCCCGCGGTGGCAGATGACGGCCGCATAAGCTCCGGGCGTGCCCGCCGAGCGCAACTGCCGAGGGTTGATGATGGCGCGCTGGAGCCAGATGAGGGGTCCCTGCACGAGCCGCGACTTCCTGCGCATCCCCAGGACGTAGGCGAGCGCGACTGCCGCGACCGCCAGCACGAGGACGCCCGCAACGACCACCCACTGCATCACCACCGGGACCCCCTTTCGCACAGAGCCTTTGAGACTTACATTGTAAGTTTACAGCGTAGGCTATCCTGACCCCGGCAGACGTGTCAAGGGCCGTGCCCAAGGAGGACCGCGTGATGAAGCCTCAGGCGCCGCCTGCCAGACCCGCCCCTCGTCGAAGGCCGCTCACGCGGCAACGCGTGCTGCGCGCGGCCATCGATCTGGCGGACAGCGGGGGCCTGGAGTCGGTCTCCATGCGCCGGTTGGGCCAGGCGCTCCACGTCGAGGCCATGTCGCTCTACCGGTACGTGGCCGGCAAGGACGACCTCCTCGACGGCATGGCCGACCTGGTGACCGGCGCCTTCGAGGTCCCGACCGCGGAGGATGACTGGCGAACCGCCATGCGGCGGGGGGCGACCTCAGCCCACCAGGTCCTCCTGCGCCACCCCTGGGCCAGCAGCCTCATCGAATTGCGACTCAGTGCTGGTCCGGCCAGGATGCGCTACCTCGATGCCCTGATCGGCCTCCTCTCGAGCGCAGGCTTCAGCATGCCGCAGGCCATGCGCGCCATCATGGCCCTGGACAGCCACACCTACGGCTTCGTGCTCCAGGAGCTGGCCTGGCCGTTCGACCTGGAGCGCGCCCCGGAGATCGCGGCGGACTTCGCACAGGGGTTGCCTGCGGGCGAGTATCCGCACCTGCGCGCCATCGCCGTGATGGTGACGACCGAGCCGGGGGGCGTGCCGCTTGACTTCGAGTTCGGCCTGGACCTCATCCTCGACGGCCTCGAGCGACTGCTGGCGAGCGGCGGCTAGATCGCCTCACCTCCGCGCTCGCCTGTCCGGATGCGGATGACCTGCTCGAGCGGAAGGACGAAGATCTTGCCGTCGCCGATGACCCCGTCGCCATGCCTGGCACCCGCCAGGATGGCCTCGATGGTGGGCTCGACGAAGGCCTCGTTGACGGCGATCTCCAGGCGCACCTTGGGGATCAGGCTCGGAACGACCTCCTCGCCGCGATAGAGCTCCGGATCCTCCTGGCGACCATGACCGGTCACCCGGCTGACCGTGACACGGAAGATCTCGGCTGCGATCAGGGATTGATGCACCTCATCCAGCTTGTCCGGCTGGATGATGGCGACGATGAGCTTCATGGTGTCTCTCCCTCCCGCGGCCGGCTAGTTCAGGTTCAGCAGGCCGTAGCCATGCTCGCCGTGCAGCTCATGATCCATGCCGGCCATCTCGCCCTTGGTCCCGAGGCGCATCCCGAAGAACTTCTCGACGGCCACGACCAGCACGATGGTGAGGACCGCCGCGTACCCGGTGGTCACCGCGACGCTGAAGATCTGGACACCCAGCTGCGAGAGGAGGTCGCGGCCCGCGGGCATGTCCACGGCCCGGATGAAGAAGGTCAGCAGGACAGCCCCGGCGATACCGGCCACTCCGTGGATGCCGAACACGTCGAGCGTGTCGTCGTAGCCCAGTCGGTTCTTGAGCAGGATGGCGCCGTAGCAGAGGGCCGCCGCCAGGAAGCCCAGCGCCACCGCGCCCGCGGGCGTGACGACCCCCGCGGCCGGGGTGATGACCACCAGGCCAGCGAGGATGCCGGAGGCGATACCGAGACCGGTGGCCTTGCGGTGCTGCACGGCCTCGATGCAGATCCACGCGACCGCCGCGGCCGCGGCTGCGGCCTGGGTGACGGCCAGTGCCTGCGCCGTCTTCTCGCCGCTGGACAGTGAGCTGCCGGCATTGAATCCGAACCAGCCGACCCAGAGGAGGCCCACGCCCATCATCACCATCACCAGGTTGTTGGGGTGCATGGCCGTGCCCGGGTAGCCGCGCCGGGTGCCCAGGTACAGCACCGCGATGAGGGCGCTGACGCCGGCCGAGGCGTGCACGACCGTGCCGCCAGCGAAGTCGATGGCGCCCATCTGGAACAGGAAGCCGTCCGCCGCCCACACCCAGTGAGCCATGGGGCTGTACACCAGCACGCTCCACAGGGCGATGAAGGCGATGTAGCCGCGGAAGCGCACGCGCTCGGCGAAGGCGCCGGCGATGAGGGCCGGGGTGATGATGGCGAACTTGCCCTGGAACATGGCGAAGACGAGGTCCGGGATGCCGTTGCTCGCGACCGTGCCGTCGATGCTGCGCAGGAACACGAGGCCGGCGTCCCAGCCGACCAGGCCACCCAGGGCGTTGGGGCCGAAGGCCAGGGCGTAGCCGACCACGACCCAGATGACACCGACCACGGCCATGGCGGCGAAGCTGTGCATCATCGTGCCCAGGACGTTCTTGGTGCGCACGAGGCCGCCGTAGAACATGGCCAGGCCGGGCACCATGAGCAGCACCAGGGCCGTCGATGTCAGCATCCAGGCGGTGGCGCCGGCATCCACGGGCGGCTGTGTCGGCAGCGGTGCCGCGTTGGTCGTCTGGAGCCCGATCACGATCGAGACCCCGAGGATGGCCAGCAGACCCACCGCCGGCACGATGGCCTGATTCCGGCTCGCCGGCTGGGCGCCAAGCATCCGCTCTGTCCTCCCCTCGTTGATGGAGACCTCTGGGCGCCGTCGCGTGGCGCACTGGCATCGGGGCATGACTCCACGGCATGGGTGGAGCAAGCCTCGGGGAAGGCTAGAGAACCGGGTCGGCCGTGTCGGCAGCGCGCCGGTTACGGTCTGGTGCGCTTCGGGGTCGGATTCGGTTCGCTGGAGATACTGCCGTGCCAGACGCGCTGCGCGCGACCCGGCTATGCTCCCCCGACCGGAGCGCCACCTCGGCTGCCCCACGCCGTCCCGCCCAGGTCCCGGCGGGCACCCCTCCGAGAGGCTGCGCACGTGCCCGTCCCCCCCGCTTCGATCGCGCTTCCACGCACCCTGTCCGAGCTGCTCGACGAGGCCGTCAGCAGCTCCGGCGATGCTCCCTTCCTCGGTGTTCGCACCTCGAGCACGCGCTCGGTGTCACTGACGATGGCCGAGTTCGGCGCCGCCGTCGGGAATGCCGCGGCGCGGTTGGCCGCCGCCGTGAAGCCCGGTGCCCGGATCCTGGTGCAGGGCGCGCCCGGTCCCGGGTTCGCGGCGGCCCTCTTCGCCGCCGGGCGCGCGAATGTCGTCCTGGTCCCACTCGACGTGCGCATGACCGCGGACACGATCGACCGCATCGCCGCGCTCACGGAGCCGTCCGCGATCCTCCTGGGCACTGGCAGCACCGTGGAGCCGATCACGATCCCCCGACTCGCGGCCCTGAAGGTCATCGACCTCGACGGTCTGCCCGACGCCGCGCCCCCCGAGGCCCTCGCCGCGCTTGCCGCGCGGACGCCCGCCGATCCGGACGCGCCCGTCGAGATCCTGTGCACATCGGGATCGACGGGCAACCCCAAGGGCGTGACGATGACGCAGACGATGCTGCTGGCATCCACGATCCGCTGCCTCCAGACCATCCCCGCCGGCGGCAACCGCTTCGTCTCGATCCTGCCCCTGTCGCACATCATGGAGCAGGTCGCGGGACTGATCTACGCGGTGGCGGCCCGTGCCGAGACGGAGTACATCACCACGTTGCGGCCGGATGTCATCGCCGCCGCGATCCGGGGGCACCGCGCCACGGCCCTGGTGGTGGTTCCCCAGGTCCTTCAGCTCCTGTTCTCAGCCATTCGGCGCGAGGCGGACAAGAGCGGCAAGGGCTCGACGTTCCGCCGGGCCCTGCGTATCGCCCCGCTGCTGCCGATGGGCTGGCGTCGCAAGCTCTTCAAGACGGTCCACGAAGCCCTCGGCGGCGAGCTGCGCATGGTGATGTGCTCGGCTGCGCCCCTCTCGGCCTCCCTGCAGCGCAACTGGGAGGCGCTTGGTGTGCGGGTGGTCCAGGGCTACGGATCCACGGAGGCAGGCCTGGTCGCCACCAACTTCATCGACCGCGTGCTCGTCGACCGGGTCGGCTGGTGGCTGTCGCCGATGGAGCTGCGGACCGAGGCCGACGGCGAGGTGGTCGTTCGCGGGCCGTCCGTGTTCGAGGGCTACTGGCAGGACCCGGCCTCGACCGAGGCGGCGTTCACCGCGGACGGTTGGTATCGGACCGGCGACTACGGCGAGATCGACGCCGAGGGAGCGCTGCGGCTCATCGGCCGGACGCGCTCGCTGATCGCCTTGCCCACCGGCATGAACGTGCACCCCGAGGATGTCGAGGCGGCACTCGCCGTCCAGGGCATCATCGAGCCGGTGGTCTACGACGCGGGCCCGGGGCGGATCGCCATGGCCTACCGTGCGGACGCGGCGTTCGGAGACCCGACCGAGGATGAGCCCGCCGCCGTCGGACGGGCCGTCAAGGCCGCCAATGCGCGCCTCGCCCCGCACCAGCGCGTCGTCCAGTACGCGCCGTACCCGGAACCGGACTTCCCGCGCACGCACACGCGCAAGGTGCAGCGGAGCGTGGTGACGGCGAGGATGGTCGAGGTTCGGGCCGCGGCCTGAATGAAACGGGGGCAGACCGGTCGCCGGATGGCCCCCCTGTCGTCGGCTGCGCCTAGCCCCGAAGATCCTGGTGAACGGTTTTTCGCGCGCGGTCTCGATCGCTCCTGCGATGCCGGCCAGGACGCAGAACACGCCGAAAGCAGCGAACAGGTCGAAGCCCGACCCGGCCGTGACGATCAGCGGCAGCCCGCCGCAGAAGATGATGGCGTAGAAGGGGTAGCCCTGGCTGCGCGGGACGCCTGGCTTGACCACGTCCCGCCTTTGCGGCCGATGACGCTTTCGCCGGTCGGCTCACCATTCTCGTCGGTGAACTGTGGCGAATCGAGGCGTTCCCTGAGTGACGGCATTGGCGCCCTCCGCGTACTTGCCGCAGGGTAGCCGACGGCCGCGCTCTCGGCGTCGCGAGGCAGCGCCGCAGGATCGGGATGGAGACGGTCCCCCAGGAGCCGTCAGGCGACGGAGCGGCCCGGCTCGACCTCGATCGTGGCGTGCTGGATGCCGTCGCGGTCGAGGATGGCGAGGTACGGATCGGGATCGAACGATTCCGCCGAGAGGACGCCCGCGCCGTGCCACGCACCCTCGGCGAGCAGCTCCATCGCGACGACCGGGTTGAAGCCGGTCTGCCACGCCACGGGCTGCAGCCCGAAGCGGCGCATCGTGTCCTGCGCGTCGGCCACCTGGTAGCTGAAGATCTCGCGCGGGTCCCCGTCCTTGAGGCCGGTCACGTGCGTACCCACGACCGCCCGCCCGGACATGTGGTCACCCAGCGTCGCGGGATCCGGCACGAGCGCGGCCACCACGTTGCGCGGCCGGACCTGCTGGCCGTCCACCGTGATCGGGTCGGTGCGGTCGAGGCCGATGGCGTGGAGCACCTTGAGCGCTCCGATGAACTCCTCACCGAGCGCGAACTTGAAGGTCACCCGGCGCGCGTCCAAGACGCGCGGAATCATCGTGACGTCCTCGTGCTCCACGTGCACGCACTCGACGGGGCCGATGCCCTCCGGGAAGATGAACCGTTCGGGCTCCGAGAATGGCGGCAGGGTGAAGAAGCCGCGCTCCTTCTCCCACGCGATCGGCGGGTTGAGGCACTCCTCGAGCATCGTCCAGACCGAGAACACGGAGGCGAACGGGTAGCCTTCGATGCGCAGGTCGCCGCCTGCGCGGACGTTGATCTCGTGGACCTCGTCGAACAGGTGCTTGGTCGCGTGCGCCGCGAACACCTGCGCCAGTCCGGGGCTGATCCCCTGCCCCACGAGCGCGAGTCGGCCCCGGTCGCGCCATGCGGCGTCCATCGCGAACTGATCGTCGCCCAGCTTGATCCCGGGCTGCGAGTAGGGGTCCGTGGGATGCGGTTGGGACAGGCTGAGAGCCATGTCCATGTAGTCCACGTCCGCCGCGAGCGCACCCTGGAAGACGGGCATCACGAAGCGCGGATCGACGGCGTTCATCACGAGGTCGACGCCATGAGCTCGGGCGAGCGCCTCCACGGCGCCCGCGTCCGACGCGTCGATCTGGGCGACCGGATGGCTCGCGGCATCGCCGATCGAGTCCGCCACCTGGCGGGCGCGATCGAGGTCGTGGCCGGCGAGCACCATCTGCTCCAGCCAGGGCCGACCGGCACTCAGGCGCGCGATGGCTTCACCGACGGTGCCGATTCCGACCAGCAGGACCTTCATGTTCGCGGTGCTCCAGCTGCGTGGTGCGATGGGGGACGCGGGGTCGCCGCGAATCGAGGGCGAATGCTGCCACATCCAGGACGGCCGCGCGCGGCGCCGGAATCAGCAGGCATTCGTACGAGGGCAGACGGGCCGCCGCGCGTGCCCGTCCATCAACGTCGTCGCGCGGGCGACACTACTGGCGCGCCAGCGTGGCGCGGAGCCGATCGTCCGCCGGGACCGGGTCCTCGCCCTCAGTGATCTCTTCGAGGTCGATCCGGACCCAGGCGATCGTCCCTCTGAAGGCGCTGTCCGCCGCCGTGTAGTCGTCGCTCACCGGCGATGCCGTGTCGCGCCCGATGTCCGCCGTCTCGTCGAGGGAGTAGATGATGGGCACGGTGGCCTCGACGCGTCCCTCACCCACCGGGAGATCGTCGGTGTACAGCGTCACGGTGCCGCCCTTGCCCATGCCGCCGCCGTCATAGGCGAACTCCATGCGCAGGGTGTGCACGCCCGGCGGCAGCACCTCGCCCGCAGCCACTTTGAACCGGCGCAGGCCAAGGAAGTTGTGGCAGTAGACGAGCCGGCCGTCGGTCACGTACAGCGACCACCCACCGAAGGCCCCGCCCTGCGCGATGACCACGCCGCTGGCTCCTGCCTCGGGCACCGTGACCTGCGCGGTCACCGCATGCGAGCGGTTCTTGACGTTGAGCATCGTGGCTTCGGTCAGGCGACCCATGCCGCCGAAGAGCAACTGGGAATCGCCCTTGACGAGGACGGGGCGTCCCGCGGTGGCGGGATCCAGCCGCTCGACCCGACGGTCGTCGATGGGCAGCACCCCGTAACGACCGGCCTCCTGGAGGAACAGACGCTGCAGCTCCGCGAGCCGCTCGGGCTGCTCGGCCGCCAGGTCACGGGTTTGGCTCCAGTCGGTCGACCCGTCGTACAGCTCCCAGGTGTCGTCCTCGAGGGCCGGCAGCTGCCCGGTGGCCATCCACGGCGTCGCGTGCTTCGTGACGGCCGACCAGCCGCGGTGGTAGATGCCCCGGTTGCCCACCATCTCGAAGTACTGCGTCTCGTTCCGCTCCGGCGCGTCGGGGTCGTCGAACGCGTACGCCAAGCTCTCGCCCTCCATGGGGCGCTGCGCGACGCCGTTCACGTGGGTGGGCTCCGGGATGCCCGCCACCTCGAGCACGGTCGGCGCCACGTCGATGACATGGCTGAACTGGGAGCGCACCTCGCCGCGCGAGCCGAACCCATTCGGCCAGTGGACGATCGTGCCGTTCCGCGTGCCACCCCAGTGCGAGGCCACCTGCTTGGTCCACTGGTACGGGGTGCCCGTCGCATGGGCCCAACCCACGGCGAAGTGGTTGTACGCCTCCGGGGTGCCGAACTCATCGATGCGCGCCGCCATCGACTCGGCGGTCTCGAGCTGCGCGGCACCGTTCATGTAGAGCATCTCATTGAACGATCCCTGCAGCGTGCCCTCGGCGCTCGCCCCGTTGTCCCCGATGATGTAGATGACGAGCGTGTCCTCGAGCACCCCGAGCTCCTCGATGGCATCGACGACGCGGCCGACGTGATGGTCGGTGTGCTCGAGGAAACCCGCGTAGACCTCCATCTGCCGCGTCAGCACCGGCTTGAGGGTATCGGGGACCTCCGACCAGGCCGGGATGCCCTCGTGGCGAGCCGTCAGTTCGGTCTCTGGCGGCACGATCCCGAGCGCCTTCTGGCGGGTGAGGGTCTCCTCGCGCAGGACATCCCAGCCCGTGTCGAACCGGCCGCGATGGCGGTTCGACCACTCGCGCGGCACGTGGTGCGGCGCGTGGGTGGCGCCCGGCGCGAAGTAGACGAAGAACGGGCGGTCGGGCATCAGCGCCTTCTGCTGGCGGATCCAGCCGATCGCCCGATCGGCCAGGTCGTCGGTCAGGTGATAGCCCTCCTCCGGGGTCGCGGGGGGCTCGACCGGTGTCGTGCCTGCGTAGAGCGACGGGTGGTACTGGTTCGTCTCGCCACCGAGGAATCCGTAGAAGTGCTCGAACCCGCCCCCGCCGGTCGGCCAGGCATCGAAGGGTCCGATCGGGCTCGTCTGCCAGGTGGGCACCTCGTGGCACTTCCCGAACTGAGCCGTCGAGTAGCCGTTCAGGCGCAGGATCTCCGCGAGCGGTGCGCAGGAGGGAGGACGGACCGAGCTGTAGCCGGGCGCTGAGGTGGCCAGCTCCGTGATTGCTCCCATGCCCACGCTGTGGTGATTGCGGCCCGTGAGCAGCGCCTGGCGGGTCGGGGCACACATCGCGGTCGTGTGGAAGCGCGTCAGCTTGAGACCGCCAGCCGCGAGGCGCTCGGCCGTCGGCGTGGGGATCGCCCCGCCGAAGGCGCTGGAGGCGCTGAAGCCAACGTCATCGAGCAGCACGAAGAGGACGTTGGGCGCGCCGGCGGGCGGGTGAAGCGGCTCGAGCGTTGTGCCCGCGATGGGCAAAACGCTGCGATCGATGGACTCCGACATCATCACCTCCGTGGCAGCCGCCCTTCCCGGTCGTCGCGCCATGGTAGCCGCGCGGGCGCTGGCCGTGGTCGGAGCCGGGGTGGCCCGTGCCACTGGGATCGGAAGCGTGCCAGGCGCAGCGACGGTCGAGACCCCGGCGGTTAACATGGCGTTAAGCAGTCGTTAACCCGGGAGCGCGAACGTGGGATCGGCTCGCGAGGCAGAGCCGCCGGAAGACCCCGGAGACGGTCGCAGGAGGTGAGGCGGTGGTCATCAGGCTGCTGGAGCGATGAAGTCGATTCGCGAGACTGGTTCATCCCTACGGAGGAGTACCCACATGGAACGGACACGGACACGCGCTTTCGGGACCATAGCGGCGGCATCCGTCTTCATGGCCGCCACCGCCCTGCCGGCATTCGCGCAGACCGACGCCGCGACCGCGACGTCGGCCGAGGACTTCGGTGGCATGGAGGGCCTCATCGCGGCGGCCCAGGAGGAAGGGACCCTCAACGTCATCGCGCTGCCCCCTGACTGGGCGAACTACGGTCAGATGATCGAGGACTTCGAGGCCAAGTACGGCATCGCCATAGAGTCGGCCCAGCCGGACGCATCAAGCCAGGAAGAGATCGACGCCGTCAACAACCTCGCGGGCACCGACGCGGCGCCCGACGTCCTGGACCTCGGTCCGACCGTCGCTCTCGCCAACACCGATCTCTACGCCCCCTACAAGGTCGCGGCATGGGACGACATCCCCGACGACCTCAAGCACCCGGACGGCCTGTGGGTGAGCGACTACACGGGCTTCATGTCGATCGGCTGTGATGTCGGACGGGTGACGCTGCCTGAGACCGTGGCTGACCTGCTCAAGCCCGAGTACGCGGGCATGGTGGCGCTGAATGGCAACCCCACGCAGTCGGGTGCGGGCTTCAACGGCGTGGTCATGGCGGCCCTCGCCAACGGCGGCTCCGCAGATGACATCGCCCCGGGTGTCGCATTCTTCAAGCAGCTCAATGATGCGGGCAACCTCTTGCCCGTCGACCCGACCCCCGCCACGATCGCGTCGGGCCAGACACCCTGTGTCATCGACTGGGAGTACACGAACGCTGCCCAGACGAGCGCGCTGGAAGGCATGATCGACTGGCAGGTCACCATCCCCAGCGACGCCCCACCGGTGGCGTCCTACTACATCCAGGCCATCAACAAGGAAGCGCCGAACCCGGCTGCGGCGCGGCTCTGGCAGGAGTACGTCTACTCGCCGGAGGGCCAGAACACCTGGCTCCGGGGCTTCGCACGTCCGGTCCTGCAGGACACGCTCATCGCCGACGGGACCATCGACGAGGAGGCCCTCGCCAACCTGGCGCCGGTCGCCGGTACGCCCGTCCAGCTGACCCAGGAGCAGATCGCTGCCGCCCAGGAGTACCTGGCCGCCAACTGGGACATCGCCATCGAGTAGCGGGAACCGTCGGATCGTGACCGAGGTCGCCGTGCCCCGGTCCGCATCGGACACCAAGGCGGGAGCCGGCCCCACGTCAGGTGGGGCCGGCTCCCGCCGCTTGCGCCATGCGCGCGACTACCTCGCGGTCCTGCCGTTCCTCGCGTACGTGACGCTCTTCATGCTCGTCCCGACCGCGATCGTGGTCATCGGCGCGTTCCAGTCGGACGACGGAGCGCCGACGCTGCAGAACATCGTCACGGTCCTGAACGGCGCCTCCTTCCGGGACGCGTTCGTGCGCTCCATCACCCTCTCCGCCCAGACCGCCATCATCGGCGCGACGCTGGGCAGCCTCCTGGCCTGGGCGTTGATGGACTCGGATCCCAACGGCTGGCTCCGACGCATCGTCCTGGCGGTCTCAGCGGTCATGTCGCAGTTCGGCGGGGTCATGCTCGCGTTCGCCTTCCTGGCCACCTTCGCCTTCAACGGCCTGGCCACGGTGTTCATGCGCGAGGTGGTCGGCCTGGACGTCCTGGGAGGGCCCTGGATCTACGGCATGAACGGCCTCATGGTCGTGTATACGTACTTCCAGATCCCGCTCATGGTCATCATCTTCCTGCCCGCCCTTGGCGGTCTCCGCCGCGAGTGGTGGGAGGCATCCTCGAGCCTCGGCGGCTCGGGATGGCGGTTCTGGCGCCACGTCGGCGGGCCCATCCTCGCCCCGAGCTTCCTGGGCGCGCTGCTGCTGCTCTTCGCGAACGCCTTCTCGGCCTACGCGACCGCCGCGGCGCTCGTGAGCCAGGGCAGCCCCATCGTGCCCCTGCGCATCCGCGGCGCGCTCACGAGCGAGGTGGTCCTGGGCCAGGCGAACGTCGGCAAGGCGCTGGCCCTGGGCATGATCGTCGTGGTGGCCGTCGTCATGCTCCTCTATGCACTGCTCCAGCGGCGTGCTTCGCGGTGGGTGAGGTGAGCGGGGTGCGGAAGGCGCGTGGGCGGACCATCGCGCGGTGGTCCATCGTCATCCTCGTCGGGGGGTACATGCTGCTGCCGCTGGTGGCCATGCTCGACTTCTCGACCCGCGCGCCGGGTGGCCGACGGACGCTCGATCCGTGGCTGGCGATCGGCCAGGACGAGGACCTCATCGAGTCCATCATCGTCTCGCTCCAGATCGCCGTCCTGACCGTGCTGGGCGTGCTCCTCCTGCTCGTCCCGACGATGACCTGGGCCTATCTCCGGGTACCGCGGATGAAGCGACCCATCGAGTTCCTCTGCCTGCTGCCGCTGGCCATCCCCGCCATCGTCCTCGTGGTGGGGATCGCGCCCATCTTCGCGATCATCCGGAGGCACGCGACCGGTTCGCCGCTCGCGCTCGTGCTCATCGATATCATCCTCGTGCTGCCCTTCGTCCACCGAGCCCTCGATGCGGGCCTCCGCTCCATCGATGTCGCCACGCTCGCCGAGGCGGCGCGGAGCCTCGGGGCTGGATGGCCGCGCATCATCATCGGGATCATCGTGCCCAACATCCGTGCCGCCCTCCTGTCGGCCGCCGTCATCAGCGTCGCGCTGGTGCTCGGCGAGTTCACGATCAGCTCGCTGCTGAACTACCAGACCGTCCAGGTCGTCATCAACCTGCTCGGCAAGCGAGACGCGTTCGTGGCCGTGGCGGTCTCGCTGGGAGCACTCATCTTCGCGTTCATCCTCATCCTCGCGGTCACCAGCGCGGCGCCGAGCGGCCGTCGCGCGGCGCCGGAGGATGCGACGGGAGAGCCATCGCGATGATCGCCACGACCCCAGCCATCGGCGAGTCCGGGTGGGCAGGCGTGGCCGTCCAGCTCATCGACCTGCATCGACACTACGGACAGGTGCATGCCCTGGATGGCCTGACGCTCGACATCGAGCCGGGCGAGCTGGTGGCACTCCTGGGACCGTCAGGCTGCGGGAAGACCACGGCGCTGCGCTCACTCGCGGGGCTGGACGAGCCGGACTCCGGGCGCGTCGTCGTCGGCGGCCGCGACATCACCCATGTGCCCGCCAATCGTCGGGACATGGGCGTCGTCTTCCAGGCCTACAGCCTCTTCCCCAACATGTCCGCGCGAGACAACGTGGCCTATGGCCTGCGGCTCCGCGGCATCGATGCGGCGGAGCGCAAACGACGCGTCGACGAGCTGCTCGACCTCGTGGGGCTCGGCCGTCACGCAGGCCACTACCCGCATCAGCTCTCTGGCGGGCAGCAGCAGCGGGTCGCGCTCGCGCGAGCCCTCGCCATCCGGCCCCAGGTCCTGCTGCTCGACGAGCCGCTGTCGGCCCTCGATGCCAAGGTGCGCCGCCAGCTGCGCGAGGAGATCCGGCGGATCCAGGTGATGGTGGGCACGACCACGTTGTTCGTGACGCACGACCAGGAGGAAGCGCTCGCGCTCGGCGACCGGGTCGGCGTCATGTCTGCCGGCCAGCTCGAACAGATCGCTCCACCGGCCGAGCTCTACGAGCGTCCCCGGACCGCGTTCGTGGCCGAGTTCGTCGGCCTCACGAACCGACTGCCGGGTCTCGCACACGATGGTGTGGTCACGGTGCTCGGCTCTCAGGTACCGCTCCTGGAGGGATCCGCTGGACCTGGGCCGGTCACGGCCCTCGTCCGGCCGGAAGCCGTCAAGCTCGTGCCTGACGACGAGGGCCACGCTCGGGTGCTGGCCGTGAGCTTCCTGGGTTCGCTCTGTCGAGTGCAGGTCATCACCCAGGACGGGACGCTGGTCGTGGCGCAGACGTCCGCTCAGGACGCGAGCGACCTGCGAGCGGGCTCCCCCGTCGCGGTCACGCTGGTGGGGCTGCCGGTCTTCGGGGCCGCCCCGTGAGCGCCGGCGCGAGTCGGCGTGTGGCCGGGGGCGGCTCGGCTTCGGTCATCCACGTACGCTAGAAGGCGGAGGACATCAGGACATGCCGTGGTTCCGCGGGAACCTGCACACGCACACCACCAACAGCGACGGCGATTCACCACCTGACGAGGTGGTGGCCTGGTATCGCGACGCCGGCTACGACTTCCTGGCCGTCACGGACCACGACATGCTGACCCTCCCGAGTGACCACGCGGCAGCGGCCGGCCCCATGCTCCTCCTGCACGGAGAGGAGCTCACGGCAGGTGACGTCCATGTCAACGGGCTGGGCATCCGCTCCACCATCCCGCCCGTCATCGGCACGAGCGTGGCCGAGACCCTGCAGCGCAACGTGGACGCCATCCTGGCCGACGGCGGCATGGCCTCCGTCAACCACCCCAACTACCGCTGGCAGGTCGCCCCGGCCGACCTCGTCGCGGTACGGGGATGCCAACTTCTCGAGGTCTTCAACGGCGGGCCGGAGACCAACAACGCAGGCCGCCCGGGGCGGCCATCGCACGACGAACTCTGGGATGCGGTCCTCAGCGCCGATCGTCGCCTTCATGCCATCGCTGTGGACGACGCCCACTTCTTCAAGGTCTTCGGGCGGCCCTATTCGAACCCCGGGCGCGGCTGGGTCCACATCCAGGCGGCACGCCTGTCCGAGGCCACGGTCCTTGAAGCCCTCAGCCACGGCGACTTCTATGCTTCTTCGGGAGTGGAGCTGGCAGGGATCTCGCGAGGTCGGAAGGAGCTGGCCCTCGACATCGTGCAGCAGTACGACCTTGCCTACCGCACGGCCTTCATCGGCCGGGGTGGTGAGGTCCTCGACGTGGTCGATGGCTTGGAGCCCCGGTATGCCGCGAGCGGCCGCGAGGGCTACATCCGTGCCCGTGTCGACGACTCGGACGGACTCTCGGCCTGGGTCCAGCCGCTCTTCCTGGATTGAGCACGCGACGGCGACACGGCGCCCGCTCGGGTCAGGGTCTCAGCCGGCGACACCGTACAGTGCGGTCGCCAGCGTCACCACGACCACGCCCAGGACGACCGTGAGCGGGATGCCGACCTTCGCGAAGTCCCCGAAGGTGTAGCCGCCGGGCTTCATGACCATGAGGTGGGTCTGGAAGCCAGCCGGGTTGATGAAGGCGTACGAGCAGGCGAGCATCAGCACGACCACGAAGGGCTCCCAGGGCGCTCCCATCGATGCGGCGATCCCCGTGGCGATGGGAAACATCAGCGCGGCCGCCGCGGAATTCGTGACGAGGTTGGTGAGCACGACCGCGCCGACGAAGACGACCGCGAGCCCGAGCACCACGCTGTCACCCGCGATCGAGGAAAGGATGTCCGCGATGACATCCGCGAGGCCGCTGTTGGTGACCGCGGGTTCGAGGCCCACGGCGCAGGCGAGGATGACGTAGGTCTCCCAGTCGATGGCGCCGATGGCCGCTCGGAAGCTCAGGCAACCGGTGGCGATGAGCGCGCCGCTCGCGAGCAGCGCAGCGTTCAGCAGGCTCATCACACCGAAGGCGGAGAGCAGCACCATGGCCGCCACGATGACGGTCGCGGCGATGGCGCGATCCGTGCGCCGGATGCGATAGCCGCTCACCCGGCGTGTCAGGGCGAGGCCATCCGGGCGCTCCTCGGCCTCCTCGGCGTCCATCTGGAGCACGACATCGTCACCCGCCGCGACGGGCTCCTGGGCGAGCGGCGAGCTGAGCGCCGCGGACCCACGGGAGACCGCCACTACCTTACGGCCGGCGCGCGCGACCTCGCTGGCGGGCTCTCCGATGTAGGGCGAGTCGACGGATACGATGCCCTCGACGAGGCGCGTCGCGTACTCGTCGCCCTCGACTCGCGGCGGGTTGGCGGCCACCAGGCCGAGCGTCGTCCACAGTTGGCCGGTGGCCGCGATCGTGGCGTCGAAGGCGAGCGCGTCCCCGGCGGCCAGCGTCCAGCCGGCAGGCGGGCCGGCGATCGTCTCGCCGGCGCGGGTGATGCTCAGGAGGAGCGCCCCCGTCGGTTGCGCCAGCCCGGCGCGAGCAAGCGTGCGGCCGACGAGTGGCGAGCCGTCGGCGACCACGAACTCGGCCCGATAGCGCGACTTCGGCGCGTCGGCCGCCTCCCGATCAGGCGTCCGCCTCCCGAGCAGCCGATCCGCCAGGAACAGCATGAGCGCGACCCCCGCGATGGCCGCCGGCAACCCGACCGCGGTCGGGAAGAACACCCCGAGATCCACGCCATACGTCGCCAGCACCAAGCCGGCCACGATGAGGTTCGTGGAAGTCCCGATGAGCGTCGTGCTGCCGCCCAGGACCGAAGCATTCGAGACACCCATGTAGATCCGGGACACCGCCAGCTTCGCGGAGCGGCCCAGGTCGGCGACCACGGGCACGAGCATCGCGACGATGGGGGTGTTGTTGATGAACGCGCTGCCGACCGCGGTGACGGGCAGGATGCGCAGATTGGCGGCCCGTTCCGTCCCGGGCATGCCCACGACGCGGTCGATGATGAGGCTGATGGCCCCCGTGCGGTACATGCCCTCCGCGACGACGTAGAGCACGACCACGGACAGCACGCCGGCATTGGAGAAGCCGCTCAGGGCGTCGGCCTCGGGGGCGAGGCCGAGCGTCAGGATGGCCGCCAAGGTGCCGGCAAAGACCGCCCAGGTGGGGAAGCGCCCCCAGACGAGCAGCACCAGCAGGACGGCGATGAGACCGAGTGTCAGCCAGGCATCGACGGTCATGATCGGCGCTACCTTACCGTCCGCGGGCAGTACGGTGGTGGCGCAGCGGGTGCCGAACCTGCGCCCGGCGAACAGAGGCGCTTCGACTCTGGCGGTGGGCCGGGGCGGCGATGCCGCCTGCGGGCCCGAAGCAGGTTCGTGGGCCCGCAACGTGCTCGCCGCCGGCCGGTGCCGGATGCAGCACCAGGACAAGCTCATCGAGCTCGACAAACCGGGCGGCGAAGGAATGTAGTGAAAGGAGACGAACGTGGTGCTGAACGAGGCGCCCGATGCTCGTGAGAACAGGGCGATGGCAGGTATGGAGAAGAGGAAGGATCGTGCGTCGACGAGGAGCGGGCCCCCGGTTGACGGCGGGGCCATCTATGGGCTCGGGATGATCGGCGCCCTGGTGTACTTCCTGGGGGCTGCGCGGTCCGGCCGAGACTACGTCCTGGCCCTCGGAAAGGCCGTCGTCTGGCCGGCCCTGCTGGTCTACCGCGCGTTCAAGGTCCTCGGGGGATAGGTCGTCAGCCGGGCACGTGCGAGATCAAACCTCCGCCGTCTGCGCCTGGAACGCCCGGACCGCCGCGGCGGTGCCGGGTCCGGCCAGCGGCCGACCGTGCCCGCCGCCGACGACCGACGGCTCCAAAGCTGCGATCGAGGCGATCGCAGTGCGCGCCAGGTGCGGGCTCCACGTCGTGTACCACGGCGGGCTCGACAGTCCCTGGCGGCCGACCAGGAAGCCCGCCGGGGCATTGACCCGCAGCGTGACGAGCGCGTCGCCGGTGAGGACCACGCCATCAACGCGACGGACGAACGACACGCTCCCGGGCGTGTGCCCCGGGGTGTGGAGCCACTCCCACCCCTCGAGGTCGGGGATCGAACCTCCCGGCTCGAGTTCGCGGAACAGCCCGACCAGGCTCCCCTGCGCAAGGACGGCCGCGCGCCGCCGTTCACCGATCGCCCGCATCGCCGGCAGGATGAGCCACCGGTCGAGCGGCCCGGCGTAGCGTTCCATCGCCGCGAAGTCGCCGCTGGCGATGGCTGTCTCCCCAGGGTGCAGGTACACGGGACAACGCCAGGTCCCGGCGAGCGCGCGAGCCGCCCCAGCGTGGTCGGGATGGTCGTGGGTCAGGAGGATCGCGGCGGGGGCCACCCCCGGGCCGAGGAGTGTCCGTGCCGCGGCTTCGATCCGCGGGGCATCCCCCGCCCAGCCAGCATCGACGAGCGCCCACGCGGCACCAGCGCGGACGAGATACGCATCGGTCTGGGTCCGGCCCCAAGGTCCCAGGAGGAAGACATCCGGGGCGATCTCGACCGGCTCCTCCCCGGGCCGGGGACGGGCGCGCCAGCGGATCTCCCTGTCGGCGGCACGGACGGTGGGCACGTTCGAGGACTCCGCCCGCTCGCGCAGGCCCAGCAGCATGCGCCGCTCCATGACCCAGGAGGCAGGCACGAGTGCGAGCCAGGTCGCGGCCCGCCCGGCGACTGACGAGCGGGTGGTGAGCATCCGCGTGCGGCTCAGGAGCCGTGTGCCGGCGCCCGCCGGCTCGAGCACCCACGTCCAGGCCCAGGTGTCGTCGTCGGTCAAGGCGGCGAGGACCCGTTCCCGCTCGAGGACGCGGACGCGCAGCCCCGTCCCGTCGTTGGAGACTGGCACGACGTCACCGATGGACAGGCCCTGCAGCTCCGGCACGATGCGCCAGCTGCTGCGCATGTCGAGGCCGAACAGCCGGTCGAGCCAGTCGTACGAGTAGGCACCGGCCCGCCCCACGCCTAGCTGGACCAGCCACGGCCAGACCTGCGCAGGGGTCGCGCCGATGGAGATCGCTCGCGTCGCCACGAGATCCGCGCCAGCCAGGAGCTCGTCACCCGGCAACGGGCGGCGCGCCTCCTCAGCCGTCGCCCCCCAGTCGAGCATCGCCCGCCAGAGCCGTCGGCCGACGAGCGCGGTCGCGCCGAGGCCCAGCGCCACCGCCACGAGTGAGCGGGCCTTCACGAGTCCGCGCGGCCGCCCTTGCGCCGACCAACGACCCGGTCGACGACGGCACGTGCCACCGCTTGGCCGACCCGAGCGATCCCCTCCATCGTCGTCCTCCGCAAGGTGGTGGGTACCACCCGACGATACGCTCGGCCCCAGGCGGTCCCAGTGCCGTACGGACCGGGAGGGCGGGGTCCGAATGGGCGTCATGCGGAGCAGCCCCTGGGTGGACGATGTTTGCGTACGCAACTATCATCACTCCATGAACCTGAGGAACGCATCGCAGCCGGACGCGGCCCAGTCCACGCCGGGTCCACTCCCCTCCCTCTACCTCGGCCACGGCGCGCCGCCTCTGCTCGAAGATGAGGGCTGGATGGCCGAGCTCAGGAGCTGGGCTGAGCAGCTCCCGCGACCCAAGCGGATCCTCATCGTGTCGGCTCACTGGCAGAGCGCCCCGGTCGCTATCAGCTCCACCCGGCGCGTCCCACTCGTCTACGACTTCTACGGGTTCCCCGAGCACTACTACCGCATGACATACGAGGCGCCCGGGGCGCCCGACCTGGCCGCTGACGTCCGAGCCCTCCTGCCCGCCGATGAGCCGGTGCTCGAGCTCGAGGGTCGGGGCCTGGACCACGGCGCCTGGGTGCCCCTCAAGGCGATGTACCCCGACGCCGACATCCCCGTGCTTCAGATGTCCATGCCGGACCTTGACCCGACCCGCCTCCTGAGCCTCGGACGCCGGCTGGCACCGCTCCGCGACGACGGCACACTCATCATCGGATCGGGCTTCATGACCCACGGCCTGCCGTTCATCCATGAGTACATGGGCCACACGCATGACGCGCCGAGCTGGTCGGTGGAGTTCGACCGCTGGGCGGCCGAGGCACTCGAGCGTGGGGATCTCGACGAGCTGCTCGCCTTCGAGGAGCGGGCGCCCGGCATGCCGTACGCGCATCCGACGGTCGAGCATCTCGCGCCGCTCTTCGTCACGCTGGGTGCCTCGACGAAGCTCGACGAGGGCCCCGTGACCACCATCGAGGGCTTCTGGTGGGGCCTCTCCAAGCGAGCCTTCCAGGTCGGCTAAGCGACCCTGGGCATCAGCTAGGTCATCTTCGACCCCAAGGGGCGAGAGTCACGCTCGCCTGACGATGTCGACCGAGATCTCCACCGCGGGGACCGTTCCCCTGTTCTCGATCCAGTGTGTGGTGTCCCTATCCTCAGGCCAGCCTACGCCCGGCCCGTAATCCGTAGCGACTCCCCCTCGATGGTCCGTGATCGTTCCTTGCAGGATGTAGACGATGCCCGGTCGATCCCGATGGTCGTGGATCGGACCGACGACACCTCCGGGCTCGATGGTCACCATCCGCATGCGAAGCTGACGCCCCGCCATGCCCTCGATCTCAGGTCCAAGATCGACCAGCGCGAGCAATGTCTCCGTGACGCCGCTCGTGTCGGGTGCCATCCGTTCCTCACTCATCGTTCACTCCCCGACTACCTTGCCGGCTGCAGGCGGCGCGGGGCTCGAGCCTCAGGCCGTCGGCGACTCCTTGGTGGCGATCTCCACGGCGAAGTCGGCGAGCGAGGCCGCCAGCATCTTGCTGCCCTGCTGCTGGGCGCGCCCGAAAGCCTGGGCAGCATCACGCATCTCGGTGTTCTTCATGGCGCGCGCGATCTTGAGCATCGCGCCCGCCGAGTCCTGTTGCTTTCGCTTGAGTGTGAGCAGCACGGCGTGGGCCTCGTAGGCCTCACTTTCGGCCTCGCCGGCTGAGCTCGCCGTCTCGGTCATGAGCTCCTTCATGGCCGCCACCACCTCCTCCTGCTTGCCGGTCGCGCCGTACGGCTTGCCCAGCTGCTGGAGCTGCTTGAGGAAGGCCTGGTCATCCTTGTTACAGGCCTTGATGCTGTCCCGTCCTGCGGCGAAGGGGTGCTTGCTCGACAGCTCGCGCTCGGCGTCGACGATCGTCTGCTGGAAGGCGATAGCTTCATCGAGCTCGTGCTTGATGAACTCCTTGCCGTACTTGGCCTCGGACATCGGGTCTCCTTCTCGGTCTGGGTTTGGGCGCCCGGCAACCGACCACGAGCGACGGCCACAGGGGTCATCGGGTCGGTCCGGGGCCAACTGCCTGTGAGTGTGGAGCGCATGAGGTCAGGGACGGCACCCCATGCACCCTGATCTCGTTGCAGCCGCATATCGGTGGCTGTCCACCGGAGCATGGGCCGACCGCCGCCGCCCTGGCTACTCGTCCTGCGAGAGGATGACCGAGGCGTATGGGCCCACGCCCACGCTGATGCTGAAGGGCATGCCATCGAGCGGCTCGGGGTCGGCGTCCGCGTCCAGCGAGGCGAGCGCCTCGAACTCGGGGTCATAGCCCGCCCAGTCGCTATTGAAACGCACCCGCCAGCGGCCTTCCCGCGGCACGCCCACACGGTGATCCGGATGCGCGGTCGCGGAGAGGTTGGCCAGCACGATGACATCGTCACGCGGCCCACCCGCCTCCCAGCGGTGGTAGGCCAGGACCCGGGCGTCGTGGCCACGGTGATGCACCGCGATGCGGGGGCCCCGAAGCCCGCGCGTGGTGTCCTCGCCATTGCGCCGCAGGCGGATGAGGTCGCGGTGCAGCTGCAGCAGCCCCGCATGGCGATGGCGCTTGCTCCAGTCCAGCGGCTCCTCGTCGGTGAACCAGGAACCTTCGATGAGCTCCTGGCCCTGGAAGAGCATGGGGATGCCGGGCGCGGTGAGCACGAGGGCGGCACCAAGCACGGCGCGCTTGCGAGATGGCCAGCTGTCGGCATAGCCCGGCCAGATCTCCTCGGGCACGCGCGAGCTGCCGTTGGCGACCTCGTCGTGCGACTCGGTGTAGATGACCCGCTTGAAGGCGTCGGCCGGATCCACGTGGAGCGCGTCAGCGACAGCGTCAAGGTCGCGCGCTTCATCACTGGGAGCGATGAGCGCTCCTCGCACACGATGCACGAAGCCAGGCTCCCATTGGGCACCAAAGCCCGCGCCGCCTTGCCCCTGGGGGCGCGTCACGGCCGGGTCGCTGCGCAGGTCCTCGGCGACCATGAGCCAGCCAGGGAAGCGCTCGGCCGCCTCGCCATTGATCGTCGCCATGAGCTCCCAGCCCTCCGCGATGCGGTCCGCGGCGCCAGACCCGCCCCCGGTGATGGAGCTGATGTAGGCCGTGGCGTCCCAGCGCAGCCCGTGGATCCGAAACTCGTCCAGCCACATCATGGCGTTGTCGCGCAGGAATTCGCGCACCTCGCGTCGGCCGTAGTCGGGACGCGTGTCGCCCCAGGGGGTGGCGGACCGGTCGTCCTGATAGAAGTAGATGCCGCCCTTGTCGTTCTCGGACCAGCCGTCGAAGCGCCAGAGGTCGAGATCGGACGGGCCCAGGTGGTTGTAGACCACGTCGAGGAGCACTGCGATGCCGGCCTCGTGGGCGGCGCGCACGAGGGCCTTGAGATCGTCAGGATGCCCGTACGCTGACTCCACCGCGAACGGATAGGCCGGGTTGTAGCCCCAGGAACGGTCGCCGGCGAACTCGAAGGGCGGCATCAGCTGGATGGCGCCGATGCCAAGCTCGCGTAGGTAGCCGAGGCGTCTGCGCACCCCCTCGAGCGTGCCCGGCCGACCGTGCATGCCCTCGCTGAAGGTGCCCACGTGCAGCTCGTAGATGACCAGGTCGTTCCAGGCCGGCATCTGGAACTCGCCCGTGCCCCAGTCGAAGGCCGCCGGGTCGTACACCACGGCGTTGCCGACGGAACTCGTCAGCTGGCGCGCCCGGGGATCGATGCGTGAGAGTTCCTGGCCACCAGCGCGCACGAGGTAGCGGTA
Organism: uncultured Chloroflexia bacterium; assembly: GCA_963707395.1. Lineage (GTDB taxonomy): Bacteria > Chloroflexota > Limnocylindria > Limnocylindrales > CSP1-4 > JAFMJV01. Next base: position 193,263 of record CAVPPQ010000027.1, read on the forward strand.
CTCGTCTCCAGTCCGTGCGTCGGTCACGTCCGCCGACCAGGTACCACCCTCCTCAGGCGCCAGGGGACACGCCCGTGGGTCCCAGTCGCAGAAGGCGCCGACCACCGATACATCTTCCGCGTGGGGAGCCCAGACCCGGAAGGTGACACCGCCATCGAAGGGCATGGCCCCCATCCCGGGACGGGACGAGGCGACGGGCTGCGACATGGAGGTCTCCGGTACCTGCGGGCCTGTCGCCGCAGTCTACGCCGGGTCCGCTCGCCCCGAACGTGGGCTGGTGCCGCTCCCCGCACGACTGGGACAGGCTGGCGTGCGGCCTACCGGCACTAGACTGGGGCGACATCGTGGCTCAGGCGCGATGGACACGACGAAAGGACCCACGGAATGCTGTTGCTCAGGAACTCGAACGCGGACCGGTCACGATGAACGTCCAGTACGAGCGCATCGCCCGCGTCCAGCAGGGCATGCGCGAGCAGGGCCTCATCGCCATCGTCGTCCTCAATCACGACGACTACCGCTACCTCTTCGGCGAGGACCGCTGGCAGCCTCGGGCGCTCATCCCCTTCCAGGGCCCGCCGGAGCTCATCGCCTTCACGGGCGAGGAGCCCGAGCTGCGGGCGGCGCTGGCCGACGGTCGCGTGCGGGTCTTCGGCACCGTCGGCGGTCAGATCAACGACATCGTGGGCCGCCTCCGCGAGCTGGTCGTCGAGGGCGCGGCGGCGGGCATCCCGCCCGGAGCGTCCGGCCGGCCGAGGGTCGGGATCCAGATGTGGTTCCACACGCCGGCCTTCCTCGTGGACCTCTTCCGCCAGGTCAACCCCGAGGTCGAGGTCGTCTCCTCGGATCCGGTCATGGATCCGCTCCGCATGGTCAAGGATGCCGGGGAGATCGCTGCCCTGACCGAGGCACAGCGGATCGCCGGCATCGGGATGGACCGGGCCCGCGAGCTGCTCCGACCGGGCGTCACGGCGCAGGAGATCGCGACCGAGGTCACCTACGCGATGATGCGAGCTGGCGCCGAGGCGACGAGCACGCCGCTCTTCGTCACCTTCGGCATCGAGACCTGCATGCTCCACGGCCGCCTCAGCCCGGCGCCGCTGCAGCGCGGGGAGCTGGCCGTCATCGACCTGACGCCCCAGGTCGAAGGCTACTGCGCCAACCTCGCCCGGACGTTCGTCCTGGGTGAGCCCGATGTTCGCCAGGCGGAGCTGCTGGCCACGTACCGCGAGATCGTGGCGGACGTGCGCGCGGCCATGCGCCCCGGGGTGACCACGGCGCAGCTGGACGGCACGGTCAGGGACGCTTGTGCTCGCCACGGCATGGCCGAGTACCAGGTCTACGGCATCGGCCACGGCATCGGGCTGCGCTTCGAGGAACCGCCCGCCTCGACGATCATCCCGCCCCACCGCAACCTGCCCCTGGTCGAGGGCATGGCCGTGACCATCGGTCACACCGTGCTGGCCATCCCGGGCTTCGGCGGCGTCCGCTTCGAGGATATCTACCGGCTGACCGAGGCAGGCCCCCAGATCCTGGTCGACTATCCGATCGATCCGGTCGTCGTCGGCTGAGCCTGGAGCGTTGATCGGCACTACCCGAACAGCTCACCGCCGGTCACTGGCAGCACAGCGCCCGTGATGTAGCTGGCCTCCGCGGAGGCGAGGAAGACGAAGGCGCCTGCCAGCTCCGCGGGTTGGGCAGGCCGCCCCAGTGGCGTATCCGCGCCGAACCGGCTGAGCTTGTCGGGCGCGGTCGTGGCGGCCACCAGCGGCGTCCAGACCGGCCCGGGTGCGACCACGTTCACGCGGATGCCGCGCTCTGCGACCATCCTGGCCAGTCCCTGGGAGAACGTGACCAGGGCTCCCTTCGTGGAGGCGTAGGCGAGCAGGTTCGGCGACGGGTCCCTGGCCTGGATGGAGCTCACGTTGATGATGCTTGCGCCCGCCGTCATCGCCGGCAGTGCCTCCCGGCAGAGCCAGAACGTCGCACTCAGGTTCGTGCGCAGCGTCCGCTCCCATTCCTCGGTTGGGATGTCCTCGATCGCGTCGCGCCGCTGCTGGAAGGCAGCGTTGTTGACGAGTACGTCCAGGCGCCCGAACGCTTCCCGTGCGGTCGTCACGAGCTGGCGGCAATGCGTTTCATCCTGCAAGTCTCCCGGCGCCGCGATCGCGCGCCTGCCGGCAGCCTCAACCAGCGCGACGGTCCCGCGGGCATCCTCGGTCTCCGACAGGTAGGACACCACGACGTCCGCGCCCTCGCGGGCGAAGGCGGTGGCGACCGCCTTGCCGATGCCGCTATCGGCACCCGTGATGATGGCGGCGAGGCCGGTGAGTCGGCCGCCACCGACGTAGGACGCTTCCCCATGGTCCGGGGGCGGGTCCAGCAGGTCGTCATCTCCGGGCAGCGATTGCCCCTGCCTGGGGAACGGCGGCCGAGGATAGGCCTCACGCGGATCGAAAGGCGTGGCCACGGACTCATCTGACGAGGACATGGGGACCTCCTGGTGCGGCGTGGAGCACGAGCGACTCCGGCATCGCGTTCCGGCGTCGTCAGCCGTGCCAGGCGCCGGGATCGCCTGTCGACTGGAGCCCGGCGAGCTGCGGTTCCGTCGAACCGATCCCCACCGCCGTGGATCCGTCGATGGGAGGGATCAACTCGTCGCCGTGGATCTCGCCGGTCCAGGCACCCGTGGGGCGGTCGCGATGCTCGAGGAACGCCTTGAACCGCTCGAGGTCGCCGGTCACCCGGCGATCGAGGAATCCCAGCCGATCACCGGCCGTTTCGACGATGCCTTCGGGGTCAGCGTCCACGATGAGCCGGATCTCCGTGGTCCCGCCGTCCGCCGGGGAGAACAGGACCGCGCCGTCGTTCTGGGCGCCGTCGAGGCTGCGCCATGCGATCCGGACGCCGGGCGTCTGGTCGACGATGCGCGCCGTCCAGCGTCTTTCGCGACCGGCGACCGTCGCCGTCCACTCGAGGGTGCGGTCATCGAGCTGGACGACGCTCTTCACGCCATCCATGAAGCTCGGGAACTCCTCGAATTGCGTCCACTGAGCGTAGACGTCCTCGATCGGAGCCTCGATGTGGATGGTCTTCTCGATCCGAGACATGGCTCACCTCGCTGGGTCAAATGGGGATGGAATGCCCTTGATGGACCGCCCCGTCAGCGGTCCTGGCCGGCCTCGTGCCCGACGTCTTCGTGGGCCCGGGGGTCTCGGCGATGCCCCTCGGGGGAGACGGTCGTCTCCGCCGCCGCGGACGCCCTGGCCCCGGCGCCCGTGGGCTGGGTCGCGACGCCGGCGACGCGCACGTCTCCCTGCTGGACACCACCCGGGATGGTCTCCCGCGCCAGCTCGGGCTCGTGCCCGATGTAACCGCCGGCGTCGGTGGGGACCGCGTCCCCGCCGGGTGGCAGCAACGGATCGTGATTGGTGTCGCCCGAACGGGGCGCCTGCGGGTTCTCATCCATCGCCTGAGCCTCCTGCACCGCGGGAGTCAGCCTTCAACTCGCCGCCCGCCGCTGCCTTGGTTCGTCGCTCGCCTGGGCCTCGTCGTTCTCGGGGGCCTCGTCGCTCTCCTGGGCCTCGTCGCTCTCGGGGGCCTCGTCGGGCGCTGCCGCGTCGTCCAGCGCTGTCTCGGCAGGCTCGGGTGGGGCCTCGACTGCTGCGATCTGTTCCCTGAACTCGTCGAGAACGGTGGCACCGCCGCTCGCCAGCTCGATGGTGGAGTCGCCGGCGATCCGCGCCTTGAGCTGCTCCTGGGGGAAGGTCACATCAGGCGCCTTGTACACCGACCCGAGCAGTGAGTCCAGCATGCCTGCCTCGTACGCTCGTTGCACGGCCTGGTGCGTGATCAGATCGCCGAGGTCCAGGATGACGGTGTCCTCCCGGTCGAGGAAGACCTTCGTGACCGGACGACCGATGGCGTCGTGGATGCTCGCCAGTTGGGCCTTGGTCTGCTGGGCGTCCAGCCGCTTGCCGGCCGAATCGGTCATCTCGGCGATCCGAGTCGTGAACCGGCTCCAGAGGTCGCTGGCGCTCTCGGTGGCCGACTGCACAGCACTGGAGACCTGCTCTGACACGGGGACTGGCCGCTCCACGCCAGCAGCGGCGTAGAGTGCGTCCAGGCCCTCCCCGTCACGCGCACGCTGGACGTGCTCGAGCGTGACGCGCTGGCCGTTGGCGACCACCACGGACCCGGTGCGGTCGGTGACATCGGAGCTCACACGCTGCCCGACCAGAACGCGGTCGGGGTCCACCGTGACGGGGTCGTCCGGCGTGTCCGGGCCGCTGTCCGCAAGCGCCTCGCCCAGTTGCGCGCCCGCAGCCGAGGCCTGTTCCCGCGCCGCGTCCAACGCGCCCTGGACGCCCCCAACCTGGGAAGCCACGATCTCCGCGGCCTCCGGGTCGGCGATGACCGCGTCAGGCCCGATCACGGAGACCGAGGCACGGGGCAGCCAGGAGGACCCCCGGAGCACGTCCCCAAGCGTCCCGCCTGACACCTCGTAGCCCAAGATCGCGCCCGACTCCTCGTCGAAGTACATGTCGCCGATCTGGCCGACGCGCTCTCCCACGGTGGTGACCACGGGCGTGCCCAGCAGGCTGGCCTTTCGGTCGAGCGTCGCGGCCACGCGAGTGTCCGATGACGCGGGGATCACCGACTCCGCGTCATCGACCATGACCGCGTGCGGCCCGAAGCGATGGACGGCCTCGATGGGCACGACCATCGAGGTACCCAGGAGGCCGCCCTCATCGACGAGCAACGCCACGATGGTGTCATGGTTGTCGCTCACCAGGAGGTCCTTGACGGAGTGCACCCGAGTGCCGTCGGCGAGGCTGTACACGTCCTGACCGATGACGGTCCTACCTTTGCGCATGGCGGTCACCGCTGGAAGAAGAGAAGGTAGATGGCGACGATCGCGGCCACTGCTACCAAGATGGTGAGCACGATGGGCCACGGCGAGCGGCTTGAGCCTTGATACCGCATGTCAGGAACCCTTCGACCAGCCGGACGCACCACTCGCGCCTGACCCGATGACGGCGTCCTGCTTGACCGTGCCGCGCCAGGCACCCGTAGCACTGCCGCGCTTCTCGATGAACGTCTTGAAGCGGTCCAGGTCACCCTGCACGCGCCGGTCGTCAAAGCCCAGGGTGTCGCCCACGCTCTGGAGGACGCCGTCGGGCTCCCAGTCCATCTGGAGCGTCACGCGCGTCCTGGTGTCCGCGAGACGGTGGAAGGTCACCACGCCAGCGTTGGTGGCGCCGCTGGTGCTGGTCCATGCCACACGCATGTCCGGCTCCTGCTGGGTGATCTCTGCATCCCATTCCTGGTGCTGTCCCCCCACGTCCGCGACCCAATGGAGATGGGTGTCATCGAGCTGGTGGACCTCGTTGACGCCCTCCATGAATTCGGGGAATGTCTCGAACTGCGTCCACTGGTCATAGGCGACCCGGACCGGCACGTCGACATCGACGGACTTGGTGATACTGGCCATCGGGAAGGCTCCTTACTGTCTGGGGCTCGCTGGTTGACCCCGTCTGCGTGGTGACTGAGGACCCGATCGTAGAGTCCCCTCCATCGCATCCCCGCCTGCCATCCGGCTGCGCATGTTGCAGGTTCCTCGATGCCCACCGGGATCAGTCCGGAGCGACCCCGCCTCAGCCGGACGGACGGCACTCGGTCGGGTCGCCGCCGCGGTAGCCCACCAGGAACCAGTCCTGGCGTTGGCGGCTCGAGCCGTGAGTCCACGTCTCCGGCTCGACCTCGCCCGTCGTCCGGCCCTGGATGCGGTCGTCACCGACGGCGGCGGCGGCATCGAGGGCGATGGCGACCTCGTCGCGAGAGAGTGGTTGGAGGAAGCCGGTGTCGGCGGCGTGGGCGGCCCACACGCCCGCGTAGCAGTCTGCCTGGAGCTCGGTCGCGACCGCGTGGCTGCCGGGACCCGAGTCCCCTGACCTGTCCTCCAGGACACCGCCCAGACCCTGGACGTGATGCCCGTACTCATGGGCGACGACGAACGCCTGCGCCATGGGACCTCCCTGCGCACCCAGCATGGTGCGCAGGTCCTCGAAGAACGTGAGGTCCAGATAGACCGACGCGTCGATCGGGCAGTAGAACGGCCCCACGTCCGCCGTCGCGAACCCGCAGGCCGTGGAGACGGCGTCGTCGAAGAGGGTAGTGGGGGCCTCCTGATAGACGATGCCCTCCAGGGACGCGTTCTGGGCCCAGTACGACTGGACGCTGTTGGCGAACCCGACGATCCGGCAGTCGAGGCGCTCGTTCGCGTCCGCGCCGGTCTGGCAGTCGGCCAGCGCACTGCCGGAGGCGCCGCTGGTGCTCCCGCCCTCCGCGGCCGGATCGTAGCCGAGCAGGCCTCCGGGGTCGCCGCCAAGGACCGCCAGGACGATGATGATGAGGATGCCGAGGCCCCCACCGCCGCCGGCGAACGCGAGACCTCGTCCCGATACGCCCCGACCCCGCAAGTCGCGGACTTGCGATGTATCGAGGCGGACGCGCCGTCGAAACGTCATGGCCCCTGTCCCGCGGCAGGTCTCGATCCGAACCGCAGCACCCCATCAAGGGCCGTCACGGCCCCGCCACGACCTCCGCGAGCGCGGTCTCCTTGCGCGCCGCCATGCGATCGCCGAGCTCGCGCAGCTCCGCGGCATCGAAGACCCGACGGGCCTGCCGGAACATCTCGCCCTCCTCCTCCTCGATGTGATGCTCGATGTTCTCCTTCATCACCAGCGCCTTGGCGCCCCACGTTTCGTCGCTGACATCAAGCGCTGACAGCTCGCCCATGAGCACGTCGACCACGTGGTGCTCCTCGTAGGCCTCGAGCACGATGTCCTTGGCCTTCGGATGCGCCTTGAGGGCCGGGTAGAAGATCTCTTCCTCGATGACCTCGTGGACCGTGAGCTCCTCCTTGATCGTCGAGAACAGCTCGGTCCGCCGCTTCACACCCCGCTCGGTCGTGGAATCCAGCTCCGTCAGCAGCTCTTTGACCTTGTCGTGATCGGCCTTCAGCATCGCGATCGCGTCCATCGATCCTCCTTGGATCGGCTCCCGGCGCCGTGGCGACGGAGCCTCCTCCTGCGCGGGCGGGCCGGCCCTCAGGTGCGGCCCATGGATCGACTGATCATCGTGACCGCGCCCCGACAGCACCATCCCGACGGCGTGGCGACATGTCATGGAAGCGTTGCAGTCTTGCGGGTGCGGTGCGGGGAGGTGCCGGCGCCAGCCAGCGATCGGCTGGTCGAACGCCAGCTTCAGCGCGTCACGAGGCGCCCACTCGTAGTGCTGCGGCGAGCGCCTCTGCGACAGGGAACACCAGTTCGACGGGACTCCCGGCCGTGTTGGTCAGCACCGAGATCACCGTCCCCTCGCTCGGCAGGGCAGACAGGACGGAGGAGTAGCCGCCGTCATCCCAGCCACCGTTGCCGATCACCGGCGTCCCATACCCTGGTGCCAGTGGCGTCTGGTCCAACACCCCCAGCCCGTATCGGTCATCGTCCGCGCCGCTCCCGAAGTCGGTCATGGCCAGCAACGAGTCCTCTGTAAGCAGCTGACCTCCGAACAGCAGGTACCCGAACAGCGCGAGCGCCTGCGGATCGCTGGCCATCCCCCCGGATCCGTTCCCATTGCTGGCCTGTGATCGGTTCGGAAGGTAGCCGCCACCAGCGGCGAAGCCCGGGTTCACCCGCCCGCCGATGAAGGGCAGCGCGAGCGGCCCGTCCGGACGCTCTTCGGGCTGGTATGCCAGCCTGGCGAGTCGCGGGTCCGCCAGCACCCCCGCACGCAACGCCGAGGCCACGCTCATCCCGGTCGTCTCCTCGATGACCAGCCCGAGCAGCATGTAGTTGGCGTCCTCGTAGACGAAGTGGTCGCCCGGTGGTGACCGATGCGCTGGTACGCTCGCGAGGACCTCCGACGCCGTCCAGGCACGCATCGGGTCGGCCAGGACGTCCGGGGCCGTCGCGGAGAGGGCCGGGTCAGGGATCCCGCTCTCCATCGCCAGCAGGTTCGCCACGGTGGCCCCATTGGTGTCGAAGTCGAAGCCTGAGGGCAGATGATCCGCCACCGGGTCGCTGAGCGAGAGTCTCCCTTCCTCAGCCAGTCGCATGACCTGCGCAGCGACGACCGTCTTGGTGATGCTGGCGATGGCGAACTGCGATGACGATTCCATCGGGCGCACACCATCGGCGGTTCCGGCAGCTCCCGACCAGGCCCCGATGCCGGGTGCCAGCACCGTGGCCGCGACGCCCGGCAGGCCTCGCTCGACCGCGGCATCGAGCGTCGCCTGCAACGCTGCCGCGACCGTGTCGGGCACAGGGTCGGTCGGCACCTCCGGGAAATGCCCGAGACCGACCGAGGCGTCGGATGCCGAGGCGCAACATGGATCCGCCTCTGTGCTGCCCGTGACCGACGACGCTGAGGCAAGAACGGGACTGCTGACCATGAGCGCGAGCGAGATGGCGAGCACCGTGACCCATCGAGGGCGGAAGGTCGACCGCGTCCGCTGAGTGCTCATCGTCGATAGCCTCCCCGCTCGGGAGCGCCCCCTGGTGAAGGCCCGCATCGTACCCAGCCGCTCGCGCTTCGTCCAGATGTCAAGGGCACCAGAGACCCGGGCGGCCGACGCCAGTCCCGCCCGGGATCGCCTCAGGCCTCGCTGAGCACCCGACGAAGTGCCATGGCGAACGCATCGGGCTCGCCCATCTGTCCGTATTCGCCACCCAGGAACCCGTCGTGCCCGCCGGGGAACGTGATGGGCGTCTTCCCGAGCCCTTCGGCCAGGGCCACCGCCGCGCGGTTCGCCAGCGTGCCCACGGTCGTGGCTCCGGCGGCCATGACGATGCGGGTCGACGCCGCCCGAAGGGCGTCGAGGTTCGGCTGGTAGTGGGTGCACGAGATCATGTTCTGCCCGAGCAGCGGGTCGTCGCGGGAACCGTCGTCCTCGGTCGGGAGCCCGAACATCGCGGGATCCGGACCGGGCTGCTCCGCGAAGTCGGCCGGGATCGGACCCTGGTGGCTGACCAGGGCGATGAACTTCGCCATGGCCCGGCCGGATCCGCCTTGCAGGTACGTCTCGTGAACGTCCCGGCTTGCGGCAAGGGCCGCCTCACGGTCGGGCAGCACCTGAGCGCAAGGCGGTTCGTGCGCGACGAGCGTGCGGACCTGTTTCGGGTGCCTGGCGACGAGGGCCAGCGCGTTCACCGCTCCGCCGCTGCTGGCGAAGATGTCCACCGGTCCGGCCTCGAGTGCCGCGATCAGCCGCTGCAGGTCGTCCGCATGCTCCTCCGGCGTTGACTCACGGGCGCCATCCGTTCGCTGGCTGCGCTCGACGCCCCGTGGGTCGTAGGTGACGATCGTGCGGTCGGTGAAGTGCCCGGCCAAGGTCCCGAAGCCGGCTGCGCCCATCGGCGACCCGATCAGCAGCAGGGTCGGCTCCGGGCTCGAGTCATTCCGGCGGACGTCGTAGCTCAGCACGGCACCGGGCACGTCCAGCGTGTCAGTCCTCTGCTCCGTCATGTTCGTCTCCTCAAGGTCCTGTGACCCCTTGCCCCCAGGTGCCTGGCGACGGAACCCTTATCGGCCGCCCGCCGAGGTGGCAACGTCGTCGGCGAGGATGGCCTCGATCTGGCCGATGGCCTGGGTCAGGCCCTCCTCCGCGCCCATCGCCAGGATCTGCTCCATGGCCGCTGCGTCAGGGAAGGTGCTCTCGATCGACATCCGCGTGCGTCCGCCACCGATGTCCGCGATCGCGACCCGCGCGGTCATGCTCGGTAGCTCCGGGTTGGGCGATCCATCGGTGTTCGCGAAGCCGTCACGGAAGACGAGTGACCGGGGTGGATCGGCCTCGAGGATCTCCCAGTAACCCCGTGGCTGGTCGCCCTCGGGACCGGTCATGTGGTACTCGACGCGGCTGCCCGGCGCCAGATCGTGGGCGGTGACGGTGGCGGGGTAGGTGGGCGGGCCCCACCAGCGCTCCAGCTGGCGTGGATCGGCCCAGAGCTGCCACACGCGCTCGGGTGACGCGACGAACTCGGCATCGACGGTCATGGTCAAGGTCTCAGCGTCCTTGCGGACGGCGGTGACGGTCATGCGTGGGTCTCCTTCGTGCTGGCGACGAGCTCGGCCATGCGGTCGAAGCGGCCGCGCCACAGCTCTTCGTACTGGTCGAGGAGGCGTCGCGCGATCGCGAGCCCTTCGACGTTGGTGCAGACCAGCTTGCGGCGGCCGATGCGTTTCTTGGTGACCAGCCCCGCCCGCTCGAGCACCGCCACGTGCTTCTGCACGGCAGCGAAGCTCATGGGGTAGTGGTCAGCCAGCTCGGCGACGCCCTCCTCGCCACCGATGGCACGCCTGACGATATCCCGCCGGGTGCCATCCGCCAGCGCTCCGAACACGCGATCGACGTCGAAGCTCGTCTGCATAGTACAACCATACGGTTGTATGTGATCAGTGTCAACCCCTGAGCTGGCCCGTCGCCCGAGCCCGGCCGTGTATCCGATCAGGCTTCCGCGGCCCGGAGGCGACCGACCAGCAGGTAGGCGGGTAGCCGACCCTTGCCCTTGACCTCGATCTCGCCGCGCTCCTCGAAGCGATACTGGTCGCGCAGCCGCTCATACGTTGCCTCGGTGACCTGGATGCGCCCGGGCAGGCTGTGTGCCTCCATCCGGCTGGCGGTGTTGACCGTATCGCCCCACAGGTCGTAGCTGAACTTGTGCCGACCGATGACCCCGGCGATCACGGGTCCGGTCGCCATCCCGACGCGGATCGCGAGCTCAAGCCCGAGCGGTTCGCAGAGGCGGGAGAGGGCCGCCTGCATGTCGAGCGCCATCTCCGCCATGGCCTCGGCGTGGTCGGCTCGCGGCTCGGGCAGGCCGGCCACGACCATGTAGGCATCGCCGATGGTCTTGATCTTCTCCAATCCGTGGCGCTGTGCCAGATGATCGAAGGCGCTGAAGACCTCATCGAGGACATCGACGACGCGCTCGGGGGGCGTGTGCTCGGCGAACGGCGTGAAGTCGACGACATCAGCGAAGAGGACCGTGACATCGGCGTGGGCCTCGGCGATGCGTCCCTCGTGGCGCTTCAGCCGCTCGGCGATCGACCTCGGGAGCACGTTGAGGAGCAATCGTTCCGAGCTCGCGAGCGCGGCATCCCGGGCCCTGATCGAGTACTGCAGCAGCAGGTAGGCGGTCACCGCCGCGCCCGTGATGTTGAGGACGAAGAAGGCCGTCTGGATCGGGACCGGGATGGCTGCCGGGTGTTGCGAGACGATCGGCTCGAGGAAGCCTGCCACGAAGGTCAGGGCGATGTAGGCGACGAACCACGGGATGGCCTCGCGGGCGCCGTAGAAGAAGAGGGCACCCAGCGCGGCCACCAGCCCCCACAGGCTGACCGCGCTCGAGGCCACGTAACCCCCGAGGCTCAGCTGGAGCAGGAACGGCAGCAGCAGCATGAGCACGAGCTGGCTGGCGCGGAAGAAGCGGTAGTCCTTCGTGCGGGCGAAGACGGCCAGGCTCGCGACGGCCGCGACCTGGTACGCGAAGGGGATGGCGGCCGAGACCGGCAGGCCCAGCGCCAGGTACGTCCCGACCCAGATGACGGCCAGCGCGGTGACGGTCACGGCGGCGAGCGTGAGGGTCACCTTGCGATCGCGGACCTCGCTGCGGTCCGAGGGCGTGACGCCGACGAAGGCCAGCCGTTCGATGAGCTGGTAGGCGACCTGGGGCAGTGCCTTCACGAGGCCATCGTAGCCGCGGCTCAGCCACGCGTACCCGTCGGCTCCCGTGGCGGGATCGTCAGCCGGTCCGAGGGGCTGCTGATGGCGCGGTCGCCGTTTCCTGGCGCGGATGCGCACAGCCACGATCACTGGCTCGACACGGAGCTGCGTCGCGTAGCCGTGCTGGACATCTCACAGGCAGGCCCCGCGGGGACCCAGGAACGCCTCGGCGCGCGGGTGTGCGAGGTCGAATGGATCGTGTCACCGGTGCCCCATCACCGAAGGCTGCGCGAGTTTGAGACCTCGAGCGGGGTCGGCATCTGGTGGCCTGGTGGCGGGCGCATCCCACGCCCACATCCACGCCCGGGCGGCGCCCGTCAGTCTCGTCGCCGACTCGTGAGGTAGACCGCGCCGACGATCAGCGCACCCTTGATGATCTTCTGCACGAAGCTCGAGATGTTGAGCATGTCGAATCCATTGTTGAGCGTCTGGATGAGGAAGAGACCCAAGGCTGTGCCTCCGATCGTCCCGACGCCGCCGGAGAGGCTGGCGCCCCCAACCACGACCGCCGCGATCGAGTCGAGCTCGTAGCCTGTCCCCGTGGCCGGGATCCCAGCCGTGACGCGAGCAGCCAGGATGACGCCGGCGATCCCGGCCAAGGTGCCGCTCACCGCGTACGCAGACACCAGGACCCAGTTGACGCGCACGCCGGCGATACGGGAGGCCATCGAGTTACCGCCTACGGCGTAGATGCGCATCCCGTAAGCCGTTCTGGTCAGGATCAGCCAGGCGATGGCGAAGGCGATGACCATCAGCACGACCGGGATCTTCAGCTGGAACCCGCCCTCGGACGCGAGGTTCACCGTGGAGATCGCCAGGAAGTTCTTCGGCAGGTTGGAGACCGGGCTGCCGTTGCTGATGTAGTAGGCAAGTCCCGAGGCTGAGGTCATCATCCCCAGGGTCACGATGAAGGATGGCACGCGGAAGCGAGCCACGAGGGTGCCGTTGATGAGCCCGCAGATGAGGCCGACGCCGATGCCCCCGACCACCGCGGGCACGAACATGTCCGGGTTGCCCTGCACGATCTTGGCCGCGACGACCCCGGTCAAGGCCACGACGCTTCCGACCGAAAGGTCGATGCCCCCGGTCAGGATGACGAACGTCTGCCCGATGGCCAGCAGGGCCAGGACGGAAGCCAGCTCGAGGATCGTCTGGCCGTTCGACACGGTGGCGAAACGCGGGCTGAGGAGCGTGAACATGAAGACGATCAGGATGAGCACGATGGCCATGGCCTTGGGGGCCACGGCTGCTCGGATGCGGGCCATGTCCAGGCGGCTCCTGGCGGGCTGTGGCTCGCTCCCCGTCGAGCCAGCCGGCGGACCGGGGACCGGCTCGCTGACGGCCGGGATCTCTGCTCCACTCTGGGTCACGACAGGGTCTCCTCCGTCTCAAGGCTCGTGACATCCATGCCCGTGGCGAAACGCAGGTAGCGCTCCGGCGCCGCCGGGTTGGTGACCTCTGCCACGCTCAGCTCGCCAGCCACCGCATGGCGGCGCATGACCAGGACGCGGTGGCTGATGCCGAGCAACTCCTCAAGCTCGGACGAGACCATCAGGATGGCCATACCCTCGGCGGCCAGGTCGGTGATGATCCGATAGATCTCGCTGCGGGCGCCGATGTCGACACCGCGGGTCGGTTCGTCGAGCAGCAGCACCGAGATGTCACGTGTCAGCCACTTGGCCAGGACGACCTTCTGTTGGTTGCCGCCGGAAAGGGTCTCCACGAGCTGGTCGAGACCCTGGGACTTGAGCCGGGTCTGCTCGACGATCTGGCCCACCGTGGTCTGGGCCTGGCCACGCCTGAACCATCCGAACCGCCCGCTGAACCGCTCCAGGTTTGGCAGCACGGTGTTCTCCAGCACGGGCTGCGTCAACACCAGGCCCGAGCGCTTGCGGTCCTCGGTCACCAAGGCCACGCCAGCATCGATCGCGGCCACAGGGTTCCCGCGAGGCACGACGCGACCTGCCACGAGGACCTCGCCCGTGCTGGGCCGGACACCGAAGATGCCTTCGAGGAGCTCGCTGCGGCCCGCACCGCGGAGTCCGCCGATGCCCAGGATCTCACCGCGCCGGATGCTGAGGCTCACGGACGGGCGACGCTCCACGCTCAGGTCGCGGACCTCGAGGGCCGCGTCGTCGGCCGTCGCCTCGGTCAGCTTCTTGGGCGGGAACAGCTGCGTCAGGCTGCGCCCGATCATGGCGCGCACGATGTCCGCCTCGGTCACCTCGTCGATGGCGCGATCGTAGGTCAGACGTCCGTCCCGAAGCACCACGACGCGGTCGCCGATGGCCGTCATCTCGGCGATGCGGTGCGTCGTGTACACCACGACGCAGCGCTCCTTGAGCTTGCGGATGACCTCGAAGAGGACGTCCGCCTCACCCTCGGGGATGGCGGATGTCGGCTCGTCGAGGAGCAGGATCCGCGCTCCCCACGTCGTCGTCTTGACGATCTCGACGAGCTGTGTCACCGCGACAGACAGTCGACGCATCCAGATGCGCGGGTCGATGTCGATGCCGAAGACGCCGAGCATCTCGCGCGATCGCTCGATCATGCGCTGATGGTCGAGGAGACCTGTCCGCGTGTGCAGCTCCCGGCCGAGGAAGAGGTTCTGGTAGACGGGCATGTCCAGGACGGGGGCCAGCTCCTGCGGCACGATGCCGATGCCCAGCCGGCGAGCGTGCCGCGGGTCGAAGCTGGTGACCGGCTCCCCGGCGACACGCACGACCCCCTTGTCAGGGTGGTATTGGCCCGAGACGATCTTGAGGATGGTCGATTTGCCGGCCCCGTTCTCGCCCGCCAGGATGTTCACGGTGCCCTTGAAGAAGTCGAAGGAGACATTCTCGAGGACGGGGACACCACTAAAGGACTTGGCGAGGTCCTGGCAGGAGAGCTCCGGGACCTCGAGCGGCGACGTCTGCGGAGCCGGCAGCGGCGGCTCCGCCGTGAGGGCCTGCATCGCCTAGCCTCCCTCCCCAGTCGCCGCCTCCGAGCGGAGAAGCACGGCCATCGAGTCAGCCATGGCTCTCAGCTGGATGGCACAGGAAACCGACCCGGCGTCGAGGAAGCCCCTCGATCGCTCCCCGAGGCGACTGGCGCGGCCGATGCGGGCGACCATGTCACGCGTGGCTTCCGAGCCCTGCTCGGCGGCCTCCGCCATTTGCCGCAGCGCAGTGGCAAACGTCTCACCGCGGGCAAGGGCTTGGCTGAAGGCGGCCTGCGCGGGCAGGAGTGAATCGAGCAGCGTCTTGTCACCTTGCTTTGCTTCGCCAAGGTCCTGGATAGCCGCGATGCCGGCCCCCAGCATCTTACCGAACAGCGGGCCGTCGATCTCCTCGGCGGCGCCGATGGTGCCGGCCATGTCGAGGTAGAAGGAGCCGTACAGGGGGCCCATGGCTCCGCCGATCTCCGTGATGAGCACCTTGCCCAGCACCGATAACCCGCGGGCCAGGGGGAACGGTTCCTGGCCCAGCAATTCGCCGGCGCGCAGGAACCCCTTGTCCATGTTGATGCCGTGATCGCCGTCACCCGTCGCGCCGTCGATCTGGCTCAGCCGTGCGGCATTGCCGTGGATGCCTGCGATGAGCGCCTCGAGGACGGGCTTGCCCGCAGATGCACTGAAGGCGTCCACCTCCATGACGCTAGCCGCGCTGTGCCAGGCCGATCGAGTCGGCGCCGGCGTCGATCAGGGTGCGCAGTTCGTCGTCGAGCTTCATGACCGTGAGGGTCACGCCCATCATCTCGAGCGAGGTGAAGTAGTTGCCGACGTAGGAGCGGTGGATGTGGATGCCCTTCTCCTCGAGCATGGCGCTGATGTGCCCGTAGAGGATGTAGAGCTCCATGATCGGCGTCGCGCCGAGACCGGAGAGCAGCACCACGACATCATCACCGCCGGCGAAGGGCAGGTCCGGCATGATGATGTCCACCATCCGCGCCGCCATGTCCCGGGCGGGCGTCAGCTCCTCGACGGCCACGCCCGGTTCCCCGTGGTGCCCGATGCCGACCTCCATGGTGCCCGGCTCGATCTGGAAGTTCGGCGAGCCCACCGCGGGGATGGTGCACGGCGTCAGGCCGATGCCCACGCTGCGGGTCGAATCGATGGCGTGCTGAGCCGTCGCGATGACCTCGTCAAGGGAGGCCCCGCTGGCTGCCTTGGCGCCTCCGATCTTCCACATCAGGATCTCACCGGCGACGCCGCGTCGCTTCTCCCGCTCTGAGGCCGGTGCCGAGGGCACGTCGTCGTTGGCGACCACGGTCTTGACCGTGATGCCATCCGCTGCGGCCATGCGAACGGCCATCTTGACGTTCATGTTGTCGCCGGCGTAGTTGCCGTAGAGGCAGGCCACTCCCTGGCCGCTGTCGGCCGCCCGGAAGGCGTCGTAGAAGGCCTGGGCCGACGGGGACGAGAAGATCTCTCCGATGGCGACGGCGTCCATCATGCCTTCGCCGATGTAGCCGAGAAAGGCCGGTTCGTGCCCCGAGCCACCGCCGGTCACGAGGCCGACCTTGCCGGCGATAGGAGCCGACCGATAGCGGACGACGCGTGGGTTCTCGGTCCCGGCGATGGTGGCCTCATTGGCCTTCAGCCAACCGGTCAGCATGTCCTCCACGACGCGGGAGGGGTCATCGAAGATGCGCTGCATGGGTCGTCCCTCTCCATCCTTTCGCGGCTGATCAGTTGACTGTGTAGCCGCCGTCGATGAGCACGTTCTCGCCGTTGATCATGTCGGCCGCCTGGCTGGCCAGGAACAGGGCGACGGCAGCAACCTCCTCCGGGTAGGCGAACCGTCCCGTCGGGATGAGCTTCTTGAAGTCCTCGCCGACCTGCCCGCCCCACGCCCGCTTGCCAAGCTCGGTCATGGTGACGGTCGGCGAGATGGCATTGACGCAGATGCCGTGACGTCCCCATTCGGAGGCCATGACCTTGGTCATCATGATGATGGCGCCCTTGCTGGCGCAGTACGCGACATGACGGTTGAGGGCCACGATGCCGGCCTGGGAGGCCAGGTTGACGATCTTCCCGCCCCCGGCCTTGATCATCTCGCGGCCCACCAGCTGGGAGAGCTGGAAGGGCACCTTGAGATTGATGGCCATGGTCCTGTCCCAGAAGTCCTCGGACAGTGACTCCGCGGCATCGAGCAGGACCACCCCAGCGTTGTTCACGAGGATGTCGATGCGACCGAACGTCGCGAGCGCCTCCGCGACCACCGACTCCACGCTGCCGCCGACGGTCAGGTCGACCGCCACGGCATGGGTCCTGACGCCCCGCCCGGCGAGCTCCCGGGCAGCATCGTGCACGGTTTCGGAGAGGTCGACCAGGAAGAGGTCCGCACCCTTGTCTGCGTAGAGGTCCGCGATCGCCCTGCCGATGCCGGCAGCGGCCCCAGTGATGAGGGCGACCTTGCCGTTCAGCCGAAAGTCCTTGTCATAGCCTGCGAATTCCATCGGTCGTGCCCCTTCTCCACTACCGGCGCTGCGAGCATCCAGCACGCCGGACGTGTTCCCCTGCTGGAGGTGAGCCACGGCTGGGCCCCGGACGATCTCCCGGCAGGCCCAGCGGTGGCGCGAATGTCAGGTGCGTCCCGTCAGCGCGTCCCTGGCCCGTCTGCGTCAATGGGACGCAGCCGGATCGAGGGACGCGCTACGAGATCCAGCGCTACTGGTTGGAGAGGTCGCCAGAGGCGACGTTGGCGTCGACGAGCTCCGGGAGCGCCGCGAGGAACTCCGCGTTGTCGCCGAAGATCTGGTCGTAGTACTTCTGCGCCGTCTCCTTGTCGGTGACTGGCGGCATGACGTACCAGTACTCCTTCTCGTACGGCTGGCCGTCGAGGATGAGCTTGGTGACGGCGAGGCCCTCAGCGAGCTCGAGGATGCCGTTCTGCAGGTTGGTGGCGTTCAGCCAGCCGTCCAGCACGCCCTGGAGCCCGTCCTGGATGCCGTCGATGCCCGTGATGGGGATGTCGATGCCGGCTTCGGCCAGCGCCTGGTGACCACCGATGGCCATGTCATCGTTCTCGGACACGAAGCCGTCGATCTCGGGGCCGAATGCGGACACCCAGCTCTTCATCTTGTTGTAGGCCTGGTCGCGTGCCCAGTTGGCCGTGTCCATGGCCAGGACCTCGATGTCAGGGTACTTGGCCAGGACGTTGTTGATGCCCTGGGTGCGGTTGATCTCGGGGGAGGAACCCAGGGGTCCCTGCAGCACGACGATCTTGCCCTTGCCACCGAGGAGGTCAGCCAGCTGCTGCATCTCGGCTTCGCCGGCGAGCACGTCGTCGGGGAGCACGGAACTCTCGAGCAGCGCGGCTGCATCACCGATGAGCCCGGTGTTGACGGCGATGACCGGGATGCCCGCGTCCTTCGCCTGCTGGACCTGGGGGCCTAGGGTCGAGGCATCGACCGGCACGATGATGATCGCGTCGACCTGCTTGCCGATGAGCTGCTGCATCTGGGAGATCTGGGTGTTGACGTCGTCGTTGGCACTGTTCCACTCGACGTTGATGCAGTTCGCCGCGGCATAGGCATCGAGGCCCATCTTGCCCAGGGTGATGAAGGACGACATGTTGTAGACAGTCACGCCCACGGTGTACGGCGTGCAGTCCTCGGGCGCGGCCGACTCGTCCTGCGCTGTGGCGCCTGCGAAGCTCCCGGCGACGACCGCAGTCGTGGCAAGGACTACCGCTCCGAACCGGAGCTTCCTGTTAACTCGCATGCTTGAACTCTCCTCCTGGACCATCATCACGGAAGTAGGTCGAGTGTCGTCTTCTGACCGTCCTGGGCAGCCCCCTTTCTCCTTCTCCAAGCAGGAAGAACCCCGGCCTTCGGCGCAGCTGGTCCCTCTTCGTGCCGCCAGAGGGGCGGTCACCGCAACACACTAACAGTTAGATATCGCACAAGATTGGGACGATCGTCGACCAGATCGTGACCTTTGTCGCACCTGCTGTTAGGCTCGCTGTGTGAGAGTACGCCGCAGCGCCCTCGGACGGAGAGGATGCGCCGTGGCGGGTGCGTGTCGGTGCCACATGCGACCCGGCCAGGGGCACGCAGCAAGGGAGGAACGGGTGCCGGAGCATGAGCGCCTGACGGTCTCTGTGCCGCAGGCGCGTGCGTCTCGTCCGATCGCAGACCCTGCCTCCTCGTCCTGCCCTGTCAAGCAGCGAGGTCGAGACCCCGGTCGGTGGGCCGCGAGATGAGAGCGGCTGACCGCCAGACACGCATCATCGACCTGGTGACGGAGCGTGGCTCGCTGCGCATCGATGACCTCGCGGCGATCCTCGGCGTCAGTCCCATGACCATCCACCGGGACCTCGACACGCTCGCGTCGCAGCAGCTCATCACCAAGGTCCGTGGCGCCGCCAAGGTCATGCAGTCGGCCCTCTTCGAGACTGGCGTGCGCGTCCGCCTGGCGCGTCAGGCGCGTGAGAAGGAAGCCCTGGCGCGGGCGGTGGCGGCCCACCTCGAACCCGGGCAGGCCGTGATGCTGGATGACTCCACGACCTGCGTGTACCTGGCGCGACTCCTGCGCGGCCACACGCCCGTCACCGTCATCACCAACTTCGTGCCCGTCATGCGAGAGCTCTGGGGCAAGCCCGGCATCCACCTGATCGGCCTGGGTGGCGTGTACTACGAGTGGGCGGAGGCGTTCATGGGCGGGATGACGGTCGATGCCATCCGCTCCATGCGGGCGGACCTGCTGGTGATGTCCACGTCGGCCATCACCAATCTCGTCTGCTACCACCAGTCCGAGGACACCATCTCCTTCAAGCGCGCCATGCTCGAGTCGGCGGCGCGCAAGATCCTCGTGGTCGACCACACCAAGTTCTCGCGGCGAGCCCTCCACGCGCTCGGACCTGCGACGGACTTCGACTTGGTCATCTGCGACGATGCGACACCTTTGGAGATCCGC
Organism: uncultured Chloroflexia bacterium; assembly: GCA_963707395.1. Classification (GTDB taxonomy): domain Bacteria; phylum Chloroflexota; class Limnocylindria; order Limnocylindrales; family CSP1-4; genus JAFMJV01. The sequence goes on from CAVPPQ010000027.1 coordinate 212,954, forward strand.
GAACAACTGCGGGCACGCGGCGTCGAGCTCGAGATCGTGCCGATGCTCACGCTGAGCGCGACCGGCTCGCCAGCAGCGGGTCCGGTGGCCGAGCCGACGCGTGTCGAGCGCGACCTGCAGCTCACGGGGTGAGCGTCATCGGCGGACAGGCAACGGGAGTCTCAGTCGTGGAGGTAGCCTCAACATGAAGATCGCGGTGGGCGCGGACGGCAACGGCTTTGGGCTCAAAGAGGTGGTAAAGCAGCACCTCGTCGGACGCGGCCTGGAGGTCGTGGACTTTGGTGTGAATGCCGACCAAGACGAGGACTATCCGGACGTGGCGGTGCCCGTCGCCCGTGCTGTCGCGGTTGGCGAGGTGGATCGTGCGGTCCTGGTCTGCGGGACCGGTCTGGGGATGGCTATCGTCGCCAACAAGGTGAGAGGCGTCCGGGCCGCTCCGGTCACCGACCCATACTCGGCCGAGCGGGCCATCAAGTCGAACAACGCCAAGGTCCTGTGCCTCGGGTCACTCGTCGTCGGCACCGAGGTTGCCAAGCTTCTCGTAGACCATTGGCTCGATGGTGAGTTCGCGGGCGGCAACTCGGGGCGGAAGGTGGCCAAGATCGAGCAGTTGGACAGGGACCAGCGCGGCGGTGGCGCAGGGCCAGCCAGCGGGGCCGGCACAGGGGCGTGACGTAGCGGCGGCGGTCCTTCGAGTTCGCCCCTATCCGAGCGCATCATCCCGCGGGGCAGGCCCGTATCCGGTGCTCTAGCATCCTCTGTATGGCTGGTCATGTCGCGTTCCGCTAGGCGTGGCTTGGGACATGGACCCCTTGTCGTGGCGCTCGATGCATCCACAACGGCATGCAAGGCTCTGGCCTTCGACCAGCACGGCAGTCCCGTGGCCACGGCCCGCTCGCAGCTTCGCAGGGACTCTCCGGCACCTGGATGGCAAGAGCAAGAGCCAGAGGCTTGGTGGAGCGCCGCGAGTGAAGCCCTGAGACTCCTGATGGCGCGCGTGGCGGCCGATGACATCGTCGCCCTCGGCATCACGCACCAGCGGGAGACGTTCGGATGCTTCGATGAGGACGACCGTCCGCTCCGCCCGGCGATCCTGTGGCTGGACTCACGCGCATCCGACCAAGTCAAGCGGCTCGGCTCCCCGGAGGTCCACGGCATCTCCGGCAAGCCACCAAGCACGACTCCGTCGCTCTACAAGCTCGCCTGGCTGGCCGACCATGAGCCCGAGCTTCTGCGTCGGACCGCCATCGTCGCCGACGTGCACGCCTACCTCGTCCGCCGTCTGGTGGGCCGGTGGGTCACGAGCTGGGCGAGCGCCGACCCGCTGGGCGTCGTCGACCTTCGCACGTTCACCTACGCCCCGGCACTGCTCGATCTTGTCGGCCTTCGGGAGGATCGCTTCCCGACCCTCGTTCCTCCCGGGACGATCGTCGGTGAGCTCACCAGCGATGCCGCGCAGGCAACGGGTCTGCCGGCCGGGCTACCGGTGGTGGCAGGAGCTGGCGACGGACAGTGCGCGGGATTGGGGGCGGCCGTCACCGAGGAGGGGCGTGCGTACCTCAATCTCGGGACTGGCGTCACCCTCGGCTTCCATGCCGCGACGTATCGAACCAGTCGCACGTTCCGAACGCTGTCGAGCCCGATCCCTGGCTCGTGGACTCTGGAGGCCGTGATCACGAGCGGGGCCATGTTGCTGACGTGGTTCGGGCGGCAGGTCGCCGGGGATGGTTCCGAGGACGCGGATCGGCGCATGCAGGAGGCGGCGTCCAGGGTCGAGCCGGGCTCAGACGGGCTGCTCTTCCTGCCCTACTTGACGCGTGCCGAGACACCTTACTGGGATGAGGCGGCGCGGGGAGCATGGGTCGGGCTGCGCGAACGGCACGACCTGGCGCACATGTACCGGGCCATCCTCGAGGGCATCGCCTTCGAGCTGCGTATGCTCTTGCGGATGATCGACTCCGAGCTCGAAGCGGTCACGCGTGGCATCCGCGCGATGGGAGGGGGCGCCCAAAGCGCCCTGTGGGTGCGCATCCTCGCGGACGGTCTGCAACGGCCCATCGAGGTCGCGCCTCACTCGGAGACGACGGCGCTCGGTGCGGCCATCCTGGCCGCTGCGGCCGTGGCCCTGGGCGGTGAACGGGACGTGGTGGCGACAGCGGAGAGGATGTCGAGGGGATGGCGCGCCGTCGAGCCCGAACGCGACGGGCCTGCCGATCGTCGCTACCGCCAGCTTGGCCCCCTGTATGAGCAGTTGTACCCTTCCCTGTCCTCGCTGTTCGCGGAGCTCGACCTTCGAGATTGATTCGGGCCGAGTCCGTCCCGTCATCGATGCCACCCAGGAGGCGTGCCACGCTGGGGGCTTGGCGACGCGCATGAGCGTCGCGACTGTGACGTCCGCGGGCCGCCGACGAGCCGTCGGCGCGGCTCGTGCCGCCTGCCCATCGGACTGTTGGTCGATGGGCGCGCCAGAACAGCGAGTACTGCGACCGGACACGATCCGGGCGTCCGAAGGTGCTGTCGGGACACGGGCTCTCTCCTCCCCGACGGTGTACACGCCGGCGGACACGGCACGGTCGTGCTGACCTCGAACACCGATGGACCTGTGCTCGAACGCCGGCAGAAGGAGATGGCACGCGGGATGGACGCGCTACTTGGGGGGTGAGCCGGCCCCATCGGATGACCTCCGAACCCCGTGTACTCACACCGATCGCGGACGAGCCCGCGGCCAAGCGATCAGCTCGGCAGCACGATCCCCGGCGGGAACCATGAACCGTCTCGGATCGGGGCTTGCGGGAAGTAGGTCCGGAGCGCGACGTTGAAGTGCCCCTCGGGTGCGGGCAGCCAGTTGCCGGCGGGCACCCCGTCGGGTCGCGCGGCCGCCAGGTGGATCGTCAGGCCGCCGTCGGCATCGGGCTGGAGCCCGGGGGTGTCGGGCCGGATGACGTAGCGGTCGATCGGGTTGGCGACGAGGAGGTTGCGCTCGTCGTACATCGTGACGGACCAGAAGGCGCCCTCGCCGATCGGTGGCAAACCGCCGGAGGGAAAGGTCAGGGTCCAGCGCCGCCGCCCGTCCAGCAGTCGCCCCTCGCGGTCCTGGTAGGCAAAGAAGTACATGGCCTCCTCGTTGACGAAGGCACCCATCGCGTTCGATTGGGTCACCGCGCGATCGAGCAGATGCGGCCCGGCACGACCCGCCAGCGGGTCCGGCACCCGCCAGCCATCGCGGACGACCCCGCTCGAGAGGCGCGCGCTCATCGCCGACTGGGCGTCGGCGGCTCCCTGGGCGATCGCGGCGCGGAGCCCTGGTGCCTCGGGCAGCGCCGACCCCGGACCCACGCCCACCGACCGGAACAATCCCCGGAACCCGGCCTCGGACGCAGGCCACGGGTCGTCCGCGCGATAGGCGTTCGTGAGCTCGAAGAAGCGCAGCGGGTCGCGCGTCTCGCGCACCTCCTGCAGCTCGTAGCGCGAAACGTCCACGTCCGGGAAGCGGGCGTCTCCGTCGGGCCATCCGTCGAGCGGCAGCAGCCGGATGGCGTCCTGCAGCGCATGGAGCGCCGGCACCTCCGATGGATCGCGGACGTAGATCCGCTGGACCAGGAACACGCTGCTCGTGGTCGCTTCGATGACGCCCCGAAAGCCCTCGGGGGCCGTGCCGGACCAGCCCGGTGGCACGATGAGCCAGTCGCCGCCGTCACCGCCCGCCGTGCGCGGGCTGACGATCGCGATGTTGTCGAACGAAGTGTCCATCAGCACGACCGAGAAATAGCGGTCGCGGATGGGCGGCACCCGCAGGACCGCCGGTCCCTGCTCGCGGAGCAGCAGATAGGCGGCCCCGTAGAGCGTGTCGACGTTCGGCGAGACGGTGGTCACCTCCGGCGTGGCGAGCGCCCGCATCAGGAACCAGCCACCCAGCGGGCACTCTCCGGGCGACATCATCCGCCGGCCCGCCAGGTACTCGGTGAGCTGGCGCAGGTGCAGGAAGGCCGGGAACGCCGACAGGTAGGCCTGCATCGCGATCGCCCGCGCGTTCGCAGCCTCCCCGGCCGCGATGGCGTCCGGGTCCAGGTCGGCTCGGAAGTCCTCGATGCGCGGGAGCGCGGTAGGGTCGGTCATGGCGATGGCTCCTGGGTGCGATCGGGCGCGGTGGCCCCGCGTGTGAGGACGAGCACGACGGCGAGGGTCACGAGCAGCGCGCCCGTGGCCAGCCAGCCGATGGTCGGCAGCGCATCCACCTGGGCCTGGGCGGGATCCGCGGTCCCCCCGAGGGAGACGAGGAGCGCCGTGATGACCGCCAGCCAGAGCGCGGTGGCGAACTGGCCCGCCAGCGGCATCAGGGCGGCGATGGCACCCCGCCGCTCAGGCTCCACCGAGCCGACCGCGTTGGGCGTGGTCACATTGCTGAACGCGAGGCCCACGCCACCCACGACGAGCCCGACGGCGAGGATGACGTAGCTCTCCTGCCCGTAGCCCACCGCGTAGAGTGCCGCGGAGGCGGCGAGCGCAGCGACCGCGACGACCACGGGTGGGCGGATGCCCAGCCGGTCGAACAGCTTGCCAGCCGCACCCGCGAGCAGGAAGGTGGCGACCATGCCCGGAATCAGCGCGACCCCGGCCACCGTGGGCGAGAAGCCCAGCACCTCCTGGACGTAGCGGGCCATGAACACGCCGCCCAGCGTCGAAGGCAGGAAGCGCATGAACGAGACGACGAGCGCGAGGAGCACGGCGACGTTGCGCACCACCCGTGGGTCGAGCAACGGTGCCTTCGAGCGCAGCTCCCACCAGATCCACGACCCGCCCAGCAGGAGCCCAAACCCGATGGCCCCCAGGACGGACGGTGCGGTGAGGCCATCTGCCCCCGCCTGCATGAAGCCATCGATGAGGGTCGCGACCGCCAGGAACAGCAGGACGGCCCCCACGATGTCGAGGCGTGGCTGGTCGGGTCGGGCCTCGGGCGCGGGGAGGGAGATGCGCGCCAGGGCACCGAACGCGACGACCGCCAGGAGCAGGCCGGGCACGAACACCCACGGCCAGCCGATGCCCTGCACGATGGCGCCGGCCAGCATGGGCCCCACGGTCGTCACGAGCATCGTGATCGCGAAGGCCTTGCCGGTCGCCGCGCCACGCTGATCGGGCGGGTAGACATCGATGAGCAGTGCCGTGCCGGCCGGCACGAACATGGCGGCGCCCGTGCCGGCAGCGAACCGGGCGGCGAGCAGGAGTGGGTAGGACTCAGCGAGACCGGCGCCTGCGGCGACCACGGACCCGCCGATGAAGACCAGGAGCCCGGCCCGGAACACGACGACGCGGCCCTTCCGGTCGCCCAGCCAGCCACCCAGGGTGACGAGGCCCGCGAGAGCCAGGAACGCGAGGTTCAGCACCCACTGGGCCGCGGTGATGGTGATGCCCAGGTCGGTCTGTATCACCGGCAGCGCGACGGTGACGCCGGCCGTGTCGAGCGCCCAGGCGGAAAGTGCTGCGGCGCCGGCAGTGAGGGCCAGCTTCTGTGTCCGCGCGGCGGCCGGGTCGGGGGCAGGGGGGATCACGGGGTCCTCCTCACGCCGCGGGTGCGGCGGGAGCCGCGGGCAGGCGACCGGACGCGATGGCCTCGACCAGGCGGGCATGATCCTCAACGGTTCGGTCCGCGTAGGCGAGCGCGAAAGCCGTGATGGCATCCACGAACGCGACCCCCGAGCCGGCGTACCCGTGGATCGCACGGGCGCGCCCTGAGCGGGCATGGGCGAAGGCGAGGGCCCTCGCACACAGGCCAGCATGCGCGGCGAAGACCCGTGGCGTCAGCGAGAGGATGTCGGCGGACAGCTTCATGTCCCGGAGCTGCCGCACGTAGAAGGACTGACGGCCACTTGACCCACCTTCGGCGAAGCCCAGGAACGGGTCGCTGGCCGCCTGCATCAACCGTTGGCCGACGACCACCCGCTCACCATCGTGCTCGATCTTCGGGCTTTCGATCACGCGCGGTCCGTCCACCAGCGAGCCGAGCACGGACGCCGGGGCTTCCTTGATCTGGAGGAAGAGCACATCGTCGTCCTGGCGCGACACGAGCAGCAGGACGAACGTCTCGGTGCCCACCGAGCCGACGCCCACGACGCGGCGGGCCAGATCCACTGGGCGGTACAACGAGAGCAGCACCCGCAGCTCGCCCCGCACCGACGCGACGTACCGATCGTAGAAATCGGCGACCCGCCGGCCCGTCTCGCCGTCCAGCGCGTGGCGTCGCACGAGGGGTGGGTCCTCGCGGAACCGCCAGGCGCCGTCCTCGCGGATCGCGAGCCGGTCGAGCGAACCAGTCGATGTCCGCCGCGACGCATCACGCGCGACCCGCGAGCGGGCGCGGCCGGCTGCCTCCCTGGATCGTCGCCCGCGGACCTCTCGCTGGACCGTCGCGAAGATCGTGGCGAGGTCCAGGCGGTGATACCAGGCATCGAGGACCGTCATCGCGGCCGCGTCCGCGATCCCCCTGCGGTACCCGCTGACCGCCTCGCGCACCGCGGTCTCCACGGCTCGGCGGCCGGCCCCCCGTTCGCCGGCCGCGACTGCGACGCTCGCCGCGAACCGCTTGACGTCCCATTCGAACGGTCCGGTGTGCGTCTCATCGAAGTCGTTGATGTCAAACACAAGGTCGCGCTCCGGCGTGGCGAAGACGCCGAAGTTCGCGATATGGGCGTCGCCACAGAGCTGGACCGTGATCCTGGTGGCTGGGACCGCGGCGAGGTCTGCCGCCATCACCGCCGCCGCTCCCCGCAGGAACGAGAACGGGGAGGTGGCCATGCGCGAGTACCGGACGGGCAGGAGCTCCTGCACGCGGCTGCGGCCCTGGTCCTCCAGGATGACGATCGGATCGGGACGCAGGTCGGGCGGCGCGATGCCCGCCAGGCTTCGCCGGGGCACCTCAGCCCGGACCGCGCGCCCGTACACGTGTCCGGCGTCGGCGTCGCGAGTCAGGACGTCGGGCTGGGCTGACGCCTTCCCGAGCTCGCCGGAACCGGCGACATGGCGCGTCGCCATCTCAGACGCGGGCCTGCCGCCGCGTGTCACCATCGATGGGCTCCTCCAGTGGGTGGACCGGGAGCATAATGGGAATCATTAGCTTTGGCTAGGACGAGAAGCACGATGAGTGGACCGATCGAGCGACCCCAGGACTGGCTGGCCGTCCAGCTGCCGGCTCGTCGGGTCTCGCCGCGCGGTCTCGAGACGCGCCGCCGCCTCGTCCTCGCCGCGGCGGATCTGTTCGCCGAGCGTGGTGTCGACGGCGTCGGTTCCCAGGAGATCCTCGAACGCGCTGGCCAGCGCAACGAATCCGCCATCCACTACCACTTCGGCTCGCGCGCGGGCCTCATCGTGGCGATCCTCGAGCCACGAGAGGATGTGCGGGGTCCGATAGAGGCCGAGCGCGAGCGATGGCTGGAGGAACTCGCGTCACGCGCGGAGTCGCCCACGCTCCGAGAGGCGGTCGAGGCGTTCGTGCTCCCGGCGATGGCCTACCTCGCGAGCCACGATGGGCGAAGCCTGATCCGTGTCGCGGCCCAGGTGATGCGGACGCTCCCCTTGGAGCTTCGGGTCGACCCGAACGTTCCCTCGGACCGTCGCGTGACCGAGCTCATGGGGTCGCTGCTTCCTGAGGCCCTCCCCGAGCCGATCCGACGCGAGCGACTCGGGGTGGCGCGGACGCTGGTGATCGAACTGCTGGCCAACCGCTCACGCGAGATCGAGCACGGACTGTTGCCGCACCTCGATGACGCGGCCTTCGCGCGTGAGACGGTGGCCATGACCGTGGGCGTCCTGTCCGCAGCCTGAGCCGCGTCGATATCCAGTGCTCAGTCCATCCGCTGCACCGGCGGGGCCGTCCACGATCCATCGCGGATGGCCGGTCCTGGCAGGTAGGTGCGGGCCGCAAGGTGGAACGGGCCGTCCGGGCACGGCAGCCAGTTGGGAACGAGCGCCGGATCGGGCGCGGTGTGCTGGACCAGCAGCGTGATCGACCCGTCGGGATCGCGGACCAGGCCCGGGACCTGACGGCTGCCGATCAGGGACCGTCCGAGCGGGTTCGGGTACAGGAACCGGTCGGCGTCGTAGAGGGTGATCGACCAGAACGCGCCCACCGGCGGCAGCCCGCCCGGCGCGAAGCGGATCCGGTAGGCGTGGTGTCCGTCGAACGGATGTCCGTCGGCATCCCCCTGGTAGCCGACCCCGAGATACTCCTCCTCGGCGTTGCCGAGGATGCCAAGCATCGCCCCGGTGGCACGGCTGAGATGGTCCGCGCCCAGGTGCTCGCGGCTCCCGAACAGCTCCCCGGACGATCGCACGGTGCGGGCGCGTGCCGCGATCCGTGCCATCCCCTGGCCCATACCGACCAGCCACGCCTCCCTGGTCGGCGGATCGGTCGGCTGGGACCAGCGACCGGTCCCGAGCCCCAGCTCCAGCAACCGCTCGCGAAGCTCCTCCTCGCCCGGCTGGACGGGCATCAGCGTGAGCGTCCAGTCGAGCACGACCATGAAGCCGAGGTCAGGCGCGCCGCGCACATCCACCGGCGATGGCGCAACGAGCGGGGCCGACGGGAGCGGCGCGGACGTGCCGAGCGCGGCGGAGAGCGGCGCCACCAGGCAGCCGTCCTGGATGGCGTGGACGCGGGGCAGGTCCGCCTTGTCGAGCAGCTGGGTGCGCAGCAGCACAAGGGCGAGGTCGGTCGGGACACGGAAGGCCCCCGTCAGATCCGGGACATGGAGCTGGGCGGCCCCCGGTCCCGTGACCAGGAAGCGGCCACCGGCATGGCCGTTCGTCCGCGGCGAGACGTACCCCACGATGTAGGTCGCCAGGTCCACGAGCATGGCGGACACGTAGCGGTCCGCCTCGAACGGCGGGATCGTCAGGATGACCGGCTCCGACCGCAGGTCGAGCCAGGCGTAGGAGTAGGGCGTGTCGACATTCATCGCGACGATCGAGCGATCGCTTGGGTCCGCGAGCCGGCGGGCGTGTCCGAAGGCATTCACCGGAGCCTTGAACTCGGGCGATGTAGGGTCCAGAGCGTACCGGGCGAGGATGCGCTGGAGGTCGACCGAGGCATAGCCGTAGATGAATGCCTCGGACACCCGATCGCTGAGCTCCACTACGAGTCCCTCCCCTGCGGGCAACGTGCCCACGCTTCGGAGGATACTAATGCCCTTCGTTACTCTTGGACCGGTCGGGCTTGGGATCGTGGATACCTCCGGCCACAGAGCCGGGTTGCAGGAACCAACCGTTCGAGTCAGACTCCCGCCCACATCCGGGTCCGAGGGGGGACGGCACGGGCAGTCACGTGTCGCCGTGGCGGAGTCGTGTCCGCGGCCACACCCCCAGCGGAGGAGCATCCCATGAACCAGCGACTCGGCCTCGCGACCACCATGGCCCTTGGCGCATCGCTCACTCTCGCGGCCGGCGTCTCCGCGCAGATGTCCCCGCATCCCGCCCACATCCATGCCGGCAGCTGTCCGGAGCCGGGGGATGTCGTGGCGCCCCTGTCGGACGTGTCCTTCGACATGAACGTCGATGGCACGGCCTCGGCGGCATCGGCGCCGGTCGGCCAGGCCTCGGCCATCCCAGTCGAGGCGAGCATCACGACCGTGCCCCTGGCCCTGGCCGATATCGTGGCCGGCGAGCACGCCATCAACGTCCACGCCAGCGCCGAGGACCTGGGCACCTACATCGCCTGTGGCGACATCGGCGGCACCACGATCGGTGCCAGCGACCTCCCGATCGGCCTCGGCGAGCTCAGCGACTCCGGAGCCAGCGGTGTCGCCTGGCTGCACGACAATGGCGACGGCACGACGACCGTGTCGGTGTTCATCGTGCCGCCGGCTGACGCCATGTAGGTCATCGACCTCGGGCTACCCCTCCCCCCAGTTGCGAGTGGAGAGATCCGTCGGTCTTGGCTGCATGTGACCGGCACGGTCCACGGAGCCCCCGACGACAGCCTGCCCTCGCTCGAAGTCGACCGGTGACGATGATCGGCGCCTTCATCCACGGCCATGCCATCGGGTTCATCGTGCCTGGACGCGGTGGGATTCCCGAGAATGGACGCTCCTGACCGACGCGCCACATGGACGCCACCGGTATCAGGCCGTGTCCCGGGCCCCCTCGAGACCGTCGAGGATGACGTCGAGACCGTACTCGAACTGGCCCTCGTGGTCGTAGCCTGGCTTCATGGCGTGCTCGGTGATGAACTCGATGAGGTTGGGGTACTCGCTGACAGGGACCCGCTGGAGCAGGTGCTGCGCAACCTCTGCGACCTCCGCCGGCGTCTCGAAGGGCAGGTTCATCGCCGTCAGCGCGAAGCCGTAGATGTAGCTGTTCAGGAGCGAGTGCGCATGGGCGGTCATCGCCAGGCTGAAGCCTGCTGCGCGGAGTCTGCCGATGACGGCGTCGTGGTGTCGCAGGTTCGCTGGACCGGGACTTCGCCGCGTCTCCATCAGGCCGATCGCCCAGCGGTGGCGCGACAGGGCTTCGCGGACTGAGGCCGCCAGCCGGCGCATGGCCGTCTTCCAGTCGCCGCCGCCCGCGGGCAAGCCGATCTCCGAGAAGACGGCGTCGACCATGGCGTCGATGAGGTCGTCCTTGTCGGCCACGTGGCGGTACAGCGCCATGGGCGCGACCTCGAGCTTCTCGGCGAGCGTGCGCATGGTCAGGGCCTCAAGCCCTCTCTCGTCTGCCTGGGCGATCGCCGCGCGGACAACGCGCTCCCTGCTCAGACGGCGTCGCGGTCGAGCTCCCGATGCCGCGTCTGTGACCATTCGCAGGACTCCTCGTGTCTAAAGGACTGAACGGCCCTACTCCGTGGGGCCGAATGGCCCTTGCGGTTAGGGGTTGACAGGCCTCCCTGGGAATCGTAAGGTGTACAACGTATACGAGATAGCGTACGCAGTCAACCGAGACCAGAGAGGCCAACCATACATGCAGGCGATCGTCCAGGACAGGTACGGTTCAGCGGAGGTCCTCGTGGCGCGGGACATCGAGAAGCCCCTGATCGGGGACACGGGGGTCCTCGTCCGCGTCCAGGCGGCATCCATCCACATCGGTGACTGGATCCTCATGACCGGTTCGCCGTTCGTGATGCGCATGGCCACCGGACTGCGCAAGCCGAAGGACCCGGTTCCGGGGACGGATCTCGCCGGCACGGTCGAGGCCGTCGGCAAGGACGTTCACGAGCTTCGACCAGGGGACGAGGTGTTCGGGTGGTGCGCCGGCGCCTTCGCCGAGTACGCGTCGGCGAGCGAGGACCACTTCGTTCTGAAGCCGGCCAACCTCACCTTCGAGCAGGCTGCAGCCGTCGGTGTGTCCGCGACCACCGCCCTCCAGCTCCTGCGCGACGATGGACACGTCCAACCCGGGCAGAAGGTCCTCATCAACGGGGCGTCGGGTGGCGTGGGCACGTTCGCGGTGCAGATCGCCAAGGCCTTCGGTGCCGAGGTGACCGGTGTGACCAGCACGAAGAACCTGGACCTGGTCCGCTCGATCGGGGCCGACCACGTCATCGACTACACGAGGGAGGACTTCAGGAAGGGCGGACCACGCTACGACCTCATCCTCGACAACGTGGGGGACCACTCGATGTCGGCGACGAGGCGGGCACTCGCCCCTGGCGGGACGCTGCTCTCCAACGGTGGCGGACATGCCGGCGGCAAGCTCGGCCGCGTGATCCGGCTCGCAGTCGTGTCCAGGTTCGTGCGCCAGCAGGGCAAGCCCTCCGTCAAGTCGCCCAACAGGGCCGACCTGACCGCTCTCAAGGAGCTCGTCGAGGCAGGGTCGGTCACCCCGGTCATCGATGGCACCTATCCCCTGCGCGAAACCCCCAAGGCGATGGGTCATGTCGGCGACGGACACGCGCGGGGGACCGTCGTCATCGCCATCGCGCAGCCAGCCGGCAGCACCGCATGACCCTCCTGCGGGAGCCCTTCAACACGGAGCGCGGCCAGACGACGGTGATCGTCACCCATGACCCGAAGAGCGCGCCCAGCATCGACCGCACCATCCACGTGCAGGACGGGCTCATCGAGGACCACGCAGCGTTGGCGCTCGTGGCCTGACCCGCAGCCCGACCTTCCGACGACCTGACCGAACCACTGAACGGAGACCGACATGACCCAGCCGAGACGCTCCACGACCACAGGTCGGAGCCCGATGGACCCGATGCGCAAGACCGCGCTCGTGGCGGGCTTGTTCTACCTGCTCACCTTCATCTCCATCCCCACACTGGCCATCTACAGCGCCCTGAAGAGCGATCCGGCCTGGATCCTGGGCTCCGGCAGCGACACCGTGCTCCTGGGCACCGTCCTCGAGCTCATCGTCGCCCTCGCCGGCATCGGCACCGCGGTCGCGCTCTTCCCGGTGGTCAGACGGCAGAGCGAGGGCTTCGCACTCGGCTTCGTGACCACTCGCATCGTTGAGGCGGCCATGATCTTCATGGGTGTCGTGAGCATCCTCTCGCTCGTGAGCCTGCAGCAGGGCCTGGGCGCGGCGGCAGTGGCTGCAGATGCTCCCGCACTCACCATCACAGGTGCGTCGCTCGTCTCGAACTACAACTGGGCGTTCACGGTCGGGCAGAGCCTCATGCCGGGCTTCAACGCGCTGCTGCTGGGCACCCTGCTGTACCGATCGGGCCTCGTGCCCCGTGCCCTCCCGACGCTGGGGCTCATCGGAGCCCCGATCCTCATCACCGCCACCGTCCTGACGATCTTCGGCGTCGTCGAGCAGTACTCACCGCTGGGCGGGCTCGCCTCGCTCCCGATCGCCGTGTGGGAGTTCTCGCTCGGCCTGTACCTCACCTTCAAGGGCTTCAAGGCCACTGCGCCGATCATGATGGCGGCCGCCGCCAGGTCGAGCGGCCTCGGCGCCATCACAGCCACCTCATCACCGATGCCCGTCGCCGTCACGACGGCAGGTGCAGCATGACCGCTGTCCGTGAGCAGACCCCTGGGAGCCCTCCACGCTTGTTCGTTCGCATCGCCTGGGTGCTGCACCGTGCCCTCTACCGACTCAGCGGGGGGCGGATCGGCCTCTCGCGGCCGAAGGCCGGTGGCAGGTTCGGGATGATGCGCCTGACGACCGTGGGGCGACGGTCGGGCCAGCCACGCGTGGCGATCGTCGGGTACTACGAGGACGGCCCGAACCTGGTCACGCTGGCCATGAACGGCTGGGCCGACGCCGAGCCGGCGTGGTGGCTGAACCTCCAGGCACAGCCGGACACGACGGTCGAGCTGAAGGACGGCCCTCGCACCGTCCGAGCCCGCGTGGCGGAGGGCGCTGAGCGCGAGCGGCTGTGGGCCAGCTTCCACGACTACCCCGGCTGGGGCGACGATCTCGACGCACTCGCGGCGCAGCGATCGACGGAGCGGGCGGTGGTCGTGCTCGAGCCTCGCACCGCGGCAGCGGTCGCCGGGTAGCCATGGCCGTACCGTCGATGCGAGGCAAGACAGTCCTCATCACCGGTGGCACCAGCGGCATCGGCAGGGCGACGGCGATCGGGTTGGCCTCCATGGGTGCCCGCGTGGGCATCACCGGCCGCGACCGGGACCGGACCGACCGGGCAGCCGCTGCGATCGCCCGCGAGTCGGGCAACCCCGCGGTGGATGTCTTCGTGGCCGACCTGTCCTCACAGGCCGAGGTGCGGCGGCTGGCCGGCGAGGTCCTCGCCGCATACCCACGGCTGGACGTGCTCGTCAACAACGTGGGTGGCTACTGGGACACCCGGCACGTCACCGCCGACGGGCTCGAGCACACCTTCGCCCTGAACCACCTGGCGCCATTCCTCCTGACCGACCTGCTCCTCGAGCGGCTGAAGCAGAGCGCCCCGGCGCGCGTGGTCACCGTGGCCTCCGGCGCCCATACGATGGGCCGCATCGACTTCGATGACCTCCAAGGCGAGCGATCCTACTCGGGGTCGCGGGCCTACGACCAGTCGAAGCTCGCGAACGTGCTCTTCACGTACGAGCTGGCACGCCGGCTGGAGGCCAGCACCGTCACCTGCAACGTGCTGCACCCTGGCGTGGTGCGCACGTCGTTCGGGGCGGGAGACCCCGGCCGCATCCAACGACTGCTCGTCCCGTTCATGCGGCCCTTCATGAAGTCGCCCGCACAGGGCGCGGCCACGTCGATCTACCTGGCATCCGCACCTGACCTTGTGCACGTCACGGGTCAGTACTACGCGAACAGCAAGCCCAAGCAGTCCTCGAAGACCAGCCACGACGTAGCCGTTGCGACCCGGCTCTGGCAGGTGAGCGCTGATCTCGTGCACTGACCGGCCGGAGCCTCATCCCAACCACACGGTTCCAGATCGGAGAGGAGTTCACATGCCCGCATCCTTTACCACCCCTGACACCTGCGAGCGTCAAGCTGGGTCGATCTCGACCGGGACGACCACCCGTCAACGGCACGCTGGCCGCGGGTCGAGCCGTGTTGCGAGCCGGCTCGTGGTCGGACTCGCCGCCGCCGTGATGGCGATCACGGCTTCCAGTGCCGTCATCTTGGCCCAGGAGCTCACGCTGCCGACCGTGACTGGGGCGTCGCCGGTCGGCCGGACGGAGCTCGCGCTCACCGATGCGGGACGGACCGACCCGTTCGGCACCGACGGCGCAGCGCGGGAGCTGGCGGTCTGGATCTGGTACCCGGCCGTCGAGGGCTCGACCGGCACCCCAGCACCCTACCTGCCGCAGGTCTGGGCGGAGCTCGCCAACTCAGCGGGGGTGGTCACCCGGGATCTGAACGCCGTCCGCACGAACGCGCTCGCAGACGCTCCACTGGACGGGAAGCCCCCGGTCGTGGTGCTGATGCCGGGTCTGGGCCAACCGGTCGCGGCGTACTCCGCGCTGGCCGAGGATCTGGCCAGCCACGGCTATGCGGTCGTTGGCATCAACCCCACCGGTTCGACAGCGGTGGTCGTGTTCCCCGACGGCCACGTCGTACCCGGGACTGCCGCCGGGAACATCGATCCGGCGCTGCTGGGCGACATCGCCGGCTGGTACGCCGCCGCTGCGCCGATCGCGGAAGTGTGGGCGGACGATGCCGCGTTCGTGGTCGAGACGCTGGCCGCCAGTCCGACGCTGATCGGCGCGCTCGACTTCGACCACGTGGCCTACGTCGGGCACTCCATGGGCGGAGCCGCGGCATTCGAGGCTTGCCGTCAGGACGCACGGTGCGGGGCCGCGGTGGATCTGGACGGGACGCTGTGGACGGACGTCCGCAGCACCGGCCTGACCGTTCCGAACCTCGTCCTTCGGCACGATCAGTCCGGAGCGTGCGATGGGTTCTGCGAGGCAGCCAACGTGGACTTCGCGGCCGTGGCGAACGCGGGGAGCTCGCAGCAGCACTTCGTCGCGGGTAGCCAGCACATGGACTTCAGCGACTACGGGCTGCTTGGTGGGCCCGAGGACACACAGCTCCCGGTCGGCCCCATCGACCCCGAGCGGATGACCCTCATCACGCGGGACCTGGTGCGGTCATTCCTCGATGAGCGACTCGGCGACGGCCCCACCGGGACATTCGCCGAGGCCGTCGGACGCTACCCCGAGCTGGGCTGACGAAGGCAGCCACCACCATGAAGGCCTTCGTCCGGGACAGGTATGGGCCACCCGATGTCCTCCAGCTGGACGAGTCACCGATACCGACCGTGGCGGCCGGTGAGGTGCTGGTCCGCCTCCGAGCGGCATCGCTCAACCAGGCCGACCTCGACTACCTGTACGGCCGGCCCATGCTCACCCGCATGGGCACCGGTCTCCGCCGGCCACGGAACCGTGGTCTCGGGTTGGACGCGGCCGGAGAGGTCGAAGCCGTCGGCGCTGGCGTGACGGCGTTCCGGGCTGGCGACGAGGTCTTCGGGGACCTGACCGAGTTCGGCTACGGCGCCTTCGCCGAGTACGCCTGTGCGGCGGAGCGAGCGTGGGCTCACAAGCCACCGAGCATGAGCTTCGAGGAGGCCGCGACCGTGCCGCAGTCGGGCATCCTGGCATTGCAGAACCTGCGGGGCAGGAGACGCATCGGGCCGGGCGACAGGGTCCTGGTCAACGGCGCGTCGGGAAATGTCGGTCCCTTCGCGGTCCAGATCGCCAAGGCGTTCGGAGCACATGTCACCGGGGTCTGCCGCACCAGCAAGATGGACCTCGTGCGTGAGCTCGGGGCGGACGAGGTGGTCGACTACACGGTCGAGGACTACACCCGCCATGGACCGCGGTTCGACTGGATCCTGGACATCGCCGGGAACCACTCGCTCCTCGAGTGTCGACGCGCGTTGAAGCCCCGTGGCGCCTACGTCCTGATCGGGGGTCCGACGAGCAGGATCTTCGCGGCGCTGTTGGTGGGCCCCCTGCTCTCGCTGGCCGGCGACAGGAAGATGGGTCTCCAGATGGGATGGAAGCCCTTCAAGCAGCAGGACGTCGCGATCCTCCGCGAGCTGATCGAGGCCGGGAAGATCAAGCCGGTCATCGACCGACGGTACGGGCTGACGGAGGTCCCTGACGCGCTGCGGTATCTCGAGAGCGGCGAGGCGCGGGGGAAGATCGTCATCACCATCTGACGGTCGCAGCACCACCGGGCTCGGCATCGGCGGCCACGGTCAACCTGCGGAGGCGCCGCCCGGCTACACGACCACGCGATAGGCCTGCCGCCGTCCCGCGAATCCCTTGAGCGCGTGGGTCCCGGCGTCCTCGAGGACGAGCCCGGATCCTTCGACGAGATCCTCGTGGTCGACGAGACGAGGACCTCGTCTGGAGCGGCCAACGACATCAGCCGCGCGGCTGCGTGGACCGCGACGCCCCGGACGTCGCCACCGACGAACTCGACCTCACCCGTATGGATGGCCGCCCGGATCCGAAGGCCGAGGCCCTGGGCGGAGCGTGTCATCGCCCCAGCGCACCGCACGGCTCGGGTCGCGCCGTCGAAGACCGCCAGGAACCCATCGCCGGTGGTGCTCACCTCGCGTCCGCGGAAGCTGTTCAGGTCGTTGCGGAGGCTGATGTTGTGGCGGCGCAGGAGATCCTTCCAGGCAGTGTCGCCCATCCGCTGGAGCATGGCCGTCGAGTCGACGATGTCAGTGAAGAGGACCGACGCGACGACCCGTTCGCCGGGACCCTGCGGCCCGATGCCCACGAGGTGCGCGCTCGTCCACTCGATCGTCACCCACGGCTCGTCACCGACCACCCAGGCGTCATGTCCGGGCGGGATCTCGAAGATCGAATCGGGCGGGATGTCGAGCGACTCCCCATCGTCCATGCGGACATGCAGGACGCCGGAGACCGAGTGCCCGAGGTGGTGGACCTGGCAGCTTGGGGTGCCCATCGTGGGTGCGAGATCCACGGACCATCGCCAGCCGGGGCTCCAGTGCGACCGTCCGACGGTCGTCTCGGCGAGGCTGACGACCTCAGCGTGCCCCTTGGGAAAGGTGCGGACCTCGTCGGGGGTGGCGAAGCTCTTGATTTGGAGTCGGGGCATGAGGGAGCCCTTTCAGATCAAGCGATGCGGCCGTTGAGTGGGGAGAATGCCACCACCGACTTGTACCACGTTCACCAGATCCCGCGGCCGTGGCTGTCACCGTAGCTGCCAGCGGGTGCTGAACGACCGCACAGGCAACAGGCAAGACGCCTCGTGGTGTCGATGCCTGGCGATTCCCAGGCCCCGTCATCTGGCACCGCTCGATCCTCGTCGTCAGTCGTTCCCGGCGCCGAGCACCCGGGGGAGCCCGGATCGTCCGCGCGCTGCTCGATCACCACTCCGGCCGCGGGCCCCGCCACGCGCCTCGCGACCGGTATGCCAACCTGTCGTTCGGGTATGGTTCTGCGTGTCCCGGCGGCCGCGCGGATCCTCCTCGCGTCCGCTGCCGTGGCGTTCGGTGCGGATGGCCGACCCGGACCACGCGACACGCTCCGCGACTGGCCCAACCCCGGCGCGGGGGCGCCGGCACGACCTGACGGTGCTCCCGCAGGAAGGAGGATCCCCGATGTCCCGCGACCCGCTGCTCGACGTGGCCGATCGCCACCTGATCCGCTACGTGCCGGGGTTCGCCCCGTTCATCGTGCAGCGTGCGCAGGGCAGCTGGGTCTGGGATCGCGCCGGCAACCGGGTCCTGGACTTCACCAGCGGCCAGATCTGCAGCACGATCGGCCACAACCATCCGCGCATCGTGGAGGCCATCCGAGACGCCTGCGACCGCGTCCTCCACCTCAACAGCTGGATGCTCTCGGAGGAGGTCATCCGCCTCGCAGAGCGCCTCGCGGAGCTCCTTCCGGCCCCGCTGGACAAGGTCATCGTCCTCAACACCGGGTCGGAGTCGAACGAGGTCGCGATGCGCCTCGCCAAGCTCGCGACGGGCCGCTTCGAGATCGTGGGGCTTGGCCAGAGCTTCCACGGGCTGACGGCTGGTGTGGCATCCATCACGTACTCCGTGGGGCACCGTGGCTACGGGCCGCAGATGCCCGGGTCCTTCGCACTCCCGGCGCCGTACTCATATCGCTGCACGAGCCGCTCGCGCGGCGACGGCACGCCTGGCTGCGGGACCTGCGACATGAGCTGCATGGAGCGGGGCTTCGAGCTGTTCGATGCCAACAGCGCGGGCTCGCTGGCGGCCACGATCGCCGAGCCGGTGCTCTCCGCTGGCGGTGTCATCGACCCGCCACCTGGCTATCTCCGGCGCCTCGCAGACGCGACCCACGAGCGCGGCGGGCTGCTCATCGTCGACGAGGCGCAGACGGGCTTCGGACGGCTCGGGACGATGTTCGGGTTCGAGCAGGATGGCATCGTCCCGGACATCGTCACCGTCTCCAAGACCCTGGGCGGCGGGCTGCCGCTGGCGGCCACGATCATCAGCGCCGAGCTGGAGGAGCGCGCCGTGGAGCGTGGCTTCCTGCACGTCACGAGCCATGTGAGCGACCCGCTCCCGGCAGCGGTCGGGCTCGCGGTGCTCGACGTCGTCATCGAGGAGGGACTGCCCGAGCGCGCGGCGCGCATGGGAGAGCGCCTCAAGGCGGGGCTCATGGAGCTCGCGGACCGGCACCCCATCATCGGCGAGGTTCGCGGGCGCGGCCTGCTGGTGGGCGTGGAGCTCGTGACGGACCGCGTGACGCGAGAGCCGGCGGACGACCTGGGGGCGCGGGCGACCGACGAGTGCCTCGCGCGCGGGCTGTCGATGAATATCGTCCGCCATGTGGGCGCGAACAGCGTCTGGCGGATGGCCCCGCCGCTGACCGTCAGCGAGGACGAGATCGACCTCGCGCTGGCGATCATGGACGACAGCCTCACGGCGGTCCTCAAGTCGAGCGCAACTGCCTTCGGCTGAGGGGCGTCCTGGTGCGGTGTCGAGGGTAGGGCTGGTCTACCGGGCGAGGTCGATGGCCTGGAGCGCCATGCCGCGACCCCAGACGCGCTCAACCCTCCGGCAGGCACCCGGGCGCCAGTGACGCGCTCGGCGCTTGACCGCCACCTCGCGGTGCCATACTCGATGAGCGGGAGGCGATGACGCACGACCCACACCCTGGCCGCCGGGGTCATGCACGAGCCACTGGCGAACCCGACCCGCCTGCTGCGATGTCGTGCGGCATGCACGGCACGGGGAAGGGATGATGCTGGTGCGGAAGTCCGTCGTGGTCGTGATCGCGTTCATGATCGCCTTTGTGCAGGCGCCCGCGGTCCTCGCCCAGGACCAGGGTCTGACCTCCGATGAGATGGAGACGCTCGTCGAACAGACGAAGCGCGGTGAGGTCTGCGCCTGGCCGGTCGAGGTGGCGGTCGACGCCTTGAACGTCGCCTACCCCGAGGAGAGAGCCTCCTATTTCGTGATGCCGTACATGCTCGCGCCCGGACAGAGTCTGATCCTCAATGGGACGTACCCGTTCGCCCGCTTCTCCTCCCTGGTGACCTATTTCGGGCTCGGCCAGCCGGGTCGCGAGATCGAGGTCCTGGGCTGGCTTCGGGATTACCAGATCGCCCCGCAATTGGGCAGTGTCAACCCGGCGATCGATGCCGACGCCTCGTCCGATCCGCTCCGGCGCCAGTGGGGAGCGCGTGTCACGGGCACGATCGAGGTGGACGACGCCTTTCCGAGACGCCACCGCGATCCCGTGCGTCTGCGCACCTGGCTGGATGAGTGGGCCCTCGACCGGGTCGGTGCTGGCGCGGCGGAGAACGTCATCCCCGCCCATCGGGAAGGCGAGGAAGACAAGCTCGGCGTCTTGATCCTGCGTGTCTACGTCCCGATCGACGCGGCAGACCACGCCGGTGGCGTCAGCCTGCCGGCACTGGCGATCGAGGAGGCTGACGGGCAGATCCGCCCGCTCGCGGAGTGCGCGCCAGAAGAGGAACTCGCATGGACGGAGGCCATCCGGCAGATGGTCTTGACGAACATCGCGGCTGCAGAACGTCTGCCGCTGCCCGGTGCCGACGCCGCGCTGGCATGGGTCGAGTCGTCGATCCCCGGACTGGCCCCCAACCCCGACAACCGGTACCTCATGACGCCCGTGGTCTGGGAGCCCGGCCGCATCGTCGTCATCCGGGGCCAAGCGCCGACGTTCCCCGACACGAACGCCGGGGCGAGCGTGACGTCAGCCGAGCAGCTGCGCTTCTGGTCGATCTGTACCGGATCCAACAACGTCACCCCGCCGGAGGGTTATCCGACGACCGCCTGCACGGCCGACTTCGAGTTCCCACTGGGGCCTGACGGGTCCTACACCGTGGTCGTCTCGCAACCAGAGGATCGCCCGGCGAACGCGACGCAGGAGAACGGCGTGGCCTGGCTCCAGGGAGCCGACCCGACGATGCCCGACCTCCTTCTGCTGCGGCACATGCTGCCGTCGGACGACTACTACGACCAGTCGGTGTGGGCTGTGCCGGAAATGACCGTCGGCGCGGCGCAGCCGGTCATGGGGCCGTACTACCCGGACGCGGTCTACTGCGACAAGACCGTGTTCGAGGCCGGGGGTGCCGATGCCTGCTTTGCGCCGGCCGGCTGAGCAGACCAGCGGCGGTCGGGATCTGGATCCCGACCGCCGCCAGGCGCCGGCCCCGTTCACCGTCAAACGATCGGCGTGGCGACGAAGTCACACCGTAGGCAAGGAGTCCATCATGCCGCGCCCCTCTGTTCGAATGCTCCTGCTCATCGCGTTGTCCCTTGTGGCCATGCCGCTGCCGGTCCTTGCGCAGGATGCGAGTGGGTCTCCGGCGCCACAGGCCGTCGCCGCCCCCTCCGCCGAGGACACCCTCGAGCTCGGCACGCAGCTCGCCACGCAGTTCTTCACCATCCTCGCGGAGCCCGAGGCGGAGAAGGCGGCAGCCCTCGAGGCCTTCCTCGCCCCGGAATTCCAGATCGTCCGTGCCAACGGCGACCGCCTCGGCCGTGACGCGTACCTGGCGGCGCCTGCCAACGTCGAGGACTTCACGATCAGCGATGTGGCCGCGACCCAGGGTGGTGACGTGATCGTCGTCACGTACCTGATCGAGACGACCGAGACGATCGACGGAGTGGAGCAGGCGACGACGGCCCCGCGCCTGTCGGTCTTCCGGCTCGTGGACGGCGCGTGGCGACTCTCGGCACACGCCAACTTCGGGGCCATCTCGGTCTAGCCTCGGGGCAGGAGCCAACCCCTACCCGACTCGACCGCCCCCAGTGCGGGCGACCGGGCCGAGTGAGATCGTCTCCAGCTCGTGGGCGCGAACCACGCGTCCGGAGAAGGTCTGGCTGGCCTTCGCGATCCAGCGCTCGTCCGGCACGCTGCCGACATCGCCGGGTGCGAGGTGGCTGAGCACGAGCGTTCCGACCCCGGCGGCCTGCGCGACGGCACCGGCGTCCTCTGGTCGGGTGTGTGACGTCTCCAGGTGGCTGAGCTGGACGGCTGACGTACCGAGGGATCCCATGTAGTCGAGATCGATCGCTTCGTGCACGAGGATGTCGGCACCCTTCGCCAGGGTGACGACGTTGTCGCACTTCGCGGTGTCGCCGCTGAAGGCCACGGAACCGGCATCGGTATCGAAGCGGAGCGCAAAGGACGGGAACACCGGCCCGTGTGGGACGAGGACCGCCGTGACGCGCACGGCGTCGTCCTCCATGACCGGGAACGGCTGCATGGGTGGCGCGGTGTTCGTCAGGGGATCGGCGCCCACGTCCGGCAGCGCGATCTCATGCACGTCGATCAGGTCGCGCACGTCGGGGCTGCCGGAATCACGCATGAAGATGTTGGTGGAGTAGGCGTACGCCTCGATGCATCGGTCGGTCAGCGCCCTGATCCCCGGGGTGGGGTCCTCGGGTGCGACCGTGGCGACCGGGGCGCCCCCGAATGCGTCTGGCAGCGCCCCGGCCGGACCAGGTCCATAGACGGAGACGGCGGAGACGATCCCCCGGTCGGCGCTGTCACCGCCCACCGGTCCCCAGCCCTCGAGCAGGAAGAAGTCGTAGTAGTCGGCGAGATGGTCGGCGTGGAGGTGCGTGATGAAGATCGACGCGAGCGCGTCGAAGCGAAGGCCTGCGGCCTTGTACTGGGTCACCGCACCGCGGCCGCAGTCGATGACGTAGTTCCTGCCGTCCACCTGGAGCACCGAGGCGATCCCGCTGTGTCCATTCATCACCGGCGGTCCGCCCGCGGTCCCGAGGAGCACGAGCTGCGTCCCTCGGCTGGGGACGGCTGAGGGCGACCCGGCCACGGCTGAGGGCGACCCGGCCACGGCCGCGGGTGCCGCGAATGTCACCGACGGGATCGCCAGCGCGACGGCGCCAGCCGCCCCCACCTTGAGGATGTCGCGGCGAGAGAAGCGAACGGAGCCTGTCGCACAGTCCTGGCACATGGCGCTCCCTCTCCTTCCGTGCCTACGTCACGGACCTGTGCGTGCGTTGGCCTGCTCGGGCTTGGGCCATCACTCCCCTGTCAGGCACCGCCGCAGGTAGTCGGTGCTGGCGGACAGGGCGGTGACGAGGCCGTCGCCCTTGAAGCTGTGGTCCAGGTTGGGCAGCGGCACGAACTCGTAGGGCTTGTCGACCGCCATCAGCGCCTCGATGAAGGCGATCGTGTTCTGGAGGTGCACGTTGCGGTCCGCGAGGCCATGGATGAGCAGCGGCCGCGCCTCGATGCGGCCGGCGGCCGCCACGAGGTCCGTGTCCGCGTATCCGGTGGGGTTCTCCTGCGGCGTCCCCATGAACCGCTCCGTGTAGATCGTGTCGTAGTAGCGCCAGTCGGTCGGCGCAGCGCCGGCCACTCCGCAGCGGAAGACGTCGGGCGCGTTGATGAGGGCGTACAGCGTCAGGTAGCCCCCGAAGGACTTGCCGTCGGTGCCGATGCGTGTCGGGTCCACGTAGGGCAGCGTTCGCAGGTACTCGACTCCTGCGAGCTGGTCATCGAGGGCGGCCGGCCCAAGGTGGCCGGCCAGCGGCGTCTCGAACGCGTGGCCGCGACCGAAGCTGCCGCGATTGTCAAGGCGCCATACCAGGAAGCCCGCCTGCGTGTAGAGGACATCACGCTCGATGATGTTGAAGATGTTCGTGCTGCCGTAGCGATCGGCCACCGTCTGCAGGCCGGGTCCGCCATACCAGTGGATCACCACCGGGTACTTCCGTGAAGGGTCGAAGCCCTCGGGCTTGACGAGCTGGGCCGCCAGGTCCACGCCGTCGTGCGCCGTGACGGTCAGGAACTCGCGCGAAAGCGCGGGCAACGCCAGCGTGGGCCCGTCGGCACGCGCGATGACGTTGCCCCCGCCGCCATCTCCGTCCAGCACCTGGGTCACGGGCGGGGTCGCCACGTCCGAGTACTGGTCGACCAGGTAGCGGCCGTCCGGCGAGAGTGCCAGCCCATGCCATCCGGGCTCCCTGGACAGTCGCTCAAGCTCAGCGCTGGCCAGGTTCACGCGGTACAGCTGCCGCTCCAGGGGGCCATCCCTGGTCGCGATGAACCACGCCCAGGTCCCGTCATCGTCGACCTGGACGGGGCGTCCCGGGACGATCAGGTTCCAGGCCGCGCTGTCGATCATCCACTCCCCCTGGGTGAGCTGCCGCAGCATCGTCCCCTGGCCGTCGTACAGGTAGAGGTGCATGAAGCCGTCCCGCTCCGAAAGCCACAGGAAGTGCTCCTCGTCGTCCACGAAGACCGGCGCCGAGTAGCGGTCCTCGTTGATCCAGGCGGGGTCGGTCTCCACCAGGACGGTCCGGGCCGTGCCTCGGCTCGGGTCCCAGGCCGAGAGTCGAAGCACGTGCTGGTCGCGGCTCACCGTGGCGTAGAGGACCTCCTGACCGTCGGGGGTCCAGGCGAAGAAGGGCAGGATGTACTCGGCGTCCGCCGGCAGGGAGACCGTCTGGGTGGCCTCGCCTCCGTCGAGCGATGCGACATGGAGCGACACCTGCGGGTTGGCCGTACCGGTGACCGGGTAGCGGGTGTAGGTGACCGAGGGCGGGACGGGGCGGTAGTCGGTCACGGGGTGCTCCTGGACCCCAGCGTCGTCGGTGCGCAGCCAGATCAGGCGACTGGCGTCGGGCGACCAGGCGTACGCGGGCTGGGCGGCGCGGGTCGCCAGCTCCTCGTTGTAGACCCAGTCCAGCCCCCCGTTGATGACCAGGTCGCTGCCGTCGCTCGTCAGACGGTCCAGCCGGCCGTCCGCGATGCTGACCACGTACAGGTCGTTGCCCTCCACGTAGGAGACGTGCTCGCCGTCAGGCAGGAACATCAGCCCGGTCCTGGGACCGCCGTCCGGCCCGAGCGGGCGCAGGAGCCCGGATGTCACATCGAGCAGCCAGAGCGACCTGTCGCCGGCCAGCAGCATCGTGTCGCCGGCTGGCGACCAGAGGGCCGACGCCAGGTCGATGGTGGTGTCGGAGCTGCTGGAGGGATCGAACAGCACCCGCGTCTCACTCGTGGCGGCGTCGTAGAGCCACAGCACGTCATGCCCGTCGGCCGGGTAGACGTACGCCAGTCGGGCGCCTTGGGGGGCCCAGCTCAGGCTCGAGGGCACGGGCCCCATGAGCGCGTTCGGGGCGGTCAGCATCCGTGCCGTCAGCCCGCCGGACGCTTCGTCCGGGGAGGTGGACGGCTGGGGCATCGACGGGGCTGCTGGCGAAACCTCGGGCTGGGAGGCGTTCAGCGTGGCAAGAGGGAGCGTGACGGCCAAGAGACAGGATGCGATGCACGATCCCAGGACCACATGGCGGTTCATGACGCTCCCTCCCTCGAGACCGACTCCGTGGGGCGAGTCACTTCACCGGGATCTGTTGGAGCGTCGCCATCAAGCAGGTCGTCGAGCTTCGCGACCGAACCGATCTCCAGCCGCTCATCGACGGTATGGACGTGCTCCAGCGTGGGCCCGACGGAGATGGCATCCATGCCGGGATGCTTGGCGACGATGGTGCCCGCCTCCAACCCGGCGTGGACCGCACCGACCGCCGGCTCGCGACCATAGAGGTCCTCGTAGACGCTCGTCATCAGGCCGAGGATGGGCGAGTCGGGGTTCGGCTGCCACCCGCCATACAGACCGCTGAACGTCGTGTCCAGCGCGGCGAGCCGCCAGACGCTGCTCAGCATCTGGTGGAGGTCCTGCAGCTCGCTATCCACGGAGCTGCGCATGAGACAGGTGATCGCGAGCTGCCCGTCAGATAGCTCGAGGATGCCCATGTTGGTCGAGGTCTCCACGAGTCCGGGGACCGCATCGCTCATCCGCATGACGCCCTGCGGCGTGCCGTAGAGCACGTCGATCACGACATCCTGGGCGTCCTGGTCAAGCACCGCTCCCGGGATCTCCGCCGGGCTGGCTGTCACGGTCACGCCCGGATCGGCGATGGCGAGCTCGTTCTGCAGTGTCGCCTCGTATGCCCGGACCTCGGCTTCGAGCGCCGCCGCCTGGGCCGTCGGCACGACCACGACGGCTGAGGCGCTGGTGGGGATCGCGTTGGCCGCCGTGCCCCCGGCCATCGCGGCCAGGTGGAGGTCATGGGCGTCCGCGAGGTCGCGCAGGAGCCTGACCAGGAGCTTGGTGGCGTGTCCGCGTCCCAGGCCGATCTCGACCCCCGAATGCCCGCCCTGGAGGCCGCCCACCGTGAGCGTGTAGCCGACCATGTCGGCGGGCACGGGGACCATGGAGAAGCTCGCCACGCCGTCCGCGTACTCACCGCCCGCGCTTCCGATGGTGAACTCCCCTTCGGTCTCGGAATCGAGGTTGATGAGGATGTCGCCCTGCAGCACCCCCGGCTGGAGGCCCGAGGCGCCGTCCATGCCGTCTTCCTCGTTGACGGTGAAGAGGGCCTCGATGGGCCCCAGCGGGACATCCGACTGCAGGACGCCCAGGGCAAGGGCCACGCCGATGCCATCGTCGGCGCCCAGCGTGGTGCCGTCGGCGATGACCCAGTCACCGTCCACGTACGCCGCGATGGGATCGGTCTCGAAGTCGAAGTCCTTGCCGGGTGCCGTCTGCGGCACCATGTCCATGTGCGCCTGGAGGACCACGCCATGGCGCGTCTCCAGGCCCGTTGCGGCCGGCTTGCGGATGATCACGTTGCCCACGTCGTCGACGGTGGTCTCCAGGCCGAGCTCCGCGCCGAGGGCGGCCAGATACGCCGTCGCCTGCTCCTCGTGATGCGACGGTCGAGGTACCTGGGTCAGGTCGGAGAAGGCTTGCCAGACAGCCTGCGGCTCCATGCTCGCCACGACGTCCCGGAGGGGGACCCCCGGCGCTTCGTCGCCCGCGAGCGTCGCCGGTGGTCGGCCGGCGGCTGTTGCGAACGCAAGCGCGAATATCACCAGGGGTGTGGCCGTTGCGAGCCTCATGACGTCCTCCTGCCGACTTGCTGGGGGAGTGATGGGGCCGGGGGCTGGCCATGGCGGCCAGGTAGCCGCTCGGAGTACCTGGCGCACCTGCCACGCTGACTGCGCCCGTCGCGTCCGCAAAGGGCCGTTGCTCCCGATGTCGCCGTGCTGTCCGCTCAGATCGACTGGCGCGCTGGGCGAATCAACTGCCCCCGATGAGCCTGGCCGCCGCTCACCTGGCAGTCGGGGGATGCTGAACAGAGGGCGTGCCATCCGCTACATGTGACGAAGGCCTGAGGTCCACCAGGTGGCGTCGTGACTTCCACGGCTGCTGGTTCCTGACCGGAGGTCGACGCCTCGTCCTGGGCCAGGACGGGGGATGCCTGGACGACGGCGAACACGAACATGAACGCGAGTACGGACTTCCGCACCGGCATCATCTCCCCCCTGCCGTGCAGGCATGCACGGCGTCACCTCGGGCGGGTCGGTCCCGCCAGTGGCTCTGCGCGACTCCGGCGGCCGGACTGTGACTCGTGCGTCAGCGCCTCCCGCTGTGGCCAAGTATCTCGTCTGGACGGGAGTGGCCGCTGGTCACCTGCGCCACTCAGCGGCAACCCCCCGCCCCGGCCTGCAGTTCTTGCGGTGACGACTACGGCATGTGCGTCGATCGCTTCGGCGTCCGCTGGATGGTGGGACACACGCCGACCTGGTGATGCCAACGGGCACGCCCGAGCGCCTGGGGCGGGACCTCCATCGCGACCGAGTCGCCCTGAACATTGACAACAGGCCCGGACGGCCGGAGCGTCGCTCACGCCTCCAGTGGGCTGAGCAGGGCGTACACGAGCGTGTCCTGCCAGATGGGTCGACCGGCGACATCGGTGCGGAAGTACACGTCCTTGAGGAAGCGGCCCTCGCGCACGAAGCCGACCCGCTCCAGCGTCCGCCAGGAAGCGATGTTGTCGGGATGGCAGTGGGCCACGACCCGGTGGACCGGGAGCGTCGCGAAGGCATGCTCGATCCACGCGCGGGTCCCCTCGGAGGCGTACCCACGACGCTGGAAGCGCGGGTCGACGATGAAGCCGAGCTGCCACGTCCGCAGGCGAACAGGCTCGACGGGGTGCCACGAGAGGTGCCCGATCACCCTCGCCTCCGACCTCAGCTCGAGGGCCAGGAAACTCAAGCCGGTCGACCGTTCCTCGGCGAGCCGACGGGCCTCTGGCCTGTCGATGGGCTCGCCGGGCTCGAAGCGGTAGACGTCGGGGACCGAAAGGTAGTCGAACAGGTCGTCGCCATCCTCGGGCCGGAAGGTCCGAACCGTCAGCCGGGCCGACTCGACCAGGACGCGCTCGATGGGCACCGGCACGGGTCGGATCGTCGTCCTCGGGTGACCGTCAGTGGTCAGGTCGGCGCCACCATCTGATACTCCTCGATGAGGACCCAGGTCTCACCGTCGAGGGTGAACTCGTTGCGCCAGGCACAGCGGGTCGCATCCTTGAGGATCCACGTCAGGCGGATACGCGGCAGGCCTTCCTGGAGCGACTCGTAGATGAGTCGGTCGCCCTCGATGCGGCCGCGATAGAGGCCCAGGTTGGGGCCCTGGTTGTCGACGCTGCTGGCACGGTACTCGGATGCGCGCCCATCCCAGCCGGCCACCCAGTGGAGGCGCCAGGTGAGCACGAACGTGCCGTCCGCCAGGTGCTGGTCCTGCTCGAAGTCGCACACATACCACAGGCCGCCCGGTGCCAGTCGACAGCTCGCCCGGCCGGTGCCGGTCATGAACGGGCTCCCCGGCCCCATGCCGCCAGCCTCGATCGTGCCGGTCCAGGTCCACTCCCGGTAGAACGGAGCCAAGGCGGCCATCTCGGGTCCAGGCTGCGCCGAGGTCGGAAGGTTGGGTGTCTCAGGGTCCACGGATGTGCTCCTCGTCGAGGGTGTCGGTCTGGCCGGAGTGGACCGGCATGGCGCCCGGGTAGCGCCGCGGCTATGGGATCAGCCGACAGCGGGCTCGATGAGGGCCGTGGGTCCCCGACTGGTGGGGCCGGTCGGCCCCATGTGGCCAGTGGCTGTCTCGGACGTGTGACGCCCAGCCTGCCGTGCCTGGCTCACGGCGCGGAGACGGCCGGTCTCGCCAAGGGACTGATGGCGAGACCCGGTGATGAGCATGCGCGCGGGCAGTCTCAGCCCTCCCGCGTTCCCCCATGGCCTGGAGGCCCCTCGTCGGCGAACAGGCGTGCGAAGCCTGGGTAGGGCCGCAGGCCGACCAAGTCGAAACGGATGAGCCCGACACGGACCATGGGCAGCGTGCCAAGGTGGTCACGCGCTTCATCCAGGTCCCGACACTCGAGCACCAGGACGGCGTCAGCTCGGTCGGTCCGGAAGTACGTCTCGCGCACCACACCCGCCTGGACGAGCGCCCACAGGGCCGCCGCCTCTGCACGCGCGTGCGCCGCGAATGCCTCGGCCGTCGCGCCAGGCACTTCGGTCTCGAGGGCGAGGACGCGCACGGCGTGCTCAGGCCCGCGGGCGGCGATTCGCGGGTCGGTCGCCCCTGATGAAGGAGGGAGTCGTCGACCTCGGGCGCATGCCCTGAGGATAGCGACACCTGCGAAGGGCGCCGGAGTGGTCGCCACGGCGGCGCCCGACGCGATGGCGACCGACCTGACCACGCAGCTGGGCGTGGACCCGCTCGTCCGCCTGGTCGCCCGCCCGCGGGGGCGGCCATCGCGGCGCTGGCCGCCTGGTCGATGACGGTGTGCCCAGGCCGTCTGCTCTACCATGGTGCCGATGATCGATGACGTCCGATCGTCAGATGAGAACGGCGACCCGGTGTCCGCACTGGAGACTCCTGCAGACCGTGGCGACAGGCGCTCGGATGGAGGGTCCCGAGAGGCGCGCGAGGGGATGGCGACGACCGACCAGCGCGCCACCGAGACACGGCCAGCCGCTGCCGTGCGCTTGAGCGTGCGGGAGCGACGCGCGCTCTCGGCGATCATCTACCTGGCACCCGTGGTGCTGACCCTGCTGGCGATCGCGCTGATCCGCGACATGTGGCCACCCTTCCGCCTCATCGCGATCATGTTCTTCATCGGGTGGCTGCTGGCCTTCCTGCTCGACTCGATCGTCAGCTGGCTTGTCGACCACTTCTCTTCGATCTCCCGAGGGCCGGCCGTCGCGCTCGCCTTCGCGCTCGTCGCAGGCGTCCTCATCATCCTCTCGGGGGTCCTCGCACTCTCCTTCGCAGGATCGCTGGGCGAGGTCGTCGATCAGGGTCCGGCAGTGGCCGACAGCCTCAATCGATCCCTTGCCTCGTTCCAGGCCTGGGCGACCGAGGTCGGTCTCGGTATCGATGTCACGGGGCTCATCGATGACCTCGTGGAGGCCACCCGATCACAGCTCGAGGACATCCTCGCCGGGGCGCTGGGTGGCAGCCTCACGGTCGTGACGATCGGGACGACGATCGTCTTCATCGCCGCCGTCATGGTCGCGAGCAAGGCCAGCCTGCTCGCCTTCACGCGCCGCCTCGTCCCGGCCGATCGACTGTCACTCTTCGACGCGCTCACCCTGGCCCTCGATCATTCCTTCGGCGGCTTCATCCGGGGCCAGTTCGGCTTGGCCTTCCTGTACGGGCTGTTCGTGGGCGCCGTGGCGGTGCTCCTGGGCATCCCGTTCGTGCCCTTCATCGGGGTCACGACGATGCTGCTCCAGACCATCCCCTTCTTCGGTCAGCTGGTCTCCTGGATCCCTCTCGTCCTCGTGACGTTCGTCTTCACGCCTGAGCAACTGGCGCCCGTGGTGACCGTGATGGCCGTCGGCTGGCTGCTCATCCAGAACGTCGTCTCGCCACGGGTCATGGCCTCGGCGGTCGGTCTCAATCCGCTGGTCGTGCTGTTCGCGGTCTTCGTGGGCAGCGCCGTCGCCGGGCCGCTCGGTGCCGTCTTCGGGGTACCGATCCTGGCAGCGATGGCTTCGCTGTTCTCGGCCTGGCTCGACCACGTGCGGCCGGAGGAGGCTCTGCCGCCACCGGCCGCGAAGATCGAGGATGCCCTGCTTGAGGTCGGCATGGAGGACGCCACGAGCGGCGCGTAGTGCCGTCCCGCCCGCCGATCTACAAGGCATCCGTCAGTGCGCGCCATCGTTGTGACCCAGCGCGCCACGCGATAGCGGAGGTCGACGACTCCGGCGCCGAACGTGCGCATCTCGAGGAGTTCGAGATCGACCCGGCGCTCACGCTGCGGAACGTACGGGATGCCCCCGCCGAACTCACCTGCTGCCTTCGGCGGCCTCGTCCTGTGGCGCGGCGGGTGGCCAGGCCGAGACGCATGGCAAGCGCCGCCTCAGTGGCGCCGGTGGGCCGTGACTCAGTGGCCCTCCTCAGTGACGTGCCGCGTCACCCGATCAACGGCCTCGCTATACGCCTGGTGCGCGATCTGCTCGTCATGCTCCGCGAGTGCCGCCTCGGCGACCGCGTCCTGCGAGTCGGCCATCGTGGCGCCCGCGGCGAGCTGCGCAGCCCGGGCCGTCCGGGCAGCGGACTCCTCGGCCAGCGTGGCCGCCTCGAGTGCCCGCCGCGCGGCCTCCGCGGTCTGCTGCGCCGCGCTGGCGGCCTCGGCCGCGGAATCGGCGGCGGTCTCCGCCGCCAGTCTGCCGCGGCGGGCCACGGCCGCCACCCGCTCCGCCTCGCGCCACTGCTGGAGTGCCCGCGGCACGGATCCCGCGGGACCGCCGGAGCCCTTCTCCCTCTCGTCCATCGCTCACCTCCCTGGGCATCGATGCGCTCGATGCACGACCGTCGCCTGCCGAAGACCGCCAGACGGCACGGCAGGTGCGGGAACCAGCGCCGTCGGGACCGCCGGCTCGGATCAGCTTGGCATCGCCCGGCACTCAGCCGTCGGCACCGTCCCCACCGTCGCTGGTCCGCGCGAGGGCTTCGACGTACGCGCGCTCCGCCCGCTCCTCGTGCGCGTCGGCACGGACGAGGTCGTCCCTCGCCTCGGACGCGCCCACGTCACTGGCTGCGGCAGCGAGCCACGCAGCGGCGGCCGTACGGGAGGCCGACTCCTCGGCCATCAGGGCGGCATCGGCGGCGCGCTTCGCGGTGTTCGCGGTCACCTGTGCCGCTTGCGCCGCCTCGGTGGCCGCCGTGGCGGCGGCCTCGGCGCCGAGCCGTCCGCGCCGGGCGACGGCCGCAGTCTGCTCCGCGGCGCGCCACTCTCCGAGAGCGTCCGAGAGCGACGGCAACCCGGCGTCGGTGCTGGTGGCGTTCTCGCTCATGTCGGGCCTCCGATCTGCGCGTCGCCTCTTCGGTGCGAGTCCCCCGCGAAGAGCGGCGTGAGCCAAGTGTACGCGCGGGCGGGAGGGCGTTGACCACGATCCGCATCAGCACCGAGTCGGCCGCCGAGCGGTCGCGTCCTCGCCACGCGGTGCGAGGCGACCATCTACGTGAACTGCTCCTGATCGGTGCCACCTGCTTCCGCTTCGGCCTGGCGTCATTCCTCGTCCGTCCGTGTCGGTCAAGCGCCAGCCCTCGTGAGGCCAGGTCCTGAGATGGCGTTGACATGGACAGCACGCCACGCGATAGGCGAGAGGCGGGCCGCGGTCGCCACCATGGTGCCGGTCACGCACCGAAGGAGGAAGCCATGGGTCAGGGACACGTCAAGCGCGCAGGATCCGCCGTCGCGATCAGGTACCTGGCCGGCTCGTTGAATGGAAGCAAGGTCCAGCTCGGCGGGGAGGCCGAGCACCACTACGGTGACGCCCGACAGAACCTGAGGGACATGCAGGCCGCCGCCCGGCGGAAAGGTCCATCCGACGCACCCGCAGGCGAGAGCCAGGCCTTGGTCTCGGCCCCGGGAGCGGAGCAGCTCGGGAGGCCGGACGAGGCCACGGCGCCCCGGCCCGACTGAAGTCGAGGCGTCACCCTCGGGCCACGAGGAGGATGGGGCGACGGGCTGCCGGCCCGACGACGATGGCGGGTCCAGACCCAGGAGGTGACTCATGTCCCGTTCTGACGTCATGGCCGTCCGCGCCGGAAACGACGCGCGCGACGGGCATCCGCGACCACCCTTCCCCCTGCAGCAGCAGTCCCTGCCGGGCGACGATGATCGGCTGGATCCGCCGCCGGACCATGGCGAGGCGACCTACGTCAGCAGCGGCCGCCTGACGGGGCTCGTGACGGTCGTCACGGGCGCCGACAGTGGCATCGGCAAGTCGGTCGCGATCGCGTTCGCGCGGGAGGGTGCGGACGTGGTCGTGTCGTACCTACCCCGCGATGCCTTGCGACCGTCCGAGCCCTCCCCTGTTCGCGGGTCGCCCTTCCCGACCGGCGACGATCCGTGGAGAGACAGTGGATCGGTCCGCGGACCACGCGGACCAGGGTCGCAGCCGGCGCGTCCCCTTCCGACCTTCGTCAGGGATGCGCGCCGTGGCTACTTACGCGCCTGGGGGCTGATCGCTGGTGGTGACCGCCGACGCGGTCGGCCGCCATGGCGGCGAGCGCCAGACGATCGACCTTGCCGGTCGCGGTCAACGGCATCTTGTCGAGCACGTGCACGACCTCCGGCGCCTTGTAGCCGACGCGCTCGCGGGCGAAGCGGATGACGTCCTGGCTGCTCGGTCGAGGGGCACCTTCGCGTAGCGTGATGTAGGCCCACACGTTCTCGCCGTGGACCTCGTCATGGACGCCAACGACACCTGCGGCAGCCACCGCCGGGTGCGACGAGATGGCGTCCTCCACGTCCTCCGGATTGATGTTGGAGGCATCGTGGACGATGATCTGCTTGCGCCGACCACGGAACCAGAGGTAGCCGTCCTCGTCCGCGCGCACCAGGTCGCCGGTATCGAGCCAGTCGCCGTCCATCGTCGCGGCCGTCGCGGCCTCGTTCTCCCAGTAGCCCACCATGACTGCGGGCCCCGACACCCAGTGCCGCCCCTCCGTCCCCAGCGCGACTTCCTCACCACTCTCGGTGCGGATGGACGACGCATAGGACGGGTTGGTGGTACCCACCGAGCCCTCCTTGACCGGCCGGTCCGGCGGGTTCAGGTGCGAGGTGCCGATCTCGGTCATGCCATATGCCTCGTGGATGGTCGTGCCCACGATCGCTTTGAACTCCGCCTCCAGCTCCGCGGGGACCTTGTCGCCGGCGGCGATAACGAAGCGCAGCGAGGTGAAGTCCGCGTGGCTGGCGTCGTGGTCCCGGATGAGCGCGAACAGGGCGGCCGGCAAGATGTAGGCGACGGTCGGCCGTCGCTCGCGCAGAAGCGACAGGTACTCATCGGCATCGAAGGTGCGGGCAATGGCCAGCGACGCACCCACGGACAGGGCCGCGAACGCCAACTTGGACGAGCCGATGTGCGACATCGAGGAGCCAGGCAGCGCGATGTCGTCCGCGGTCAGCGCCATCCCGGCGGCCAGGCTCGCCGCGATCGTGCCGTACGTGCGCCCGGTGTGAGTGACCCCTTTCGGCGGGCCGGTGCTGCCCGAGGTGAAGAAGATGAAGACAGGCCGGTCGAGATCCGCCGCCGGCAGTTCCGTGTCTCCCGGCTCGGCGGCCGCGAGCTGCTCGAGGCGTGGGCCCTGTGCGTCGCCGCCGCACCACACGGCCGGCAGGGGAAGCCGCACCACCCCGGCGCTGGCCCGCAGGTCGTCGATGCGCTCGACGTGCGCGACGATCGCGCGAGCGCCGCTGACCTCGAGGGCGTGATCGATCTCGGTCGGCATGTAGCGGTAGTTGAGTGGCACCGCGGTCAGCCCAGCGCGGATGCAGGCGAGGTAGTGGACGATGAGCTCGGGACGGTTGGGCAGCAGCGAGGCCACGCGGTCGCCCGGGGCCAGACCGAGGCCGAGCAGTCCGTGCGCAAGCCGGGTGACCGAGTCGTCCAGCTCGCGCCAGCTGAGCTGCTCCTCGACGGTGGCCAGCGCCAGGCCGTCCGGGTCGCGCTCCAGCCCGCGGGTGAGCACGTGCGCCAGGTCGGCCGGTGCTTCGAGCGGGGGTCCGTGGAGGGGCATCTTCTGAGTGTCCTTCTGATCAGCTACCGGTATCGAACGCGTCGGGCGGATCGCTGCCCGGCTGGTATCGAATGACCTCCGAGAGGTCCGCTGTCGCGGAGTCAAGGGCACCATTCTGATACGGAGCGGTGGAGACCATCACTCCCTTGTGCGCACCGACACTCTGGACCTTCGAATGCAGGACCTGAACAAGCTCGCGTTTTCCCAGCCCGCACCCCGGGTAACCACGCGTCCGGAGAAGGTCTGGCTGGCCTTCGCGATCCAGCGCTCGTCCGACACGCTGCCGACATCGCCGGGTGCGAGGTGGCTGAGCACGAGCGTTCCGACCCCGGCGGCGGAATCACGCATGAAGATGTTGGTGGAGTAGGCGTACGCCTCGATGCATCGGTCGGTCAGCGCCCTGATCCCCGGGGTGGGGTCCTCGGGTGCGACCGTGGCGACCGGGGCGCCCCCGAATGCGTCTGGCAGCGCCCCGGCCGGACCAGGTCCATACACGGAGACGGCGGAGACGATCCCCCGGTCGGCGCTGTCACCGCCCACCACGAGGGACTGGTCCTGGAAGCGTGATGTCAGGCCGGCGACATCCTTCGGTAGCTCACAACGATCGAGCAGGCCGTCGTCGACCGCAGCGAGGAAGTCGGTGGCATCACCGGTATGGCGAAGTTTCCCGAGCTCGCCTCGGAGGTGGACGCGGTACGGCAGGGTCTCGGGCACGAGGTCCATGTTCCGTCGATGATACCCGTTTCGTAGTCATGGAACATGACCATCGGATGGAACAGACGGACTTGACCGTCGCTCTTGTTCCACTCTATAGTGGTGTTCCACTACAAGCGGAACAGATATGAAGTATGAAACACCGCCCGCCGACGAACGCGAGCTGCTCGAGGCCCTCCAGCGGGTCCTCGCCGAGCGCCTGCCGGCCGACTGGGCCATCAGCCTCGAGCGAGGGCCCCTCCCCGACCTCCGTGGCCTCGGATTGCGCCCCGACGCCTGGTTGACGGTCGCCCCGCCGACGAGCCTGCCCGCGAGGTTCCTGGTCGAGGCGAAGATGGCTCTCTACCCGAAGGACGCGTCGGTCCGCTTCGGGAGCACGTGGGCGCAAATCACCCGGACGCGGGACCGTGCCGGCACTCCCCCCGGCGCCGCCCCGCTCCTCGTCGTCAGCCGGTTCCTCGCGCCGAGCACCCGGGACATCCTGCGCCGATCGGGGGTCTCCTATGCGGATGCGACCGGCAATCTGCGCCTCGAGAGCCGTGATCCCGCCCTCTTCATCGAGCTGTCCGGTGCGACCAGCGACCCCTGGAAGTCCGAGCGGCCACTTCGGTCACTGAAGGGACCCGGGACAGCCCGGATCGTCCGCGCGCTGCTCGACTACCAGCCACCGTTCAAGCTGCGGGACCTCGCGCTGTCGGCCGACCTGCCCCTGGCCACCGCGTCGCGGGTGGTGAGCTACCTCGTCGAGGAGGCGATCGTGTCCCGTGATGGCCGAGGGCCGATCGAGAGCGTGGCGTGGCAACCGCTGCTGCGACGGTGGGCGGCTGAGTACCCGCTCGTGACCGCCAATCAGGCGGCGTTCTTCCTCGAACCTCGCGGGCCCAGAGCCCTCCTCGATCGCCTCGGTGAGGCCGGTCTCGAGTACGCGGTCACGGGGAGCCTCGCCGCCGAGCAGAAGGTCCGGTTCGCACCGGCGGCGCTCGCGAGCGTCTACGTCCGCGACATCCGACGCGCCGCCGAGGCCCTCGGTCTCCGACCCGCGCCGAGCGGCGGGAACGTGGTCCTGGTCGCTCCGGCGTCCGGGGTCGCCTTCGAGCGGACCTGGTCCGATGGGCCGACGACCTATGCCGCGTTGAGCCAGGTCGCCGCGGACCTGCTCGCCTCGCCGGGACGGGCACCGAGCGAAGCCGAAGCGCTCATCGAATGGATGGAAGGGAACGTGGATGCCTGGCGACGCGCCTGATCCCATCACGGTCGAGTCGCGACGGATGCTCCTCGACGCGCTCGCGGTCCTCGCGCCGCACACCGAGCACATCGTCCTCGTGGGGGCCCATGCCATCTACCTCCACACCGAGGACGTCGTCACCGGTGTGGCGCTCTTCACGAAGGATGTCGACCTGGCCCTCGTGCCGCCGCTCGATGAGACCCCTGGCATCGACCAGATGATGCGAGCAGCCGGCTTCTCGGAAGGCCCGCAGCCGGGCATCTGGGAGCTCGCGGGAGGACGGGTGGATCTCCTGGTCCCGGAGGCGTTCGCCAGCCCGGCCGGGCGTCGCGCGGCTCGCCTCCCGGGTCACGGTAGACCGACCGCGCGCAAGGTCAGTGGGATCGAGGGCGCGGTCGTCGACAACGAGATGCGGACCATCAGGGCGCTCGACCCGCACGACCTCCGCAGCATCCGGATCCGGGTCGCGGGGCCAGGTGCCCTCCTCATCTCGAAGGCGTTCAAGCTCGCCGAGCGCGCAGCAGAGCAGGGTCAGGACCGCCTCGCCGACAAGGACGCCTTCGACGCCTACCGACTACTGCAGCTACCGACCGGAGTGGTCGTCGGAGGCATCAGGCGGATGCTTGACGATCACCTGACACGTCCCACCGTCGAAGTCGGTATCGAGCACATCCGCCGGCTATTCGCCTCGGCCGATGCGATCGGCAGCCAGATGGCGGGTCGTTCGGTCGAGAGAGTCGGCGACCCGGAGACCATCCGCCTCGCCACCGCCGCGCTGGCCGAGGAGCTTCTCAGGACCCTCGCGACCTGACCACCGCCACCCTCGTGCCGGAGCTGGAGACGGCACACCCCAAGGCGATCCACGACCGCACGGAGATACACGGTGGAAGGAACCACCGAGGCACGCGAGCCGAAGGCCACCAAGCCGCTCGTCGGCGCGGCGGAGCTCCCCGACGTCGAGTCGGCACTCGAGGGACTCGCTGCGGTCCTTGATGATCCGCATCCGCTGGCCACTCCGTTCTCGCCCGTCGCCCACGCCTTCGGTCACGCAAGCAGGCCTCTGGCCTCTCGCCACGGCGGGTCCAGTACATCCACGCCGTCCTCCGCCGGGCACTGGTGACCGCGGAGCGCTGGGGCCTGGTCAGTCGCAACGTGGCCAGGCTCGTCAACCCACCCCGGGTCCGCCGCCGCGAGATCACGCCGCTCACCCCCGAGCAGGCACGCCTGCTCATCGACTCGTCCGTCGAGGACCGTTACCGGGCGCTCTGGATCACGGCGCTCGGCACGGGCCTGCGCCAGGGTGAGCTCCTGGCCCTGCGGTGGGAGGACGTCGATCTGAAGGCCGGGCGGCTGTGGGTCCGCCACACGCTGGCGAACGTGGCCGGCACCTTGACCCTGCTGGAGCCCAAGACCGACCGCAGCCGGCGGCTCGTCATCCTGCCCGAGGCGGTCCGTGTCGAGCTGCGGGCCCACCGCACCCGCCAGAAGCTGGACCGCCTGGTGGCCGGGTCACGCTGGGCCGACAGCGGTCACGTCTTCGCCACGATGCTGGGCAAGCCCCACCACGCCGCGACGATCAGCCGGGCCTTCGACCAGGCCCTCGCTCGTGCCGAGCTCCCGGATGTCCGCTTCCACGACCTGCGCCACTCGGCGGCGACGTTCCTGCTGTCGCAGGGCTTCGGCCTGGAGGACGTCAAGAACCTCCTGGGGCACAGCACCATCGTGCTGACGTCCAACACCTATGGCCACGTCCTCGAGCAGCGCCAGCAGGAGATGGCGCGCGGGATGGACGCGGTGCTGGGCGGCTGACATCGGG
Organism: uncultured Chloroflexia bacterium; assembly: GCA_963707395.1. Classification (GTDB taxonomy): domain Bacteria; phylum Chloroflexota; class Limnocylindria; order Limnocylindrales; family CSP1-4; genus JAFMJV01. The sequence goes on from CAVPPQ010000027.1 coordinate 251,455, forward strand.
GGCGAGCATCGGCGCGATCCCCCGATGTCGCCGTGACTCCATCAGGCTGATCGCCTGCGGTGGCGCGACAGGGCTTCATCGACGGAGGTCGCCCTCCGCCCATGGCTCACCTCAAGTCGCCGCCGATAGGTGGCAGTTCCATCTCGGTAAGGACCGCGTCGACCATGGTGGCGATGCGGTCGTCCTTGTCGGACACGTGGCGGGACAGCACCGTGGGCGAGACCTCGAGCATCTCGGCGAGCTGGCGCATGCTGAGGGCGTCCAGCCCACCCGCGTCTGCTGCGCGATCGCTGCGAGCAGCACCCGCTCGCTGCGCAGCCGGCGTCGCGACCGACCTTCCGATGGTGCGCCCATGACCGGTCGCACGTCTCCTTGGGTTGGGGCTATGCGACTCACCACTCGGGGAACCGGATGACACTTGTGCATCATCAAGGCGAAGTGGCGTACTTCGTCAACCGACACGCAGACGGAGGCCGACCATGAAGGCGATCGTGCAGGACCACTACGGCTCGGAGAAGGCGCTCAAGCTCGAAGACGTCGACAAGCCGGAGGTCGGGGAGGACGTCCTGGTACGCGTCCATGCGGCATCCATCCACGTCGGTGACTGGGTGCTCATGGGCGGCAAGCCGTTCGTCATGCGCATGGCGACCGGACTGCGCCGACCGAAATACCGCATCCCCGGCACCGACGTCGCGGGGACGGTCGAGGCGGTCGGCGCGAACGTGACGAGCTTCCGACCGGGTGATGAGGTATTCGGGTGGGTCGCGGGCGCCTTCGCTGAATATGCCCGTGCGACCGAGGATCACTTCGTCATGAAGCCTGCCAACCTCACGTTCGAGCAGGCTGCGGCGGTCGGCGTCTCCGCCACCACCGCGCTCCAGCTGCTGCGCGACCAGGGCCACGTACAGGCGGGCCAGAAGGTCCTCATCAACGGCGCGTCGGGTGGCGTGGGTTCGTTCGCGGTGCAGATCGCCAAGGCCTTCGGCGCGGAGGTCACCGGCGTCACCAGCACGCGGAACGTCGAGCTGGTCCGCTCGATCGGCGCCGATCATGTCATCGACTACACGGCGGAGGACTTCACCCAGGGTGGTCCGCGCTACGACTTCATCCTCGACAACGTGGGCAACCACTCGTTGTCACAGACCCGGCGCGCACTGACCCCCACCGGGAAGTTGCAGCCGAACGGCGGCGGCCACTCGGGCGGCGCCATGGGGACCGTCATCAAGGCCATGGTGATGTCGATGTTCGTGCGCCAGCAGCTGCGCCCGTCGATCAAGTTCCAGAACCACAAGGACCTCGTCGCCCTCAGTGAGCTCGTCCAAGCCGGGAAGGTCACACCGGTCATCGATGGGACGTACCCACTGACCGAGACCGCCGACGCGATGGGTCATGTGGGTGCCGGTCACGCGCGTGGCACGGTCATCATCAGCATCGCGGCGCCGTCGGTCGCCGCGATGGCGCCTCCGACCATTGCGGTGCCGCTCGGCGGCAGCGCATGAGCCCGCTCGTCTGGACCCGGCATCGAGGGAGGGACCCTGAACCACGCCCATGATCGCGAGGCAGGCATCCGGATGCGAGCGCTCACGCTCAAGCCGGCCGACCTCACCTTCGAGCAGGTCGCGACGCTGCCACAGGCTGGGGCCCTGGCGTGGCAGAGCCTCCACGACGAGCGCGGGGTCGCGCCCGGTGACCGGGTGCTCATCAGCGGAGCCGGCGGTGGCGTGGGCACGTTCGCCGTCCAGCTGGCGGCCTCAGCGGGTGCCGAGGTGACCGGCGTCGACCGCGCCGCCAAGGAGGACCTCGTCCGCTCCCTGGGCGCCGCGCATTACGTCGACTTCGAGTACCGGGACTACACGCGGACCGGCGAGCGCTACGACCGGATCATCGACGTCCAGGCGCGCCGGTCCGTCCGTGCGGTACGACGCGCTCTCCGCCCGGCTGGTCGCTATGCCATCGTCGGCGGGATGCTCACCCGCATCCTGGAGACCGTGGTGCTCGGTCGGCTCGTCGCCCGCATCAGCGACCAGCGCCTCGGCGTCGTCGCCTGGCGATCCAACGACCCCGGGATCATGAACGCGCTCATCGAGTCGATTCGCGACGGGCACATGACGCCGGTCATCGAGGGAACGATTCCGCTGGCCGACGCGCCGGAGGCCTTCCGGCGGCTGGCCGTCGGCGAGATCCGGGGCAAGGTCGTCATCGTCATCGACTGAGCGTTCCTGTAGGGCAGCCCACGAGGTGGCTTGCGCTCGCGGCCGACTACGGCGTCTCCCACCATCGACTCCGTCACCAGCCCTGTCCGTACACCACGGGGCTTCGAGGCGAGATGGCGTGGGGTATCGCTACCGGCTGCGTTCCACATCAAGGCGCACGATGTCGTACCTCGTCCACCACGTTCTTCCGCCGTGGCTGTCAACGTGGCTGTCAGCTGGCCCTAAAAGGCCGCAACCTATGGCAGATGAGACCGCATCAGAGCACAGATACCTAGGTAATCTGGTGAGCCGGCTGGGATTCGAACCCAGGACACGAGGATTAAAAGTCCCCTGCTCTGACCGCTGAGCTACCGGCCCGCTGGTATCACCGAGAGTACCTGCCGCAGTCGCGGACGGTGTCGTACAACGCGAGGATGTTCTCGATCGGCGTTTCAGGCAGGACGTAGTCGTGACTGGGCGAGGCGATGTAGCCGCCGCCGGGCATCATGATGTCCAGGGTCTCCCGGGTCCTGCTCCGCACCAGGTCGGGCGTGCCCTGGATCAGGACGAACTGGGTATCGATGCCGCCGTTCAGCACGATCCTGTCGCCGAACGTAGCCTTGAGCTCGGACGGGGCCATCCCCCTGGCCGACGGCTGCAGTGCCTGCAGGCCATCCAACCCGATCTCGATCATGGCCGGGATGAGGGGCACGAAGCCGCCGCAGCAGTGCATCATCACCTTCAGCCCGTAGTCGTGTCCGAGGTCCACAAGGCGCTTCAGGTGCGGCAGGAAGAACCTCCGGAACATGGCTTCGCTCATGAGCGGCCCATTCATGCTGCCGAAATCGTTCCCGATGAACGAGATGTCGATGAGATCGGCTGCCGCGTCGAAGATGCGCTGACTGACCCCGGCGTAGTAGTCGACGATGTGCTCGAGCAGGGCATCGACCAGATCCGGTTCCTCATACATCATGAGGACGAGGGGCTCCATGTCGAGCAGGTCGATGGCGTCGTGCCAGAAAGGGGACCAATCGCCCCCGAGGATGGCGTAGCGCCCACCCCAGCCCTCGATCTGGGCCCGGATCGCGGAGACACTCATCCAGGCCGGATCGGGCCAGGGGTAGGCATGGATCTCCTTGAGCGTGGCCCCGGCCAGCGGGTTGGAGCGGGGCATGCCGTAGCCATAGCCGTGCCGCTCCACCCCGAAGGGCGTCCGGTACGTCGACCCCGGGGACAGGTTCGCCGATGGGCCGAGCTCGGCAGGGCCTGCGTACGTCGCGTGCACGCGCCGAAAGTCGTCACCCAGGTAGACCGAGAGGGCCTCGTCATCGTCCAGGCGCAGGTGTTCGATGAGTAGCTGTCGAGTCTCGGGGGCCGCACCGAACCAGGCCGGCACGCGATCCGGTTCCTCGAAGGCGAAGGCGGCCAGCACGCGTTCCCGAGGCGTCATGGAGTCATCATCCCTCATGGCGCGATCTCCCCCTGCAGCATCGGCAGCACCTCGCGAGCCAAGGTGTCGATCATGCTCAGCTCAGTGCGCGGCGCGTACGCCAGCATGACGTGGTCCACCCCGACGGCCTGGTAGCCCCGCAGCCACTCGACGATCTGCGCAGGCGTGCCCGCCCGCCAGCCAGGGTGATCTGCCAGCCAGTCAGCGGGATCCGAGCCCCCGAGCTCGCGAACACCCGCCTCGGCCACTCGTGCCGACATCCGCCTCATCCTCGCCGACCATCGCACCGAGCAGCACGGAGCGGCCGATCGTACTGGGCTCGCGACCGACCTCCTGGCACGCGGCCTCGAGGAGCGCGAAGAAGTCCCGACACTGCTCGGCGGAGGGCCAGTCGACGTTGTACTCGTCGGCGTACCGGGCGGCGAGGAGCGGCGTCTTGCGCCGGCCATGACCGCCGATGATGAGGGGTGGACGAGGCGACGGCAGCGGTCGGGGAAGGATGCCGCCCACCTGGTAGTAGCGGCCGTGATACGTGAAGGCGATCTCTCCCCACAGCCCGGTGAGCACCTGGACGTACTCCTCCAAACGCTCGAAGCGCGTCGCGAGCGACTCGAACGCGAGGCCAAGGGCCTCGTGCTCGCCGACGTTCCAGCCCGTACCGATGGACACGTCGACACGCCCGCCACTCATCTCATCGACCGTGCTGACCATCTTCGAGAGCACCGTGGGCTGGTGGAAGGTCAGGGGCGTGACGAGCGTGCCGAGCCGGATGCGTGACGTCTCCCGGGCCAACCCGGCCAGGGTCATCCAGGCCTCGGTGGCAGCCCGGTCGAGGTGTCCCGAGGTCGGAGCCAGGTGATCCGAGCGGTAGAGCCCGTGGAACCCGCCCCGCTCGGTGGCGTGAGCGGCCCCCACGATGTCCGCGTACGTCATCCCCTCCTGGGGATCAAGGAAGATGCTCAGCTTCATCGTCGCCCCACCTCGGTCGCTGCATCACCTGCCGGAACTCGAACTCGTCGGTGGTCTCGGGGGTGAGAGCGCCGGACGCGCCCACGATACCCGCTGCCAGCTCCTCAGCGACCCTCGTGATGCGGACACCGAGCCATGGTCGGATGCCACCGCCGAAGCCATGGCAAGTGTGGCATCGTCGTGCCATGGACAGGCTGATGGATCTGCCGCTCCGACTGACATCCAACCGCGTCTACCGCTTCTACCGCGGCGGCGCCCAGCTGGACGCCTTCCGAGGCGTCCCTGACCCCGCCGACACGACCCACCCGGAGGACTGGGTCGCCTCCGTGACGCCCGCCGTCAACCCGCCCGAGCACACCTTTCCCGGCGAGGGCCTCAGCACCGTCGAGGTGGATGGCCGGACCCGGACCCTGGCCGAGGTGCTGGCCCAGGACCCCGAAGCCGTGGCCGGTCGCGAGATCGTGGCTCGATACGGCCCCACCACGGCCCTCCTGGTGAAGCTGCTCGATGCCGGCTCCCGCCTGCCCATCCACGGCCATCCCTCCCGTGACTTCGCGGGACGGGTCCTCCACTCCCAGTTCGGCAAGGCGGAGGCCTGGATCGTCCTCGCCACCCGGCAGATCCCCGGCCAGCCCTCGCCACGCGTCTGGCTGGGTTTCCGGGAGGAGGTCTCGCGCGACCAGCTCTTCGACTGGGTCGTCCGCCAGGACATCGAGGCCCTTCGCGCCGCCATGCACGAGTTCGAGGTCCGGCCGGGCGACGCGGTCTTCGTCCGGCCCGGCCTGCTTCACGCGACCGGCGCCGGTGTCTTCCTCATCGAGGCCCAGGAGCCCACGGACTTCTCGGTGACGGCCGAGCATGCCGGCTACCCCATCGCTCCCCAGGACGCCCACCTGGGCCTTGGCTGGGACACGATGCTCGACTGCTTCGACCGGGACGCCCTGGACATTGCGGCGCTCGAGGCCCTTCGTCCGAGCCCCACGCGGATCGGCGGCGACGGGACCCGCGGCTGGCTCGAGGAGGACCTGCTCGGCGAGCAGAGCCACCCCTACTTTCGGGTGCACCGCCTGACCGTGCGCGGCGCTGCGCCATGGCCGCATGCCGGCATCTTCTCGGTCGTCATCGTGACCGGTGGTGAAGGGGTCGCCGAGACCACCCATGGTCGCCTCGAGCTGCGGCGCGGAGACACCCTGACCATCCTGGCTGGCACCGCGGCGGTGATGCTCCGCGGCGACCTCGAGCTCGTGGTCGCCATGCCCTCCGTGCAGTAGGCAGGGGTCCACTCGACTGCGGGGTGGTGGTCCCGGTACGTGGGCCCTGCCCGGCGACCCGGACCTTGGGGCCAGTCCCGGTCGCGCCTTCGACCCGGTACCGTTGCCCGGTGACGGAGCGCACCCTGTACGAGGTCCTCATGCTGCATCCGACCGCGACCACCGAGGTCATCAACGCGGTCTACCGCCAGCTGGCCAAGCAGCACCATCCCGACCACGCGGGGCCTGCCGGGCAGAAGCGCATGGCCGCGATCAACGAGGCCTACGCCATCCTCAGCAACCCGGACAAGCGCGCCCGCTACGACGAGCTCCTGGGCATCGAGCAGGGCGTCCCCACGGGCTTCGCCCGCCGCTCTGCGCCGGGCGCCACGAACCTCAGGTACGACGGCGGGGTCTGGTCCATCCGCAGCGCCGCCGAGCCCACGCCCGCCTCGGCCGCCTTCGGCGAGGCCGGGCCCCCGCCGCGGTATCCCCTGCCACGCGGCAGCATCCTCTCCTTCGGGCGCTATCGCGGCTGGGCCATCTCGCAGGTCGCCGCCCATGACCGCAACTACGTGGAGTGGCTGAGCCGCACCATGGCCGGGCGGACGTACCGGGTCGAGCTCGAACAGGCCCTGCAGCAGACGACCGCCTGACCAGGCTCCCCGCTCGGCCCGACTGACCTGGCTGGCCGCAACCGCGAGCAGCGACGAGCGCCGGTCTCGTGCGCATGGGGCCTCGGGCTCTCAGGTATAGTTGTAGGCACAACTACCTGAACGCCACCCGGCCCGGAAGGGCACCCAGTCAAGGAGGAGCTGCACCATGCGCATCGGCGTCGGCCTGCCCAACACCATCCCCGGCACACCGGGACCACGCCTCATCGAGTGGGCAAGCCACGCGGAGGAGCTGGGCTTCTCCACCCTGGCCACCATCGGGCGCCTCGTCTTCCCGACCTACGACGAGCTGCAGGCGCTGACTGCTGCCGCTGCCGTGACGGAGCGCATCGGGCTCCTGAGCAACGTGACCATCGGCCCCGTCTACGACCGCGCCCTGCTGGCCAAGCGGGCCGCCGGCCTGGACCAGATCTCCGGCGGCCGCTTCGTCCTTGGCCTGGCCAGCGGCTGGCGCGAGGAGGACTACGTGGTGGCCGGCAAGCCCCATGCCGGCCGGGGCAAGCGACTGGACGCAGACGTCGAGTACATGCAGCGTGCCTGGCGCGGTGAGCTCGTCGAGGGTGCCACCAAGCGCCTGACCCCGGTCCCCACCAACGGCGAGTCCGTGCCCCTGATCTTCGGCGGGACGGCGCCGGCAGCCTTCGAGCGGGCCGCCCGGTACGGCATCGGCTGGACTGCCGGTGGCGCCAGCCCGGACGACGTGACGGGCTTCTTCGAGTCGGCTCGAGCAGCCTGGGCGGCGGCCGGTCGCGAGGCCGCCCCGCGGCTCTGGGCGCTCACCTACTTCGTGCTCGGCGCCGGAGGCCGGGAGACAGCCACCGCCTACCTGTCCGACTACTACGGCGACTGGGGCCCGGGCATGGCGCAAGGCATCCCAGCCGACGCCGAGGGCATCCGCGGGGCGGTCGATGCCTTCGCGGCCTCTGGAGCTGACGAGCTCATCTTCGACCCGGTGAGCTCCGACCTGGCGCAGCTCGATCTCCTGGCCGAGGCGCTGAGTGATCGCCTGGGGACCAACGTGGCCGCCCAGTAACCCTGGGCCCGGGTGCCGGCCATGGCCGAGACGATGGGGTAGACGAGGAGATCCTGTCGGCGTGCAGGAGCGACCATCTCGATCGATGCCGCGCTCAGCTGCGCGAGATGCGCTCCACGGACATCCCCTCCGGCGCGTGACGACGACGGCGGCATCATACGCAGCCTGCCCCCTCGAGCGGACGTCAGTCGCCGGATCTCGAGACGCGCCGGATGGTCACCAGGCTGAAGACCAGGACGCCCAGGAAGGCCAGCGCCACGAGGGTCACGATCTCGCCGCTCAGCGAGTCGCTCATGATGATCACGGCCAGCACCAGCGCGAGCGCGATGAGCTGACCGGCCATGATGAGTCCGATGGTCAGGTTGCGGCTCACGGAGCCCACCGAGGTGAGGCCCTTCTGCAGATCGCTCGTGTCCAGCGTGACCACGAAGCGCCCCTTCTGGTACTGGTCCAGCCAGCTGAAGGTCGCCTCGCGCAGCGAGGGCAGACGGCGCCCCAACTCCATCGCCGTGGCGGTCGCCTCCGCCTTGGCCATCTGCAGGACTCGATCGAGCGTGATCTGTGCCTCGATCAGCTCGCGAGCCTCCTCGTAGCCCGTGTCCACGAGGGGCAGGCTCGGGCTGAGCGTACGCACCAGCTCCTCGGCCTGGACGAGCGCCTTGACGGCCAGCGTGAGGGCCTGATCCAGCCGCAGTCCGCGCTTCGAGAGCACGCCGAACATGGCCGACATGAGGCGCGAGAAGTCCCCGGAGCCGTAGATCCAGTACTGGTAGAAGAGGCGACGCATGTCGCTTCGATAGGCTGGTTCGTCGAAGGCGCCCGACCGCTCACAGATGGCCAGCACGGACGTGGCCAGGCCGTCGGGATCGCGTTCGCGGAGCGACCACATGAGGCCCAGCAGCTGCAGGCGCCGACCGCTGTCCAGCTCGCCCACGAGGCCCAGGTCCAGGAACGTCAGTGTCCCCGTCTCCGGGTCGATGACGATGTTGCCGGGGTGCGGATCCCCGTGGAAGAAGCCGTCCACGAGGACCTGCTTGATCATGGCGCGCAGGAACCGGCGTGCCACCAGGTCCCGGTCCACGCCGGCCTCGTCCAGGGCCACCAGGTTGGTGGCCTTGACGCCGCGCACGAACTCCATGGTGATGACGCGGCCCGCGCTGCGGTCGAGGTAGACACGCGGGACGTGGATGCCCTCCATGCCCTCCACGACCTCGGCCAGGCGCAGGGCGTGATAGGCCTCGACGCGGTAGTCGAGCTCGGTCAGGACCCCTTGGCCGAACTCGTGGATCATGGCCGCCAGGTTCATCGTCCGCGCCATCGCGACGCGACGCTCGGCCTGGCGAGCGAGATCCTCCATGTTGCCGAGGTCCGCGCGCACCATGGCTTGCACGTTGGGCCGCTGCACCTTGACCACGACCTCGGTGCCGTCGGGCAGGGTGGCCCGGTGGACCTGGGCCAGCGAGGCAGCCCCGAGCGGCACAGGCTCGAAGGATGCGAAGAGGACCTCCGGCGATGCCCCAAGCTCAGAGCGGACGATCGCCTCCACCTGTCCGTAGGGGAAGGGCGGCACGGTGTTCTGGAGCTTGTCCAGTTCGGTGCGCCAGGCCTCCGGCAGGACGTCTGCCCGGCTGGAGACCATCTGACCGACCTTGACGTACGTCGGCCCGAGCTGCTGCAGCATGAGCCGCACCTTGGCGGGTGTCGTGAGTGACGCGAACTCGTCCGGGTCGCGTCCCAGGAGGCGGTCGGCCACGCCCCGGAAGCGCGCCAGCGGCGTGCCCACCAGCGAGATGTCCAGACCGTACTGCACGACGACCTCGCGGACCTGCGACAGGCGCAGGTTCTCGACCAAGCGGCTTCGCCCGGAGAGCGGCAGGCGGTCAAGCAAGCGCCAGAGCAGCTGGTCCTCGCCCCCATCCGCGAGACGCGGCCGATTGACGCCGAGCAGCGTGTCGACCGCGAGCAGCAGGAGCGAGAGCGCCAGGGCGACGACGAAGAGCCAGACCAGCCGTGGGTCGGGCAGGGCGACCGAGATGTCCGTGATGAGCGCCACCAGCTCGATGGCCAGCCAGAAGACGATGACGTCGATGACGAGGACGACGAGGCCGTAGGTCCGGAAGATGAGCGAGCCGGTGAGCGCCGTCAGCACGGGCCGCACGAAGGCGCTCAGGACGGCCAGCGAGATGCCGATGAGGAGGAAGTCGATGAGCCCAGCGTTGCCGATCGCCAGCAAGGGCTCGTCGAGGAGGTAGCGGCCCTCGGTGTCTTGCCCAGGCAGGCGGATGAGGCTGAGGACGAGCAACGCCACGAGCAGGGTGACGGCGTTGATGAGGCCCCGCACGAGCAGCGGCCGCAGCCAGGGCCAACGACGTCCAGGGGTCGCAGGGTCAGTCTCGGCTTGGGCGGTCATCGCGATCCTCGGCGTGGGGTCGATGGGCTTGCCACCGAGTATGCCGCGCCATCGGCGGTCCGTCTTCGCCCCGGCCGCATGGCGTGGTGGAGCCGCCGACGGCCGATGGCCTGCGCTAGGCTCTCGCCATGCCCGAGACGACAGAGGTCGATACACAGGCGCTCGAGCAGTGGTTCGACGCCAATGCCGTGGTCCTGCTCATCGTCGCCGCCCTGCTGCTGGCGCTCTACGCCTTCTCAGGCCGCATCGTCCACGCCGCCGTATCGCGCGCGCTGGCCGCCCAGAAAGGCGCGGTCCAGCCGGGCAGCCCGGAGGCCGTCGAGCTGGACAAGCGCGCAGCGACGCTCTCCGGTCTCGTCACGGCGCTCCTGCGCATCGTCGTGGCGGGCATCATCGTCACGCTCGTCATCGGCTTCTTCGGCCTCTGGTCGCTGGTGGCCGGCCTTGGTCTCCTCCTCGCGGCGCTGACGCTGGCCGGTCAGTCCATCGTGCTCGACTACCTGATGGGCGTGCTCATCATCCTGGAGGGCCAGTACTTCAAGGGTGACGTCATCGCCGTGGGCGCCGTGGCCGGCACGGTGGAGGACGTCGGCCTGCGGCGCACGACGGTGCGCTCAGCGGATGGCACCGTCCACTCCATCTCCAACGGCGAGATCCGCGTCGTCTCCAACCGCACCCGTGTCTTCGCGGCAGCGGAGGTCACCATCCCCGGCATCCGCGAGCAGGACTTCGAGCGCGCCCTGGAGATCATGGACGAGGTCGGCCGCGAAGTGGCACAGGATCCCCGCTTCACGGCCTCCATCATCGAGACACCGTTCGTGCAGTTCATCGGCGATCCCGACGATCTGGGCATGACGGCCACCATGCGCGGCAAGGTCGTCGCCGGTGAGCGCTGGATCATCGCCACGGAGATCCGCCGCCGCCTCAACCGCGCTTTCGTGGAGGCAGGCATCGTGCTCAACAAGCGCGGCGTCGTGCCCCGCGAGCGGCGCGGCCTGGACGAGGCGGCGCTCTACGTGCCGGAAGCCGGCGACGACTGAGCCACCGGCAGGCCGCGACTGACCGCGCACTCCGGCGGGCGCCTCAGCGTGCCGGGCGGAAGACGAGGCGCAGCACGAACAACACGAACATGGCCAGCACGGCCCAGGCGATCATGGCCAGCAGCACGACGGGCTCGAAGGCCTCCGGCCCCTCCACCAGGCTCTCGCCGATGTCGGCGGCACTTTCGGCCAACCCGGCGAGCTCGAAGCGCTCCAGCACGGCGCTCACCGGGGCGATCCAGAGGTTCGTGATCTCCATCAGGGTGGGCACGTACTCGGCGAGCCCCTGGGGGACCTCCACGAAGGGCAGCAGCAGCCGCAGGAAGAGCGTGACCTGGACGAAGGCGAAGAAGAGGCCGGCCAGGCGGATGAGGATCACGCCGACAGTCTAGGGTGCCCGACGAGCGCGCTCGGCACCGTGTGAGCGAGCCCCGCCCAGATGCGAATCGAGTCGTAGAGTGTGGCGATGCCAGCGGCGAGCCCTTCCACCGTCGTGCTCATGGGCATGATGGGCTCCGGCAAGTCGAGCGTGGGCCGGGCCCTGGCCGGCCTGACGGGCTGGCGCTACCTGGACAACGACGAGCTGGTCCGCGCCCTGAGCGGCCGGGCCGCGGAGGACATCGATGCGGCCGAGGGAGAGGCCGCCCTGCACGCTGTGGAGGCCGACGCCCTGCGGCGCGCCCTGGAGATGCCGGGGCCACGCATCATCGGGGCGGCTGCCTGGGTCGGGGCGCACCCGGGGCCGATGGAGCTGCTGCGCAACGGCCCGCTCGTCGTCTACCTGCGGGCACGGCCGGAGACCCTCCGTCAGCGCATCGGCGCGGGCGACGGGCGGCGGCGCGACGCGACGGATCTCGCGTGGCTGCAGGCTCGTGCCGCCGAGCGCGAGGACGCCTACCAGGCGCTCGCGGATATCAGCATCGACACGGACGGGCTGGAGCCCGACGCGGTCGCCCGGGTCATCCTCGCTGCCCTGGGCGACGACGCGCCGACAACCTGACCGGCGCCGCGCGGCGCTCCTGGGTCCCTGTAGCCGGAGTCCCTCTACCCGGCGGCCAGGAGGTCTCCCATGCGGGTCAGCGCGGCGCGCAGGTTGTCCTGCGAGTTGGCGTACGAGACGCGCAGGTTGCCCATGCCCTGCTGCCCGAAGGCCGTGCCCGCCAGCAGGCTGACCCCGGCCTCGTTGAGCATGCGGTCAGCGAAGGTTCGGCCGGCCATGCCCGTGCCGCTCACGTCGGGGAACGCGTAGAAGGCCCCAGCCGGCATGGGTGCCGTGACGCCTGGCAGCTCGTTGAGGCCGGCCACGATGAGCGCGCGGCGGGCGCGAAACTCGCGGACCATGGCGTCCACCGCGTCCTGGGGCCCGTTCAGGGCCTCCGCGCCAGCGACCTGGGCGTAGGTCGCGGTGCACGAGACGGTGTTGATGAGCAGGCGCTCGAAGACGGGCACCAGCGGCTTGGGCAGGATCCCCCAGCCAAGGCGCCAGCCGGTCATGGCGTACGTCTTGGAGAGCCCGTCGAGGACGACGGTGCGCTCCTCCATGCCCTCCACCGTGAGGATGGAGACGTGCGCGCCCTCGTACAGGATGCGCGAGTAGATCTCATCGGCCAGCACGACCAGGTCGTGGGCCATGGCGATGGCGGCGATGCCCTCGATGTCGGCACGCGTCATCACCGCCCCAGTGGGGTTCTGTGGGCTGTTGAAGACGAGCAGGCGGGTGCGTGGCGTGATGAGCGAGCGCAGCTCATCCAGGTCGAGGCGGAAGTCGCGCTCGGGGCGCAGCGGGATGGGCACCGGCGTGGCGCCCATGAAGCGGGCCATCGAGTCATAGATCGGGAACCCGGGGTCGGGCACGATGACCTCGTCGCCGGGGCCCACGAGGGCCATCATCAGGAAGGCCATGACCGGCTTGGCACCCGGCGTGACGACGACGCGATCGGGGGTCACCTCGACGCCGCGGCGGCGGCTGAAGTCGGCCGCGATGGCCTCCCGGAAGGCGGGCACCCCGGGCGGCGGCGCGTAGTGCGTCTGGCCGTCGCGCAGGGCGCGGGCGGCCGCCTCCACGATGTTGGACGGGGTGTCGAAGTCCGGCTCGCCCAGATGGAGGTGGATGATGTCCCGGCCGGTGGCGGCCAGGGCACGGGCGCGGGCGGCGGCCTCGAACGCCGTCTCCGTGCCGATGTGATCCATGCGCTCGGCCAGTCTCATGATCCCCTCCTCGCTCAGCGCTCCAGCGCTCCGATGCTAGCGTCGGGCGGTGGCCGAGGTGAGGCGGCTGTGCGCCTCGGGATGCCGCCGGCGCGACACGTGCGAGAATCCCTGCCGTGACCGCCTACTTCGACCTTTCGACCGCCAACGAGCGCGTCGCCGAGCTGCGCCCGCTGCTTGTCAGCCTGCGCGAAGACCGCGATGCGGTGGCTCGTGCGCAGGGGCGCCTCGAGCAGATGCGCGCGACAGACGGCGATCACCACGTCGAACTCGAGCGCGAGCGCGAGGAACTGACACTGGTCGTCCGCCGCATGGCCGCCGCGGTCCGGCAGATCGACGCCTGGGGCATCACGCTGCGGGACATCAGCGCCGGCCTGGTGGACTTCCCCGCCCTCGCCAACGGCCGGCCCATCTGGCTCTGCTGGCGGCTCGGTGAGGCGGACATCGCCTGGTGGCACGAGCTGGAGGCCGGCGTCGCCGGCCGCAAACCCCTCATCGACCTGGAGTAGTCATGAACGCTGTCCCGCAGCCCATCGGCCGCATCACCATCATCAGCGCAGCGCAGGCCGCCGCGCTGGCCGACGACGGGGCGCTCATGATCGACGTCCGCGAGCCCCGGGAGTTCGAGTCACTCCGGGCGCCCGGAGCGGCGTCCGTGCCACTGGCCGAGTTCGTCGCCCGCCTGGGCGAGCTGCCTCGGGACCGTCAGCTCCTGCTGGTGTGCCGCTCCGGGAGTCGCAGCCTGCGCGCCACGATGTACCTCATGCAGCAGGGCTTCGATGATGTCGCCAACGTCGACGGCGGCATGATCGCCTGGAAGAACGCCGGACTGCCGGTGCGCAGCGGTCCCCTGGAGGCGGGCGAGGGGGAGCTGCAAGGGCCGCGCTGAGCCGACGTCGTCTCGTGCCTGGCGCCGCCTCGAGCGACCCGGTCGGCACGCCGGTCAGACGGGACCGCTGACTAGGAGCGGTACTCCTCCTCCGGAGGCAGCTTGAGCCGTCCACCGGAGAGCCTCGAGATGATCCGCTTGGTGGTGGCCTGGTGCGAGAAGGCGAGGCCGATGAGCACGAGGATGGCGAAGTTGATCAGGCCCACGGTGAAGGCGTTGATGTAGCCCAGTTGCTGTCCGACCTCGCCCTTGATGGAGAGCCCCGGCAGCGTGGCGCCGAAGAGGCCGAGCTGGTAGAAGGGCGCCTCCGGGGACAGGCCGGCACGCTGGAGCGAGTCGGAGACGCCATCGGTGCCCGTGCCTGAGACGAGGAAGGCCGTGGAGCCCACGCCAGCCAGGGAGGCGGCCGCGACCGGCTGCGCCAGGTCTGTCTGCTCGAGGCGCTGCCAGCCGTCCCCGAGGTCGCCCGTGGTCGTGTCAGGCGTGACCCAGTAGACGCTTGCCTGCGGCTGATCGTCCGTGTCCACACCGCCGATGACGTAGATGGCGCTGTTGGCGACGAAGCCCACGGCGTCGGCACGGGCCTCCGGGAGCAACTGCTCCTGTGCCACGGCCCAGCCGCGTGCACGTCCGGTCTCATCGACGGCTGGCTCCCCGTCCACGAACTCGAGCCGGAAGATGCTGTCCGTGGCGCCGTCCCGACCCTCGCCACCCACGAGGTAGATGTAGTCGCCGACCGAGCCGGCCACGGCCTCTGCCCGTGCTTCCGGAAGCGCCAGGCCCTCGAGCGGCGTCCACGGCTGCAGGGTCCTGCCGGGCGGATCGGTGGCCACCCAGGCCAGGTAGGCACCGTCGGTGGGCTGGCCGTCCGCGCCGCGGCCACCCAGCAGCACGAAGCCGCTGGTGCCGTTGACGAGGGAGGCGTCGCTCAGCGGCCGCGGCAGCGTCAGGTCCTCCGGGGTCTCGGAACCGTCGGCGCGCTGCCAGCCGGTCAGCAGGCCATCTTCGACGACGCCCCGGAAGACGGTCTCCGTGGGCGCCCCCGTGGCATCGCGGCCGCCGATGACATACGGCACGCCCAGGTAGACACCGAGGGCCGCACCAGCACGGGGCTCCGGCAGCGCCGGCCCCGGCAGCCAGCCGTCGAGGTTGCCGTTGGGCTGCCCCTCGGTGGTCGTGGCGTGCGTCAGCAGGACCTCATCGGTGGCACCGTCGGCGGTCTCGCCGCCGATGACGTAGAGCGCGGTCCCGGACTGGAAGAGCACGGCGTCCTCGCGACCGGCCGGCAGCGCCAGCTCAGCCGGGCTGGGCTGCCACGGGAGCACGGCCCCGTGCGGGGCAGGGCACGGCAGATCCTCGTTGGCGGCTGGGCACCAGTTGACGATCGAGGCGAAGTTGTAGCCCACCTGGATGGTCGGGCTGACGGTGAAGAAGTAGGCCAGGTTGGGGATGTAGCCCAGCATGAAGATGATGAGCAGGAACCAGAAGATGGCGCGCAGGGTCGCCCAGGTCCAGCCGTCCGCGGCGAGCAGCCCGAAGACGACCCGTCGCTGGAGCGCGCCCGGTGGAAGTGCCTGCTGTGCCACGTGCCTCTCCCCGCCCTAGCCCTGGACCACGATGTTGCCCTGCATGGTCGAGTAGTGACCGGGCACCGTGCAGGCGAACTGCAGGCCGTCCCCGGTCACGGTCCACGTGAGGGTCTGGATGCCGGACTGCCAGGTGGGGATGCCGGTGTCCGTCGTGGCGTTGGGGACCGCCAGCTCGTCCGGGGTGCCGATGTAGAAGTTGTGGTCGAAGCCGGCCGTGTTGTCGATCTCGAACTGGATCGTCTCACCCTCCGCGACGTCGACCTGGGAGACCACGTTGCCGGCCTCGTCCCGGAAGTGCAGGTCCGCGGTGGCCTGCAGCTTGATGACCCGCGGAGCATCCGCGGTGCCTCCTGTGACCGGCTCGGAGGAGGGCTCCGGTCCATCGGCCGGAGGTGGCGTGGCCGCCGGCGCGGAGCCGCCGATGACGCCGCTGGGGTTGCGCCAGCAGGCCGGCGGCGGCGTGGCGCCAGGTTCCGGCTGCCAGTTCGGGTCGCGCCAGCCCGCCACCACGACGGGCTCCACCGGCTCGGCATCGGCCGCCCCGTGGGAAGCGGGATCGTACTCGAACGTGATGTCCGAGCTGGCCGTGACCCAGGCGATGAGCTCTTCGACCTGGCGGTAGTTGAGCGGCCCGGCCGGCTGCTTGAAGGCCGGCATGAGACTGTTGGGGTCACCACAGACGTAGCGACCGCCGACCGTCAGGACGTTCTGAAGGTAGTTCGGGTTGAGGTGCCCGGTTCCCGGCTGACCGTCACCCGCGAGGGCGTTGTAGAGCTTGGGCTGGTTGTTGAGCGGCGGACCTACCCCGCCCTGGCCGTTGTCCCCGTGGCAACTCTGGCAGTTGGCGAGATAGAGCGCGTAGCCACGTTCCACGTCGGTGACGTACTGGTCCTCCGCCGCCTGCTCCATGCGCCCCGGCGTCCCCAGGGCAGGCACGCCGGACTCCACGAACCAGTAGACGGGGATGAAGAGGACGATGACCAGGATGGCCAGGAAGACGAAGCTGCGGGCATTGGCGCTCTGGCGCACGATCTGCGCGCCACGCTCCTCCGTCAGCCCCACCGTGTGCGTCGCAGGTCCAGCCGAGAAGCGTTCCACGGCGCGCTGCTCGCCCTCCGGGGCGGGCGTCAGGGCCGAGGACCCGGCGTCCGTGGCGTCCGCTTCCCGCGGCGTGAGCTGACGTCCGGGAGTCTCGTCCGGGGAGCTGGGCGTCAGATCGCTCATATGCAGCCGCCGGGTGACTTGGCCGGGATCAGGCCCGGCTGTCCCAGCGCCACCGGCAGCGGGCCCAGGATGACCGTGCTCGTGTCGACGATGAGCTCGCCATCTCGAACCACGTGAGCGAAGCGGTCAAGGCCGCGCGGGGCGGGGCCGAGCTCCTGGACCTTGGTACCCAGTCGATCGTAGCGCGAGCCGTGGCAGGCGCACTCGAACCAGTAGTTGACCTGGCAGAAGTTGGGCTTGCAGCCCAGGTGCGGGCACTTCTGCCACATGGTGCGGACGTTGGTGGTGGCGCCCGACCCGTCGGCTGACTCGCCGTTCTGGAAGCCCAGGTTGGCATCGATGAGCTGCACGAAGGTGCGCGCCTGCGGGAAGTAGGCCGGCGCGCCATCGGCCAGCGTGAGGCCCGAGATCTCGGGGCTCTGGTCGACGGTCTCGATGGTGCCCAGGTTGATCTGGCCGCCGAAGCCGCCGCGGGCCAGGTTGGGCCACAGGAAGCCCAGCGTGCCGGCCGAGACCTCCAGCAACCAGAGGCCCACAGCGGCGCCGATCGAGCGGCGCATGAGCTGGCGCCGCGTCAGTCCCCCGACCTCGCCATGACGCATCTGGCGCAGGACCGGCTCCGTGAGCGCCTGCGGTTCCTGTGCCCTGCTGAGCTTCCAGTTGCCCATGCCGCTCCTACAGTGCGAAGTAGAAGCCTTCCCACGGCAGCGTCCAGGCGTACCCGGGACCGCGGAAGAAGGCGCCGAGGAAGGTGATGGTCAGGCCGGCTCCCCAGAAGAGGGTGAAGAGCATCACGGCCACCTTGCGCTGTGACGGTCGCGTGGGGCCGCCGTCACCGTTGGGGCCGCGGTCGATGAAGGGGATCAGCGCCGAGCCGACCAGGATGAGCGTGGGGATGAGCACGCCGGCCACCGAGGGGTGGAAGTAGGCCAGCATCTCCTGGAGGCCCACGAAGTACCAGGGAGCCTTGGCCACCACGGGCGTGACGTTGCCGTTGGCGAGCTCCTCCAGCGGCGCGTTCACGAAGATGCCCATCAGGATGAGGAAGATGCTCATCATGGCGGCCGCGAAGAACTCGATGGAGAGCAGGTGCGGCCAGGTCATGACCGTGTCGTCCGGCTCCTTCTGGACCCGCACCACGGCATCCTGCTTGACCAGCGCCAGCAGGCGGTAGGGCTTGGCGGCCATGGGCACGCGCTGCTTGTCGATCTCCGTGACGCGCCGCTCCGGCGGCGCCGCGGGCAGCGTGCTGCGCCGCTCCGGCTGGGCGGGCGTGGCAGCAGGCGGGCCTGGCGCTGGGGTGGTGCTCGGGACCTGGGAGTCGCGGGTCGGCTCGCTCATCGTCGTGGCGCGGCCTAGAGCGGGCCGCTGATGCCTCCGTCCTTGCGGATGCGCCAGAAGTGGACGGCCAGGAAGATGGCGGCCACGAGCGGCATGAGGATGACGTGCAGGACATAGAAGCGCAGCAGCGTGTTCTGACCCACCTCGATGCCACCCAGCAGCAGCAGCTGCGAGGGCTTGTTGAAGAGCGGCGCGAAGTTGGCCATGTTGGAACCGATGGTGATGGCCCAGAAGGCGATCTGGTCCCACGGCAGCAGGTAGCCGGTGAAGGACAGGAAGACCGTCAGCAGGAGGAGCACGACACCGACGACCCAGTTGAACTCCCGCGGGGGCTTGTAGGCGCCGTGATAGAAGACCCGCATCATGTGCAGGAACACGAAGAAGACCATGAGGTGCGCGGCCCAGCGGTGGATGTTGCGCGTCAGGAGCCCGAAGGGCACCTCTGCCTGGATGCGCAGGATGTCCGAATAGGCCTGCGTCGCCGAGGGCACGTAGAAGAACATCAGGTACACGCCCGTGACCGTCAGCACCAGGAAGAAGAAGAACGAGAGGCCGCCCAGGCAGAAGGTGTAGGCGAACTTGACGGCGTGCTGGCGCACCCGCACCGGGTGGAGGTGCAGGAACACGTTGTTCATGACCGCCATGGCGCGCGAACGCTCGTCATTGGGGTATGGCTGCCGGAAGATCGACCGGAAGACGGAGCTGCGCCTGATCCCCTGGTCGATGCGCTCGAGGAAGCTCACTGCCGACTCGTCCTCATGAGGCTGCGCCCCCTGCCTGTGCCTGGTTGCCGACACCCGCCAGGCCAAGCTGGGTGTCGCGGTAGGACTCCTTGTAGAGCCTACCGTCCTCACTGATCTCCTGCATCTCGAAGCGTTCCATGGTGATGGCGTCGTAGGGGCATCGCTTCACGCACAGCGCGCAGCGGATGCAGCGTTCCTCGTCGAGGACCATGGCCGCACCCTGGCTCCAGCCGTAGGCGTCCACGATCTCCGGCAGGGCGCCCTCCGACTTCATCTGGCTGACGTCGATCATGTGGATGACGCCCTCCGGGCAGACATCCGCACAGGCACCGCAGAGGACGCAGCGGAAGCCGTCGAACCAGATGTTGTAGTTGCACATCAGGCAGCGCGTCGATTCCGTGACGGCCTGGTCGGTCGTGTAGCCCAGCTCCGCCGCGGTGCTGAAGTTCACGGCCGGGTCGGTGGAGGGCAGCCGTGCCGGGACGGGCAGCACCGGGATGTGCTGCCGCGGCAGGATGTCGTAGCGCTCCGGCATCTCGTGCCGCCATGAGCTGACGATGCGCACGTTGGCATCCACGTTCACGCTGGAGCGCCCGGACAGGTAGCGGTCGATGGCGTAGGCGCACTTCTTGCCGTGGCCGGCTGATTCGATGAGCGTCGTGGGGCCGGTCACGAAGTCACCGCAGGCGAAGACGCCGCGCACGTTGGTGGCGTAGGTGCCGGGGTCCACGCGCATGCGTCCGCGGCTGATCTGGAAGCTCGCCTCGACAGGCAGGAAGGTGTTGTCCGCGGCCTGGCTGACGGCCGGGATGACCGTCTGTGCGGGCACCACGTACTCCGAGCCCGGGATGGGCACCGGGCTGCGGCGCCCCGTGGCATCCGGCTCACCCAGGCGGTTGCGCACGAAGCGCACGCCGGCCACGCGCCCGGTCTCGTCGCCGATGATCTCCACCGGGCTGACGAGGAAGTCCATGACGACGCCCTCACGCTCCGTCTCACCCAGCTCCTCCTCGTCCACGACGAGCTCGCTACGGGTGCGGCGGTAGGCGATGGTGACATTGCGGGCGCCGTGTCGGAGGCTCGTGCGCGAGCAGTCCATGGCCGTGTAGCCGCCGCCCACGATGACGACGTCCGTGCCGACCTCGAGCGGCTCGCCCAGGTTGGCGCGACGCATGAAGTCGACGCCGTACTGGATGCCTTCCAGGTCGTTGCCCGGGATGTCCAGGGGCACCGCGCTCATGGCGCCAGCGCAGATGGCCACGGCGTCGTAGCGCTCGTGGAGATCCTCGAAGGAGATGTCGCGGCCGACCCGTGTGTCGAAGTGGAAGGTGACACCGAGGCGCTCCACGAGCGTGAAGTCGGCCTCGATGGCGTGACGGGGCAGCCGGAAGGCCGGCACGCCGACCAGCATCGTGCCGCCGGCCATGGGCAGCTCGTCGTACACGGTCACCTGGTGTCCGGCCACGGCCAGCTCGCGGGCCACGGACAGCCCGGCCGGCCCAGCGCCGACGACGGCGACCGTGGTGTCACGAGGCGTGATGAGGGGCATCTCATCGGGGATGCCCGACTGGGCATGCCACTCCACGAGGAAACGCTTCATGGCGCGGATGGCCAGCGGGCGGTCGATGTCCCCGCGGCGGCAGGCCCGCTCGCAGGGGGCCGAGCAGACGTAGGCGCACATGGCCGCCACTGGGTTGGGCTCACGCGAGAGGATGTAGCCCTCCTCGAAGCGCCCCTCGGCGGCCAGGTTGAGGTAGCCACGGCAGTTGGTGCCCACCGGGCAGGCTTCCTGGCACTCGATGTTGCACTGCAGCCAGGACGCGTCCACGGGCTGGACGAGGAACTCCTGGTGGCTCTCGATGACCACGCTGGATCGACTCTCCTGCACGGGGGCTTGTGTGGACGGTCGGCCGGATGGCCCGGGTGGCGGCGAATCTACCATCGGTGGAGCGGGCTCGTCCGGGCGATCTCGGGTGCGCCGGCCCGACGGTACGGGGGAAGCCAACGGCGGGCGTCCGACAACGGCCCATCCGGGACCATCGTGCCGTTGACCGGTGCCCGCGGGCCTGCCTACCCTCGGCGCATGCCTGCACCGGAGCCAGGGCCGCTGGGCCAGGGCGCTGACACCTGCGTCGAGCTGCGCCATGCCGCCGTGGCCCGCTGCGACGAGGCGCGCGCCGCGGCCCAGGATCACGCCTTGGCCACCGAGCGGACTCGCCTGCTCCGGCGCGACCTGGTGGCGGCGGAGCACGCCGTGGCCACGGCCGAGGCCGCGGCCGACCCGGGGCCCGGTCGCGCGCAGAAGGACACGGCCCGCGAGGCCTACCAAGCCGCGCGAGGGCGCGCCACGTCCGAGGCCGAGCTGCGCGAGGCGGCGGCGACCTGGGCACATGCGCTCGACCGCGTCAACCGCGGCTCGCGCCTGGCCGCGAGGACCCTGGCCCGGGTCCGCGCCCAGGCCACGTCCCTGGAGCGCGCTGCCCGAGAAGCGGATCGCATCGAACAGGCGGCACGGATCCGGGCTGAGTCAGCCGAATCGGCCTGCCTGGACGCACGCGTCCGCCTGGCGGCCTGCGAAGAGCGCCTCCTGGCACCCGCCGATCCTGGTCACGTGGCGACTCCCCCCTCCCCGACCGGGGGCGGGGCAGCCGGGCCCGCCACGGCAGGGGCTCCGGCGCCCTGGGAAGCGATGGCCGGCGGCGGCTCGCTCGGCAGCATCAGCCCGATCCCCCACGGCGAGCCACTCGTCGTCGAAGCCATGGTCTGCGGCGACCGGCGTGCCCTGGAGCTGGCAGCCACGGTCATCGCCGAGCATGGCCGGGTCAGTCCCGCCGCCATCCGGGTGCAGCTCCAGGAGTTCGTGGATGCCGTCGAATCAGCAGCCAGCCAGGCGGGCTACCTGCTCTTCGACGCGGCGCATCACTTCTGGTCGCACCTCGCGGTCAATGAGGCGCGGGACGTGTTGGCGGCCCTGGCCCGGCTGGGCTTCCGCTTCGAGCCGGCGGAAGGGTGGCACGCCGGACGCGTCCCGACACCGACCGACCTGGCGATGGCCCTCGCCTACGCCGGCCTCGACGCTCGACGCGTGCGTGGCGTGCCGAGCTCGGAGGAGCTGCGGGCGCTGCCGGCGTCCATCGGCGTGGATGCCCGATCGTTCCTGGCTGCGTCCGCGCCGAACCTGGCCATGGATCAGCTCGTGCCGGCGCTGGAGATGCGCGCCGCGAAGCTGGCGCCGCTCTGGGATGCCTGGGGCCTCGTGCGCCCGGTCCTGCTCAGCCCTCGCCGCTCGCTGGGGACCCTGCCCGGCTGATCGCTACCTGAGGTCGACGATGCTGAAGGCCTCCGCAGCCGCCAGGCCCGCTGCCGCGCCGGTCGTCGCCGCCCAGCCCTGGATGCGCTCATCGAGCCGGTCCGGCTGGCGATGCTGGCTGGCGTGGGCGTGCAGCGCCGCCAGCTTGACGGCCAGCGTGTCGCTGATGTCCACGTACGCGCCCGGCCGCTCCGGCCAGAAGAGGTACAGGCGTCCGACGGCGTGGGGAGCGAGGCCCTCCGCCTTGACCAGGTGCGGGAAGGCCATGGCGTTGCGGGCTGCCGGGTAGACGGCATCGACCGCGGCCGCCGCGGCCGCCCGATGGTCGACATGCTGGACGAACCCGCGCTCATCGACGATGACTCGCGGGTCGGGCGCGGCCACGGCGTCCGGCCGGAAGGTGCGGATGACGCGCACGAGCTGCTCTCGCAGCGCCAGGTCGTTGGCCAGGGCGCCGTCCGGTTGATGGAGGAACGTGACGCCCGCGTAGCCCACGATCTCTGCCGCTGCCCGCTGCTCGGTCTCGCGGATGCGGGCCAGTTCGAGCGGATCGGTGTCCGCATCGTCGGCACCGGCATCGCCGCTCGTGCAGCAGACGAGGTGCGCCACGGTCCCCTCGCGAACCCACCTCGCGACGCTGCCGGCCACGCCGAAGTCGGCATCGTCTGGATGGGCGGTGATGACCAGGAGTCGCTCGGGCCGGTCGGTGTGCAGGAGTTCCTGGGTGCTCATCGGGCCACGCTGCCTCACGATCGGTGGGTGTCGGTCAAAACTTTAACCAATTTGATACTTGATTTCCTGCCACAAGGCGATACTCTCCTTGCATAGACGTCGCTCGTCTCCCCCCACGAGCGACGTCTTACGTTGTGAGTGCCGCCCGGTCGGCCCCTGCACATGGGTTCAGTGGACCGTCATCGCCGCGCGCAGGGCCTCCAACACCTCGGCTGCGTGGCCATCCACGCTGACCTTCGGCCAGACCTGCGCGATGCGACCCTCGGGATCGACCAGGAACGTGGTGCGCGCGATCCCCATGGACGTCTTGCCGTCTCTCTGCTTGGCCACCCAGACGCCATAGCGCTCCGCCACGGCATGATCCTCGTCGGCCAGCAGCGGATAGTCGAGTCCGTGCTTCTGCCTGAAGCGGGCCTTGGAGGCGCTGTCCAGGATGCTGACGCCCCAGACGACGGCACCGAGCTCACGGAAGGCCGCGCCGCGGTCGCGGAAGCCGCAAACCTCGGTCGTGCAGCCGGGCGTGAAGTCCGTCGGGTAGAAGAAGATGACGACCCATCGACCGCGCTGGCCGGCCAGGTCGACGATCGCACCGCTGTCGTCCGGGAGAGCCAACGCCGGCGCCGGGTCGCCGACGGCAGGGAGTGGGACGGGCGTGTCGCTCATGCTCGAAGGGTACCTCCCACCTGCCGCGACGGGCTGAGGCGGGTCACCGACGCGCGTCGTCCGCGGCACGGATGACCTGCACGCCCCCCGCCAGCGGGCGGAGACTCACCACCTGGCCGACGGCCGGCCACTCGCCGCCCCGCGCCTCCACGAGGAGCGGCGGCGCGTCGGCCACCGCCACCGTGTAGAGGACGTGGTCGCCCCCGAAGCGGCGGCTGCTGATGTGGCCCTGGATGGGACCCTCCCCCGTGGCCACGAGACCGGCCGCTCGCAGCACGACGGTCACCTCGCCATCGACGGGGTCGCCCGGCCGGCCCGAGGCGTCGACCGCATCGGCCGGCAGCGCTCCCCAGGGAGTCTCCAGGCGACCGGCGGCCCAGCGCCCGGGGGCGACGTTGCGGAAGCCCAGGAAGCGGGCCACCCAGGCCGTCGGCGGCGCCAGCCAGAGCTGCTCGGGCGTGCCATCCGCGACGAGGGTGCCGGCGTCCAGGATGATGACGCGGTCCGCCACCGAGAGGGCCTCGTCCTGGTCATGGGTCACGTAGATCGTGGTCAGGCCCAGGCGCGTGAAGATGGCGCGCAGCTCCTCCGGCAGCCGCTCGCGCAGCGAGCGGTCCAGCGAGCCCATGGGCTCGTCGAGCATGAGCAGGCGCGGGCGGGGCGCCAAGGCGCGGGCCAGGGCGACGCGCTGCTGCTCCCCGCCTGAGAGCTGATCGACCGGCTGCCGCTCCGATCCGGGCATCCCGACGAGGGTGAGCAGTTCGGCGACGCGCGCGCGAGCGTCGTCGGGTCGCACACCGCGCATGCGAAGCCCGAAGGCGACGTTCTGGCCGACGTCGCGGTGCGGGAAGAGCGCGTAGTCCTGGAACATGAGGCCGACGCCCCGCTCGTGCGCAGGGACCCCAGCCAGGTCCCGCCCCTCCAGGCGGATGCTGCCAGCGCGCGGCTCCTCCAGGCCGGCGATGGCCCGCAGGAGGGTGGACTTGCCGCCGCCGCTGGGGCCCAGCACGCAGAGCAGCTGGCCGGCCGGCACCTCGAGGTCGATGCCGCGCAGGATGTCCTCGCCCTGGTAGGCCACCACCAGCCCGCGGATGGTCAGCACGGCCCGCTCAGAAGGGCTGTGGTCCGTGACCGCGCAGCCGCTCGATGAGCAGCATGGCGCCCGCGGAGACGATCATGAGCACGGTCGCGAGGGCCATGGCCGTGCCGAAGTTGGCGGCCCCCGGCTGGCCCAGCAGCCGGAAGATGGCGACCGGGATGGTGAGCGTGTCCGGCCTGGCGATGAAGAGCGTCGCCCCGAACTCGCCCAGCGAGATGGCGAAGGCGAAGCCCGCCCCCACCAGCGCGGCCCGCGCCAGGATGGGCCCGTCGACCTCGCGCCAGCTGCGGGAGGGTGAGGCGCCGAGCACCGCCGCGGCCTCCCGCAGGTGGTCATCGATGGCCCGGATGGCGGGCACGACGGCGCGCATGACGAAGGGCAGGGCGATGAGCGAGTGGGCGATGGGGATGAGCAGGATGGACGTGCGCAGGTCGATGGGCGGCGTGTCCAGCGCCACCAGGAAGCCGAAGCCGACGATGACGGCCGAGGTGCCCAGGGGCAGCATGAGCAGGGCGTCCATGGACCGCGACAGCCAGCCCCGCCGGTAGCCGACGACCACGGCTGCCAACAGCCCGAGGCCGCCTGCCAGCAGCGTGGTGAGGACGGCGAAGAGCAGCGAGTCGACGACCGCGGCGATGGGCGCCACGGGCAGGCGAGTGCGCCGGTCCTCGCGAAGCAGGGCCTCGAAGGCACCCAGGCTGTAGCCCTCCGGGCCGGCCAGGGCGCGCTCGACGAGGACCAGGAGGGGCACCAGCATGATGAGCGCCGCGGCCGCCAGGATGGCACCCACCACGAGCCGCTCGCGGCCTGGGCGCGGACGTCGCAGGTCCTGGGGGGCACCCGTACGCCGCTGCACCGAAAGCCGCTCCTGCGCCCCGGCGCTGGCCAAGAGCAGGACCACCACGCCGAGCAACTGGAGGATGGTCAGCGCCGCAGCCGTGGGCAGGTCCAGCAGGATGGCCGTCTGGCGGTAGATCTCGACCTCCAGCGTCGTGTCCCGCGGGCCGCCCAGGAGCAGGACGACGCCAAAGGAGGTGACCGTGAACAGGAAGACGATGGAAGCCGCGGAGAGGACAGCCGGCCGCAGGAGGGGCCAGGTGACCTCTCGGAAGGTGCGCCACGGCGAGGCGCCCAGGATGCGGGCCGCTTCCTCGGTCCGCGCGTCGAGGTGCTCCCAGGTCCCGCCCACCAGGCGCACGATGACAGCCACGTTGTAGAAGACGTGAGCGATGACGATGGCGGCAGCCGAGCCGTCAAGGCGGACCTGGGGCACGTCCGGCCCCAGGAGCGCCGTGGCCAGGGCAGCGAGTGGGTTGCGCGGGCCGAGCAGGGCCAGGAAGGCCGCCCCGACGACGACCGTGGGCAGCACGAAGGGTACGACGGTGAGGGCCCTGGCCACGCGTCGGCCCGGGAAGTCGAAGTGGGCGAAGACCCAGGCCACGGGCAGCCCCAGGAGCACCGTCAGGGACGTGGAGACGGTCGCCAGGCCGAGCGTGAAGAGCACGACGTCGACGACGTATGGCTGCCGCCAGGCGTCAACGATGCCGCCCAGCGCGGGCACGCCGTCCGGCGCCACGCCGAGGGCCAGGATGTTGGCCACCGGCCACAGGAAGAAGAGGCCCACGAAGGCCAGTGGCGGAGCCGCCAGCAGCAGGGCCCGTCGACCCGTCACCGCAGCACGATGTCCGTCCACTGGCGGATCCAGTCCTCGCGACCGGCGGCGATGGCCTCCGGTCCCAGGCTGAGCGGCGCCGTGGGGCGGAGGGCATGCCGGGTGAACACCTCGGGCAGGGCCACGTCCGAGCGGGCCGGGTACACGAACATGGCCAGCGGCAGCTCGGCCTGCGTCTCGGGTGCCAGCAGGTGATCGATGAGCGCGGCGGCCAGCTCTGGCTGGTCGGTGCCGCGCAGGATGCCCGCGAACTCCACCTGGCGGAAGCAGCCGTCGTGCAGTGCCGCCGTGGGCGACTCGGCGGCTTCCGGGTCGGGACCGAAGATGACCTCGGCCGCCGGGCTCGAGGCGTAGGACACGACGATGGGTCGCTCGCCCTCGCCGGAGCCGCCGGAGAAGGCGCCGTAGTAGGCCTCCTCCCAACCCGACGCCACCTGCACGTCGTTGTCTCGAAGGCCCGCCCAGAAGGCCTGCCAGCCGGACCCGGGGTCCTCGCCGAAGGCAGCGATGGTGGCCAGCAGGAAGGCCAGCCCGGGCGAGGACGTCGCCGGGTCCTCCACCACCAACATGCCGGCCAGGGCCGGGTCGAGCAGGTCGTCGAGCGTCTCGGGGACCGGCAGGGCGCCATCCGCGAAGGCCTCGCGGTCGATGTTGAGGCAGACATCGGCCGTGTCGACGGGTGTGACACGGTGCTCCGGGTCGAGTCGAAGGTCCGGCGGCACGGCCTCCAGTGCGGGCGACTCGTAGGGCTCGAAGATGCCGGCCGCAGAGGGCCCGCGAGAGGAAGGTGTTGTCGATGCCGTAGAGGACGTCGGCCAGGGGCCGGTCCGCCGTCAGGATGGCCTGGTTGACCATGGCGCCGGCGTCGCCCGCGGGCAGCACCTCCAGCCGCACGCCGTGCTCGGCCTCGAAGGCCTCGATGACGGCGTCCGGCAGATAGAACGAGTCGTGCGTCATGAGCGTCAGCGTCTCCGGCTGCGCTGTGGCCGGCAGCGCAGCCCCCAGCAGCGCCAGGGCCACCACCACGGTCGCCGCCGCCCGTCCGAGCCCTCGGCACGTACACCGATGCGCCATGTCAGGCCTCCTTCATCCCGGGACGCGGCCCGCCTTCGACCGACCGGCCGGTGTGCACGACCAGGAGCCGGCCGCGCCGGCTCGTGACGCGACCCTCCGGAGCCGTGAGCTCATTGGAGAGACCCAGCGTGCGACCCAGGGGCAACGTCGCGTCACGCAGGGCGAAGCGCAGGCCCCCGGTATCGATGCCCTCGACCAACGGATCGAGCGCGAAGAGCGACACGTAGTCGCCCGGCGAACCCGCGATCCGGGCCTCCCCCGGCCCATCGGTCGTGCCCACGCGCCAGGTGCGCGAGCCATGACCCTCCAAGGCCAGCTCCACGCCGTCGAAGCGCGGGTCGGCCAGCAGCAGGAGATTGGCGACGGAGTGCTCCGGGCGCACGATGCCGAGCGCCCCGAGGAGCGTGATGCGCGCCGGCGCGTGCTCCAGGGCCAGCAGCAGGCAGAGCTCCGTGTCGCTTTCGTCCTTGTCCGCGGAGGCGGTGCGCATTTCCACGCCCATCTCCCGGAGGCGCGCCCGAGCGTCCGTCGCCAGCGAGTCGAAGTCGCCGACCACGATGTCGGGACGCACACCCGCCGCGAGGCAGCGCGCCGCGCCACCGTCGGCGGCGACGATCATGGGTCGCCCGCCCGGCGCGGCCGCCAGGCGCACCAGGGTCGCGGCGTCGACCTCGCCGTCGGCAACGACGAGAACGTGGGCAGGGTCGGCCATGGACGTCGAAGCCTCCGTCTGGAGTGGGACGGAGGCTGCGCCGATGACTCCCTTCGCCGGTACGAACCGGATCAGGTTCCGAGGGTCTGCGGTCTGAGCCGCACTCTCAGCGCCGCGTGGGCGCTCCCCTGTCCCATGTGTGGTTGTGCGCGAATGCTACACCCCGGGAGGCATCGCTCCCCGGGAGCCGGGGGGCCCTTTGATAGACTCGCCCCGTGCCCGAGTCCGCGCACCCCGCCCACCAGCGCGTCCGTGAAGCTGCCGCCAGGCGTGGCGTCTCGATCGACATCGTCGTCTTCGACGGATCCACCCACACGGCCCAGGAAGCGGCGGACGCCATCGGCGTGGAGCTGGGTCAGATCGTCAAGTCGCTGGTCTTCGTGGCGCCCGTGGACCTGGCCCGTGATGACGCCGGCCTGGAGCCCATCATCGCGCTCGTGCGGGGCACCGATCGGGTCGACATCGCCCGACTGGCCGCCGCGACGGCCAAGACGCGGGTGCGCCGAGCCACAGCCCGCGAGGCCGCCGACGCCACCGGCTTCAGCATCGGAGGCATCCCGCCCTTCGGCCATCGGCAGCACATCCAGGTCGTCATGGACCCGGGCCTGGACGGCTACCCGGAGGTCTGGGCTGCGGCCGGCACCGCGAACGCCGTGTTCCCCGTCTCGCCGCGGACGCTGGCCCTGCTCTCCGACGCCCTCGTGGCGCCCTGCGCCGAGCCGGCCGTGCCTGGCGAGCCTGGGCCGTGAGCGAGGTCCAGCGCGCCACGGTCGCCTATCCCGGCGGATTGACCGCCCGCTTCCGCTGGGGCGGCAGCGGCAGCGCGGAGCAGGTCTTCCAGCTGACGGAAGGCGGCGGTGCCCTGGTGGACCACAGCACGCTGGCCGGGGGCGACCCGGTGCGCATGTGCCGGGCGGAGCTGCGCGTCGAGGGTCCGCTGGGCGCCTGGACGGCACGCCTCGCCTCGCCGGTCTTTGACGCGCCGGAGGGTT